>ONPG01000048.1 GCA_900319645.1 uncultured Bacteroidales bacterium
AAACTTGTATAATTCAAAAAAATGTAGTAACTTTGCAGCCGCTTTCGCGAAGGAAAGCGACGTCGGTTCTCCAAGACGTTAAACAGGAGGACATATTGAATAGCACTTAGTGCAAACAGGCATATTGCTTTATAAAACAAAAGTCGACAACTTTTCATCTACAAAGAAGAATATGTCCCTGTTACTCGTGTCATGGCACGGGTTGCGGGGCATTTTTGTAGGAGCTTGTCGACGCTTTGTTTTATAGTGCCCCGCATTCCCGTGCTTTTTATGTCCTCCAGAATTTCTGAATCATTCCATGAAACAAATTGTTATTAATCATTTCCATATTCATGGGAATTATATTGCCGGAGACGGTATTGATATTCACGACAATCCATCTTCCACGTTTTGTCAAGGGCAACATTTCCCGATTAAGACAACAGACATCGCCACGGTAGAAGATGTCACACCCATTGAAAAGCACGTTCCGTGTCCTTTCCTTGTACCGGATAAATTGACGAATCTTGGGTTATACTCGTTAGAGCAGTTTGAAATAATGTACCGCGAAGCAGCCGAGAGCGATGCAAAGACATTAGCAACTTTCCTAAAGAAATATCGCCAAATGGGTGTGCTTGATTTCCACGGCTATAGCAAAAAACAAATCTTCAAGTGCATACGTGCACATTTCCCTACCATGCGCAAATATGGATATGATAATTTTGTGGCATATTTTTAGGCGACGTGCATTTGGTTTCATTTAGTTGATATTCAGTTTCTATTTGGTTCATCAGTATTATAAACCTTTCTATTTGGTTTTCATTTGGTTTTTGACTTCTCATTCGTGAGGAGTCATTTTTATATAGTACCTTTGCACTCGAATTCACAGCTAACGGCTGGCGCCAGCCATTTTAGTAACCATTAAAACATTATTAAAATGGCAACAAAAAACAAATTCCCTGAATGGGGACGGACAGAGGACGGTACGGAAGTGCGGCTGTGTCCGTTAGAGAAGACAGACGGAAAACCTCTCTATTGCAGTCGGGACGGTGCGTTCTACTCACGGCGGTTGATACACGGAGAGTGGCGATTCAGACGGATCATCGTGAACCAACGTCCACCACGAGACACACGGCTGTGTCACACGCGCTATCCTTCTGTGCGGCAGTATGGAAACGCTATGTGTCACACGGTCATGGCACTGACTTGGATTGGTCCGAGACCAGTTGGTTGCGAGTGCGACCATATCAACGGCAACATCTACGATTGGCGGGCAGAGAACCTGCAATGGGTGACACCGGAAGAGAACCGCAAGCGTGCAGTGATACTGCGGGCAAGGCGCATGGTGGCACGGCAGGACAATGATCCAAGCAAAGACCCGAAGAATATGTCTTCTGAAGAATTACTCCAATTGTTTAACATGTACAACGTAGCCGGTGACGTTTACGCCGGAGAATAATATGAACACAACGAATTTGAAAGAGTTGCGTGAGTTGCGCAATCAAGAGAAAGCCATTAAGGCACGTATTGACGAGATTTCTACCGAGGCAACCAACGAAGCCGTTGCCATCCTTGCGGAAAAGGGGCAGGAGAAAGGCGAGTTTGAGGTGGAAGGCGTTGGTAAGTTCCAACTCCAGCGTACAGAGGTTTTCGACTTTGCCGATTACCACAAGTACCAACAGGAACAGGCGGTGAAATGGCGCGAGAATGCCAAGGAGAAAGTCAAAGAGCAAAATCTGGTCAAGGCGCGCACCGCTGTGATGGCAGGGTATGTGAAGACGTTCGTGGAGCTATATCCGGATAAGGAGCCGGACGAGGTGAAACTGACGGTCAAGGTCGTTGAGTAAAAGACAAAAGAAAAAGAAGCAAAAAGAAAAAAGAAAATTCGTAGTAGGGAGACTATCTGCATAGTATATACTCCCTCTGTAGTCTCCCTCTACTACTTTTGAAAAATTATTTATGGAAGCCTTAGACGACATACTAAAGAAGCGCAGAAGTTGGGCGGTTATGATTGATTTGCTGAAACCGTACATCGCACCGCAAAACGAACGGATGCTACGACCTGCCGAGGAGCAATGGAACGCTATCCCACTCCAACGGCAACGGCAGATCTGGGTCACGCTGTGGGAGCAGAAATTGCGAGGTGTGGCTATCAAAGATCATCCGTACTACGCTATCAAAGATTGCGTACCGATGCCTTATAATTGGAACGGCACCGAGCATATAAAAAGTATGATGGCTAACTTCAAGATGGTTAGTGCGAAGTACTATAACCGTTACGGAATTTATACCGTTCAAGCCGCCGAGGCATTCCAATTGACGGATGTTAAACCTCTTAATGACGGGATTGAGCAGTATAAGAATACGGCATATACGTCCAAGGAATGGGAGACGCTGTTGTATGGTTGGCGGCAGAAGAAGCATTACCGCAAGCGAGAGACCAACAAAGGGTGGCTCAAGACAGAGGACGCGACAAGTCTGATTCAGTACGCGCTCAACGACCGAGTGAAGATCACATTCGCGGATTTTGCGACGTTCATCGTGTAAACGACCACTTTTGGTCATCGGCGGAGACGAAAATTTGCACGTCTCCGCTTTTTGTTTTATCTTTGCGGCGGATTTCGGAGAAAACGGATTTTAGTTACTCGCTATCGTCCCGTATCTCTCTCGTATCCGTCTCGTAAATTAACATTATTAACCTAAACACATTTAACTATGAGTAAAATCAATTTGGAAGCACCCTTCCAATCTTTCCGAGGCAAGATCTGCAAGCACTCGAAAATCATCTTTCTGCAAGCACTCGAAAATCATCTTTGCTCAACGCGGGCAAACGCAGTACACCAGCCAGATTTGCAATCCGCGCACGAAAGCGTACAGTGCAGAGGAACTGGCGCGCCAAGCAAAGTTCAAAACCGCACTGACCAACGCAAGCACCGCTTTGGCAGACGCTACGCAGAAAGCAGCGTACGAGACCGCTTTTGCCGGTCAGAGCAAGTACAAGAGCTTGCGCGGCTATGTCATCGCAATGGAGTACGCAAAGTTGGTGTAAACCCGATGTCTAACCATTAAACCAAACTGAAACTATGGGAAAAGTTGTTTTTGAGGACCCCGTACATCACATTTCGGGGAAGATTAGCAAGAAGTATCGCACCTGTTACAACTACCGCCGTTGGTCGGAACGTAAGTACACGTCTGTACACGGCGACCGAACCACTCCAGCAAGTACTGAGGAACTGAAAGTACGTGCTCGCTTCAAAGTAGTTCGTCAAGCGGCTCTCGAACGCTCGATGGATCTGATGCACCTGACGTACGACCAGATGGACTTCATCGAAGAGAAGAAGACCCGTCCGAACTTCAAGTACACGACCTACAAAGGTTGGTTGTTCGGCAAGGCATGGAAGTGCTACAACGAGAGCACGGGTACGGTGACCATGCCGGAGCGTCTGAAGACCATCGGATAAGGAGGTGAGCTATGAAAGCAAGTATTCAGCTCATCACAGCGGCTGTGCTTTCTATCGGTGGATTAGTGCTCTTGTTCTGCGGGGCGTTTATTGCTCCGCAGGGCGAGATCCACGAAAGCCTGTTGGTCGGCTTCGGCGAAGTAGCGACTTTCGCGGGAGCGCTTTTCGGGATTGACTACACTTACAAATGGAAGAGTAAGCATGGCGGTAATTCAGATGCGGCGAATTAGCCGAAACGAAAAAGCGGTGCGCGGAAGTATGCGCGTGAATGGACGAGACATCGCAACGCTCGAAAATGCGGACTACATCATACCAGTAGGAACTTATCCGGTCTCAGTCACATTCTCACCGCGCTTCAAGCGAATACTGCCGCTTATCGGAAACGTGCCCAGTCGCAGCGGAATACGCATCCACAGAGGCACAAAGGCGGAACACTCAAAAGGCTGTATCTTAGTGAGTGCCGCTATGGAACAGCAACTTACTGCGGAATGGCTTGCGTTGCAAGCAAGTAATGAACCTATTAAAATCATAATCGAAAATGAAAACTGAAAACGAAGAAAAAGACTGGGTGAAAGTTCTGTACGAAGTCATCCTTAAAATTCTCACGTTAGGCTTCTACCATGTAGAAAAACATCGTAAGAACTAACAACAGAAGGCGGCAGCAATGCCGCTTTCTTTGTGTTCAGATGCAATCTGAACGAAACGGACGGAGAGAAAACACTACACGCCGCATGGGCTACACCCGCATTTAGCTCGTATCGGGCAGACCGCTGGCGTTTGTAGCCTCATAGGATGTGATACAAAGACAGAGGGCGATACGAGATAACAACGTCCTCACGTGGAGAGAGGACAGCGAAGGACTAATCTGCCTATGTCCGAGCCCACACACTACAAGCAGAAACAAGAAAAAAGCGGCGATACCATCGCCGAAAACAAACATAGAAAAGAAGAGAAACAAAAAACGATTTTTTCTTTCCCCCAAAAAATTTCGCGAAGCGAGAAAAAAAGGATGGGGTCGGCTTACCGCTTGCATCGCCGGACATGCTATACAAAGAAAGAACCCCTAAGACGAATCTCAGAGGTTCTCAAAGTGGCGGCTACCTACTCTCCCACAACGCAGTGCAGTACCATCGGCGATGCTGAGCTTAACGACCCTGTTCGGAATGGGAAGGGGTGGGACCT
>ONPG01000021.1 GCA_900319645.1 uncultured Bacteroidales bacterium
CGACCAGGCACGCTGGGCAGCCGCCCGCAAAGCCGGCGACCCGCACCGCACCTTCCGCGGATGGCTCTTCGCCAAAGGCTGGGAGAACTACGACGAGGAAAGCGGAACCGTTATCTGGCCAAGCGAGCTCTAACACCTCGGAGATTGACTGCCGCTTGGCGGCATTGGCTCCTCGGTTTAGCTCTCGCTCCCCACGGGATGCACGCTGTTGGCATCCCGCGGGGACCCCAAATGGCTTTAACGGCTTTGGCCTTGGCTTTGGCTACAAAAAAAAATGACGGCTTCGTGCCGTCATTTTTTTGTCGAGAAGAGGTGACTCGAACACCCGACCCCCACGTCCCGAACGTGGTGCGCTACCAACTGCGCTACTTCTCGGTTTTTGAGAAAACATCAATGGTTTTTCACAAAAGCGGGTGCAAAATTACTGCTTTTTTTTGATATAGCCAAATTTTTCTGCATTTTTTTGCAAAATAATGCAAATTTAGTGGCGTTTAACCTGTTTTTGGGAGATAAAAAGGGCTGATTATGCGAATTACGCTTATGAAAGAACACTAACCTTTCGCTATATTCGCATAATCAGCCGTTTTTTTTTAGTTCAGTACCGCGAGGTTGTTCTCCAGTTGGGCAACCGAGCTGGCACCGACCAGGACGGAGGTCACTCCTGCCTGATCAAGGATCCACGTCAAAGCTTCCTGCGCAATCGAGCGTCCGTTGGTACGGCCTTTTGCTTCCAGTTCGTGGAGATAATCCAGCAGTTTGGGAGTGCGGCTGTAGGGATGGAGGAAATGATCCTTCGCCATGCGCGAGTCGGCGGGGATACCCTCCAGATAGCGGTCGGTGAGCAGTCCCTGTGCCAGCGGAGAGTAAGCGATAAATCCGATACCCTGCTCGCGGCAAAACTCCAGAATACCTTCTTCGATAGGTTTTTGATAGAGCATATTGAGCCGTCCCTGATAGATCAGGAGCGGCGTTTTTGCTTCCCGGAGGTAATCGACTGCATAGCGAAGGGGTTCGAGCGGCCAGTTGGAGATACCCAGATAGAGCGCTTTGCCGCTGCGGACGATATCCACCATCGCCTGAAGGGTCTCCTCGACGGGCGTGTCCGGGTCGAACCGGTGGGAGTAGAACAGATCGACATAATCGAGGTGCATGCGCCGAAGCGACTGGTCGAGACTCGCCATGAGGTACTTGCGGCTGCCATGGTCGCCGTAGGGTCCGGGCCACATGTCATACCCCGCCTTGGTGGAGATGAACAGTTCGTCGCGGTAGGGCCGGAAATCATCGTCCATGAGTCTTCCCATCGTGACCTCGGCGCTGCCGTAGGGAGGACCGTAGTTGTTCGCCAGATCGAAATGGGTGATTCCGTGGTCGAACGCATAATGGGTGATAGCACGGCTCCGCTCGTAGGGATCCACCCCTCCGAAATTGTGCCAGAAGCCGAGACTCACTCGGGGCAGCAGTACGCCGCTCCTTCCGCACCGGGCATAAAGCGTCTGCGCCCGGTCATACCGCCCTTCGGCGGCGAAATAACGTTGCTGAATATCCATAATGTGATTTACGATTTGACGATTTACAATTTTACGATTTATTGACGATTTAGTTTTATTGACTTCAGTACCTGGCGGCGAGGGAGCGGATCTTGGGCTCGAAATCGTCGCGGTTGCCAAGGGCGTTGTTCTTGATCTTGACGCGGTAATTGCTGATGGTGTTGGGGCTGTAGCAGAGCAGTTCGGCTATCTTGGCGGAACTGTCGATACCCAGAAGAATGAGGGCGAAGATACGCATCTCCACCGTCATGCGTTCGCCGGGTTTGGGAGTGATGCGCGCTTCGGGTTTGAGGAGCGCATTGAAATCCTCGACAAACGTACCGTAGAGCGAGAGGAAGGTGTCGTCGAACGAGCGGTAGAAATTCTCCATCTCGCGATCCATGAACGCCGATGGATCTTTCTCTCCGGCTCGCCGCGCCATGGTGGTCAACCGGCGGATATAGTCGTTATACACCTCCAGGTAGCGGCATATATACTGCTCCTTGACGATGTTCGCCTCCTTGAGTTGGCGGTTGGTGGTAGAGAGTTGGGTGTTGATAGCCGAGAGTTTCTTGTTCTGCCGCACGATATACAAACCGGCGAGCACCCAGCCGAAGAGAACGAGTGCGAGCGCTGAAAGGGCGATCACCAGATTGATGTAGTTGCGGCGAAGCCGCTGCTCGTATTCGTTGCCGATGGTATGACCGAGGGCGTAAGTCTGGATATAGCGCGCAGGCGCATTGAAGAGCGAAGCGTTGGTGAGGGTGTAGTCGCTGATGATATGGGCGTTGGTGAGATCGCCGGCATCATAGCAGTCCCGCGCAATGAGCCATGAGGAGCCGTTGTCGGTGATACCGCATCGTACGTCGGAAATAGCGGAGCGTATCAGCCACTCGCGGCGTTTGAGGGCGTCCCCCGCCTGCTCATAGAGCATAGCGTGCCCGTAAGCGAGAATAGCATACTGGTTGTTTTCGGGCTGCGTAGCATTGATCAGTTGCATGCTGGCTTGCAGCGCCGTAGGCCAGTCGTGCGCATCTGACGCCTTGTAGAGAGTCAGCCAGAGGCGGCTCTCCGCGGTATGCAGCGTGTCCTGCTCCAACGCCACCAGGAGCGAGTCGTAGTAGTGAGCGGCTATCTCCCCCCACTCCGCCATACCAAACGCAGGGAGGAGCGAGGTGGTGGAAGCTTCCTTATAGAGCAGCCACAGCACTTTGTAGCCCTCCACCGACTGGACGGAGGGTGCACCGGGCAGATCGAGCAAAGCAAACGCATTGGCGTAGTGTCCGGAATAGGTGTAGAGCTGGATCAAACCGAGAAACGCCTCGCTGTTATAGGGTTCGGGTGCTTCACGCAGGCGTATAAAATAGGTACGCGCGCTATCGGACTGGAAATGCTGGTACTCCTGCGCCAAATGGAGAAGCACCTTGTCGGATTGCGGACAAAGATACTTGAGCGAGTCGATACGCGCCTGACGACGCGCTATATAGACATCCGATCGCGCGATCTCAGCCGTATAGACATTCAATAGCGAATCGATTGTAGCATCCGCCCAAGCCGGCACCCACACGGAGCACCCCAAACACAAGAGAAACAGAAAACGTTTGAACATAGCAAATTCATTTTGAGTGCAAAGGTACAATAAATTTATGATATATGCAAATTTTACGACGACAAATTGCCGAATTTTTGCAAAGTAGAGTTGGCAAAAGGGGTACATTCAACGTACTTTTTTTAGCCTTGCAAAATACATAAACGACTGATAATCTGAGATAATTACCGTACTTTGATGTACTTTTACGTTGTGCAGTATATTTGAACGCTTGCGCATGTGAGAAAAAAGCAGTAATTTTGTCGTCGAAATTGCTCGCCTATGTGATTTCGCTAAAGCAAAATGAAGCGGCTCGCAATTTCTCCTCCTCCCCACAAAACACCACAGCGTTAGCGTTTCGCGGGGAACCCGAAAAGGGAAAGCGGAGCAAACTATAGTTAACAAAAATAATTCACAAAAAAATTTCATGGCCATGAAAAAATTTTCCACTATTCAACATGCCTTGATGGCAGGAAAGAAATTATTGCTTTCAGTGATTGCAATCAGTATCTCAGCAACGGTTTTCGCCATTGATTGGGACAGTTATGCCTGGCTGGGTGACGGCGCAGGAGGCGGTGCTTATTCGGAGATGTACAAAGTAGCTCCGGCTGAGGGACAAAACGTAGTGAACATCCAGAAACCGGGTTTTGCTGCGGAAGACGGTATCTACACCAACTTCCCGGCCGGAATCAGTGCTTGTTCGCTGGGTGAGAAATGCGCTATTGACGGTGCGGGAGTGGTGCTTTATCTGAGCGCTTTCACCGCCAAAGAGACCGACGTAACCGTTACAGCCGGCGACAAAGAGTATGCTTTCACCGTATTCTACAAGAACGGTCAGGGAGGCCAGCAGGACGACACAGAGTACACCATCACGGTTATCCAGCCTGCTCAGGGCGGCACTATCGCTGCGGATGCCACCAAAGCTGTTTACCACACCACCATCACACTGACCGCTACTCCAGTAGAGGGCAAGCAACTGGACAAATGGATTGTCATTGACGCAGAGAGCAACCCTGTTGCTGTCAGCAAGAACAAGTTCGACATGCCCAAGAGCAATGTGACCGTAACGGCTACATTCAAAGACAAAGTGGATCTGAAGCCCGCTACCTACAGCGGCAGCAAGAAGGAGGGAGAAACCACATTCGAGTGGAGCGTTACCCGCAATACCGACCAGACCCTGACCTTTGCTATCAGCTGGGACAAAGAGCTGGAAGGCGCAGCTCCCCAAGTCAACATCAAAGACAACTATATCGCTATGACAGCGACGGGCAAGTCCGCCACCTACACCACCACGGATATCTACGACGACGGAGACCAACTGAACTTCTTCTTCTACGTAGCCTATACCGGAGCCGCCGCACGGATCGACGTGCAGTACACGGTAGGCGAATCCAACGAGACGGACACCACCGCTTTTGAGCGCGTATATAATAATGAGACGCGCACGCGCAAAGTGATAGAGAACGGCACCATCGTCATCATCAAGGACGGTATCCGCTACAATGCACTCGGAACAAAACTATAACCCAAAATATTTATTTAACAAAAAAATCTAACAGTTATGAAAAAGATTTCATTCTTGTTTGCGCTCCTATGCGCAAGTGTAATGAGCTTTGCAGCCATCGACTGGAGTCAGTATGAATACTTGGGCGACGGCGCCGGCGGTGGTGCTTATTCCAACAAGTACAAAGTAGCTCCTGCCGAGGGACAAAACGTAGTGAATATCCAGAAACCGGGTTGGGCCGCTGAAGCCGGTATTTACACCAGCGATTTCGGTGGTGCTATCCAGTCCTGCTCGCTGGGTGACAAGTGCGCTATTGACGGCGGCGGTGTAGTACTGTATCTGAGTGCTTTCACTGCCAAGGAGACCGAAGTTACCATCGTTGCGGCACTGGGAACCAAGACCTTCACCGTTTACTACGAAGACGGTACGGAAGGCGGCGGTAGCGGAGAGCCTTCCAAGATTTACGATACCAACTTCGCTCTGGCCAGCAACGGCAGTTCAGCAACCGCCAGCAGCGGCAACGCCGCATTAGCCATTGACGGCGATGAAGGCACCCGCTGGGAGAGTGCAGCAACCGATGACGAGACATGGACGCTGGATATGGGTCAGGCTCGTATCTTCAACACCATCAAGATCCTCTGGGAAGGCGCGTATGCCAAAGAGTTTGAGTTGACCTACTCGATGGACGGCGAGACCTGGAACACGCTCTACACCGAGACCAATCTGACCAAAGCGGGTTGGCAGACGATTGAGGTGGAAGAAACCACAGCGCAGTACATCAAATATCACGGCACCAAACGCGCAACCGGTTGGGGTCAAAGTTTCTTTGAGTTCCAAGTGCTGCTGCCGGGCGTCAGCACCCTGACAACGATTGATCTGAGTGCTGCAAGCACGATTTCGAAAACAGGCGGCAACGGAGTGGCATTGACCGCCAGTCCGAAAGACCAGAACGGCAAACCGATGGAGGCAGAGATCAGCTATGAGATTACTCCTGCTGCCGCCGGAAATGTAATAAACGGCAAGTATGTAGCCGCCCAAACAGGTGCAGCCAGCATCGTGGCTTACAACGGCGAGGTGCGTTCCAAAGCTGTCACCATCTATGGTGTAGCAAGCGACAACCTGGCGCTGAGCACCAATATCACCACGGACAACAAGATTGTAGCCCAATCTGACTTCGCTCCCGATGGCACCGATGCCTTCTACGCCGTGGATGGCAATGCGGGTAGTGTATATCAGGGTAGAGCCTCCAATAGTGCCGGTGTGGATTTCGATGCTTGGTTTGTAGTGGACCTGGGTGCGTACTATAATATTGACATGGTTACCATCAATTTCGAGGGAGCCTGCGCACAGAACTACCACGTGGATTTCTCGGCAGACAACACCGAATGGCTTCTTGGCTATGACTTCGTAGGAACACCGGGTATCTATGGCCGTACCGACTATATCAGCACCCTGACCAACAACCAGAAGGTGCGCTACGTACGCTTCTGGAGCACCAAGGCTGCCACCGAGTGGGGAATGAAGATTTTTGAGTTCCAAGTCTTTGGTCAAGAGTGGGTGGACAGCGGTGACACCGAGGCTCCGGTAATGGTCAGCGCTACGCTGGTAAGCAAGAACCACAATACGGCAGTCATTGCAGTGGAAGCTACCGACAATCATGAGATTGCTTCTTACCGCGTTACAGGTACTGATCTGGACAAGAAAATTGCCGCAGTGGATGGCAAGATTACCGTAACCGGATTGACCCCGAACACAGCTTACACTCTCACCGTGACTGCTTTTGACGTAGCAGGCAACGAGTCGGCGAACAGCAAGAGCGTAGAGTTCACCACCGACAATTACATGACTGCTCCCACGGCAGCCGCTGAAGCTCCGACATGGGATGCCAGCTTAGTGAAAGCCATCTACAGCCCGACCTATAGTGCCAACTGCGGTTTCGGCGAATGGGGCAGCGGTACGACCGTAACGGATACCGAGTTCGGAAAGAAATACGTTACCGTAGGCGGTGGCTATTTCGGTATGGTTGATTTCGCTATCAACGCCCTCACGATGGAGAAACTGCACTTCGACATCTGGATTGCCGATGATGCTACTATCCGTATCGTACCTATCTGGGGCGGTGCAGAGCAAGGCGTGACGGCTACGCTGAAAGGCCAGCAGTGGAACTGCGTAGATATTGCGCTGGAGCAGTACACCGGTATCACCGACTGGAGCAATATCTTCCAGATGAAGATTGACCAGGCATCGAACCTGACCTTCTGGGTAGGCAATGCGTATTTCTACCGCGAGAGCGAGTTGGTGGACGATGTCAAGCCGACCAACGTAACGGCAGCCAAAGCATCGGAGTCGTATTTCTCTGTAGTACTGACCGTATCGGCAGAGGACAACAGCGGCGCAGTGCTCTACGTAGTGAAAAACGGCGAGACAGAAGTAGGCAGCGGTGCAGGCGCCAGCGGTGCAAACGTGAACATCACTGTCAACAACCTGACTCCGAACACCGAGTACAACCTCCATGTGATTGCCAAGGACGGCAATGACAATGCCGCAGAGCCGGTAGCCGTACCCGTCAAGACCAAAGAAGCTCCCGCGGCTGCGCCCGTTCCGACGTTCGCCAACATGGAGAAAGTAGTGCCTGTCTTCACCGATGCACAAGCAGGCGGTCCTGTCATTGAATTCGGTGCATGGGGACAATCGACAGTAGGTATGTTTGCCGAACTGGCAGCCAACGACCATGTATGCTACGGCAGCAACTTCAACTATATGGGCTGGTTGCTTACTCCGGCAGTCAACGCCACGGATATGCAATACCTGCATGTGGATCTCTACAGCGCTACGCTCGACAAGATCTCCGTGACTCCGATCAGCCCGGGTCATGAGGGCGTCAAAGCCATTGAGTTGACCAAGAACCAATGGAACTGCGTAGAGATCGACCTGAGCGCTTATGAAGGCAAGGAGATTGATTGGAGCAATATCTTCCAGTTCAAGTTCTTCGAGGCAGCTCCCACCGGCGGCGATCTGTTCATCGACAACGTATTCTTCTACACCCCGAAAACTACGGCTGTAGAAAATGTACAAGGCGACAAGATACAAAGTAGAAAGGTTATCGAGAACGGCGTTCTCTATATCATCCGCGACGGTGTACGCTACAACGTAATGGGTGCCCGTCAGTAACGAACGGTTCCCTCCGCCTTGTGAGGAGGCGGAGGGGATTCCCATTTAGATTATCCAAACCAAAAAACACATCTATTATGAAAAAATTATCCTTATTCGTAGCTATGCTCTGCATGAGCGTAGTGATGATGGCCGATGATGAAGTGAACTTTGCTTTGGCAAGCAACGGTAGTTCGGCAACCGCCAGCACGGGCAACGCCGCATTGGCTATCGACGGCAATCAAGGCACCCGCTGGGAGAGTGCCCAAACCGATGACGAGTGGTTCTTGCTCGACTTGGGTCAGAGCCGTACATTCAATTACTTCAAGATCCTCTGGGAAGGTGCGTATGCCAAAGAGTTCAAGCTGTTAGCTTCGACAGACGGCGAGACCTTCAACGCCATCTATACCGAGACCAGTCTGGCTCAAAGCGGTTGGCAGAAAATCTATCTGGAGACCGCTACTACCGCTCGCTACATCAAGTATCAGGGTATCAAGCGTGCTACAGGATACGGCCAGAGTTTCTTTGAGTTTGAGGTATATTATCTGAGCGAGGCTCCGAAGACCTACACCCAGATCGAGGGTCTGAGTATTGTAGCATCGTCGGGTGGCAATAACGACGTGAACCGCGTGCTTGACGGCAATGCGGGTTCGGAGTGGCAAGGTCGTCCTGACAGTATCAGCGGCGGCGACGAAGCAAGCCGTACGTTTGACGCATGGTTCGTAGTGGACCTGGGAGGAGTATGCAACGTAGATAAAGTGGATATTCATTTCGAGGGTGCCTGCGCACAGGATTATCATATTGATTTCTCGCTGGACAACACCACCTGGGCTTTGGGCTACGATTTCGTAGGAAACCCGGGTATCAACGGTCGTACGGACGAGGTAACCAAACTGAACAACAACATCAAAGTACGTTACGTGCGCTTCTGGAGCACCAAGGCTGCTACCGAGTGGGGAATGAAGATCTTTGAGTTCCGCGTGTATGGCGAACCTTGGGTACCGACAGAGGATTCCCAAGCTCCGGTGATGGTAAGCGCATCGCTGGTAGAGAACAACTACAACAGCGCAGTGATCGAAGTATCGGCTACGGACGACAACGAAGTGATGAAATACCGTGTGGTAGATTCGTCGAAAGGATACGACGCACAGTTTGTCGCAACGGATGGCAAGATCACCGTCATCGGTTTGACCCCGAGCACGACCTACAGCCTCAAAGTGTATGCTATCGACATCGTTGGCAAGGAGTCGCAGAACTTCAAGACGGTAGCTGTTACGACCGATGATTACATATCTGAACCGAGTGCAGCAGCCACCGCTCCGACATGGCCGGCAGCTCAGGTGAAAGCTATCTACAGCCCGACCTATAATGCAACCTGCAATTTCCAAGACTGGGGTAGCGGCACAGTTGCTTCGGACACGGATTTTGGCAAGAAGTTCGTTTTGGCAAACGGTGGCTATTTCGGTTTGGACGGCTTTGCGCTGAACTGCCTCTTGATGGAGAAACTGCATGCAGATATCTGGATCGCTGATGATGCCACGCTTCGTTTGGTTCCTATTTACGGCGGAACCGGTTTGGATACGGACGATACGCATGGCAAGTTTGTGAACTTGAAAGGCGGTCAGTGGAACTGCATTGATCTGGATCTGGCTACCGACTACGCAGGATTGAACTTAGCCAGCATTTTCCAATTCAAGATTGATAATGCAGCTAATCTGACTTTCTGGCTGGGTAACCTTTATTTCTATCGTTCGGAGGCATTGGTTGACGACGAGAAACCGACGAACGTGCAGGCTTCTTTGGCTTCAAGCGGTTATTTCTCGGTTACTTTAGCCGTATCGGCAGAGGATAACAGCGGCGTAGTCAGTTTCCGTGTGATGAACGGCGAACTGGAAGTGGCTAATGGCGGCGGTGTTTCCGGCGCAACGGTAAACGTTACCGTATCCAACCTGCCGGCTAATACCGAGTACGATTTCAAGGTGGTTGCAATGGATGCGAACGGCAATGCGGCTGAGCCTGTATCGGTAAAAGCCAGCACCCAAGCAGCTCCCGCTCCGGCAGCTCTTCCGACCTACAACGAAAAGAGTGTACTGGGTGTGTTCACCGATAATTACACCAACCTGGCAATCGGTATCCAGCCGTGGTATGCCGAGCCGGCTATCGCTGACGGTCTGTTAGCAGCCAACCGCAAAGCGCTTTGCGTCACTCCGAATACGACTCCGAGCAGTTGCTTCGGTATTGCCTTCCCGGCTACTGACATCACGGCTTACAATGCTCTGGAGATGGACGTTTACCCGTTGGCAGAGAATGCCGTACTGGATATCCAGGTAATCGGTATTGGCGATGCTTCTACTCCGTTCAACCTTGTTGCCAACGAGTGGAACCACATTGTACTCAATATCGCCAATAACACAAAGACCAACTGCGAGCAGATCGGTTTCTACAACTGCGACAAGTTGCTGGGAGTATGTTTCATCCAGAACGTTTTGTTCGTGCAAGACAGCGACTCCACGGCTATCGAGTCAGCAGAGGTAAGCACCAAGGCCTTCAAGACGATCGAGAACGGTCAGGTGATCATCATCCGCGACCATGTACGATACAACATAACCGGACAGGTTATTGAGAAATAAGAAAGTATCACTTAGGGTGTGGGGCGTTGGTTCGCCCCATACTCACCAAACTAATTATAACAAACAAATACATGAAAAAACAACTCTTTTTGCTTTCCGTAATGGCACTCTGTGCGATAGGGTTGCAAGCTCAAACCCTGACCGTAACAGGTGTGGTGATGGCGCAGGACGAACCGGATCCGGTGATCGGCGCCAATGTGACGGTGAAAGGTACCACAACGGGTACTATCACCGATTTTGACGGAAATTTCACTATTCAGGCTAATGCCGGCGACGTGCTGCAAGTGTCGTTTATGGGCTATAAGGCACAGGATGTGAAGGTGACGAATGCCGGTCCGCTGCGTATCACCTTGGTGCCGGACAATGTACAGTTGCAGGAAGTGGTAGCCGTAGGTTACGGTACGATGAAGAAAAGCGACCTGACGGGTTCGGTAGCTTCGGTGAGCGCCGACCAGCTGCTCAAAGCCCCGGTGTCGGGTCTGGACCAAGCTCTGCAAGGCCGTGCAGCGGGTGTGACGGTCACTTCCGGTTCCGGTCAGCCAGGTGAAGGCGCAACCATACGTATCCGCGGTATCGGTTCAGCACTCGGAGGCAATGATCCGCTGTATGTAGTTGATGGAGTGATTACCGGTGATATAAAATGGCTCTCCCCAACCGACATCAAATCGATGGAGATTCTAAAGGACGCTTCGGCAGCCGCTATCTACGGTAGCCGCGGTGCGAACGGCGTCATCCTGATTACTACCAAATCCGGAGGCAAAGGCAAAGCCAATGTGACATTCGATGCCTATTGGGGTTTCCAGAACCGATGGAAGAAACTGGATCTGATGGGCAGCAAAGAGATGGCGGAGACCAAACTGCGTATCGGAACGATGCGCGACGGCGCAGCCGAGATAGCCTATTACAACCAGAACGGTTTCAACGAATGGATGAGCGTCTATAACTTAGGAACATCCAAATATTTCCCTGTTCCGATGACGATAGCCCATCCGGATGGTCTGGACTACTCGTCAATCAATACCGACTGGCAGGACGAGGTATTCCATCCTAATGCATTCATGCATAACTACAACCTCTCTGTAGATGGCGGCGGCGAGAAAGGTCATTATGCTTTCTCCGCTTCGTATTTCGGTCAAGAGGGAACGATTATCGGTAGTGATTATCAGCGTTTTACGCTTCGTCTGAACTCCGATGTTCAGTTGTTCAAATGGCTGACCATAGGCGAGCACCTGTCTTTCGTACACAGCTCCGGCCGCAATGCGATGAATAACAATTCGAGCCCCGGCGCTTCCGTCATCTCTGCCGCACTGGCTATGGCTCCGTGGGACCCGACGCATTATCCAGAGGGGTCTGTCAATGCACAAGGCGAAGATATCAGCGGACGTACGGCGGCTTCGTCCAATTTCAAGAACGTGACCAATCCATTCTCCATGGTCAATGAGAGCTATCCGCTAGACAAAACCAACCGCTGGGTGGGTGATATATATCTGGAAATCAAGCCGGTGGAAGGGCTGACTATCCGTCCGTCTATTTCTATGGATACCTATCTGACGAACCATCGTTTGTTCAAAAACCAATACGAGTACTCGACGTTCGACAAGATGAACAAGAATTTCTTGGAGCGCTCAATGACAAACTACACTTCGCTGTTGGAAGAAGTAACGGTTACTTATGCCCGCGAGATAGGCAAGCATAACTTCTCAGTGATGGTGGGTCAGACATGGCAGGAGATCAATTCGAACGGTTTGAGCGGTTCGGGTGCATCTATTTTGAACCCGATTCCGGAGAACTGGTATCTTGGCAACACGACTGAGGACAACACAAATCCGACCGGCGAGAGCGTATGGCGCCGCCGCCGTCTGTCCTTCCTCGGACGTGCATTCTATAACTACGACAACCGCTATATGGCTACCGTCAATTTCCGCGCGGATGCTTCTTCGTCCTTTTCCCGCCAGCCGTGGGGTTTCTTCCCCTCTTTCTCGTTGGCATGGCGTCTGAGCGAAGAGCCGTTCATGCGTGACTTGGATCTGGACTGGCTGGATAATATCAAAGTCCGTGCCGGTTACGGTCGTGTAGGAAGCGAGGGCGGAATGTCCAGTGGCGGATTTGTACAGAGTATTTTCTCTTCGGCGAATGTGTTCGTGGGCTATCCTTTCGGCACCTATCCCCAGATGGTTCAACAAGGAGCAGCAGTCCTGACTTTTGTGAACCCCGTAGGCGGCTGGGAAACCAACGAACAATGGGACGCAGGAATTGATTTCGGCTTCTGGAACGGCAAATTGACAGGAACAATCGATTATTTCCGTCGTACAACGCTGGATGCATTGCTTTATGTGACCACTCCGGCACACGTAGGAAACCTCTATTCGCCAGTGAACAATGTAGGAAACATCCTTAACGAAGGAGTCGAGGTGACACTGGGTCATGACAACCGCGTCAATCAGAACTTCTCCTATAATATCAACCTGAATTTCAGTTATATACACAATGAACTGACGGCTCTTAATGGCGGTTCGCCACTGTGGGGCGACCGCACGAAGACCGATCTGGGACTGCCTCTTAACTCGTACTGGGGATATACCTATGAGGGTGTATATCAAAGTGACGAAGAGGTGCTGGAGCAATTCTATGGCTATGCAGATAATGACGAAGCCAACCTGCATGCCGGCGACGCGCGCTATACCGATTGGGACAAAGACGGCAAGCTGACGGAGAAAGATATGCATTATATAGGCAATAACTTCCCTAAACTGACGGCAGGTCTGAGTTTCGGAGCCGAGTTCTACGGCGTAGATGTGCAGTTGTTCTTCCAAGGCGTATTCGGCAACAAGATATACAATGCACTCCGTCACCGTACAGAGGGTGCCGGTACCGAATGTGCGCTGTCCACCTCGATGCGTGACGCGTGGGTCGGCTATACTCCGGCTGTGCGTAACCAGTTGCTTGTGAAAGGTATTGACTATGCAGATTTGGAGAACCGCGCAGGAACGATTCCTAATCCGGTAGGATCAACGCTCAACAGAGAGAACTCGACACGATTCTTAGAGGACGGAACTTACGTCCGTCTCAAGAACCTGCAGATTGGCTATACTTTCCCGCTCAAATGGACCCAGAAATTCCGTTGTAACCGATTGCGTATATATGCTACTGCCAGCAATCTGTTTACCATCACCAAATATTCGGGTTACGATCCTGAGGTGGGTAGCGGAGTCGATTACGGAAACTATCCGCAAAGCCGTACGTTCACGTTTGGATTGAATGCAAGTTTCTAAAGGAAAGGAGAAAGAATTATGAAAAAGAATATAGTTAAGATAGCCCTTTGTGCAGTATCCTTTGTCACTTTGTCATTTTCTATGACCGGCTGCAAGGAGTGGTTGACGGCACCGGAACCGGGACAGGTGAAACTGGAAGATTTCTTCACCTCAAAAGCTGCCGCCCAGCAGTGCGTGAACGGATGCTATACGCCGTTGATGTGGGAGTTCAAACGCACGTACTCCTGCGAATGGTTTATCGGCGACGTGGTGAGTGATGATGCGCTCAAAGGCGGTCAGAACACCACAGATATGGGGGCGGCGTACGATATGGAGAACTGGAAAACGACGCCGCGTAATGAACTGCTTCACGATTTCTATCAATCGAACTATCTGGGCATCAGTCGTTGCAATCTGGCGTTGACCTATATCCCCGCCATGAAGCTGGACACTGCTTTTTCAGCCCAAGAGCGGGATATGATGTTGGGTCAAGCTTATTTCCTGCGTGCCTACTATTATTTCCGCCTGGTGCGCGTGTTTGGCGGAACGCCGCTGGTTACGGTCGTTTTGGATACCAATGACAAATGGCAGCAACCTCGCGCCACCACGGCAGCTGTTTTTGACCAGATCATTTCTGATTTGAAAGAAGCGCAACGGATGTTGCCGGTTGCCAGCAAATGGGACGCAGACAATAAAGGACGCGCCACCAGAGGGGCTGCGCAGGCGATGCTGCTCAAAACGTATCTCTATATGGCTTCGCCGTATTGGTGCGGTAAAATATCCGGAAATGCCGCGGAGTATGCCAAAGAAGCCAAAGCATGGGGTGACTCCATTATCACTTCGGGCGAATATATCCTCTGTCCGAATTATGCGGACAATTTCACCTTGGAAGGAGAGAACGGATCGGAGTCCGTCTTTGAGATACAGTATAAAGAGGTAGCTTGGGGTGATTACGGCGAAGGATTCGGTTATACAGCCGGCAACTTCACGCAACGTCTCGTCCGCTCCCGTTCCGCCACCCTGACGGATGGCGATGCCGGATGGGGCTTCAACCACCCGACGCAGAACCTCTATGATGAGTTTGAGGCAGGCGACCCGCGTCGCGATGTAGCTATCCTCAACCCAGATCCAGCGAAGATGGATAACCCCACGGAGGAGATATATTTAGGCAGCCCTTATTTGAATAACAAATACGGGTGGTATGGCAACAAAATCGCCCATGACAGCCGCGGTCCGCTCAATAACAAACAGATCCGCTATGCCGATGTACTATTGATGTATGCGGAAGCTTGTCTCATGGCAGGCGATGCCGGGACGGCAAAGACCTATATAGATCAAGTTCGTTCGCGTGTGGGCTTGGCTTCTGTGCCTGCTGCGGATGAGGCTACGCTCCGTCATGAGCGCCGCTGTGAGTTGGCAATGGAGGGACACCGATGGTTCGATCTCGTTCGATGGGGTGGAACCAAAGCACATATGGATGCGTATGCCGCTACCGAGAGCGAAGAAGCACGCTCCCATATGGGTACATTCCGCGAAGGAGTACATGAGATATTCCCCATTCCGGTTGAGGAGATAGAACTCAATCCGATGGAGCAGAACCCCGGATATAATTGATAACAAAACTAGTTCAACTAGGATAAATAATCTTTTTAATTAACTTTTAAACAACAAACATTATGAAAGCAAACAAAATTTTTGCTGTAGCGCTGGCAGCGCTGACATTGGCTGGTTTCAATGCATGTAAACCGGGCCAATCAGAGGTTGAGGTAGAGAGCGTAACTCTGGACCAGAAGACCCTTCAAATCGAGGTAGGTGCAACCGCTACTTTGGTAGCCACCGTAGCACCGGAGGGTGCAGCAACTGTAGCATGGAGCAGCGAAGATGCAGCCGTTGCTTCTGTTGATGCCAAAGGTGTAGTAACCGGCGTTGCAGAAGGTCAGACAATCATTACCGCAACCGCAGGTAAGAAAAGCGCACGTTGCATCGTGAAGGTAGGCAAGGCAGCAGAGGACAATCCGTTTGCAGCATTGCTGACAGGAAAGAACTACTATGTTCTGAACCTCGGTGAGACCGCTTATGAGGCTATCAAAGCTAACGTAAAAGAGGACCTGCGTATCAATGGCGAGTATGTAGGCGAAACCATTCCGGAAGAGACCACTTGTGTGCTGGAGATCTGGGGTAACACCTTTGGCGGCGGTGCCGGTGGCGGTCTGAACTGCTTCGGTCATTCGGGCGAAGGAAACGGTTATATCAGCCTTGTATCCCAAACCGGTGAAGGCTGGGGACTCGGTTGCGGCGGTCTGCGTATTACCCACCGTACACTGGATCTGAGTGCTATCACAGGAGATTATGTATTGGCTATCGTTTATAAGACGCCGGCAAACAACACGAATACCACTGCTAAATTCACCCTCTACAGCACCAATGCAGCCGGTCCTGAGGTTGCAAAAGAAGTATCGGGCAACACCAACGGCGAGTGGAAACTGCTGGAGTACAAGATGTCTGACCTCTTCGCAGCAGGCTTGGATTGGAGCACTCCTTGGAGCGCATCTGTCAAAGAGGCTATGTATTCGATCGGTCTGTTGATCAACGGTATCGGCAATGGTCTGGATGTAGATGCTATTCTTATTTACGAGAAATAATCCGCATTAATCCTATTTGCAGGCAGGGGGTTGGTTCCCCCTGCTTCGCTCAAACAAAGAAAACCAGCAATGAGAAAATTAACGATGTTGATAATTGCAGCCGCCGTATTGATGGCATGCAATACGCAGGAGGTGAACCGCATCTCACTCTCCTCCAACTCCCTGCAGATGAAGGTGGGAGACATGGAGATTATAGATGTCAATCCGAGTGATGTGAGTGTGGTGTGGACCTCTTCCGACCCTAATGTGGCGACAGTAAAAGACGGAGTAGTTTCTGCTATCGGAGTGGGGTTCACTTCTATCCGCGCCACAGCAGGGAAAGACTATGCCGAATGTCAGGTATATGTGATTGGCGCAAAAGGCGAAACGCTGTCTATCACGCCGTCTATCGTATCGCTCAAAAAAGGCGAGACACATCAATATACCTATACTTCTACGTATGATGTGCCGCTGACGTGGACCTCTTCTAATCCGGATGTGGCTACTGTCTCTGAAGCAGGTCTGGTAACAGCCCTTAGCGCCGGTAACACGTTCATCACACTCAGCAACGGATTGGAGGAAGTGACATCGCGCGTGGCGGTAGAGCACACGTGGGGCGAATACCAA
This sequence comes from uncultured Bacteroidales bacterium, assembly GCA_900319645.1. GTDB lineage: Bacteria > Bacteroidota > Bacteroidia > Bacteroidales > Paludibacteraceae > Colicola. The sequence goes on from ONPG01000021.1 coordinate 16,898, forward strand.
CTGGTATGGTCTGACGAGTTTGACGGCTCTGCGCTGAATACCGATGTGTGGAATATAGAGGTGAATGGAAACGGCGGAGGAAATCAAGAGAAGCAGTATTATACTGACCGCCCGGAGAATTTGCGTATTGAGGAGGGAAATCTGGTTATTGAGGCGCGCAAGGAAGAATATAACAATCGTGAATACACCTCTGCCCGAATCAATTCCCGCGAAAAGAAATATTTCAAGTACGGCAAGATAGAAGCGCGTATTATGTTTCCTAAGGGCGGTGGTACATGGCCTGCATTCTGGATGATGGGTAATGATTATCCGAAAAGCAACTGGCCGAAATGCGGCGAGATTGATATTATTGAGCATGTGGGCAACCAGCCCCGCATGGCGTCCTTCGCTATCCACACTCCTGAGAAGAACGGCTCAAGAGGAAACAACTGGTCAATGCGTTCTTACATGGACGGATTGGAGGAAAACTATCATGTGTATGGTATTGAGTGGCTCGAAGATGATTTCAATGGTATGGACCGTATCTATTTTACAATCGACGGAGAGCGTCTGGCAATGGCACAGGAAGATGCTGAACATGTGGATGATAATTACTACTGGCCGTTCAACAAGGATCATTTTATAATCTTTAATCTCGCTATCGGAGGAACAATGGGAGGCAATATAGACGATGCAATATTCGCTTCTCCTGTACTGATGAAAGTGGATTGGGTGCGCGTATGGCAAAGGCAAGAACAATAATCATTCTCGCTATGGCAGTCCTATGGGCAGCATGCACGTCCACCAACACGCCGGACGAAAGACGGGTGGCGAGCACAATGTCCAAGTCTGCCAAGCGCGGAGTAGCATTCAATTTCGCTGTGGCAGAAGATCTGCCGCTGTTGAGCGATGCTATCTCGTGGAACTACAACTGGGGCAATGACCAGAACCCTACTGCCGCCTCCTGGATGGATATGGAGGGGATTGATTTCTGCCCGATGTGCTGGAGTGGCAATTATAGCGCCGACCGGATCCGTGCCTACGTGGCGGCTCATCCGAATACCAAGTATCTGTTGACCTTCAATGAACCGAACCTGAAAGATCAGGCACGCATGACTCCGGCAGAGGCAGCGGCTATGTGGGCTCCGGTGGTAGCCTTAGCCAAAGAGCTGAAACTCAAGCTCGTTTCGCCGGCAATGAACTATGGCACGTTAGCCGGCTACAGCGATCCCATCAAATGGCTGGATGAGTTCTTCGCCCAACCCGGTGTGTCAATTGATGATATAGATGCGATTTCCATTCATTGCTATATGGCTAATCCGCAAGCACTGCGAAACTATGTGGCGATGTTCTATAAGTACAATAAACCCATCTGGTTGACGGAGTTCTGCGCATGGGAGGAGTATGCCATCCATTCGGAAGAGGATCAGATGACCTATATGTGCAGCGTACTTAATTATTTAGAGCAAGACGGCAATGTGGAGCGCTATGCGTGGTTCATTCCCCGCTATAAGCCGGGATTCCCATATATGCCACTTCTCACCTATTACGCTCCTTATGAACTGACATCCGCCGGAAAAGTATATTGCGGATTCTCTTCTTTTGACCGCTCTGTATGGTTCCGCGGCGAGAAACAAGTGCAAGCCTCCAATTATATAGGAGTGTCGGATTTCGCAGTTCAGGTCCGTCCTTCATCGGATGGAGAAGGACTGATGCTATCCCGGTTTGCAGAATCGCAATATGCAGATTACCAGATATACATTCCGAGCGATGTGCAGACTCTTGCTCTTCGATATGCCGCATTGGGAAAAGCTATAGTGGCTATATGGATAGACGACGAACCGACAGCCATAACTTCCCTCGCCGCAACAGGGGGCATGGACGAATGGACTATTGCTGAAATTGCCGCGTCTCTGAAAGCAGGCTACCACACGTTGCGATTAGAAATGCAAGAAGGTGTGATTAATATCAACTGGTTTAAACTCAATTAAAAATGAAACGAAGAATTGTATTGGCATTGGTTTTGGCGATGGCTATGGTAAGTCAAGCGCAAGAATATACCCTTGTCTGGAACGAAGACTTCACCGACGGGGCGCTGGATACGCAGGTCTGGAACATCGAGGTCAACGGCGATGGAGGAGGCAACAACGAGTTGCAGTATTACTGCGAGAAAGGTGTGTCGGTAGGCGCAGAGCCGACTACCGGCAAACAATGCCTTATCCTGACGGCTACCAAAGAGGATTATCAGGGCAAGAACTGTACCTCAGGCCGCGTGAATAGCAAGAACAAAATGACTTATACCTTCGGCAAGATAGCCGCGCGAATCAAGTTCCCGCGTACAGCCAACGGCCTTTGGCCGGCATTCTGGCAGATGGGCAATAACTTCGACCATGTAGGCTGGCCCAAATGCGGCGAGACCGATATCATCGAGATGGGGCATCAGAACGCGTTCGCCAAAGGCACCCAGGACCGTTTCTTCAACGGCGCAATGCACGTAGGCAGAGCGTGGAACGCCGACTGGTGCGACGCACAGGAAGCCACGTGGGCGTATTCGTTGCAGGATACCTTCCATATCGTCACGATGGTCTGGACCCCCACCTCTATCGACATGTATATGGATGACGTCAAGACACCGTATTTCCACGCGGACCTGGAGCCTAACGAAGACGCGGACTATAACCGCCAGCTGGTGTTCGGCAAACCGAACTTTGTGATTGCCAACTTGGCTGTCGGTGGCAATTTCCCCGGAATATACAATATCGATGGAATCACGGCGCTCAACAACGGTTCGCAGTCCGTATATATCGACTGGATTCGCATCTACCAGCGCGGCGATGAGAATCAGTCATTCACTTGCCCCTCGCCGTCCGATGAGATAGAGGAAGAGCATGCGCAAGGGAGCCTCTCCCCGACCCTCCCCAGCAGGGAGGGAGAAAAGGAGCTTCGCAACGGACAACTGCTGATCCGCCGCGGAGAGAAAACCTATACACTAACCGGACAAATAGTAGAACAATGAGAAAGCTTTTATCTTTGAGCGCAAGCGGTCTTTTCGCTTTGAGCGCAGCGGTCTTTTGTCTAAGCGCTTGTTCCAAGCCGGAGTGGCAACTTGTCTGGAACGACGAGTTCGACGGCGAGACGCTGAACACCGCCTATTGGAACGTAGAGGACAATGCCCGTGGCGGCGGCAATGCCGAGTTGCAGTACTACGCGCCGAAGAACGTGACGATAGAGCGTCACCCCGTATCCGGCGAGCGTTGCCTCGTGCTCAACGCCCAGCGCGAAGATTACAAGAACCGTCCGTGTACCTCCGCCCGCCTGAACACGCAGGACAAAGTGACGGTGGAGTACGGCAAGGTGGAAGCACGTATCGCTTTCCCTTATACCGCCAACGGTCTATGGCCGGCGTTCTGGATGCTGGGCAACAACCTGGCTACCAACCTCGGCGACAATGATGATGTGGACAAACAGTTGGCGGAACTGGCTAAGCAAGGCAGAGTCGTTTGGCCCAAGTGCGGCGAGATAGACATCTGCGAGATGGGTCACCACCATGGTATCGAGAATGGCACTCAGGACCGCTATTTCAACGGCGCGTGCCACTGGGGCGAGTCGTTCAACAACGGCGCTTATCCCAACGTAGGTCAGTTCCACACCTGGGATTATCCTGTGCAGGGCGATTTCCACTTGTTCACACTCATCTGGACGGAGGACTCCATTGCCATGTATCTGGACAAAGACCAATACCCTGACGCAGCGCCGTATTTCCAGCTCTCGCTCCGCGGCAAGGAGGTCAATGAGCCCGGGCACTATTTCAACCATCCGTTCTACTTGGTGTTGAACCTCTCGGTAGGCGGATTCTTCCCCGCTATGCCGGCAGCCGAGAAATATCCGGAACTCATCACCGCCGATGATCCTTCGTTCCAAAAAGTAACCGCCCTGCCTGCTGACGGCACGCCGGTGAAGATGTATGTGGACTACATTAGGGTATATAGACCGCTGCGCTAAAAGAATAAAGACCGTTCATTTCATTCACTGAAAGAATAAAGACTAAATATGAAACTATCTATTAGAGAGAAATTTGGCTACAGCCTGGGTGACACCGCGTCGCATTTTGTATGGGATTTGGTGGGTTTCTGGCTGTTGATTTTCTACACCGACATCTACGGTCTGAGTCCTGCGCTGGCAGGTGTGATCATGTTCGTAGGCAGTATATGGGATGCCATTATGGATCCTATCGTAGGTATTATCTCCGACCGCACGGATAGCCGCTGGGGCAAGTTCCGTCCCTATCTGCTGTTCGGATCGGTGCCCTATGCCATCTTGGCGGTGCTGGCGTTCACCACGCCGGAGTTCGGGCTGAACGGCAAGTTCGCCTATGCGCTCATCACCTGTCTCTTGCTGCGCACGGCGTACGCGTTTGTCAACCTGCCGTATAGTTCGCTCTCTGCGGTGATGACCGACGACAGCAACGAGCGTGCGGGACTAAATACCTACCGTTTCATCGCCGCTTATATCGGTCAGTTCGTCGTCACCGGTGCGGCTTTGTATCTGGTCAAATGGTTAGGAGCTATCGGCAATGACGGCGTAGTCAATCAGGCGCAAGGCTACCAATACACCGTAGCCCTCTTCGGCGTACTGAGTATAGCGTTTTTCCTCATTGCTTTTGCTACCACCAGGGAGCGTGTGCCGCAGCCCGAGAAACAGGACAGCAACGTACTCAAGGATTTCAAGTACCTGTTTATGAACAAAGCGTGGATCGTGCTCACCTGCGTAGGTATCGTGTCGTTCATCATGTTCGCCATGCAGAATGCCGCTATCGCCTATTATTTCAAATACTATATCCACGACGCAGAGAACGTCCAGCTCTTCAATGTGCTGGGTACCGTGGCACTCATCGTCGCCCTGCCTGCCTCCAAACCGCTTGCCAAACGCTTCGGCAACAAAGCCGTGTATATCATGTCCTCTATCGTGTCGGGGGTATTCTTCTCGCTGATTTTTGTGGCAGGCGACAATCTGCCTTTGGTTTATACCTTTAATATCCTTGCCAAGATGGCGTACGCGCCGGCTGTTCCTTTGCTTTGGACGATGCTGGCGGACGTAGCCGACTACGGCGAGTGGCGTTTCAACCGCCGCACGACGGGACTCTGTTTCTCCGCCTCGGTGCTGGCGCAGAAACTCGGCTGGGCAATCGGAGCAGCGGCAGCAGGATGGCTGCTCTCGGTGACCCATTTCGTAGCGAACGCAGATATCCAGAGCGACACCGCTATGATGGGTATCCGTCTGCTCGTCAGTGTCATTCCCGGCGTGCTCTACGCCTCCTGCGCATTGGTGATGGCGTTCTATAACCTCGACAACGCTACGATGGAGCAGATGAAAACCGAGCTGGAGGCCCGGCGCCAAAATGCGTAAATAGTAAATGATTAAATGGTAAATGACTTCATGGTACACGGACAATTTATAACCATCAACGGCGAGCGGTTCTACGAGATCGCTAACTACGACGAGATGCAGCCGTTCTTCATCTCGCTGGCATCGGACACGGATCTGTGGATGTACTTGGCATCCACCGGCGGACTGACAGCAGGCAGACGTTCGCCCAACGAGGCGCTGTTCCCCTATTACACCGACGACAAGATCACCGAGAACTATGAGACCACGGGTCCCAAGACGATGATCCGCGTCAAGGGCGACAAGTTCCAGGTGAACGGCGATCTGCTGTGGATGCCATTCTCCGACCAGCAGCAGGACGTGTTCGCTATCTCGCGCAAGATAGCCAAATCGATGGTGGGCAACCAGATCGTTTTCTGCGAGGAGAACCACACCCTCAAACTGCGTTTCTCCTATCTCTGGGCACCCGCCGGCAAACATGGCTGGGTACGTCGTGCCACGATAGAGAACCTCGGCAATTTCGACACGGCGATAGAGCTGATAGACGGTTTGCAGAACGTACTGCCTGCCGGCGTGGAACGCAAGACCCAGAACGAGTTCTCCACCCTGGTGGACGGCTACAAGAAGACCGAACTGGTACCCACCGCCACCAACGCTCTGGCGCTCTTCCGCATGGAGGCTATCCTGGTTGACCGCGCCGAACCCTCCGAGAGTCTGCGGTGCAACACCGTGTATTGCCTGGGTCTGCCCCGGTGCACCTACAGTGTGAGTCCGGACAGCCTGCGTGCTTTCCGTGCGGGCAAGCAGACAGCTGCTGCCACGGAGTCGAAAGGCGTACGCGGAGCGTTCTGGGCACAGACCTCCCTCGTGCTGCCTGCCAGAGGTTCGCAAACCTGGTATCTCGTAGCGGACGTGAGCCAGGATGCTGTTCAGGTGCGCCATCTGATCCGCTGTATCGACCGTACGGACGCCATCGCTGCCATCGAGGCGGCTATGCAGCAGTCCACCGATACCCTCCGCGCTATCGTCGCGCAGAACGACGGCGTACAACACACGGCGGACGAACACAACGACGCACGCCATTTCGCCAACGTGCTGTTCAATACCATGCGCGGCGGCTACTATCTGACCTATCCGCCAATCACCAACGCCATTGCCAATGCCAACGCCAACGCCATAAGGCATTCCTACGAATACCTGCCCCTCACTTTCGGCCGCCGTCACGGTGACCCCTCACGCCCGTGGAACCTGTTTGACATCCGCGTGCAGGACGATGAGGGTCATCCCGTGGTGGCTTATCAGGGCAACTGGCGGGACATCTTCCAGAACTGGGAAGCACTATCCGTCTCCTATCCGCTGTATATCAACCATATCATCGCCAAGTTCCTCAACGCCACCACCGCCGACGGCTACAACCCCTACCGTATCACCGACAAAGGGATTGACTGGGAGGTGATCGAGCCGGAGAACCCGTGGTCGAACATCGGCTACTGGGGCGACCACCAGATTATCTATCTGCTGAAACTGCTGGAACTCAGTTTCAACCACGATCCCGAAGCATTGACCGCCCTGCTCAACAGCCGTATATTTGCCTTTGCCAACGTGCCCTACCGGCTCAAATCGTACGCCGAGATAGTAGCCGACCCCAAGAACTCCATCCGTTTTGACAACGAGGTGCACCAGCGTGCAATGGAGTTGGCAAAGACGATGGGGGCTGACGGCAAACTGGTGCTGGATGCCCACAACCGCGTGCTGCACACCACGATGGCGGACAAACTGCTGATCACCCTCCTCACCAAACTGAGCAATTTCATTCCCGAGGCGGGTATCTGGATGAACACCCTCCGTCCGGAGTGGAACGACGCCAACAATGCGCTGGTAGGTTACGGTGCGTCGATGGTGACCCTGTGCTATATGCGCCGCTACGTAGCGTTCCTGCAAAACCTGATTCAAACCGATGTGCAGATAGGCGTCGAGACGCTGGATTTCCTGCGCGCTATCCGCCACGCTTATATGAACGGCAACCGCAAGCAGTTCACCGACATCGTCGGCACGGCAGGCGAAAACTACCGCACCAAGGTCTATGCCGGACTGAGTGGCGAGACCGAGACGCTGGAGACAGCCGAGTTGCAGGAATTCCTCACCGCCACACTCCGCAAGATAGACGAGACCATCCGTCTCAACAAACGCGCAGACGGACTCTATGAGGCATACAACCTCATCCGTTTCACTCCGAACGATATCGAGGTGAGCCATCTCTATGAGATGCTGGAGGGACAAGTGGCGGTGCTCTCGTCCGGATTGCTGACCGCAGAGGAAGCGGCAGACCTGCTGGATGCCATGCGCGCTTCGGCACTCTATCGCGAAGACCAGCGCAGCTATATGCTCTACCCCAACCGCCGCAGGGCATCGTTCCTCGAGATGAACAATATCCCGGATAGTGAACTGCTGCAAGCCAAAGGCGAGGAGTGGGTCAAAGCGGGGTATCTCACCCGCGACGAGGACGGAGGCTATCATTTCCATGCCACCTACCGCAACGCCGCCGGACTGCCGGACGATTTGGCTCAGATATACGAATCGGTCTTCCACCACCACGCTTTCACCGGCCGCAGCGGCACATTCTATAAATACGAAGGACTCGGCTGTATCTACTGGCACATGGTCAGCAAACTGCTGCTGGCAGTGGGCGAAACGATACAAGCCAATAGCCAGATCAGACCTGCAACAGCTGATAGCCAGGCAACTATGCTGCGCCTGCGCAAACAATATACTGAAATACGTGAAGGATTGGGCAGTCACAAGAAACCCGAAGAGTATGGCTCGTTCCCGTTTGACCCCTATTCGCACACGCCGTCCATGGCGGGTGTACAGCAGCCCGGTATGACCGGACAAGTGAAAGAGGATATCCTCAACCGCTGGTTCGAATTAGGTGTTTCCGTACGCGACGGACAGATCACTTTCTGCCCGACGATGCTGACTGACAGCGATTTCCGCAACGGCGAACTGCGGTTCACCTACTGCGGCACAGAGGTGGTATATAGTCGAAAGTCGAAAGTCGAAAGTCAAAAGCCTTATACCCTTACCAAGGAACAGAGTCAACATATCTTTGCCCGCGACGGCCAAGTCAAACAATTAATCATCGAACTATGATCAACAAGCTTTCATCTTTGAGCGCAAGCGGTCTTTTCTCTATAGCCATCGCGCTCCTATCCGCATGTACGCCGCAATTAAATTCCACCTGCGTCTGGCTGACCTCCGAGGCGGGCGACAAGTGCGCCGAGAAAGAAGCAGTGGTGTTCCGCAAAGGCACAGCTGCTGACGCAGTAACAGTGGATCTGAACGACAAACGCCAGACGATTGACGGCTTTGGCAACTCGATCACCGAGTCCTCGGTCTTTGTGCTGGCATGCCTGACGCCCGAAGAGCGCCACGCGGTGCTGGAAGAGATGTATGGCGAGAACGGTGCGAATTTCTCCGCCAGCCGTACGGTAGTGGGTTCGTCGGATTTCACCGTCAAAGGGCACTACTCATACGACGATGTGGACGGCGATGAGGCACTCACTCATTTCTCGATGGCTGTTCACCAGGACGGTTTCTCCAAGGCGGAGTACCCGCAGATCAAGGATGAGCAGTTTGATATGTGGCAGTGTCTGCACGAGATAGCCGCTATCAAAGCCGGTCAGCAGGACAAAGAGTGGCGGCTGGTAGCTTCGCCGTGGACTTCGCCGGCATGGATGAAAGACAATCATCAGTTCTTCGACAAGCAGAAACGCTACGGCGGCACGCTGCTGCCCAAGTACTACGATGCTTTCGCACGCTACTACGTCAAGTATCTGGAGGCATATCGCGAGTCGGGTATCCGGTTCTGGGCTATCACTCCCGAGAACGAACCGATGGGCAATGACGGCAGTTGGGAGTCGATGCACCTGACGCCCGCAGCCGAGGCGGAACTGATAGGACACTACCTCGGACCCGAGATGGCGAAAGCCGGATTCGGCGATGTCAAGATCCTGGGCTTCGACCAGAACACTTTTGAAGCCGCACCCTATACGGCGGCTATCTTCGGCGACTCGCTCGCCTGCCGTTATACCGACGGTACCGCCCTCCACTGGTACGGCTCCACCGTCAGCTGTTTTCCGGAAGTGTTAGACTCCCTGCACGCAGCGCACCCGAACAAACGACTCATTCATACCGAAGGGTGCGTGGATAACCTGGGTCGTGACGGATGGCCCGGCGTCAGCGACTACGAGGGCTACAAAGAGTGCTGCTGGTTCCTCAACGACAGCTTCTGGTGGAACGCGAATGCCACCGACTGGGCGTACTCCACACCCTGGTGGCCCGAGTGGCACCCCAAATATGCAGTCACACACCGCTACGCCTCGTATATCATCGACGGTCTCAACCACTGGCTTACCGGCTATATCGACTGGAACGCCGTGCTCGACTCGATCGGAGGTCCTACCCACGTGTTCAACCACTGCGGCGCAATGCTGATGGTGGATTATCAGAACGACCGGCTCTATTTCACGCCTTATTACTATGTGCTGAAGCAATTCAGCCGCTCTATGCGTCCGGGTGACACGGTATTAGGCATAAAGACACAAACGGCCAACCAATCGCTGCATGTTTGCGCCGTCAGCAAACCCGACGGATCGATTGCCGTCAATATCCTCAACACCGGTGCAGCAGTTACTTTCCCCTTGCAGATCGGCGAATATATAGCGGATATAGCTATGCCGGCTAACTGCGTAGAAACGATCATCGTGAAACTATGAAACCCATCAGCTTAAGCGTTCTTTTCTCTTTGATTGCTGCGTTTGCCCTCCCTGCGGGGGAGGGTTTGGGTGGGGCTTTCGCCCAGACTCACGTTTCCGTCGGAGCCGGATCGTACGCCTCCTACGCACCCTTGTCGCAGAGCCGCAGCGAGCTGCATGGCGGTTGCCAGGCCTATCAGATGGAGCACCGCCGGCTCTACCTGCCGGACTCGTTGTTAGCGCAGCTGGGGACACCCGACGGAAGCCGGCAAGGGACACTTGCTTTGCCTACCAACGACTGGTGGACCTACGCCCTCGTCAACGACTGGACCGGAAAAATATGGTTCTATCCCGGCTGGGCGGAAGCTAAGGACGGCGAACTGCAGATAGGCTATCCCACCTATTGGGAACCTACGGGCTGCGAGGTCAAATGGGACACACCGCTCTCCGTCTCTTTCACCAACACCGCTACCGGCAAGAAAGCGGCTTTCCAAGAAGCACTGGTGGACAGCTGGTCGGATTTCTCCGTCTCGTTTATCATGCAGGACGGCAAGGCATGGGTGCGAGTGACCTGTATGCACGGCTCGCCGCTCGTCTGGATAGAAGGCTCCGGCATCACGATGCAGGCTGCTAATCCCGACACCACCCTTTACGCCGTTTTCTCACAGGCGAACCTAATGAGTATCGCCCTGCTTACCGAGGGTCTTACCGCCGAAGACGTCGCTCCCTATGCCTTTCGTATTCCCCGTCAGACCACTTTCTCCTACGCCTACGATGCCGCTACTTCCTCGCTTTCAACAACCTTCAAGGTCTATACGACAAATGACCAATCAGCAATCACCAATCACCCCTCCGTCCTGATGGGCTTCCTCCCGCATCATTACTATAGCAATAACTCCCTCCCTTCGGGGGAGGGATGGGGTGGGGCTGCTTACCTTTCTCCCCGCGGTGAAATGCGTCTTTTGAAGGGCAACGATTTCACCTTCACCTATCCCGTCCACCCGATGTTGCCTTTCTTCCCGGCACCGATGGAGTGGCGTGAGGGGTTCTCCGCCGAACGAATGGCGCAACTGAACGCTGACTACGCCGCACGCGGCACCTTCGGTGGCGACACCTATTGGGGAGGAAAAGGTCTGACGCAGATGGCACATTATATGACTTTTGCGCTGCAGATGGGCGATACCGCTACTTTCCGTATGGCGAAACAGCGACTCAGAGAGGTGCTCATCGACTGGTACACCTATACGCCCGGCGAGCAGCGTTTCTATTTTGCCCGCTACCCGCGGTGGGGAGCCTTGATAGGCTTCGACACCTCCTACGACTCCGACACTTTCAACGACCACCATTTCCACTACGGCTATTTCGTCTATGCCTCGGCTATCCTCTGTATGCTGGACGATGATTTCCGTACGCAGTACGGCGCTATGGCAAGGGAGGTGGCACGCGACTACGCCAACTGGCAGCGCTCGGCGGACCAACCCTGGTTCCGTACGCTCGATCCCTATTGCGGACACTCGTTTGCCGGAGGATTGGGCAACGGCGGCAACGGCAACGGTCAGGAATCGACCTCCGAGGCTATCCAGGGATGGGGAGGAGTCTATATGTTAGGCGCTGCGCTGCAGGACAAAGAGATGCTCGAGGCGGGTATCATGGGCTATACCCTTGAGACACGTGCCACGGCAGAGTACTGGTTCGACCGCCAGCGCCGTAATATCGATTACACCAAATATCAGCACCCCTATTGCTGCAACCTGACGATGCAGGGTGTAGGCTGGTGGACGTGGTTCTCCGGCGACCCCGTGTGGATGCACTCCATCCAGTGGCTGCCTATCTCGCCTGTCCTTACCAACCATTTCTGCGAAGACCTCGCTTTCACCCGCTGGGACTACACCGAGATGTACAGCCACAAAGAGGTGGGCGATTACGAGGCTCCCTCCGGCGGTTTAGGAGACGAATCGGGACTGGGCAACGTCTGCCTGTCGTATCTGTCGCTCTTCGACGCCGACTCGGCAGCACGCGTCTGGGACCGGATGGACCGGATGGGCAAACCGCTGGCGAAAAACCCCGACACCGGCGGTATCACCTATTGGCTCGCACACTCCCACCGTGCGCTGGGCGAGAAACGCTACGACATCTTCGCCGACCATCCCTTGGCGTGCGTCTATACCGACACCCTCAGCGGACAAAACACCTACGCTGTCTATAACGCCGGCAACGCACCCCTCACCGTGCGTTTCTTTGGAGCCAAAGACACCACCCTCACCGTCCCGCACGGACTGACCCTCCTCTCCGGTACCCTTCAGCAGCACGTCACTACGATTGCGGACGAACAGACCGTTGCGCCCAAGGACTCGATGGCGTGGGATCTGCCCTATCCTAATCTGGCATTGCACAAACCCGTCACCGTCTCGTCCTACGAGAACGCCGGATGTGTGGCATCCAACCTCACCGACGGCGACCCTGCCACACGATGGGGGTCCACCCACCACGACAACGAATGGGCGATGGTCGATCTGGGCGAACAGTGTTATATCGACCATCTCGTGCTGCGCTGGGAAGCCGCCTACGCCTCGCGCTACGAACTGGCACTGAGCAACGACCTATCCTCCTGGCAAACCGTCGAGAGACCTTCTTCCGGAGGCGTAGAAAGGATCCAATTTCCCATCACCAATCAGCAATCAGCTATCACCCATAGCAGAGCCCGCTATATCCGTATCAAAGGTATCGAGCGTGCTACCTCCTACGGCACTTCGCTCTACGAACTCGAAGCCTACGGCAGACCCTTGCAAGGCGTGCCCGGCAAACTGTTTGTACTCGCTCTCGCTGCCTCCGACACCGTTGTCATGCAGGGAGGCTCCACCACTATCACCTCACGGGCCTACGACGTGGCAGGCAACCTGATCCCTGTCAACGCACAACTCTCTGTCGTCAGCGGTGAAGCGCAGCTCATCGGCAACCGCCTGCAATGTGACCACTACGGAGAAATCGTGGTCAAAGGGACAGTGGGCGACGTGGCGGCGTTGCTCACGATCATCGTTCTCGAGACCGAACAGCCCGCCGGACTCATCGTCCAACCCGAGGAGGTAACCCTGCCCCTCGGCGAGACGCAGACCTTCACCGTCTCACTCATCAACCAGTTCGGTTTGGAGACCGACACCTGCCAATCTGTTTTCCGGGCTACCCAAGTGGGCGACACCACCGTCCTGTTCGACTGCTTCAACCACGAAGCGGCTGCACTCGTTCACGTCAAGAACTATTCCGAGGTCAATCTGGCGCTCCATCAACCCGCCACTGCCTCCGGCTCCGAGAACGACGGCACGAACGCTTCCCGAGCCGTGGACGGCGACCAGACCACCCGTTGGTCCAGCCGCTTCCGTGACAACGAATGGATAGCCGTCGATCTGCAGGACTGCTACCGGCTCACCACCCTCCGCCTCTTCTGGGAAAACGCGTACGCCGACTCCTACGATGTCGAGATCAGCCAAGACGGTGAGATCTACCAACTCCTCCGCTCCGTCTCCGATGCCAAAGGGGGTGTACAGACCATCGACCTCCGCACCGAAACCGGAGAAGCTGTCGAAGCACAGTTCGTACGTATCCTCTGCAAAACCCGCAACACCGGCTACGGCGCCTCGCTTTGGGAGATAGAGATATACGGAGAATCCAGATGCAACACCACCGACGACCGCTCGCCTGTCACCACTCCTCCATCCCCAATCATTAAGTTCCTCCGCAACGGACAACTCTATCTAAAGTACAGCGAAACCATGTACAACGTACAAGGTTCCCGCGTACATTAACGGGGCCCCCGAGGATTTTTAATCCTTGGGGAAAGCGGAGCTGCTCCGAGGAGCCAATGCCAATGCCAAAGCCAACGCCGTTAGAGCCATTTGGGGTCCCCGAGGGAAAATTGAAAGTTGAAAGGAAGCACCCGCGTTGCGAGTGCTTTTCTTTATCCGTCCACAAATGAAAATCTTTTGGGATTTTTTTAGGGTACATTTGGTAAATTCTGTTTGTCAACAAAAAAATTTCAACTTATTTGCATAATTCAGAAAAATGTAGTAATTTTGCAAGCGGAATATAATCAAACTGTAAAATCGTAAAGGAAAATAACCATGAAAAAGAAAATTCTCGGTTTGGATTTAGGAACCAATAGTATCGGTTGGGCAGTAGTTAATGAGGATAACAACATGAGAAGTATATCACATGCTGGTAGCCGTATTATTCCTATGGATGCAAAGTTGATGGGAGATTTTGAAAGCGGTAATTCGATCTCACAAACAGCAACTCGTACTGCTGCTCGCGGAGCAAGGCGTTTGTATGAGCGTCACGCTTTGCGTAGAGAACGCCTAAACCGAGTTTTAACTATTCTTGGCTTCTTGCCGGATCACTATACAAAAGAACTGAATCGTTACGGGCAATTAAATAAAGGCGCAGAACCTAAATTAGCATGGAAGTTCATTGATGGTAAATACTTGTTTTTATTCAAGGAGTCCTTTTTTGAAATGGTTCGTGATTTTTCCAGAATACATCCGGAATTGTTGGAGAATGGACGAAATATAGCTTACGATTGGACGATCTATTATTTGCGCAAGAAAGCATTAACTCAGCCCATTGGCAAACAAGAATTAGCATGGATTCTTCAGCAGTTTAATCAAAAACGCGGTTATAATCAAGCCCGCGGAGAGGAAGAAGAACAGAAAGAAAATAAACGTCAAGAGTTTATAACACAAAAAGTTCTTTCAGTTCGCGATACAGGCGAAAAGTCAAAGGGAAAAACTATATATGAAATATGTCTTGAAAATGGATGGAACTTTACCAAAGAAAGCAAATATCCTTTAGATTGGGAAGGCAAAACTAAAAACTTCATTGTTTCAACCACTCTCAATTCTGATGGAACAGATGCAATAGATAAAGATGGTAAAGCCAGAAGGACATTTAGAGCACCTGCTGATGATGACTGGGGGCTTCTGAAACTAAAGACCCAACACGATATTGATGCAAGCCACAAGACTGTCGGAGAATTTATCTACGATGCTTTGCTACAAAATCCTGATCAAAAGATTATTGGTCAGTTAGTACGTGTTGTTGACCGTAAATACTATAAAGACGAACTAAAACGCATCCTTGATACTCAAAAGCAGTTTATTCCCGAATTGCAGAACGGAAATTTGTATGATGAGTGTATTCATGCGCTTTATCCGCAAAATGAAGCTTATCGGAATAGTATAGCCGGCAAGGATTTTACGTATTTGCTGCTAAATGATATTATCTTCTATCAACGCCCGCTGAAAAGCAAGAAGTCATTAATCAACGAATGTCCGTACGAATATCATGTATTTAAGGAAAAAGATGGCAAATGGCAAAAAAAATACTTGAAATGTATTTCCAAATCTCATCCTATTTATGAAGAGTTTCGTTTATGGCAGTTTGTGGAAAACTTACATATCTATAGAGAGGCTGCTAATGGAATAGGCAAAGAAGATTGTACCGCAGAGTATATTGCTAATAAAGCGGAATTGATTTCTTGGCTGCTGACAAAGAAAGAAGTGACCGAAGAGTCTTTGCTCACACATGTAGCTGGAAAGCAAAAGAAAGGTCTATCGTGGAATTATGTTTCCGAAAAAGGGAAAACATACCCTGCTGCTCCTGTTTCTTCTACTATAATTGGTACTATTAAAGAGGCAGGTGGAGACATCAACACGTTAGCCGATCCATTTGAAATCCGCCAAAACAAGCACCATAGAAAATTATCAGGTAAAGAACAAGACGAGAAAGCCAAAAAGAATAATAGAATTATCAATAATTTAGAGCAAATATGGCACATGCTCTATTCAATATCTGACAAGTCTCAACTGCTTGCGGCTCTTAAACATTACGCAGAAACAAACCATCTGTCCGATGTTTTTGTAGAGAAATTGGGTAAGATGAAGCCATTTACCGACTATGGAGCTTATAGCGAAAAGGCTACGCGCAAGTTACTGAACTTAATGCGTAGCGGAGAGTATTGGAGCGAAGAAGCGATCGATGCTCAAACAAAATCTCGTATTGACCATATTTTAACCGGAGAAGTGGATGATTCGGTTAGTGAACGTGTACGCGAGAAATTGGACACAATGCATGAAGTAAAAGATTTTCAGGGACTTCCATTGTGGCTTGCGGAGTATGTGGTTTACGATGTGCGCAAGAACGACACCAAATGGGAGAAGCCGGAAGATATAGACAAGTATCTTCAATCATTCCGTTTACACTCGCTCAATAACCCCATTGTGGAGCAAGTAGTCTTGGAAAGCCTAAGAACGGTTCGTGATATTTGGAAACAAGAAGGACAAATTGATGAAATACATATCGAATTAGGTCGTGATCTCAAACAAAATGCGGAGCAACGCAAGAAAACCATGCTACGCCAGCAGGAGAATGAGAAAGCAAATTTGCGTGCTAAATTGCTTTTGCAGGAATTTATGAATCCAGAGATGGATGTGGAAGGAGTTCATGCCTATTCGCCGAGTCAGCAAGAGCTGTTCCGTATTTATGAAGATGGTGTTTTGTCTGCTAATAAACCAGATGATGATACACAGCGTATTATTAACGATTTATCGTCTCTCAAACAGCCATCGTTACAGGATATCAAGAAATACCGTTTGTGGCTTGATCAGAAGTATGTTTCTCCATACACCGGTGAGATTATTCCATTAGCTAAACTCTTTACACCGGCATACCAGATTGAGCATGTTATTCCTCAATCGCGCTTCTTTGACGATTCGATGTCCAACAAGGTTATTTGTGAGGCAGAAGTAAATGCACGTAAAGATCGAATGTTGGGACATGAGTTTATCGCTCAATGTGGAGGAGAGAGAATTACGCTTTCCGGAGGAAAAGTGGTACAAATATTGTCTCTACAAGCATATGAAGATACTATAAAAAAGAATTTTGCTGGAGATCCTCGCAAGCAAGAAAAACTGATGTTGGATGAGATTCCTGAGAAGTTTGTCGCTCGTCAGATGAATGATAGCCGCTATATTAGCCGACTGATGATGCAATTACTCAGCAATATTGTTCGCGAAAAGATTAGTAATACGGAATATGAACCGGAAGCAGTTAGTAAAAATCTGATTGTTTGCAACGGAGCAACAACTACTCGTTTGAAGAAAGATTGGGGTATAAATGATGTGTGGAATAAGATTATTCTTCCGCGTTTCGAGAGACTGAATCAGATCCAAAACACTACGGTCTTTACTATCAAAACGGCAAACGGTCATATTATTCCGAATATGCCTTTGGAACTCAAACAAGGATTTGAGAAAAAGCGTATTGATCATCGCCACCATGCTATGGATGCGATAGTTATTGCCTTTACCACACGCAATCATGTAGCTCTACTGAGTAATGAATCCGCCTTAGACAAAGACGAAAAAGCACGTTATGACTTGCAGACATTGCTGCGCAAACGCGAAGTATGGAGAAGCGCAGATGGTAAAGAGCATTATAAATTTACAGATTTTATTGTGCCTTACGATGGTTTCCAAAAAGATGTGCAAGAAACGCTGGAAAATATAGTGGTTAGTTTCAAACAGAACTTGCGTGTTATCAATAAGAGCAATAACCATTTCGTTCATTTTGTAAAAGATGAAGAAACAGGAAAACTAAAAAAGAAAAGAGATCCACAAAAGAAAGGCGAAAACTGGTCTATTCGCAAATCTCTGCACAAAGCAACTGTTTTTGGAGAGATAAATCTGCGTAAAAAGAAATATGTAAATCTAACATATGCGCTCCAGCACGTAGAAGATATTGTAGAGAAGGATTTGCGTGAAAAACTGAAGGAATTATTGCAGGAAGGCAAAAACGAAAAGCAAATCAAGCAATACTTTACCTCAGAGCCGGATGTTTGGGCAGATGTGAATCTAAAACGTATTGAAGTTTACTATTATACCAAGGATACAAATGACCATTACTATGCGGTAAGAACGATATTGGATGATTCGTTTACAGAAGATTACATCCGTAATAAAGTAACTTCGGAAGCTATCCGGAAGATTCTCTTGGCACATTTAGAGCGTTGCAATAACGATCCTAAATTAGCGTTCTCTCCGGATGGTATTGAGAAAATGAATGCAGACATTCAGGCTCTCAATAACGGTGTACCCCATAAACCAATATATAAAGTTCGCACGTACGAAAAGTCTGATAAAAAATTTGCAATTGGTCAAATTGGTTCAAAAAATAAAAAGTTTGTAGAAGCTGCGGATGGTACAAACCTTTTCTTTGCGGTTTATTCTACAAAGACGGAAGATGGTTCAGAAAAACGCTTCTTTGTCACTATACCTTTCAAAGTGGCTTTGGATTGTCAGAAACGTGGAAAGAAAGAATGGCGTACATTATTAGACCAATGGACGCAAAACCAACAACTTGTACCAGAGAATGCAAAATTATGTTTTATCCTTTCTCCCGGCGACTTGGTTTATGTGCCTACAATTGATGAGTTGCATAGCAAACAATATTCGTTGCAACGAAATAGAATTTATAAATTGGTGTCAACAAATGATGCGAACGCATATTTTATTCCTTGTAGCGTGGCATCGCCAATAGTTAGCAATACAGAATATACGCAATTAAACAAAATACCTCGTTTGGATACGGGCGAACTAATAAGAGAAATTTGTATTCCTATTAAAGTTGATCGTTTGGGAAATATAATTTCACAATGATAAAGCGCGTCTTATGTTTTGAGAATCCTGCGCGGCTAAGTCTCAAGCTAGCGCAGATGGTGGTCGAGTTACAAGATGTGACCCGCACGCTGCCTATTGAAGATATTGGTGTCGTCATTCTCGATCATATGCAAATAACCATTACTCACGCGCTTATTGATGCACTACTGGCTAATAATGTGGCGATTGTAACCAGCAACGACAAGCATCTTCCTGTCGGTTTGATGCTTCCTCTGGACGGAAACACCTTGCAAAGCGAGCGTTTCCGCGCACAGATAGATGCTTCCGAACCACTCAAAAAACAAATGTGGCAACAAACGGTAGTTGCTAAAATCCTTGGACAAGCACATGTGTTAGGCACACAACTTCTTGAACACACAAACATGCTCAAATGGGCAAAAGATGTGCGTTCGGGAGATACGGATAACATGGAGGCGAGAGCAGCGGCATTCTATTGGCGCAATATGTTCGAAAAGGATGCGTTTATCCGTGACCCGCAAGGACTGCCGCCCAATAATTTGCTCAATTATGGCTATAGTATTGTGCGTGCGATGATGGCAAGAGCGTTAGTGGGAGCAGGATTATTGCCGACATTAGGCATTCATCATCATAGCCGCTATGACGCGTATTGTTTGGCGGATGATATCATGGAGCCTTATCGCCCATTTGTGGACATGAAAGTGCTGGAAATGTGGAAGAAAGGAGACATAACAAGCGACATTTCGTCTGAGCAAAAACGCCAATTATTAGGAGTAACCACCATGGATGTGAACATCTCCGGTCATCGCAGCCCAATGATGTTAGCAATCCAAACAACCGCACAGAGTGTACAGAAATGCTTCTCCGGCGAAGCACGAAAAATCATATACCCAGATTGGTAAAATGAAAACAAGTAGTAAATTACCGAAGCGTAATAACGCGACAAGTGGTCAAAAAGCGCACAATGAAAGCCAATTCATAAAAATTGGCCGTGTTCGTCTGCATAGTTGGATGAATGAAAAATTGCCTGCTGCTGATATATTTATTTCGGAACGAGAAATAGTACACATAGCCAACAAACACAGCCGTGAATTAGCTTCGCTTGGAATGGAGGCATTCAACTATGTTACCATGATCATCAATCAGTCGAACGAAATTCGTAAAGATGATCGCGATGCGTTGTTCTTTATTGTTAGCGGACAACGAAAGACAGATAGCGATTTGGAGCAATGTGCAGTTGTGGAACTTAAAATAGAATGGATGGGGCGCAAAAGAGTCTATGTAATCAAATCAGCCCGCCCGATAAATTGGGGCAGGCTGCGTAAAATTGAGTTGGTGTGTGTTAAACCCCGCTCTTAACATAAGACTTCCGTTCAGCCTTACCTCTGTGCCGCTGAATTGCAATAGTGAGCCACACGCGCTCAATATGCTTTTGCGACTGCAAAAGTACAACAAAAAATTGATATATGCAAATTTTTAGAAGAAAAAGTGATGAAATTTTTAATATTTAATCAAAAAAGTAACTAACAATCGTTCCCTTTAGGGATAAGAAATACGGTCTAAAACAAGTTCTACGGCTCATTTACGGCTTACGTGCTGTTGTGTATGTCATTCAAAAAAGTAACAAATACGGACTAAAACAAGAAAGGTTTCTTTCGTGCTCGACCAACGCACGTTGTGTATGTCATTCAAAAAAGTAACAAATACGGACTAGAACAAGCTGCGGTCGTCCCGCTGCCCATGCAATTATGTTGTGTATGTCATTCAAAAAAGTAACAAATACGGACTAAAACAAGGCACGTATTCCTTAACCGTTTCCGTATCGTGTTGTGTATGTCATTCAAAAAAGTAACAAATACGGACTAAAACAAGGAACAGTAACTGGTACAACTAATGGCTCTAGTTGTGTATGTCATTCAAAAAAGTAACAAATACGGACTAAAACAAGGCCGCTGTTTGGTGCTCCTTGTATTGACATGTTGTGTATGTCATTCAAAAAAGTAACAAATACGGACTAAAACAAGACGGCGTTACACTCCGATATTTTAGGCACCGTTGTGTATGTCATTCAAAAAAGTAACAAATACGGACTAAAACAAGAGCCGTTTTTACAATCTTTACTTTCCATACGTTGTGTATGTCATTCAAAAAAGTAACAAATACGGACTAAAACAAGAGTAAAAGGAGAATAAATTATGAAAACTTTGTTGTGTATGTCATTCAAAAAAGTAACAAATACGGACTAAAACAAGTCTGGTCTCATTTCTGTGTGTTTTGTTTTAGTTGTGTATGTCATTCAAAAAAGTAACAAATACGGACTAAAACAAGCAAATTGAGGTTAACAAGTCAATCGCGAAGTTGTGTATGTCATTCAAAAAAGTAACAAATACGGACTAAAACAAGCGGGGTATTCGGAACGTGTTTTTAATACCTGTTGTGTATGTCATTCAAAAAAGTAACAAATACGGACTAAAACAAGTCCGGCGGAAAAGACGGAAATACTGACGTAGTTGTGTATGTCATTCAAAAAAGTAACAAATACGGACTAAAACAAGAGCGGCAGCACCATTTCGGCAATGGACGCTGTTGTGTATGTCATTCAAAAAAGTAACAAATACGGACTAAAACAAGTCAAAATCCCGTCAATTCAAAAAACAAAAAGTTGTGTATGTCATTCAAAAAAGTAACAAATACGGACTAAAACAAGTTTCATTTCGTCGTCCACATCCGTGTAGCGGTTGTGTATGTCATTCAAAAAAGTAACAAATACGGACTAAAACAAGAAGATTATCCACCTTTGCGGGATCAACTTTGTTGTGTATGTCATTCAAAAAAGTAACAAATACGGACTAAAACAAGGATATTTATACCAATTCGTCTTCACTCCCCGTTGTGTATGTCATTCAAAAAAGTAACAAATACGGACTAAAACAAGAGAATATGTGAAATACGTCCCGGACTACTAGTTGTGTATGTCATTCAAAAAAGTAACAAATACGGACTAAAACAAGAGATTCCGTATAAAACACTAAAACACAACTAATTAAGACATGTTTTAGAACGTAAAAAAGCAGCACTTTCGAGTGCTGCTTTTGCTTTTGGTAGATCACTTTTTGATTCCTATAATTCCAATTAATGTTAATTTTCGATTTCTAAAACAACTCCAACTGTTGAACAGGCTGATCAATTTGTATCTCTTTGCAACATTCAAAAATCTGCATATCACCAAACTGCTTGTCCGTGATTCGGAGAATACCAATCTTTCCAAACGGAGGCATCCATTTCTTGACGCGCGCAATATGTACATCTGCATTTTCTGCACTCGGACAATGCCGCAAGTAAATCGAGAACTGAAACATCGTGAAGCCATCCGACAAGAGCTTCTTGCGGAAAAGGGCATATTCCTTCCTGTCTTTCTTGGTATCAGTTGGAAGGTCAAACAAAACCAACACCCACATAATCCTATATTTGCTAAATCGTGTGTCCATTCGGGCGCAAAATTACAGAAAAATCCATAAATATCAAAATTTATGCGATTTTATTTGCATATTTCAAGAAAAAGTGCTACTTTTGCACAACTTTTTGAATGACATACACAATAAGGATTATTCCGATGTGTAAACATTTAGGGTGGGACACCAGTCTCGCCCTCTTTTTTTGCTGCGGCGGGAGAGTTCACGACACTACCTTCGGCTGTGGCGGAGATCCGGAGAGGACTTGGATAGGAGATGGTCCCGTGATGGTCAAGTGCTGAGCAAGTGAGACCTAACACCAGACCATCACGGGACCATCTCCCAAGGAAAAGCCAACAGCAAAAAGATAACTACACAAAAATCGCCCATAAGAGCGATTTTTGTGTAGCCAAAGCCAAAGCCAAGGCCAAGGCCGTTAAAGCAGATCCGGCTGCCAAGCTATCCCACTTGTGCGCCGGGGCGGACGGGAGCGGTGACGGTGGTGACCACCAGTTTGCCGTCGGCATTGACTGCCGAGAGGATCATTCCCTGGCTCTCGATACCCATCATCTTGCGCGGCGGGAAATTGGCGATATAGAGCACCTGTTTGCCTACCAGCACCGAGGGATCGGGATAACTCTGGGCTATACCTGAGAGGATCGTTCTTCCGCCCATTCCGTCGTCGAGGCGGAACTGCAGCAGTCGGTCGGATTTCTTGACAGGCGTACACTCCAGGACGGTAGCCACACGGATATCGGTCTTGTCGAACTCGTCGATGGTAGTAGCCCCTTTGACCGGCTCGGGACGCCAGTTCTTGAGCGCCTCGGCTTGGGCGGCTTCCTCGTTCTCCTTCTTGATACGCGCGAGACGGTCCAACTGCGCCTGGATAGCCGCATCGTCGATCTTCTCGAACAGCAGCGACACTTCGCCAAGAGGCTGACCCGCCTGCAGCATATCCATACGTCCCAGGTCGTCCCAACCCAACTTGGCATCCAACTGCAGCATCGCTTTCAGTTTCGCCGAACTAAACGGCAGGAACGGCTCGAAAGCAATCGCCAGGTTGGCTGCTATCTGCAAAGCGATATGCAGCACGGTAGCCGTGCGGTCCATATCGGTCTTGGCCAGTTTCCACGGCTCGGTATCCGCCAGATACTTGTTGCCGATACGGGCGAGGTTCATCGCCTCTTTCTGCGCGTCGCGGAAACGGAAGTTATCGAGCAGGGACTCGATTTGCGATTTGTAGTTGGTGATTTGCGCTATGATCTCGCGGTCGTAGTCGTTCAGTTCGCCGCAAGCCGGCACTGTGCCCTCGAAATACTTGCCGGTGAGCACCAAGGCACGGTTGACAAAATTGCCGTAGATAGCCACCAGTTCGTTGTTGTTACGCGCCTGGAAATCCGCCCAGGTGAAGTCGTTGTCCTTGGTCTCGGGTGCGTTAGCGGTGAGCACATAACGCAGCACATCCTGTTTGCCCGGGAAATCCTCGAGATACTCGTTGAGCCACACCGCCCAGTTGCGGCTGGTGGAGATCTTGTCACCCTCGAGGTTGAGGAACTCGTTGGACGGCACGTTGTCGGGCAGGTTGTAGCCCTGTGCTTTCAACATAGCCGGGAAGACGATACAGTGGAAGACGATATTGTCCTTGCCGATGAAATGAATCATGCGGGTGTCGTCCTGTTTCCACCATTTCTCCCAGTTGCCGTATTTGTCCGGCTGTGCGTCGCAGAGCTCCTTAGTGTTGGAGATATAGCCGATAGGGGCATCAAACCACACATAAAGCACCTTGCCTTCTGCGCCCTCGACGGGCACGGGGATACCCCAGTCCAGGTCCCGCGTCACGGCACGAGGTTTGAGTCCGCCATCCAACCAGCTCTTGCACTGGCCATAGACGTTCGGACGCCACTCCTTGTGGTGGTTGAGGATCCAGTCCTCGAGCCACGCCTGATACTGATCCAAAGGCAGATACCAGTGCTTGGTGGCGCGTTTGGTGAGCGGATTGCCCGTCTCGGCGTTATAGGGGTTGATCAACTCGTCCGGCGAGAGGGTGGCGCCGCATTTCTCACACTGGTCGCCATACGCACCGAGCGAGTGGCAACGCGGACACTCGCCGCGGATATTACGGTCGGTCAGGAAATGACCGGTCTCCTCGTCGTAGAACTGCTCTGAGGTCTCCTCGGTGAACTGACCCGCGTCGTACATCTTACGGAAATAGTCCGCCGCAAAGCGGTGGTGAACCGCCGAGGTGGTACGCGAATAGATGTCGTAACTGATACCAAACTCCTCGAACGAACGCTTGATCAACTCGTGATAACGATCGACGACCTGCTGGGTAGTGATACCCTCTTTGCGTGCCCGGATAGTAACCGGCACACCGTGTTCGTCGCTTCCGCCAACAAACAACACCTCACGGCCCTTCAGACGCAGATAACGGGCGTAGATATCCGCCGGAACGTACACCCCTGCAAGGTGGCCGATATGCACCGGACCGTTGGCGTACGGCAGTGCTGCGGTGATTAAAGTACGATTAAATGCCATATTTTGTAGATTTTTTGTCTATTCTTTAAAAAAAATTTGCGTATTCCAATTATTTTTTGTAATTTCGCACCGGATTATGGCACAACGTGTCACACCCGTTTTTGGAAATCGGGTGCAAAGGTAGTGATTTTTTCTGAAAAATACAAATATTTTTGTGAAAAAACAATATTCTAATATCATTCTGTTGCTTGCGCTGCTGATTTCAGGTAGTGCCCAAGCGGACGTATTTCATTATGTGGGTGCGAATGTGCACGGAGGCGAATGGACGTTGTGGCACCCTGCCAATCTGAAATATATGGACAAGTCGTACGGTGTAGGCGGCGGTTTGGGTTTCAACTATGAGTTGCAGTCCGGCGACCGTTTCAGCGACACGCGTTTTCTGTTCGATATCGGCCTGACCGTTATCGGCGGCACCACCACCTATACGCCCAGAAACGAGGTGCATGCTATTAACATCTCCTACAACAACGATCCGTTCAGATATGTGTATGAGGTCAAAAACCGCCGTGATACCTACACCAAGATAGCCGCCCAGGTGCCTATCCTCTTCGGTGTACAAAAACGCCGTTTCTATATGCTTGCGGGTGTGAAGATAGGCTATCACGTCACCGGTTCGTGGAACGTCAAATGCGACATCACGACCTACGGCGAGGATCCGGATATCGTAGGCGTCAAACTGACGGACAACGGTCCGGACGACCAGTTCTACAGCACGCCGCAGCTCCGCGAAGAGAACAACAAGACCAATCCCGCCCCGAAGATGTTCCCCATCGCTCTGGACGGCACGATTGAGTTGGGCGCACGGTTGGGTCCCGTGCCTGACGGCACCGGATACGACGTCAAACGAAGCACGGTGGAATACCGGTTGGCTGCCTTTCTGGATGTGACCGCCTACGGAGGCTACCGCAAATATGACAACCTACAGAAAATTATCGAATATCCGTCCGCCTACAGCAAGACGCTGGTCAACGACGTCCAGTTGCACGATTTTCTGTCGATCGTTCAGCCTACAGCCGCCAAAAATTACGGAATCAAGAAGGACTCCCCTCTCGGTAAGAATATTATGGCGGGTATCAAGTTCACCGTGCTGTTCCAGTTGCCGGAGAAACGCGGTTGCGTGATCTGCGGCGACAACTATCACGGCGGAGGATTCTAATCGGCGGGATTAGCCGTAGCGTGCAAGACGAGGAAGAGTTCATCTTCCTTCACTTCGTGGATTTCGCCCTCACGGGCAACGGATATACGCCCGGTCTCTTCGGACACAACGATACACGTTGCGTCCGTTTTTTCTGTCAGGCCCAGTGCTGAACGGTGGCGCAAACCGTAGTGGAGCGGAATGGTCTGGTTGTGACTGACGGGCAGGATACAAGCCGCAGCCTCCAGTTTGCCGTTGCGGATAATCAGCGCACCGTCATGCAAAGGGGTGTTCTTGAAGAAGATATTCTCTATCAACCGCGCCGAGACCGTGGCATTGAGCCGCTCTCCGGTGTCGGAGTACTCCTTGAGGTCGCTCTCGCCCGCCAGGACGATCAGCGCCCCGGTCTTGGTACTCGCCATGTGACGGCAGGCGTTGATGACCTCCAGCACCTGCTGGCGCGAAGCATCGTCCTCCTTGTCACGGCGACGGAGCAGGAACTGGAAAGACGAGAAACGGGCACCTATACGGTAGAAAAACAAACGGATCTCTTCCTGGAAAATAACGATGATAGCTATCGCACCCACCGAGATAATACGGTCGAAGAGCGCACCGGTGAGGTCGAGCTGGAACACAAAACTGACCAAAAACCACACGACGATAAACGCCAGTATGCCCCAGAAGAGATTAGCTGCTCCCGAACGGCGCAACAAGCGGTAGGTTTCATATAAAATACCTGCTACCAGCAGAATATCCACAAAATCCTTGAATCCAAATTCAAATACAAACATAAAGATATTTACGATTTGACGATTTACGATTTGACGATTTACGATTTTCAGTTTTCAATTTTCCATCAGTTTTCCGTAGAGCCGGACGGTTTGGCGTGCCTCTCTGACGTCGTGCACGCGCAGGATAGTTGCGCCGTGTTGCAGGGCGTACAGATGCAGCACCTGGGTGGCGGCAAGGCAGTCCTCGGGCGTTGTTTCCAACAGGCGGTACAGCATCGATTTGCGGCTCACGCCTACGAGCACCGGTCTGCCGGAATCGCCCAGCCGGTCGAGCTGACGCAGGCAACGATAGTCGTTGTCCACTCCGCCGGTGAAACCCAATCCCGGATCAAGGATCAGTTCGATGCCCTCCATCCGGTCGATCTCCTTGAGACGGCTGTAATCCCCGCGCAGGGTCCATATATAAGGTACGCGATACCCGCGCACGAGGTTGAACATCGCTTCGCACCCGCCGGAGACATCGTTCACGATCAGGGGTCCGAAATGCTCCAATGCCCTGCGGGCTATCTCCGGCCGGAACGTATCGACCGACAATCGCGCATCCGGCATGCGGGTGCGCAATGCACGCAAAGCGGGTTCGAGTCTGCTCCACTCCTCTTCCTCACTCGCCGGAAGGCTGTCGGGACGGGTGGAACACGCACCAATATCCAATATATCCGCACCCTCGTCCAGACACCTTAACGCCGCCGACACGAGACGGTCGGGATCCTGAATCCGCGACCCGGCATAGAAGCTGTCGGGAGTCACATTCAATATCGCCATGATTTGCGGTTGCATCGTGCAAAATTACTAAAAAATCGGGACAATCACACTATCAAAAATCAAAAAAATGACTTTTTTAGAAGAAAAATACATTTTTTTTTCATTTTTAAGCAAAAAAATTGGGGAGTTTGCAAAAAAAGTTGTATCTTTGCAGGCTGAATAGTGTGCACGTATGTACACACGTAGCGCACAACGCGCATTTTATTAATGTAATTAGTTGTCATTTTACTACAAATATGAAGAGTGTAATTAAGTATCTTTTGTTGGTTTCGGTCGTAACGATGACCGCATGCAGCAACAAACGTGAGTTGAACACCAACGTGAGCAACACCACCGGTTGGAACTATTATGACCGTAAGATGAACTACGAGTTTCAGGCGAATGCCGGCGTAGGCAATGTTCATCCGGTCGGGATGATGCCCATCCAGGGTGGTACGTTCACCGTGGGTGAGAAAGACGAGTTTATGACCGCCCCGCGCAACAACGAGACCCGTAGTCTGACGGTGACCTCGTTCTACATGGACAAGTACGAGGTAGCCAACATCAACTGGAACGAGTATCTGCACTGGCTGGATGTAGTGTTCGGCGCAGTAGCTCCGGAGTTGGTGCAACAGGCTCGGCCGGATCACACCGTGTGGCGTGAAGATATGGCGTACAACGAGCCGTATGAAGAGAACTATTTCGAGCACCCTGCTTTCTCGTTCTATCCGGTGGTAGGTGTTAGTTGGGAGCAAGCTATGGCTTACTGCCAGTGGCGTACCGACCGTGTGAACGAAATGGCGCTCATCCGTATCGGCGAGTTGGCCAACCCTGCTTTTGCCGACCTCCAGCCTATTGACGACGAGGCCGCCAAAGACGAGTGGGAGCAGCAGACGGGCTACCAGATGTTCTCCTATGAGGAGACCAGTCCGGAGGATCCGGAGCAGACGATCACCATGTATCGTCCGAGCTACGAGTGGATCCGCGACAAGTTTGTATTCAATACCGACAAATATCTGTTGGATGAGACCTACAACCCTGAGTTCGGCCGCCGTCCGATGCGTGACAGCTACGGCAACGACCGCAAGGTGAACCGCAACGATGGTATTCTCGTTGCCAACTACCGTCTCCCGACCGAGGCGGAGTGGGAGTTCGCCGCTTACGCTCCGGTGGCCGGAATCGACGGTCTGACCGTAGAGGGCAAGATCTATCCGTGGTCAGGTTATCACCCGCGTGACATGAGCAAGAAAAACGCCGGTTTGATGCAGGCTAACTTCGTTCGCGGACGCGGCGATATGATGGGTGTCAGCGGTGCGCTCAACGACGGAAGCGTGATCACCTGCCCTGTAGATGAGTTTGCTCCGAACGATTTCGGATTGTATAATATGTCCGGCAACGTAAACGAGTGGGTACTGGATGTGTTCCGCGAGACGACTTTCCAGGACGCTACCGAGTACAACTCCTTCCGTGGTAATATCTACGCCAAACCCGCCAAGGACGCCAACGGTAAATTTGAGTTGGACTCTGTGGGTTGCATCCGTCTCACCTGGGATCCGGAGGATGATAAGCGTGACGTGCTGGATGGTGATTTCGCCAGCTTGATCGAGACCGACTATCCGCTGGACACCACGGGTATTGAGAATCCGAAGATCGACCCGACCGACGTTCTGGCTCCGCGCGTAACCAAGAAATCGCGCGTTTACAAAGGCGGCTCCTGGGCTGACCGTATTTACTGGCTCAACCCCTCCACCCGCCGCTATCTGGATCAGGACAAGAGTTCTTCCAAGATCGGTTTCCGCTGCGCTATGTCCACACTGGGTGACCAAATCCCGAGCGGACTGTCGAAATACTAATCCTGTCAGTTAATCACAATTTAATACAACAACCATGAATTTTCCTGAAAATCTTCGCTATACCAGCGAACACGAGTGGATTCGCGTTGAGGGCGACGTAGCCTACGTAGGAATCACTGATTATGCCCAATCCGAATTGGGAGAGATTGTTTTTGTGGACGTACCGACTTTGGGTGAGACCGTAGCCCAGGGCGAGGTGTTCGGTTCCGTAGAGGCAGTAAAGACCGTGAGCGACCTGAATATGCCGGTAACGGGCGAAGTGCTCGAACTGAACGAGGCGCTGGACGGCCAGCCGGAACTGGTGAACAACGACCCGTACGGCGAGGGTTGGATGATCAAGATCTCGGTCAAGGACGCATCCGAACTCGACAAACTGATGGATGCAGCCGCCTATCAGGCATCGTTGTAATACACAGGTATAGATTAGCAAAAACGCACTCGGACAACCGAGTGCGTTTTTTGTTTGGTTATGCTATGCGAGACGTGCGTTTATACGAGACTGGGGTTACACGAGACTTCGTTTAGAAGCCGCTATAGACCACCTTGAGAATCAGTCCGCTATATGGCGACTGGATGAGTGTGGCGGAAACCGTCTGCTCCTCGCGGACACGTGTGATCGAGTTGTTGGACGACGAGCGGCTGACCGTCACGGGCACCAGCAGCAGTTGCAGCGTTTCGTCCTCGAGCTTACGGGTCTTCTCGTAGTTACGGAGTTGGCGGGTAAGCATCGCAGAGAGGTCGAAATTGTAGCAATAATAGGAGAACCCAACGTCGTCCGTCTCTTTGGTCAGCGTACTGAGAATAGCCACCGTGTCCGAAGGCAGGCGCAGGTCATCGAAGAACTCTTCTTTGTAGTTCTCCTTGATCAGGAGCATATCCGTAGCCGGCTGCAACCAGTTCTCATTTGTCAGTTTGCTCGGGCTGATATCGTCCTTGTTGTACACAACTATTTTGAGCTGCGCCATATTGACGTAAGGCCGCTTGACGTAGGAAAAATCCGCGCCCTGCTTAGGGATAACCAGAGTGTTGGTGATTGTGTCCACAATCTCTTTGAGCGGCAATTCCAATCGCGTGTACACGCCCGCGGGCGCAACTATATAATTATGTATAAAGTCCGCTTTCATGTAGTCCAACCACTCGTCCTTGTCGATATAGGTGATCTGGTTGACCGTTTTGACCTCGGAATTGGCATAGAAAGCCTTCATATCATTGACCGTGGTGTCCTTGTCGGCCTTGCGGTAGGAGAAATGGTAATAGACACCTAACGCTACGTCGGTGACATTGAGCATCGTGGAGGAGCCGAACGAACTCTCGATGAGCAGCCCCTTGAACTGCTCATTGAATTTCTCCTGGCTTTCAAACGAACGGATTTCTCCGAAATATTTCGTGAAATCTTCGTTCAGACGCATGCGCAGCATAGGAATATACTGGCCGCTGCTGTTGCGGACCGAATCCAGTTTCTCGGACGCCGCCACGATACGGTGGTTGACCAGAATACTCTTGTCCCGCGAGCAGTATTTATCCAGATCGATGTTGGTGTAATAGCTGCGCTGGAAATTGAGCGTGGCACGGTCCATAAGGTAGGCATTGACAGCCATCGGGGAGTTGCCGTCGCCTTTCCAACTGGAGTAGTACATAAACAGGCAGACGGAGTCGATGACGGCATTGTCCGGGTATTTATATCCCTCGGGGCACGCCAGTTGGGTCAGCACACGCGCTTGCACCAAACCGTAATCGGTTTCCAGTTCTCCCAGCAGAAACGAGTCCGGCGCCGAATAGATCGAGTCGCAGTCCTCCGTAAAGGTCTCCAACTCAAACGAGTCCGCCAGCACGATGATGGCGTCCTCTTCGTCCAGGGCGGCCGTGCCCGCCTTGTAAGAATCCCCCTTGCACGAGTACATCCCCAGGCACAAGGCAGACATTATTCCTATAATAAAAAAGAGTCTTCTCACGCTTATTTCTCCAACAACTTCTGGTAAAAATCCCACTGGCGGCTTCCCACCTCATTCATATCGCCCGCCTCGTAGGGCAAAATAGGTTTCCCTTTGGTGTCCGCATAGTTCATCAACCGTTGGTTGACCTGCGGCGTAGTATAGACGATAGCATCCGAATAATCGATAGCCAGACGCATCAGTTCCTCGTATCCTACAGGGAATCCGGCAATCGACCTCACGTCGGTATTGGTGATCCCCTCCACGCGCAGTTTGTCAGCAAACTTGGTGCTAAAAGGCGTTTTGTACTCCTGGTCGTCCAAGGCGAGCACCACTTTGGATTGAGCAAAGAAAGGCTCGTCGCTGAAGGCTTTCTTGATATAGAGAGGAGCCAAGGCGGACATCCAGCCGGAGCAGACGATGATATTCGGCGTCCAACGTTGTTTCTTGACCGTCTCCAAAACCCCCAGCGCATAGAAAATCGTACGGTCGTCATTATCCTTGTACTCCACGCCCTTGTCGTCCTTGACCCCTTTCCGTCGGTGGAAGAGATCGTCATTGTCAATGAAATAGATCTGAATACGCGCAGACTGGATGGACGCCACTTTGATCAGCAGCGGGTGGTCGCAGTCCTCGATAATAAGGTTCATACCAGACAGACGAATCACTTCGTGCAACTGGTTACGACGCTCGTTTATCTCACCGAATTTAGGCATAAACGTACGTGTCTCAAAACTATGTGCCTGAAAGTACTCAGGCATCTTGCGATTGAGCATCCGGATCGGCGTTTCTTCAGCCAAATAGGGGTAAATCTCCTGCGAGATAAACAAAATACGCTTTGGCTCTTTCATAAGCGTTTGAGTGTTAATTAGGTGACTATATTACCACAAAGGTACAATTTTCCATTGCAAAGGTACGAAAAAAATTTGATATTACGAAAAAAAATGACGAAAAATTTTATTTTTCGAGTAATTTTGACTATCTTTGCACGTTTTTTTGAACACAAACCGCAAAATTATGCAAATTATCACAACAAAAAAGGAATTGCAGGAAGCAGTTCGTTCCTGCAAGATGATTGGCAAAACGATCGGCCTGGTCCCCACAATGGGTGCGTTGCACGAAGGTCACGCATCGCTCGTACGTCGTTGCGTGAGCGAGAACAACGTGTGCGTCGTTTCGGTGTTTGTCAACCCCACCCAATTCAACAACAAAGAGGACTTAGCCAAGTACCCTCGTAACATCCAGCGCGATGCCGAGTTGTTAGAGCGTTTAGGTGTCAGTTTTGTTTTTGCGCCGACGCCGGAAGAGATGTATTCGGAGGAGGAGCTGAACTCGACCTTCTCGTTTGATTTCAACGGTCTGGACAAGGTGATGGAGGGCAAAATGCGCCCGGGCCACTTCAACGGAGTGGTACAAGTGGTCAGCCGCCTGTTTTACCTGGTTCAACCCGACCGCGCCTATTTCGGAGAAAAAGATTTCCAACAGCTGGCTATTATCCATTATATGGCGGAGCGCAGCGAGCTGGCAGGAACCTTCGGCAATCTCAAGATTATCGGTTGTCCTATCGTCCGTGAGGCGAGCGGATTGGCTCTGTCGAGCCGCAACGAACGTCTGTCGGAGGAAGAGAAACAGACTGCTCTGGCAATCTCGCGCACGCTGTTCGCCTCGGTGGAATGGGCGAAAGAAGCGGGTGCTACCGTAGCCGGCATCCAGCAGCGTGTGATCGACACCATCAATGCCGTTCCGGGTCTGGAGGTGGAGTACTACGAGATCGTGGATCAGTCCACCCTGCTTCCCACCGACCGTTTTGAGCACGCTATCGGTTGCGTCACCGTCTATTGCGGACCGGTGCGACTGATAGACAATATCAAGTACTGAAAAGCCTTCCGTTCCTGTGAAAATCGTTTCTGACCAATATATCCCTTTTCTGGCAGAGGCGGTGCAACAGCACTGGCCTGACGCGTTGATTACCCCGTTGAAACCGGAGGAGATCAACCGTCAGGCGGTGAGTGACGCCGATGTTCTGGTAATTCGTACGCGTACACGCGTTGATGCCCACCTGCTGGAAGGCACCCGTGTACGCTTGGTCTGCACCGCTACTATCGGCTTTGACCACATCGACACGCAGTGGTGTGCAGCCCACGGCGTGGAATGGATGTCGTGCCCGGGGTGCAACGCACAAGCCGTGTGCGACTATATTGAGGAAGCGCTGCTCGAATCGGAGACGCTTCCTGTCTTCCACACCCCGGATCGATTGACGATCGGCGTAGTGGGTGTTGGTCACGTGGGTTCGCTGGTAGCCCGTATGGCGGAACGGAAAGGCCTGAGGGTGCTTCTCAACGATCCGCCGAAAGGGATAGGTATTCCGCTTGAGCAAATAGCCCGCGAGAGCGATGTCATCACTTTCCACGTGCCTCTGGACAGTACTACCCGGCATCTTTGCGATGCCGCCTTTCTGGCGCAGTGCAAACCCGGCGCTCTCATCATCAATGCCGCCCGCGGAGGTGTTGTGAACGAACAGGCACTGGCGGAAAGCGGTCATCCTTTTATTCTCGACACGTGGGAGAACGAGCCAGGGCTCAACCCGTCGGTGTTAGCACGCGCTTACCGCGCCTCGATGCACATCGCCGGCTATTCGGTTCAGGGCAAACGCAATGCGACGCAGATGTGCGTGGATGCTATAGCAGAAAGATTCGGTATGCCTCGTGTGCAGATACCGGCATCCGCAGTCCTCTCCTTCCCCGCCGGCGACACGGCCCCCGGATGGCTGGAGCGCATTAGCTGCCAACTAAAAGAGCAACCCGAACAATTCGAGCTGCTCCGCAAAGAATACCGTCTGAGGTAAGTTCTGAGTTTTTTTACCAATACACGACTGCTCCTATAGGCTGATCCAGGACCCGCAAATGGTCTTTGGCGGCTATCTGCTGCGCCACGCTGTCGGGTTCGTTCCAGGCATGCGGCGCCAGGGAGAACTTATCGTGGTGAACCGTGATATACTGCTTTGCCTGCAAATCGAGCATTGCCCGCTCGAGATCTTTTGGCAACATATGGATAAACGCCCAGTTGGTGTTGTACTGACCATTCTCCATAATCGCCAGATCGACCTCGCCGAAGCGTTGGCGTATCCGTGCAAAACGGTCGTCGTAGCCTCCGTCGCCTCCTATATACACTTTTCTTCCGTTGAAATCGAGCATAAACGACGCCCATAAGGTCTTGTTGGCGCCGAAAAGGCGGTTGGAGAAATGGCGGGTCGGGAGACAAGTGACCGTGAGCGGAGAGGGTTGGACGGTTATTTGAGATTGGTCGTACCACCCCATTTCTGTGATTTTCTGCTCGGGATAGCCCCACATCGTCAAATAGGCTTTGATGCCCTCCGGACAGACCACCCTTTTGATTTTCGGGCGGAGATCCCGCAAGGTGGCGTAATCCAAATGATCCCAGTGCTCATGCGTGATAACCAGCAAGTCGATTTCCGGCAGCATCTGCGGTTGGTAGTAATCGGTTCCGGCAAAGGGTTTCATCATCAACGAGGCGGGAAACTCCATTTTCAACACCGGATCCACCAAGACCTTTTTTCCGCCGATAGAGAACAAATAGGAGGAGTGACCGAACCACACAAACCAATCTTTGTCCGAAGGCAGGCGCGAGAGATCGGTTTTGACGATTTCAACGGGATTTTCCGGCACCCTCTGATTGGTTTTGTCGGTCAGGAAGTGCCAGATAGCCACCAGACCGGATTTCCTTTCGCCTGTGAACTGCGGCGTAAGGAGTTCGTTTGTATAGTGCTTGCCTGTTCTTCCGAAAGGATGCGGACCGAAAGCCGGATGGTGAAACACCCACAGCATCACCAGTAGTAGAAACACTGTGATAGACACAATAGAGAGCAATATCATAGTTCGTCGTGACATAAATCGGGTGCAAAGGTACAACTTTTTTGCGACATACACAAAATTTGTGATTTTATATTTGCTGTTTTTAAATCTTTTTCGTACCTTTGCAGACTTTTTCGCCGCAGGCTGCGTGCCTGAGATGAAAAGAAAGTGAAAAATACAATGTACAAACTCATCCAACCAAAACGTGGAATCCGTTTCCGCCGGTTCTGCCACAAGGCTTACGCGGCTTTCTGTTCGCTTCATCGTGAAGTGACTATCGGCCGTATAGCAGGCTATATGACCGACCTGGAAATGCTCAAACAGGGCAAGAGCGTAGCTGTGACGGCTATGCTGCTTTTCTCGGGTATTGCCGCCGCCGAAACGGATGAGGGTGTTCCGCCCGATTCCACCAGTCTGACCGCCCAACAACTTAGTCTTCAGGAGGTGTTGGTGACAGCTCACAAAGCTGAAGTTCATTCGGAAAGTTACCGACTCATTACCCAGGTGTCGCACGCCGAGATAGAGGTGTTGCCCATCCAAACGGTGGCGGATATATTGCAATATCTGCCCGGTGTAGATGTGCGAACACGCGGTGCTAACGGCGCACAGGCGGATCTCAGTATGCGCGGCGGCACGTTCGACCAAGTGCTTGTTATGCTCAACGGAGTGAGCCTCAGCGATTTCCACACAGGCCATTATGCGCTGAATATCCCGATTTCAACGGAACTAATCGAGCGCGTGGAAGTGCTGCAAGGCACCTCCGCCAGTCTCCACGGTGCGTTCTCGGGAGCAATCAATATAGTGACAACCTCTCCCCAACCCTCCCCAGAAGGGAGGGAGCACCATGTCACTCTCAAACTGACAGGCGGCATGAACGGCTTGGTCACCCCCGAGGTGGCCGCCTCTTTGGCGCTTCCGGAGACACACACCTCGCTTGAAGGGAGACCGGGAGGGATAAATATCTCCGCGGGTTACAGCCGTGCGGACGGCTATTACGCCCCTTCTCCCACGGAGAAAGAAGCCACCGCCTGCAAGAACAGCGATTTCAAACTCGCCAACCTTTATTTCCAAACCCGCTGGCGGGGGTTGGACGTGCAAGCCGGTGCGCAGTGGAAAGACGCAGGATTAGGAATGGGTTACGGTTTCGGCAGTCAGGACCAGTTTGACGCTACGCGTACGGCCTTCGCTTCTGCAAGATATGAACACCGTTGGGGTGCCTGGCGGTTGGATGCCCAGGCTGCTTATCGCGCCAATTACGACCGCTATGAGTGGCATCGCGGACAGCGGCTGTACGGCAATTTTCATTTTGCGCAGACCGCCTCAGCCGCTGTGGCAACCCATTATGCCTCGCGCGTAGGAACGACCTCGTTCGGTGTCAGCGTTCGCAACGAGAACATCCATTCCACCAATCTCGGCGACACGATCAATCCGAACGGTCAGGTGCCTAATGTAGCCTATTTTCCGCTGTCAGAGGTGCGTGTGTTAGACCTCGTACGGGGCGGTAACCGTTTTCATGCCAATTACTATGCCGAGCAGACTTTCTACTACGCAGGTTTGTCCGCATCCATCGGTATAAACGGCACTTACAACACCCGTTTCGGCCACCATATAGGCGGCGGTGCGAATATCGGATATGCTTTCCGCCGCGGCGGCAAGGTGTATGTGAACGCCAACCGCGCCCTGCGGATGCCGACTTTCACCGACCTCTATTACAACGCCGGCAACCAACTCGGCAACCTCCACCTCAAACCCGAAGAGGCGTGGCTGCTGTCGGTGGGATATAAAGGCGAGTGGCGGTTTGGCAATCACCCATCCCCCAACACATATCACCACTCTCTCTCCGTCTCCGCCGATTGGTACTACCGCTGGGGAAGAAACATCATCGACTGGGTCTATGTGGCGGAGGACACCAAACGTCCTTACCACGCTATGAACCAGCAGCAAGTAAATGCGACGGGTGTGGAACTGAGTGTCGCCTATCGGCTCAACGAGTGGCTCAGGTGCGTGTCGGTGGACTACGCCTATACTTATCTGGATTTGGATCTGAAGGAGAGTGGTTCGCGCTATCTGGATTATCTGAGCCACAAACTCGCTATCCATCTGGAGCACGGAATCTACAAAGGTTTCGGAGCCTCGTGGACCGTACGGTTCCAGAAACGCGAGGGGCAGTATAACAATGCCGAAGGAGCCGTAGCCGATTACCGCCCGGTGTGGTTATTAGACGGATCTGTCTATTGGCAGAACCGGTATCTGCGCGTCAGCGCCGACTGCACGAACATAACCAACACCCGTTATTACGACTACGGCGGTATTCTGCAACCCGGCGCCTGGGCGAAAGTGAGTATCAAAGCTATGTTATAACTACTCGAAAAGGGAGTTTAGGGCTAATCCTAAACTCCCTTTTCACTTTCATTTCCTCTTGGATAGTTATAACAGAGTGGTAGTTTATTACTGCAGGATTTGTATGGACGGGTATGAGCCCTTCTCAGGGGTTGAAAACGACTCTCCCCAGAGCTCACTGACAGGTAACTGGTGAAGTCCGTTATCGTCAAACTTCAACATATACCCCTCGTTAACCAAGACCTCTAATTTAGCCTCTAACAATTCCTTGTCGTTACTAAAGGTTAATTCTGTTTCCCCATCCACTATGGTATAATTATAGGGTGTTATATAAATAGGGCTTTTTCCTTGCGTCCGTTTGATGGTAAATGTTCCCCATTCGGGATGCTTCTTCAGGTCAGTGGTGTAGTACGAACCGACAGAAGCAGATATAAAGTGCGTAGCGCAATATCGATCCGTCTCCGGCATAGCTGCGGTGATATAATTTCCATTAGGTCCGTCATAATAGCTGACTTCAATCTGCGTGTTCGGCGCATAGACATAATAGACGTTTGTCAGAGGCTGGTTCGGTTGGTTTGATTTGCACGCTGCCAATCCTACTAAAACAAATAGGAAGAAATAAATAGAATACTTTTTCATAAGTGCTTATATTAATAGTTAGTGTCAAATTTGAGACAAAAATAATGCTTTTATTTGACATACACAAATAATTTATCTAAAAAGTTGATTTTTATTGATTATTATATACCCATGCGTAGTTTAAACCTCCTAAAATGCTCCAAAAAGGATAATAATGATGCTTACACGTAAAAAAACCATTATCAGTTACAAGCAGACGCATATAGGACTCACACTGATATAGCGGATTAGGAACGAACGGTAAGGAGTTGAAAGGGGTATTTAGGTGCTAAAAAACACAATTCTGCGCAAAAAACGGGTGGTTTGTTGCACAATTCAAAAAAAAGTTGTACCTTTGCAGGCGATTCAAGTAAGAGGGGGCCTATCCCGATATTGGCTCGATAATGGACCGATATCGGAACGATATTAAACGGAAAATTGAAAACTGAAAACTGAAAGGAAATGATAAAAAGACTGATTCCTGTTTTTGTTACGGTTATTGCGTGTGCAATGCCTGTTTTGGCCGTGGTGGACAATCGTCCGATGCACAACACGTTGCGTGAGTTGAAGGGCGAGTTGCGCAACACCTATACGCAACTGCCTCAAACACAAGCGTATTTCGACGGATTGTACGAACAGCGTCATCAGAACATGCTGGATGCCATAGCTATGTCCAGCAGTCAATCGATTCTGCTGTACACGCAGGAGAAAAAGATGACCTTCAACATGACATACGCGCTGGAGAGAGTATCGAGCGAGTATAAGTCGTTTCAAGAGAACAAACATCCGTACGACCAAGACATAGATGCGCTGGATTACAACATCGACCGTTATGCCCGCCTGATAGAGTCCTTACGGCGTCTTCCGCCGCAGCTCAAGCAAATCAAGGAAACGATAGTGCCGGACAGCCTGCTCTATCACAACGACACGCTGGAGAGCCACCTTGCCCAATCGTCCAGCACTCTGGAAAAGGAGATTATCCGTATTGTGAAAGACAGCACTTCGGCTCCTTTTGTACTGGATGCCGAAGGCGAAGCATACCGCGATTCGTGTATTTTCTATGCCTCGGAGGTTCTCAAGATGTACGCATCGAACCGAGACAAAATAATGCGTGACAACATTCACTACCAGGAGGCCGACCTGCGCATGAAAGAGAACTACGACTATGCGGAAGAACAATATCAGGCGTTGCAGGAGTATATCTTCCG
This sequence comes from uncultured Bacteroidales bacterium, assembly GCA_900319645.1. GTDB lineage: Bacteria > Bacteroidota > Bacteroidia > Bacteroidales > Paludibacteraceae > Colicola. The sequence goes on from ONPG01000021.1 coordinate 56,176, forward strand.
CGAAGGTCAAATGCCCTATATGACGCTACTGAGGCATTTCGATTCGTTCAAGAACGTGCTGAAAACAGAAATAGTCAAACAATACGACCCGAGTCAGTTTGAGTATTCCGACGAGAACCAGCCGTTGCGTTTTGAGGAACTAACGGCACAAAGCACGCACCTTATTCTGGTAGTACTATGTGCGTTGCTGTTGCTCATATTAGCTGCTTTCTGGGGAATAACGTACCTCATTCTATGGCTCATTCACCGTCTGTTCAAGATCAAGCGTGTGGACCGCAAGCAGTTGCCGTTGCTCTCTATTTTGTTCGGCACGCTGCTGTATATCCGTCTTGTAGTCCAGTTGTTTGAAGGTGGAGACTACGTCATAATGGGCATCCATAATATCAATACCTTTCTGTGGTTGTTGGTTGCTTTTGCAGGGTCGATGCTGCTGCGCGACAAAGCCAGTCATACCAAGGAGCGTCTGTTGTTGTACCTGCCTCTGTTTGTGATTGCGTTCGTGATTATAGTTGCACGAAACACGTTTATTCCGGATAGTCTGTTAGTGTTGATTATGCCTCCGCTGATGTTGCTGGTTTCCGTCCGTCAGTTAGTAGGCTGTTTATTGACAAGAGGCAAGGCGCCGAAGACCGACAGCCGATTAGGCTGGGCCTCGTTAGTGGTGTATCTGACAGCGTTTGTCGTATCGTTTATGGGCTATACGTTTGTCAGCCTGCTGATCTTCATCTGGTGGTATTTCCAATTGGCAGTTTTGCTGACAGTGGTTTGTATATCGGAGTTGTTGGACCGCTACAAAGCGAGCAGGCTGGACAAGAAAGTGGCATCGATGCGTGAGCGTATTACATACGTTACGGGCGACGAGCGAGAGTCGCTGCTGTTCGGCGCCACTTGGTGGTACGATCTGCTCCGCGAAGTGGCTATCCCTCTGATACTCCTCGTATCGCTGCCCGTGTGCGCCCATCTGTCGCTCAACATCTTCGATTTCGGCGATCTCTTCACCAAATACTACACCCAGCCGTTCTTCAGCATCGTGGGAAACGAGGGGACAGAAACCCTGTTGATCTCCGTGGAGAGTATTGTTTATCTGGTAGGTCTGTTCGTTGTGCTGAGATACCTGAATCGCGCTATTCACTCCCTGTGGCAGTATTTCCGCTACAGGCTGTTCATGCGCAAATACAACAGGACGAGTATCCGCTCGAACGAGATCAACCTGTCGCTCGGAAACAGTATTATCACCGTGTTGATCTGGATGCTTTTTATCACAGTGGTAGTGGTGAAATGGAAGATTCCGACGGGTTGGCTGGCCATGGTGGCAGGAGGTTTGTCAGCCGGTATCGGTTTGGCACTCAAGGATATACTGAATAACTTCATCTACGGTATCCAGCTCTTAGGCGGTCGTTTGCGCGTGGGTGACTGGATAGAGTGCGAAGGTATTCGCGGCAAGGTGATTGCCATCAACTACCAGTGTGTGGAAGTAGAGACACTGGATGGTACCGAGATGTCGTTCCTCAACTCCTCGCTTTTCGGCAAGAACTTCAACAACCTGACCCGCAACAACTCGTATGAGCGCGTGAAGGTATTCGTCGGCGTTGCTTACGGGACCGATATTCAGAAAGTGCGTGAAATACTGATAGAAGCAATGAAACAGATGCGTACAAAAGACCGCTACGGTCGCGAAGTGGTGGATCCGAAATACGGCATCAAAGTGATGATTGACGAGATGAGCGACAGTGCTGTGAATATAGCCGTAACCCAATACGTGCTGGTGGCGGAACGTCTCCCATACACAGACCGCGCCAAAGAGGTTATTTACAACGCGCTCAACGCAGCGGGCATCACTATTCCGTTCCCGCAATGCGATGTCCACCTGATTCAACAATGACGGGATCGGACGGATTTAACAAGAGGGTGTGCCAATTAGTTTTGACACACCCTCATTGATTTTGTGTTGAGTAAGTTGGTTACTCCCATTCTGAAAGATAGGTAAAGTTACCATCAGCATCAACTGAGAAAAGCGTCTGATGAAATGGTTTTTGGCTATACTTGTTGATATACCCCTCTATCTTACCACTTACCACTGGTAATGTACTGTTCTTGTATCCATCCTTTCCTTTCTCTATTTTTTTGCCTTCTGCATCTACACAATAGGCATTATAGTTGTAACGATCGAGAATTGTTAATACATCGTATTTTGTAGAGTCAAAGTCTGCTTTCAAAGCCGTATAAATCTGAACGCCCAATTTGCCGGGTAATGCGGTCTGCATGATTTTATTCCACTTGTTACTTGCCAGTTTCTCTGTTTGAAGTTTTCCTTCATTGTCGTAGTAGGAGATGTTAAAATCTGCTACCTCTCGCATCTCGTCGGTCACTTCGAACGTGTAGTTCAATACAGCTGCTGCAGGCTTAGGATTCGTCGGGGTGGTCGGGTCAGTCGGAGTGGTCGGGGTCTGAGGATCATTCTTGGGTTGACAACCTACCATCATAGTGCATGCGCATACAAGCGCGCAGCAGAGAGCTGCAATTAATTTCATTTTTTTCATCTTTGTAAATGTTTTTAATTGGTTAATTTGCAAAATCGGGCACAAAATTACAAAAAGCCAGTGAAACAGACGTCTCACTGGCGGAAAAATAGGTCTCAAATTAGGAAAAACTACATATCTGCCAAACCTAGCGCGACAAACACAACTTTCTGTTATTTTTGATTTTTTCTGCTACTTATGCTTGGCTACCTGACGATATTCGCTGCAGGACATGCCGTACGCGTTTCGGAAAAGGCGGGCAAGGGTAGCACGGCTCGGTATTCCGGACAGCTCGCCGATGAGGGCAACAGGCTCGTCGGTGGTTTTCAACAGATGCGCCACATGCTCCAGACGGTAGCGGGTGATGAAGTCCATGACCGTCTCGCCATGCGAACACTCGTGGATAGCTTGTACCACATACGTGGCGTTCGTATTCAAGAGTCGAGCCAGCGCATCACGGTTCAAGTTCTCGTCGGTGTACGGTTGCTGTTCGGTCATCAGCGTACACAAACGGCGATAGAGTAGCTGCTCGGATGTAAGTTCCTCTTCGGGTTGTGCTTGCAGGAAACGCTGCTCTTCCGCCTCATTCTTTTCACGCTGCGCTATCTGATCATAGAGACGGCTGTTCTTCTCCGCCAGCAGACGATTGTCACGGCGGACACGCCAAATGATGTAACACAACAATAGCAATAGAAGGAAAGCAGTAATGAGAATAATACGGTGCGTAGTGATGGACTGACGCTTGAGAGCTATTTCCTCTCCCAATTGGCGAATCTCCTGCAACTGCTCCACGTCCGCCTGCCGTTCCTGCTGACGCAGCGAGTCGGTCAGCTGCCGCATATGATTACCCAACTCAAGTGCTTCCGCCGTACGTCCTGCTTGTTGCAGCGCATCATATTTGTGCTTCAGCAATGTCTTCACATAGAGGTCGTTGACAGGTTCGCCATCGGAACATATGATCGAGTCCGCCTCATCGAACAGACGGATTGCTTCGTCGAACCTTCCGGTCATGGTCAGATAGATCCCTTCTGCCGTCTTGTCACTCGCGTCAAGACCTTCTGCCTGCTGATGTTCGCGGAAAAGGGTTGCTGCCTGCTCATACTGTTTGTTGGCGGCATAAACCATCGCTTGGCTGATTGTTGCGTTGTTGCGGCGCATCTGTAGCACCCAATCGGTATCGTCTGAACAGCGCTCCAGACGATGGATAGCCGTGTCCATCGTCGTTATAAGAGGAAGGGCCTTCTCAGGCATGTGGTTGTCAATGTACAGGTCATTAAGCGACAACAGCGCGTAGATAAGCGGGTCAACATCCTCATAACCGGTGGCACTCACCGTGCTCTCCATCAGGATATCAACGCAGTGCAAAAACAACCGTTCGGCTTCGGAAACATGGTTCAGTTCGGTTTCGCACTCCGCTATTTGCAACAAGGCCCTGCATCGCATGGTGATGTCCTTGTTAGATGCCCCATTGCCTATAAAAGTAAGGATATCCTTCGCCAGCGAAATCGATTTGCCATATTCGCCATTGGAGTAAGTGACATCCGCCAGTATCCAACGGGCGGCGCAATAGAGACTGCTGTCAGCCGATGTCTGAACAGCCTTCCCCGGCTCTGCATTGATAGCTTGCCTGGCATAATAAGCAGCCATCTGCAACTGATCGGCGTTCTCATAGATCATGGCTTTGACGGTGTTGGCACGAACCGCAGTGAACACCCCCGCCTGCTCTGCGCTATCCACGCGCTCCAAAGCATGCCCGATGTCAGCAAATGCCTCATCGACAATTTCATCACTCAGCGCCTCCGCCTCATCGTTGCAGTCCGGCTTTGCGCATGACATAAAGGTCAGCAGGGCAAACAAGACCAGACAAACAATGATATTATATTTTCCGTTCATTGCCATCTTGGGGTTACTCAAAATCGGCTGCAAAGGTAGCAGTTTTTTCTGACATACGCAAATACTTAGGTAAAAATTAGGTATTTTTAGGCTGAAATAGATAGATTTAGGCAGGAAAAGAGCCATACAAGAAATAAGGAACACGCACGCGCGTATTCCTTATTTCTATAATTGCCGTCCGTACGGAAGCATCGGAGCCTCCATGGGAAAACTATCGGATATAGTTCTCCCACTTCGTATTCCGCATGTCGCCGGACTTCATGAACTCCTCGTGCATCGCGAACGCGCAGGAGAGATTATGCTGGGTCTGACCGTGCTTGGAGATCTTGAGGTAGTCGCGGAGCATCTCGCGATACTCGGGAGCTACACAGTTATTGATGATCTCCTCGGCACGCTGACGCGGACTCTTGCCACGCAGATCGGCTACACCTTGCTCGGTCACGATGACCTTGACAGAGTGCTCCGAGTGGTCGAGGTGGGTAACCATCGGTACGATGGATGAGATAGCACCGTTCTTCGCAGTCGAAGCCGTCGTGAATATACTAAGGTACGCGTTGCGCGCGAAGTCGCCCGATCCGCCGATACCGTTCATCATCTTCGTGCCGCACACATGCGTCGAGTTGACGTTGCCGTAGATATCTGCCTCAAGAGCCGTATTGATAGCGATGATACCGAGACGACGTGCGATCTCCGGGCTGTTGGATGTCTCCTGCGGACGAAGGAGTAGCTTGTCGCGGTAGAAATCGAGGTCCGCAAGGACTTCTGCCATCTTGCTCTCTACAAGACGCAGAGAACAACCGGAAGCGAACTTACAATGACCTGCTTTGATGAGGTCCACGACGGAATCCTGGATTACCTCGGAGTACATCTCAAACGGCGGGATATGCGGGTTCTTACCCAGCTCGCCGAGGACGGCGTTGGCTACATTGCCCACTCCACTCTGGATCGGCAAGAAGGATGCAGGAATACGTCCGGCTTTCATCTCTGCCTCCAAGAAAGCAGCTACGTTAGCGCCGATCTTCGCAGTTGTCTCATCCACTGGCGTGAAAGCAGCAATCTCATTCGGACGGTTGGTCTTTACAACGGCAGCAATCTTAGCGGGATCAACTTTCAGATGGTCGGAGCCGCAACGGTCAGAGGGTTTGTAGATAGGTATCTCGCGGCGGCAAGGAGGATCAAGCGGCTCGTAGAGATCGTGCATACCACGCATGGTAGCAGGGAACATCTCATTGAGTTCGACGATGATCTTATCCGCCATACGACAAATGGTCGGCATGATTCCGACTCCGGCAGCCGGCACGATCGTACCGTCTTCGCCGACATACGAAGCCTCGATAATCGCCCAGTTGGGTTTCGGCAAGAAGCCATAACGCAGATCTTGCGCCATATGGCTCAAGTGCATGTCGAAATAGTGCGTACCCTCGGCGTTGATCTCCTCGCGCATGGATTTATTGGATTGATACGGCGTACGGAACTCGACTGCGTGCGCGCGTGCTAAAGCACCGTCACAGCTGTCTCCCATCGACGCACCTGTCTCCAATCCCACACGGAAAGGAATACCCTGTTCGTGCAGTTTCTCTGCACGCTGTGCGAGGGCAAAAGGAACAGCCTTGGGCACACCGGTAGCCGTGAAGCCACCCATGCCCAAGACGTCACCATGTTGAATCAATTCAGCCGCTTCTTCAGCGGTCATAAACGGAAGTGCCATAAGATTTACGATTTTACGATTTACGATTTGACAATTTATTGACGATTAAGGTCAATTGTACAATTTTTATTCAATGGAACAATAACTCGTACCTCGTCAATCGTCCAATCGCCAATTCTTATTCAGCTTTTCCGTCGGAACCGAGGACGTTGATGATCTTGTGCTTGTAGAGCTCCTCCATGAGGTCACGAGCAGGACCGCAGTACTTACGCGGATCGAACTCACCCGGTTTCTCTGCAAATACCTTGCGGACAGCAGCGGTGAAAGCAAGACGGCTATCGCTATCGATGTTGATTTTGCAAACAGCAGACTTGGCAGCCTTGCGGAGTTGCTCCTCAGGAATACCCACTGCGTCAGGCAGTTTGCCGCCGTACTGGTTGATCATGTCCACATACTCCTGCGGAACAGAAGACGAGCCGTGGAGAACGATCGGGAAGCCCGGAAGCTGCTCCATGATAGCGTCGAGTACGTCGAATGCCAATGGAGGAGGAACGAGTTTGCCGGTTTTCGGGTCACGGGTGCACTGCTCCGGAGTGAACTTGTAAGCACCGTGGCTGGTACCAATCGAGATAGCCAAGCTGTCACAGCCCGTACGGGTAGCGAAATCAACTACCTCTTCCGGCTTGGTGTAGTGGCTGACAGCTGACGAAACCTCATCCTCCACACCTGCGAGTACGCCGAGCTCAGCCTCCACAGTTACGTCATACTGGTGAGCGTAGTCAACTACTTTCTTGGTGAGGGCGATATTCTCCTCATACGGCAGAGAAGAAGCGTCGATCATAACGCTGGAGAAACCGAAGTCCACGCAGGATTTGCAGAGTTCGAAGCTGTCTCCGTGGTCGAGGTGCAAGCAGATCTGCGGATGCTCCCAACCGAGCTCTTTAGCGTACTCTACAGCGCCCTGAGCCATGTAGCGGAGCAGGGTCTGGTTAGCGTAGTTACGTGCACCTTTCGATACCTGGAGGATCACCGGGCTCTTGGTCTCAGCCGAAGCTTTGATGATAGCCTGAAGTTGCTCCATGTTGTTGAAGTTGAATGCCGGGATAGCATAGCCTCCCTTGATTGCCGTGTTTACGAGGCCTAATTCCTTGTAAGAAACCATAGTTGTAAATTGTTTTAAGTTGTTTATAATTGTTTGATGTGTTTGTTATTTTCTTTTGGCAGCCCAGATGAAATAGGCGATAAGGGCGATATAGGCGGCTATGCCCACAAGTTCGGCGGCAGAGGAACCTGCCCAAGCGGCGAGATACCAATCTGCTCCGCAGAACTTGACAATCGCCGAAACGACGCCCATCAGCGCACCTCCGGCGATGAAGCCCGAAGCAATCAAAGTACCTTTCTCCTGACGTGCTTGTGCTTTTTGCTCTGCCTCTTCTCCGTCGCTCTCTTTCTTTTTGCTGACAAGCCATGAAATAGCGCCACCGACTAACAGCGGCGTGTTCAGACTCAATGGAATGAACATTCCGAGTGCAAACGGCAGCACAGGTACGCCGAGCAAAGCGAGAATGAGTGCCAATACCGCTCCTGCCAGATAGAGCATCCACGGAGCACCTTGACCGGACATGAGCGGCTCGATAACAGCTGCCATCGCATTGGCTTGCGGCGCTACCAAGGCGTTCTCGCCCACGAAGCCGTATGTCTTGTTGAGCACGATCATCACACCGCCCACCGTGGCTGCCGAAACCAGCGTGCCGAGGAATTTCCAAGTCTGCTGCTTATACGGCGACGAGCCGATCCAGTAACCGATTTTCAGATCCGTAATGAATCCTCCTGCCATCGAGAGCGCCGTGCAGACCACGCCGCCGATGACCATCGCTCCCACCATGCCGCTCGCTCCTTTCATACCCACGGCTACGAAGATCACCGAAGCGATAATCAGCGTCATGAGCGTCATGCCGGAGACGGGGTTGGAACCCACGATAGCGATTGCGTTGGCTGCGACCGTAGTAAACAGGAAAGCGATGACAACAACCACTAAGAAGGCCACTATCGCCTGCCAGAAATTATGCAGCACACCGACCCAGAAGAATACCAGCGTGCAGACCAAAGCCACGGTGATAGCCAGCAACAGGAAACGCATAGACAAGTCTCTGTCGGTTCTTTCTACCTTGGTACTTTGTACTTGGTCTTTTTGTCCCTTACCCAGTTCTTTGCCGGCAAGCGACACAGCGGATTTGATTACGCCCCACGAACGGACGATACCGATGAGACCTGCCATGGCGATAGCGCCGATACCGATGTTACGTCCGTACGCAGTAAAGAGTGCCTGCGGATCGGCTGTCTCCATGCCGGGTATAGCGCCTATCATCGGCAGCAACACCCACCAAACGAAAAACGAACCTGCGCAGATGATAGCCGCATATTTGAGTCCGATAATATAGCCGAGACCCAACACAGCAGCAGAGGTGTTGATAGAGAAAACCAGTTTCGTTTTCTCCGCCAGCATTTCGCCCCAAGTGGTCATGCGGGTGGTGAGTTGCTCGGTCCAAAGACCAAACGTACTGACCACAAAATCATACAAACCGCCTATCGCCGCAGCCCAGAGCAAGGGCTTGGCGGTAGAACCATTTGTACTTTGTACTTTGTCCGTTTGTACCTCCTCGCCGGCTTCGCCGGAGATCAAGACTTGCGTCGTGGCGGTAGCTTCGGGGAAAGGATACTCGCCGTGTTTCTCTTTGACGAAATAACGGCGGAAAGGTATTAGGAAGAGTATTCCCAGACAGCCGCCGAGGAGCGACGAGAGGAAGATCTGGCTGAACGTAACAGTCATCTCCGGGTATTTGGCTTGCAGGATATAGAGCGCAGGCAAAGTAAAGATAGCTCCCGCCACAATAACGCCCGAACTGGCGCCAATAGATTGAATCATGACGTTCTCGCCTAACGCATTCTTGCGTTTGAGGATCGACGAGAGCGACACGGCGATGATAGCGATAGGTATCGCCGCCTCGAAGACCTGTCCGACTTTCAATCCCAAATAAGCCGCAGCCGCCGAGAAAATGACAGCCATCAGCACACCGATGGATACGCTATAAGGCGTCACTTCGGGATACTCTTTGTCGGAACGAAGGATGGGTTGGTATTGTTCACCGCTTTTCAACGGTCTTGACGCATTTTCAGGAAGCTGCATAAGATGGACAGATTTTACGGTTTTATAATGTCTATTTACGGGTTCTTTGGCTCATTAAGCCATTTCGGGTACAAAATTACTACTTTTTTTGCATTTATGCAAATTTTGCGTCATTATTTCGCAAAATTGTACTTTTATTTAGCAATCACGGGCACTTTACTGAAAAAAAGAAGAAAAAATGTTCGCTAAATTTGCGAATATCAAAAAAAAGTAGTACCTTTGCACCCGAAAATTGAAAAATAGATGGAAATCGTTTTCGAAAAGGAATATTTGAGTGAACTATATTACCAAGGCAAAAGTTCGGACAAGAAACATCGTTTCCAACCAGATATAGTGAAGCGTTATATTCGGACTATTGATATTTTGGAAGCCGTCAATAAAGTAGAAGACTTATATCGTTTTCATGCACTACATTACGAAGTATTGGTCGGAGATAAGAAAGGAATAGAATCTGTTCGAGTAGGCGATCAATATAGAATAGAGTTTCACAGCAGAAAAATAGTCAGCGAGACTATTATCACTATATGCAATGTTATTGAATTAACAAATCACTATCAATAAAATGGCAAAATTAGGCAATGGAGCATATGCAACTCATCCGGGTGAAGTGATTAAGGATGAATTGGAAGCACGTAAAATCCCTCAACGTTCATTTGCACAGCAAGTGAATATGTCTTATTCAGTACTTAACGAGATACTGAATGGTCATCGCCCGTTGACAACCCATACCGCATTGATGTTTGAGGCGGCATTGGACATTCCTGCAGATGCATTGATGTACATGCAAACCAAATACAATCTGCAAACCGCACGCTCAGACAACAATGTGTTGGCATGGCTCTCCAAAATCCCACGTGTTGCCGCTTTGTGGTAACGATTTCTATTTATGAAACAGGTGGCTCCCAACCGAGTCACCTGTTTTCATTTATAACCAGAATTTTTCAAAATTAAAGACTTGTTGCCTTGATATCCGTTTGCTTCTTTCGGTTAATTCTATCGCTTAAAACACAGAACAATGGGAGGAAAATAACGTACGAGGCTAAAATAATCCATAGCGAATATGGCATAAGACTTGTCAATTCAAAGTCGTATAATATATTGTAGATAGGTCTATACAATAATCCATGCGACACATAAATAATCATAGCATAGATACCTATATACTCAAAAGGACGAGAAAGAAATGGTATGTATTTGGAGATCAAACGACACACCATATTGAAAACAACTATCCCACACAAACAAGTTGGCATATATAGGAGATACTTACCTGAATGTAAAAAATTTGACTTCATAGACACAACAGGAAATTCATAAATACAACAAGCAGCATAAACAATCAAACATGGGATAAGAAGCCACCATTTCGTCTCATATTTCTTCAAGCAATAACCCATTGTGAAGAATGCCAAGCCTGTTGAACCATTTGCAACCCATTCAGGAAGTAATCTATGATTATATCGGTATGCTGCATATGAAACGATGTAACCCAATAAAATGATGGCTATACATTGTATCCAATAGAATTTACTGTCATTTTTAGGTAATAATATATTGGCAATTTGTCGAACACCAAAGAGTGTAAAAAGGAACCATAGAGGCGTGTTTAATTTAATATTTCCTTCTAAAATGAATGTTTTAAGTACTCTATATGTGATTTGACGAAGTGTGAAATTGCCTTCTATATAACAAAATCCGACATATAATATATATCCTAATGCACTCCAAATTAAGAACTGACGCATTAATTTACCCCAATCTTTTTTCCATTCCTCTGCGATGGTTAGGTGAGAAAAGAACTGCCCTGATTTGTAAAAGAACCACGGCATAAAAAAAGATAAAAAAGGAAATACAACACTTGGATAAAGATTATGAACTTTCCCCTCCTCATCCAAATAAGTAGGAACTCCTTTCGGTAATAGCGATAAATCTGTCACATCCCATAAACCATACAATTGTAGATTCCAAGATACACCTAATGCATGGCCGAGAATCATCCATAGAATCATGATTCCGGCTCCGAGATCAATGTAAGAAATACGTTCTTTTGTCATAGATTGATAGTTGTTTTTGTGCAAAACTATCAATCCACCAACGGGCACAAAAAAGTGTGAACTTCTATTCGCGTTCACGAAGGAGCCTAGGAAGAACCTCCGCCCTACAGTTATAGATGTCCACACTAAATTGTGAACTATTTTAACTGTAGGCGGAATGTCCCATTTTAGGCACATTCGTGAAGCATTTACCCGTTTCGTTGAGAAATCAGTTTCCTAGGCTTTTTTCTTTTCGAACGCGAAATAATAGTTTGCTTTGTTATTTTAATATGTTATCGCGCAACGCTTTGCGCTTCTTTATTTTGAGAGTACAAAGTTAGTACTTTTTTTGCATTTATGCAAATAAAACGCTTTTTTTCTGCTATTCCTTTTTGAACTGGGTGGCGTGGTGGCCACGGATGAGGATGTGGTGGTTGGCGATCGGGTCGTTGAAGAAATAAGTGCTGACAGCAGGTGTGGACTGGATCCAGACTTGCGTGCGGCAGAGATTAGGTTCGAACTGGCTGCGGGTAAGCGTGACATCTTCCGCTAAAAGGCGTGTCATGTCTCCGGAGAGTTTGACCAGCGTGTAATCACCTGTGGGCAGGTCGCCGTGGATCGCCACACCTATACCGGACTCGAAATGCGTAGTGTATTCGTGTTTCTCTGTCATACGGAGCGGAAGGGTGCAATGTGCGAAAAGCATCAGTCCGTCGGGCTGAATGCGTGCGGGGTTGACCTGGAAACAGGGTTCGTTGGTCAGCCGCTTACAGAGCATCATTGTGAGAAGGGTTGGGATATCGCCCTCGCAGGCAGCAGGAATACCTTCGTCGTTCAACTTGGAAAGGGCTATACAGCCGGTATTCTTAACGGTTGTGAGCAGATCGAAGCAACGGAGCGTAACGCCCTGCAAGTCATAGCGTTGGATGATCTCTTTGAGACGGAGGTAGATAGCCTCGGCTCCCGCCATTCCGGGATCGACTTCGCCGAGCGAGGTTACTTCCTCGATAGGCACATCCACAAGGGTGATATTCATATTCTTCAGCACGTCGGCATAATCGACCTTGGAGGCAATAAGCCAATCGGATGGAGAACCGATCACACCGAGGCGGAGAGGCTTATCGCTCTCCAATAGTGCCTCACTCGGCACACCCGTCACGCTCTCCTTGGCACTTTGTACATCGTTACTTTGTCCCTTGTCCATCACTTTGCCGATGCCGTTATGCTGGCGGATATAACTGAGTATCTCGAGCGAGGCGGCAAGCGAATTGCTCTGACCGCTGACCATGATATAAACAGGCTTACGGAGATCAATCAGTCCTTCGTTCACCAGTTCCACAAACCGGTTTTCTGTTCCGCCGGTAAGAACGGCTACTACTTGGTTGGATTGCAAAAAAGCTTCCGGTAACTGAAACGGAAGGGATAATTCTTCGTGGTGGAGAGAGCTGGATAATAAGTGTATCATGGCATATATAAATTAAAAATTATACCTGTTTTTTGGTTCTGAAGGTGTAGTATTTCTGGCCCATATAGCTGACAATAACCGTAACGACGGTAATGAGCATTTTGCTTGGCGTGGGATACCAACCGAGTGTTTCCACACAGAGTTTGAGACCGAAATAGTTGATTGCCAGATTGACCGCCACAATCAGGATGTAGCGACCAAGTTGTCTGAGGGTTTGCGGGTTTTCGGGTTTGGGAGTTTGGAAAGTGACGTATTTCTGGAGCCAGAAACCTGTTACGAGCGTGATCGGAAAGACGATACACAGGGAAGCGATGTGTGGAGTAATTGATAATTGATAATTGACAATTGACAATTTAACTATTTCGTGTCCTATGACAAAGTTATAGACCAGGAAATAGAGTACCCAGTCGAGTACCATGTTTCCTCCTCCGCAAGCCGCATAGCGGAAGACCTGTTCGGGAATCCATTTGGCAAACGGACGATAGAAAAAATCAATTATCCTTGTTATTATTTGTGCCAGTTTGTTCATTGCTTTACCACATCAATCGGTAAGTTCTTCTTAAATTGCGTGCAAAGGTACGAAAAATATCCTTTTACACATTGGGGAACATGGCTATGATTCGCCGGAGATAGTTAGGATCGGCGAAATCACGGAAGCCGGTATCGCTTTGGTTGAGCGTGGCGATGGATTGCATATCGGCGTCGGAGAGGGAGAAATCGAAGATATCGAAGTTTTCCGCCATTCGTTCCTTATGGGTTGATTTTGGAATAGCTACTATGCCGCGTTGTATCAGCCAACGAAGTGCCACTTGTGCGGGCGATTTGCCGTATTGGGCACCTATCTGGTTCAGCACAGGATTTGTCAGCAAGTCTTGCGATCCTTGTCCTATAGGTCCCCACGCCATCATTTGGGTATCAAATCGTGCCATTTCAGGCAGAATGCCGTTCTGTTGCGCCAAAACACAACATTGGAGCTGGTTGACAGCCGGTTTGACAGTTACCGATGAAGCAAAATCATAGAAGCGGCATGCCTGGAAATTGCTAACTCCGATAGAACGTGTTTTGCCGTCTTGGTACGCTTTCTCCATCGCCCTCCAGGAGCCGAAGACATCTCCATAGGCTTGGTGGATAAGCAGCAGGTCCACATAATCGGTTTTGAGTTTGCGCAGAGAAGCTTCGATACTCTTTGCCGCCTTTTCTTCTCCGGCATTCGTAATCCAGACTTTGGTGACAACAAAAAGTTCGTGACGCGGAATACCAGACTTGGCAATCGCCTCACCCACTCCTTCTTCGTTGCCATATGCCTGTGCAGTATCGATCATCCGATAGCCGACCTCAAGGGCGTCGCTCACACATCTCTCCGCTTCCTGCGGAGGTACTTGAAAAACTCCGTAACCCAAAAGCGGCATCTCCACTCCGTTGTTCAGTTTGACCGTTTGCATATAGAAAACTGTTTTACGGCACAAAGGTACAACTTTTTTTGTAATTATGCAAATAAATCGTGTTTTTTATATGAAAAAGAGTAGTTAAAAACGATGTTTCGTCATAGTATCGAGTCGCGAATCACGCTATAATAACGCTATAATAACGCTATAATCACGCTATAATCACGCTATTTTAACCAACTGAAAAATGAAAAATGAAAAATGAAAACTGAAAGGAGGAAGAGGAAAATGAAAACTGAATAAAATGCATAAAATGCATAAATAAATGAAATTTTAAGATTTTTATTTGCGTAATTCAAAAAAAAGCAGTAATTTTGTCGTCGCAAAAGCCCGAACGGGTTCCCTATGTTGTGCTAAAATAGGGAGAAGTTTAACTAAATTAATAAACAATTATGGACGATTATCACCCTGAAAATGCAACAAGTACGAGCCAAAAAATTTCTTGGGCAGCACTTCTTGAAGGATCTGAGTATCGCCCAGAGAATTGCTGAAACCACCTATAAGGGACAAAGAGAGGAAGTACAAAGTACAGAAAAAATACGCGTACTCGAAATAGGTCCCGGAATGGGTGTGCTTACCCAATATCTTCTGCAAAATCCTAATCTCCAAGTTACAGCGATCGAAATCGACCGCGAGAGTGTTGTGTATCTCAAGGAAATGTATCCTGAGCTGCATCTGATAGAAGGAGATTTTCTGAAATTAGATTTGAATGTTATTTATCCCGAAGGCGAATTTAACGTCATCGGTAATTATCCTTATAATATAAGCAGCCAGATTTTCTTCAAAGTACTGGAGTACAGAGACCGTATTCCTGTTTGCTCCGGGATGATCCAGAAAGAAGTGGCCGAACGTATTGCTTCCCAACCGGGCAAGAAAGCGTACGGCATTCTATCCGTCTTATTACAAGCCTATTACGATATAGAATATTTGTTTACTGTGGATGAACATGTGTTCAATCCACCTCCAAAAGTGAAGTCAGCCGTGATCCGCATGACGCGCAACAAACGAAGACGACTCGACTGTGATGAAGAACTCTTCAAAACAGTCGTTAAAACAGCCTTCAACCAGCGGCGAAAACAAATGCGCAATTCTCTTCAACAGCTGGTAGGAAAGGGAAATCCGATCCTGGAAGAGAATATTTTTACAAAGCGCCCGGAACAGCTGTCTGTAGAACAATTTGTAGAACTTACTAAATTGATTGAAAATGAGCGAAATCAAAATATTCTATAAGGATAAGGAGAAAATCAAAGTAGCGCGTTCTCTGAGTGCACTCAAAGAGCTGGACAAGAAAGATATTATCTGGATTGACCTGCTTGACGTGAGCGACAAGACCGAGGACACTTTGGAGGGATTTCTGAAAATCGAGATTCAGGAAGACGAAGAGATGGAAGAGATCGAGCTCTCGTCGCGATATATTCAGACCGACGATTCGATAGTAGCCAACAGTAACTTCCTGAAATCGGATTTCGAGTTGGAGCCGGTGAACTTCATCATCAAAAACTCCATTTTGGTCTCCATCCGCGACGTGGAACTGGAGAGTTTCAACGAGACGGTGAAGAAAATGTTCGTCAACACGCGTAATTTCCCAAGCGGATATCATGTGTTGGTAGCGTTGTTCGAGACGCGTGTGGAAAAGGATGCCGACTTGATCGAGGACACGACGGACATGATTACCAAACTGTCGCAACAGATTGATGCCAGCCGTGAACATATGGACGAAAGACTGCTGGTTCAGATCAAGGACTTGCAAGAAAAAGTGACGATCATCCGTCAGAATATCATGGATAAACAGCGTGTGATCAGCAACCTGATCAAATGCGATTTCTTTCCTGAGGAATTAGGTCCGCGTTTGACGATGATCATCAAAGATATCAACTCGTTGTTCGATTACACCAAGTTCGGTTTCGACCGTCTGGACTACCTGCAGGATACTTTCCTCGGTTTGGTAAACATCGAGCAGAACAATATCATTAAGATCTTTACGGTCATCAATATCATCTTCCTGCCGCCCACACTGATCGGTAGTTTGTACGGAATGAACTTCGATTTTATGCCGGAACTTCATTGGAAATTCGGCTACGCCTGGGCATTGGGATTGATGGTACTATCGGTAGTACTTATCTTGTTCATTTTCAGGAAGAAAAAATGGTTATAAACATATTGTTGACAACTTGTTTGTTACACAGTAGAAAATATGTTCCACATTGCATTTGTCAAACAATTGAAAATCCAACTAACAAAATTCAATCGTTATAATCCGTTGAAATCGAGCAAACTTACGAGTTTATCAACATTTTCAACATACTAATATATCCAATAGAATTTATAAATTTAATAAGATATTTTTTATATGAGTTTAGAGGAGCAGGGCAAGCTGAAGGCTGAAATCTTAAAACTGAAGACAGAAAAGAATGCGGTTATCTTCGCACATTATTACACCAGGCCGGAAATACAAGAAATAGCCGATTTCATCGGAGATTCTTTGGCGTTAGCACAGCAGGCGACGCGCGTACACGCGGATATATTAGTAATGTGTGGCGTGCATTTCATGGGCGAGACGATGAAAATCCTTTGTCCGGAGAAGAAAGTGCTTATTCCCGACATGAAAGCCGGTTGTTCGCTGGCAGACAGTTGCAAAGCGGAGGATCTGGCTATATTCAAGGCGCAACATCCGGATCACATGGTGGTAAGCTATGTCAATACCTCTGCCGATGTGAAAGCGCTCACGGATGTGGTGGTGACCAGTTCCAATGCCAAGAAGATAGTGGATCAGCTGCCTAAGGACGCCAAGATCATCTTCGGCCCGGATCATAACCTCGGCTCGTATATCAACTCGGTTACAGGAAGAAATATGCTTCTATGGAACGGAGCGTGCCATGTGCATAGCCGTTTCTCGCTGGAAGCGCTCTTACAATTGAAAAAAGAGAATCCGGGTGTAGAAGTATTGGCTCATCCGGAGTGCAAGGCTCCTATTTTGGCTCAGAGCGACGTAATCGGTTCGACGAAGGCATTGCTGGAGCACACAATCAAATCGCCCGCCAAACGCTTTATAATAGCCACAGAAAGCGGAATTCTCTTTGAGATGCAGCGAGCATGTCCGGACAAAGAGTTTATCCCGGTTCCACCGGAGGTAACCGAAGGTGTGGGATGCAGTTGCAACGAGTGCGAGTACATGCGCATGAATACCTTAGAGAAAGTGTATGCGTGTCTGCGTGACGAGCAACCTGAGATGCAGGTAGCAAAAGAGACAGCCGAAAAAGCTGTCTCCTCGATCCAACAGATGTTGGAAATGAGTTAAAGATTCATTTCCTTTCTTTTGCGGGCATAGTACTCATGCCGTTTCGGGTTCTCGGGAAACCATCCTTTGAGAACCCTTTTTTCTTGCTTGAACACTTCTCCTATGCCCCAGAAACATGAGAAAGCAAACGCGGCAACGATGGTAGAGACGATATAATTCTCTACCATAAGCGAAATAACAGTGCAAATAACCCCCGGGATAAAAAATCCCCACCATCCTTTGCGCCCGAAATAGTACTCCAGTTTGATAGTAATAGGATGGCAGATGCCTATACTTAGAAAGACAGCTGCCCCAATGATTATACCTGTGAAATTCATATGATTGTTTGATTAGTGAGTGAACATAAATCCGAAATAGAGCCTCGGACCGGTTGGCATAACCAGTTCTTGATGATGAATAGCCAGCATCCAATCCAAGCGGAAAGTAATATGTACTTTTTTCGTGAGGCAATAATCACACCCCACATAAGGAGTTACGTAAAAAAAAGACTGTTTATGAAACGTACTATTTTCATCCTTCGCCCAGCTATTCTGGTCTCCATCTAAAATATATAGGCCTTTCGTCGATCCTCCTCCTATAGTAGCTCCTATATACGGCCACACTTTTTCCAACCTCCAGCAGCAATCCGCCAAGACACCTCCGCATCCAACGCGTACATAACTACCCGGTTTGAGCACATTACGACAATCGGTAGTACTACTCGGCATAGTAGAGACAAACCCCTCGAATCCTGTGCGCAGGTATTTCCACAGATGAACTCTCAGCGCACCTCCAATACCGAAGAGTGCTCCTTGTGGACTTGTCGATTGTCCGTCCGTTGTAACAGGCGCATTCTTATCTTTGCCAAACAGGTATCCTGTATGCAGCATCATTCCTCCAGAGAAACCCTGATAAACCTTGTTTTTAGCTATTTCTTCATATACCTGCGCCGCTAAACAATTCGCGACAATAAGGCATAGAAAAAGTACCTTATATCTCATATAAGCGGTGATTTTCTATATTTAACAAACAATAAAGATTTTACAATGCGCGGAAAAAGGAGCATAAATCCCGCTATGACTCCGGCTGTAATAAGCAACAACCACCAAAGCTCATTTGCGGGCATGGTGGTATATGCAGTTATTCCTTTGATTGTGATGATCACTCCCGGGATTCCCCAGATGAGTGCGGCGGTGTAATATAGAATTTGTCTGTTCATTTGTATCTTTGCATTAAACGCGGGTGCAAAGGTACAAATAAAGAATGATATTTTTCTTAAGAAATGCTTAAATACATCTTAAATCCCTACAAATAGGGATGTTCTTATCGGATCTGTTGCAGCACAGGTTCTACGGAAAGATCTCCGTTGACCGCCTGGCGCATCCATTCTTGCGGCGTCAGACGGCCGAGTCGATACCAACGCTCATAGGCTTCCGCCCACGCTCTGCCTTCTTTGTCCGCCAGGGCTTGCTCCAGCTGGAACTGCACGATATGTCCTATCGGATAATTAGGCAGGTACATAGGCGAGTTGACCATGTGCGAGTAGATTGCCAACAGCACGCAGTCTTTTTCGCCCAAAACAGGCTCGTAGTACTCATTCCACACCTCTGCGGCGATATGCAAGACTGCTTCTCTCAGTTCGGCTGCTGTAGCCTTTGGGTGTGCGTAGAGCCACTGCCACATCTGCATATCCACCAGACTCACGCCCATGATCTCGTACATTCCCCAGAACTGATCCAGAACAGCCTCACGGTCCATAGTTTGTTTGCCGTATCCGAGCAACTGCAGATCACGTGCCTGAAACAGGAAAGCGCTGGTCTCCGTAAAGCCGGTGTTGGGAATGCCGTGGAGCATATAGTAATCCATTTTATACATGCTGATCACTTCCTCCACGTTGTGTCCCATCTCGTGCACGGCGATGTTGTAGCCTTTGTAATCCATGCCTTCGGGAGCTATACGTGTGCGCAGACGAGATGGTTCGTTGCGTCCCAAACAAGGCCAGGCGTGACCCGAACCGCGTGCAGGTTCTACGACAATATGCCGGGCTATGTCCTCTGCGTTCTCCTTCTGGAAACCCAGTGTAGTAAGCATGCCGGCTATTTTTTTCTGATAGGTGACGGGATCCGGATAGCGTTTGCGTGTCTCGGCGCTCAATGCCTCCTCGTCCATGCCACTGCGGGCTTTGAAACCGTCGTACCAGATGTCGTACGGCCGCAGTTCGCGTCCCAAACGGTGCTTGATCTCTGCAGCCACGGTTTTCACTTGCTCGCTGCCAAGCAGTTGCCGGAACAAACTGTCCACTTCTGCTGCAGGCATCTCTATATCTCCCTCAAAATTGCGGATGATAGCCGTCGGCATCGTCGGGCAATAGACATCCACCTGCTGCATGGCGTGGAATACATCCAATATCTTCTGATACCGCGTATCCGGTTCCCGTGTGCTTTGTGTTTTGTCGCTTTCTACTTTGTTGCTATAAGGATACCAAACCGGCTCCGGGTTATTGATCACTTTCTCGGGAATCTCCTGTCGCACAATACGTTGCATCACTTGATAGATCATCTCCTGCTTCTCTTGGTCGTTGTAATCGACCTTGAGTTCGTCGCGCAGGTTCCAGTGACTCAGCAGTTTCATTCCGTCCGGAAAGAGTTGGCGTCCGTCCTCTGTGCGCAGACGATCCATGCAGATGTTGTAATCGGCTATGTAGTTCTCTGCAGCAGCCATAGCCTCTGTCATACGTGTCTGTATGTTGGCAGGCACACGGCTGGTAAACACATCGCCCAGACGTGCTTCCGCCCACTCTCTGCGGCTCCAGTTCCTGCCTAATGTGTTCTTTTCCTCCAAACTATAGAACGGGAAATTCAGAATAGTGATAAACGCCACTTTGTTGGCAAAAAGGTCATCTGTGAGGTGTGCCCGGGTGTCGTAGCCGGACATAATCCAATCTATCTCAGTGGGTTCGCCTGCGTTGGTCAGTTGGGTGGGTTTGAGCAGTTCCACGGTTAGCATGTCCGCACTCTCGTTCAGCTTTTCCATGATCCGGCTGAGGCTTTCGAACAACGCGGTACGCTCTTCCTCCGTGCGGGCATAATTGCTCTCCACGAACGCACGGAAATCTTCGGCACTCCCGTCTTCCTCACGCCATAAAGCCGCAGCCTGTTTGACGCCGCGTTCCATCCGCTCGTCTGCAAACGCTATTCCTTTGTACATGGTACTTGGTACTTTGTCCCCTTGTCCTTTATTACAGCTTGTCATACTAATCATAGCGACTCCTATCGCCGCCCAAAGAAGATGTTTCATATAATTTTTCAGTTTTAAGCAATCGGTATTTTCAGTTCGTTGGTAGTGCCGTTGATGTCGAGTGCCAGCACAAAAAACTGCATCGTCAGTTTGCTGCTCAGTTTGAGATGTCCGGGTTGTGCGGATGGCAATAATGCCGCCAGGACCGCGTCCAGCATGTTACTCAGGGCACGAGGATCGATCGTGATTTCGTTCACAAACGGCGTCAGGTGCAAACTCGGAATCAGGCTGTGTGTCTGCAACTCTACTTCGTGTATCCTGATCCACTCGCCTGCAAAAGTCTGCAAATCAATGGTGTAGTGTGCTACTTGTTCCTCTATCCGATACACTAATCCGGCTCCCCTAATGGTCTCTATCGGACGGGTTTTGCTGAAACCCAACTTGCGCCTCAGCGCATTCAGATGCACATCTATCGTTCCCGGATCGTATTGGAACTTGTTGCCCCACACATGGTCGATCAGCTCGTCCCGGCTGCAAATCCTGTTGGGATGGGAAACCAGGTAATCCAGCAATCCGAACTCCAAGGCGGTCAGGCGCACTTCCTGTTCGTCTATGCGCACAACCCGTTGTTCGCGGTCTATTCGGATATGTTCGTCAATGGAAATTAACATCTTTAGAACAGTTTGAGTTGTTTGTCCTGGAAAATCTTGTACCCCACTTCGCAGTTGATACACTCGTGGTGTTGGCAGTAGTTCTGATACAGATGCAGCAAGGCTTGTGTGTCCGCCGCATTCTTCACGCGCTGACCCAACACCCGCCACTGACGGACAATCGTGTTGTTTTCCGGCGCTATCTGCTCCATGAGTTGCATAATCCTATCCGAATGGCTGTCTTGCTTCGGTTCTAAACCGGCGGCGTTATGGTGTAGCGCATAGGCATATTTATAGGGTATCACCGTGTTTATCAGCAGAATATCTATACTCGATTTTCCTAAAGAAGTTACGCTGTTTTGTTCAAAAACAAACAGTTTCTCCAAATCCTTCAGTTCGTTGGTGTCCAGTATCTTGCTGAGCAATGACTCCGATTGGTAGAGCAGTTGTGCAAACTGCCTGATACGCAACTCCGGGCTGTTCTGCGGACGCATTCGTGCATGTTTCCACATGCTCGGATCCATCGGCGTCAGATTGAATTTGTTTTGCAGAAACGCATATTCTTTCTGTAGTTCTTTTTCCTCCGGCCGTATCAATCCGGCTTGTCCTAACAGCATAACTGTCAGTTGGAAAAGGCTGTTTCGGTGTTTCTGCAGATACGAGAGGGGTGTGTTGATAGCCAGTTGCTCAAACGGCAGACTGTTGGTGTGGAATCCGAAATTGCGTGCCAGTGAAATGTACAGTGCGTGTTCCCAACTGCCTTTGGTGATCTCCAGCAGCCGCATGATCGATGCCCTTTTGCATTCCAGCCGTTTGCGGAGCAGAGTCTTTCGCCAGCCTTGTGTGAGCAATCCCGGCTCGTGCAGCAGCTGCTCTGCGCAGCCTATCCTGCCGACTGCGCTGTCCATATGTTGCGCATGTTCAAACAGTCCGCTCAGGTAATCCTTGTCCCCCGGATACTGCAGTTCGCATTGGGTGATCGTCTCGCCGTGGGAGTTATAGACCTCTTTGTCTGCCGTGCGAACCACGTGCAGGATGATGTTGTCGTACGATTTGTCCAGGTGGTGACGGTGTTTGAACCAATCGCTCGAGTTGACGTGTATCTCGATGTTGCCCACCCACTCTT
This sequence comes from uncultured Bacteroidales bacterium, assembly GCA_900319645.1. GTDB lineage: Bacteria > Bacteroidota > Bacteroidia > Bacteroidales > Paludibacteraceae > Colicola. Next base: position 78,656 of record ONPG01000021.1, read on the forward strand.
TGCCGTCAATACGTACACGTGCGTGACTGTAATCCGGTCCTGCGTCATGGTTATGCTCACCCACGGAGAGGATCTCCACTCTCCGTCCGTCGGTAGTCTGTTGGGCTATTCCCGCCCACAGACATCGCTCCCATATGTAATGCAGTACTATCTCCGGCATTCTGTTTAACGTCGCGTAGCGACCATTCTAACGAAGCTCCGCTTCCAATACAATCGGCAGGTGGTCGGAAAATCCCTCTCGGTTGTACCGATAGCCGTTGTACGTCCGTCGGGGTTTGAGTCCCAGGTATCTCTCGTCTGTCTCCTGAATCCACTCTTTGTCGTAGATTTGTACCGTGCTGATGCTGTCTATCGCCTCCGACACATAGAACTGGTCCAGACACTCCCATCGTCCCTGGTACTTGTGCGTACCTAAGTTTTTCTCCTCCCTTGTGGGGAGGTTGGGAGGGGTTATCATTCGGTTTCTCAGTCCCCTTATATCCTCTTTCGGCGTACTGTTCATATCGCCCATAACGATGATTTTGGCGTTGGGATCCACCGCGAACACACTGTCCACGGCGTGCTGCAAAGTCTTTTTGACCGCCTTGCGTTTCCATTCGCTTTCTGCCGTTCCGCCTCGCTGGCTGGGAAGGTGGCAGACAAACAGATGCAGCGTGTCACGCTTATCGACCCTCGCGCAAACATACAAAATATCCCGCGTG
>ONPG01000019.1 GCA_900319645.1 uncultured Bacteroidales bacterium
AGGCGCTCCCGTCCTTGGAGGACTGGCTGTGATGCCGCTTATTGTCCTGGCATTCTTTTCTTATTGGGTGTTTGTGCGGCATGAATTGATGATGCTGGATATCGTCATTTATATCGCCAGTATGATTGGCGCCATCCACCTTGCCAAACGTTGGCGGACATGTGCTGTTGTGCAACGCCTCTGGCCGTTATGGATAGTGCTCATCGTGCTGGCTATCATTACCATCGGTATCCTGACCTACCACGCACCTAACTGGATCATCTTCGCAGATTTAGGATAATATGAACTGAAGTATGACACCCAAACTATTCTTACAAGCTCTAACGAAGTTCGTTCTCGGACTACTGACGATTGGGCTATTGTTATTTCTTCCTGCCGGGACTTTTAACTTCTGGCAGGCATGGCTGTTCATTGGAGTGTTGTTTGTGCCGATGTTCATAGCCGGTATAGTGTTGATGATTCGCCAGCCGGAACTACTGCGCAAGCGACTGGACGCCAAAGAGCAGCAACAAGAGCAGAAATGGGTAGTCGCCTTGAGCGGCTTGATGTTTATTGCCGTGTTTGTTGTGGCAGGACTAAACCGCCGTTTTGGATGGTATATGCTGCCCGATTGGGCTGTATATATAGCGACGGCTATCTTCCTTGTTGCATATGCCATGTACGCCGAAGTAATGCGTGAGAATGTGTGGCTGTCACGGACGGTCGAAGTACAGGAGAACCAACAAGTGGTAAGTACCGGTCTGTATGGCATCGTTCGCCACCCCATGTATGCAGCCACATTGCTGCTGTTCCTCTCTATGCCGTTAGTGCTCGCCTCGCCGTGGTCATTTGTCATCATGCTCATATATATCCCTATCATCGCACTTCGTATTCGCAACGAAGAGCAGGTGCTTGAACGTGAGTTGAAGGGATACACAGAATACAAACAACGCGTTCGTTATAAAGTAATTCCGTTTATTTGGTAATATGAACACCTTTCAAAAGATATTAACTTTGTTCATAGGCATCGGCGCAGTAGTCGGTGCGGTAATGATGTGGGGTGACCCGACGGGAGTTGCATGGGGCGGAGAACCATTATTAGAATTGCTCCGCGCAAAGATGCCGTGGCCGGATGTGTTCTTTCGCAACTTTATTCCGTCCGGTATAGTACTATTGGCGGTAAACGGTCTTACGCAATTCGTAGCAGCTTATCTGCTTTTCAAAAACCATCCGCTGGCATATTGGGCAGTACTGGTTTGCGGTATTATCCTGATGCTTTGGATTGCGCTCGAATGTTGGATATGGGGCTTCAATCCTGTCGGTAATTTTTACTTCATCCTTGGCCTCGTCGAAACCATTTCAGCAGCAATTAGTTTGCATGGAAACAGATAGAATAGATATTACCGCTCAACTCTTTGCGTTGCAAGACAAGGTGTATGCTGACTTCCAAAGCAAGTTACTGCCGACTGTCAAACGCGAGACGGTTATTGGTGTGCGGACACCGAACTTGCGCAAAATGGCGAAGCAAATTTGCAAGACTCCTGCTGCGCAAGAGTTCTTGCACAGTTTGCCTCATCGCTATTTTGACGAGAACCAAGTGCACGCGTTTATTCTGTCGGAAGAGAAGGATTTCGAAATGTGTATTGACGGATTGGAACAATTTCTTCCGTACGTAGATAATTGGGCAACGTGTGACCAATTATCGCCTCGTTGCTTCAATAAGCATATGCAAGAACTATTACCATTCATTCGCAAGTGGATGAGGAGCAAGCATACCTATACGAAACGCTTTGGCATAGGGATGCTGATGCGCTACTTTTTGGACGAAGCTTTCCGACCGGAGTACTTGGAATGGGTTGCCTCAATTAAGAGCGATGAGTATTACGTCCGCATGATGCAGGCATGGTTTTTTGCTACGGCACTCGCCAAACAATGGGATGCTACGCTACCTTATATAGAGCAACATCGCTTGCATCCATGGACGCACAATAAGTCAATTCAAAAAGCTATTGAGAGTTATCGTATTACGGACGAGCAGAAAGAAATTCTGCGAGTATTGCGGATCAAATGACAATTTGGGCTGATTTTGGGTCGATTATAATGCGTAACAATAACAAAGCCCGCAATTTTGCGGGCTTTGCGGTGCGGACGAGACTCGTCGTCGGAAGCGGCGATCAATGACTGCGTTACTGCGTAACTTGTGTAATTGTCGCGCTCCCTCCTCTCCCCACAAAATAAATTTTGCGGGGACCCCATGAGAGTTCGAGTCAGACCATCACACGAAAAAACGCAACCTCTCTGATGAGAAATTGCGTTTTTTGCGGTGCGGACGAGACTCGAACTCGCGACCTACGGCGTGACAGGCCGGTATTCTAACCAACTGAACTACCGCACCTTTTCGCGCGAAGCGCGACTCAATATGATTCGTGACTATTGCTTTGCAATTTTCTCCGAGGTAAAACCTCGTCGATTATTCACTCATGTAAATTTTCGTCGCCTTCTCGCTCTCCGATTTCGAAAGTAAACTTTCTCATCGGGGTTTGGTTTACAATCTGTAAAGATCGTGCTCTTTTTCAAAAGCGAGTGCAAAGGTACTGCTTTTTTTTGACATGACCAAATTTTTTTGCATTTTTTTTCAAAAAAAGTGCATTTAATGGTAATTTTGAGCATTTTCTACCGCTTTATGGGCAGACTGACGGGTTAAACGAGCTTGTTGGTGGGTCATTTTGCGGTTTTTATAGCAATTTCGGCGAACGTCTTTTCCCGTCAGAATTTCGTACCAAACAGACGCAGCCGTAAAACGCCCATAGACATAATTGAGATGATAGCCGTCACGGCAAAGCGTGTCCCCAAGACGTGTGCTTCGAGCACGCTGAATGGCTTCTCCGCAGGGAATAACGATTAATTGACGATTGGGCGACTTAGGATTTAACGATTGATTGGACAATTGTTTATTATTGGCGATTTGTTGGACGTAACGGGTGCAAGATTGAATAGAATCCCACATCTCCTGCTGGCTGCTGTGATAGCGCTCAAAAGCAGGATGCTTGGCATCTTGGCTATATGCCCATGTTTGCATCCAACAGAGTTGCGCTTGGGGCTGATAGGCACGAACGGTATCAATCAGCATGGAGAGCCAAGGCTCGAAAGAGGAACGGATACCGCTGTCGTGGCTTGCCTGCTGGAGGGAGATATAATCGTACTTGCCGTCACGGAGCGCCTGACGAAGCGTGACCGTGTCTTTGACGACACGACATTGCCGAACGGACGGCTTAGAATTTGACGATTTGCCGATTGAATCCACCGTACAACTGGTGCATACACGATGGGAATAGGCGGCGGTATCCTTCATCAGGAAGCGTGCGTGCTGCTCCAAAGAACATCCGCCGTAGTAGAGATCGTGGACCTCCACTTTGACTCCCGCCGTGTAGCACAGCGGAACCAGTTCCTGCTCCACAGCATCCCAGGAAAAAGAGTTTCCTATACAAAGGACACGGATGAGTAATAAAACAGTTAACATAATTGTCAAAAAATATACTAATACTTCCGTAGCAGGCTCGATATGGTCTCGGTAAGGTCTCGAGTATTGTCCAGGATTACCAAACAATCAGGTGCTGCGGATGAGGGGTTAGTGGGCTTCGAGCCAGTTGTTGCCGACACCACATTCGGCGATGAGAGGAACAGAGAGACTGACAACGTTCTGCATCTCGGAGACAACTATTTCGCGTACGCGTTCGACTTGCGCCTCGGGCACGTTGAAGTTCAATTCGTCGTGCACCTGCATGATCATCTGAGCATTTTCGCATTTAAGCATTTTATCATTTTCGCATTTAGACATTTCTGCTTTTAGCTCTTTGAGGCGGCGGTGGATGGAGACCATCGCCATTTTTATGATGTCTGCGGCGGTACCTTGTATGGGGGCGTTGACGGCGTTTCGCTCGGCAAATGAACGGACGGTAGCGTTGTGGGAGTTGATATCCGGGAGGTAGCGTTTGCGTCCGAAGAGTGTCTCAGCGTAGCCTCGCTGACGCGCGAGTTCTTTTTGGGACTCGATATATTCAATTACACGCGGGAAGGCGGCGAAGTAATCGTCGATGAGTTGTTTAGCTTCCGTGCGTGAACAATCGAGTTGCTGCGCGAGCCCGAAGGCTGATATGCCGTAAATAATACCGAAATTGGCGGTCTTGGCTTGCCGACGCTGATCTTTGGTCACTTGGTCGATAGGTATGCCGAAGATTTTCGCCGCGGTAGCAGCGTGGATGTCTTGTCCGTTTCGGAAAGCCGCAATGAGATGTTCGTCCTGGCTGAAATGCGCCATGAGGCGGAGTTCGATCTGACTATAGTCGGCACTTAGGAACTTGCAGCCGGGATCGGGTATTACCGCTTCGCGGATAAACCGTCCGCGTTCGGACCGGATAGGCAGGTTCTGGAGGTTCGGATTGCTGGAAGAAAGGCGTCCGGTAGCCGTCACGGTCTGGTTGTAGGTGGTGTGGATCTTGCCATCCAGCGGGCTGATGTAGCTGGGCAGGGTGGCGATATAGGTAGAAACGAGTTTCTTCAGTTCGCGGTAGTTGAGAATGAGCCCGACGACCTCGTGACGGTCGCGGATAGCGAGGAGGATCTCCTCGGAAGTGGCGTACTGTCCTGTTTTGGATCTCTTAGCTTTGGAATCCAGTTTGAGTTTGTCGAAGAGGAGTTCGCCAACTTGGCGAGGACTATTGACATTGAAGGTCTCCCCCGCCACCTGGTAGATGTGTTGTTCCAGCTCGTGCAGCTCCCCGGAGAGGGTAATCTCCGCTTCGTGCAGTTTGGCGACATCGACGCGTACACCGGCTTCCTCCATTTCGCGCAAGACGGGTACGAGCGGCAGCTCGACGTTCTGATAGAGGTTCCAGAGGTTGGTATCCGCCTTGAGGGCATCCCAATCGGGCTCTTTGTGGGGATTGAAAGCCACCTCGGGATTGAGGAGATATTGACAGAGGCGGGCTTCGATGGAATCGTGAATTATTTTCTCATTTTCACATTTTTCTATTTTCTCATTTTCATCTTCGGCAGAAGCGAAGAGGTCGAGTTGGTTGGGATCGGCGGGTTTGGCTTTCTGGGAAGCGGGTTTATCCGCCAAATCTGACGGATTAAGAGGAGAGGGGGCGAGTTTCTTGAGGAGGGTATTGAACTCCAGCTCCGAATAGAGTCTGGTCAGTTCTTCGGCGTTCGGCTCTTTGCGGAGGAGCTGCGTTTCGTCAAGCGAGATGGGCACGTCCGTACGAATAGTAGCCAAGAAACGCGAGAAGCGGATCTGTTCCTGCTGGCTCTCCACTTTCTGGCGCAAAGCACCTTTGATCCAGTCGGTGTGCTCGAGCATATTATCAATGGTACCGAACTGCTGCAGCAAAGCAACAGCGGTTTTCTCCCCCACTCCTTTGCAGCCTGGTATATTATCACTGGCGTCTCCCATTAGTCCGAGCAGGTCGATCACTTGTTCCTGGTTCTTCAAGCCGTATTTAGCGCAGACCTCTTGCGGTCCCATTATCTCAAACCCTCCTGTATGCCGCGGACGATACATGCGGATACGGTCGGATACCAACTGTCCGTAGTCTTTGTCCGGAGTAGCCATAAAGACATCGAAATCAGCTTTCTCCGCCTGTTTAGCGAGCGTACCTATTACGTCGTCCGCCTCAAATCCGGGCACCTCCAGTTGGGCGATATTCATTGCCTGCAACAGTTGTTTGATCACGGGCACAGCGCGGCGTATATCCTCCGGCGTCTCTTCTCGCTGGGCTTTATATTGCTCGTACGCCTCATGGCGGAAAGTAGGTCCGTGCGGGTCAAACGCAACGGCTACGTGCGTCGGGTTGACCTTGCGCAACAAGTCATCCAACGTGATACAGAAGCCAAAGATGGCAGAAGTGTTTTCACCTTTGCTGTTCATGCGTGGCGTACGAAGAAACGCATAATACGCTCGGAAAATCATCGCGTATGCATCAACTAATAGTAATTTTCTCATTTTCTTATTTTCGCATTTACCATTTAATGGGCTTGAGGCCGTTTTTGATGAGATAGTTGTTGGCGGCGGAGAAATGTCCGCAGCCATCGAATCCGCGATAGACGGAGAGCGGCGAAGGATGGGACGTCTGGAGAACCAGATGTTTTCTTCGGTCGATGAACTGTCCTTTGCGTTGCGCGTAGGAGCCCCAAAGCATAAAAACGAGGTGTTCGCGTCGTTGGTTGAGAGCATCTATAGCCGCATCGGTCAGTTCCTCCCACCCCTTTCCCTGGTGGCTTCCGGCTTTGTGCGCCTCGACCGTCAGGGTGGCGTTGAGCAGAAGGACGCCCTGTTCCGCCCAGCGGCGAAGGTCTCCGGAAGCCGGGATAGGTGTACCGAGATCGCGATTGATCTCCTTATAGATATTTACGAGCGAAGGGGGAATCTGCACCCCCTCGGGCACCGAGAAAGAGAGCCCCATCGCCTGCCCTTCCTCGTGATAGGGGTCTTGCCCGATAATCACCACCCGCACTTTGTCAAAGGGGCAGGAATCGAAGGCGTTAAAAATAAGACCCGCCGGCGGGAAACACCGGCTGGTCTTATACTGTTGACGCACATATTGAGTGAGGAGTTCGAAATAAGGCTTGTCAAACTCCGGTTGCAGCACTTGCTTCCACGACTCCTCTATACGTACGTTCATAGCTAATCCACGATAAGCATAGCATCGCCGTAATCGCCGAAACGATAGCCTTCCTTGACCGCCTCGTTGTAGGCGTTCATCGTCTCCTCGTACCCCGCAAAGGCAGCCACCATCAGAAGCTGGCTGGACTGGGGCATATAGAGGTTGACAAAGAACGAGTTGGCCGCCGAGAAATGATAGGGCGGATAAATAAACTTGTTGGTCCAACCGTCGTAGGTCTTGAGCATACCGTTGGTACCGACGACGTGCTCCATAGCGCGCATCACCTCTGTGCCCACCGCACAAACACGATGCATCCCTTCGTGGGCTTTGTTGACTGCCTGCACCATAGCATCGGGCAGGATGATCTGCTCCGACTCCATCTTGTTTTTCGTCAGGTCCTCCACATCAATATCCTTGAAGATACCCAACGAGACATGGCTGGTCATGAAAGTGGTGTCCACGCCGCGGATCTCCAGACGCTTGAGCAGCTGTTTGGAGAAATGCAGTCCCGAAGCCGGAGCCGCTACGGCACCCACTTTGGTAGCAAAAATAGTCTGATAGCGCTCGTTGTCCATTTCATCGACGGGCTGGCCGTGGAACAACGTGTTGAACTCCTCGAGCGATTTCTCGTCCATGGGGCGATGGATATACGACGGTAGCGGAGCCTGTCCCAAGGCATAGAGACGCGGCACGAATTCCTCGTTGTCGTAGTCGGTAAGGAAACGGAAGGTGCGACCACGGCTGGTGGTGTTGTCAATAACCTCAGCCACGATAGCCGAATCGCCGTCAAAAGTCAGTTTGTTGCCGATACGGATCTTTCGCGCCGGTTCAACCAGAACATCCCAGTAACGCAAACGGTGATTCAACTCGCGGAGCAGGAACACCTCAATCAAAGCGTTGGTTTTCTCCTTGTGTCCATAGAGACGCGCGGGGAAGACCTTTGAGTCGTTGAGCACAAAGAGGTCGCCCTCGTCGAAATAGAGCACTGTGTCTGTCACCATCTTGTGTTCCACTTCACCCGTCTTACGGTGAAGCACCAACAAACGGGCGTCATCCCGATAGGGCGCCGGATACTGGGCAATCAATTCTTCAGGCAGTTTGAACTTGAACTGACTGAGTTTCATATCATTCGTTTTGTACATAATCGTATTGTTTATCTCGTTTCAGTCGGGCACGCTTGCAGTTGTTCTAAAAAAGAATCTATTGTCAAACAGTCCTCAACCCGTGTTTCTCCTACGCGAGTGCGTCTAAGCGCGGTCAGATAGGCTCCGGAGTTAAGCCGCTCGCCGATGTCACGTGCCAATGCGCGGATATACGTGCCTTTGGAGCACACGACGCGAATCGTCAGCTGCATCTGCTCAGCATCAAAAGCCAACACCTCAATCTCGTCTATCTTCAGCAGCTTGGGTTTCAGTTCCACCTCTTTGCCCTGTCGTGCGAGTTCGTAGGCACGTTTTCCGTTGATCTGCACAGCAGAGAACATCGGCGGTACCTGCCACTGCTCGCCCAGGAACTGCGGGATGGTTTCGTCTATCCGTTCGCGGGTAATATGCGCAGTCGGATAGGTGGCATCCACCTCTTTCTCCATATCGTAGGAAGGAGTGGTGGCCCCCAGTTGGAGGGTGGCAATATACTCCTTGACGTCGTACTGGAGCTGGTCAATCAGTTTGGTTTTCTTGCCGGTACAGATGATTACCACGCCGGTTGCCAAGGGATCGAGTGTGCCGGTATGCCCCACTTTGAGTTTCTTGGTCCCCAGTTGGCGGCAGAGCGCATAGCGCACTTTGGCTACCAGGTCAAACGAGGTCCAACGTAGCGGCTTGTCGAACGCCAGAATCTCTCCTGCTGCGAAATCCCACATACTACACCAGTGTCGTGATAATAGCAATCGAACCCACTATAGTGCAATAGATCGCGAACCACACCAGACGCTGACGGCGGACGATCTCAATCATGAATTTACAAGCGAGACAGCCGGTAATGAATGCTGCGACAAAACCAACGGCTGCCGGCAGCAGATCGAGTTCGCTTACCACTTCGCCTTTGATCATCTTGAGCATATCGAGGAAGGCTTCGCCCATGATAGGTATCAGCACCATCAGGAAAGAGAACTGCGCCACGCTCTCTTTCTTCACTCCGCAGAGCAAGCCGGTAGCGATGGTTGAGCCCGAACGACTCAGACCGGGCAACACGGCACATGCCTGCGCCACACCGATGATGAAAGCATCACTATAACGCACTTCGTGTCCGGAAGTCTGACGGCGGTTTTGAATCCACTCGCTAAGCGCCAGCAGGAAAGCTGTCACCAGCAAGCAAATGCCCACGAGCAGCAGTCCGTTGCCGAACAGCGCCTCGACCTCGTCCTTAAAGAACATACCGACCACAAACACAGGTATCATCGACACAAGGATCTTGGCGGCATAGTCTTTCTCCGAATTCCATTTGAGCGTCGTGAACGTGCCGCGGAGCAGCCACGCCACTTCGTTCCACAAGACTACCAGGGTGGACAGGACTGTGGCTGCGTGAACCACAATGGCAAAAGTAAGGTTCTCTTCACCGGATGTGCCAAGCAAAGCCTGTCCGATCTCCAAATGACCGGAAGACGAAACCGGCAAAAACTCCGTCAACCCCTGGATGACGCCTAAAACCAAAGCTTGCAACCAGTTCATTTTTTCTTAGGGCGATAAAGGATGGCTACTATCATGCTTACGAACCCGAAGAGCGAAATCATCGGGCCGACCGTGATCCGGCGGAAAGAGAAAATATCCGGGTTGTACACCTCTCCCGAAGGTTCGCCTGTCATCAGGCAGAAACCAAGCACGATGATCAGCACGGAAACGGCTATCAAGATGAGGTTGAGTTTGGGTAAATGTTTCATATTATCAATTCAACTTAAATTTCTTAAATCTCGTAGAGCGAGTTATTGTCCATGCGGATATAGCGTCCGGTAGCAATCAGCGAAGCCCAGAGCGTGATGAGCAATCCCGAGCAAAGGACAACCACACTGACGAAAGCAATGTTCTGCCACGTCAAGGGGAAGAGGAGAATTCCCATCTTAATCTCGACATAATAGACCACTCCGCTCAGAACCGCCAAAGCGACCAAACCGGCAATAAAGCCCATGAGCATATTGCGCAGCACGAAAGGACGGCGTGTCACCCACGAAGTGGCACCCACCAAAGTCATCGTGTTGATCAGAAAACGCTGGCTATATATCTGCAAGCGGATCGTATTGACAATCAATACCATAGCCACCAATAGCAGTACAACTGCTATCACCAGCAGTATCACGGAGAACTCGCTCACGTTGCTGCTCATCAGGTCCGCCAGGTCGCGCGGATAAAGGACTTCGGTCACGTAAGGCAGTTCCTCCAGATTGGTAGCCAGTTCCTCCAACTGCTCCGGCGCGCTGTATTGGTCGGAGGGGTGTATCTCGTAGCTGGCGCTGAGGGGATTATACCCCAGGAAAGAACTCGGGTCCTCGCCCAGCGTGGCAATATGCTCTTTGAGAGCTTGCTCGCGGGAGATATATTGGAAACTGCTGCAACTGGGGCTGGCGTTGAGAATTCTCTCCAGCTGGGCACATTGCGTGCTGTCGGCACTCTGCGTCAAGACGGCAGTAAGCGTGATATTCTCACGCATCCTCGCCACGAGGGCACCGGCAGAAAGGAGGACGATACACTCCAAACCGATCAGGCACAAGACCAGAGCCACACTGACGGCGGCAGTGATATATGAATTTCTGAAACGATGTTTACGCATACTATACCCAAAAAGCACAAAAGAGGCAGGTAATTGCCTGCCCCTCTGTTTGGTTGATTAATACTCCCAGAGGTCTTGCTCAAAATTGAGCAACTCATTCGCGATACGGCCCTGTTCTTTTTGAGCCTCTTTAGCCGTCTTGGTGTAGTTGGGAATCCAGCGGTTGTACATATTGCCTTCACCTACTATATAACTGGTATAGAGGTGTTTCTGGAAGAACTCGTCATATGTCACACGCTTGGTTTCATTGCGATTCGGGATAATATACTGCATAGCCAGATACGGACGCAAGTCATCAAACGGAATCCAGAACATGATGGATTGGTTGAGTGATGCCATGATATCCGACTCGTCGCGGGTAGTGATCTTATCTGCCTGCATCGGAGCTATAGCGATGATTTTCTGATACATACGCGATGTGTGTTTGTTGAAGAACACAATCTCCTGAATCAGATATTTCAACTGGTTGCGTACCACAGCCTCGAAGCGGTAGAAGTTAGGCGACAACTCGTCAGCAATACTGTCGTAGTGGATCAGCATGTAGTCGGAGCAGCAAACCTCGTAGTGCATCGGGTCGTCCGAATAGTCTCCCGTCGGGTCGTCCACCATAAACATCATCGGAATCATATTCTTAGCGAGTTTTTCTTGCTTGAAATTAGGCTTGATCGTACCTTCTTCCTTAGCATAGATAGACAAACCATCCACCACTGCATCCGTAATCACTTTGAAGAGGTTACGGTAATCGGCATCGTCCGACTTGGTCGGAAAATAGATCTGATAATTCTGCTTGTAGCGCATATCGATGATACGATAGACATAGCGCGACCAGATGATATCATCCAGACGATGCTCCACCTGCACAATCGTGTCGTGTGCCTGCGAGTATTCCTCCGTTTGGATTTTGGCACTACCTAACTCATCGAAGAATGAGATCACGGGGTGTTGTGCCCGAACTGCTACCACGCTGAGCGTAAAGCATACAATTAAACTGAGTTTCTTTATCATAATCGTATTGTATTAATTCAAGTACAGAATAACCGGTGACAAACGGGTATCTTTTCCGTCCGGACCTTTGGCGCGGATATCATTGATAACCACCATAGCTCCGACTTTCAGTTTGCCCAGACGATCCAACTGCTCCTTGGTGAACTTATTGCCACGCGACTCCATAAACATACCATTGACGTTGAGTTTGAAGCTGGTGATCTGGAAGGGCAGGTCCAACAATCCATCAGGTCCGTAGGATGCCACAATCGTCGAGGCAGTATTGAGCAATGCGCCACGCGAGATCTTGGAATCGGTAGCGTACTCGGTCTCTCCCGATTTGAAGTAAGCACCCGGTTTGGGCAACGCCTTCACGCGATACTCGCGGCTTCCCATCGGCTGCATTTTGCCGTCCAACTCTGCGGTTACGTTGATAGTCACACTTTTGGTTGTTTCGTTCGGTTTGATAATCCAATCTCCACCATGTTGCGTAAGCGATGCGCCGGTTGCCGACACTTTGATTTTATCGTTCGACACACCCGGTACCGAGATGGAGAACTTGTTCTCGTATCCGCGATACATAATGTTCAGGTCGTTGTTAGAGATAGTCACAGCCGGTTCACTTACGCTATACTCGCTTTGGAACTGCAGGTTCTGCATCGTACCGGAAGAGGGATCCATATAAGAAATCCAACCTGAGTATTTCTTAAGTCCCACACTGGTAGCAGCAGCCTCATAGATACCATGATCGTTGATACGCTGACCCTCTACATAGTATTCCGGACGCTGCGTTGAATCGACAGCCGCCAAAATAATCTGAGCGGTATATTTACCACCACGGATCACGTAGTTGGAATTCGGTATCACGTACGCGTTCAGTTTGTTCACACGCAGGTCACCTGCATCCGTACGATCCATCAAATACTGAATCAACTGGCTCTCCGAACTGCGTACATCATTCTGCAACTTGGTCAGGATAGTGATTGATGCGCCCACAGGCATATTGTCGAACACGGCAATTTCCCAGTCGCACGAATCCTTCAAGTGGTTGTTGTATCCGCGTTCTGTAGCCAGCGATTTAAGAATAGCATCATGCAACTCGGCATCGTTCTCCGCCAATTCGGCTGCATAATCACGAAAATATGCCACCATTGATTTCAAAATAGCACCATTGCCTTCTACAATCGCATACTGACCTGTTACATCCAGATTGGAGTTTCCCTCGATATGCAAGGTCGGGTCTCCTTCTGTTGCACGGCGTGCATCTACCGCTTTCTGGCCATCCGCCAGAGTCACAATATCCTCTTTGAATTTCTGGATATAGTTATACAGCGAGTCGGCACGGAGACGAACTTCCACAGCCTTGTCAAACCACTCTTGCGTTTTCTCAGGGTTGTCTGCGTTAGCAGCCTGGAAATCGCGGTACAACTTGGCGTTGCGTGTATTGGATGCGGATATCGAAGAGTGCAGACTATTGTCCACTAACGAAAAGCCGTTCAGAATGTCTGCACTAACGTTCAACGCCAACATGGCGGTGAGCACCAGGTACATCATTCCAATCATTTTTTGTCTCGGGGTTTCCGGACAGTTTTTTGCTCCTCCCATTTCCGATGAGTATTAATTTTTTAACTTAATGCATTAAGCATGTTTCCGTAAACAGCGTTGAGATCAGTTACCTGTTTCTGCAACTGTTGTGCGCCTTTGGCGAAAGCAGCCTGCGCCTCAGCAGCCTCCTTGGCGAAGGCGATCTGGTTCTCAGCAGCCTGCTTCGTAGCAGCGGTGATGTTCTTCTGCGCCTCGGTCTGAGCCTTAGCAGCCTCAATCTGACTCTTGGCGATCTCCACTTGGCTGTTCAGCGTCTGCAACTGCAATTCATATACCGAGTTCAGCGCAGCCACGCTCTTGCCTACCTGAGCTGCGTTCTTAGCAGCTTGCTCTACGTTATCACCATAAGCTTTGGTCTTAGTAATCACTTGCTCTACCTCGCCATTCACCTTGGTGTAGTTCTGTGCCAAGGTAGTTGTAGCAGCAGCGTACGAATCGGTAGCAGCTTCAGCAGCAGCCAGTTTCTCGCCCAGTTTGACGCCGGAAGTAGCCACTTTGCCCAGTTCGCTGAACTGAGAAGCGGTCTTAGCCAGATCGGCGATACCGTCTTTCAATGCCTTGAGATCTTCGTCTTTCAAAGCGGGGACGTCAGCACGCGAAGCCGCCGAACCTGCTTTAGCAGCCGGAGCCGGAGCAGTACCACCTGTTACGGATGCAAGATCCGGACGAGGGATAGTCAACAGTTTCTCTTTCTCTTCGTCGGTTACTGTATGCGGGTCAACCAACTGCGGGAACACTTCCTCCCAGTGGAACGAAGCATGGGGTTTATCCATTACACCGATAAGGAACAGCAACACCTCTGTACCCATACCCAGGTTAAGCATCATAGACGCACCGGGATAGTGCTGGATCTTGAACAATGCACCCAAGATTACGACAGCGGCACCTACCGAATAGACGATACCTACCACACGCTGTCCTTGATACGAATCATACCAACGTGCAAACGCACTCTGTTTTTTAGCTTTTTCTGCAGCCATATTTTTCTAAAAATGAGATTATAGATTATGTTTTATATTATTAATCGCCGATATACGAACGAACGCAGCGGAATCCGATATACGGACGGCTCTCGTACTGATACTCGTAGGTACGCACGCCGCACTGCATGAAATAACTGATGTCTTTCCAGCTACCGCCTTTGACCACCTTGCGTTTCAAGATGGGCGGGTCAGCCTTACGGGACATATAGCTATAGTCCGGGTTCAAGTCGTGGATATGGGTATTGGCGGCACTCTGATAAGCGGAGTTGGTCCACTCTGCCACGTTGCCTGCCATATCATACAGACCGAAATCGTTCGGACGGAACTGCGCTACGCGCATAGTGGTAGTTCCGGTATCGTCCACATACGAACCGCGGTAGGGTTTGAAGTTCGCAAAGAAGCACCCCGATGCATCGCGGGCGTAGTTGCTACCCCACGGGTACATCGCCATGCGGCGTCCTCCACGAGCTGCGTACTCCCACTCTGCCTCGGACGGCAGACGGTATTCGCATGCGCCCACCGAAGAGTGCTGGGCATAGTATTTCGTACGCCAGCTGCAGAATGCATGCGCCTGCTCCCAAGTGACACCCACTACAGGATACTCGGAGTAGCCCGGGTGGCTGAAATACATCTGGAGCATCGGGTCATTGTACGAGAACTGGAAATCACGCGCCCACACCAGCGTATCGGGATAGATACAGATAATCTTATCCGTACGCAGGTCCTTCGGCGATTTCAGCGGACGATAAATCGTCGAGTCGCGAATACCGCCGTTCGCGTCCACCCAGAACGTGTCCACACGTGCAGTAGATCCGGGAGGATAGAGACTCGTTGCCACGTCGAATTTATTACGTTGCGGCAGGGCCTCGTCCATATTCACCCAACTGTAGCGGTAGTGCAGACTATTGGTTTTCAGCGTACCGTCATCGTAGAACAACGAAGCCAAAGCTTCTATCTCGTCTTCGTCACGGGTGTTCCAAGGCACTTTCTTGCGCCAGTTCAGACGGAAATTGGTTTCGTCGAAATCCTCATTCTTCGGCTGGATAGCGTACTCTGTTCTTCCGGCAGCCACCAGGTTGGTCATCGCAATCGAATCGCGCACCCAGTTAACGAACTGGTGGTACTCGCTGTTGGTAATCTCGGTTTCGTCCATCCAGAAAGCCTCTACGGTCACCATCAGGATGTTGTCCGGTTGCTCAAACACAGCCGACTGCGTGTTCGCACCCATCATGAACGAACCTTTCTTGATGAAAAGCATTCCATAGGGATTAGCCTCGCGGAAGACACCGCCATTGCCGCTGCCTACGAGTTCACCCGCAGGCTTGTTACAACTCGCCAAGGCTGCCGCCAAAGCGATAATTGGCAAAATCTTTGTTACTTTCATATTGTTTTAATTGCAATTAATTTCGTTTGTTTATATTGCTTACAAGTATCGTATTGACTTGTATTTGTTGGTTCGTTTGGGTTTGAGGATATCAAATCCGTAAGCCAGGTAAATCTCGTGGCTGCCGTAGCTCTCCAAAAGGAGTTTGTTGTGTGGCAGTTCGCAGGTGTAACCCAGTTGGAGACCCGAGATGATGTCTATCCCCAGGAGGATGTTGACGCTTCCGGCTATACGGTAGCCCAATCCCCAGCGGTAGCGGTCTTTGTAGTCGCACATCAGCGTGAGGTTGACGTCCCATCCGCGGAAATCGGTCATCACCATCGCGCTGGGAGTCAGCATCCAGTCGCGGTAGTTTTTGAGGCGGAAATGGTAGCCGCCTGTGATGAACATCGTTCCCCGGACGCGCATTTCTTTTTTCTCGCCTTCGGTGCCGCCGCTCCAGTCCATCTTAGGCATGGTCAGGTGGCCATAGCTGATGCCTGCCCACCATGTCGGAGCTGCGTAATAGACACCCAGTCCCATGTCGAATTTCATGTCGGACTTGCTGCCGCTCGGCAGAGCCGGATCGCTGGTCTCGTGGTAATCATCCTGCATCTTGCTCAAGTTGATCGAATCGCCCTTGAAGCCCACATTGATGAATCCCAGATCCACGCCCAGACTCAGATAACCGCTTCCTAATTTCAATCGGTACGCATACTGCGCGTACAGGGCCTGGTTGGTGAACAATCCGAAACGGTCGTTCAAAAACCGCACTCCCGCGCCGTGATACGTCTTGCCTATCACAAACGGCGAACTGAAATTGAACCAGGTGCTCATCGGCGCATTGCTAATGTCCACATATTGCATGCGGTGCATTCCTGCCACTTTCATCAGGTCGCCTTCTCCTGCCGCTGCGGGATTGTAGGCTGTCGGCAAATACATATATTGTCCCATCTGCGGGTCAAACTGCGCATAGCACATCGCAACAGACACCAGCCCTATGAATAGAACAACATATCGTTTCACGTAATTATCAATTGTCAATTTTCAATTGTCAATCTTTAATATTCCTCCTCGTTAAAGAAGAAATCCTCATCCTGTGTAGGATAGTCCGGCCAAATATCCAAAATACTCTCATACACTTCCTCATCGTCGTCTTCCAGTTCCTCCAAATTCTCTATTACTTCGGAAGGAACACCCACCCGATTTGCATAATCGAGCAACTCGTCCTTGGTGGCTGGCCAGGGAGCATCTTCCAGTTTCGATGCCAATTCAAGAGTCCAATACATACCTTACTCCAAACTAATGATGGTTTGACTCAATTTTTAACTATCTCGTTTACAGCCCATTACGACGCGAAAAGATGCCGTGAATGCACGGCAAAACGCCCCTTTTGGGCACAATTTTGCAAAATTATCGTGCAAAAGTAGTAAAAAGTTTCGATTTGTGCAAGTTTTTTTTAATTATTTTGCGTTTTTTGATGTTTTTTTTGACAAATCATGCTTTTTTTGGGTCATTTGCCACATTTTACTATTTTTGCCATTTTTCCTCATTTTCGCCTTTCAGGTGGACCAAATAGCGCGCCAGAACGAACAAATAATCGCTCAAACGGTTGATATATTTCCGTTCTTGTTCGCCGCAGCTGTCCGCCTCAATCATCCTTCGCTCGGCTCTGCGGCAGACGGTTCGGCATATATGGCATCGTCCGGCTGCTTCGTTGCCGGAAGGCAGCACAAACGCGTGCATCGGAGGCAACTGGGCTTGTATCCCGTCGATCCACTCCTCCAGCTCGTGCACATCGTCCGGACGGATCCACTCGCCCGGCGCACAACTAAGGCTCGCGCCGATATTGAAGAGTTTGTTCTGGATGCGACGCAACTGGCTGTTGGCTGGTTCGTCGCAGCAGACACGAAGCCATCCCACATAACTGTTCAGTTCATCTACCGTGCCGTACGCTTCCAGCCGGGCATCCGTCTTGCTCACACGCTGACCGTTCGCCAGCGATGTCTCACCTTGGTCTCCTGTTTTCGTATAAATCATAGCAATTAGAATTTCTAAATTAAAAATGTCGTGATCTCGATATTTCGATATCTCGATATTTCGATATGTCGATATTTCGATATGTCGATATAACGTATTGTCAATTATCCATTATCAACTATCCTTATTTTATAGTGTCGCTTGAGGTAGTGTTTGTCCACGAACACCAATCCCATGTGATACAGATCCATCGTGGTAGTCACGCGCGGGTCGCTTTTGATTTCCTCCCACGCCTGCTCCATTTCGCGCGAGTAATGGATGTCGTCGATTGCCAGAATACCTTTCTCGTCCAAACGCGGCAACAGGAAGTTCACATACCGCATAGTGGCTTCGTAGGTGTGGTTAGCATCTAAGAACATAACATCGAGCCTCTCTCGCGCGTATATATATAAGGTGTCATCTATATTTCCGCTCACCCACTCTATGTTCTCCAGCTTGCGTTCGCGCCAAACGCCTTGCGCCACTCGCAGTACGGCTTCGCTTCCCTCCATCGTCATCACATGATTGCGGCTGTCGGCACTCGCCAGATAAGCGGTCGTCACGCCGAGCGACGTACCGAGTTCCAAGATCTCCAGCGGCCTTTTCCGCTCCTCGCCCATAAAATTGACGAGCCGGAACAGCACTTGTCCCATCCGCGGGCTCTCCAGCTGGCGTTTGGCTATGTCGCAGACACGCCTGCGGATAAGCTTGCCTTCAGGCGAACCGGCTGATCCGTAGTCGGTCACATCCAATTCGTCTGTACACGCCAAGAGCCGGCGGCGAACACGCTCTATTTCCGAGAAACAGTAGTAGCTGTTTTCGTCGCGCAGGATAAACCGCACGATGCGGAACAGATACGGCGAATGGATCCCTTCGCCCGTCGTGTTCCACGCCGTCAAATGGTGACGGATATACGCCCAAATCCTGTGTATCGTGTCTTTTTTATTCATTTGGGCTGCAAATTTACACAATTTCTTGCACATGTGCAAAAAAAAGTGTAATTTTGCAACATGATTTTGAATTATATTTGGATTTCGCTCATTTTACTGGCAGTAATAATGGGTTTAGTGCAAGCTTTATGCTTCGGCAATGTGGATATTTTCTCCACGATCCTCAACTCGACATTCGACAACGCCAAAACGGGTTTCGAACTCTCGTTAGGTCTCACCGGCGTGCTCTCATTGTGGATGGGAATCATGAAAATCGGCGAACAAGCCGGAGCGGTCAACACGCTCGGCAAGGCGATCAATCCGTTCTTCAGTCGTATTTTTCCGGAAGTACCGAAAGGCCATCCTGTCTTCGGCTCGATGCTGATGAATATCGCCGCCAATATGTTAGGTCTCGACAATGCCGCTACGCCGATGGGACTCAAAGCGATGAGCGAGTTGCAGGAACTGAACAGCGACAAGCAGAAAGCCTCGAACGCGATGATTATGTTCGTCGTGCTGGGAGCAAGCGGTCTGACGCTTATCCCTACCACGATTATGGCTTATCGTGCCCAACTGGGCGCAGCCAATCCCGCCGACGTCTTCCTGCCTATCCTGATTGCCACTTATGCCGCCACGCTCGCAGGACTCATCTCCGTCTGTGTGGCACAAAAAATCAAAATGAAAGATCCGGTAGTATTGGGCACGGTCATCGGCCTGACCGCCTTGGTCGGACTGCTGGTGTGGGGAGCCACTTGTCTGAATCCGCACACGCTCTCCGTCGTCTCGGCTGCCTCCGCGGCTATCATCCTGTTAGGCGTCATCTGCTGGTTCATCCTGCAAGCAATGAGCAAGCACATCAACGTCTATGACGCTTTTATCGACGGCGCGAAAGGCGGTTTCCAGACCGCGGTAGGTATTATCCCTTACCTCATCGCTATCCTTGTGGCGGTTGGGATGTTCCGTGCCAGCGGCGCGATGGATCTGCTGGAGCACGGTATAGCGTGGCTCTTCGCCGCCTGCGGCATCAATCCCGACCTGGCGGGAGCCGTTCCTACCGCTTTGATGAAACCGCTCAGCGGAGGCGGAGCACGCGGACTGATGCTGGAAGCGATGACGACCCACGGAGCGGACAGCCTCGTCGGACGCCTCTGTTGTATTCTCCAAGGCACTACCGACACCACGTTCTACGTCCTCGCGGTCTATTTCGGTTCGGTCAATATCAAGGACACCCGCCACGCAGTTGCCTGTTGTCTGATAGCTGACCTCGCCGGCGTCATCGCCGCCTTCGCCATCGCCCCGATTTTCTTCTCGTAGGATAAAAATGGCCTTCGTATTTGCATATTCCAAAAAAAAGCAGTACCTTTGCACCCGAAAACAGAAAACAGATGATACGTTTTACGACTGACGACATAGCCATGCCGGCATTGGAAGAACGCCGCGTGACGCGCTGGATCCGCGCCGTGGCAGCCCACTACGGTTTTGGTGTGGGCAACATCAACTATATCTTCTGCTCCGACGAGCGCGAGTTGGAGGTCAACAGGCAGTTCTTGGGCCACGACTACTACACCGACGTCATCACCTTCGACTACTCCACCGCCAACACCCTCAACGGCGACATCTTTATCTCGCTGGATACCGTGCGGTCGAACGCAGAGATGGTAGGCGCAAGTTTTGACGACGAGCTCAGACGCATCCTTATACACGGCGTGCTGCACCTCACCGGCCAAGGCGACAAGACGCCCGAGACCAAAACACAGATGACCGCCAAGGAGGAACACGCACTCGCGCTTTGGAACAAATCTTAATAATCGTGTATGTTTTGAGGGAAGAAAAAGGGGTACCCCTATCCCGATATTGTCCCGATAAAGTCTCGATATAGTACCGACTTTGAACCGATAGTACAAAATCTTAATAATCGTACATTTTTCACACATAACAAAAATAAACAAATGAAACACTTCACCACCCTTTTAGCCGCATCGCTATTCATTCTTTCGCCGTTAAAGGCCGTCAATTACTGTGCTTCATCTTCGTGGGGCAATGCCGGCACTTCGGTCACGGGCGGCGGCAACGCCACGCCTACCCTTGTCACCAACGAGAGCGAACTGACCGCTGCGTTGGGCAAAGCCGGGAGCGTGATCATCATCACGCAGGACATCACCGTGACGAACCACATCAGCACGGACAAGAACAACCTGACCATTATGGCATTGCCGGGCAAACGGCTTATCTCCGAGCAGCAGAACAAAACCAACTCCGGCATCCTGTATCTCAAGGGAAACAACCTGCTGCTTCGCAACCTGACTTTTGAAGGTCCGGGCGCCTACGACTGCGACGGATGGGACAACCTCTGTCTGGACAGAGCCACGAACGTGTGGGTGGACCACTGCGATTTCCAGGACGGTTGCGACGGCAATTTCGATATCAAAGGCAAGTCGGACAACGTGACCATCAGTTGGTGCCGTTTCCGCTATCTCAAAGAGCCGAAAGCCGGCGGATCGGGCGGATCGAACGACCACCGTTTCTCCAACCTCGTCGGTTCGGGTTCGTCCGATAAGCCCGAAGACGGCACCTATAACCTCACCTTCGCCTACTGCTGGTGGGACGAGGGATGCAAGCAGCGAATGACCCGCTGCCGCAACGCCGAACAGCATTTCCTCAACTGCTACTGGAACAGCTCCGTAGCCGACTACTATATCGGTCCCGAGAACGCCGTTTGCTATTTCGAGGGCTGCACTTTTGCCGGCAAAGCCAACTCAGCGAAGGGCATCTGGAGCGAGTTCAACGGTTCGGACAATGCCTGCCGGTTCGTCAACTGCACCGGCAACCTGCCGTCCGACCAAGGCACGGTGGAGGCTCCCACCTATTCGTATGACCACCTGACTGCAGCCACTGCCAAGAACTACGTGACCAACAGCAGCTGCGGAGCGGGTGCCACACTGACTGTCACCACCAACGCGGAAGCAAGCAGCACATGCGACACTCCGGAGGAAGGTGGCGGCGAAGGGGCTGCGAGCGGCGAGTGCTGCATCGATCTCAGCTTAGGCGAAACACCTACTACGAGCAATGGAGGAATACCCTCGAATTTCAACCGGATAACAGTCACTGCCAACCTGGCAAAAGGCACTTGGGACCAAGGCTATCTCAACATGGGCGGCAATGCAGACTATATCACCTTCGACGTCTCGGCGTACAACAGCACAATCCTCTCTGTCTCGTTTGACGTCACCATCCCAGGGTGGACGACCGAAAAGAACACGATCGCCTACCATTGGAACAGCGACACAAACACCAAATACAATATCTCCAGTCCTAACAAAGAGATTGTCGAACTGACCGCACCCTCCAACGCCAAGTCATTCACTATCCAACGTTCAGCAGGCACCAGCACGCGTATCTCGCAGCTATGTCTGACCCTCCAGACAGACAAGACCACCGGCGTAGAGGAGGTACGAAGGGACGATGTACAATGTACAAAGGTCATTGAGAACGGAGTTCTCTATTTGATGTACAACGGGACAATGTACAATGTACAAGGCCAAAGAGTAATGTGATGTGCGAAGGACGGATGTACAATGAACGAAGGGACTAAGGAATATTGGTGGGGATTTGCGGCACTGCCGGATGGTTACGAGTACCCCAGTAGAGGCGAGGACAACCCGCTGACGCCGGTGTGCCAATTCGCCTACGGGGACGGCTTGGTGTCTGTGTTTGCCGATCTGGACTATTTCTTCGGAGACATTGAGGCGGATGGCGGCCATTTAGGCGAATGGGACCGGGCGTTCTTCCGCGTCCTCTACACCGACGACCTGAGTCATCTGCACGAACACGAGATACGCTATCCGGACGGCACAAGCGCTGTGCCGGAGCCGCGCGGACTGACGGACTACCCATCGCTCGTCCTCTCCGAACCCACCTGCTGGCAGGACGAACTCGCGCAGGACTACCCGGGCTACCAAGTGCTCGTCCAACTCGAGGAAGACGACGACATCCACCTCCGCTTCTACGACTGCGGCACATTGTTCTTCCTTATCAAGCCCGAAGACCTCGCCGCCAAACGCTTCGACCGCGTCCGGTGCGTCCTGTACTCCTTCTAAATGACCAAATTGTAAATGAATAAATGCTTAAATTCTACTTGCCATGACACCTGTTTTCAAAGACTATCTTACTCAGAATGACATTAACGGCTATCTGACTGCCCTTTACCAAGAAGCGGACAAGGGCGATGCCGGTTCGCTGCGTATCTTGCTCTATTTCTCCGTCATGGTTTCCGAGGTGGAGGATGCGATGGACTACGTCGATAAACTCATGACTATTGACGATGACTATGTCTTTGCTGTATGGCCGTATCTGTCCGCTGCTATTAACGAACTGAACGAGGAACTCGGTACCTGTGATGACGACGAGAAGTATAAATACACCCTCGGCGCCAAGTTCAAGACTGCCCTCAACACCGGCGACATGGAGTATGAGAAAGAGCATCTCGGCTTCGAGTCCCCCTTCCGGCTCTTTGGTGACAAGATCATTATCCTCCAGCGTGCCTACCTCCATCATGTAGGCCAGCAGATCTATCCCATGATAGACGACAGCGTGGAGACCAAGCCCTGCGCGCCGAAGGAGAAGATTGACTACTGGTACAGCCTGTACCGCCGTAGTGACTGCTCGGCAAATCAGGAGACTATTTATAACGACGCCAAGCCTTATGCCGAACAGGGTGACCCCGATGCGATGCTTGTAGTAGGCTACCTGCTCGCCCACGGCATAGAGACCAAATACGACAGCCCGCGCGTTATTATTCTTCGCGCCAACCCGGATTTCGCGTTGCCTTTTCTCCGCCGCGCTGCCGATGCTGGTCTTCCCGGAGCATGCTGGGAGACGGCTGCTGCTCTGTTCCGCAAAAAAGAGACTGAGAGCGAAGCACTGGGCTGGCTATACGTGGAGAAAGGGGCGGAAATGGACGATAAGGACTGCCTGCGTTGCCTGTTCGGGCGCTACGAAGGCAAGGACGATGCAAAAGCGTTTGGCTATCTGGTGCGCCTTGCCGACCAAAACAACACCCACGAATACAAACTCACACTCGCCTATTGGTACGAGACAGGACGCGGCTGCGAGAAGGACGAGAAGAAAGCCTTTGAACTCGCCGAATATGTCTGGAAGAACTCTTCCGCCAGCCCGTACGACAGCAGTCAGGAGGACTCCGTCGGAATGCTCTGCCGCTATCTGCGCGAAGGTATCGGTTGCACCCCTGACCTTAAGCGCGCAGAAAAAATCGCCCGTTGGTACCAAGACGACGAGGACCGGATGTTGGAAATGCTAACCAGGTAATTGAGAATTGAGAATTATGAAAGCACTACAATCTACTCCCGAGGCATTGGAGAAATATGCCCGAATCTGCAATGACTATTGTGAGAAAGCCCAAAAGATCCTGCAGGACCAAGACGACCCGAGCCCCATCACCAATTGGGCGCGCGAAGTGATTGTCTATGCCAAGCATCTCGGTCAGTTCGAGCACATGCTCGGTGCGGCCTATGTCGTCACACGCGATATGGCGGATTGTCTCTTCGACCACCCGCGGCTCCTGCTCGAACTCAAAGAGACCGAACTGGAGATTCTGGAATATATCGAAGCACAGGAGCAACACGACTTGGAAATAACCGAAGATCTCCGCGATGAGATAGCGCAACTCAAAGCGAACATCCAAGCGGCGGACGAAGGACGTTGGGACGACATCGTGACGGACAGCCATCTGAACCACGACCCGGTGGAATGGACAAAAGCCTATGAGGACGTGATAGACGAAGCCGACCACGAAGCATATCAACATCTGACGGACACACCACGCGGAATGGGCTTTTGTTTCGGCTACTGGGCGGAGAAACGTGCCGCACTCGCTAAACGCGGCATCGACTGGAACAGCCCCTCCCGCATGAACCCGGGAGTGATGTTTGACTAAATAATTCATAATTCGTAATTCCTATGTCCTATCTCGAATTACTCTACACCGGTCAGTACGACGAATTGGTCAATCAAGCTCGATAACGACGAAGACTGGCGAGAGGTCATTGACGAACAACTCGGTGATGACGAGCCCGAAGACGATGACGGTCGCTACGATGCATGGGCGTAAGAAAGCAAAATTGAAAGGCGAAATATATGAAAAAGACTATCATCCTGCTTGCATTAGCAATGACTGCGCTTAGTGCCTACGCGCAGACTTATCTGATAGAAGCACTCAAACCCACGGAAGAGAACCGTATCAGTATCATCTCCTCCAAAGTGGGCTTGAATGATTTTGACGCACAGCGTATTGCGCATATCTACCATGTCAATACCACACTCGTCATCAAAGGAGCGGGTCACGGACTCATCGGCTCCGATGACCATGGCTATGTGACCTACAGTCTGAAGGGTGCGTACTCCAAACTCACCTTCTGGCTCGGTCCTACACGTCGCGCCGGAGGACTCACTGCAAAATCGCTGCTCACTATTACCGCCGACGGCAGACGAGTCTTCGACAAGCCTGTCTTCCAACACGACCCGCCACAGTTCGTCACGATTGATGTCAAGGGCGTGGACGAGTTGAAGATGAAGGCACTCGTAGGCGAATTGGATATCGCGCTTGCCTATGCGCAACTCTGGAAAGAGGGAGCGAATATAGTACAACCTAAACTGCCTGTCTCCTATCCGCAAGGCAAACTCAAACTCGTGGACCAACTTATCCCGTACTATACCAACGGGCAAATCAATCCTATCCAACCGAAAGACAAAGCACCTGACTCACTCGAGGAATATCCGAATACGGAGGAGAGCATCAGCATGTGCCGCCACGAGTTCAACAGCGGGCTCCAATTCACCTCGGACCAGAAACTAATCGGCAACCCCTCCTACTATTCCTATTTCTGGCTGGGCAAACGCTACGAGAAACTGTCCTTTATCGTCGGTCCACGGGACAACCAGAGTTCCAACACCTCCGCCTGGCTCGTCATCTACGGAGACAAGAAAAAGATTCTCTATGAGGAAATAGTCCGCCAGACCGACCTGCCGAGACAAGTCGTCGTCGATGTATCCGGACAGGAAGCTATCGCTTTCTCCTGCGAACTGCGTTCAAGCGACTTCCTCGGCTCTATCACCTTCGGAGCAGTGGATATATACGCTTATCCCAAGGGCGACACCTCCGTACCGCAGGAGGGATTGGCTAATATCAATAAAGGACAGGTCGCTAAACTCAAATCGCCGGCATCTCTTATGACCAATATCCTGCCGTACTCCGTAAGAGGCGTGGCGAAAGCCAAGAACACCCTCTTCACCGGCGAGTCGTCCTATATCACCTTCTCTATGGGTGGAGAGAAGTTCTCCGAAGGACTTATCCTTGCCTCGGGAGCTACCTTCTTCGACGATAATATCGACGCGTACGCCACCTTCGACCTCGCAGGAGAATTTGACTATATCTCTTTCTATGCCGGTATGCTGACCAACAGGCGCGTGCTTGAAGACGACAGACTCCGTATCTATGCAGACGATAAACTCATCTTTGACACAGTTATCCATTGCACAGAGCCTAACAAGTACTTCGAGGTGCCTGTCAACAAATGCCGCTCGCTTCGGTTCGCTAAACCCGGTAACAAGAAACAAAAACAATGTTTCATCGGTGTGGGAGATATAGCTCTCTACCGCGGCAAACCGGTCAAGAACGACCTCTTCTATCATGAATATCCTGACTTCCCGGAGGAAGCAGACCTCATTGACCTCTGCCAGCGACCGTATTTCCACTACGTGGGACGGTATCTCTCCTCACTCACCAACTTCGATTTCAACGACTGCTTCAAACCCGGCGGCACCAAACGGGACTGCTTCAATATGAAAGACGGTTCTCAAATCTGCAAAGGCGTCATGCTTGAAGCTAATGTACCATTGGCGTTGGAGGACATCACCATGACCGATGCGGCTATCATGTTCCTCGTTGGAGCGGGAAGTGCTCTCACACAAAGCGATTTCGCTGCCTATTCAGGGACGTCGGCCGGTGGTGGTCTCACAGGCGATTTGGCTATACTCAGGCTCATGAATCCTAAAAACAACGGACAAGCTTCTGTCGTAGCCTTCAATCCGTATGGACAGTATCAGACCTGCACCTTCTCTATCGCCAACAAAGCGGAGTACTGGGACGAAGTGGATAAACTCGTTAATCTGGGCGAACGCAAAGACCATCCGTTCCGCCTCAATATCATCGCTGACCAACAGCTGGTGAAACAGATTGATGTATATAACCTTATGGAGCCGCAGACCTTTACCGTACCTATTCATAACTGCCACTCGCTCGTCTTCTGGCTCGAAGATGGTCCTACACGTTCCGGTCAGTTCGTGCTCTACGACATGACGGTGAGCAAGAAACCCTATATGCCCACCAAACAATGCTGGGAGGTGACGTTCACGCAAGACGGCGCAGCGCAGACCGTCTATGGCTGGCTCACCGAGCAGGAACTATTGGAAAACATCGCAGAGATGCGTGCCGACCCCACGGTCAGCAACATCTCCTACCGCCCCGCCAAGGCGAACGACCGCAACGGATGCGAGGTACTGTTTGACCAGCGATAAAATAGGATATATTGCATACAAAATGGCGACTCATCTGAGCCGCCATTTTTATATACATCAGCCAAGCTTGGCTGATTAATCCTTGAACTTGGCTGCAAGGAACTCGCGGTTGAGACGGGCGATGTTCGCCAGCGAAACGGATTTCGGGCACTCGGCAGCACACGCGCCGGTGTTGGTACAGTTACCGAAACCGAGTTCGTCCATCTTAGCTACCATCGCTTTGGCACGCGCCGCAGCCTCCACCTTGCCTTGCGGCAGGAGAGCGAGCTGGCTGACCTTGGCGGAAACGAAGAGCATCGCCGAGCCGTTCTTGCAGGCAGCAGCACAAGCGCCGCAACCGATACAAGACGCTGCGTCCATAGCCTCGTCAGCTACCGGCTTCGGGATAGGTATTGCGTTCGCGTCGGGTACTCCGCCGGTGTTGACGGAAACGAAACCGCCCGCCTGCATAATCTTGTCGTACGCGCCACGATCGACCATCAGGTCTTTGATTACCGGGAACGCACGGCTACGCCACGGTTCTACGGTGATCGTCTCGCCGTTCTTGAACTTACGCATGTGCAGCTGGCAGGTGGTGATAGCTGAGTCTGGTCCGTGCGGGTGACCATTGACGTACATCGAGCACATACCGCAGATACCCTCACGGCAGTCGTGATCGTAGGTTACCGGGTCTTTGTGCTCCGCAACGAGTTGCTCGTTGAGAATGTCGATCATCTCCAGGAACGATGCGCCTTGGAAAACATGCTTCAGGTCATAAGTCTCGAAATGACCTTGTGCTTTAGGTCCTGCTTGTCTCCAAACACGAACCTTAATATCAATATACTGATCCATAAAAATAATTTACGATTTGACGATTTACGATTTACGATTTATAGTTACGGGTCTTTCTCTCAGTAAACTCGTAGTCAAGCGGCTCTTTGATGAGTTCGGGTTCGGAGTCTTCGCCGGTGTATTTCCAGCATCCGACATACGAGAACTTGTCGTCCTGACGAAGTGCCTCGCCTTCGGGTGTCTGGTATTCCTCGCGGAAGTGACCACCGCAGCTCTCCTCACGATGGAGGGCATCCACTGCCATCAGACGGCCAATCTCGATGAAGTCCGCCAGACGGAGGGCTTTCTCCAGCTCGTTGTTCAGGCTGTTCGCCTCACCCGGGATATAGACGTTGGTCCAGAACTCTTTCTTGATAGCGTCGATTTTCTTGATACCTTCCTTGAGGCCCTCAGCCGTACGACCCATTCCGACGAAGTCCCACATGATGAGACCCAGCTCTTTGTGGATCGAGTCAACCGAACGCTTGCCCTGGATAGACATCAGTTTATTGATCTTGTCCTGAACAGCTTTCTCAGCCGCTGCGAACTCAGGCAGGTCAGTACTCATACGCGGTACGCCGATCTGGTCGCTCAGGTAGTTCTGGATGGTATAAGGCAGCACAAAATAGCCGTCTGCGAGACCCTGCATCAGCGCCGAAGCACCCAGACGGTTGGCGCCGTGGTCGGAGAAGTTAGCCTCGCCGATACAGAACAGACCCTTGACACTTGTCTGCAGCTCGTAGTCCACCCAGATACCGCCCATCGTATAGTGGATAGCCGGGAAGATCATCATCGGGTTCTCGTACGGGTTCTCATCGACGATCTTCTCGTACATCTGGAAGAGGTTGCCGTATTTCTGTGCCACTACGTCCTTGCCCAGACGCTGGATAGCGTCGCTGAAATCGAGGAACACAGCCAGACCGGTGTTGTTCACGCCGTAGCCTTTGTCGCAACGCTCTTTGGCGGCACGCGAAGCCACGTCACGCGGAACGAGGTTTCCGAATGCCGGATAGCGACGCTCCAAATAGTAATCGCGATCCTCTTCGGGGATATCGCGTCCCTTGATCTCGCCTGCCTGCAGACGTTTGGCGTCCTCCAGTTTCTTCGGAACCCAGATACGTCCGTCGTTACGGAGCGACTCCGACATCAGTGTCAGCTTCGACTGGAAATCGCCGTGCTTCGGAATACAGGTCGGGTGGATCTGTGCATAGCACGGGTTGGCGAAATAAGCGCCGTGGCGGTACATCTGCATAGCCGCCGAACCGTTACTTGCCATCGCGTTCGTGCTCAGGAAGAACGTGTTTCCGTATCCGCCGGAACCCACTACTACTGCGTGCGCAAAGAAGCGCTCGATGCGGCCGGTAACCAGGTTGCGGGCGATGATACCACGGGCACGTTTCTCGCCGTTTTCGTCGGCGATCATCACAATATCCAGCATCTCATAGCGGGTGTACATCTTCACTTTGCCTTTGCCAATCTGGCGGCTCAAAGCGCTGTATGCGCCGAGCAGCAACTGCTGACCCGTCTGACCTTTTGCGTAGAACGTACGGCTCACCTGTGCGCCTCCGAACGAACGGTTGTCTAACAAACCGCCGTATTCGCGGGCGAAAGGAACACCTTGTGCCACACACTGGTCGATGATATTGTTACTTACCTCTGCCAGACGATAGACGTTCGCCTCGCGGGCACGGTAGTCACCACCTTTGATGGTATCATAGTAGAGACGATAAACACTATCGCCGTCGTTCTGGTAGTTCTTCGCTGCGTTGATACCGCCCTGTGCTGCAATCGAGTGCGCACGACGCGGACTGTCCTGAATACAGAAGTTGAGCACGTTAAAGCCCATCTCTGCCAACGATGCAGCTGCACTCGCACCTGCCAGACCTGTTCCCACTACGATCACGTCCAGACGGCGTTTGTTAGCCGGGTTGACGAGTTTCTGGTGATTCTTGTAGTTTGTCCATTTGAGCTCCAGCGGACCTGCGGGGATCTTCGCCATTTCCGGAGTGATCACTTTCACGTTCTTCTCGCTCGGAGTAGCCATCACTTCCGCGGCAGCCGCAGCGGCTTTGCCGGATTTCTTGGCAGCATCAACTACCGCCTCCACAGCCTCTTTCACCTCGGCACGCTCAGCTACTTTCTCGGCGCGAGCCTGTACTTCAGCAGCTACTTCTTTCGCTTTCTCCGCCACAGCCTCAGCCACCTCGACAGCCTTCTCTTTAGCGGCTTGTACTGCTTCCTGCACTTGCGGATCATTGGCTACTTGCTCTACTTTCTCTTTTACTACTTCGGCTGCTTTCTTTGCAGCATCCAGTATATCTTCTTTCTTTGCCATAAGACCATTTACGATTTAGTCATTTACGATTTACGATTTACAGCATCGCGATGCCCATTCCCAGATAATACAGCACTACAACGGTGAACGGCAGTACAACGAGTGTAGCCATAACCGTGCTGATCACCTCTACGCGTTTCTGCCATTTGAGGTTGTTCAAACCCATAGAGGTCATAGCCGAGCCCACACCGTGATTGAGGTGCAGCCACAGCACTACGAACCACAACAGATAGAGCACGCAATACACCTGACCCCATACCGGAGTGGTAAACAGTGCTTTCACATAAGCTGCTCCGTTCTGCGGATCAAACGCACCCGTCTCGATGCCCGACAGTTCTGCAAACTGCATCTTGAACCAGAAATTGTACAGGTGCAAGCACAGGAAACCGAGGATCACAAAGCCCAGCACGAGCATGTTCTCCGACTCCCAGGTCACGCCCTGTTTCTTGTCGGTTACCGCATAGCGGTCGTTTCCACGGGCAGCACGGTTTTGAGCTGTCAGATACAGACCGTAGCAGAAATGTACCAACACCAGAAACGCAATTCCGAGCGATCCGATGACGGCGTACCAGTTAGCGCCGAGGAAACGGCAAATGGCATTGTAAGCCTCTTCGCTGAACACCAGCGCAAGGTTCATGCAACCGTGAAACAGCAGGAAGAACACCAGCGCTGCTCCACTCAGAGCCATAACGAACTTACGGCCGATAGATGAATCTTTTAACCACATAAGATGTTTGTGTTTTTTTAGATAATTAATATTGTTTGTTTTATTGTTTGTTTCGGTCTTCAGAATGTGTTTTTCATTCGCTTCCGAATGTGCCTTTTATGCTCTTCTGCACGCGTTTTTCGTACGCTTTCGCACGTGTTAAAATACGCGCACATGCACTTCGACACCAATTCGGCTGCAAAGTTACAAAAAAGTTTTCACATGTGCAAATGCGCACGCATTTTTTTTGCGCTTGCGCGCATTTTTTCCGCACACACGCGCATTTTCCTTAAATTTGTCTTAAGATTGTTACTAAAAATAGCGTGATTGTAGCGTGATTCGCGGCTCGATACCGGGAAACAAACAAGAAACAAACACGCTCCAAAGAAATGTCCGGTTCCTGACAAACAAGTAACAAAACAATCAATTTTTCATCAAAACCGGACGTTTTTAGTGCCTCAAAACCACAAAAATGCCGCATTTTCGCAAAAAATTGCATAAAAATTTGCACATGTCAAAAAAAAGCAGTAATTTTGCACGCTTTTTTCGTCGGAACAGGCGAACAAAGGCGCAATTTGAATATTTTCACACTAAAACCTATAAGACAATGAAACGTACATTTCAACCTTCGCAGCGCAAGCGCCGCAACAAACACGGTTTCCTCGAGAGAATGGCTACCGCTAACGGTCGCCGCGTATTGGCTGCCCGCCGTGCTAAAGGTCGCAAGAAACTGACCGTAGCCGACGAGGGACGCCACAAGTTTTAATTGACAATTGACTATCGACAATTGACAAAATAGGGAAAAGAGACTCGTCTCCTTTCCCTTGTTTTGCTAAATCCTTTCAACTTTCAAGATTTTCGCTTGCCGAAAATAATCGTTCGAGCGAAGCGGGATAAGAACTTTCAATTTACTAAATGGAATCAACACGTCAACACAAGATCGCCCGTCTCATACAGAAAGACATGAGCGATATTCTTTTACGCTACGCGCGCACGCTGCATAGCACGCTCATATCCGTGAGCGAGGTACGCGTGTCGCCCGACCTCAGTATTGCACACATCTACGTCTCGATCTTCCCGCAGGACCGCGTCAAAGAGACGATGGCACTCATCGAAGAGAACACCCACAAGCTCCGTGGCGAACTCGGCACGCTCGAGCGTCATCAGCTGCGTGTCATCCCCGAGATCGCTTTCCACCTCGACGAGACCCTCGACCGGATGGAGCGCATAGACGAACTGCTCAAAAAATAACAGCTTAACAATTTAACAGCTTAACAATTTAACAGCTTAACGTCTTAACGTCTTAACGTCGCGCAGCGACCGCCCTTCGTGCGAAGCACCGAATCCTTCATAGCCTGGCGATACCTCTTCTCCAAGAAAGGGCACAACGCCATTAACATCGTCTCTGGCGTCTCCGCCGTGGCGGTGGCGGTGGTTACGGCGGCTATGATCTGCGTGCTCTCGGTGATGAACGGTTTCGGCGCACTCGTCGAGCACATGTTCTCCGAGTTTGATGCCGAACTGCTGGTTCTGCCTGCCGAAGGCACTACGCTCCGCACGGACGCACCGGAGATAGCCGAACTCTATGCTCTGGACGGTATCGAAGCCGTCTCCGCCCAACTGGAGCAGACCGCACTCGTGCGATACAAAGACCATCAGACGCCGGCGCGTGTACTCGGAGTGGACAGCCTCTTCGCGCGCACAGCACACATCGACTCGATCATCACGGACGGCTACTACTCCGTCTATGACGGCGCCTTCGAACGGGCGGTGCTCGGACGCGGACTCGCCGCACAGATAGGTATCAACGCCCATTTCACAGGGGCGCTTCATCTCTACGCGCCCAACCGCACGGAACGCGTCAACCTCCTCCGCCCGGACAAGTCGCTCGTACACGAACACGCGTTCATTGCCGGTACGTTTGCCGTCAACCAGATGGAATACGACGACCAGCTCATGCTCGTCTCGCTCACTCTTGCCCAACGCCTCTTCGGCTACGACGACCACACCGTCTCCGCCCTGCGCATACAAACCAACGCCAAACACCTCAAACAGCGCATCGCGCAAACCATCGGTCCCGAATACCGGGTCCTTGACCGCTACGAGCAACAATCGGATTTCTACCGCATCCTGCGTATCGAGAAACTGCTGACCTTCCTGCTCATGGTCTTTATCCTACTCATCGCAGGATTCAACCTCATCGGTTCGCTCTCGATGCTTATTCTGGACAAACGCGACGACATCCGTATCCTCTCCCATCTCGGAGCGGACGAGTCCCTCATCCGCCGCATTTTCCGGACGGAAGGCTGGCTGATCTCGTCACTCGGCGCACTCGCCGGACTTGTGCTCGGCACGCTCCTCTGTCTCGGTCAGCAGCACTTCGGATGGCTCAAACTGGGCAACGGAAGTGATTATGTGATCTCCGCTTATCCGGTGGTAGTACAGCCTGCCGACATCCTCATCGTCGCACTCATCGTCCTCGTCCTCGGGTTCCTCACTGCCTGGTATCCCACAAGGAAACTGAAAATTGAAAATTGAAAATTGAAAGGAGTTATTAAATTGAAAATTGAAAGATGAAAGCCAAAGCCAACGCCAAAGCCAACGCCGCCAACGCATTTTTGTCCATTGTCCATCGTCCATTGTCCTTTGTCCATTGTACATTGCTCCTTTGTACATTCCTTTGCGGTTGCCGTCGCTATGACCCGGTTCCTTACCGCGGCATGCCGAAGGAGTTCAATCTCGGCTACCAGGAGATCTACGGACATTGCTACGACTCTATCCCCTATTCCGTCGTCGCGCTCGATCTCTATTCCGACAGCCTCACGCTGGACAAAAACCACCGGATGCAAGGCACCGGCTACAACCTATACCTCTCGGATATCTTCGTCTCCGACAGTCTCCTCACGCCCGGTGAATACCACTCCCTCCCTCTCGCCAATCACCAAACACCCGTCGCCGTTACCCCGAACACTTTCCTTCCCGGCAGAGACTGGGACGGCACACCCACCGGCATCTATCTGCTCTACGTGGAAGAGGGCAAACTGCAAACTATCCAACTGCTTGACAGTGGTTCGTTCGTCGTACGCGACACTACCAACGGACTTCTGGACCTCCAGTTCACGCTATACTACCGGAACGCGTACGGCTCCAAAGCCACTTATCGCCCGCATTTCCAAGGAGAACTCATTCCATGGCGAAAGAAATAACCGAAAATATCTACCGCGAGTACCACTCGTGGCTGCGGTTGGAGCGAGGCTATTCGCCCAATACGGTAGAAGGCTACGAGCAGGATTTGCAACGCTTGCGCA
The DNA here is from genome assembly GCA_900319645.1 of uncultured Bacteroidales bacterium. Taxonomy (GTDB): domain Bacteria; phylum Bacteroidota; class Bacteroidia; order Bacteroidales; family Paludibacteraceae; genus Colicola. Next base: position 34,041 of record ONPG01000019.1, read on the forward strand.
ACTACGGCGAGGAGCACGGAGTAGATATCGTACACACCTCTTTCGACGAGCTCCAGGAGTTTGTCTTCCAGGAGTTCAAGACCATCACTTCCGCGGCTACGCAAGCACGCACCCTGGCGGGTATTCACTCGTGGTATAGGTTTCTGCTCTACAAGGATTATATCGACCAGGACCCTTCCGAACTGCTGGAGGGGCCCAAGAAAGACAAACATCTGCCCACCGTCCTCTCGCTGGACGAAGTCAACCGGCTCATGGCGGCTATCGACCTCTCCTCCAACGAAGGTCATCGCAACCGCGCGATGCTGGAGATGCTCTACGGAAGCGGGCTACGCGTGAGCGAACTGACCAACCTCCGCCTCAGCCAGATCTACCTCGACGAACACTATATGCTTATCCTGGGCAAAGGTAGCAAACAACGTCTTGTGCCGCTCTCGCCCGTCGCCGAAGAGTGGTTTGGCTACTGGATACAGGATCGTAACCGGTGGTCCGTCAAACCCGAGGCACAGGACTACGCATTCGTCAACCGCTACGGACGGCCGCTCACACGCGCGATGGTCTTCACCATCATTAGGCGGCTGTGCGCCGAAGCGGGTATCACCAAGACCATTTCGCCCCACACTCTCCGACACTCGTTTGCCACCCATCTGCTCCAGAACGGAGCCGACCTGCGGGTGATCCAGCAACTGCTCGGACACGAAGACCTCGCCACCACCGAGATTTACACCCACGTGGACGTACAGGACCTCAGAAAAGCTATCCTGCAATACCACCCCGCAAATAAAAATTGACAATTGACAATTGAAAGGAAACATATTGGTAACTGGTTGAGAGGACTCCTGCTCCTTTCAGTTTTCAGTTTTCACCTCTCAGTTCTCCAGGCGGTGGAGACCATCATCGTGGGCGAGGTGGTCAACGACGCGACGGGAGAACCCGTTCCGAACGTCAACATCCGTTTCCGAGGCACCAAAATCGGCACTACCTCTGACGAGACGGGCGCGTACGCACTGCGCGTGGACATGCACGCCAAATCCGTATTGGTATTCTCTGCCGTCGGCTACCACTCCCAGCGTTTTGAGATCGAACCGGGCACGACAGCAGGTCTCGAAGTGGCGCTCCATGAGCGTACGGCGGTGCTGACCGAAGTGGTGGTCACGCCTTCCGAGAACCCTGCGCTGGCTATCCTCCGTCAGGTGCGCGAACGACGCGCGGAGAACGACCGTGTTCTGCGACCCGACCTCAGGTCTACTGTCCGACGCGAACAGACACTCTATATCTCCCAGATCCAGAAACGCCACCTTCGCCGTGCGCTCTGGCGAAGCCTGCAGGCAGGATTGATAGCCCAAGACGACAGCACGTATATTATGCCGCTCTACCGCGAGACGCAGACTTTCATGCTTGCCGGGCAGGAGATGATACCCGCCAACGACCAGCGTTCGCAGGCGGTTGTGCTTACCGCTACCGACTACTCGTCGCTCCTCAACCTCTCCGGCAACCTGGATTTCTATCAATCCAGCGTCCCGCTGATGGGGCACGCTTTCCTCTCGCCCCTCGCTCCTTCCGGCAACCTCTACTACCGCTATTATCTGGACGAAGAAGAGACCACCGATCCCCAATCACCTGTCACCAATCAGGTCCTGATCCGTTTCCGGACAAGGAATCCGTTCTACGCCACCTTCAACGGCGAGATGCTCATCGACACGACGACGTTTGCGCTCCGGGCTATCCGTGCCTACGTACCGCCCGAGGTGGCGGTCAACTACGTCAACAATATCCACGTCTCGCAGACCCTCGCGCCGGACAACACCCTCGCCGAAGAATATATCTCCGTCCTGCTCGATTTCGCGGTCAAGACCGAACAGACCGCTACGGTCTTCCCCACTGTGCTCCTGACTAACCGCCTGAGCAATCCCCAATCAACTCTCAACTCTCAACTGTCAACTCCCAACTCTCAACTCTCAACTGTCAACTCTCAACTGTCAACTATCAACTCTCCCGGGGGAGCCGACTCACTTGCTTTCGCGGCGCTGGACAGCCTGCCTATAATACGTACCGCCAAGTGGTTTGCTACGATAGCCACCACCGGCTATATACCCACCGGCACACCCGTGGATATCGGTCATATTGAGGAAATTCTGCAAGTCAACCGCTACGAAGGCGTACACGTGGGCTTGCCCTTCCGAACCAACGAGCGGTTCTCCCAAGTGGTCTCGCTGGAAGCGGCGGTCGGTTACGGGTTCCGCGACCGACGTCCGAAAGGTCTCGGGCGTGTGTCCGTCAACCTGCCCACGCTTCGCAAACAGACCCTCCAAATGGAGTACCGCGACCATTACGTGTGGTCGGAAGTCGATGATTTCAGCCGTCTCATGCGCGAGAACTCGATCGGCTACGGCAATTTCGATTTCACGGCTTACGCCTTCGAAGCCTTGCATCGCGACACGCTCTGCCGCAGTACGTTCATGCGTCAGCGTCAGGGACAGATCCACTGGTTTGCCGACTGGGGCGAAGGTCACTCCACACGCCATGGCTATCCTGTCAGCCTCGAGACACACGCGTACATCCGTTTCGGCTGGCAGAACGACCTGCCCCAACTACCCATCACCCATCAGCAATCATCAATCACCAATCACCCATCCCCCGTCATTTCCTACCAATCCCTGAGTCTGATTGCCCGTCTCAGTTGGGGAGAGCGCAAGTACGACGGCTTTTTCTCCCGCCGTTATGCCTATTCCCCGCGTTACCCGGTGCTCTACCTCGGGCTGGAAACCGGTCACTGGGCCTCCACGGGCAATCAGCAATCAACAACCGGCAATCACCCATCACCCGTCAGCAATCCCCAATCCCCCGAAGGAGGTCTCTATGCCCACCTGCGTGTGATGCTCACCCAGAACGCTCAGTTAGGTATGGGCGGCACGCTCGCCTATACGATGCAGGCAGGAGCCGTTTTCGGCAAAGTGCCGTATTTCCTTCTTTGGCAGGCGAACGCCAACCAGGGATATGCCTACGACCCCCATCGTTTCACGCTGCTGCACGGCGGAGAGTTGCTGGCGGACAAATACCTCGCCCTGCACACCGAATGGAACGGACACGGTATCCTCTTCAATCTGATTCCGGGTATCCGCTGGCTCCACCTGCGTGAGCTCGTCGAAGCCAAACTCGCGTACGGCTATCTCTCCAATAACCCATCACCCATCACCACTCACCCATCACCCATCACCCATCACCCATCCTCCGGCGAGGGCTTACTGTACGCCGAAGTGGGTGTAGGTATCGGCAATATCCTCCGCGTCTGCGATCTCTATTCCGTATGGTCGGTAGTGCCGCTATCCTCCACCCTTTCCGCCCAACAAAAAGGAAGTGCCAAATGGGCACTCCGATTCCGTATTCACTTGGGGCTCTGACGGCCTTAGCGTTGGCGTTGGCGTTGGCTTTGAGGCCGCAGGCCGGTCTTTCTACTTTCTACTTTCTACTTTCTACTATTTGCCCCGTGCTGGTGTAGGTCTGGCATTGGCGTTGGCTTTGAGGCCGCAGGCCGGTCTTTCTACTTTCGACTTTCTGCTTTCTACTATTTGCCCCGTGCTGGTGTAGGTCTGGCGTTGGCGTTGGCTTTGAGGCCGCAGGCCGGTCTTTCGACTTTCGACTTTCGACTTTCTACTTTCTACTCGTTGTTTTTCAGCAGGTAGTATTGGACTATTATTGGGATATTATTGGGAGATTATTGGGTGATTATTGGGTGATTAGGTAAACAGCAGGATAACCTCAGCGTAGTAATAGCTCTGTTTCGGGACACTTGAACCGCATCTAAAACCTCGTAAATCCTCAATAAATCGTACCTCGTAAATCGTCAAATCGTAAATCGTCAAATCGTAAATATTACGTCCCTGAAAAGGAGCGTCAGCTCCGCTTTTTCTTCTTTTCTCCGGCATCCGATGCCGGCTCGTTCATAATGACCTAATCACGTGAGTACGTGATAACGATTCTTTCTTCTTTGTATTACAGGCGTTTGGCAAACGCCGCTCTCCTTCGTCCATTAGCCCCGAATTTAATTCGGGTTGAAAGCGTCGCCCGTTGGTAGGTGTAAAAATTGACGCGAAATGTGGATTAATTGACACTAAAAATCCAAAGCAATCCACTTTGCGTAAAAAAATGACCTGTTTAAGTGACTTTGCGTAAAAAAATGCATTTTCTATTGCGCATGCAAAAAAAATTATGTACCTTTGCGTGCAAAATTTATTTTTACAATTAAAAATAACAATAAACAACTATATAAATTTAATAGTACGTAAACCACTATATGGCAACACACGATTTGGTAAAATTATTTGATGATCGCAAGGTGCGTGTCTTCTATGACGATGAAAGTCAATTGTGGTATTTCTGCATAGCAGATGTAGTTGAAATCTTAACTGAGTCGCGTGACGTACCCCAGTATATTAAGCGAATGCGTCAACGCGATCAAGAACTCAATTCCGTGTGGGGTACGATTTGTACCCCCCACCAATTTAAGTCATCTGACGGTAAAACAGACGGCAACAGACCTCAGCAAAGAGCGCAACCCCGAAGGTCTCGCAGAATCAGCGCATGTGGCGAAAGACGGCGCAGAAGTGGCTCGTAACGCCCGCGCAGACATTGAGCAGCGTCTTGGACATTCGGTGATCAGCAGCGACAAGGTCATCGATCATATCACTCCTAAAGACGAGTTGCCTTTTATAAAGGAAAAATAATCGAAAACTACGAAAACTACGAAAAGTACGTTAACAAAGCAAACAAAAAAAAACAAAAATAATCAATTAACAAATCAAACTTATGAACAAACTAAAGTTTTTAAGCTGGTTTGCGTTAACAATCTTTAGCGCAACAGCGATGTGGGCAACAATTCCAATGGGTTCGGTTGATGGTGTAACGGGACACAACGGCTCTTTTCATGTATGGGGCTGGGCTCTCGACCCCGATCAGCCCAGTACTGCTATTGCTATACACGTTTACATCTATCCGCAGGGGAGCACTAATCCGGTCAAGGGCTACAACGCCACTGTTGCCAACCTGAATCGCCCTGATTTGAAAAGTGACGACCCAAACTCCATTGGCGCACGGTACGGTACAGTACATGGTTTTGACTGCTGGATTGATGTCACCAGTGAGGTTCCTGCCGGCACATACGATGTAAGAGTTTGGCCTATCAATGTAGGAAGCAGCGAAGGAAATCATACTATCACATATTCAGGTAATGGCGGAGAAGTGAAAACCATCACGATTTCTAATCCCTACACCGTTAGCTACAATGCCAACGGTGGTACCGGTGCACCGAGTGCCCAGAGAAAGGTAACGAGTATCAATATTACTTTGAGTAGCACAACTCCGACTCGCACAGGGTACACCTTCAACGGCTGGAACACCGCTTCCAATGGTAGTGGTACCAACTATGCCAAGGGTGCTACCTATTCCGCGAACGCGAGTGCAACTCTTTATGCGAAATGGACGGCGAACAAGTACACCGTAACGCTCAATCAACAGAGCGGTTCAGGCGGTTCTTCTTCTGTGCAGGCTACTTACGATGCCAACATGCCTTCGATGACCAAGCCGTCCCGCACAGGTTATACATTCCAAGGTTATTATGATGCTACATCAGGTGGTACGCAGTACTATAAAGCCGACGGTTCTTCTGCACGTACGTGGAACAAGGCCAATGCCGCAACGCTCTATGCGCGTTGGACAGCCAATACCTATACCATCACTTTGGATCCGCAAGGCGGTACAGGCGGAGACGGCAGCAAGACTGCTACGTTCGGCTCCGCTACACCTACGGTAAATATCCCCGGACGTAATGGGTATAGTTTCGGTGGTTATTATACCGGAAAGAACGGAACGGGTACCCAGTACCTCAAGCCGGATGCTAATAACACCGCCACTAGCGTTCGCAACTGGGACATCGCCTCTAACACCACGCTCTATGCTAAATGGAACGCGCGTACGTACGCGCTGACGTTCGACCAGCAGGGCGGTAACGGCGGTACTGTTTCTACAACAGCTACCTTTGATGCGGCCATGCCTGCGGCTACGATGCCGACACGCGCCGGTTATACCTTCAAAGGCTACTACGATGCCGCTACCGAAGGCACGCTGTATTACAACGCAGACGGTTCCTCTGCTCATGTATGGAACAAGACCGCAGTGGCTACACTCTACGCGCGCTGGGAGATCATCAATTATACCGTTGCTTATAACCTTGATGGCGGCGAAGTGGCTGTTGCTAACCCGACGGAATATACGGTGGAGACTGAGACTTTTACGTTGAACAACCCGACCAAGGAGCATAATGACTTCCTCGGCTGGACCGGTTCCAACGGCGAGACTCCGCAAACGGAAGTGTCGATTGCCAAAGGATCAACAGGAAACAAGACTTATACCGCCAACTGGTTGCTGCATACGTTTGCCGTAGAGACCGATGAGTCGATGGCGGCAGATTGGAGCCTCACGCCTGCCAGCCCCGTGGGTGTGGGTCAGACCTTAACCGCCACCTATAGCGGTACAAAACGCGTGAAGAGCGTTTCCTATTTCAAAGTGCCGGTTGTAACAGCTCCTACTCCCAAGTTAGGTATGATCTATACCGGTGAGGCACAAGAACTGGTGAATGCAGGTACTACCACCGGCGGTACGATGCAATACAAAGTGAACGAGGGCGAATGGAGCACCTCTGTTCCTTCGGCTATCAATGCCGGCACCTATACTGTTTATTATCGCGTGCAAGCCGATGAGACGTATGCAGGAAATGCCGGCGGCTCGTTCGACGTGACGATTACCAAGGCTACAGCCGTATTGACCGCACCGACTGCAAAAACGAATCTTACGTATAACACCAAAACGCAGGAACTGGTGAATGCCGGTTCTACAACCGCTGGTACACTCCAATACAAAGTGAACACCGGCGAATGGAGCACCGCTGTTCCTTCGGCTACCAATGCCGGTACGTACGCTGTTTACTACCGCGTAGCAGGAGACGACAACTATGCAGACATAGCCGAGGCTTCGTTTAACGTGACCATCGCCAAAGCTACACCTGCGGCTGTAACGCTTTCGAAGACGAGTATCTCATTTGGTGCAGACGATTTCACAACCACGTTTACCGTAACGCGTACCGGTGATGGAGCAATCAGTGTCTCCTCAAGCAATAGCGAGGTTAAATGTACACTCAGTGGCAATACCGTTACGGTACGTCGTCGCTCGGGTCGCCCGCTATCGGACATTACTATTACCGTGAGTGTGGCTGAAAGTGCTAACTACTTGGCACCTGCCAATAAGACCTGCTCTTACTCCCATAGTGCACTTCGTACACCGGCTAATATCCAAGCGAAAGATAAAGGCTGTTTCTTGGGTGCTTACGGTTATCTTTGGCCGAAGGACTACGCTACTGACATCGTAGAGCCGCTACAAGCCGTAGTAGCATATGTAGGTAGTTGCGACAAATATTTCGACAAGTGTCTTTGTATAGCTTTGGAAGATATCAGTAATACCCGTCTCAGCCGTGCGGATGCTGCTACTGCTGTTAATACATGGGCTTCGTCCCATAGTGTTAACGTAGGTGGCACTGTTTATTCCAGCGATGCAGGCGGATATTATGATTTTGCAAGTCCGTCTAACTACAAGATCCGAGACTGGGCGGTTGCAAAAGGCTGGAGAATTCCTACCGTGTGCGACTGGCGCTATATCATGAATGCCTACAAGGGTTCTTCTCTTACTAACCCGGCAGGTGTAAATCATTCTGTGAACCCGAACCTCTGCAAATGGTCTGAACTGCGAACGGCGATTAACAATGCTACCGGTGGTACGGCTATGAAAACCGACAATAACTATGGTAGCAGTACCCGTGATGACGGTAATAGCAATATAGGTACTTGGCACGTAGGTTCTGGCGACGGCGGATCGGCTACCTGGTGGTGGGCAAATGACCACGACGGCTACAAGTATTACTACCGCGCAGTATTTGCATACTAATATCTATATACTATGAAAACTAAAAATATGAGATATATGAAAACAAGATTATCATTGGCCCTCGCCTTTCTGCTGATAGTGGTACAAGGCTTATGGGCACAGACCCCCATGACACCGGCTGGCGAGAACACGTGGACAGCGCCGATGCCGGCATACCAAATTCTGTTGCATGCAGAATACTGGGACGAGTATGTTATTTCGTATGAACTCAACGGCGGTATTAACCATGAGGAGAACCCCGTTAAGTATTACGAAGACCAAGAAATAACGCTGAAAAAGCCTACCAAAGAGGATTATATCTTCCTCGGTTGGACAGGCTCTAACGGAGTGACACCGCAAGAATTTGTAACGATTGCTAAAGGCTCAAGCGGCGACAAGAACTATGTAGCCAACTGGAAGTTAGATCCTGAAGTGGCTAAATTGGAGATTTTAACAGAACTCTATAATGCCATCGGCGATGATGTCTGGACCGGTTACGGTGTCAACACGGGTGTGATCAGTTACAGCCGCGGTGGTGCAGAAGCATTCCACGCATCCTTCATGGGTGGTAACTACGCATTCGACCTGCCTTTCGCAGCCTTCACGGAGGCAAGCAAAGCAGCTAATACGGACGGCTCATATACCTACACTCTGACCTGCAACCTGCCGGCACAGACCGGTATGGGTCAAGAGACCTTGCATGTAACCCTCAAGAAC
>ONPG01000034.1 GCA_900319645.1 uncultured Bacteroidales bacterium
TCAGGAAGCAGCACAGGAAGCAGCAGCCGCAGAGGCTGAGGCTAATGGCGAGAACGCTGAAGCTTAATCGGAAGATCGATATATCGAGATATCGAAATATCGAAATACCGAAAGAGAAAAAGAAGTCCAAAACGCAAGTTTTGGGCTTTTTTTGTGTAAAAAACATATTTATTTTGCATAAATGCAAAAAATGTTGTATCTTTGCACACTTTTACGGATACACCATCGATGAAGTCAATAATATCAGACATAACCGGGCGAGAAAGGATACAATCAAACTATATTCGTGCGTAAGTGAAACGGATTGTCAAAAATATGGCAGCGCTTAGTATTTTGCAGGTTGCAAACTACTTGATTCCTTTGTTGGTATTGCCTGTTATCAGCAGGGTACTGGGTGCTTCGCTTTTCGGCAGTGTCGGTTACGCACAGAATATCATCTCGTATCTCACCCTCCTGGTGAATTTCGGATTCGAGTACTCCGCCACGCGCCAGATCGCCTTGGCACGCGACCATGCGCACAAGGAGCGTATTTTCTGGGCGGTTCTGACTGCCAAAGGGGTGCTGCTGCTGATCTCGTTTGCCGTTTTGGCGTGTCTGCCTCTGGTGATGGAGCGGATGGCTTGTGACCCGCGTCTGTATGTCTATACCGCCCTGACCAACATCGGAATTGTGCTCTTCCCCACGTGGTTTTTGCAGGGCGAGCAACAGATGGACAAGATGGCATGGGCGAATTTCTTCACCAAGCTGTTAGGAGCATTGATGGTAATCGGTTTGGTACGCGAAGCCTCGGCATATAGGTTGTATCCGTTGTTGCTGTCGCTGGCGAGCATCGTGGTGGGAGCCGGAGCTTTGGTGTATGTGATACGCCGTTTCGGAATAGGGCGTTACACCTGCTCGCGCAACTCGCTTCGCGAAGTGCTGGCACCCAGTTCGCCTATTTTTCTCAACAATGTGTTTGTCAGTCTGTACACCACCATCAATATGACCCTGTTGGGAATCTACGCTATAGACGATGTGATCGGTTATTTCTCGGCGGCGCAACGACTGATTATAGCGCTGAACATGGTGGTGGTACTGCCTGTCAGTACGTCGGTTTATCCGGAGATCAGCCGTCGCTATGAGGCATCGCACCAAGAGGGATTACGGTTTATGCACCGTGTGCTGCTCTATGCCGGCAGTGCAGCGGCGGTTGTCTCGCTGGTCACGTGGGTGTCCGCTCCGTTGGTCATCCGTATCGTATATGGCACCGGTTTTGAACCGGCGGTGGAGATACTCAGGTGGCTGGCACCTTTGCCCTTCCTCGTGATGACGGCTACGCTGCTGACCGTGCAGGGACTATATGCTATGGGGCTGCAACGCTGGGCACCCCGGGTGGGAGCCGTGCTGGCTGTCATTTGTATATCCACCAACCAGATTCTTCTGCCCCGCATGGGCGTCAAGGCCGTGTGCATCGGATGGAACGTGGCGGAAGGGATGGAGTGCCTGCTGGTGGGGTCGATATTGTTATTCAAAAGACGCAAAATATGTTCTATCTGATTTGTTTTGTCATATTGCTTGTCCTGGCGATACTGAATGTGCAGATGCACGACCGCCTGAGTACGCAGGTGCTGACGGGCATCTCCGCGTTGCTGCTCATCGGTATAGCCGGTCTGCGTTATGAGACAGGAGGCGACTGGGACGCCTACGAGAAACTATTCAGACACTTCCCGCCTTTCAGCAGACTGACAGGAGAGCCGGGCCTGCTGCTGAAACAGCCGGTAGAGGAGGGATTCGCATTGCTGTGTGCGCTGGTGAAATCGTTAGGCGGCACGGTGCAGCATTTGTTCTTCGTCGTGACAACTATCAACATCACTCTCATCGCTTCTGCCGCCAGCAAATACACCAAATACCCGGTAGTGGCATTGCTGTGCTACTACGGAATTCTGTATTTCAATCTGGAGATGATCTATATCCGCCAGGCAACAGCGGTAGCTCTCTGTTTCTATGCCGTACAATATATCCGCAGCGAGCGTCTGCTACCCTATCTGCTATTTGTTCTGCTGGCCTGTACGTTCCACCGCGTGTCGGCTCTGATGATTCCTCTGTATTTTGTGCTAAACATCAAACTGCCGGGTTGGGTATATCTGACCGTAGTGGGTGTGGGTGCAGTAGTGATGCTGGCGGGCATCCCTTGGATACAGACGATATTCCTCACTGTAGCCGGTTGGCTGGGAGAAAACTACGCCGACAAGGCGGAGACATACACCGAGAATGCGATGTTCGCCGTGAGCCGCGGACTGAGTGTGGGATTCATACTCAACCTGGCTATTTTCGCGGTCATCATGTATTTCCACCGGCAAATCGACGAATTGCCGTACGGCACTATTATGCTGAATATGTTCACGCTGAGTCTGGTGCTGTACTATTATTGCTTTGAGTTGGTAGAAGTCAGCAACCGCGTGAGGTTATTTTTCCTGATAGGCATCATAGCGCTGCTACCGATGGTCTTGGAGGTGCTGCCGCTCTTCCTGGAGCGTTTGGCCGGATTAGTCGTCGTGACGCTCTACTGCTTCAGTTTCTCACGCGGTATTTTTATGGAGTCGCCGCAGGCTGTCGCCTACAATCCGTATCAGAACTATATCGAATATAAGATCCACCCGCGTCCCAGCAGCGGCAAGCAGCGGTTGGAGCAATCGAAGAAAGCCTTCCGTCAAGAACGCAAACGATGAAGCACATCCTGTTCATAAGTCACTCGCGCGGCGTCCATGGAGCAGAAGCCGTTATGGTACAAGCCGTCAGAGCCTGTGTAGCCCGAGGTGCGCGGGTGAGCGTAGTGGTGCCCTCTGTCGTGAAAGACGAGGGGATGGATGCGGTCTTGCAGGAGATACCCTCTGTACACGTGATGGCATTGCCCTATCGCGCCGGAGGAGGAGGTATGCTGCGTACGAACATGGTCCGGCTGTATAATATACCTGCCTTGCTGAGGCTGAAACGCTTTGTGGCGCAAGAAGGGGTGGACGTGATCTACTCCAACACCACGATCACTATTCTCGGAGCAGAACTCGCCAAACGGACTCACCGCAAGCATGTATGGCACTGGCACGAACCGGTAGATAAGCTTTTCGGATGGCATTTGACGATGAAGGAGTATTACCGGGAAATCGTCAAAACAGCCGATTCCATCGTGTGTATCTCGCATCGCCAGCAAGCCGAATGGGAGCAGGCTTTGGACACCAAACTGACTCAGGCACAAATTATCTATAACCCTATCAAACGGATTGCGTTCACGCCCGACGGCCGGCACACTTTTCTCCGCGGAGGGAGAATCGGATTTATCGGACATTTCGAGGAGCGAAAGAATATAGGATTGCTGTTGCGGGCTTTCGAGGCGCTTCATGCGCAAGTGAGCGAAACCACCCTCAGCCTGTGCGGAGCCGTTCGTGATGCGGACCGGCTATATATAGAGAAGATGACGGAGATGCGCGAACCGGTGATGACCATTCTACCGCAAACGGGCAATGTGGCGGCTTTCTACAACGGAATCGATATTTTAGTGTTGCCGTCGTGGAAAGAGACGATGCCGTTAGTGGTGTTGGAAGCCATGCAGGCCGGTGTGTGCGTGTTGCAAACCAACCGGTCGGGAATGAGCGAGTTGCTGCAAGACGGCGTGGAGACACTCTTCTTCTCTCCCGATGAGCCCGAGCGATTAGAGCAGCTGCTGCTCCAATGCATGGATACAGGATATAGAAACAAGATAGCCGAGGCAGGCCGGAAAAGAGCCGAACAATTAGTGAATAATCAGGTCTTTGACCAACAAATACAACATCTCTTATGCGAGTAATAGCCTATTATCTACCACAGTTTCACACTATTCCGGAGAACGACGAATGGTGGGGAAAAGGATTTACCGAGTGGACTTCCGTCCGCAACGGCAAGCCTCTCTTCTCCGGTCATCATCAGCCGGTGGAACCGGGAGAATTGGGATATTACAACCTGCTGGATCCGTCTGTCCAGGAGCGGCAGGCTGCGTTGGCACGCGAGGCGGGTGTGGAGGGATTCTGCTACTGGCACTACTGGTTCGGAGGCAAGCAGTTACTGGAGAAACCGTTGCAACAAGTGATGGCGAGCGGCAAACCAGATTTTCCTTTCTGCCTCGGATGGGCAAACGAGAGTTGGAAAGCCAAGACGTGGCTGGATCAGCAGACCTCTCCCGACCGGATGCTCATTGAGCAGACCTATTCGCCGGAAGACGACAGGGCGCATTTTGAGGCAATACTGCCTATGCTGCGCGACAAGCGCTATATACAGGTGGACGGCAAACCGCTGCTGATGGTCTATCGTCCGTTCGACCTTCCTGATGCCAAAGCATGGACAGCGCGGTGGCAGGAAATGGCGAAAAGCGCCGGTTTCAACGGACTTTATTTGTTAGGGCATGTGGCTTACAGATGGCAAGTGGACGATGTGCTGGCGATGGGTTTTGATACCGTCAACCTGGTTCCGCTGGGTGATACGAAACGCAACAAATGTCTGGCACTACGTCATTTGCCGGCGTTGGTGAAGCATCTGCGCGGCAAAGCGCCACTTGTCTATGACTACGCCAAAGCGATCAAGGTGTTCGCAGAACCCGCAATGAAACGCGAAGAGGTAGTGCCGACTATCCTGCCCGGGTGGGACCACTCTCCCCGCAGCCGGATGCGGGCGTTTGTGATGCACCACTCCACACCGGAAGCATTCAAAGCACATGTGCAAGCCGTCAAAAACATCGTTGACAAAAAGCACAACCAGCTGGTGATGCTCAAATCGTGGAACGAATGGGGAGAAGGCAACTATATGGAACCGGATGCCCAATGGGGAAAACAATATATTGAAGCATTGGGTTCTGTGATGCGTAAATGAAGATACACGTAATACATACCATCAACGCGTTCACCGCCACCACAGGCGGGACCGCCACTTGTACGTATGACTTATTGAAGGGACTCAATCAGCGTCAGGATGTGCAGGCGGACATCGTGGTTACCAGACCTGGGCAGCCGCTGATGGGGGACGGAGAGGAGTGGATTATTCCCGTTGAAAACGACGAAAAGACGCCATTCGGTATTTCGGCAAATCTGCGCCAAGCGCTGATGCAAACGGATGCGGAAGTTTATCATACGAACGGGTTATGGCGGTATTGCAACCACGTGCCGGCAGTAGTGGCAAGAGAGAAAGGGAAACCTTTTGTGCTGACACCGCACGGGATGCTCTATCCCCAGGCGTTAGCACACTCCAAATGGCAGAAGAAACTATTGGGCTACGCGTGTGTCAACCGCGATATTCGCGAAGCAGCATGTATTCACGTTACGTGTGAAGAGGAGATGCAGCATATACGGGCATTGGGATTCACCAACCCTGTTGCGGTTATACCGAATCCTGTACCGGACGGTCTGTTGAAGGACTATGTGCCGAAAGCTGCCAAAGTGACGTTCGGCTATTTGGGGCGCTTGCACCCCCGCAAGCGTGTGGAGCGGATCATAGAAGCGTTGGGGTTGCTGTCCGAAGAAGAACAAGCCCGGTGTCAATTAGTGATTATGGGTAGCGGAGAGCCGTCCTACGAAACGTTTCTGAGAACACGAGTTGAACAGTTGCACTTGCGCAACGCAGAATTCTTGGGATTTGTGGAAGGAGTGGAGAAAGAGCGGCGGTTGGCACAACTGCATACTTTGTTTGTGCCAAGCGATTTTGAGAACTTCGGCATGATTGTGGCGGAAGCGCTGCGCGGAGGCACACCTGTCTTTGCCGGCACCGGTACGCCATGGCAAGTGCTGAAGGAGAAAGGGTGCGGCTGGTGGCAGGAACCGACACCGGAGAACATAGCAGCCGTGATGCGCAGTATGCTACATACAAGTCCGGAAAAACTCGATGAAATGGGAAGAACAGGACAAAAGCTGGTGGCGGAGAATTTCTCGGTAAGGGCTGTGGCACAACAAATGACAGAGTTATATCAATGGATTGTAACCAAACAAAACAAACCCTCTTTTGTATATGAGTAGAAAAGTTGATTTATCCCGATACCACAAGGCGGGCTATTATCCCGGTCGAAACGGATTTATTCGTGCGTTATGGTACATAACCAACGTACTGTTTTTTAAGACATCGTTATGCACTTGGTACGGTCTGAAACGTGGATTGTTGCGTGCGTACGGAGCGCAGATAGGGAAGAGAGTGGTGATCAAGCCCTGCGTGAATATCAAGTATCCCTGGCATCTGTCTGTCGGCGACAACAGTTGGATAGGCGAGGAGGTCTGGATTGACAATTTAACGGATGTAGAGATAGGCAGGAACTGCTGCGTCAGCCAGGGCGCCATGCTGCTATGCGGCAATCACGACTATACGAAAGAGAGTTTTGATCTGAAGACCGGGACCATCGTGCTGAAGGACGGCGCGTGGGTAGGAGCCAAAGCGATAGTGTGTCCCGGTGTGACGATGGAGGAAGGCAGCGTACTGACAGCCGGATCCGTAGCCACCAGAGACATCGCGAAAGATTGTATTTGCCAGGGTAATCCCGCCGTAGTCAAGAAACAAATGTGAGAACATGAAAATATCTATTATAACCATTACATTCAATTCCGAGAAGACTTTGCAGCGAACGCTGGATAGTGTGCAGAGCCAGACCTATCGGGAGATAGAGCACGTCATTGTGGACGGGGCTTCTACGGACGGTACAAAAAACCTGATCGAGCGTTATGCCAAGCAGCACCCTAACGTGCGCTGGGTATCCGAGAAAGACAAAGGTATATACAATGCTTTGAACAAAGGTATCTCGTTGGCAACAGGAGATATTATCGGATTTCTGCACTCCGACGATGTGCTCTTTTCCTGCCATTCCATCGAGCAAATAGCATCCGCTTTCAGCGACCCGTCTATTGATGTGGTTTACGGAGATTTGCAGTATTGCCGGGACGGTAAGATCGTACGCCGATGGAAGAGCAACGCATTTCACCCGCATAGCCTGAAGTACGGGTGGATGCCTCCTCACCCGACGATGTATGTACGCAAAGAGGTATATCAGCAGGTAGGTGAATACGACGAGTGGTTTCATATTTCTGCGGACTACGACATGATGCTCCGTATCTTCCAACGCGGATACCACTCGCAATATATCCCCGAGGTGCTGGTGCGCATGGAAACAGGCGGGGCGAGCAACAAGAATACCAAAGCACGCTTGTCCAAAACGCAGGAAGACTATATCGTCCTCAAGAAAAATCACGTGGGAATCGGTTACCTGACGGTAGCTTGCAAACAACTGCGCAAACTGCGTCAGTTCTTCCGGAAAAGTTAAAGTATCACGTCATACGATTCATCATCCATTCCATTGCCAAGGTGTTAAATATTTCCATTGTTTTATATCATCCCCGCTGGGAGCAAGAGGTCTTGCCGCTGCTGGAGGAGTTGCTGCGTGTGAAGTGTCTGCGCAAGATCTACCTGATAGATAATACGGAAGCGGACATACGCAGGGAACAGATGGCGAAAGAGAACGCCACGCTCGGCGAGCAATTTGCCACCAACAAGATCCGTTTCATGGCGATGCCGGAGAACTTAGGTTACGGCAAGGCGCATAACATAGCGTTGCGCGAGAGCGCTTACTACAAGACGGCGTTTCACCTGGTGATGAACAGCGACATACAGGTCAAGGCGGAAGACATAGACGCCATGCACGACTGGATGGAGGCTCATCCCGAGGTGGGACAATTGATGCCGAAGGTGCTCAGTCCCGACGGCACGCAGCAGTATCTTGCCAAGCGTCTGCCGTCTCCGATAGATGTGTTCGGGCGGAGGTTTCTGCCGTCATGGATGATCAAGCGGCGCAACAAACGGTATGAACTCAGGGATTTGGATTTAAGCCGTCCTGTCAACGCTCCGTATCTGAGCGGTTGCTTTATGATGCTGCGTACGGCTGCAGCAGTAGAGGCAGGTTTGTTTGACGAGCGGTTCTTTATGTACCCGGAGGATATCGACCTCACGCGGCGTATTCACCGCAACTGGCTGACGCTGTATTATCCGCAGTGGTCTATCGTGCATGCGCACGCGCAGGCTTCTTATAAAAACAGACACATGCTCCGAATTCACATCCGGAACATGTGTCAGTATTTCAACAAGTGGGGTTGGCTCTTCGATAGCGAGCGCCACCGGTTCAATCAGTTGTAGAATTACAATCTCTCACCTGTAAGCGTATAAAGTTCTCCGCTACGGACGATAAGAATCTGTCCGTTCCGGAGGATTTTCCGTATAGCAGGCTGTTGCTCTCCTTCTACCGACTCGACGGCTTGCGCCTCCTGGTGCTCGAGCGTGATCCGGTCACCTTCCTTGTGGAGGCCGTCTTTCTCTCCGTAATAAGCGCGGATATCCTTCAGCGGTATTTCCGCCATGCCCTTATAGTCTTTGCCGTACAGACGGAGACTGTAGCGGAAGGTATAGCTGCTTTTGGCTTCATTATACACAACGGTGCAGGAGCCTTCTGTAGCATCTGTGATTTCCTGATTCTCTTTGTCGATACTGATGCCGTAGTACTGGGTGGCAGACAAGCAACGGTAGGTCGCTTTTGTGTCCGCCGGGTAGTTGCCTACAATCGACTTGGCGGAATGGGTATAGACATTGAAGAGCAGCAACATCTCGTCCTGATCCATCTCCATATCTTTGCGGTAGAAATTGCTGGTAGCCAGTTGGAGTTTCCAACGATGCTGGTCTTCCGAGGACCTGGAGGGATAGTAATAGGCGCTCAGCTGCGTGAAGGTATATTCAGCAGGATCTGCCACCTCGGGCGGTTCCGGCTCATTCACTTCCGGAGCAATAACGAAGATGGAGTCTGCGGTGATTGTCATTTTGCAGCGCCATTCTCCCAACCATTTGCGATGTACAGGGATGGTGACATCCGGTTGGTCATCCGCACGTACTGCCACAACGACCTCGTATTCTCCGTCGGGATAAGCGCTGAAATTCGCATTGTAGGTAGATGTAAAGAAGTAATAGCCCGGCTTTAGCGGATCGCGACTTTCGTTGATGGTTCTGGATTTATAGAACTTTCCGTCTTTGTATATCATCAGTTTCAGATTTCCTTGCCAGTCGCAGAAGCCGCGGTTGTGAAGCGTATCCACCACCAGTTTCACTTTTTCGGTTCTGGCCACACGCGGTGTCTCGACACGGACATTCTCGCATGTGAATGAGTAGTAGTACTCGCTGTTTCCTTCGGCGTCCGGATGGATATTGGTATAGAGGACCACCCGCTGGGTGTAGCCGCGATTCGTTTTGGATCCTCCAGTGCCTTGTTGCTCCGGATTCATAGCCGAGAGTCGGAAAAAGCCGTTGCTGAGTCCGTTCCAGCCCCAGTTGATACTAAGGAGTCCTTCCGCATCCATACCGTCGCACACGAAAGCGTGACCTTCGTTCTTGATGGTTCGTGCGCTGATATACACCGGTCTTCCTGCTTTCAGGTCGGTAGCCACCCAGTTCAAGATAGAATCCTCGGGAATGTAGTCTTTGGTCAGGACCCGGATACCCTTGTCGTAGCCAAAATGGTCGATGAGTGCATTGACCATCACTTTGGACTTGGCGGAACTGGATGATGATCCATAATCCATTTCTGCAGCCACTCCGCAGTTATACATCAGCGTAGCAACCGCTGCTTTCTGCTCGTCGGTGGAGGGCAGAGAGCGGTAGTCGTCAATCATCTGATTCCAGTTAAAGGTCGTCTGGCTGAAATTGAGGCTCAGCGTGTGGGTTTGTCCTTGCGAATCCGTCCAGTCGTAGGAATTGGAACCAAAGCCGTGCTCCGGGTATTTGTGCACGCGCATGATCTGGGCAGCAGCCGTAGCCGGGCAACCCGTTACGCAACGTTCTCCGTTGGCATCCATCGGGCAGAGATTGTTGTACGGTTCTCTTTGTCCCCATAGTGTTTTGACAATCGGTGCTACAGGCGTGTAGGCTTGTGCTTTCTTCGTAGCATGAGCGACAGAAAGGTTGGAAGTGGCAGCCTGCTCGATCTGCGCACTATAGGTCTCCAGCCACTCGAAGGCGTTGGCAGGGAGTTCAGCCGCATTGAAATGCCCCTGGTCGGAATAGCCGAGAACCGTATAGACCTGATCATCCGCCGCAATGATCACCCATCCGTCTTCTTCTCCACGGTTGAAGACATAGAAAGCCGGGGTGCCGTTGGTTTGCAGAGAAGTCCAGGTGTGTGCGAGGGTCTGCGATTTGGCGGGTTTGCGCAAGACATTAGCGTGCGTGTTGAAATACTGCGCCGCTTCCTGCTGCGCCTGCTGCACACTACGCGGCGCAGCCATCAAGCCGGCAGTCATAGCCAGCACGAGTGTAAAAATCAAATACCGTTTCATAATACTTTATATGTTAAAAGGTTTATTATCAGTTTCCTACTTCGATCAAGCGGTAGGTAAGATATCCGGCATAGACGAGCAGGAGCACGGCTCCTTCCCAGCGTTTGATCTGCCGCTCGTGGTTGGATTTGACGAAAAGCCACACGAGGAGACTTCCCACCGCGGCCGCCCAAGCATCCAGTTCGATGCCCGTATATGCAGGAAGCGGACGGATGACTGCGCTGGTACCCAAGACAAAGAACACATTGAAGATATTGCTGCCCACCACATTGCCCAAGGCGATGTCGCAGTTTTTCTTGGTAGCCGCCATGACTGATGTAGCCAGTTCGGGCAGAGAGGTGCCGAGTGCGACGATGGTAAGACCGATAATCGCCTCGCTCACGCCCAGACGTGTTGCCAGATCGACGGCGCTCTTGACAATCAGTTCGCCACCGACAACCAGTCCGACTAATCCACCCAATATCAGCGCAACAGCCCGTTTGGTAGAGATATTCTTCGTGCTTTGTTCCGCTTCGTTTGGTTGCTCATCGGGATGGTCTTTGGCGTGACGGAAGGTGTTGTAGAGGAAATAACTGAACATCACGAGCAGCATGATTCCTCCCGTGCGGCTGATGCCCTTTATATCCTCGCCGAAGGGCGATTGAACCGCCACAAAAGCGAACACGAGCACCCCTGCGATGATAGACATAGGGATGTCAAAATCGCGGCTGCGTTTCTGCGATGTAATCGGGTAAACCAAGGCTGTCAGGCCTAAAATAACAAAGGTGTTGATGATATTGGAGCCCACGATGTTCGTGATGGCGAGGTCTGTACTTCCTTCCGCCACCGAGACCATGTTGACCACAAACTCCGGCATTGAGGTACCGAAAGCGACGACGGTCAGACCGATGGCCAGGTCGCTGATACCAAACTGTTTGGCGACAGCCGAAGCCCCGTCCACGAGCCAGTCGGCACCCTTGACAAGTGCGATGAAACCGAGGACAATCAGTATTGCTCCGACCCACCAACCAATATTTAATAATGATTCGATCATTATGTTAAGATGTCGCAAAGCGACGTTAAAGAGTTAAACTGGTTCCGCAATGCGGAACGTTAAGTTGTTAGACATTGAAGAGGAAATGCATGATATCTCCGTCCTGCACGAGATAATCTTTTCCTTCGATACCGAGTTTGCCTGCAGCACGGCATTGCGCTTCGCCTCCAAGCTCGATGAAATCGGCGTATTTGATCACTTCCGCCCGTATAAATCCACGCTCGAAATCGGTGTGTATGACACCAGCACATTGCGGTGCTTTCATTCCCTCGCGGAAAGTCCATGCGCGCACTTCGTCTGATCCGGCTGTGAGGAAGGTGCGGAGTTTGAGGAGTGCATATGCAGCTTTGATCAGGCGGTTGACGCCGGACTCCTGCAGACCTATTTCCTCGAGGAACATCTGGCGCTCCTCGTAGGTCTCAAGTTCGGCTATCTCACTCTCGATCTTGGCCGCGAGTACGAGCACTTGTGCATCTTCGTCTTTGACGGCTTCCTTGACCTGCTCGACATAGGCATTTCCATTGACAGCCGCGGATTCATCGACGTTGCAGACGTACATCACGGGTTTGTTGGTGAGGAGGAAGAGGTCGCGCGCAGCGGCTTCCTCATCTTTGTTATCCAACTCGACGGTACGCGCGTTTTTACCTTGCGAGAGCGCTTCGCGGTATTTGACGAGCACCTCCAATTGGAGTTTGGCTTGTTTGTCGCCTCCTGCTTTAGCCGCTTTCTCGCATTTCTGGATACGCGCCTCTACGGTCTCGAGATCCTTGAGTTGGAGTTCGGCGTCGATGATCTCTTTGTCGCGTACAGGATTGACAGAGCCGTCCACATGCACGACGTTCTCGTCGTCGAAACAACGGAGCACATGAATGATAGCGTCCGTCTCACGGATATTGGCGAGGAACTTGTTTCCGAGTCCTTCGCCTTTGCTGGCACCTTTGACCAACCCGGCAATATCCACGATTTCAACGGTAGTAGGAATAACTCCTCGCTCGGGTTTGCACAGTTCGCCGAGTTTGATGAGGCGTTCGTCGGGAACGGTAATGACGCCCACATTCGGTTCGATCGTGCAGAAGGGGAAATTGGCGCTCTGCGCTTTTGCGTTACTTAAGCAATTAAAGAGTGTGCTCTTGCCGACATTCGGCAGACCCACTATTCCACATTGTAAAGACATAATATATATTTACGATTTGACGATTTACGATTTGACGATTTACGATTTACGAGTTATTGCGATTTACGTATATTTATGAAAAAGCCTGCAAAGTTACGGATTTTTTTGGACATATGCAAATTAAAATGCTTTTTTCCACAAAAAAGCGAGGGGTCTATGTGGTTAAAGGTTCAGATCAGGCAGGCTTCTCTCCCGTTAATCACCCATGAATCACCCATGAATCACCCATGTATCACCCATGTTTATGTGCTGCGGAAGTATCAGGGAGGACAGGTTTGCGCGGGACAACAGAACAGGGAAAGGCTAAAAGGCTAAAGGCGAAAGGTTAAAAGCGAAAGGTTAAAGGCGAAAGGTGAACCGGAAAAAAGAACGGGTTAAAAGTAAAAAAAGCGAAAAAAGACGGTCAATAATAAAAAAAGCGTGCGCGTGCTTGCGTATGTCAAAAAAAAGTTGTAACTTTGCAGCGTAATTTGCATTGCATGTCTCACGCAGATTGAGTTATGTGTCTCACAGAGTTTGAGTAATGTGCCTCACAGAGTTTGAGTAATGTGTCTCACAGAGACTAACACACAGAGACGATTACACGACAGAAGATGTAATACCAATTTAATTTCATTTAATACTTAAAACTATGGCAAAAAAAGCATTGAACAAGCTCACAGCTCCGAAGAGCGTGATGCCTGAGAAAATCATTCAGTTTGGCGAGGGTAACTTCCTTCGCGCATTTGTTGACTGGATCGTATGGAACATGGACGCAAAGACGAACTTCAACGGTTCGGTAGTAGTTGTTCAGCCTATTGACAAAGGAATGGTGGAGTGGCTCAACGGTCAGGACTGCCTCTATCACGTGAATCTGCAAGGCCGTTTGGATGGCAAGGCAGTCAACTCGCTCGAGCGTATTGACGTGATCAGCCGTGCGTTGAATCCGTACAGCCAGAACGCAGCCTTCATGGCTCTTGCCGACCAGCCGGAGATCCGTTTCGTGATTTCGAACACCACCGAGGCCGGAATCACGTTTGATGATTCCTGCAAATTCACGGATGCCCCTGCATCGGCTTATCCGGGCAAGCTCGTTCAGCTGCTCTTCCGTCGCTACAAAACATTCAACGGCGATCCGAAGAAAGGTCTGATCTTTATGCCGTGCGAGTTGATTTTCCTGAACGGTCACCATCTGAAAGACTGCATCCGCAAGTATATCGAGCTTTGGAAAGACGATTTCGGAGCAGATTACGAGGGCTTCAAAGAGTGGTTTGAGAAATACAACTACGTTTGCGCAACTCTGGTTGACCGTATCGTACCGGGCTTCCCGCGCAAAGATATCGCAGAGATCCAGGAGAAAGTGGGTTATACCGACAACCTCGTAGTACAGGCAGAGATCTTCCACCTGTGGGTAATCGAGAAGCCGGAGAACATGTCGATAGCAGAGCTTGAGGCTGAGTTCCCCGCCAACAAAGCCGGTTTGAACGTGCTGATTGCAGAGAGCGAGAAGCCGTATCACGAGCGCAAAGTGACGCTTCTGAACGGCCCGCACACCGTGCTGAGTCCGGTGACCTATCTGAGCGGCGTGAACATCGTCCGCGATGCTTGCAACCACGAGGTGCTCGGCAAATATATCCACAAAGTGATGTTCGACGAGTTGTTAGAGACCCTGAACCTGCCGAAGGACGAGCTGAAGGCTTACGGCGAGAGCGTATTGGAGCGTTTCAACAACCCGTATGTGGATCACCAGGTGAC
>ONPG01000020.1 GCA_900319645.1 uncultured Bacteroidales bacterium
TGTCAATCCTTCCAGTTTCTTGGTATTCTCAGCGATATTGCCTTCCACTACTGTCCAATCTTGTTCTTTTGCTGTTTTGTAGCGAATATTCCAAGTACCGGCACCGGTAGTTGTCCAGTTAACCACCACGCTGTTGTAAGTCTTGTCACCGAAGGTAACCGTCTCGACACTTGCGCAGGATACCGGAGTAACGACAGCCGAAGCAGTCCAATCGCTCTGACGGTTAGCCGATGCGATGGCTTTCACTTGTACCTCATAAGCGGTACTGTTGGTCAGGCTATTGATCGTATAAGTCTTTTCTTCGATATTGGCTACCTCAGTCCAGTCACCCTCGCCGTTTGTACGGTAACGAAGAGCAAACTTAGCACCTTCCTCATCGCTCTCCCATGTAACTACTGCACTTGCATTTGCAGGAGTTGCCACAAAATTGGTCGGAGCAGCAACAGGCAGGTAGTTAACAGCTACATCATCCAAATAGAGGAAATAAGAGGAAGAGCTGCTGCGGAAGATGATATTTACCGTCTTTCCCGTGTAAGCCAAATCAACAGTTGCTTGTTTCCATGAGGTGGAGGATGCCACTTCTCCCGCTTTCTCTTCCTTCTCTCCGTCATTCACATAAACATAACATTTTACGGAATTAGAGCCGGCGGAGTGCTTGAAACTGAGCTGTGCTTTCTCGCTTAACGTGATAGCCGGCATTGTCAAGTCTGCTGTTGAACTCTTAACTCGGATTGATCCATCATAAGAATAAAGTTCCCATTCCGGATCTACACTCCAGCATGCAGGAATAGCATCGAATCCTTCGGTTGCAAACGGCAGGGACTTAGCCTCGCATTGGGTTGTAAATGCTTCAGAAGCATCGCTCCAATCGCTACTTTCGCTTTCGCTGCAAACGGCTTTTACGCGAACGTAGTAAGTTGTTTCTGCGGTCAACCCGGTCAGAGTGAACGGATTAGCGTCAGCAGCAATCTCATCGCCCCAGTTGCTACCATCAGTCGAGGTTTGCAATTTCCAAGCAGTAGCTTCACCCTTCTCTGTCCATGCCACTGATGCGGTGTTGGCGGTGATAGCAGAGATAGTCGGGTTCTTCGGTGCCGGACAACTGCTCTTGACGCGAACTGCCACATTGTCCACAAAGATGGCACCTGCATCATAATCCGCTGTCGCAAAGAACTGCATCATAATAGTCTTACCAGCAAAACTGCTAAGGTCAATACTTGCCTCTATCAACTCGGCATCAGGAGATGTAGCATTTCCACCTGTCTCATTGGTGTATGATTGTAAATCAGTCCAATTAGCTCCACCGTCCTCCGATACTTTGACTGTGAATGCGCCACAAGAAGCCTTGTGCGAATAATCAAATGCGAATTCATATGCAGGGGAAGCAGGCAGCACAATTCTCGGAGTATTAATCAAAGCAGTGCCATTTTTTACCATCGAATTGTATAGACGAAGCATGTATTTGGTCGTGTTATATATCTTGTATACACTCCAAAGGTACGAGCCCGTTGTGGATGTTTCTGAACCAGAATTATCCCAGCAATTAGGAACTGTGCCATCAGATAATCCATCAAATGTCCATGTGTAAGGAGCTATAGTAGCACCGCACTCTGTAGTGAAACTAATCTCGTTACTCCATTCGCCGGAATCTCCGATACGAACGGCAACATAATAGGTAGTCGTTGCGCTCAGACCAGTAATAGTTTTGGATGTAGCATCTGCATTCACGATAGTTCCATTGTCCGGATCACCCGAAGTAGTACTATAACTTACTTGCCAAGCGGTCTCACTGCCGTGAGCTGTCCAAGAGATAGTAGCTTCGGTATCGGTAATCCCCGAAGCAGTTACATTCTTAGGCATAGCTGCTAATGTTCCACCATAAATATCTGTAATATAGTAGTATTTACCATAAAAACCAATGTAGTAACTGCCAGCTGGTATCTCAGTTACTTCAACACTTGTCCATGAACCTTTAGCAATATTGGCAACAGATTTAGCATCTGTCCAATTTGCGCCATCAGAAGAATATTGTACTTTCATCGAATTCCAACTTGCAGTAGAGCCATAGCCTGCAACCAACAGGAACATTTTCTCATTTTCTGCAAAAGCAACTTTCGGTGTGCTGAGACGATAGTCCGAATAATTGGTATTTCCAGCATAACCACCATCGGATGTGCCTGCTCCGGCTCCCGTTGTGTTAATGGTATAACTGCTGTTTGTCCAACCTTCCGGTAAACCCTCAGAGAAGTTACACCACATTTTGCTCGCATCGCGTATAGTTCCGCTTACATTGATCACGAAATCATCAATACCTTCTGCCGTAGAAGAAATAGTGATAACATCTGAGCCCGAAGTCTCCGGCATATATATTGCCAACGCACTACTCTCTCCGGCAGGAATAGATATTGTCGTAGAAGGAGTTACTGTGAAATCACCGGTGTGTGAGACAGTAATAGTAGCAGCCTCTGTGCCTGGATTGCTCATGGTAAACATCTTCACCGAACCCGCTGTTGCTAAACCAAAGCTGTAGTTGTGTCCGGAAGTTATCTTTGTCAGACCATCTAAAACTTGCAAAGCGGGACCTTCTGCTTTTCCCACAAACTCAAAATCATCTACATACAAACGATACTGGTAATTGGCATAGTAGTAAATAGCAACGTACTTGGTGCCTGCGGGGAAAGAACCCTCAAATTTCAACCAAGACGTACTATTGGTCGAGTTCTCTTCTCCCCATGTGAAATTGGCTACATCCGCATCTGTAGTTGAGTAACCCACTTTGAATTTTTCAGTTCCTCTTGAATCAGATGCTTTATACCAGAAAGTCAAATCCAATCCGGCTGCCGCATCCAATTCGGGAGAAATAAGATACTGTGCATTTGCTCCGCTTGTATTATAAGAGGAAAAACGGAAACCGTACGAACCAGTTTTCTTGGCATCTCCAACAATAGCACATTCATTGTTGTTATTAGTAAGAGAAGTACCAAAATACTTTGTCCAGCCGTCTGTGGACAAATCGTAGTCCTCGAATCCGTAAGAATACGGTAGCGACTGTGCCGCCCACAAACTTGTCCCGCAACAAAGCAGAACAGCAAGGACGATTAGTTTGTAAATCTTTTTCATTTCTGTAAGATTTTGTTGTTAATAATAGTTGTTTATTGTTGTTTTTGTTTATCTTTTTTCCTCAAAAACAGGAATTTTACAAGCAGCAAAAAAAATAACATCGGAGTGTGAGTAATACCCCGAAGCCGTAGATTGTGATTATTCCTTCATTTTTCGGCGGCAAAATTACAATAAAATTTTCATATTTGCAAATTTTTTGGTATATTTTAGACTTTTTTTATTGTTTTTCGCATTTTTACGCCTATTCACACCGAAACCGTATCGAGACAATATCGCAACCTGTCCTACCTTATAATATATATAATATATTATGCCGTTGATTTTGAAAGCAAATATTTCGCACACCCTTGCACAATTCAAAAAAAAGTAGTACCTTTGTGCCCGAATTAGCACTATGACCCATTTTCGTACCGCCATATTAGTCCTTATAACCACCCTGCTTCTTGCAGGTCAGACGGCTGTGGCAGCCAAGCGTGAGAAAGCCCCTCAAGATTCCGCGATGGTGAGCACCAAGACGGAAAAGCCTGTCAGCAAAGGTATGCTTTGGTTCTACTCGTTAGGATTGAAAGTCGATCGTTTCCTGCTCCGCGGTGTGGACACGGCTTATATCGGCTTGCCGGAACACGGCTGGCGGTTGGCGTACACCAATGGTATGATTGGCGTGAACTCGCAACTGAGTAACATCTACGAAGTAGGAAGTGTAGAAGGTTTACCGCAAATAAAAATCACCCTGCTCAACCGCACAAGACCCAGTGTGGACTTGGGTTTCAACGCGGGCTACCGCAGCCTGGCTTTCGGATATAGCTGGGACGCTATCAACGCCTATTCCAGACGACTCAATTTCTCGTTCGGCAGCAAAGCTATCGGTCTGGATTTCCAGATGCAGACCAGTTCGAACATCAACTCCTATCTGCTGCTGAACGGCGAGGAAATAAAGGATTTTCCCCTTCCGCCCAACATTGTGCGGATCACCAACGCCAACCTATCGGTTTGGTACGCCCTCAACTCGGCGCACTACTCCCACCAGGCCGCCATCAAACAGAGCTACATCCAGCGCAAGAGTGCCGGTTCGCTGCTTATCCACCTCAATTATATGTCCAGTCAGTCTGAATTGGGCGACTCCTCCCTAATTACCGCCGAAAAAGTTCCCCTGTTACCTATCCTGATGTCCGGAATGACTGCTATTCGTACACGTCAGATAGCGATGGGTATCGGCTACGGCATCAACTACACCCCCAACAAAGGCAAAGTACTGCTTCACGCTTCCGCCGCCTTTCTCGTAGTGCCCTATACCATCAACCTCATTTCCTACCAGCTGCCTGACAGCCTGCAAAAAAAACTACCCGGTACGCCGATGTACAATATCAATGCTTCAGCGCCCGTCCATGTCACAGGCACTGTGCGAGCAGCTGTCAGTTGGGAGATCAACCGCTGGGTACACCTGAGCGCCTGGGCCACGGGAGAAAATGTCCGTTTCCGCTCGGAGAAGACCTCAGAGAACAATTACCTCACCGTCAGCAACTGGAACTGGAAAGTCAACCTCACCGTGGGCGTCCGCCTTGGTATGGACAACCAACGTGCCCGCAAAGCCTTGGGAGCACAAGAATACAACAAACTATCCACCCTTTCTCCGGCGGCGGAACAAGATGTGATCAAACTGCCGAACTGGTTCACACGCTGGTTCTTCTCGCCGAAACTATAGACGGACGGCATAGGCTCTCCGCTATTCTATACGAAAAATCCGCCAAGATTGGCGGATTTCTTTGTTGCTTGCGGGCGGTGTTTATTCGTGCACCACATCCACGGCTACTTTTCTCAGGAAGGGTTCGGGCAGCGGCAAGCGGTTGGGTCCGCAACTGTGTCCGTAGGGGTTACGCTTGAAATCGCCGTTCTCCTCTTTGCGTTCCTGACCGTCCAGGAACTTGGTCATCAGATAGATACCCAGTTTCTGCCAGTCTGCCACCAGGTTCTCCGCCTGCGCACACGAGTAGTTAGTAAGGAACGCGCGCGCGTCTTCCTCGCTCAACTCCGCTGCCTGTGCGTCCACGCCGGCTATCTGGGTGTTGAACTTGTCGTCCCACACCGATTGCAGATCGCGGATGTGCGGATACATGCGGCTATACTTGGTATAAGCCCAGTTGGCAACGATATTGAACGTCCACCAGGCGGATGTGGGTGAATAGGTATAGCTATCTCCGTTGCCCTCAGCGAAACACTCGGGCACACGATTGATGCAGCTGTACATCGGCACGTAGCACGAGCAGGCTGCGTCGTCCACACCGAACCAGAAGATTCCATTCGGGTTTACGGTCTGACCATTTACGATGTACGGTTTGCGCATCTGTGCCACAAACGACCAAGCGGTCTGCTGCGTCGCTGTCGGACGGGAATACCAATATTGAGTCACTTGGGTGGTGTCCTGCTCATCTTTCAGTTTGAAGCCCAGACCGCCGTAGCGCAGTTTGCTGTTCCACGGACCGGCATCGAGACCCTCGGTAATGTCAATCGGCGTACCGCGGTACTCGTCACGCATACATTCCTTCACGTCCTGGACTGAGACTTTGCGCTCGGGGATAATCCAGAGAGGCATGTGCTCTCCTTCGTTCTGACCTTTGCTCTCACGGAAGGTAGCTCCTGTTGCGTAGTCGAAATACTTGTCCATTTCGCTGCTGAAATGGCGGAAGAACGACCATACGCGTGCCTCGCAGACAAACAGTCCGCTGAAATCAAATGGGTTATAGGCAGCCTGGAAACTGAAATCCTTGTCCTCGCCTGTGAAATAGCCTTTCTCACGGGCAAAAGCAATGAGGTCCTTGCTCCACATCCAGTCGCCCCGGCAGACACAGTTCAGCTTCTTTTGGAGACGTTTCTGCTCCTTGGTACATGGTACTTTGTCCGTTGGCAACTTGGTTATACGAGCCTGGTTGGCGTGCGCCGAGATAGCGTTGTCGGGAATACGTACTGCCACCCAGTTGGCTCCTTTCTGGCCCTTGCCTTTGCCTATCAGGTCCATGATCCACACTTCGTTCGGATCGCCGATAGAGAACGACTCGCCTTCCGAAGCGTAGCCGTATTCGTTGACCAGCGAGACCATGCACTCGATAGCTTCGCGTGCCGTTTTGGAGCGCTCCAATGCGATATAGATCAGACTTCCGTAGTCGATACCGACGGTATCCCAGAGCTCTTCGCGTCCGCCCCAGGTGGTCTCACCGATAGTGACCTGGTGCTCGTTCATGTTTCCTACCACTTTGTAGGTGTGCGCGGGTTGCGGGATAAAGCCCTGCGGGCGTCCGGTGTCCCAGTCCTTGACCTCACGCATAGCGCCTTCGGGCCAGTCCTGCGCCGGAGAGAAATGGAGGAAACCGTACATGCCGTAGGAATCGGCTGCGTATGAGATGATCGTACTGCCGTCCACCGAAGCCTCTTTACCTACCAGGAAATTGGTGCAGGCAAATGAAGTGGAAAACTGAAAGCTGAAAACGGAAAGGAGCAGCGTTGCTGCGAAAAGTCGTAGATTTCTCATATTAGAATAGTTCGGGCATTTGCGGGTTGTTACGATCCTGTACGCGCTTGAGCGCTTTGCGCAGGGCGATGTCGTACGCCTCGCGGTAGTATTTGAAGAAATGTTTCCAGTCGGCACGTCCGGCTATTGCCGCCGCCTCTTTGCGTGCACGCGCTTTGTCCTCGCCGCTCAGCCGGTCGAAGCGCAGCAGATCATCGGCTATGTGGTCCGCCACTTCGTCAAAATTGGAGTCATTGCGGTTGATGACCACCACGCCATACTGGTCTTTCTGGCAAGCCGCCCAGGCTCCGAATCCAGCCAGCGAAGTGGTGATCGTCGGTACGTGGAAAGCGCAGGACTCCAGCGGCGTGTAGCCCCAAGGCTCGTAATAGGAGGGGAAAACGGTCACGTCCAGACCGATAAGGAGGTCGTAATAGGTCTTGCCGAACAAGGGATCGTTGCCGTCCAGATAATAGGGCACGAACACCGCGCTCACCTTGCCTTTGCGGGACGGAGCACGGTCCAGATAAGGCACCATGACGAACGCCACTACCTCTTTCTCCGTCTGGTCGCTGTGGTAGATCTTCTGCGCCAGTCTGTCCAGAGCCGCAGCAAAGACATCGATACCTTTGTTCTTCCACTCCAGACGTCCGGATATACCGACGAAGAGTGCATTCTTGGGCACAACTCCTCCCAACTGCTCTCCCGCCACACGGCGGAGCAGTTCGCGTGCTTCGGCACGCTTGAGGTCAAACTCCTCGCCCTTGGGCACAAACGTCGGCTCGAAGCCGTTGGGAGTCTCTATATCCACCTC
The DNA here is from genome assembly GCA_900319645.1 of uncultured Bacteroidales bacterium. Lineage (GTDB taxonomy): Bacteria > Bacteroidota > Bacteroidia > Bacteroidales > Paludibacteraceae > Colicola. Next base: position 7,437 of record ONPG01000020.1, read on the forward strand.
TTTGTCCAGCAGTTGCTTGCACTCCTTGGCGGTGATGTGGCTCACCGTTGTGAAGCAATCCGCCCAGTGGGCAGCCTGTTTCTCCACGGAGTGCTTGCTGACCATATTCAGTTCCTGCGCCATCTGGTCGCCGTTATAGTGCTCGAAATAGTCGTACAACGGCTTGCCGTTGCCGGCGATAGAGCGTCCGATACCTGTGGCGTGGGTGGTGAAGAGCGTCGCTATCTCCGGGCAATGGTCGCGGAGGTAGAAGATCGAGAAAGCGGTCTGCCACTCGTTGGCGTGTGCGCAGAATTTAGCATTGGCTTTGGCTTTGGCATTGGCTGTGAGATAGTGGAATAGGCTCTCCATGACCATACCGGCGGCGTAGCCGAAGAGACAGGACTCGTCGTAATCGCCATAGGCGGCGTGGCTCTGCACCTGGAACTTATCCCACGCCCAGGCGTAGATAGCGTCCTTCTGCGGCCAAAGCGCATCAAACTTCAGCAGGACGGCAATCGGTTTGCCCGGCACGTCCCAGCGTCCTACACGGATAGGGATAGAGGAGATGGGTGATGGCTGATGGGTGATAGCTGACTGCCAGCCTTTTAGCACACGTTTGTCCTCACGGAACCATGTGTCGCTGTGAGCCCCGAAATCGGGACCGAAGAAAACCACTTTGTCCGGGTGCTCCGCCTGCATACTGGCAGCACGCGTACTGAGAACGGCGTAGATGCCGCCAACCCGGTTACAGACCTCCCAAGAGGTCTCGAAAATATAATCCGGTGATAAAGATGTTTGTTTCGCCATAATCGTTTATCTTTTTTGTGCATCTGTCGCCAGGACAGACACGTCGCCCAGTTTGTTCAGTTTGACGGGCTCTGTTACAAATTTATTGTTGTCGGAACCTATAAACGGCATATACCACACGCCACTGTCGTTCGCCCAGTAGATACGGTTGTCGGTGTTGTCGAGTGTCATAGCGTGGCAGGGCATCGAGTCTATCTGCACGATGTTGGCTCCGTCGATGTTCGCCACATAAAGTCCGTTGTGGCGAAAATAGAGCTTGCGGCTGCCTATGTGGAAGCCCTCTATCTCGGGGAACACGATCTTGAGGAGACTGAGACTGAAGGTGTCCCGGTTATAGACCTGGAAAGTGTCTTGCTCCTGATTGAGAATAGGAGTCGCTGAGTTGTCGAGCCGCGGGTCCTCCGCGCGTTTGCCGAACACACGCTGGCGCTTGTCGCCTTCCTCCGTGCGCATCAATACCGAGTTGGTAGGTAGGTCATTGATGAAATACTGCTTCTCAATGGTCGTCGTGTCTTTTTCGCCTATCACCACGCGCAGCGCCACGGTAGCAGGCTTGTCCGGCCGCGTGAAATAGAGTTTCAGCGTACTCTTGGTCATCGAGGTGTCGATCACGACGGCATAAGGGGTGTCCTTGTCCGGCAGGGTCCAGAGGTATTGTATTTTCTGGCCGTAGGGATTATACACGAGCGCCTTGAAGGTGTAGTCCGTATAGACGTCATAGCCCACGGTATCCGCCTCGCCGCAGAAATTGGGAACCGTGTCATAGACGCTTATCGGAATCGAGAAAGTGAGGTTTTTCTTCTTGTTCACTTTCAGCGTTACCGTATATTCGCCGGGGCGTTTGTAGGTGTGCGTCGGCGATTTGAGCACGGATGTGACGCCGTCTCCGAACGTCCACTCCCAGTCTTCGCCTCCGGACGACTGGTTGGTAAACCGAACCACCTGACCTGCACGTGGATCGATGGGTGCGAAGGTGAAGTTCACATCAATCTTCTTCTTGCACGCCGCCAATGCCAAGCAGGCTGTCAATAATAGAAATATTCGTTTCATATGCGTTGTTGGCTTCAAGCCATTTAATCTCTTTGTCGCGCCGGAACCATGTCATCTGTCTTTTGGCGTAGTGGCGCGAGTTCTGTTGGATCAGTTCAATCGCTCTCTCCAGACTGTATTCACCGTCGAAATAGGCGAACATCTCCCTATATCCGACAGTCTGCAAGGAGGGCAGATTTCTCCACTGATAGACGTTTCTTGCCTCGTTCTCCAGCCCGTCCGCAATCATCTGCTCCACGCGGCGGTTGATCCGTTCGTATAGTTCTTCGCGAGGTCGTTCCAGGGCTGTCTTGACAATCCTGAAAGGCCGGCGAGTGATAGGGGATGGGTGATTGCTGATTGCGGATTTGGTCAACAACGAGCTATAGGGTTTGCCTGTTGTCAGACACAGCTCCACGCAATGCGCCAGCCTCGCCGGGTTCTGTCGGTCCACTTTTTCCCAATAGACGGGATCAAGGCGCTTTACTTCGCTTTGCAGCCAGCTAATCCACTCCTCTTTTGTCATTCGCAGTTCGTTCCATTTCACCTGTTTGCGGATTGCTTCGGGCACGTTAGGCAGGTCATCCAGACCGTTGCACACGGCATCGGCATAGAGCATCGAACCTCCGGTCATCAGAATGGTGTCGTAGCTTGCGAAGAGGGAGTCGAGCATCTCCATTACATCGCGTTCGTACTGCCCGGCGCTGTAGTCGTCTTTGACACTCCGCGTGCCGATAAAATAGTGTTTCACACGGGCTTGTTCTTCGGCGGTAGGAGCGGCTGTACCGACAGGTATCTCCCGGAAGACCTGCCGACTGTCGCAACTGACGATCGGGCATCCCAGATGTTCCGCCACCCGTAGTGACAGTTCGGTCTTGCCGACGCCTGTCGGCCCCAGGAGCAAAAGCAAAGCTTTTTTATTGGTTATTGGTGAACGGTGATTGCTCAACTCTCAATTGTCAATTATCAATTGTCAATTATCAGAACATCGTTCCGTCGTCGAAGCTGAGGTCCTGGAAGCCCTCCATGTCGAGGTCGCCGAGGTCGTATTCGTCTTTGAACTCGTCTCCGAAATCGAAGTCATCGTTTCCTTTGCCACCTTTGATGCCGGCAAGCGGGTCTTCGGATTTGAGTTGTTTGGGGGCTTTTCCTTTGCTCTCGATACACTCCACACCGTTCATCGCGCCGGCTTTGATCTCCTTGAGGCTACCAAAGAAATACCGCTCGAACATCGGGTCGAACACATAAATGAGACGTTGTCCCTGCTCGCTCATGAGGTCGCTGAGCTTGGTTTCGTTCATCACCATGTTGTCGTACTCGAAATTTGAATCCATTTCCACGAGCGTCACCTCCTGCTCTTTCTCCCACTCGTCGTTGCACATAAAGAACGAGGTCATCTGGTCGTCAGGATATCCGACACTCTTGAGGATAGCCTCGTGCAGTTCCAAGAATGTGGCATCAGCATCCGCTTCAAAGACACGGCGGAAATTCGGATCGCCTTCTTCACACGAAAATGTAAGTTTGTAAATCATATTTCAGTTGATTTAAATGGTTCATTTTTCTGCGCAAAGCGGGCATTTTGCCCATACTGCGCAATTTAGCGTGCAAAGATACGACTTTTTTCTGATATATGCAAATTATTTTCATAAAAATCTTTTTTCTTCCCGGAGAAGCTCTCGTTGAGGTTCTCTCCCGTTTCTCTCCTGACAATCACCCATGAATCACCCATGTATCACCCATGAATCACCCATAGGAAAGGTCTCCGGGAGTGACGGTAATGGGTTAAAATGGTAGATGGAACGACGTTAAAAAGTTAAAATGGTCGCTGGCGGGACGTTAAAAAGTTAGACGGATTCCATAAAAAAATCGTATCAACTATTGCGTATGTCATTTTTTTTTTGTACCTTTGCCGCCGATTTTGCGTATTATGCGCATGCGCGTCGGCAAATGGGTCGATATGAAATTTGCGGGGCACCAATTAAGAGTGGCTTGCGAGATTGAAACTCGCACATGTAAGGACGCGTGGAAATGTATAACCAAATTGTTTTATTTTATGAATTATTCGGAGTACAGAAACCCAATCTAAAGGGGCACAGAAACCGATTCAGTTTGTTTAAGAAATGGGAAAAAATCCTTTTATCATTGAGGTGAACCATGTCTCGAAGCAGTTCGAGGATGGCAAGTATGCCCTCAAAGACGTGAGCCTTCAGGTCAAGAAAGGCGAGTTCGTCACCATTTTAGGCCCATCGGGCTGCGGTAAAACAACCTTACTGCGCTGTATAGCAGGATTTCAGGTGGCATCGTCCGGTGAGATTCTGCTGAAAGGCGAAGACGTAACCAAAACGCCGCCGTACCAAAGGCCAGTCAACACCGTTTTTCAGAAATATGCGCTCTTTCCGCATCTGAATGTGTTCAACAACGTTGCTTTCGGTCTGAAGCTCAAGCACGAGCAGCCGGATGTGATCAAGAAAAAAGTGAAGCGTGCGCTGAAGATGGCGAACATGACCGGCTACGAGGAGCGCAAAGTCGATACTTTGTCCGGCGGTCAGCAACAACGTGTGGCCATCGCACGCGCCATCGTCAACGAGCCGGAAGTGCTGCTATTAGACGAGCCGCTGAGCGCATTGGATCTGAAGATGCGGCACGACATGCAGATCGAGCTGAAGGAACTGCACGAGAAATTAGGCATCACCTTTATCTACGTCACCCACGACCAGGAGGAAGCGCTTACGCTGAGCGACCGCGTAGTGGTGATGAACGAAGGAGAAATCAAACAAATCGGAACTCCGACTGACATCTACAACGAGCCGCAAAACTGCTTTGTGGCGGATTTCATCGGCGAGAGCAACATCCTCTCGGGCACGATGATCCGCGACCGCAAAGTGGAGTTCTGCGGCAAAGAGTTTGACTGTATTGACGAGGGGTTCGGCGAGAACCAGCCCGTGGATGTGGTTATCCGCCCCGAGGATATCTACCTGTGGGAAGTACAAGGCGACGAGGTTCAGAGCGACAAAGGTCCTGCGGCAGGTTCGCAGAAAGACCTGGACCCCGAGGACCGCGTGCCGAGAGGCAAGTTCACCCGCTGGTATGGCGAAGTGCAGAGCTGTATTTTCAAGGGCGTACACTACGAGATGCGCGTGCTGACGCCGGACAACTACGAGTTCCTGATCCAGGACTACCACAAGTTCGAGCCCGGCACTACCGTCGGCATGATCGTCAAACCCGAAGACATCCAGATTGTCAAGAAAGAACACTATATCTACAACTATTTCGAGGGCGAAGTGACCAAGAACGGCAAAGTACGATTCATTGACGCCGAATGGGAAGTGATGCCCAAACAGATCGAAGGTCTTGAGCCGGGCGAGAAAGTGCAGGTGCGTGTGCCGTTCCGCTCGATCGACCTGCAGGACTACGAGGAAGAAGGCAAACTCTCGGGCGAGGTACATTTCATCCTGTTCAAAGGCAACCATTTCCACCTGACCATCCGTACGGACGAAGGTCACGACCTGTACGTCAACACCAACGACGTGTGGGACGACGGCGACCGCGTTGGAATTGTGATTCCGAAAGAGGATATTTTAGTCGAAAGTCAAAAGTCGAAAGTCGAAAGCAATGAGTAAACTGATCCAAATATTATCTTCGCGGAAGACATGGGCATGGCCATATATCCTGTTCATGCTGCTGTTCGTCGTGCTGCCTCTGATATTGGTGGGTTACTATGCGCTGACGGACATCAACGGTCAGTTCACGCTCCGCAATTTCGCGAAGTTCTTCACGCACAGCGAGGCGATCCAGACCTTTCTCTATTCGGTGATGATAGCGGTCTTCAACACGCTTATCTGCCTTCTGATCGGCTATCCCGCCGCCTATATCATGGCGATGGAGGATTTCCGTACGCCGAAAGTGATGGCGATGCTTTTCATTCTGCCGATGTGGATCAATTTCCTCCTGCGCACGGTAGCAACGGTCGAGCTGTTCAATATGCTCGGTCTGCCTCTGGGCGAAGGAGCGCTTCTGTTCGGATTGTGCTACGACTACCTGCCGTTCATGATCTATCCGATTTTCAACACCCTTCAGAAAATGGACACCTCGCTAATCGAGGCGGCTCAGGACCTTGGTGCCAACCGCTGGACCTGTTTCTGGAAAGTCATCGTGCCGCTCTCCCTGCCGGGTATATACAGCGGCGTGGTGATGGTGTTTATGCCCACGGTCAGCACGTTCGCCATCGCCGAACTGCTGACTCATAACAACATCAAACTGTTCGGTTCGCTTATCCAGGACTATATCACCACGACCGACTTGCTCAACTACGGAGCTGTGCTCAGCCTCGTGCTGCTCGTTATTATCGGCGTGACATCCTTCTTCGGCGACCACGACGCCACGGACGGCGAGAAAGGAGGGCTGGTATGATAGACCGCTTCGCTAAAAGAATAAAGACCGCTTCGCTAAAAGAGCAAAGACTGATTTTGTCTGTACTCTGTATTCTGTATTCTGTATTCTCATTTGCTCAGTCGAACCTGACCTATATCCTCCGCATAGCGGCTACGGATGAGGTGGAACTGCTGGATAATTTCCCTGCCTCTTACCCCACAGAGAAAGTGAATATATCCCTCTACGACGGTGGCAAATACGAGCCTCTGCGATACGACGAAGGACGTGACACCGTGGATTTCATCTTCGCCCATCCGGGCGAGGAGGACCTCAGCGCATGGGGGGACAGCGTGTATAGCTACCGCGAGAACGAGACAACCGTCTGGACCGTCTGGCGGAGCAAGAAAGAGCCCAAAAACCGCAACCAGCGCGTGCTGGTAGCCAACGGACGAAACGCCTTTGAGCAATACCTGCACGAGACGACAGAGACCAAGCGCAGCCACGGCTGGATATGGTTCCTCTTCGCCGGACTGCTGATGGCGGCAGGAGTAGCATATACCTGCTATACCGTCGTGCAGCGGCGAAAAGAGAAAAGCCTCAGCTCCGTCGAGCAGGAGATGCTCAGGCGCAAACGTGCCGGCAACCGGCGTCATTTAGGCTCGCAACTCTACCTCTGGCTGTTGCTGCTGGTTCTCTACGCGCCTATCGCCCTCATCGCCGTCTTCTCCTTCACCGAGAGCAAAGTGCTGGGCAACTGGACGGGCTTCTCCTTCCACCTCTACGCCAACCTCTTCACGGGTCAGGCGGGAGCGGGACTCAACAGCGCTATCTGGTACACCGTCGTCATCGCCCTGGTGGCGGCCATCGTGTCCACCCTCCTCGGTACACTCGCGGCAATAGGTATTTATAACATGCGTGCACGCCAGCGAAAGGTGGTCAGTTTCCTCAACTCCGTGCCGATGATCAACCCGGATATCATCACCGGTATCTCGCTTTTCCTGCTGTTCGTGGCGCTGGGTCTCAGTCAGGGACTGGCTACGGTCTGCATCGCCCACGTGGTGTTCTGTACGCCGTACGTCGTGCTGAGCGTCCTGCCGCGTCTGAGCCGCATGAATCCGAATACCTACGAGGCGGCACTCGACCTCGGAGCCACTCCCGCACAAGCCCTGCGCATGGTCATGCTGCCGGAACTGTGGCCGGGAATGATCTCGGGATTCGTACTCGCATTGACCCTCTCGGTCGATGATTTCGGCGTGACATTCTTCACCAAAGGCTCGGGAGGACTGGAGACACTCTCCACGTTCATCTACTCCGACGCCCGCAAGGGAGGTCTCACGCCCGAACTCCGTCCGCTGTTCACTATCATTCTGCTCGTTATGCTGACCGTTCTCGTCGTCATCAACGTCCGCGCAGAGAAAGAAAAGAAATAATCAAAACAACAATTAAATATACACACTACAATGAAAAAAATCTCTTTGTACTTTGTACTTTGTACTTTTGTACTTCTCATGGTTTCCTGCGGCGGCAACGACCGCGCTCATCAACTCAAAGTGCTCAACTGGGCGGACTATATCGACGAGGACGTCAAGGCGAACTTCGAGTCGTGGTACTACGCCCAGACAGGCGAGAAAGTGGAACTCGTCTATGAGACCTTCGACATCAACGAGACCGCTCTCACCAAGATCGAAGTGGGACACGAGGACTACGATGTGTTCTGCCCGTCGGAGTACATCATCGAGCGAATGTTGAAGAAAGGACTGATCCAGCCTATCCAGAAAGAACTCATTCCCGACTCGATCTGGTATTTCGACAATATCTCTCCGTTCGTAGCAGAGAAGTTCCAGCAGATGGCTCCGTCCGCCGACATCCAAGTGAAGGACTACACCTGCGGCTATATGTGGGGCACCACCGGATTCATCTACAACCCGCAGTTCGTGGACCGCAAGGACCTGCAAAGCTGGGCTGCCGTCCTCAACCCCAAGTTTGAGAACCGCATTCTCATGAAAGACGCTTTCCGCGACGTCTATTCCGTACTCGTGCTCTACGCTTTTGCCGACCAGATCGAGCGTGGCGAAGTGACCCGCGAGGAGCTGGTACGCGACATCACTCCCGAGCGCGTGGAGGCTGTCAAGCAGGTGCTGCTCAAGGCCAAGAAACAAATCTGCGGCTGGGAAGTGGATTTCGGCAAGGAGGAGATGACCAAAGGCAAAGCGTGGCTCAACCTCAGCTGGTCGGGTGACGCGCAGTTCGCTATCGAGGAAGCCGAGGAGATGGGCGTGATGCTCGACTATATCGTTCCCCAGGAGGGTTCCAACGTGTGGTTTGACGGTTGGGTGATCCCCAAGTACGCCAAGAACACCAAAGCCGCTACCTATTTCATCGACTATATGTGCCGTGCGGACAACGCGCTGGCTAACATGGAGGAGATCGGTTACGTCTCCTGCGCCGGCGGTATCAACGCGGCAGCCGAGATCCTCGAGGAGCAGAACGACGACGAGGAGTGGCCCGAGACCGTGGACGCTTCCTATTTCTTCGGCAACGACCCCATCGAAGTGGAAGGCGAGATGCTTGACCCGCACGCTCTCCACCTCAACCCTGTCTATTATCCCGACAAGAGCATCATCGACCGTTGCGCACTCATGCACGACGCCGGCGAGAGCCAGGAGATGCTGCTCGAGATGTGGAACGAAATCAAATTAGCACGATAAAAAACAATTCTTTTCGTTATGACGTCTTTCAGACATTACGTTATTACGATTTTCGGCACGCTGTGTCTGGCACTTTGCCCGTTGGCCCTTCAGGCTCAGACCACGAAGATGGAGGCGCGTTACAACGCGCTGGCTGAGCGTTTCCCGGCTCGCGACAAACTGCTGCAGCGGGACCTGAAAACCTATTTGCAGGATTTCCCCTACACCACCTTCGCCGACGAGGTGAAGTTCATGCAGGGAGTCCTGCAAACGGAACGCGGACACTACAAACAGGCGATCAAGATCTTTGAGACCGTGGACATCAACGCCCTCGGACGCGACCACAGCAACGACTATTCGTTCTACCGCGGCTATTCCTATCTCATGCTGCAGGACTACGAGCGCGCGGCTCTCTATTTCAGTTACCTTGCCAAATCGCCGAACCGCTACGCCACGCGTGCGGACTATTACTACGCCTACTGCATGTACAAACTGGAGCGCTACGACAAAGCGCTCCCGGCGCTCATGCGTCTGGAGCAGCAGCCTGAGTTCGCACGTACAGTCCCCTATTTCATTGCGCAGATCGACTTCGCCCAGGGTCGTTACGACGAGGCGGAGGAGCGTGCAGTGATGCTGCTCCGCACGCAGCCCGACAGTGAGCACTCCGGCGAACTCCACCGGATGCTCGGCGAGATACGCTACCGCAACGGCCAATACGAAGAGGCGGCGGAGCAACTTCTCCAGTACGAGGCGATAGCCGTGGAGCGCAAAGAGGAACTGAGGCGCGAGGATATGTACCTGCTCGGTCACGCCGAGTACCGGCTCAACCGCAACGAGGACGCGGTGCGCCATCTCAAGATGGTGAAGCAGAAAGCCGACACCCTCAGCGAATCGGCGTGCCTCACACTCGGTAACGCCTATATCCGGCTCAACCAGCCCGAGCAGGCGAAAGTGTGGTATCAGGCAGCAGCCAACTACCGCCTCACGCCGTCTATCACCGAGGAAGCGGCGTACAACTACACCCTCTGCGCCTACCGCTCTTCGTCCGCTCTGGGCGAGTCCGTCCGCGCTTTCAACGATTTCCTGCACGCCTTCCCCAACTCGAAATACGAGAGCAGTGTCTATAGCCTCCTCACCAACGCCCTCATGGAGAGCAAGAACTACGCCGCTGCTATCTCTACCCTCGACTCTATCCCCAACCCGACGCCGAAGATGCTGGACACCAAGCAGTACCTCCGCTACCAGCTCGCTGCCGACGGGTTCCTCCAGGGCAAGATGCAGCAGGCAGTCAACTGGGCAGGCGAAGTGATGAGCCATAGCGCCGAATCCGACCGCTACACCACCGAGGTCCTTTATATCCGTGCCGAAGCCGAATACCGTCTGCACGACTACGCTTCCTGCGAGAGCGACCTCCGGACCTTCTTCGCCCGGCCCGACGCCCCGCAGTCGGCCAACTACTCCGTGGCGCGATACCTCCAGGGCTACTGCGCTTTCTCGCAAGGCCGTTACGACGAGGCACGCCAGGCGTTCACCGCCTTTATCGACGGAGCCGACGCCGAACAGCCCACCTACGCCGACGCACTCAACCGAATCGGCGACTGCTATTTCAACGCACGCGATTTCAAGCAGGCGATTGCCTACTACACCCAGGTCAGCAACCTCCAGACCTCCGGAGCCGACTATGCGCTCTTCCAGCGCGGCTACGCATTGGGTCTGCAACGCCAGTACAACGAGAAGATCTCGGTGCTCCGTACCCTCGTCAGCCGCTATCCCAAATCCGACTACGCCGACGACGGAGTCTATGAGACCGCCCGTGCGCAACTCCAGAAGAACGACGAGCGCGGAGCTATCGTCACCTACGAGCAGCTCCTCAAGTCCTATCCCCACTCGGCACTGGCACGCAAAGCTTCGCTCGAACGGGCGATGCTCTACCGCAACCTCGGCCAGACCAACGAGGCGATCGATGCCTACCGCCGCACGATAGAGAAATACCCGGCTACCGAGGAGGCCTACACCGCCCTCGAGACCCTGCAGGCACTCTACGTCGAACAGGGACGCGTGGACGAGTATATGGCTTACACCAAGAACCTCGTCAAACTCAATATGACCGTCACCACCCACGAGGACAGTCTGCTCTTCGCCGCAGCCGAGATGCAGTATATGCAGGCGTCCTACCACAAGGCGGCGGAGTCCCTCACTGAGTATATCAACCGCTACTGCGCCGGAGGACGTTATTGCACCACCGCCCTCTATTACCTGGCGGACTCCTATTACCGCCAGGGTAAGTTCACCGAGGCGCTGGAGCGCTACGGCCAGTTGGCGGACATCTCTGCCAACCCCTATCAGGAAGAGGCGGCGATGCGTATGGCGGAGATCTATTACGACCATCAGGATTACAACGCTGCCCTCGGTGCTTTCTATCGTCTGAACGCACTGGCTTCCACCACCGAGAACGCCAACATTGCACGCCTCGGTATCCTGCGCTGCTCCTCGCTGCTCGGACGCCATACAGCTACCATCGACATCGCCAACCAGCTCCTCAGCGAGCAACCGGCGGATGAGGCGGTACGCAACGAGGCACTTTACTGCCGAGCCAAAGCGCTGGCGGCACAGGGCGACTGGACCAAAGCACAACCCGACCTCATCACCCTCGCCGCCGAAGTGCGCACTGCGCAGGGAGCAGAAGCCAAATACCTGCTCGCCCAGAGCTATTTCGAGCAGGGACGTATCGACGAGGCGGAGACCGAGATTATGGATTTTACCCGGATGACCACCAGCCAGCAGTACTGGCTTGCACGTGCGCTCATCCTGCTCAGCGACATCTACACCCGTCGCGGCGAGAATTTCCAGGCACGCCAGTACCTGCTCGCCCTCAAGCAGAACTACACCCTCACCGGAGACGACATCCCTGCTCTCATCAGCCAGCGCATCGCCGCTCTCGACGAATTGGAGAAACAATCAGAAACTAAGGAGGAGAATGAAGATGAAGAATAATTCAATCGTGATTACGTGGTCACGTGGTCTCGTGATCTCGACAGCGCTGATCCTGAGCGCCTCCCTTTCCGCCCAGCAGGACACCGCGCTCAACCGCTCCGTCACCGTGGAGCGTGATTTCCAGCCTGTCATTCAAGCTGCCGGCAAAGTGGCAACCAAACCTGCGGTCGTAGAGACGGAGATAGAGCCTATCGAGGTCAGCTATTCCGACTACACGGTGGAAGTCAATCCCGAGGTACAGATGCAGCCGCTGCTCTCCCAGCCTACCCGTTTCGGCGAGGGACACAACTACAACGGCTACGTCCGCGGAGGACTGGGACACACCAATACGCTCTTCGATTTCGGCTATCACCTCAACGACGGCAAGAGCTCGATCCTCGACGTCTATGCCCACCACCGTGCCCAATGGGGTCTGCGCGCGTTGAGCAAGACCAAACTGGGGCTGGATTTCACCCACCCCTTCTCCAGATGCAGCCTCTATTTCGGCCTCAACGGAGGGAATATCTACTACCATAAGTACGGTCATTTCTACGACTATTCGCACGGCGACGCCGGTGCCTGGGAGCGCACCAAAACGCTCTATCCCGAGCCGCGTACGCTGAGCCCAGCCGACAAGACCACCCTTTGGACCGCCGAGGCGTATATAGGCGTCAAGGCAAACGCCAAGGAGGAGTTTCAGTACCGCGTTCAAACGGGCTACCTGCTCTTCGCCAAACCCAATGCGATAGCCGAGCACCAACTGCGCACGCACGCCTCCTTTGAGTGGAACGGCGACGCCCATCGTGTGGGAGCCAAACTCTATGTCCAGAACAATTTCATGACGCTGAGCGGCAACCTCGGTGCCACGATACCCGCAGACATGTACAACAGCCGCCACAACATCCGCCTGGAGCCGTACTACGCCTACAGCGGCAACCGGGTACAACTACACCTGGGTGTTAACCTTGATATGAACATCGGCCGCGGCAAGAACGACCTCTCCGGCGTGGACAACCTCTCTTTTGCTCCGTCGCCGCATGTGCACCTCGAGGCGCAGATAGCCAAGCAGTGGCTCACCTTCTATGCCGACGCTACCGGTTTGCACGGAATGGGTACTGTCCAGGCGTTCATGGAAGCCAACCGCTACCGCGTTATCCACGCAGGTATTATCTCGATGCACCCGGCCAACCATACGCCGGTGGACGCCGAGGCGGGATTTCACATCCGTCCCCATCGTGACCTGCTCATCGAGCTCCACGGAGGCTACGCGCTCTATCTGAACACCACGACGCTCATCGCCGTGACCGACAGCGCGCGCTACAACAAAGTGCTCAACGTGCCACTGCGCGGCGGCGATCTCAGCTACACTTACAGCGACTACAGCCGCGGTAAGATAGGCGGACAGGTCAACTACCACTACCGCGACTACGTGCGCGTCAACCTCAATGCCGACTATTTCTTCTGGCGCGCCTTGCGCAATGAGAGCAACGGGTATAACTACGCCTCTGTGTGCACCGAACTGACGGACTTGCTGAACAACACCTCTAAAACGGTCTATGACCGCGCTAACTGGCAGTTAGGCCTGCGCGTGGACGGCAAGATCGACAAGCACTGGTCGGTCTATTCCGACAACCATTTCGCCGGCAGCCGTCTCGCCCTGGCTAACGACGGCGAGCACAAGCTCAAGCCGACTGTCGAACTCAACCTCGGTTGCCAGTACAATATGTGGGTAGGCAAAGCATCGTCCGCACATGGCAAGGCCGGACAGTCCCAGATGACCAACGAGCTCCCGCTCCGCCCGGAGACCAAGCCCAACCTCACCCTCTTTGCCCAAGTGAACAATTTCATTCACTATAAGAACGACCTCTATTACGGCTACACCTCCGAGGGCATCAATTTCCTCGTCGGCGCCACTTTCCGATTCTAAAAAGCAATGAGAAAAACAGCTATCGTATATGGTCTGGCATTGGCAGCCCTCGCCGGTTGCACCCGTCCGCAGCCGGAGTGCTACAGCCGCGAGATGATCAACGCGCGTATGTCCGCGTGGTATAACAAGGACAACTGCATCGGGTTTGACAACGCCAACTCCACCAACGGCATCACCACGCCCGAACACTACGCCACCTGGGACTACGTGCCCGGCGTGGTAGCCAAGGGTATTCTGGATGTATGGCAGGTCTATCAGGACTCCGCCTGGGCGGATGCGTGGTATATAGGTCTGGCGGACTGGGCGGACCGTCTGGATCCCAAGGAACTGGACGAATTGGTCAAAGGCGGTATATTGGATGACCTCAACTGCGCCAAGGTCTTTATGGGGCTCTACGAGGGCGCCAAACCCGGAGGACGGTTTGAGAACCCCGAACGCGCCGCCTACTATATGCAGCAGATGCAACGCGCTGCGCGCGGGTTGGAGGAACATGCGGACAAGTACTCTATCCACACCGGTGTGGGCGGAGACGGCGAGACCTTGCAGCCCGAGGTGGAGAACGGCTGGATGCACAAAGCCACCGACAACCCCGAGAAAAGCTACTGGGGACAGATGTGGTGCGACGGAGCGTATATGGGGCCCGCACTTTTGGCACAATTATTGCAATATAAGGCTTGTGAAGGCACGAGGCTGGGTTGGAATGATGTAGTGAAACAGTTTACAGCCTCGTGGCCTTACCTTTGGGACGAAGACAAGCAACTACTCTACCACGTCCTTTTCACCGATATTTCCGTCAACAAGAACGCCAGGTCTATTTATGAGACCGGGCACGCTTATCTGTGTAAGCACGCTACGGATTATCCCGTCTATCACTCCGAGGAGTCTTGGGGACGGGCTGCCGGATGGTATATCCTCGCGCTGGTGGACGTGATGGAGGCGTATATGTTGAACCAGCAAGGGGACAACCGGCAAGCCACCGACGCACTGCCGCAGGCGGCTGATTTCGAGACCCTGCACACCTATCTGACCATGCTGGCGGACGGACTCATTGCCCGGCAGGACCCGGAGACGGGTTGCTGGTACCAGTTGCTCCAATACGGTCCGGAGAAATGTGCGACTCAGGGAGTGGATGACACGGGTTCCAAGAAGTTTACCAACGTGCCCGAAGGCGGTACGCAGTGCAACTATCTGGAGTCCTCCGCCTCTTGTCTGATCACCGCGGCTCTCCTGAAAGCCACTCGCCTGGGCTTCGGTGACTATGCCGCTGCCGGCAAACGTGGTTTTGAGGGTATCCAGAAGCAGTTTGTCCGCACGGAGAACGGTCTATTGACTATCACAGGCAGTTGTCAGTCCGCCGGACTGAGCCACGACCGCAACGGCACGGCTGCCTACTACCTGATCGGCAAGGACGTCCCCATCCAGGACAACACCGAAGGGAAAGTCCTCGGCGCCTATCTCATGGCTGCCGTAGAATACGAAAGAGCCTGTCGTCATTGACAGGCTCTTTCTGTATCGTTTCTTTTTCTCTCTTATTCTCCCAGCCATTCTCCGGCTGTCATAACAGGAATGTGTGCATTAGCAAAATCCTTGCCATTACGTGTTATAATAGCCTCCGCTTTGATAGTAAGTGCTGAATAATATTGCAGAGCATCCTCAAAATCCGTAAATTGGGATGAGAGTGCATCATCAATGGTGCGTTCATCCGTAGTAGCTATTCTCACTAATTGTCTGAGTCCGGAAAGCAGTTTCCGCTCCTCGGCTGCATTATGTTTGGATAACACATACGAAGCAGTAGTAAATGTCACAGGGGAAACAAAAAGTTCTACTTTCTTCTCATGAGCAAGAGTAAACAAACGCACGGCATCATCACAAAAGGGCTTGCGTTCTGCCAACAAATCAAGCACGATATTTGTATCTAAGAACAAGCGAATCATTGATGTTTCTCTTCTAAATAACGCATATAGGCTTTACGGCCGTTTATATCATCTTCTTCAAGGGGTTTGCCTGCACCCAATAGATTGGCTACTACATCCGGCACCGCATCCTGGCTCGCTTCATGATCACGACTGATCAACAAAAGCAAATAGCGTTCTATAAGAGCATTCAAATCTTGCCCTTTTTGCTCAGCATATGCTTGTGCTTGAGAATAAATATAACTGTCAATAGCTACTTGCATAATGACCTCCATTTCTGATTTTCGGTGCAAAGGTACAATAAAATTTTGATATAAACAAATGTTATACGAATTTATTTGTTCCTATTTTTAATTTGTAAACAATAAAACAATATTTTTTTCTAATTTTTGATAATTTTTGACCAATCCCCCACACCCGCGTAGCGTCCTTTCACCTTTCAATTTTCAGTTTTCAACTTTCTACTGAATATCGGTCCATAGTCGGACCATTATCGGGCCATTATCGGGATAGGCCCCCCTTTTTGGGCGCATTTCTACCCCTCTTCGCACATTGACCTAAACAATTTTTGGTCCATTTTTGGTCATTTTTGGCCAACAGAAACATCCGCCTCACGAAAAATTAGTTTAATTCGCTAAATTCGCAGTTTTTTTGTTTCCCAACCTCCGCGTAGCGTCCTTTCAGTTTTCAGTTTTCAGTTTCCTCCGTTTCACGCCGTAGCCTATTGCCAGGAGCAGCAGGGGCAGGAGGGCGTCGCCGACAGGCAGCTGGATCTCTCCTTCGCCAGGCGTACCGGGGTTAGCGGCTTCGCGCAGAAATCCTCTCCGGCTCTCGGTAGCAGCCGCTACTGCTAAGTCTGCGGCGTTCTGCCGCGAGACGTTCAATGCAGGCAGCGACACAGACGTGCCGCCGTACTGGATACCGCGGCTACCTCGTGAGCCCGAGCCTTGCGAACCGGACCCTTGCACGCTGCTGGTCATCGCTCCGGCGATAAACACCGTGCCCGGCTGGGTGAACACGTTCGCGCTGAAAACTCGCGCGTTACCGCCTCCTTGGTTACCTCCGTACAACTTTCGTACGTCGTACGTCGTCCCTTTGTACGTCACTAGCCCTGTCTGGTTGACACGGGTAGTGACGAATCCGTTCTGTGCACCTTTGGCGTGCATGCTCGTAGAGTAGAAATGGTACTGCGGTGCGGTGGCTGCCTCTGCCGTCAGGCAGAGACATACACCTGTCACCAGACTCATTACTTTCTTGGCTATATTCATTGCGTTTTTCATTTTATTTTACTGTCCACAGATTAACCAAATTAAACAGATAATTTTTCTTAATTTTTGATAATTTTTGACTTACTAAAAAATGTTTTTTGTGTTTTTTTCTTAAATCAAAGATCACCAATCACCTATCAGCAATTATCAATTCTCAATTACCTTCTTTCCTGTTCCGTCGTAGAGCACGCCGTTACGCAGGATATAGAGTTTGTCGTTCTCGATGAACTTCACGGCCTTGTTCCGTCGTAGAGCACGCCGTTACGCAGGATATAGAGTTTGTCGTTCTCGATGAACTTCACGGCCTTGCCTTGTCCGTTGTCACCTTGTGCCTCCTCCACGTCGGTCGTTATCTGCGGAGCGCGGTAGCGCGTGAGCGCGAAGCGCTTGTGATCCGCCTTGTCGGTGGTGACGAAGGTGTAGCTGCCGCCTGTCACTACGCGCGTGTATGCGTTATTAGTAAGGTCAAGCAGGTAGAGCGGCTCGGCGTCCTCGGTCTCGTAGTCGAAATAGAGGGTATATTGGTCGTCGGTGCTTGCCGCACGGAATTTGATGAGTGTTCCCTCCAGGTCAGGCAGGGCAGCTACGGCATCTGCCGTACCGTCCTCACGAGTAGTCGTGATCCGCGGCGAAGTAGCCACATCGCCTATCTTCTCACCGTCGTGACCGGCGTCGTAACCGGTGGTGAAGTCCTCACGCTCCAGCAGGATCAGACGGTCGTCGTACTGGCTGCCGCTCACTTTCATCTTCAGCACCGCCGGACGGTCGGTCTCGTCTGCCACACGCTTCGGTGCGTGCATAGCGCCGTTGACTACGCTGTTGCCGCCCGAAGGACGTACATGCTTGCTGTAGCTCAGACTCAGAGTTCCTGCCGAACCGCTGTTGTTCTTGACGAAGAAGCCTTGTAGCGAACTGACTTTCGTCACACCCACCGTTGCGGTCTCCGCTATAGGAACAGGAACATACGTGCCTGCTGCATAGCGGTCTTCCTCATTCGTTCCGGCTGTGCCGCTCTCGTCGTTACCGGTGTTGTAGAGATAAACCGTCTGATCTACGTTCGTAAAGTCTTCGGCTGTCATCTGGCTGATCTGGATAGGTGCCGTCCAGCTGTTGCCAATCACCATCGACTTGCCTGCCTGAACCGTGATGCTTTGCTCCGTCGTCGGAGCGAGAGCACCGTCCATCACATATTTGTAGTTTGCAGCCGGGTAGGAGATACAATATCCTGCGAACATCTCCAGTTCGTCGGATTTCTGAACAGCCGTCCAGCCGTTGTTCCACTTGTAGAGGTAAGCGCCGTAGTAGGTAGCCTGTGCGTTCGCGCCATCAAACGGCACGCCGATATACTGCCATTTCCATCCGTCGGTCGAGCCGATACTATACATCTCCACGGTAGCGGCATTGTCGTCGTTCTCAAAGATCAGCGTACCATTGCCATCTGCCGACGAACCGATTGCCAGATCTGCTGCTGTTGTCGGAACAAACGCACTGCCGTTCCATTTCTGGATGGTTCCGGCTACCACGAGTGCTTGTCCGGCATTGATAGTCAGCGTACCACCTGCTTCTTGGTCAAGGATAATCTCTTTGGCTTGTGCTGTAGTCACATCCACAGTCATGTTATTGGTAATCACTACGCGGTCTTTGTTTGTCGGCGTCTTGCCTCCTGCCCAGTTAGCACCATCGTTCCAGTTGGAATCCTCTCCGCCACCGGTAAACTCGGCAATATTTCCAGTACAACTTGCACGTTTGAGATACATTCCTTCCATGTGCGGATTTTGATTAAATTGTCCTTCTGATGGATTATCTTTAATACGTACCACAACGACTTTCTTAGAGGTATTCAATGCTGTAATATTGTCACTTGTCACCTCAATATCCACATCTATAGTTGCAGAAGCTGCCAAGGTTGTTGAATATATCAAGTTTGCAGCCGAAGCAGTTTCGCTGGAATATACCGCAAAGGTAGTCTCTGTAGGACTAGAATCCATTGTTCCCTTTATATTGATAACATCGCCTACTTGGAACGAACCGGTTATTTGCATACCGAATTTAGCGCCATTTCCATTTAATTTATATCCAGGACTTGATGCTTGCAAATTATTTGCTATTAAGGTAGCATTTGTTTCATCAGCGGTCGTTGCTCCTGTCAAAGTAACCCCAGCAATCTCCGAATAGCTGCAACCTGCTACGTTCACATCACAAGCAGCACTACCTGCGGCATAGCCACCACTGGCGGCGATAGTAACGGTAATGGTCGCCGTACCGACAGCCACTGCCGTTACCAAACCAGTCTCTGCATCAACCGTTACCACTTCCGTGTTGCTAGAAGAATAAGAACATTTTCCGCTTCCGGTGTTACCTGTCACAGTCGGCGTTGCAGTAGTAGCCACGGGCTCTGCATACAAGGTCGTGGAACTATAGGTCAGTGTAGGATCTATCGGAGTATATACATTCACTGTTACTACACGCGAGTCGATGTCATCGCCGCAGGCATTGCCAATCGTACAGATGTAGTAGTAAACACCCACTTCTGCTTTTGTATCAGTCAATGTAGCATCTGTCTTGTCCAACAACAAGGATTTAGAGCCGCCAATACTGTTGCAGCTATACCATTGATAGCCGGTGGCATTGGTTACTGTCAAGCCACTAATTGTGAAACTCTCATTGGCAGCAGCTGTTACATTAGCCGGTTCACCAGTCTTCTCGGCTGCGGTGTTCAGCGTAGCGGTCAAAGCGCTACTTGTGACGGCGGTGTTTTTCTGACCGGCTTTGCTGACAGTCACCGTTACGGTATATGTACCGGCAGCTTCTGCTTGATACGTTGCCGTAGTAGCTACTTCCACATCGCTGCTGTTCTTCCACGAATAGGCAACACTCTCGCCTGCGGCACTAATAGCGCTGGCATTGGTCGGAGTGGCATTCCATGTGGTGAAGTCGTCGGCATCGCACTCTTCCGTATCACTCAGCGAAGGTAGAACCGGTGTTGTACTTGCAGGCAGTTCTATCCATTTGGCGTAGATAGTGGTATTGCCTGTAATCGTAGTGTTCGCAAAGACAAACGGTGTCGATCCACCCGAAGTGGTTACCCAGCCATTGAAACTATAACCATCTGCTGTCGGAGTCTCTAATGGTGTCGCAATCTTCTTGCCGCTCGGCACACCAACGATATTAGCAGGCATACCCGTTGCACCGTCTTGTCCGCCCTTGTCGAAGGTTACCGTGTAGCCGACATTTTCTTTGGTCGTAATAGAAATGTCATCTACATAAATATCGTAATCACCACTACCACTTGGAGCTGTATTTGTAATAGTTATTATACCACTTAAATTGGACAAATTATTGAAAGAATATAGTGTATATTCCGAAGTAGATGCTTCACTTAAATCAATCTCAGAGGTTACAGATGTTCCTCCTATAGAAATACTAATTGTTGTTAATTTTTTGCGCAATTTAATTTTTAAAGAAATTGCGGTGATGTTAGAAAATGTCGTTGGGGTTCCGCCTGTAGTAGTATTGTTTGAATAAATTCGCATATACGAATTATATTTTAATTGCAAATCTACATTACTATTAATACCTTTAGTATTGCTATTATTAGTTGTAAGTGTTACTGCATTAGCGTCACTAACAGAACCTTTATATCCATAGAAATAATAACCTGCGTCATCAGGTTTATTATTGCTTTTCGAGGATGACGATGTTTGGAAATGTGTCAATGTGACCGTCACTCCATTGCTCTCCCACACTGCTGTTAGCGTTGTAGCAGCAGTAATGGTGAAGGACTGACCGGCTTTGTAGATAGTGTTATCTACGCTGTTGAGCCAGCCGACAAACGTACTACCTGTTTTGGTCGGAACACCTGCTTCGACCGTTACCGTAGAGCCGGAAGTATAACCCGTATCATCCGTTGGAACCGTACCGCCGGTGTTGCCGTTGCCGGCATAGCTCACACTATAGGTCTGCACGACAAATGTAGCACTTACCGTCACGTCGTAGTCAGGCATCGTGAAGGAGGTGCTTGCTGTTGCAGCAGCTGGGGTAACCGTTGTTTCGGCATCACCGGTCTTGTAGATCGACCACGCGCTGAACTGGTAGCCGGAAGCCGCTTCGGCAGTGATATTTACCGTCGCTCCCTCAAGAGCCTCAGCAGCACCAATTGTGATTGTACCATTAGCCGGATTACCGTTGGTGATGCCGTAAGCCGCGGTGGTGACGAAGTTAACACTTATATCGTCACTATATTCGGTGCAATAACCTGTTGCCCGATGACGGCGCACACGGAAAGTGTATTCCGTATTTCGTGTCAGACCTGTTGCATCACAGATGTTCTCGGTGCACGCTGTCCAGCCGAAAGTGCCTGCGCCGCCGGCGGATTCCAATTTGATTTCGTAATCTTCACTTGTGCCAAGTCCATCCCACGACAATCTTGCACTATTACGTGTTTGGTTACTACATTGTAATCCGCTCGGTGCGTTCAACGGGTCACACCACTGGGCTGTCAGCGTAATATCGCCGGCGATATCCTGAATAGTCGCCTCGTCATCAATAAGCGTTCCGGCAGTCACCGTCTCGTCACCAACTTTGACAGCCACATTAGCGATCCAACCTTTGAAGGTTTTATCGGTTTTCTCATACGCATTCGCCGGAAGAACTTGGTTGCTATTCGGGCAGATACCATTGATCACCGCCATCGTGCCGCCCGTATTACCATTTCCTGCAAACGTAATGGTGTAAGTGCCAAACTCATGGAAAGCGTCATCATCCATATCGTTGTATTTGCCGGAATAAGTCGCCAAATTGCTAATTGTTATATTATTTGATTGACCACTTCCTTCCACCTGGCGGAAGATAACCCGGTTATACCAACTTGGAATAAGCGGTGTATAATAATAGGTATTATTGCAGATAGTGGTTGTTCTGGTTATCCAAGGTACTGCTTCCCAAGTAGTATAAGAAGAACCTCCTTCATACCACATATACAAACCTACATTCGTCCAGTCCTCCTTATTCATGAAATACGCATAGCCTTCAGCCGGGTGAGTTACTTCGGGATAAGCCACCGATACAACAACCTCGGGTGTGCCGTAAGTCACATGATCAATATCTACGGTGAAAGTATAATCGCCTTCCGGACCGGTAAAGAGAATACAGCTTTCGCTATTATCCGAAGCAAAAGCCCAACTGCTTGTAGGCTCCAGAATACGACCGCTATTGCCAAACCAAGTGCCAGAATTGTCCGTCACTTTGAACTTATAGACACGTCCGGCTTCCAGATGCACCGTTGCTACACCGGTTGTCCCGCTTGTAACGGTAATATCGTTCGAACTAAACTCTCCGTCATCGTACGCACCGTTGAGTGTGTATATTTTCACACCAAATGCGTCACTATTTACCGAACCGCCTGCTTTGCTGACCACGCAGTGGTAATTGCCGCAGTCCGCTGTCGTACAACCGGCCTTCGTGTATGTCGAGGAGGTTGCGCCTTCTATATCCGTCCAGACGGAACTGATCTCTTTCTGCCATTGATAAGTGAAATCACTTGTGCCACCGGTTGTTTCCAACCCCAAGCTGATATCCTGTCCCGGGAAAAGACGCCATGTGCCGCTTACGGTTGCCGTGCTCGGAACCTCCTGTGTCCATTGTGCATACAGCGTCACGTTTGCAGAAAGGTCACTGATGGTCGCCCCAGCAGCATAAGGTGTTCCACTACCATTTGCTTCGGTATTCCAGCCATTGAAACTATACCCGGCTTTCACGAGTGTACCGACTCCCAATACCGTTGCATCGTCGCCGCAGGTATAACTATTGTCATCCGTTGGCACACTGCCACCCGTCGAACCATTGCCATTATAAGTAACACTAAATGTCGGCGCAGAATAAGTGCCGCTTGAGAAAGTTCCTTTATTATCGCTCCAACCGGTACACGTGAACATGTCATTGGCGCCAATAGTGATATCTTCCGATTGATTCCAGAACTTGTCACCTGTCCAAACAAGTTCTGTAGAACTGGGAGCTTGGCGAGTGAATATAACACTTGTGTTATCGGCAGGAATATCTGCATAATAAACACCGTCCGCGCAAGATTCTGACAACTCTACACTATTTGCCGCGGAGCCTCCCCATGAGTAAGCAAAAAACTTTGGGCTGGCATCGCACCACGTACTTCCACAAACCATGTATATACGCTTGGGAGTTGGAGGTTCAGGCCGAGAAATACTAATGTTGTTGAAATAGGTGCTTGAACCGACTGCTCGATGAATGTACAAAATAGATTTTCCATGATACTCATCACTTGAAGTCACAGTATAGTTAACTATATCATCTACAAGACTTGTTGTGGTTGATGTTCCTGAACATGCAGGAGCACTACCAGGACGACTATCAGAAGAAGATACCCATAAACCGATAGGAGCATCATTCTTTGTTCCTCCTACACCATCAATAGTAATAATATCACCAGCTTGCAATTCACACTCTAAAACAAGCTTAAATTTAGTACTATTATTCGTCATACAGAATTTATAGCCACTACTATTTGTAATTAAATTTTTAGCACTACTTTCTCCGTTGATGGCAAATAACTGCCCTCCAGTAATATCCGCCTGAGTAGAAGTACTAACCTCAGTCGTTGCACTGGCAGGGAAAGATTGATTTGATGATACCGAACTCTTAACTGCCGCAGAATACAACGTTCCGCTTGTTGGACAAGTTTTCTCGTCGAAATAGGCTGTTACTGTTGCATCTGCTGTTCCCATCGTCAGCGTTGTCGGGTTAGTAGAAGTAGAAGATAGCGTTGCTCCTGTTCCCGAAACCGTCCAGTGATCAAATTTATAACCGCTATTTGGAGTTGCCGTAATAGTAGTCGTTCCTCCTTCCGCCACCGTCGCACTTCCTGCTGCTGCCGTTCCATAAGAACCATTGTTAGAAGTGACAGTAACAGAGTGTGTGGGTATAGCACCGAAAGTAACGGTTACGGTAGCATCTGCTGTTCCCATTGTAAGAGTAGTAGAATTAGCATTGCTTGCGCCGCTCGGACTAATACTTGCACCTGTTCCACTTACAGTCCAGTTAGTTACGCGATAACCGGAAGCCGGAACGGCGGTAATAGTAGTGGTACCTCCTTCTGCCACAGAACTTGCTGCTGCACTTACCGTTCCGTAAGTATTTGTTCCCGTACTCGTTACGGCAGAAACGTTGTGCGAAGTTGCGCCTCCGCCACTTTCAACATCAGCAGTGAAACTGTAGATATATGCTTCGGAGCCAGTACCATCCAATACATAATAACCCGCCGGAAGATCTTCCCAGTTCACAACTAAACAACCTTTTGTTGTATAGTTCCACGTCGTTTTATCATTATTTGTTGATACAGCTGATGTTTGTCCTCCTCCCCATGTGGTAGTGGAGTTTGTAGAACTAAAAGCCTTTTGAGTCTTAGTACTCCAATCTGAAGCAGTAATATCTGATAATGCTTTTGAAGAAGTGAAAGAATACAATCGCATATACCTTTCCCCTGTAGAATTAGCATTATGTTGTATAGAAAGATCTGTTATTCCATCAAATTTGAAAACTATATATAGTTTACTTCCATCACAACGATAGCCATACTTGTTTGCATTTGTACTCAAAGCCACACTATTTGTTGCAATAAGTTTGGCCAAACCGCTTCCAACCAACTGCGTATCCCCATTTGTCATGGCCGCAAATGCTATTCCTGCATCATTCTTATTTTCTGATATAAATGTCACAGTAGTTTCAGTACCCCACGCCTGTCCAATACACATAATGAGCACGGCAAAAATCATGGCAACGTATTTAGCCACTCTCGCGCCACTCTCGCGCCATGGTTGGGTTGAGGTGTGATTGGGTTGTGCATAGGAGATGGTCCCGTGATGGTCGTGTGTCAGACCGCACTCTCTCGGCTCGCCGACCTCTCGGTTTTCGCTCGGTCTTCTCGGCTTTGAGGAGTTCTGTGTTTGCTCTGCGAACTCGCGCGGCGCACTTACTCCTTGACTGTCCACTGGACACTCTTCGGTGCGCCTGTTCCGCTTCACGGTCATCTCTCGGTCTTCGCTCGGTGTCCCCGTCCAACCTACCATCGTCCGACGACACGGATGCTGCATTTGATTTAAGTTAAAGTAAACGTTTTTCATAATATTGTGTGTTTTTATGTTTATTCTATTTTTAGTTGTGTTTTTGCGCTTTGAGATTTTTTATACGCTGTTTGATTTGCTCAGATGTCGGCAATAATTCTGTCACCTTGATTCCGCTGTATGTTGCTACTCCTAATGGGGACTGCAACCCTTCAAACGACCAACGTACTTCCGTTTCATCCATATCACTACAGATGAGCAACCCGACCGTAGGATTGTCTTCTGCTTGGCGCATGAGATTGTTTACCGCACTGACATAGAAATTCAATTTACTAACAAACTCCGGTTCAAACGGTCGTGCCTTTAGTTCCACCACTACATAGCAATGTGCCCGGATGTGATAAAACAATAGATCTATTTTGCGCGATTTACCGGAAACAACCAATTCTTTCTGCCTTCCGATAAATGCAAACCCGTTTCCCATTTCTAATAACATCTGCGTTATATTTTTGGACAAAGCCTCTTCCAGTTCCAACTCATTGTACGAAGCATGCTCCACTTCCGCCCAACTGAAATCATAGTTGGCTTTCACTATCTCTTGCAGTAAACCGGCTTGCGGCTTAACCAATGTAGCCGAAAAATTGTTCGCCACAATAGTTTGTTTATGATATATATCAGCGCTTATTGCTCGTTTCAAGCCCTCGCGGCTCCAATTATTCTCTATGGTTTTTTGCACATAAAACAGTGCCTCATCAATATTTTTGCATTTCTGGATGATGGCAATATGATGGCTCCACCCAATGAATGCAAACAAATTTGGAAATAGTGAAACAGCCTGTTTCAGTTCTTGCTCCGGCATTGCATAGCTGGTTATCTGACTCAGCGCAAATGTGTGATTTTGCGCATACTTTTCAAAAACTGAAGCAGCCTGTTTCAGTTTTTGCTCGTGCTCGGGATTAGAATAGAACAAATACCATTGCTTCATCATCCACAAGTTACGAGCCGTAAATCCATCTGTGCTCGGAAATTCGTTTTGCAAATCCTTGCTCAATTGCTCAACTATGCCGGTACCCCAACGCTCTTCTGCCTTCTTCACCACTAATTCAGCACCAAGCATCCAGTTGAACGCCAATTTCTCCGAGTTGACTTTCACCGCGGCTTTTAACTGAGCATTACGGTAACGGCTTTTCAATTCCGCCAGCCATAATGTGTAATCCTCATCTATGTGTATGACTTTATTTTCTATTTTGGTTGATTTGTTCATTTCTCTTTGATTTCGTTTTTATTGTATCATTCGTTAAGGTTCTCTAAAAACACTAAATACTAAACTTCTACATTCCTCACGCCTGTCCGATACTCATCACGAGTACGGCAAAAAGTAGCTGATTTGGGCTACATACTGTCCCAAGTAACTGATTAAGAAATAAATAGTTTTTCATTGTATTTTTGTGTTGTTTATTCTGTGTTTAGAAATTTATTACTCAAATTCTTCTGTCCACTCTTTGAGTTTTTGCTGTAACTCTTTTTTGTCCGGTAAATAAAGAGCGTATTCAGAAGCATATATATTCGCATCTTTCGGAAGTGTCAGTTCCACCAATGAGTCTTTTTTTTGACTCATACAAACTCAAGCTTGTGTCTTTTTCCGGACCGCCACGCACAAAAAAAGCGGTAAGTCCGCATACTGGATTTACCGCTTGAAAATATCGCTATGCTCTCCTTACAAAAGCGTTACTGCAACTTTTCGTCCCATTCCTGCAAAGATTTGGAAGATTAAAGAGAGAGAAACATTACTATACCCTCGTTCAAGACGCGAAATTGTTTCTGCTCGAGTACCAACTTGTGCAGCTAATTCTTTCTGGGTTAGCCCGGCTTGCAATCTCTGTTCTTTCAGAAGTTCGCCAATACAAAATGCTTCGGCATCTGCCTCAAATTTCTCACGCTTTTGGGTGCCACGTTGTCCATATTCCGTGTCTAACAATTGTTCGAAATTTGTACATTGCATCAATTGTTGTTTGTGTTGCGCATTCATCTTCTTATCTCCTTTTCCTTAAAATATTCTTCTTTTAATCTTTCTGCCCGAGCAATCTGATCAGGCGGCGTCTTTTGGCTCTTTTTCTGGAAACCATGGAAGAGAACCACCAGATTGCCTTTATCAAAACAGCAGAAAATTCGGTAGATATTACTCTCCATCTCTACTCGGATTTCAAACAATCCTTCCGCTGTTTCAATTGGTCTGAAAAATTTCTGCGGTATATGCTCTTGCGTTTCGACAAGTTTCAGCACTTGGTTTATCTTTCGCCGTACAATTTCCGTTTGAGCTGTGTAAAACTCCATGAAGTATTGTTTGTGAAATATAATCTTTCTAGGTACCGGCATATTTGGCATTGATTTTCGCTGCAAAAGTACAGTTTTTTTCCGACATACGCAAGTTTTTTGTGCAAAAAGTGCAAACTTTCTGCATTTTTGCGGTAAATCCACTATGTCAAAGATCTTTTCTATCCAATTTGTAGTACCGATAGGAGTACTGTTTCTCTGTTTCTGATTAAGCTATTTCTCGTTTTTCTCATCAAATGGCAGTTCATCTGCCTTTCCTTCCTCTATCGGATGAATGTAGTCGCTCGCCTTAATCGGCGATACAACGCTTTCTCCAATTGTTGCCTCCAACTGATTGCGTGCTGCTTTCGCTACGTTTCCTCCTTCTGTGGCTATCTGCATATTTTGCTGCATCGTACTCGGATTCTTTCGCTTCGATATCTCCGTTGTAGAAGCCTCAGCCAAAGTATTCAACGCCAACTCTATCGTGGACATATTATCCCGCAAGTTCTCTTTTGTCAATCCCTTGAATTTCTTATATTCTTTAGTGGTCTTTCCACTCCATGCTTTCGTTATCAAGTCTGTCAAGATAGCAAAATCACGTCCTTCCTGTAGCCCGGAGCGCTTCCACTCATTCGTCAACTCATTACGGGCATCAATTGATTTAACGCGATTTGCAATCCATTTGTCTGAATATCCTTGTTTCTTATAATCCTCAACTGCCTGCTGTATCGTCAACTCCGGATCTATCATTTGTTGAATACGCTGACTCCCGACTTCTGCTAACCAGCGTTTCAATGGTTCTGCTTTTTTACTCGGTATAGACTGAATAATACGCAGAATCTGCACTAAATCAGCAGCATCTGTAAGACGCATTTTACCATCCGGAGCAGGCATTTTCAACTGCTTACAACCTGTAAGCATTTCATTTGCTCCTTCTTCGTTTAAGCGTTTTTTAACAACCGCCCAATACGTACTGGCACCACGCGGAGTGGTTTGCTCGGTTAAAACGCCGATAACATCAACCACCGAGAAATAATATTTCTCCGCCTCATCGTCCCACACAACGCGAATTTTTGCGTTCCCGAATAATTGTATGCTTGTTTCTTGGCTCATAGATTTTCGTTTATTAGTTGCTATGGTATTTTTTGTGAGTCTATATTCTCCTGTTATCTGGCTTTCGGATTGGCGGAGAGGAAGTAGAGAAACAATACATAAAATAGTTTCTTTTTCCAAAATTGCGTGCAAAGATACTATATTTTTTATGATTTTATGTGCAAAAATTGACGGAATTAGTGATTTTGCTATATTTAGTTTACAAAAAGGCGAAAATAATCAGCTTGAAGACAAAACGACCTATCCGAATCCATCAAAAAAGACCTCCCGAAACGGAAGGCCTTGAAGAGAGGGGTTACGGAGGTTGCCAAGCGGCTCACCGAACCATCAGAGTGAAAAGAGGGACTAAATTGCGAAAACTCTCGATTTCATCGGGATTTTTTTACATCTCCGGATCCACCAAAATACGTCCGCAGAACTCGCAAACGATGATCTTCTTGCGGGTACGGATATCCAACTGACGCTGTGCAGGAATCTTAGCGTGGCAACCGCCGCAGGAGTCGCGTTCAATCTTCACCACAGCCAGACCGTTGTGTGCGTTCTTGCGGATACGCTTGAACGCAGAGAGCAGACGCTCGTCAATCTTCTTCTCCAGTTCACCGGCTTTGAGCACGAGAGCCTCGGTCTCCGCCTTGGTCTCGGCCAGGATCTGATCCAACTCGGAACGCTTCTGGTTGAGGTCAACCGTACGCTCCTCGATGGTCTTGGTGGTAGTAGCTTTGTCCTGCAGACGCTGCTCGAGTTCGGCAGAGTAATGTTTGATCTTGCGCTGCGAAGCCTCGATCTCCAGTTCCTGATACTCGATCTCCTTGTTGAGGTTGTCGAACTCGCGGTTGTTGCGGACGTTGTTCTGCTGCTCTTTGTAGCGGGAGATAGAAGCGTTGGCGTTCTCGGTACGCACACGGTGGTCGGAGATCTGTGTCTCGCACTCCTTGATGTCGTTCTCGATATTAGCGAGGCGGGTCTTGAGACCTTCCACCTCGTCCGCCATGTCCTTTACTTCCTGCGGCAGCTCGCCGGCGAGGGTACGGAGCGAGTCAATCTTGGAATTGACTTGCTGGAGCTGATAGAGCGCACGCAGACGCTCTTCGACTGTCATTTCTTTTTCTTGTTTAGCCATGTAGCGCGAACTATCCTTGTGCATAGAATGACTGCCAGGCGGTCATTGGGGCACTCGGATGCTCTCGCTCTTCGGTCTGCAAAAACTGCGTTTTTACATCCCGAGAAAGGAGAGCGCCTCTTAGCTCGAAAGAGGGATTAGTATGTTATTAATTATTTAGTATTTGAATCGGTGTATGGTCGGCGACGGAGATGTGGCACTCCAAGCCGTGCGGAGCGAGCATATCGCGGAAGATCTCACGCGAGTGATGCTCGGAAACCCAGT
This sequence comes from uncultured Bacteroidales bacterium, assembly GCA_900319645.1. GTDB lineage: Bacteria > Bacteroidota > Bacteroidia > Bacteroidales > Paludibacteraceae > Colicola. The sequence goes on from ONPG01000020.1 coordinate 37,297, forward strand.
GATCGATATCGACAAGCCCGATACGTCCGTCCGCGTCCTGGAACTCATGGTACTTGCAATCCGCAGTGAGATAGACGTCTGCGCCTTGGGCTATCGCTTCGCCGATAAACTCCGCTCCGCTGCCTCCGCAGAGCGCCACGCGGCTTATTTTCCAGTCATCGGGAAGCGCCGTATAGCGCACGTACGTAGCGCCTAATCTCTCGCGCACGCGTTCAATAAAGGAGTAGTAGCCCACCGGTTCCGGCAGAGAGCCGATAACACCCAGTCCTGTCCCGGCATCCGGACCGGACGGCACCAGAATCCGGTAATCGCTCACGCCCAGTATATCCGCCAGACGGGTGTTGATGCCTCCCGGAACGGAATCAAGCGAAGTGTGGGCGGAATAGATAGCCACATCGTGCTTGACAGCCAGCTCCACCACTTGCGCCTGCGGGGTCTGACCGCAGACCTGTTTGAGACCGTGGAACAAAAGCGGATGATGGCTGACAATCAGCTGACATCCAAGCATAATGGCTTCATTGACCACGGACGGCGTAACGTCTGTGGTCAAGAGAACCGAGTGGATCTCGCGTCCTGTGTCACCTACCTGCATTCCCGAGTTATCCCAGTTCTCCTGGGCACTCCGTGGCGCTACAGATTCTATGATATCAATAATGGCTCGTAAGAGCAAGTGTTCTGATTACTTCTCCTCCTCTGCGGGCTCCTCCTCGTCGATCGAGAAGTCGGTGATGCCGGCTTTGACGAGGATGTTGTACCACGAGATGAGTTTGCGGATGTCGGAGGGATAAACACGGTCACGGTCCCAATCCGGCAGTACCTCGTCAAACCACGCCTGGAGTTCGGCGTTCGAGGCTTTCTTCGGATCCATAGCCACGGGCTTGAGACCCTCCTTTTTGCCCGCCGAAGTGAGCACGTCACACAGACGCACATCGTCCGCATTGGTGAACATCGACACGTCGCTCAGCGCCACAATCCGGTCACGCGCATACGTCGGCATACGTTTGCCATCCACCAGCGACTCCACTATCAGCATGTTGTTGCCGCGACTAACCAATCTGTACAAACCCGGCTTGCCGGTTACAGCGAGTATTTCCGTTAACTTTGTCATTTTTAACTTTCAGTTTTCAGTTTTCACCTTTCAATTTTTCAAAATCGGCTACAAAAGTACTACTTTTTTTGCACATATCCAAAAAAAAGTGTATCTTTGCACGATTTTTTATAATTATGGAACTACTTTTATTGTATTTAGGCATGGCGATGGGCGTTAGTTTTATCTGCTCGACGCTTGAATCGGTCCTAATGACCACATCGCTCAGTTACATCAATCTGCGTGCGGAAGAAGGGTACAAACCCGCCAAGATGATGCAGAAATTCAAAGAGAACACCGGCAAGCCTCTGGCTGCTATTCTGTCGTTGAACACGATAGCCAACACCGTTGGCGCCGCCGGAGTAGGTGCACAGACCATGGTGGTGTTCGGCAACAAATGGTTTGGAGTGGCGTCAGCTGTCACCACTATGCTGATTCTCGTTTTCTCGGAGATCATCCCGAAGATAATCGGAACCACCTATTGGCGCCACCTGATGGGTCCGTCCGCCCGACTGATCCAGCTGATGATCTATGTGTTATACCCGCTGGTCTTGTTAGTGGAGCTGATCACCCGTCTCTTCCCGGACAACGAAGCAGCCGTCAGCCGTGAGGAAGTGCTGGCTATGGTGAACGTCGGCGAAGAGGAAGGCGTGGTGAACGAGGACGAGAACAAGATGATTTCCAACCTCATGCGTCTGGACACTATTCATGCCTACGACGTGATGACTCCCCGCTCGGTAGCCAAGATTGCGCCGGAGAACCTGACCCTCAAGGAGTATTACGACAACGACGCGTACGACCATTTCTCGCGTATCCTCCTTTTCAACCCCACCCAACCCGAGTATATCACCGGCTACGTGCTACGCAACGACGTGCTGGAGGACCTGGCGGAAGACCATTTCCGCAAGCAGGTAGGCTCTATCAAACGTACGCTTCCGGCTTTTGACCAGGATCTGACGCTCGGCACTATCTTCGACTCGATGCTCAAGCAGAAATGCCAGATCTCGCAGGTGATTGACGAGTACGGCTGTTTCGTAGGTATCATCACGCTGGAGGACATCATCGAGACGATCTTCGGTCTGGAGATCATTGACGAGAGCGATGCCGTCATCGACATGCAGCAATACGCCCGCGAGCGCTGGGAGAAGCGACAGAAGAAATACACCAAATTAGCGGTTAACTCCGACGGTCAGCCGACGGTCAGCCGACAGTCAACCGATACGCAAAGCGAAGAAAGCATTGAGACAAAAGAGCAACATACGGATAGAGAACCGGAGAGCAAGGTTTGAGTATATCATCCTTGACCGCTATACCGCCGGCATCCAACTCTTCGGCACGGAGATCAAATCCATCCGCGAGGGCAAAGCTTCGCTGGTGGATTCGTGGTGTCAGGTGGAGCACGGCGAGATGTACGTCAAGCAGATGCACATAGCCGAGTACCGTTTCGGCTCCTATGCCAACCACGAGGCCAAACGCGACCGCAAACTGCTGCTGCAACGCAAGGAGATCCGCAAACTGGAGAAAGCCACCAAAGACACCGGCAAGACCATCGTGCCGCTGATGCTTTTCATCAACGAGAACGGATTGGCAAAAATGGAGATCGCCCTTTGTCAAGGCAAACACAGCTACGACAAACGTCAGTCGCTCCGCGAAGCCGACGACAAACGCATGGTTGCACAGATGATGAAGGACGCCAGACGGTAAATGTAAATCGAAAATGCGGGCTTACACCCGTACAAAATGACAAAAATACTTAATTGCATATGCAGGCACACGACAGAGAATGCATACTGATAGTAGAGGAACCCAGACGACAGGAGCTGATACAATCATGCTACAGAATCATAGGCTGCATGCACGAAGTACACAAGCAATTAGGCCCAGGATTACCCGAATATATCTATCAGGAAGCATTGACCACCGAACTGAGTGCCAATAATTTCACCATTCACAAGGAGCAGGAATTTCACCCTGTGTATCGCGGAAAGGAAATGAAAGCTTATTTGAAAATGGATTTGGTGGTTGAGAACACAACGGAGAAGATCATTATAGAATGCAAAGCATTGAACAACCTGACAGCTAAAGAACGTTATCAAACTTTCGGGTACTTGCGGGCAACAAGATGGCCTATAGCCCTATTGGTTAATTTCGGCACCAATCCAAAAGCTCAGATAGAGCGTTATTACAACGACAACGGAATAATAAAAGTTTTTTGAGTATTTTTGTCATTTTGTAAGCGAAGCGCATTTTTGTAAGGCGGTAGGGCGGCATAAAATATGCCGCACAGGGTTAGGCAGCCTATACAGGGCGTTGAGCTTGCTCAAAAGACCTATATAGGATGACAGACCCAAGGCACTATCAAGTGCCGCAACCGCCGCATTTTCGATCTAACGTAGAAACAATCTATAACACAATAAATAATATGAGTAAAGCATTATTAATGATTTTAGACGGCTGGGGCATCGGCAACAAATCGAAAGCCGATGTCATCAGCGTAACCCCTACGCCCCATTGGGACGCACTACTCGCCAAATATCCGCACTCGCAACTGCAAGCCAGCGGAGAGAACGTAGGTCTGCCTGACGGTCAGATGGGTAACTCCGAGGTGGGACACCTCAATATAGGTGCCGGCCGTGTGGTTTATCAGGACCTCGTGAAAATCAACCGTTCTATCCGCGACAACTCGATCATGCAGAACCCCGAGATCATTGCCGCCTACCAGGCTGCGCAGGCTCAGGGCAAGAAACTGCACCTGATGGGTCTGTGCTCGACCGGAGGCGTACACTCCAGCCTCGACCACCTCTTCAAACTGGTGGAGATAGCCAAAGAGTACGGCGTGGCGGACAAGACTTTCGTCCACTGCTTCATGGACGGTCGTGACACCGACCCGCGTAGCGGCAAAGGCTTTGTAGCGGACCTCCAGAACGTCTGCGACGCCAACGGCGCACATATCGCCTCTATCATCGGCCGTTTCTACGCCATGGACCGTGACAAACGCTGGGAACGTATCAAGGTGGCGTACGACCAACTGGTGAACGGCGTCGGACGCCAGGAGACCGACATGGTCGCCGCTGTGCAGGGCTGCTACGACCGCCACACCGAGGAACACAAAGACACCGATGAGTTCATGGAGCCGCTGGTTAACGCTACCTGCGACGGACGTATTGCCGAAGGCGACGTAGTCATTTTCTTCAACTACCGCAACGACCGCGCCAAGGAGATCACCATCGCCCTCACCCAGCAGGATATGCCGGAACAAGGCATGCACACCATCCCCGGTCTGCATTACTGCTGCATGACGCCGTACGACAGTTCGTTCACCGGCCTGCATATCCTCTTCCCAAAAGAGAACGTCGAGAACACCTTAGGCGAAGTGGTCAGCAAACTGGGAATGAAGCAGTTGCGCATCGCCGAGACCGAGAAATTCGCACACGTTACCTTCTTCTTCAATGGCGGTCGCGAAGCCGAGTATCCTGGCGAGGAGCGTATCCTGATTCCGTCACCCAAAGTGCCGACCTACGACCTCAAGCCGGAGATGTCCGCTCCCGAGGTGACGGAAGCGCTGGTGGCTGCTATCCAAACGCAGAAGTTCGACTACATCACCCTCAACTTCGCCAACGGCGACATGATTGGTCACACGGGTGTGTATCCGGCCATCGAGAAAGCGGTCAAGTGTATTGACGAGTGCTCTCACAAAGTCATCGAGACCGCGCTCGAGAACGGCTATGAGATCATTGTCATTGCCGACCACGGCAACTGCGACAATGCCATCAACCCGGACGGCACTCCCAACACCGCCCACTCGCTCAACCCGGTGCCGTTTGTCTATATCAGCCGCGACCACGTCAACGCCAAGGTGGAGAACGGTATCCTCGCCGACGTAGCTCCTTCGCTCTGCCACATCATGGGCATCGAGCAACCCAAGGAGATGACCGGACACAATTTGATATGCGATTGATGATCGGTCATCGCCAACAAACACAAAAAAAGCGACCTCGGGTCGCTTTTTTCGGTTCTGCACCTTACAGCAAAGGATTACTTTGCGTGGTCGCAGCACTCTTTTTTCTCTGCACAGCACTTGGTGGTGTCAGCACAGCAAGCCTTCTCATCTTTGCAGCAAGCGTCTTTGTCTGCACAGCACTTGGCGCTGTCAGCCTGGCAGCAAGCAGCAACACTGTCCTGGCAGCACTCATGCTTGCAGCACTTGTTCTCGCTCTTGTTGCAGCAGCAGCTGATTGCAGCGAATGCAACTGCTACGATTAACAACATTTTTTTCATAATAACATTTGTGTTAGGGGATAATAGGTTTTTGCTTCACCGGGTTGCGTAAACAGACTTACACCCGGCTTGCTCGGACCTTCCTATCCAGTTAATAAAGCTTTAAAAACATAAAATCTCCGCCTAAATGCGAAAATCGGATGCAAAAGTACTAACTTTTTTGCATATGTCCAAAAAAAATAGTAATTTTGCACACTAAATTTTACAAATCATGGACAAAAAGAGTTTTTTTGATAAAAAAGATGCCATTTTTGTAGCAGCCAATTTGGTAGCAGCCGTCATCGTTGTGTGCATCGTGCTCACCAGCCTGATTATCTGGCTGCGCAGTTACACCCAGCACGGAGTGGAGATCACCGTAGCGGATGTCAAGGGAATGACACGCGTCGAGGCCGATTCCGTACTCCACGCACAGGGGCTGCAAACGCAGATTGTGGACAGTACTTATTCCAACAAAGTACCGTTTGGCACGATTGTTGACCAGGATCCTAAAGGAGACAGCCATGCCAAAGCGGGACGGATGGTCTATCTGACCGTCAACGCCAGCGGAAAACCCAAAGTAGCAATGCCCAACCTGCAGGATATGAGTTACCGTCAAGCAGAGACCACGCTCCGTAGCATCGGTCTGCAGGTGGATAATGTGTATGAATACGAGCCATCCGCTTTCCGTGACCTCGTGCTCGATGTCAAATCCGACGGCAAGAGCATTGCTCCCGGCACCATGATCGAGCAGGGCACCAAGGTGCGTTTGGTAGTAGGCTTCGGACGCGGAACAGCCAAAGTGGTGGTACCCAGCGTGATCGGCATGACCCTGCAGGACGCTCGGAGCTTGCTCCTCAACCGCAAACTGACCGTCGGTGCCACCCACTACGACGAGCCGCCGCAGGACGACATCCCTTCGCTGGTTTATAACCAGGTGCCCGAGGCCGGCAATCAACTCACCGAAGGAGAGACCGTCACCCTGTATCTCTCTACGGATATCGAAAAAACCGCTACCGGAGGCGGTACGAATAACGAAGATGACAATTGGTTCTGACAATAATGACCAGTGAACAAACTGAAATAAACACGATCGTCGAAGACGAGCTCTGGGAGCGTTGGCGATGCGAGGTGGACAAAGGTCAAGGCAAAGAACGCGTTGACAAATACCTGGCGGAGCACATGACCAACACCAGCCGCAACCGCATCCAAACGGCTGCTGATGCCGGCAACGTCTGGGTCAACGGCAAACCCGTCGCCAGCAGCTACAAAGTCAAACCGGGCGACGTAGTGCAAGTGCTCCTCGACCATGAGCCACACGACTTCACCATCACGCCGGAGAACATCCCGCTCGATATCGTCTATGAGGACGAAGACGTGCTGGTGGTCAACAAGCCAGCAGGGCTGGTGGTTCATCCCGGTCACGGAAACTACGAGCACACCCTGCTCCACGCCTTGGCTTGGCACTTCAGCCATGAGTCATCAGCCATCACCAACCACCAATCACCAATCGATATCAACGACCCTTCGATTGGTTTGGTACACCGCATTGACAAGGACACCAGCGGCCTGCTACTGATAGCCAAGACGCCGGAAGCCAAAGCGAACCTCGGCAAGCAGTTTTTCGACCACACCACCGAGCGCACCTACAACGCCCTCGTCTGGGGGACGTTCCGGGAGGACAGCGGTACGATTGAAGGAGCCTTGGCACGCGACAACAGAGACCGGACTATCTACCGCGTATGGGATCCCGAGGAATGTCCGCAGGCCAAAGAGGCAGTGACCCACTGGCAGGTGCTCGAACGATTCCCTTACGTCACACTCGTCGAGTGCAAGCTGGAGACCGGACGCACCCACCAGATACGCGTGCACATGAAACATATAGGTCACCCGCTCTTCGCCGACGAGAAATACGGCGGAATGGAGATCCTCAAAGGACTGCGAACCCAGAAATACAAACAATATATCGAAAACTGCTTTGCGCTGTGCCCTCGCCAAGTGCTGCATGCGCGCACCTTGGGATTCACCCATCCGCGAACCGGCGAACGGATGCTTTTTGACAGCCAATGGCCGGAAGATATGACCAACCTGATTAACAAATGGAGGAATTATGAGCCAAATACTTTGGGTTGACGACGAAATAGATTTGTTGCAACCGTATATCATCTATCTGAGTAGCAAAGGGTACAACGTAGTGACCGCCACCAATGGGCAGGACGCTTTGGACCGTTTCAGAAACGCAGAGGGAGAGACTATCGACATCGTCTTTCTCGATGAGAACATGCCGGGTTTGACAGGACTGGAGACGCTGCAGGAGATCAAACGCCTTCGGCCGGACGTGCCCGTAGTGATGATCACCAAGAGCGAGGAAGAGCACATCATGGAGCAGGCGATAGGCGAGAAGATTGCCGACTACCTGATCAAACCCGTCAACCCCAACCAGATCCTGCTGTGCCTCAAGAAACATATCCACCAGCAGGCTATCGTGAGCGAACACGCACGCGACAACTACCGCCAGGAGTGGAGCGACATCTCCTATATGATCGACACCGCCGCCACACCCGACGAATGGAAAGCCGTGGAGCGAACCCTCAGCCACTGGGACATCGAACTCGAGAACTCCCCTATGCGCAGCATGCTCGAAGACCAGCGCGCACAAGCCAATGCCGCCTTCGGCAAATGGGTGCAGAAAAACTATGTGGAGATAGTGGAAAACCGCAAGCCGAAAGCCGAGAGCCAGAGCGAAGTGGTCATGTCGCCGGATGTGATGAAACACACGGTCTTCCCACTGCTCGACAAAGGCGAGAAAGTGCTGCTATGCGTCATCGACAACTTCCGCTACGACCAGTGGAAGACCATTCAGCCGCTCCTCAGCGAGTTCTACACCATCCGTCAGGAAGAGCAGTATTTCTCTATCCTGCCCACCGCTACCCAATACGCCCGCAACGCTATTTTCTCCGGACTGCTCCCGTTGCAGATTCAGGAGATGTACCCGCAACTGTGGGTGGAGGAAGGCGACGAAGATAGCAAGAACCAATATGAGAAAGAGCTGGTGCAGACCCTTCTCGACCGTTACCGCCGACGTGAGACCTTCAGCTATTGGAAAGTCAACGAGAGCGATTTCTGCGAGCGCGTAACCGCCCAACTCAAAGGCGCCAAGACACCGCTTAACATCGTGGTTTTCAATTTCATAGACATGCTTTCCCACTCGCGTACCGAGAGCAAGATGATGCGCGAACTGGCGAACGACGAAGCGGCATACCGCAGTCTGACCCTCAGCTGGTTCCGCCATTCGCCGACCCATCGTCTCCTCAGCCGGGCTGCCGAACTGGGTTTCACACTCGTCCTCACCACCGACCACGGTACCACACGCGTCAAGAACGCCGTGCAGATCATTGCCGACAAGAACACCAACACCAATATCCGCTACAAAGTGGGCAAAGCGCTCAACTGCAACAGCAAGAACATCATGACTATCGACCAGCCCAAGCGCGTCGGACTGCCCTGCCCAAACGTCAGCAGCAGCTATATGTTCTGCACAGGAAGCGATTTCTTCGCCTACCCCAACCAGTTCAACTATTACGCCCAGTACTACCGCAACACGTTCCAGCATGGCGGTATCTCGCTGGAGGAGATGATTGTTCCGCTGGTCACCATGGTGCCGAAAGGAAATTGACCAAACGACGCATGACCAATGAGCAATAAACCGTCACATAGCTTCTTTCGGTTCGTGGGCTGGCTGATGCTGGCGGCTATCGGCTTGCTGCTGTGGCTGGCACTCAGCCACGGCACTCCGCCTACGGCGGAAGAACTGGCGGACAAACCCCACCGTCTCACCGTCCTCACGTGGAACACCGCACGCATGGGCAATTTCGAAAAACCCTCGAAAAACAAAGTCCTGCAATTCCTTCTGGAGCAGGACGCAGACGTGATCTGTTTGCAGGAAGTGGATGTCTATAAGGTCTCGCGCTACCTGACCTTGCCGGAAGTGAAAAATGCTCTGGGTGCCAAATACCGCTACTCCTATATCGATTTCTCGGTCTATAACAAATGGCACCAGTTCGGCACGATGGTGTGGAGCAAGTATCCGCTCATTCATAAGCAAAGTATTCACTACGAGACACGCGGCAACCTCTCCAACCGCTGCGACCTCGTCGTCGGGAGCGATACCATCCGCCTTTTCAACAACCATCTGGAATCATATAGTTTCGAGCGGCAGGACTTTCAGGAGGCAGAGACACTGCGCAACTACGAAGGCGTACGATCGTCTGCCCGCAACCTGGAGGAAAAATGGAAACGTGCCCGTCCGCTCAGACGCGAACAGGCACGTATAGTGCGCAAGGAAATCAAGGCCAGTCCTTATCCCGTAATCGTGGTGGGTGATTTCAATTCCACGCCCCTCAGCTATGCCTACCAGACTATCCGGTGCGGGCTGCATGACGCATGGGCGGAAACCAGTTGGGGCAGATGGGGTACGACCTGCAAGAAAGGTCTTCTCGGCGTACACATCGACTATATTCTCTCCTCCCCAACCATCGTCCCTGTCAGTTGTACTATCCGCAGGGATGCAACGGGTTCGGATCACTGGCCTGTCGTCGCCACCTTAGCCTGGTAATTTTCAATTTTCAACTTTCAACTTTCAACTTTCAACTTTCAATTTTCAATTTTCCATCACCTTTCCCCTTTATGGTAATGGTACCCGCCGAAACGGTCGTTGTCGGTGCTATCAAGGCGTGTGTGGCTGTCCTTGCCTTTGAACAGGCTGCGGAACCAATCCACTATCTTCGGCTCATGCCAGTCGTGCTTACGCCACCATAAAATCAGCAGCCATCCGAACAACATACCACCCAGATGGGCGAAATGCGCCACATTGTCCGCCGTGAATCCAGCTACCGAACCCAGACCGGCAAACAACTCAAATGCTGCATAAAATATAACGAACACGCGTGCGCGTATGGGCACAGGTATAAATAGGATATACAAGGGCACATCCGGATAGAGCCATCCAAAAGCGAACAGGATACCGAACACGGCACCCGAGGCACCGATGGTATTGATGGCGGCAGCGTATTGCGCCAAAGCCGCAGCTCCGTAATGGCCGCTCATCTCACTCAGCATGAGCGCCCAGACCGCCTCCTGAACCACCGCTGCACCCAAACCGCAAACCAGGTAGTAAATCAGAAATCTCCGCTCGCCCCATTCGTTCTCAATCATCGGACCGAACATCCACACCGCAAACATGTTGCAGATGATATGACTCAGGTTCGCGTGAAGGAACATGTAGCTAAACGGCTGCCACCAATGGAAGGTGGACGCGGACACGAAATGCAAACCGCACAAATAATTCAAATCCACTCCATAACGCTGCATGATGTCAGCGAGCAGATAGATTACAAAATTGGCTATCAACAGATAGCGCGTCACTGTAGGTAAATTTCTCATAACGGGTGCAAAAGTACTACTTTTCTTTGATATAATCATACTAAAAATGCACTTTTATACCCAAAAAGCACTATTTTTCAATAAAAAGCGTTTTTTTTTGTAAAAAATGTTTGTAGATTAAAGAAATTTTTGTAACTTTGCCCCGATTTTTGGAAGAAACTCCAATCAACTAACTTTTTTAATAATTTCAAAATCCAGGATTATGAACAAGCAAGGACTTATTGAAGCAGTTGCAGCTAAGGCTCAGGTTAGCAAAGCTGAGGCATCCAAGGTTCTCGACGCAGCTCTTGAGGCTGCTGTTGAGGCAGTAAAAAAAGGTGAGGGCGTACAGCTCGTTGGCTACCTGACTCTCACTCCGGTTCAGAAACCGGCTCGTCAGGCTAAGAATCCGCGTACCGGTGCAGTAGTTAACGTTCCGGCTAAGCAGGTTGTTAAGGCTAAACTCGGTGCTAAATTTGCTCTCTAATCAGGCAATTTAATTTCACCAACGAGTTGCTCTGCAAAACGGGCAACTCGTTTTGCGTCTGTTTATTTTAATTGGGACCGGCGTACTCGGTACTGCGTCCCATCGTACATTTATTTATGTTAAACATCATTTTATGCGGTGCCCCGGGAAGCGGCAAAGGCACCCAATCCGAACTCATTGTTAAGAAATACGGCCTGCAGCACCTCTCTACAGGCGATGTGCTGCGTGCTGAAATTGCCAAAGGCAGCGAACTGGGCAAACAGATTGATGCCCTCATCTCACAGGGAAACCTCGTGCCGGACGATATGATGTACGGCGTCATCGAGAACTATATCTCCTCCCTCCCTGCTGACTGCAAAGGTACTATCTTCGACGGCTATCCGCGTACCGTGTCGCAAGCCGAGTCGCTGACCCGACTGCTCAAGAAATACGGCATGGAAGCTGTCATGATCGACCTGCTGGTGGACGAACAGCTCCTTATACAACGCCTCATCGAGCGTGGCAAAGTGAGCGGTCGTGCCGATGACAACCTCAATACGATCCGTCACCGCATTGCCGTCTATCACAACCAGACCGAACCTATCGCACATTACTACCTCCACCACGGCAACTACGTCGCTGTCAACGGTAACCACTGCGTGGATGACGTCTTCCTCCAGATTGAGCGAATCCTGGATAAGTAAAATTGGCTATTAGCTATTGGCTGTTAGCTAAATAGGGCACTTTAAATTGATAATTTGTAAAATCGGACTTACCATGGCTGGAAATTTTATCGACTACGTGAAAATCTACTGCCGCTCCGGCAAGGGCGGCGCAGGGTGTATGCACCTCCATCGTGCCAAATATCTGCCGAAAGGCGGACCTGACGGCGGTGATGGCGGCAAAGGCGGGTCGGTAATCCTCCATGGCAACCGGAACCTTTGGACCCTGCTCCACCTCAAGTACCAGAAACATATCATGGCTACCGACGGTGGCAAGGGCGGACAGAGCCGCTCGTTCGGCAAAGATGGCGAGGACAAGATTATCGAAGTGCCTTGCGGTACTGTCGTCTATGACGGCGAGACCGGTGAGTTTATCTGCGAGGTCAAGCACCACGACGAACGGGTCGTTCTCCTCAAAGGCGGACGCGGCGGATTGGGCAACTGGCATTTCCGTACGGCTACCAACCAGGCTCCGCGTTACGCCCAACCGGGCGAACCGGCACAGGAGCGTACGGTGATCATGCAACTCAAGGTGCTGGCGGATGTGGGTCTCGTAGGTTTCCCCAATGCCGGCAAATCGACACTATTGAGCGTTGTCTCTGCCGCCAAGCCCGAGATAGCCGACTATCCCTTCACCACGTTGACGCCCCAATTGGGTATCGTCTCCTACCGCGACGGACGGTCGTTCTGTATGGCAGATATACCCGGTATCATCGAGGGTGCCAGCGAAGGCAAAGGACTCGGACTGAGGTTCCTCCGCCATATCGAGCGCAATGCGGTGCTCCTCTTCATGGTGCCGGCTACCAGCCCGGACATCATCGCGGAGTATAACATCCTTCTCCGCGAACTGGAGCAATACAACCCCGAACTGCTCACCAAGGCACGTATCCTCGCTGTCAGCAAGACCGACATGCCGCGGGTGGACGAAGAGGGCAACCCGATGCCGGCTATTGATTACGACCGCTTGAGCAAGGAGCTGGACATCCAAGTTCTCCCGATTTCATCGGTAAAAAACGAAGGTATCGATGTCCTCAAAGATGCGCTTTGGGTAGAGCTCAACAAAGAGCAGAACCAAGTCATCGAGATCTCCCATGCGCCAATCGACATCACGGTCATTGAAAAGGACGAAAATGACCAAATGGTAGATGACCAAATGGTAAATGAGGAGACCATCTATCTCAACGAGGTAGAGGAAGAATGGGACCTCGACAAATACAAAGGTATCGGTTGGGACGAGTGACGGTAATTGATAATTGACAATTGAGAATGGACAATTGAGGATGAAGTGGTATGACCAACTCATAGAATGGAGAGAGAAACATCTCAGCGAGAAGCACTTGGTGTTGCTCCTCTCGTTTTTTGTGGGTGTGTTCTCCTCTTTTGCGGCGGCGATACTGAAATCGTTTATCCACCTCATTCAGTGGGTTGTGGAGGAGCAGCTTATCGGCGACGGCAATACATGGTGGTACCTCATCACTCCCTTCATCGGTATCACGCTGGCGGCGTTGTTTGTCAGGTATGTCGTGCGCGACGACATCAGCCACGGTATCACCAAGATCCTCTACGCTATCTCCCAGCGCAAATCGATCATCAAGGCGCACAACATGTGGTCATCTATCATCGGTTCGGGACTGACCATCGGTTTCGGTGGATCGGTCGGAGCCGAGGCACCTATTGTCCTCACCGGAGCTGCCATCGGTTCTAACCTCGCCAAAGCCTTCCGGCTCAACCAGAAGACCATGATGCTCATGATCGCCTGCGGTGCCGCGGGTGCCATTGGCGGTATCTTCAAAGCCCCCATCGCCGGACTGGTCTTCACGCTCGAGGTGCTGATGATGGACCTGACCATGACCTCGGTAGCGCCGCTGCTGATCTCCTCGGTCACCGCCACGGCTATCTCGTATATCCTCACCGGCATGGACCCAATGTTCCCGCTCGACAACTACGAGGATTTTGCGGTCAGCCGTATCCCCTGGTACTTGATTTTAGGTGCGGTCTGCGGATTTGTCAGCCTCTATTTCACAAGGGGCATGAACCGTCTGGAGAGGTGGTTCAAACATTCCGTCACCAACATGGGTGCCAAACTGCTCATCGGAGGTGCTACGCTGAGCGTGCTTATCTTCATCTTCCCGCCCCTATACGGTGAAGGCTACGACGTCATCCGCCAACTCATCAACGGCGATTGTATGTCCGCTCTGGAGAACAGTCCGCTTGAGCACAACGAATGGGCGGCACGCAACGGCTATTGGCTCCTGCTGACCTATTTCGGTTTTATCCTCCTGTTCAAGATCGTCGCTTCGGTTGCCACCAACGGAGCCGGAGGTGTAGGAGGTATCTTCGCGCCTTCGCTCTTCATGGGAGCCGTCACCGGATTCCTCACGGCGCGTATCATGAATATGTCCGGTCTCTCGGTGCCCGAAGCTAACTTCGCCTTGGTCGGCATGGCGGGACTGATGTCCGGCGTCATGCACGCCCCACTCACCGGCATCTTCCTCATCGCCGAACTGACGGGCGGCTACCACCTTTTCATGCCACTGATGATCGTCAGCGTCATCTCCTATCTGACCATCATGCTTTTCGAGCCCCACTCGCTCTACGCCATGCGTCTGGCGCAGAAAGGCGAACTGCTCACCCACAACAAAGACCGTAACGTCCTCACTCTCCTCAAGATGGACAACGTCCTGGAGACCGACCTCACGGTTATCTTCCCCGAGATGACCCTTGGCGAACTGGTCAAAGTGATCTCCGAGAGCAAGCGCAATATCTTCCCCGTCATCGACCATGACGGCCGCCTGCGCGGTATCCTGCTGCTGGACGAGGTGCGCAATATCATGTTCCAACCCCGTCTCTACAAACGTTTCACGGTGGGTCAGCTCATGACCTCTCCGCCTGCGGTCCTTCGCCATGACCTGCCGATGGAGAAAGTGATGGAGATATTCGAGGACACCGGTGCCTGGAACCTGCCCGTCGTCGATCAGCACCGCCGATACCTCGGCTTTGTCTCCAAATCCAAGATCTTCAACTCCTACCGCCACGTCCTCGTCCATTTCTCCGAGGAGTGATTCCGCCTGCCCTCCACTCATCCTTCCTGTCGTTTCCCTGCCCTGTGGGGAGCTTATGTAGGGTATCGTTTGTCTATCTCGATACCACATCGTTACCACTACGCAGGGTCATAGTACGATTTAGGATATTGGAATCAGAAAATCCCCCTGTCCCCCCTCAAGAACCGGGGCAATGACATAGACCAGGTGACCACCTGACCAACTCTTTTATTAAATCTCACCCACGCACGTATGTGTGTATGTATTTTTAAAAAAAGCTGGTCACCTGGTCACCTGGTCACCCTCTCTCTTTCCGCTTAATCACCTGTTTTTCTCATTTTCTCCCCAAAAATACATTTTTTTCTTGCACAATTAGAGAAAAAGTTGTATCTTTGCACCCGCATAGTGAAAATCTATCATATTCCCATGAAATAATTTAAACAACAAATATATTATGAAGAACAAAATTTCTACGCTCTTGTTTGCCGTTCTGGCAAGCGTTTGTATGGTGAATGCCGCCAGTTATTCCAACATCAAGATTGGCGATCTGTACTACACCCTTTATTCCAATAGCAATTGGGATGGTCAACAGTATGTCTATACATATGAAGCTACAGTGACCAGTAATCCCAACAAGTACTCCGGCAAAGTAGTAGTCCCCGACAGCGTAACTTACCAAGGGCAAAAGTATGCTGTCAAATCCATCGGTAGTAGTGCGTTCCAAGATTGCAGTAACCTGACCATGGTGGAATTGCCGGTAGGTATTTCTGTTATTAATAACGATGCTTTCCGCAATTGTGGTAGTCTGCTTTCTGTGAATATTCCTGAGGGAGTGACACGTATCGGTAACAGCGCTTTCCACAGTTGCACCAGTTTAAGTGCAATCGAGTTACCCAATAGCCTTACAAATATTGATGGGTATGCTTTTCGAGATTGCGATAATTTACTTACTATTGTCATCCCGGATAATGTGACTAATATTGAAGGTTACGCTTTCTATAGTTGCGACAAATTATCTTCGGTAACCATCGGCAAAAGCGTCACCAGCATTGGAAGTTATGCTTTTGCTGACTGCTATAAATTAGGCTCAGTTTATATAACGGATTTAAGCGCTTGGTGTAAGATTGCATTTGGAAGCGAATCGGCGAACCCCTGCTGCAATGGACACCATCTGTATCTAAACGGTGAAGAAATCACGGCATTAGTTATACCCGAGGACATAACCTCTATCAAGCAGTACGCTTTTTATGGTTGCAGCGAAATATCCTCAGTAATCATTCCTAATTCGGTCACCAGCATTGAGACCAGTGCTTTTGGCTCATGCTCAAACTTGCAATCCGTGTCGTTGGGTAAGAACATCGCCAATCTCAACAAAGATGCTTTCTCTTCTTGCAACAAACTGAGTTCGGTAGAATGGAACATCACCAACTTCATTGATTTTGCTTCGGCTACACTGAGTCCGTTCTACAACTATAGAAACACCATCACATCATTCACGTTTGGTAATAATGTAGAGCACATACCGGCTTTCCTTTGCTGCGAAATGAGTAATCTCTCGCGCATCGATATTCCCGCATCAGTAACCAGCGTGGGCGAAGGTGCCTTTGCTTTCTGTAGCCGCCTAACTGCTATCAATGCAGCAGCAGGTAGCCCGCTCTATAGTTCGGTGGATGGGGTGCTGTTCAACAAGGACAAAACATCTCTCATCATCTACCCTGCCGGCAAATCTGCGACTACATACACCATCCCCAATACAGTTAAGACCATCGAGGAGAATGCATTCTACGGATGTATAAACCTGTCGTCTGTCACCGTTCCCGCAAGCGTTACATCTATTAAAGCGGGTAACGCAATTATCCCGATGTGGTATTTCTCCGGCACTACTCCCGCATCAATCGTAGAAAATGTCTTTGCGAACGATGTTTTCTTGATTGTAGAAAACGCAGATACCTACAAAGCCGCATGGCCTGCCTACGAATCACGCATTTTCCCGCGTATCACAGCCAAACTGACGATGGAGCTGCAAGCGCTATCCGACAAATCGGCTTTGCACATGGCTGTAGGCGAACCCAATCTGGAGAATGTGATTGACCTGACTATCTCCGGAACAATCAATAGTTACGACCTCATGATCATGCGCAACAAGATGATCAACCTGCGTTATCTGGATCTAACCGAAGCCAGCATCGTGGCTAATCCCTACGAATACTACACCGGCATCTGCTCGCACGCAGACACATTGCTGGCACACTCGTTCCGCAATCTAACTTCTGTCAAACTGCCGCGCACACTGAAATATGCCGAGCAAGCTATGATTGACTGCCCGGATATCAAATATGCCGAATTTAATGGCGGTGTACTTGGTACAAAAGTTCTGCCATACGACGGAGACGGCGACTTGCAGGTAGTCTGCAACGAAGGTGTTACGAAAATCATGCCCTATGCGTTTATAGCATCGGATAGAACGCATAGGTATTATACCGGTAACTCATACAACACCAAACTTCGTTCCGTATCACTGCCGAACTCATTAGGCGTTGTTGAATCCAAACGATTCTGGTATTGCCGCAATCTGCAGGAAGTGTTATTAGGCGACGCGATTACTGAGATTCAAGACTATGCATTCTGTGAGTGCCCTACATTGAACGAAATCCGCCTGCCGCAGCAACTCACCAGCATTGGAGACCTTGCATTCCAAGGAACCAATATTGCTGAAATCCTGATCCCGCAGAACACGAAACGTATCGGCAACGGCGCATTTTTGGGTTCTTTCACAAGTAATAATGCTTCATACCCTTCTTTTGCAGAGAGATTGGCAACCGGTATAGGAAGTGTTACTAATAATGGTAGTGAATTATATCATTTCTATGACAATGTGCTAACAGGAAGAAGATTAAGTGAAACTGATACGTACCCATACTATTACTATTATTCCAACTCCGCTTCTCTCCAAAAACTCTCTTTTGCACCAAACTGCAAACTGAACGAAATAGGCACGTGTGCATTTGCATTCGCACAGATTGACTCCATAGCAATGCCGGACAGTGTAGCCACTATCGGCAAATATGCATTCGTGGGTAACAAGAGCCTGAAATCCGTGAAGTTCGGCGAGAACTCCGCATTGCGCACGATTGACCGCGGTGTATTCCAGAACTGCGATGCGATGACAGAGGTTGTTCTGCCGGCTGAACTCACGCAGATCGAGGAACTGGCATTCTCTTGCCATACCGACAAAGATGAACTGAAAGCGATTGGTTTCCCCGCCAAACTGAAAGCGATCAACCGCGCTGCATTCTATGGCCGCAAAGGATTGGAGATTATCTCCTTCCCGACCTCATTGCAGACCATCGGTGATTTTGCTTTCCAGGGTTGCACAGGATTGGACGAAATACGCGTACCAAGTACACTGCTCAGCGTAGGCGATTATGCCTTTGACGATTGCAGCCACGTAACCAAGGTTTATACCTATACCGTCGAGCCGGTGAATATCGACCAAAATACCTTCTCCTGCTGGCACTCAGCAGACCTCTACGTGCCGGTGACATCCTACTACACCTATTTCTACAACACCCAATGGTCGCAGTTCCTATCGCTCAAGCCCTTTGATGAAGAGTACTCCTATTTCTACATCAACAGCGACTATGAGTTAGGAGGCGACAATGGTACCATTGAGGGAAAACCGGATGCCGACCTTAATCCTAACTCCGGTTTGATCGTGAATGGCGAAGATCCGCAGGAGGTAGGAACTGTCACGGTCAACGGCGATGACAACAACGCAGCTTCTATCATTGCCTGCGGCGACAACCTGCTGATTGACTCGCTGGTAATCCGCCTCAATACACGTAAAAACCACTGGAGCTATTTCTGTTTCCCGTTCGATGTCAACCTCAGCCAATTGCATTTCGACTATCAATATGTAATACGTGAGTACGACGGCGAGACACGTGCCAAACATGGCGCAGGCGGTTGGGTAAACTTCACCGGCGATGTACTACAGAAAGGTAAAGGCTACATCTTCCAGGGAGCCAAAACAGCTGAACTGGTTATCAAAATCAAGAATCCGCTCATCAGTTGCGCTGATTTTGAGCAGATTGTAGTCGCTCATAGTTCCGGCAATAGTGTCAACTCCAACTGGAACTTCATCGGTAACCCCTTCCCGAGTTGGTTCGATATGGCTTCTTTGTTACTCGGAGGTTTCTCATCGCCTGTCTATATCTGGGACGGCACAGATTACAAAGTATATCGTCCGGGCGATGACGAGTATCACTTCCATCCGTACGAAGGCTTCTTCACGCAACCGGAGTCAACCCAGGGTATCATCGTTTGGTTAAGTGAAGGTCGTGAGACCAAAAAACAGGCGGACGAAAAGAGCAGCAAAGCCAATATGCCTGCCCGCCGTGTTCGCCAGGCAGCACAACAACGCAGCCTGATCAACCTAACTCTGGCTTCGGAAGATTACAGCGACAACACCCGTATCGTCTTCAACAATGCTGCTACGATGGACTACGAAGTAGGCCGTGATGCCGTCAAGATGGACGGCGGCAACGGTGCTATTCACCTTTGGTCGATGGAGTACGAGGATGCGGCAACCCGCTATGCCATCAACGAGCGTCCGTTTGGCACTATCCAAGTCGGTTTGGGCTACGACGTAGCAGAGGACGGATTCTACACCCTCTCCGCTTCGCGTATGGACACCGCTGTCGTCATCTACGATAACGAGCTGAACCAAGAGGTGGATCTCGCTAACGACGACTACTATTTCTACACCTCTGCCGGCACCAACACCTCACGTTTCACGATCTGCCGCATCAAACAGGCAACCGAGACCACTACCGCAATCGACAATGTGGTTGACAATGCCGATCAGATTGTGAATGTCTATACCATTCTGGGTGTTAAACTGCAAAGCAATGTACGCCGCAGCGATCTCAAACTGGAGAAAGGTCTCTATGTTATAGAAAATACCAATGGAGAGCGTAGCCAACTGATGATTGAGCAATAATGAGCAACCTTTCACGACATAGTTGGCTGGTCCTGTTGCTGGTTATTTCCAGCACAGGTACGCTATGGGCGGATGAGGAGTTCAACCCCAGCAATCCGCCGGAGCCGATGGTGCAGTATGTGGTGTCTATCTCAGCGGATCCGGCGGAAGGAGTATCGTCTATCACCAAAGGCGGTGAGTTCTCTATGGGACGCACTATCACGATCAGTGCCACCGTCCAAAGCGGCTATCGGTTCCTCTACTGGACACTCAACGGCCGCGAATATGCCACCTCGTCGTCCTGCACCTACACGGTAGGAGACAGCACGGTTGTTTTCGTAGCCCATGTGGCTAAGAACCCCACGGTTACGGTGAGTATTACTCCTGCCGAAGCAGGGCGCGTGTATGGTAGCGGGACCTATTCTCCTGGCAACAGACCGCGTATTTACACCAACGCCAACAGCGGATACACGTTTCTCTATTGGACGCTCAATGGCGAGCAGTACACTACATCCTCTTCGTTCTATTACACCATAGGCGAGACTGACTTGGAGTTTGTAGCGGTTTATCAGGCGGATAACCAGCCGGAACCCGAAGATCCGGAAGCGCCATTTGAACCGGAGAGCCCGGCGGAGCCGATGGTGTTCTATCCCGTGACGATAACTACGAATTTGCCTGCCGGCGTAAAACCTGCCTCCATCAGCCGCGGTGGATCTTATGCACCGGGAAAGGAGATACAGATTAGCACCACCGCAAGCACCGACTATGCGTTTCTCTATTGGGCACTCAATGGCCGTCAACATACCACCTCTTCGTCCTTCGCTTATACGGTTGGCGACAGCGCGGTAACCTTTGTGGCGGTTTTTGAGGCAAAACAGCAGATTACCACCTCTGTTACGCCTGCCGGTGCAGGCACGGTGACCAGCGGAGGATGGTACACACAAGGCTCGCAGTTAACCATCAACACTACTGCCAATAGCGGCTACACATTCAAGCATTGGACGCTCAACGGAGAGGAATATGCCGCAACACCCACGTTCCGCTATTCTGTAGGTAGTGCTTCCGCCGAATTTGTAGCAGTCTATGAGAAGATTGAGGAGCCGGAACCTATACCGGATGAAGACGAACCGTTTATTCCTTCCAATCCGGGCGAACCACTCGTCGAAAAGACAGCACTGCTGATCACCGTTCTTTCTGCGGACACTACGATGGGTATCGTAAGCGGCCTGCCTACTACGCCTATCTTCGAGGGCGATACGATCACACTGACCGCAACGCCTAAACCGGGTTACGCCTTCCGCCGTTGGTCGGACGGCAATACCGCTAATCCGCGGACAATTACTCCTACGCGGGATGGTATTTACAAAGCCTACTTCGAGGGAATCAGCCATACCATCACTTTCTACGACTGCGATAGCACAGTGCTTGATAGCCGCCAATGGGCATATGGAGAAACACCTACCTGTATCAGTCCTGCCAAACCCGAAGATGACAACTATAGCTATCGCTTCAAAGGATGGCAACCGCAGGTAGTTCCCGTCACTGCGGATGCCTGCTATTATGCCCGGTACGACACCACCGTCATCACCAAATACCCGGTGTTCTTCCTCGATTGGGACGGCTCCGTTTTATCGCAACAGAATGTGATTGAGGGCGGAGCGGCTACAGCTCCTGCCAACCCGGTGCGCGAAGGGTACACTTTCACCGGTTGGGGGTCGGATTTCTCCAATATCACAGCGTTTACCATTGTTCTGGCGCAATATGAGGAAATTGTGATTGAGGTCTATTCCGTGCGTTTCTATGACTGGGACAACACCTTGCTCAAAACCGATAGTGTTTTGTATGGGCGCGACGCGCGAGCTCCCTCCAAACCCACACGGGAAGGCTATACCTTCATCGGCTGGGACACTGATTTCCACAATGTGACAATGAGTCTGATTGTCAATGCGCTCTACCGCATCAACCGCTACTGCGTACGATTCCTGGATTGGAACGGCACAGTGCTCCAAAGCGATAGCATTGACTATCTCGGTGCCGCTACTGCGCCTGCGAACCCCACCCGAGAGGGATTCACTTTTATCGGTTGGGACAAGACCTTTGATTCCATTCGCACCCACATGGATATCACCGCTTTGTATGAAGCCAACCGATACCCCGTCTATTTTGTCGATTGGGATGGTACGGTGCTTTCCGTACAAGAAGCCGGACACGGAGGAAAAGCCACGCCTCCGGCTAATCCTACGCGCGAAGGATATACCTTTATGGGCTGGCAGGGCGATTATTCACATGTATATGGGACAACCGTTGTAGTGGCAGACTATACCGCCGGCACACAGATGCATACAGTTGTCTCCTGTCAGGACGGATGGGATAATTCCGAAATGAGTACCTCGCCTTTGACCCTCTATCTGCCTCTGGCTCCGGCACATGCCGGATACGCAGTTTCCGGTTATGATGTATTAAGTTCTCCGCTCGCAGATGGTCTGTCCATCCGTGCGAACTACGTCCCAGTGCCTAATCACAAACCGGCAGCGCAGAATAGCACACAGGCTGTTTCCTACACCGTCTATTTCCTCGATTGGAACAACACGATCCTGGCTACTCAATCTGTGCCGGCGGGTGGCAAGGCTACTCCGCCTACTCCCCCCTCGCGACCGGGATACATATTCACCGGTTGGAGTGCTGATCTTAGCTGTATCACGGCTAACACCTTTGCTATCGCACAATATACCAAGGCGCAAGCTGGTGTATATGCCGTTCGTTTCGTGGATTGGGATGGCACTATCCTCAAAACCGATAGTGTCACACATGGCGGCACTACTACCGCGCCGGTCAATCCCTCTCGCGAAGGATACACTTTCATCGGGTGGGACAAGGATTTTCATGTCATTAAAGAAGAAATGACCATTACTGCCCAATATCGCATCAATCCGCGTGTCTGTTTCGTAGATTGGGATGGAACCATTTTGGCTGAAAGGATCATTGATTACGAAGCAACGGCTACTGCACCGGCCAATCCATCTCGAGAGGGTTATACCTTCAGCGGTTGGCAAGGCACCTATACGTCCGTCACCAACGACATGAACTTCGTGGTGGCGCAATATACGCCTCAGCCGAATACCGACGGTTATCCGGTACACTATATGGACGGTCTGGACGAAAGCATGTACGCCGTGGGATATATAAACTTCACACTCCCTACCGAGCCCGCTCATACAGGTTTCCTGTTCAGTCATTGGCTTGTAGTTGAAGGATTTCTGGAGGATGGTATTACTCTCCGCGCTGTGTTTGAGAAACAATCAAGCACCCCTACCGCTATTGATAATGGCTCTTCTATCCACGAAGAGGAGGGTAAACTCATCCTCTTAAACGGGCAGATCTTCATCCATAGAGGTGAGCGCATCTACACCCTCACCGGTCAAGCGGTTCTCTAACAAGTTGCTTCAACAACTCACCACCGAGAGACGAGCGAGAGTCCATCAACGGCAATCCGACATATCGGGTTGCCGTTTTTAGTGTAGCGTTTGATAAAAAAACGTTAGATGGTTGAAAAAAAAGCAAATAAATTTGCACATGTCTGCAAAAAGTTGTATCTTTGCAGCGAATTTTGATGCAAAAAGTTTATATATGATGCAATAATTACATGCAAAAAGTCACAACGCTTATGCTTAAAAGAAAGATTGTCAATAATTTAGAAGAGTGGCACAAAGACCCCTTGAAGAAGGCACTATTATTAAAAGGTGCCCGCCAAGTCGGTAAGACGACAACAGTTCGTGAATTTGCCAAAAACAATTACACGTACTTTGTAGAAATCAATTTTGAAAAGTTTCCATTGGCTAAGCAAGCATTTGACGGTAATTTGGATGCAGAAACAATCATTTCCAAATTGTCATTGATGGGGTTTGGCCCATTTGTAGAACACCAAACCCTTATCTTTTTTGATGAGATACAGACCTGTCCCAATGCCAGGACAGCCATCAAGTTTCTGGTGGAAAACGGGCGTTTTGATTATATTGAGTCCGGTTCGCTTCTTGGATTGCATTATGCAGATGTCAGTTCCTATCCTGTTGGTTTTGAGTATAGTGTGAATATGTACCCGCTGGATTTTGAAGAGTTCCTATGGGCAAAGGGAGTGGGAAATAGTGTCATTGAGTCTATCAAAAAAACATTATGTGCCCGTCAACCTATCGATGAATTCATGCATGAGCAGTTGAGTAAATACTACCGTGAATACTTAATCGTAGGAGGAATGCCGGAGGTAGTAAATACGTATTTGCAAAATGTGGATTTCTCTAAAACGCTTCAAGTGCAGCGCAGTATCATTGACAGCTACCGTGATGATATAGCCAAATATGCCGGACAGGAAAAGGCACGAGCCACATTGTTCTTCGATGCGATCCCCTCAGAATTGAGCAAACAGAAAAAACGGTTTATTATTGCAGATATCGAGCAAAAGGCTACCGCTCGAAAATATGAAAATGCTGCGCAGTGGCTGACAGATGCGGGTATTGCTTATTTCTCTTACAATACGCATGACTTACTCTTGCCGTTTGAGCAATATGAGAACCGGAGTCTCTACAAAGTTTTTTTGTTGGATACAGGTTTGTTGTGTTCCATGTGGCGGGAACCGATTCAGTGGCAGGTCCTTAATGGAGAGATTGATATCAACGAAGGGGCTTTGACTGAAAATTACGTGGCTGCTGAACTGACAAAGAAAGGTTATCCACTGCACTATTACGATCGTAAAAGTCGTCAAGAGTTGGATTTTCTGATTGTTCAAAACAATAAGATTAGCATCATTGAGGTAAAATCAGGCAATGACTACAGGCATCACTCTTCTTTGGATAATGCATTGGAGAAAACAAATCTCTCATTGGGAGAAGCAATGGTGGTTTGCAAATTCCCTATGCAGAAATCCGGAGAGATACAATATCTCCCGCTATATGCATTAGGTTGGATATATGTCTGAGCATTCTGTTTATTCCATCAACGGCAATCCGACATATCGGGTTGCCGTTTTTAGTGTCGCGATTGATAAAAAACGTTGGATGGTTGAAAAAAAAGCAAATAAATTTGCATGAATGAAAAATTTATAGTATCTTTGCACCGTGGAATAGAGATTCCGCGCAATCACTTACGCCGAGCCTGCCGTGTGCAGGAGGGTTTGAGGGTGATTATTACATATTAAAAAAGGCGTTTATTGACGCTTTGTATTTGACGCACAAAAAGCTTAGCACACTTTTTTCATCAAACCAAAAGTCAAAACAAAGTAAAGCAATCAGACGCCTACGGGTATGACTATTCATACCTGCCTGCTGTTTTTTAGCAGGCGGTTTGTCATATCGGCGTAGGTTTCATTGTTGTTTATTTGACTTTTGGGGGTAAGTGCTAAGACCCTTGTGCATAGATGAGCAATAGCGAAGTCTGCGCTTTTTGGTGTATATGCGTGCGTGCAAACAACTTATATATCATGAAGAGAAGTTTATTATTTTTAGGAATGCTTACTGCCGCAATGTTTGTTTGGGCGGATGATATTCCTGTCGGCTATATCGATTTGGGGTTGCCAAGTGGAACGCATTGGAAAGCAGTTGATGAGCCGGGATATTACACCTATCCTTCGGCGCGATATTATTTTGGCGATGCGCTTCCTAATAAAGCACAAGTAGAAGAGTTGCTTTATAATTGCACATGGAAATGGACAGGCAAAGGCTATAAGGTAACCGGACCAAATCAGAACTCCATCTATTTCCCGTTTAATGGTTATCAAGACTGTGATGAGGACTTGCATCAATATGGTTCAGCGGCTATGTTATGGACATTGGATAACACAGGTGCTAATTTTGCGTATTATTATATCCTATCGGATCGGCAACGAACGATTTTAGAGGACTCTAATTGCCGAGGATGTTCCGTCCGTCTTGTTATAAGCAAATAAAATCAAATAAATATCAGCGGAGGTAGCCGAAAAGCCAAAAGTGAGTAGGCGAAGAACTAAAATCTAAATAAATGAAAAAAATTTTATCACTAATCTCCATTCTTGTCATCTCCTTACAGATTTATTCGCAAGACATCAAAAAAGTTGCTGTCCTTGAGACCGTTGATAAAGAGGCTAAATTATCTTATGGGCAAAAACTACTTTTGCGTAGTTGTTTGTCAAAATCCATTACAGATACTAAGGGCTACGAAGCATATGACCGTACTGATATTGACGCGATTTTATCAGAACAGGATTTTCAACGGACTGGATTGGTTAATGAGGCAGAAATCAAACACATTGGAGAAATGGCAGGCGTATCTCTCATATTAATTCCGGAAGCAGCGCTCATGGACGAAAAGAATATCTTTGTCACGGCAAAAATACTTGACGTGGAAAGTGCTAAAGTAGAATTAACGGAAAACATGATGATGGGATTATCAGCCAAAGAGATGGAGAAAGGCTGCAAAAGGCTATCTAAAAAATTATTTGGCGCTGAAACTAATGCTAATGCAATAGAGATTATTCAGACACTAGCTTGGCCATATGGTAGCATCAATAAGAAAAATAAGGAGAATAAACAAAAGGAGGAAGCCGAAATGCCATAAGTGAGTAGGCGTTAATAAATATTCAAAAAATCATGAAAAAAATCTTTCTTTTTTGTCTTCTTATGCTGACCGCTTTGGTTTACGCAGATGAGGTGAAAAGAGTAGCCATTCTGGAGGTCGTAGACCGCGAGGGCAAACTATCGTACAGCCAGAAGTTAATGCTTCGCAGCAATTTGGCGCGGGCAGTCACAAACACCAAGGGGTTTGAGGCATATGACCGCACGGATATGGATGCTATCTTCAGCGAGCACGATTTCCAGCGTTCGGGTAATGTGAGCGATTCACAAATCAAGAAATTGGGAGAAATGACTGGTGCCAGTTATATTCTGGTAGCGGAGGGTGTGTTGGCTGAAGCCGGTAAACTTTTTGTGACAGCAAAGATTCTGAATGTAGAATCTGCAAAAGTGGAAGTTACTGAAAACATGCTAATGGGCACCGCTTCTTCTGCCATGCAATACGGTTGTCGCGATTTGGCCAAAAAGATGTTTAGTTCGCTGAATAATCCATTTGTTTCTGCCTATAAGAATAAGGAGGACTCAATTGCTGCAGCAAAAAAAGCAGAACAACGCGCACAAGAGCAACGTATACGCGAAGAACGTGCCGCTGCAGAAGCTAAAGCGCGCAAGGAACGCGAGGATGCCATGTACGCAGTACGGGAACAAAAAAGGCTGGAACAGGAACGCAAGAAGGCAGAAGAGGAAGAAAGAGCAAAGTATTATATCACCAGACTTAACAGCAATGAATACTTATACTTAAGTAATACCATGAGTAGAAAGGAGTATGAGAACTTCTTAAAGAATAATTGTGCCGAGGCTTTCAGCCAATATCGTAGAGGGAAAAAACATATAATAGCTGGTTGGACATTATTCGGTGTGGGTTTAGCTGCCGGAGTAAGCGGAATCGTATACGGAACTCTTTCTGGAAACCAAACGACCATATCAAGCAGCCAAAGCACTACTACTTCATACGACGGTACTACTTATTCAAGCACCACGTCACAATCTTCTTTTAAATTTAATGTTGTTGGAAGTATTTTGGCGGCAACCGGAAGTGGATTGGTTATTGCTTCTATTCCTACCTTAGCAGTTGGCTACTCAAAGCGCAACAAAGCATATAAAGTCTATAATAATCAGTGCGCTTCGCCTACTATTTCTCCATTATCCCTAAATCTCACAGCCGGGCAAAATGGTTTAGGACTGGCATTGCAATTCTAATACTAATATATTAATCAACTAAAAATTTTTACAACAATGAAAAAGATGACGTTTCTGGCTATCGTAATAGCCATGATGGCAGCAATCAGCATGCCGATGCAGGCGCAAAGCCGTAAAGACAAGAAAGCCGCTGCAAAAGCAGAATGGGAAATGAAACAACAGCAACAACGCGAAGAGGCTGAACTCCGTCACCAAATGAAGATGGATAGTCTGCGGAATGTGCAACGCCAAAATGAAGAAATTGAGGCAGAAGCTAAAGCTGAACGTTTACGTACAGAGGCTGAACGCCGTGAGGCAGAGGCCGAGGCAAAAGCCGAAGCTAAACGTCAGGCAGCAGAATTGGCAGCACAAGAGAAAGATTTTGATGAGCCTTGTATGGAAGCAGGTTCAAGCGATTCCTACATCCGTGCTCGTGGCATTGGTGAGTCCCTCCAACAACAAATGGCACGAACCAAAGCACAGACCAATGCCGTGCGTGATTTAGGTGCCAAAATCAGTTCTGCGGTACAAGCGCTGATTAAGCATTATGCTAATGAAGAGACCATTTCTGTAATGACAGATGATAGTTCGGCTGATGGAATGAGTTTTGAGGAGAAACTTCAAAATATGACAAAGCAGAAAATAGATCAAAACTTGTCGTTCAGTACCTCTTGCGAGAAAACTCGTACGTACATGAAGAATAACAAGAAGATTTTCAAATGCTACATGACTATTCAAGCCGGCAAAGATGATCTGCTCAAACCTATCTATGATGAACTGCAAAAAGAAGCAGAAAACAAACTGAATATTGACTATCAGAATTTCTCCGAGGAGTTTGATAAGGAGTTCAATAAGGCAGAATAATACTCTTTGTTCCCAAAATCATCGCTCCGAGGGAGCTGATACCTCCCTCGGTCGCACAAATTTTAAAATTAACAAACAATATGAAAAAACTATTAATCCTTTTGCTTTCAGCCCTCTCGCTGACAGCAGTAGCGCAGCAGAAGAAAGTAGCTGTGTATGTAACAGGTCAACAGACAGGTATTAACAAAGTACTCGGTGATCAATTGGTTGCCGCTTTTGCTAAGAGTGGCAAATACATCGCCATAGAGCGCACTGCCAGTTTCTTGGCAGAGTTAGGCAAGGAACAGAACTACCAACGTACAGGAGCCGTTGATGACAATGAGTTGTCTCGTTTAGGAAAACAATGCAAGAGTTGTTATCAGTAACCGATAAGATAGCTAAAGAATTGACTGCAAAAACGGTGCAGGAGAAAGCTGCAGAAGCAGCTGCGAAACAACGTGAATATGCAGAGAAAGAAATAACTTTAAAAGGGCAATTAGAACAAGGTTATATTCAGATTGCTAATTTATATGCAATTATTTCATTTTCTTCAGTTGCCTGGAATCAAACATCATCGATAGCATTAGAATGTCGCATCGGTGGTTTTTCCGAGTGGCGATTGCCAACCGCTACAGAGGTAAATATGGTAATACGTGGAATTAGGCAATATCAGTCAGAAAGTGAATTCTATCCAAATATTAGATCAATTTTATCTTCAATTGAAACAAGTGGGTATTTTTGGGCTGCAGACCATACTGCAGGAACCTTTCAAGGTAATAGACAATATTATAACGATAGCAACTTACTCATGCTAGTCCGTGATGCTCAATAATTATGCAAATAGAAAAGAAATATTTGTCTCTTCCGTTGACGGCGCAATTGGAGATTACGGATTATTGTAATCATCGGTGTGTGCATTGCTATAATTTGGATTCGGAAGTACAGAACCGTCCCTCACGGAAAGTGAGCGACGAGACTGTGCTCGCCTGTGTGCAAAAATTGATTGACAATCAGATATTCAGTGTTATAGTAACCGGCGGTGAACCTTTGATAAAAAAGGAACTGACCAAGAAAGTCATTCTTCTTTTGAAAGAAAATCACACAAAAGTTGCACTTAATACTAATCTTACTCTTGCTGATTGACCTCTTGTCCGTCCGGAGAGGAGAGTTCTTTTGCAAAATTGGTCGGCATAGATAACTACAAACTATTTGAAAGCAAAATCAAGAAATTGGTTGATGTCGGTGTACACTTTACTATTAATATGGTAGTGACTAAAGAGAACTTGCCTGAGATTAGAGTAACTGCCGAAAAAATGAAAGCGTTAGGCTGCAAGTCTTTTGCAGCAACTCCGATGGGTTTGAATGTCGAATATCCGCGGCTTGACTTATTGCTTAGTGTGGAAGATGTGCGGAAAGTGATTGCTGATTTGCTGTGGATTGAGGAAAATCTGAAGATGCGGGTAGATATATTAGAAGCACTGCCTAAATGTGTATTCCCAGAAGATGTGTTGAAAGGCAAACACTCTTTCTTGAATAGAAAATGCCAAGCCGGAAGAACGGTCATTGCCGTTTCTTGTAATGGCGATGTGCGCCCGTGTGCGCATAATCCATATTCGTATGGAAACTTGTTGGAAGAAGACTTGCGGGATATTTGGCAGCAAATGAGTGAATGGCGTTCTGCGAAATATGTGCCTGAAGAATGTAAAGATTGTTCATGGCTCAATAGATGCAACGGCGGTTGCCGGACAAGTGCCAGAGTTTATAGTGGGGATTGGGACAAAAAAGATATGTGGTGTACCGGTAAATTAACCATGCCTGCACCGAGAAACGAGCAACCGGAAATAGAATTGCAGCCGGACACTCAACTGCAAATCGTTGATAACATTAAAATCCGCCATGAGGATGAGGTTAGTTTACAGGAACTGCCAATAACTACTTTTGGAGAGTTGTGCTGTAAGTTTGATGTGTTGCCAGAGGACAAATACATCAATGACGCAATAACATTTCTGATAAACAAGAAAATCATAAAAATAATCAAATAACTGATGCTTATGAAAACAGATTCAAAAGAAATGGTAGCTTATGATTTCAGCAACATAAACTATCAAGAGAGTGGCAGTAGTAATTGCTTTGCATCGCCTTGTGATGAGCCGGTTTGTGACTGTGACTGTGATTCTGATCATTGTGATGAGTGCGATTGCGATGTGTGTGATTCAGGAGGATGTGACACCTGTGATTATTATGAAGAATAAACAACTATAATAAAAATGAAAATAGATTTAACGAAAATCATTGCATTTGATTTTAGCAATTTGAATTTGCAAGAGAATAGCGTCAACAACTGCTTTGGATGTGATTCTTGCGATTGTAATTGTGACTGTGATGCAGGTGACTGTGACTGCAATAATTATTGCGATAATGATTGGTGATGAGAAACAAAATTAAGCAACATACGCTTATAGGTATAGTGGCAGGATTGTGGTTGTTAGGTCTAATATCTTCAATCTTATGGTGTGTACTATCAGGAAAAGGAAATGGTCCTGATATTATAATCACTGCAGTTAGTGCATTATTTTCTGGAATAGCCTTAATAATTGCCTATTGGGGTATATATCGGCAAAGCAATGATTTGAATAGGCAAATAGATGTTGATATTTTCACAAGAACAATAGGTGGAATTATAGATTCGCAAAAATTCTACGAAAGTCGTGTTTATATATTTTCCAATGATTACAATAGAGATATTGAAAAAATTAAAAGACTTCTAGGGAAAGAAGATATTAGTCTTAATGATATAAAAAATTTATGTTATAAGAGAGGGCAGAAGCATATTAAGATAAAACCCCAAGAAAAAGAAGAATTACGCAAGTCTTATGAGAAAATCCTTCATTTTTGTTCTAAATTAGAATATCTTGGTGTCATTTATGAATCAGAAGTAGCAGATGAGATCATTATTGACTACTATGGGGCGACTATTACGGAATCCTATCAAATATTAGAATCGTTAATTACTTCGGCTAACAATAAGCATATTAGTTTGTACCCTCATTATACACATCTATATAATCGCGCAAGGGTGAGAGAAGAATTATTTCAACAAATAGTACAAACACTATTAAAGAAAACAATAGAAAAATGAAAAAACTATTAATCATTTTGCTTTCAGCCCTCTCGCTGACGGCAGTAGCGCAACAGAAACCGAAAATCGCTGTTTACATGACAGGCGATGACCCTGTTAATGAAATTGTGTCTAACCGTTTAGTGGATGACTTTGCGCGTGGTAATGAGTATACTACCGTGGAGCGAACAGCCAGTTTCTTAGCAGAACTATCCAAAGAACATGCATACGAACGTTCCGGCGAAGTGGATGACGAGCAGATTGCTGCTTTGGGACGGCAATTTAACGTCCAGTATGTCTGCGTCGTTTCTGTATTAGATGTGTGGAATACAGAAAAATATATTACTGCTCGCATCATAGATACCGAGACCGCAGAAGTGATAGCGTCTTGTAGTTCCAATGGTTCTATACAGAACAGTTCAGAACTTATTGGTGCACTCAATACTCTTTCAGAGAGTTTCTT
Source organism: uncultured Bacteroidales bacterium (assembly GCA_900319645.1). Classification (GTDB taxonomy): domain Bacteria; phylum Bacteroidota; class Bacteroidia; order Bacteroidales; family Paludibacteraceae; genus Colicola. The sequence goes on from ONPG01000020.1 coordinate 69,468, forward strand.
CAAGGCAATGCGTTCTTCTAAACAGGATGACGCCAAGAAGGTAGCAGTATATGTTTCCAAGACAGGCAACCGCGATGTGGATATTGTTCTTGGTGATCAATTGGTATCAGGTTTTGCAAGAAGTGGTCGCTATGTGGCGATAGAACGTACCAATAGTTTTTTGAAGAAATTGAAAGATGAGCAAGGATATCAACAATCAGGTGCAGTAGCTGATGATGACCTTACGCGTTGGGGACAACAATTCGGTGTGCAATATGTGTGCATAGCCAAATCGACCTCATGGGCAGGCGATTATTTTATTACTACCAGAATGGTGGATGTGAAGACGGGTGAAGTGGTAAATAGTTACAAGATAGAGGGAAGAAAACTTGGCAACTCAAGGGATGTTGTACAAGTAGCACAAGAAATTGCAGCTGAACTTTCCAAGGGAACACTTGCCGAACAAGCAGAGGAAGCACGATTGAAAGAAGAAGCAGAAAAAGCAAGACTTAGAGCTATTGAGGAAGCTCGTTTGAAAGCAGAAACAGAGGAAAGGGCAAGAATAGAAGCGGAAGAAAGAGAACAACAAAGGAAAGTTGAGGAAAAGAAAGCAGAATTGAGAGAATTTTTAAGAAAGGGGTATGTGATTATAACCAAAGATAACAAAAAATATATGATTTGTTTAAACTTATTGACAAATCTAAAAGGTCGGGATGTAAAAGCGGCAGTAAAAGCAAAAAAAAGATATGCAGTATGCGGGTTCACTGATTGGGAAATAGGTTGTTTTATCCTGTATCGCGAACAAATCTCAGAAATAGCATCTGAATACTTGCATTACTTAAACATCACTCTTCCAATATGTAAATCAGGGCAAGATTTATGGGTGACATGTTTTGATAATGACATTTTTTACATAGTTAGGGAAACGCGGATGGATATTAAACTTAAAGATTATCAATATATAGATGGAACAGATAAATTATATGATTTCCGATGGACTCATTATCGAGGGGAATCTGGATCTTCTGTTCAAAGCGAGTATGCAAATGCTATCTTGATAAGAGAAGTTAGATAATTAAAGATAGTTCAAAAAGTACAGATTTATTAGAGTATGCAAAAACTATTAATCCTTTTGCTCTCAGCCCTCTCGCTGACAGCGGTGGCACAGAAACCCAATTGGGTAGATGATGCTTCACGGGCAACAAACTACACGAAGAACTCGTATTTTACCGGCATTGCCTATGGAGAAGTACGGAGTGGCGAGGCAGTTGGCGCTGCCATGGAGCGTGTGAAAACAGCGGCTCGGGTTGAGGCGTTGAGCACTATCCGTATTCATGTCCAGAATGAAACAGAAAGCAATACGCATAGCGAGAGTGTCGAATCCATTGACGAATGGTCGGAGTCTATCAGAGAAACCTTTGATAGTAAAACAAAGACCAAAGTGGATCTGGATATCCCGGGGCTGCAAGTTGAAGCATGGAAAAATCCCAATAGTAATGAAGTCATCGGATTTGCGTACATCAAAAAATCCACACTCTCTCGCCAAATGGTTAAACAGATTACAGCGGGTCTTACACGCATTGAGACCATCTTGGACAATGCGGATCAACAAATAGCGCAAGGCCAGAAAATGGAAGCGCGCAATGCGATAAATAATGCTATTCCATTGTTTCAACAAGTAGAACAGGCGCAGCATATACTCATTGTCGCTGATCCTACGAGCGATGCAGAAAGCCTGCAATTAGCCGAAACCAAACAATTGGCGCAACGATTTATACGCATGTCTGCTTCCCTCAAAAACGGAATAAACATCTATTTGGACTGCAAGGCAGATTTGTTTGGCAGCAATTATCCCACATTGAAAAGTGAGATACAAGGCGCATTGAGTCCAATGGGATGTACTTTTGTGCGTTCTGCCGCAGAGGCGGACTGGATTATAACAGTCTTTGCTAAGGCGCGTGAGTACAATAAGAGTGATTTCGGGAGCGTAAGTTCGTATTTCGCATATGTAGATGCCAATATCGCCATAGACAAGAATGCTACCAGTCAGCGAATCTATGAAGATGCCATCAGTATGAAGGGTGGTCATACTCACAATTTCGAGCAAGCTGCGCGCGATGCGTATAAACAGATTTCACCCAAAATCAGCAAAATCATTAATGAACAAATACAACAATAATTCTACTTCCACCATGAAACACATGATATGAAAAGAGATCAGGGCACTCGGTTGAGTGCCCTGATTGGTAACCAGCCAATAATCTGCATATTGTAGGATTTGTAAAAAAAATGCAATTTTGCAGCCTGTTACAAATCCTAATTTTTATCCATAGGAGCAAAAATATCTTTGACACAGAGGGTTGGATTCTGACATAAATACATTGTTTTTCATAAAAAATTTAAAAAAAACAGGCAAAAAGTTGCATGATTGTGAAACTTTTTGTATCTTTGCACCGGATTTTAGAAATATTGTTATGAGACGCGAAATTTTTGTCTACAAGAATTATTTTTACGATTTCATAAATCATTTGTCAGAAAAGGTAGTGGATAAGATAGAGTATGCGTTGACACTATTGGAATCACAAGACAAAGTGAGCAAGAAATTCGTCAAATTCTTACGCGAAGATGTATATGAGTTACGCGCAGAATATGAAAGTAATATCTATCGTGTGTTCTTTATCTTTGATGATGGAAACATAGTTGTTTTATTCAATGGTTTCCAAAAAAAGAGTCAAAAAACGCCTCAAAAAGAATTAGAAAAAGCAATAAAACTAAAGGAGGAATATTATGCAAGCAAATCCCAATTTAACCAGTTATAGTGCTGTGTTAGCCCGTAAACACGGAGCTGTGGGCACCCCGGAACGTGAGGAATTTGATAATCGTGCACGAACCTACTATATGGGGTTGCTATTACAAGAAGCGCGTAAAGAAGAGCATATTACGCAGGCGGAACTTGCCAAACGCACAGGAACAAGCAAGAGCTATATCTCTCGCATTGAGAATGGACTGATTGATCCAACTATCTCCAGTTTTATGCGCATCATTGACGCGCTTGGCTTGCGTTTTGAGCTCACGCGCACGATTGCATAGTTGATACACAACACCTAGAAAACAAAAAACGGTAATCCAATAAAACGGGTTACCGTTTTTTTGTTTCTACACATTCGCCATTTTAAGAGAGATAAATACAACAAACAAAAGGAGGCATATAGGTCATTTTGCAGCCGATTACGAATCTTAATTTTAAGTTGAGAATTTTGAATGCTCAAATCTTGCACACAAAATGTTCAAATCTCAAAAGTAAAATGCGCAGAATCAGTTGCAAAGGTACAACATTTTTTTGAAATATGCAAGAGTTTTGCCCGAAAATCAACGCCCGAACGGCGATTTTTATTGCTATTTTCGATTTTTGAGCGGCGAATAATGACGTATTTTCTCCGATATTCTTTGATGCAGAGGACATTGGACGATGGACAAAGGACGATGGACAAAGGAATTGATCCGCATGGATTTTTGTCATTTTGTAAGCGAAGCGCATTTTTGAAAGGCGGTAGTACGGCCATCAAGCCGGACGATGGATAAGCAGACAAAGACGGGTGAGGAAGCAATCGCTCGAGCGTAGCGAGATAAGAACTTGCTCATCAAACGGCTTTGGGCGATTAGATAAAGGCTCATCAAGAGCCGAACCGCCGCATTTTCGATTTATCAATAATACAACCGGGAAACTTGAATTTATTAGTACTTGGAGATACTAAATGGGCGATGAGGGTTGCAACAGATGCTGCAAGTCGTCCATAGAGGCGCAGGTTTGCCAGCCGACGAATTGGGTGGCGGATTGGCGATTTTCCTCGATATCATCGACAAAAATAATTGAAGATTGAGAGTTGAAAGTTGAAAGACCGGAGCTGAATGAGCCTTGAGAGGGGGCGTGTTCAAGAGCGGTGTTCATTCGGATCTCCGCGTCTGCACGGAGGTAAATCTCTTTGCCCGGTTTGGTACAATGCATCTCGTGCGAGAGGAAGCAGCGGTCGAACAAATGCGGCAGCTCCGGATACTCGCTGCAGGTGTGCTTCCATCTGAGGTCATTATTGTTGGACAACAGATAAAGCCGATAGCCCTGCGCGCGCAGAAGACGCAGATAATCGAGTCTTGACGAAGGAATACCTCCGTGGAGTAGGTTCCATGCATGCACGACGGCTAACGGACGGATCCGCTGGTGCGCCATGGCGCATATTTTCCCGATGAAATCGGCACTTTCCACCTCTCCTCGCTCATATTGAGCCAAAAGCGAAAAGTCGCTTGGGTTGCCCGGGGAACCGATGCCGAGTTGGCGCATCAGTTCACGACCAAGCAGCTGCTCCATAGCAGCCAGGTAAGCCGGTGTGTTGTGATTCATCAGCACGCCGCCCAAATCAAAAACAAGTATCGGTTTGTTCATTTTCGCCGCAAAGGTACAAAAAATAATTGAAATTTGAAAATTGAAATTTGAAAATTTGGCATATTCGCAAATTTTTTGTAACTTTGCAGCAAATTTCGTATAAGTGATCAATCCAAGCCCCTCAACAAGGTATCTTTATGGCAGAGCAAGAAGAACTGAACATGAATGTCGTTTCGTACGGCGACGAGAACATTATCCACCTCGATGACATGGAGCACATCCGGCGGCGTCCGGGTATGTATATCGGCAAACTGGGTGACGGCAGTCACTCGGACGACGGTATCTATGTGCTCATCAAGGAGTCGATCGACAACTCGATTGACGAGTTCCGCATGGGCGAAGGCAAAGTGATCGAAGTGACGGTTCAGGACGGTCGTGTACGCGTACGCGACTACGGACGCGGCATACCTTTGGGCAAGCTGGTGGACGTCGTCTCGATGCTCAACACCGGCGGTAAGTACGACAGCAAAGCCTTCAAGAAATCGGTGGGTCTGAACGGTGTGGGTACGAAAGCCGTGAACGCCCTCTCGTCGTATTTCTCCGTGCAGTCGTTCCGCGAAGGCAAGACGCGTAAAGCGGAGTTCGCGCAAGGCAAACTGACCTCCGACACGGGTATTCAGGACTACAACGGTGCTGAGCGCAGGGGTACGATCATCGAGTTTGTGCCGGACAACAGCAAGGGGCTGTTTGAGAACTACAAGTTCCGCGACGAGACGATAGAGGAACTGCTGCGCAACTACGCCTATCTCAACACCGGTCTCACGCTGGTCTATAACGGTCGTAAGTACAACAGCAAGAACGGTCTGCTGGACCTGCTGACGGAGAACATGACCGTAGAACCGCTCTACCCGATTATTCACCTGCAGGGCGAGGATATCGAGATAGCCCTCACCCATACCGACCAGAACAGCGATGAGTATTTCTCGTTCGTCAACGGTCAGCACACCATTCAGGGCGGCACCCACCAGACGGCTTACCGCGAAGCGATAGGACGTACTATCAAGGAGTTTTTCAACAAGAACCAGGACTTGGCGGACATCCGCAACGGCGTGGTAGGCGCTATTGCCATCAATGTGGAGGAACCGGTGTTCGAGAGCCAGACCAAGGTCAAACTCGGATCCAAAGACATGAGTCCGACGGGCGGCGTGTCGGTCAATAAGTTCGTCAACGATTTTGTCAAGCAGCAGTTGGATAACTACCTGCACAAGCACCCGGAGATCACCGAGGTGATGCTGCAAAAGATCCAGGACAGCGAGAAAGAGCGCAAAGCCATTGCCGGAGTAACCAAGGCTGCCCGCGAGCGGGCGAAGAAGAACCTGGTGAACAACCCCAAGTTGCGAGATTGCCAGATCCACCTCAACGACCCCAAGCCCGTCAAATCCGCCAAGGATGCGGACGACGATCTGCGTCTGGAGAGTTGTATCTTCATCACCGAGGGTCTGTCGGCTTCGGGCTCTATCACCAAGAGCCGTGACGTGCGCACCCAGGCGGTGTTCTCATTACGAGGCAAACCGCTTAACTCGTACGGCCTCAGCAAATCCGTAGTGTATGAAAACGAAGAGTTCAACTGCCTGCAATCGGCGCTCAACATAGAGGACGGACTGGATGACCTTAGATACAACAAAGTGATTATCGCCACCGATGCCGATGTGGACGGAATGCACATCCGGCTGCTGATGCTGACGTTCTTCCTGCAGTTCTTCCCGGATCTGGTCAAGAAAGGGCACGTCTATATTCTCCAGACGCCGCTTTTCCGCGTCAAGGACAAGACACAGATACGGTATTGCTACAGCGAGGAGGAGCGCCTGGCGGCAATAGAGGCCATCAAGAACCCCGAGATAACCCGATTCAAAGGTCTGGGAGAGATCTCACCCGATGAGTTCAAGGGATTTATAGGCGGCGACATCCGTCTGGATCAGGTCAAACTGCGCAAAGAGGACAGCGTGAACGAGTTATTGGCTTTCTATATGGGCAAGAACACCAACGAGCGCCAGAACTTCATCATCGACAACCTCGTTATTGAGGAAGACGCGGTGGAAGACGAGACGATTGATAATTGATAATGGACAATTATGAAAGCATTGATAGCCTTTGCTGTGATGGCGCTCGTGATACTCACGCTGATTGAGATCAATGAGCGGATCAAGGCGAAGAGAGGAACCACCTCTCCGGCTCAGCCCGCAAAGGAGGGAGAAAAGCAAGATAAAGAAAAGCACGCAGCCTCCGAAGAAGCTGCGTGTGACGATCCGGAGGACGAGGATTGCTCTGCCTGCGAACTGATGGCCGTCTGCGAGAAAAAGGACAAAGGCACAAGCAAATAATCAATAATCAATCAGCAATAATCAATTCCTTATTCCCTTACCGTAATATGGAAGCAACTCTGCTTCCATTCGTATTTCACATAGATCTTACCCGCCCGCTGGTGGTTGAGCAGCACTTGTCCGAGCACCAGTTTGAGGTTGTCCTCGTGCACGTAATCGCGCGTGCGCGTTACCTTGTCATAATGCATGTAGGCGAGGTCGAAGGTCGTGCCGAAGCAGTGGCAGGACTGGGTGACGGAGTTGATGTTTCCGCTGCGCTGGAGCGCACGGATGTCTTCCTGTGTGCGGAGGATAGAGGTGACGCGGAAACGATAGTGCGGCAAGCCGTTGCGCTGCAGGATGTCCGCCCATTCGGCTCCGATAGCATCCAGTTCGCGAGCCGCAGCCGGTATCAGATAGGGCACCGAATGGGTCAGGCTATCGACGATATAGTTCTCGGTGGAATGTACGAGCCGCAGGTTCTTTTTCATACTGGCTGCATCCGCTCGGTCTTTGGGCGGACGGGGCAGACCTATCTGCGACGCCACGGCGTACTGGCGCGCCTGCTGGTCATTGAACTTGGCTTTGTAGTCAAACGTCCTGCCGGGGTACTTGACCATGTGGTCTTCCACCATCTCCGGTTCGGTCCAATCATCGCTCCCGCCCGAGCATTTGACGCAGCAGACGGCTATCAGCATCACAACAATAAAAATAGCGAGTACCGCTATTCCGTGCGTTCTGTGTTTCTCTATCAGTTCTCTGAATTGCTCTAATTTCTGAATCATGGTGCAAAGGTACTGCTTTTTTTTGAATTATGCAAATGCTGCAAAGGTACAAAAAATAGCTGATATATGCAAATTTAAGTATCAAAATATGAGTATTTAATGCATTTTTACGGATTAAATACTCAAATATGGGTAGTTATTTCGATAACCTCCGGGCGGACTCATTGAGCCGCCCGGGTTATTAAATCACAAATTTGAAAATTCGCTTGCGTAAAAATCGTGCCCCTCAGGGCTAAGAATAATCGTTCGAGCTATGCGAGATAAGAAATCCTCAAATCTCCAATGTGAAACTCGGTTTCACTTGACCTCCTCTCTGCAAAGGATGAAGATATGGCCATAAAATATTAAAAAGTTCGGAATTATTTGCATATGTCGCAAAAAAGTAGTACCTTTGCGCCGGAAAACAAAATAACTCATTCCATTGAGTAAAAATACTAAGTGTATTGAGTAAAAATTTGAAGTATGATGCAACGTACTTATTTTGAAACGATTACGAAGCGTTTAAATGAACCAAGAAAGTTCATTCAAATCATCGAAGGACCTCGCCAGGTCGGTAAATCTACGCTTATCAAACAAGTACTAAAGAACCTTTCGATGCCTTGGGTGCATTTCTCTGCAGATAATGTGCCGGCAACTCGTTCAGCTTGGATCAGCGATTGCTGGGCTACGGCGCGTAATAAACTTCTAATGGACAAACTGCCCGAGCTACTGCTTGTTATTGATGAGGTACAAAAATTGCAGAACTGGGGTGAAGTCGTAAAGAAAGAGTGGGACGCCGATTCCTTCAATGATGTGCCCATCAAAGTAGTGCTGTTAGGTTCGTCTCGCGTACGTTTGGAAAAAGGACTAAGCGAAAGCCTTAAAGGACGTTTTGAGACCATTAAAATGCCTAACTGGTCTCTTGCAGAAATGCAAGAAGGTTTTGGGATGACCATCGACGAATATATCTATTTCGGCGCTTATCCGGGAGCTGCTGATTTGCGTCATGACTTGGATAGATGGCAGGAGTATATCAGTAGTTCCATTGTGGACGCGACGATAAACAACGACATTTTGATGGATACGCCTATCGCCAAACCGGCGTTGTTACGTCAGACTTTTGAGTTAAGTAGCGCTTATTCCGGACAAGAAGTGTCACTGACCAAGATGATCGGGCAATTGCAAGACGCAGGAAACACCACTACACTCGCTCATTATTTAGATCTTCTCAACCAGAGCGGTATGGTTTGTGGGCTTAGCAAGTATGCCGTTGATAAAGCACGCCGACGTAACTCTATTCCAAAGTATCAGGTCTATAACAATGCATTGATGAGTCTCTATTGTGAGCATGATTTTGAAGCGGCAAGGGCGGATCATAAATTATGGGGAAGGCTCTTTGAATCCGCAGTCGGAGCACATATCATGAATTGCGCTTATACCGGACGGTTTAATGTTTATTATTGGCGCGATGGAGGAGAAGAAGTAGATTTTGTATTAGTAAAAGATACAAAGGTCGTGGCGATAGAAGTGAAAAGTAATCACGAGAAAGACACTTCCGGTCTGCATTCTTTCCAAGAGAAATTCCATCCTCATCGATCTGTTCTGGTGGGCGAAGAAGGCATTCCTATTGAGACTTTCTTGAAATCAGACTTAAAAGAATTATTTACGTAATTCAATGATTTGTAGCGCTTTTGCCGTGAAATAGAGCTTACAATCATAACACCCGGGCGGACTCATTGAGCCGCCCGGATGCTTTCTTTTGTACTTGGTACTTAGTTACTTTGTATTTTAACTGTTCTTTTACCCTTTATTTGATCTTTTGGTAAAGAAAGAGAGGGGGGCGATATAGTTAACGTATTTTCCAGTATGCCATTGGATGATGGAGTATATTCGATAGAATCGTTTCATCTTCAAATAGCAATTCCGGTTGGTATCGCTTTGCGTTGAAAGCCTCAATAAACATCTTCTCGCTGTCGGTAAGTTGCAGCAAGGTTTGTAGGAAAAGCAAAACCTCGGCTTTCGCTATCTCAAAATCAAACGAGTCTCCTTTTTTGAGCATTGGCAATAATGATGCCCGAATTTGCGCAAAAGTGATTTGACGAATAGGCTCTAAATCATATTCTTTACATGGCATATCACTTCCGCCAACTGCGCAAGGTCATTCTTGTTATACGAGTTCATCTGCGTTTTGATTATTGATAGTTAACAACTTTTGCGGGGCATATAAACGCCATGTGGCGTGGAATGTGTCACTTGTACCATCCGGTGTCAAGAACAGAACACTATCTTTGGCGTATTTCCGACAACCGGCAATAAAATAGTGAGAAACAGGCAGTTGTAGTTGTTCGCACAGAAAACCGACTTTCTTATATAGGGCAGTTTTATGATAAGCTTGCAAGATGATTTGTAACTCCTCTTCCCTTACGTACTGCACGCTTCGCAGACAATTAACCAATTCCTCTATACCGCCACACAGGTCAATACGGTCAATGCAGTCAATTATAGTACGCTCAATGTTAGTTACGCGAATGTGTGTATCCGCTAAAGGTGTCTCAATGCCATGGGGAATAGTAGAAAAATGCGGCATATAGTGATAATTGTCAAACTCAAATGCCCTAAATGTTTGTTTGCTGCCGACTACAATGTCGTAATACATCTGATGCGCTAAACCATGATATTCCATTGCCGCATGGTAAGCCACAAATGAGGTGGGTGTAATAGCAGAGGCAATCTGGAACTTATTAGCTTCGGGTTGCTGTGTCGCCATATTATTAACGCAATATAGTCCCCGCCTCACTTGGGAAATATATCCCTGACGCTGGTAACGCCAAAGCATAGTAGCCACGCTGCGCGGATTTCCGGCTTCCTTCACTATATCTTCCGTGGAGAATAGGAGTTTTTGATGTAAGAGAGGCAATAAATTCATCTGTTTGTTTCAAATTCGCTGCAAAGATACAGCTTTTTGTTGATATACGCAAGCATTTTTGAAACTTTTTGCCATATTTTCATTATTTTCCTGCAAAATAAAGAAAGAAGTGCCACTATTGACACTTCCATCCTTTGTTTCTTTGTACTTGGTACTTAGTTACTTGGTCACTTTACCAGCGCACCTTGGGCATTATATACCTTGTCGCCGCGGAGGATGAAGATTTGACCGTCACGGAGAACTTTTGTACATTGTACTTGGTCACTTGGTACTTGATCCACGCTTGTGGGCACTTCGCCGGTAGTGGTGAACTCTCCGGAATACGATGCAATAGGCTGATCGTTGGCATCCTTAGTCGTCACGCTATAACCATAGTTGGTGCCACTATTCAGTCCGGTGACAGTGAACTGCAATCCATTAGCGGTCATAAGTGCG
>ONPG01000047.1 GCA_900319645.1 uncultured Bacteroidales bacterium
TCAGGAAGCAGCACAGGAAGCAGCAGCCGCAGAGGCTGAGGCTAATGGCGAGAACGCTGAAGCTTAATCGGAAGATCGATATATCGAGATATCGAAATACCGAAAGAGAAAAAGAAGTCCAAAACGCAAGTTTTGGGCTTTTTTTATTACAAAAAGTACAAAAGTTTTGCTTATATGCAAAAATTGTTGTATCTTTGCAGCTAGAAAAATCATGTATCTATGCGACACTTATTTGACATCTTCATCGTTATCATCTTGGCGGTACTATTGCCCGGTTGCCGTTCGGAAGAGAACTATCATGAGATAGAAGGTCAGCACTATATCGCCCATGCCGGTGGTACGATTCAGGGATGGCGTTACTCCAATAGTCTGGAAGCCGTACGTGAGGCATTGGCGCACAATATTAAATATATTGAATTGGACCTAAGTATTACCGCAGATGGCCAATTGGTAGCTTGGCATGATTGGAACTGGCAGTGGACCTACACGCCGACACACGAGCAGTTTATGTCCCATCTTGTGTATGACCGCTTTACACCCATCGATTTTGCAAAGATGGATTCTATCCTGTCCGATAATCCACAGCTGTCGTTGGTGACGGATAAGATATCCGATCCGGAGATTATTGAACGCTATTTCAGTAAGTACAAAAAGCGCGTTTGGGTAGAATGCTTTACCGAAGCGGATTATTTTGCGTTGCAGGAGTCGGGTTTTCATGTACTCATGAGTCGTTCTCCCTCTGTGTCGGCCTCGCAGATCAGCAATTATACATATAATCGCTATGATTGTGCGGATCCATCTGATCGGTTCGGTGATTGCTTTGCGATCTACGGTGGAGATATCTCTTGTACGATGGCAGATAGTATTTTTACGATAGACGAACGTATTCATTTTGTTTATACGGTTAATTATGAATAATACGCGAGCGTATATAGGTGCATGGGGACGATGGTTATTGGTGGTAGCGCTGCTGATGACCAAGAGTTACGTCTTTGACGTACTTGTTGCGCAACCCGAACATATCGAATGGTTGACGGCGGATTTCCTGGTTACAGGTGCTGCCGCTGCTATATTGGCGCTCTTGGTCACGTTTACGCCCCGTCGTTATCCGCTATTTATCCTACTGGGGCTGACCGATTGCTGGATGATTGCCAATCTTCTTTTCTATCGTTCGTACCGGCTGTTTATTACGTGGTACCAGTTCTCATTAATTGGCAATATGGAGGGTTTCTGGAGCAGCATCCTCCCGTATTGTACGCTTTCGCTCCTGCTGTTTCCCGCCCTCTCGTTGCCGGCTCTGCTCTGCTTCTTATGGCCGGTCAAACGCTTCCGTTGGTGGGAGAGTATCAGCGTGCTGCTGTTAGGCGCGATACTCAGCATCTCGGGTGCGCATAGTCGGTATGAGCTGGAGCGTCCCGAGTTAGGAGATGTACCCTTTACCACGGAATGGCTTAATCCATGCGATTTACCCGAAGTTCTTTCTGCTCCCGTATGGGAGAGCGAACGCCAGACGGCCAAATATATCCATTACCACTCTATTCTTTCTTATCCCCTTTTCGTCGTCCGCGATGTGGTCCATTCGTATCTCCTTCGCTCCGACGACCCATGGACGGAAGAGGAACAGCAGGAATTGAACCGACTGATCGGTCCTGTTGTGCCCCAAGAACCGGTGCCGGGAAACCTGCTTATTGTGCTGTTGGAGAGTTTTGAGTCCTGGTTATTAGACTCCTACGATGCAGAGGGGCAACCGATATGCGGTGCGCTGAAGAACTATATAGCATCCCATGATGTGCTGTATGTCAGAGATGTGGAGACCCAGATTCAATATGGCATGTCCGGCGACGGACAACTCATCGTCAATACGGGTCTCTATCCGGTTATGGAAGGCGTAGCGTGCGTAGATTATGGTCATAATACCTATCCTAACTTGGCGCATTTCTATCCGAATAGTGCCGTGGTGAATCCATGCAAGAATGTGTGGAACCAACGTACGATATCTGCCGCCTACGGATACCGCCATCTGATTGAACCTGAAACCGATAATATGTTTGAATGGAACGATAGCATTGTCATGGACAAGATCATGGATTATTTCAGTGCAACGCCTTCCCCCTGTTGCGTGATGGGTATCACTATTTCCGGTCATATGCCGTTTGATATCCATCCTGATGCGGTCGCTGTCTCCGATACAATGCCGGTCCTCTTTCAGCATTACCTGCAAACGGCGCATTTTACCGATCGGCAGTTAGGACGTCTCTTGAGTTGGGCAGACACCGCAAGCGTGATGCAAAATGCCACGATTGTCATTACCGGTGACCATCGTATCTTTCATGCCTGGATCAACGATGAGATACGCGAATATGGAATACGCGCCCATCTGCCTTTTGGCGTCAATTATGCCGGCTGTCCGTTTATCCTTGCAGGCCCGAAAGTGGTTTCACGCACCCTTCAGCAAGGATTGCAGGTGGATATATTCACCACTACGCTGCATGCCATCGGGCAAAGTGAGTATTTCTGGAAAGGAACAGGACATAATCTGCTGGAAGACTACACTGCATCGGCGTCGGAAGGAAACCTGCGCCGCCAGATTTCCGATAAGCTTATACGGACGAATTATTTCGCCAATTCCCCATTTTAGGCTACAAAAAGTACACTTTTTTGATATTTATGCGCTCAGATTTGCATATATGCAAAAAAAGTTGTACCTTTGCACGCTTTTTCGTGTAAAAAGCACTAACATTATGTTTAATCGGACCGCAATTCGCGTAATTGCCCAGTCCTCAAAGACCA
>ONPG01000044.1 GCA_900319645.1 uncultured Bacteroidales bacterium
CACAATGAACACAGCCGTTAGGTTCGGTGGTTCAGCGCCACCAATGACCTCTTTAGAGTCATTAGTGGATGTGTGGGTTTGGGAATTGCTCCGGGTGCTGTCGGCCACGTTGGTCTGTTGAAGCACATTCGAGCCACTCCTTTCCTCTTTGTTGATACGCGGCTGATGTATGGTAATGCGCCCTTTGCGCGCAGGCTTGGCCGTCACCGGTTGAGCCTGTGCGTTTGGGTTTGCCGCAAGCGAGACAGCCTGCGGCAAAGCTTGGGGCGCACTATCATACAGATCAATGGTTATACTATCCGCAGAGACGGATAGCTTTGAGAACAGGCTATCCAGCCTTTGGGTGGTAGTCTGTTCCTGGTGTGAGGACTGCTCGTCTTGCTTCACACCTACCTCCGACACCGTGTGTCGGGTCGTGTGGCAAGCGGAAAGCAGTACCACACCGACAAGCATCATGATTCTGCAGATAGTTCTCATAAGGCAGCGTATTCAGAGGTGGCATCAAAACATGGGCACGCTTTCGACGCAAAATCACGGTGGCCGTGGATAACAGCCTCCGGGAAGCGCTGCTTGAGGTCTGTGAGCAGCCCAAGCAACGCGGCTTTTTGCGCATCGGTGCGGGTGTCAGCAGGCTGACCTTCGGCATTCAGACCGCCACAATAAACAACTCCGATAGAGTTTTTGTTGTGGTCGAGGCAATGCGCTCCAGCCTGCTCTAAGGGGCGTCCGGGAAATACATTTCCCTCTTGATCTACCACATAGTGATAGCCGATGGTTTTCCAACCACGCTGCTTGTGCCAGCGTGTGATGTCGGCTACAGTGACGCGCTGATCGGCGAAGGTAGCCGTACAATGAACGATGATTTCCAAAATTTTTCTCATTCTGATTCAGGATTAGGTTTTTGTGAAACTGTGATTTTGGTTTTTCCGTGCTCAATCTTGGTATTGAGCCCACGGATGACGGCATCCCATGCAAAGAAGATTGCGACGAGAATGATCATCAATCCGACACCTTGGATGATAGAGGGATGAACCTCCCCCGGAGGTGGGATGATAATGCCGGCAATGAAAGTGGCGGCTGCCACGAAAGCGAGGGCTATTGCGACCCACGCTTGGGGAGTTAAGGCTTTAAGATTTTTCATTTTATCATTGATTTAAACAGGGGTTGCGGTGATGTAAATCATGGAGTTGTAGGAGATGATAGATGAGCCGCTGGAGGAGAAGTGCGTGAGGTGCAGCGTTTCACCTGCCATCATCACAGTTTTGTAGTTGATGGGCACGGAGAAGATCTGCGTGTTTCCCGTGAAGTGAACGGCATTGAAAGAAAGTTCGGTGCGCTCGCCTTCGGTATCGAACTTGTAGATTTCGATGATACGGTCAGCCGTATAACTGTCGTTCACTTTGAGCGTGATGAAGCCCGAGACTTCCACGAAGCAGTGTTTGACGGCTCTCAAAAGCGGCTCATCGGTGTCGTTGGTGGTAATATCCACAATGTTGCCTGTATTCATCGAGCACTCGTTATCATCTGTAGTGAGCGGGCACTCCATTCCGGCGGTGGTGTTGGCTTGGCAGAGGTGTCCAAAGAACCAGTTCATTCCTCCGGATAGCAAGCCTGCCGGGGTTTCGGCGGGGGTACTATTCTCGTTCAGAGCCGTGAGGATGTTCGCCAGCATGAGAGGCGTGATTGAGTTGGCTGCGGTTTGATCCCGCAGGGTGTTGATTAAGACTTGGATTTGCGATTGTGTCATAGTATATAAGGTTTTAGTATAACTTGTTAAGGCGCTCGAAGGTATCGGCCATGATGCCTTGAAATTCGCGCCCAAGGTTTTCGCCGAAGAAATCGCGCAGGTTAAGCACAGAGGCGTAGTAGCGCTTGGAGAACCAAGGACGGCGCTTGCGGACTTTGGCGTGTCCCAAATCGCCGGAGTTCCCGCGTGGCGTTTCGCGTCCGACTCCGTAATCCTGCCAAAGACCGTACTCCAGGAACTCTTGTGAAAGAGTGACCTCGACAAAGCGTCCGTCGGCTCTCACGGGCAAAGCCACCGGCGATGCAAGTAGATTGCCTGTGTCGATAACATCGAGCAAGGTAATGCGTTCTTGCCAGATGCGGAGCATGGTTTCGTTCCAAGCCTTGATATATTTTTCGCGCTCTTCCTGCGCTTCAATTTCTTTGAGCATTATGCGAAGATATCATTAAATTGTTCGGTAAAAATACCCACATTGTAGGTGTAGCGGTGCGGGGTTTCGCGTTGGTCGCTGAAGATCCACGTGAAGTTGAGCGTGTTTTCTTCGCCCGGGGCATCGGTGTGGGCGAACTCATATTCTTTAATCAGTACGCTTGCGTACATTCCGCCAGGCATCTTGAGATGGATATCAGAGGATGTAAGGAACTGCTCCAACCACGTCATGTGGTGGGCAAGGAGTGAAGCGGTCTGCACCTCGTAACTACGAGCGTGCTTGACGTCATAATGCAACAATTTCCCGCCGACCATCGCCTCCGAGTAATCGGTTTCAAGATGGGCGATAGTGGTGGCGGGAAAAGCAACTGCCTCCTCGCAGCCGAAGATGTTCTTAAATCGGAATATCTTCGCGTCCGGACACGGCACGAGGTAGAAATGGCAGACGCGGTTGTTGAAGGTCAAGGTAAAAGAAAGCAACTGTGTGCCCGCTCCAAATTGACTTTGGCACACGGCCTGCTGTTCGGTGGCGGAGATAGCAACGCTGGTAACGCCGTAGCCAAAGCGCCTTCCCGAGACATACTCATACTGCCCGATAGAGCCGTCAGGCTTCCGGGCAATACAATTGAATTTGAATGAAGCTACTGCGTAGTTCCCGCTTCCGGCGATGTAGAAAGATAGCACATCCTGCCCATGCATCGTGATCAAGCGGTGGGTGTTGGTGGTTAGGAACGAATTGGCGATAAAATCTGCAACCGGGTTTGTAAGGCACTTAGATTTGCATAATAGCACATGACACATTGCTGAAGATGTTTGACTTCCTGCCGTAAGTAAGATTTGAACGGCAGAATAAACTTTATAGTTTTGCTCCATTGCCTGTTCAATGCAGGAAGCCAGATTGCGCACGGTTATTTTGCCTCCAACCGTATAATAGCGTGTGGAAAGTGCGGTAGTGCCGTCCACAAGGAGGTTGAAAGAGATATACGATTGATCGGATGTAGCGGAGATTTCCGGAAAGTTACAAGAATAGAAATTCTCGCCATCGACCACAGTTTGTAAAGTTAAAGCCATACCTTTGCTAATTTTTGTGCAAAGATATGG
>ONPG01000017.1 GCA_900319645.1 uncultured Bacteroidales bacterium
GTCAAAATACAAGTGTTGCTTGTGCGGCAGGTTATGCTGATAGTAAATGTCTAATGAGGGCGACTGACTGCTGCTTTTGTCGTGATCGTGTATCTCAAATGAATCCGTCGGCTGAAACAAACGGCTGTCGCGGTCAGATGGCCCGTAAGGCGTATATGCCATATTGTCTCGCAAACGGATGTTCAGCATATTCTTATCCCCGTTCGTCCAGTTGTAATTCAGTGACACATTAACCGGATAAGTCTTGTAACGCGTCGGTTCGCCTACTTCGTTGTTCTCTATCTTGCCTGTCGAAAAATGGTAGGTCTCATTGTTGGTACGCGTCCAATAAATATCGTACGGCGCATAAGTGGCGACTGCTTGCCGTTTGTTCCTGCAAGCATGAGCGAACCGCCCGTATCGCGGTGTTTGACGATATAATCCACCACAGCAGCTGCACCGTTGTAGCGCACACCCGGTTGGTCATGGTACTCCACGCGGATAATATCTCTCGGGTTGATGGCTTTGACATCTGCCGTGCTTGCCTCTACACCGTTGATGCGTAACTGTACACTCTCGTCAGAAAGAGTTTTGACGGAGTTGTCAATCGGGCTAATCACGATGCGCGGAATTTGCAGGTTCTGTAACAGAGAAACGCCATCCGACGAAGCCTGTGTCTGCTCTTTGGACGGCAGCAAGATCTGTCTGTCCACTTTCTGAATAATGGCTTGGCTTTCAACAACCACCTCACCCAGTTCCGTTGCTCCTTCTTGCATGAGGATGTCGCCGATGTGGGTATCGCCGTTCACAGTAAGAGCCATGCGGATTGTTTCATAACCAATATAAGAAAGTTCCAAGATGTAATCACCATTTCCGGCATCAATGGTGAATTTGCCGTTGTTGTCGGTGGTGGTTCCGGCTATCTGCACCGTGTCCTGCATCAGCAAGACGGTTGCGCCGATGATGGCTGACTTGTCGTTTGCATCTTTGATACGACCGGATATTTTGGCATTGTTCGCCGTTGCGGTCATTGCTACACAGAGCATCGCCGCGAAAAGTATAGTGTGTTTCATTGTTTGTCTGTTTTTTTATTGGGTAAAGGGCATAGAGCAACCGTTCTACATACTATGTATGGAGAAACTTTATGCGAAAATACTTTGATAGCCGTAGAACGGTCGCTACAAAGCCTTCTTTATGGAAAAGAGTGATAACCTATTGCATCAGCTTGGCGACTTCTTCTTTTGTGAAATTGCCGACGATGACAATCATCGAACTATCCAGTTTTCCGACAGAGCCGATGATCAGTTCGTGCGGCTTGCGCTTGTTGGAAAAGATGAACACATTATCCCCTTCCTCGGAATGACTAGTCATAAGGATTTCATATTCATCGCTATTAGAAAGCGTACTGATGTCTTTGTCTATCTGTTTCTTGCCCTGTTTGCTGTCCGCGCTGATGATAAGGAGTTTGTCTATATTACTCAACTTCCCTAAGGAATCATCTCCTGTCGCTGTTTTTATGAAAGATGAGCCAAGATTGAACATGGCTTTGTTGATGCAGACAAAACTGATGCTATCCATTGAAGCATACTTGGTAAATATCTTGTTCTGTGCTTGCGTAGACATTGCACATGCAAGGATACAGATTGCAATAATAATCTTTTTCATAACTATATGTTTTTAGAATGTTATATGTTTATTGATTATTTCTTTTGTGTCTTCTACCTGCTCAAAAGCATTGCGAGTAGGGGCTAAGCATTGCTGCGATGCCTTGGTAATCATCGCATTGGCTTTGTGCAGTTCTGCTGCAGCTTCTTCCGGTGTGCTACACGTATCGCGGAAAGGGTCTGTTGCTATTGTCCGCTGCTGATGCATGAACATGCCGCCACCTATTGCGAAAAGAATAGCCACCGTTGCCGCTACGCGATACCACATCTTCGGAGGTGTTTTCAAACGGAAGATCACACCTTTGCGCTGTTTGTCTTCCGGGATAAGTGGTGTTCTTATCTCGTTCCACTCGAACGATGTTTTCCACAAAAGCGGTGATTTCCTCGGCTATGTCTTGCGGCATCTCTTGGTCGGATGTCTGTGCAAGCAATAGGAAGAGTTGCTTGTCTTGCTGCAAATCTTCCGGCACATCCTCACGACGGAAGTCCACGGAGTGATCGTACCCCTTGTGGGTAAAGAAATCAGCCAGCAGCCTTTCTTCTTCCGGTGTCGTTTGCCCCTCGTAGAAACGAGCGAGTAACGATTTGATTTGTTCTATGTTCTTATCTCTTTTCAACGACGTTTTTCATATCGTATGTCATAGTTTTGCAGTCAGTTCTTTTAATGTTTTTCTTGCTCTCGATAGCAAGGTGTAAATGTTTTCGCGACTGAAATGGGTCAGTTCTTGTATCTGTTCGATCTCCAGTCCGTCAATGGTGCGTAACCGTAAAATAATTTGTTGGTCGCTTGGCAGTTTGTCAATCAGTTGTATTACTGCGTTGAGGTCACTTGCCGCTTCAATCTGATTTTCGGTGTTGTGGTCTAAAAGCGTCTCAAGGGTTTCGTCATCTGCTTGTGTGCTTCGGGACTTGAGACGGTCAAGGCAGTTGTTCCGCACCATCGTTAAAACAAACGGAAGTGGTGGTTTGTCCGGCTCTATGGTGTCACGCTTGTTCCATAGTTCCGCGTACACATCTTGCACGCAGTCACGCGCCTCGTCACGGTTACGGAGCAAGTTGTATGCAAGTGCATACATCTTTCCGCTAAACGGTAAATATATTTGCGTAAACTGCTCGTGCGTCATAGAAACTTAGGACTACTTGTGCGTCTTGTACGGTTTTTATTGATTTTAGTTTTGTTATTGTATTATTTTGCCCTCAAATCATGTGCCATTTGCCACTATTTGTAAAGGCTTTCTATATGTAATACGATTTTCCCGCCCAAATCTTACAACCGAACTTCATTTTTTTCAAAAATCAGCACAAAGATACAATAATTCGTCTTAGCCACGAGGGCACGATTGCCACGAGATAAGCAAATAATGTTTTGATTTTGCAATGATATATGCGTAAAATAATGCGTTTAAAAGCTCACGGAATTGTAAAATAATGCATTTTGATGTGCTCGTTTTTGTAAAATAATGCATTTAAAGAGCAAAAATCTGCTGCAAACTATTGCATAATTGCAAAAAAAGCAGTACTTTTGCAAACCAAATGACGAAATGTCTAAATAAATGATAAAATGACAAATGACAAAATGGTAAATGACTCGATGGAAACTGCCATTTCGTATCTTCTTTCCAGATACTCTCCGTCAGAAGTTTTTCCAACTCCTCTAAACTCGCGTGCATATTCTCAATCATCGCACGCACTTGTTCGATACTCATTTGTTTTTCGTTCATAATTGCCATTTTTTGTTAATTTTTATTAAATTTTACATTTTTTCTGCATTTTCTGCTTCAAATATTTGCACATGTCAGAAAAAAGCAGTACTTTTGCACCAACAAACTTACCCCGCTTCCCGCAAGATCAGCGCGCTTAGGGTAAGTCTTTTTTTGTAAATATGGCTAATTATACCGACAAACCACTATCCTTTAAGCAGCAGATAGCGCTGCTCAAAGGCAATGGACTTTCGTTCGCGGATGAGTCCAAAGCGTTGCATACATTGCAACAGATTAGTTATTTCCGATTGAAGAGTTACCTAATGCCGTTGATGAGCGACAAAGTGCTGCATACTTTCAAGAACGATGCAACCTTTGAGCAAGCTTATACGTTGTATAAGTTTGATAGCCGCTTACGCAAGTTGATTGCAGGAGAACTGGAAAAGATAGAGGTCTCTATCCGTACACAAATGGCTTATACGCTTTCGGATGAGGTGGATATCTATTGGTTTGCTGATGCTGCCAATTTTGTCAGTACGACCAAGCACGCGGGACTCGTTGCCAGTCTGCAATCAGAGTTGGACAGAACGGACGACGACCAAATCATGCTTTTCAAACGCAAGTATGATGATGCATTTCCACCGGCATGGATGACGATGGAAGTCACTTCTTTTGGCACGCTTTCAATGCTTTATAAGTTGCTCAAACCGAGTCTCACGAAACGGAGGATTGCAAATTACTATGGAGTGAGCGATAGTGTGTTTGAGTCATGGCTGCATAGTATTGTGTACGTGCGAAATATATGCGCGCACCATAGCCGTCTATGGAATAAAACGCTCCGTATTCGTCCATTATTTCCGCGTAAGGTCAATGGGAATTTCATATCTACTCCAGTACGTGGAGACCGATTGTACTATGTCTTGTGCATCATCCAATATCTGCTGTTAAAGGTTAATCCGAACACCACTTTCCCTGATCGACTGAAAGCACTCTTGGTAGAGTTCCCAGATGCAGATATAAGTGCTATGGGCTTCCCTAAAGATTGGGACAAAGAAACCATTTGGCAATAATCCTGTCCCGGAAAGTCCTCTCCCGAACGTAGTGTCGGTAAAGACCCCGGGTTTTCCCAAAACTCGCAGCCACCAACTGCGAGTTTTTTGTATTTCCATTTCAAAAATCACTTTTTCAAACAATTCCCTATCTAAAATTTGTCAATATCAAAATTTTTTTCGTACTTTTGCAGCCGCAAAGGAGTTGCAACAACTTCTTTGCATGGCAGTCCCACGCTTGGGTGTCTGTATAGATATGTAGAGAGTGGGATTGCAGACATATTAAAAGGCGTTTACTAAACGCTTGTTTTTTGATGTTTGTGTTCTATTCCTAGTTTCCTAGGGCATCTTGGATAGCGAAGCGGTCTATCATATCTGGAATTTTCAGCCCGCTTAATAAAAACAAACAAAAAAGGCGGTGCTCTCTCCGCCATATAGATGCACAAAAAAAGAGACGGCTCACGATGTGCGTGAACCGCCTCTTGCGATACAATTAGCCTTCCGGCTATGATTTATTTCACTCTCGCTCCCTGTACATTGTACATTGTTCCTTTGTACATGATATAGAGCTGACCGTTGCGGAGAATCTTGGTAGTCTGTACTTCGTTCGTTTGTACATTCTCAACCGCGGTCGGATCACTACCATTTTCGTGAACGGCAACCGTAAAGTCTTTATTCTCAGCAGCCGTTACTACGAGACCGTCCGAAGTCGTTGTAACCACTAATCCTGTACCTTTACCGAGATTGGATAATGGATAGAAATCACTGTTCTCAGCCTTGAATACGTAAAAGGCTCCATCTTCTGTTTCGGTTACCACAGGATCATCAAATTCACTTGCCTGATAAATATCGGCAAGAATCAGTGTGTACGGACCCCAAGCGTTTCTAAGGACGTTACCATTGATGCCCCAAGATCCGTCACCTTCTGCAGGTACCTCTATCTTATCACCTACTTTGATCACATCCCCCACTTTGAGCGCTGTCCAAGTCGTCGGTGTCGAACCGCCGCCGGGCTCTTCACTGTCACCCTCAAAGTAGAATACGATGCTTTTCACTCCCGCAGCACCGCCGAATGAAGAAGTTTCTGTCAGCAGGTCAACCGTCGAGGCATTGCCTGTCCAGATGGCTTTCATGCCATCAATGTTCCATCCACTGCCGAGATATGCCACATACCAACCAGTAGAGCCGTTGAGCGTCATCTCAATCTTTGTGAAGTTCTTGCCGAGGGAGTTGCTGAAGGTATGGCCGCCGGTTGCGTTCACATAGAAATAGATGCCATTCTGGCTTTCATCTCCGTAATCGAGCCAATAGGCATAATTATTGCTGGCATTAGCACCCAGCGTGACGCCCTCCTGCGAATAGGAACTGCCACTAACAACAAGGTTACTGATGTTGCTGCTGTTCCACGTTACGGTGGTTGCCGGAGCGGGAGCTGCCTTCTCGGCAATTGTAGCCTCGATGGTTACATTAGCTGCCGGCATCGTGAAGCTATATGCACCTGTCCCGGGATCGAGCGTTGCGTCGATTTCATAAATACTACCCAACTGATCTTCTACAACCACATAGTAAGCCGAGAACGCCGTGATCTCGTATTCCTCATCCGGAGTAACGGTAATGGTTGCGCCTTCTACAGCAGAAGTTGCACTCAGTGTTACTTTATCGGCATTGACTGTGCCGTCTTCCAGCGCTACGGTATAAGTCG
Organism: uncultured Bacteroidales bacterium; assembly: GCA_900319645.1. Taxonomy (GTDB): domain Bacteria; phylum Bacteroidota; class Bacteroidia; order Bacteroidales; family Paludibacteraceae; genus Colicola. The sequence goes on from ONPG01000017.1 coordinate 6,095, forward strand.
GAGTCGGAGCGGGTTCGCCGCCTATAGCCTCAATGAGAGAAGCATAATCAGACCAAGCTGTTTTGTAGGCCTCTACCGATGCAGCCGGCACGTAAATCGCCGTGAGATTGTTATCATTTTCGAATATAGCGTTACCAATAGTAGGAGGAGTCACCGCCTCGCAAGTAAAAGTAGTCAAACTCGTACAATTACGGAAAGCTCGCACTTTAATATTTGTGACGCTGGCTGGAACCGTTATAGTGCTCAAACTTCTACATTCATTGAAAGCACTTATTCCAATTATTTCGAGGTTATTTCCCAATTCCACAGTGGTCATCAGAGAGTCAAAGAAGAAAGTGCCCCAACCAAGTTCGGTAACCGCGTCACTGACAATAAGGTGCTTAATATCAGTTTTGCTAGCATAAGCATTATCGCCTGTATTGCTATTAACCGTCAGGGTCTTGGTGGCATCATCCCAGGTATCGCCATCACGAACCCAATCCGGAGTTGCCGGAGCGGGTTCGGAAGCTTCGGTACCGATAAGGCGTAACTCGCAAAGTTGCATTACACCAGCGCCCTGATTTGCAAACACTTCAAAGCGGAAATATTGGTACGGACCCGATTGATCCACAAAGAACTTGTAGTCTTTGAAACTTTGATTTTTCATAGTGACATCATTGGTCACAGTAGCGATCGTGGTCCATGCGTCACCGGCATTGAGGAGCCAGTTTTTCGGGTTTCGTCCGTGCTCACTGCCAGTGTCATTACCGGTAGTCAGAATGTAACCGGTTAAATTAAGGGCTGCATCTGCCTCGAAATCTATCCACCAGCAAGCATCACCGGACTCGCCCGTCGGAACGCTCTTATGACCATCGTTGGCACACCATTTTGTCCAATTCGAGCTAATAAACTTGTTATCTACCAGATTGGCATGACCTTCATTGGCAAATCCGCCTGAACCGGCCGTTGCCGTGAAGTTTGCGAAAATGTCTCCCTCCGGAACCGGCTTTAAAGCAATCGTAGCCTCGATGGTTACGGCATAGGCAGGCATCGTGAAGCTATATGCACCTGTCCCGGGATCGAGCGTTGCGTCGATTTCATATATACTACCCAACTGATCTTCTACAACCACATAGTAAGCCGAGAAATCCGTGATCTCGTATTCCTCATTCGGAGTAACGGTAACGGTTGCGCCTTCTACAGCAGAAGTTGCGCTCAGCGTTACTTTATCGGCATTGGCTGTGCCTGCTTTCAGCGCTACGGTATAAGTCGGAGCGGGGTTCGATACGGTAACAACGCAAGTAGCGGACTTATTGCCGTCGACAGTGGAGACGGTAATATTAGCTGTTCCCGGGCCTACGGCTGTTACAACGCCGTTATTAACGGTAGCAACGTTGCTATTGCTTGAAGTCCACATCACGTCCTTGTTTGTAGCATTGCTGGGAAGGACGGTTGGTATGAGTGTCAGAGTCGCGCCACCAACGGTCATCTCTGCCGCGCTCTTATTGAGCGTTACGCCGGTTACAGCCGTAGTCGCTTCTTCACTGTCACCCTCAAAGTAGAACACGATGCTTTTCACGTACTCACCATTGAAATTAGAAGCTTCTTTCAGCAGGTCAACCGTCGAGGCATTGCCCGTCCACGTAATGGTAACGGGGCTATCCCAATCAGAAATCCAAGGAAATGACCAACCACTGCCGAGATTTGCATAATCCCATCCGCCGGGACGATTGGCGAGCATCTCAATCTTTGTGAAGTTCTTGCCGAGGGTGTTGCTGAAGGTAAAGCCGCCGGTTGCGTTCGCATTGAAACCGATGCCAGTCATGCTTTCATCTCCGGAACTATACCACATAGCATAAATTTGGTCGGCATTAGCACTCAGCGTGACGCCCTCCTTCGAATAGGATGCATTAGTGCCCATGACATTAAGGTCACTGATGTTGCTGCTGTTCCAAGTGACTTTTGCGTTCATCATCCCCACGCTTGCTGCGAGGGCGAGAAGAAATGTAAAGAATTTTCTCATAATTTTTGATTTTTAGTTAAACAATATGGTTAATTAGTTGATTTGGTTTTTTGCTATATATACGACAAAGCGACAAGTGCACGAAGCACCTGCCGCTTGTTTGTCGGTTGATCTGCCTGATTTGCTACCTCTTGTGAGCCTGTCCAGCAGCACGTACATACATACGTACATACATACGCCGCCGCGCTTGTCAGTAAGAGGTTATATGTGAGAAGATGATTCAAAATCATGTTTTCAAAAAGGAGTAATAGACTCCTTTGTCCAAAATCGCTGCAAAGTTACAACTTTTTTTGGACATATGCAAGTTTTTGACAAAAAAGTGTTATCAATTTGTAGAAAAAATATTATCAAAATGTGTGATATTTTTGCGAATCCGCTTCCAATTTACCCCTCCTAAGCGGATAACGGCGAATAATGATGATGTGTAAACAATGCACAAAAAAAGACGGCTCACGATGTTCGTGAACCGCCTCTTGCGATACGGATAGCCTTTAGGCTATGATTTACGATCTATTCTTATCTCGCTTAGCTCGAACGATTATCTGCAAGCGAAATTTCGCATTAACGCATTTGGTTAATTTAATATTCTATGAGTTCAAGCCCTTGTTTTCTATAGAAAGGAAACCTTGTATCACTTGATAGCAAGGGCATGTGTTCTGTGATTGCATGAGAGATAATAATGTGATCTGAAGGGTCTCGGTGATCTTGAGCTTCATTGAGTGTTAAAGTACTATATGTATATCCCACGTGGGGACGTAACGGCATGAACTCAATTCCTAAATCATCATCAACTGTATGGATTACATCCTCGGCCGTTTTCCAATGCTTCGATAACATCGTTTTGTTATTGAAATGAACTACCAATTCACGCATCGTTTCAAAACTGGCGTACAACATCTGATTAGGGTCGTCAATAAGAGACTTGACTTCCTTGTCAAGCCCATCGTAATCCATCAGTAGATCAATTACGACGCATGTATCAAGCATTAGTCGCTTCATGCTTAAAGAGCCATCTGTTTTCTATAAAAACTCAGTTGGCTTCTTAACTCAGGGTCAGTTACCTCATAAACAAACCCCTTGTGTGTCCTTGCGTACCTTCCTGCCTTAGAGATTCTGGCAGATCCTTCAGCTCTTTTTGTCATTGTACTTTCCATATTTTCCCATTTGTTTTTTATACCTAATAGGAGTTATTTATAATAAATCCGCTGCAAAGTTACAACTTTTTTTGGACATATGCAAATAAACGAACAAAAAAATATATTTTTTTTTGTGTGTGTTCGTAAAAGGGACTATCCAACATGCACAAAGATACAATAATTCGTCTTAGCCACGAGGGCACGATTGCCACGAGATATGCAAATAATGTTTTGATTTTGCAATGATATATGCGTAAGTTTTTTGCGTTTCCGTCTAAATCGGAATATTTATTTGCCTATGTCAAAAAATATCGTATTCTTTACTTTTTTTATAAGGTGTTCACTTCGTTCATGGTCTTATTTTTTTTTTGCTTTTTCCCTTTTTCAATAAGGTCTTCGCTTCGCTCAGGGCTGGTTTATCCTCCGCCGCTTTGCTCTGTCGATTATCTCTCTACGTTCGCGGGCTGGTTGGTGCGGTAAACTGCGGGGCTTTTCCCCTGAAAGAAGAAAAAACAAGTGACCCACATCGCTGTGAGTCGCTGAAGAAATCTACTATTGTGTATGGCGTAAAATAAGCCATAAAATGACTTTATAACATTAAAAATTTGCATATGTCCGAAAAAAGCACTATCTTTGCAAACCCAAATGACGAAATGTCTAAATAAATGATAAAATGACAAATGAACAAATGTGAAAATGACTCGATGGAACTGCGGATTCGCGAAGTGGCGCAACAACTCTTTTTTGAGCAAGGCTATGCGGCTACATCGACCACGCAGATAGCAAAAGAGGTCGGCTGCACGCAGGCACTCGTACACTATTATTACCGCACGAAAGAGAACCTCTTCCGGCAGATTTTTCTGGAGCAGGTCTTGGCGGCATTGAATGTCATCGGACGCTCTCTGGCGAACGAAGAATCGTTTGACCGCTTTATTGAGCAGGCTATCTCTATGTATTTTGATGCGCTGTCAAGCAATCCGCGTTTGCCGTACTTTGTGTTGGAAGAGTTGGTTAACAACCCCGAGCGCCGCAAGTACATGCGGGAGAAATTCGTCAAGAATCCCACTTATGCGATGCTCTATATGCAGTTTGACGCACGTCTCAAGCAGGAACAGCAAGCCGGGCATATTACCAAAATCGACCCCTTCGATCTGATGATCACGATTGCCTCGCTGACGGTCTTCACGTTCGTCTCTCTGCCGATGTTCCAGGACCTGCTCTCGCAAACCGACGACCAAGTGCGAAACTATATCGCCCACCGCAAATCCGAAGTCATCCGCATGGTCAAAAAGATCCTCAAACCGGAGTAAACAAATAAAAAGAGAGATTTATTTGTATATATCAGAAAAAAGTTGTAACTTTGCAACCAAATTTGCAAACAAATGAAATTTAGGACAAGCATATACCTCCTTATATCAATAATCACATCGTGCGCGAAACCATCCATCTCTTTCCAAACTGCTATAAACAAAGCCGATTCGTGCTATATGGCACAAGACTACACACGCGCCAATTATTACTACAAATTGGCATTTGCAGCCAACGATGCCGCTCCTCAAGACTACCACTATTCCAATGCAGCCTCAGTTGCCTCGATGGCAGGAGATGAGCAAACGGCATTCTTGCGCCTGGACCAACTGATTAGCACGAACAAGGAGTGGTATTCTTCCAATTTTGCGACAAATCCGGATTACGAACACCTGCACAATTTCCCTCAGTGGCAGATTTTAAGGGACACAGTAGAAGCACGCCAGGAACGAATCGAGCGGAATTACGATAAAGCACTAATAGCCCGTTTGCAAGCGATATATGAACGTGATCAGAAACCACGGCACGATTTCCTGTTTGCATACAAAACGAACTCTAATGAGAGAACAATAGATTCGCTCGTTCATGAAATGCAGAGAGTTGATTCTATGAATCTTATAGAAATCCAAGATATTCTACAGATATACGGATTCCCGTCGAAAGCAATCGTGGGAACTAATAATAGCGTAATTTGGTTGGTTATCCAACATAGTGATGTCGAGTATCAAAAGACTTTTTATCCAATGTTACGTAAAGCCGCCGAGCAAGGAGAAATCAGTTGGGATAATATAGCGCTTCTGGAAGACCGTATAAATATGTTTGAAGGCAGACCGCAGAAGTATGGTTCACAGGTAGTAGAAGACTCAGCAGGTGAGCGGGTTATCTATACCTTACTCAATAGAGATAGTGTGGATATCTGGCGGAGTGCTGTCGGGCTGAATCCATTAGACGAATACGCCAAACAAATGGACGCTAAATGGTAATAAGCGATGAAGAAAATATGGTGTTTCATACTAATAGTTAGTATTACATGCTCATGCGCGGTACAACGTGCAACGACGAGCGAGGAGTTTGCTGACGTCGTGCGGAAAGATGTACCTTTTAAAGTGAGTGAATTCAAAACCGTGAATGAGTACACATATTCATTCCGTTGTGACGGTATTGTTGCGCTGCTTCCGGATTACGAGGTGGACAAAGAAGGCGCAACGATGGTATATCAGACGACTTTTATGCCGAATCATGCTCGGCAGACGAGTGCAATAATCTGGCGAAATATTGTCATCAATAAGCGAGATAAACGAGTTGTCTGTATAGACCGATTTGTGCGGAATGGAAGGACGTTTGGTTATGTATATTTCTTACAATCCGAAACGCGCAAATATAATGGGGGCAATACTTTCCATTGGAACGTGAGCGACCCGAAACTGATGCTTAATGTGAGCGATGCGATAGAAGGTATGAGTGATCTATCCATCACTACGTTAAACATGCAATAATCTGAATCTTAATAATCGTCACTTATTGCGCTTACCTGCCGGACACGACTCGGATACGGGAAAGATACCTGACGATAGACCGACAGGATACCGACGAGATACCGTAACATAATCTTAATAATCGTTCGTACATTTCTTGTACGTCTTTGTACGTTTCTGCAAAATTGGTATATATTTAACGAATTTGTGTTTGTGTATATCAAGAAAATGTAGTACCTTTGCAGCGGATTTCAAATGTGAAAGAAAATATGAAAAAGTTTTTAACCCTTATGCTCGCGGTAATTACTTTTGCTGCTTGCACCAATTCAAATGACAAAATGAGTACATGCGAAAATGAGACCTGGGACAAAGTTTTCCCGCTAAGTGAGAAAGTAAGCCATAAAAAGGTATCCTTCCAAACCCAATACGGCTTCACGTTGGTTGGCGATCTTTACACGCCGAAGTCTGTCAGTCCGCAGGACGGTCTGTCAGCGGAGCGGTCTGTCAGTGAAACGGTCTGTCAGCAAAGCGGTCTTCCGGCAATCGCGGTGTCGGGTCCTTTTGGCGCAACCAAAGAGCAGAGTTCGGGTTTGTATGCGATGAAGATGGCGGAGCGCGGGTTTATTGCGCTGGCTTTTGATCCTTCCTTCACAGGCGAGAGTTCGGGTGAACCGCGTCGCACGGCTTCGCCGGATATCAATACCGAAGATTTCATGGCGGCGGTGGATTATCTGAGTAAACTGCCCGAAGTGGATGCTGATAGAATTGGTATCATCGGAATATGCGGGTGGGGTGGTATTGCGCTCAATGCCGCTGCGGCGGATACGCGTATCAAAGCAACGGTTGCTTCGACGATGTACGACATGACCCGCGTCAGCGGTAACGGTTATTTCGATTCCGCTGACACCGAAGAGGCGCGTCACGAAGCGCGTGTGGCACTCGCCGCACAACGTGAAGCGCGTGTGGCACTCGCCGCACAACGTCTTGCAGACCCTGCTGCTATGGCAGGAGGCGTGATAGACCCACTGCCGGACGATGCACCGCAGTTCGTCAAGGACTACTACGATTACTACAAGACCCCGCGTGGCTACCATGCGCGCAGCGGTAACTCGAATGACGGCTGGCGTGTCATCGGCACGCAGGCATACTCCAACAGCCGTTTCCTGTATTACATCAACGAGATCCGTTCTGCCGTTCTGATCATGCACGGTGAGAACGCCCACAGCCGTTATTTCGGCGAAGCGGCGTACCATTACATGGTGGACGGCAAGGCGGAAGGCTACAAGACCGTGGTAGCTCCGAATCCGTGTCCCGAAAACAAAGAGCTGCTTATCATCCCGGATGCATCGCATTGCGACCTCTATGACGGCGGTTATACCGAACCGGCAGGCAAAGGCGAGCCCAAGAACCTCATCCCTTGGGACAAATTAGCGGAGTTCTTCAACAAGAATCTAAAGTAAGCACATGGCTCAATACCAACACTCGCTTTCACGGCGAGTGTTTTTTGTTATCTTTTGCTATTTTGGAGTCATTTTGGATAATTTTGAACTTTTCTTTCTTAAAAACTTGCATATCTCGTAAAAAAGTTGTACCTTTGCAGCGGATTTCTGAAAAATGAAAATAATTAAAGTTTTGGAAATGAAACTAATTGAACGCACATTATTACTGGATCAATTGAAAGAGGCAAAAGGCACTCTGGATTTGAAAATTATCACCGGTGTACGGCGTAGCGGTAAGTCTAAATTGCTAACTGCATTCATGGAATGGGTGCGCCAAACAGATGAGCAATCCAATATCATCTTTATTGACTTCCGCTTGTTGGATACAGAGCCGCTGAAGGAGTACCATGCCTTGCATGAGTATATAGAAAGCCGTTATATATTGGGCAAAAACAATTATATTTGCATAGACGAGGTACAGTTATGTCCCCATTTTGAGTGGACTATCAATAGTCTCCATGCGTCTGAGAAATACGACATCTATCTAACCGGTTCCAACGCTTTCTTGCTCAGTTCGGATTTAGCTACCTTATTTACAGGCCGCTATATAGAAATACCTGTTCTGCCATTTAGTTTTGCAGAGTATCGTACCTATTACGGGGAGAAAGAAATACAATCCCAGTTTGACCAATACGTGTTGGAAGGCGGGCTGAGTGGTAGCTATCCTTATCCATCAGAGATAAAACGCAGGCAATATATCAAAGACGTATATAATACCATTCTGCAGCGTGACTTGGTAGAAAAATACCATTTGGCGGATTCCGAAGTATTGCCCCGATTGATGGAATATATGATGGATAATGTGAGCAATACCTGTTCCCCCAACGGTATAGCGGAGATTCTAAAGACGCAGGGTATAGCGACCAATAATCATACCATTTCAGATTACTTGGATTACACATGCCGTGCCTTTATGTTGTATAAAATCAAACGCTATGACGTGCGCGGAAAGAAGTATCTTCAATCGCTCCATAAATATTATCTGGTAGATAGTGGCTTCCGCTATGCGTTGCTCGGCACACGTAACATGGACTACGGGCGCATCTATGAGAATCTGGTCGCATTGGAATTGTTGCGGCGTGGATATGATATCTATGTCGGCAAACTATACCAGAAAGAGATTGATTTTGTGGCGATGCGAGGAAATGAAAAGATATATCTTCAGGTAAGCGATAACATCAGTTCCAAAGAAACCTTTGAACGCGAGTACTCGCCACTTTTGCAAATCAAAGATGTGTACCCTAAGTTCATTATAGCCCGTACGCGCGTCCCGAAATATGATTACCAAGGTATTCAGATCATCGATTTGGCAGAATGGCTGCTGGGCAAGGAATAAAATTCCCTCCTAAGGTTACTTTTGGCAAATGGATGACATTAATAGATGAACGATCACAACGGAGAGTGCCGAAAGAATTGTTTATAACTTTCACCGACCGATTCATTCGCTGCCGTTTAGATGTCAATTTGGAGGTTGATTTTAGCGTCGTTTCTACAACTAATGAATCAAAATCCCTAAAAATCTTAATAATCGTCAACTTTTTTGCTCTTTCCTGCAAAAATGGTATATGTTAAGGCGATTTATGTTTGCATATATCGCAAAAAAGTTGTACCTTTGCACTCCGAAACGAAAAATGTTTTGTATGTTTATTTCATTTGAAGACTTTCACTCGTCAGAGAATGGGATTTGGAGATAAAAACTATCCGTGAGCTTGTTCGCGAAGAGTTTTTTCTACAAAGCACATTGAGCGCAAAGCGTAAAAGTATTCAAATGGGTTTTATAGGTTTTTGTCAAATCACAAATATAAAAATGAGTAAAAAAGTAGTTGTATTATCTACCTCTCTCCGTGCTGGATCGAACAGCCACGCGCTGGCGGAGCAGTTTGCAGAAGGTGCAAAGAGTGCCGGACATGACGTGGAGTTGATTTCGCTGCGAGGCAAAGAGATCAAGTTCTGTATCGGTTGCCTCAAATGTCAGGAGACAGGCGCGTGCGTGTTCAAGGACGATGTGCCGGCGATCATGGAGAGCGTGTTGAATGCGGATGTCGTTTGCTGGGCAACGCCGATTTATTACTATGAGATGTCGGGTCAGATGAAGACGCTCATCGACCGAATGAACGCCATGTACCCGAAGGATTACAAGTTCCGCGACATCTACCTGCTGACCACGGCAGCTGAGGACGAGGAGTTTACGCCCAAACGTGCCGAGAGCGGTCTGCAAGGATGGATTGATTGCTACGAGAAGTGTGCTCTCAAAGCCCATTTGTTCTGCGGCGGCGTGAATGCCCCGAAAGAGATTTCCGGCCACACCAAACTGCAAGAAGCGTACGAATTGGGCAAGAATATCTGATATCGGCTCCGTGGTCACCAAAGATGTGCCGGACAATACCATCGTCGGCGGCAATCCTGCCAAACTAATCAAGAGGATTGAATAACATAAAATTGTTCTGATTGTACTTTTCTTAGGATCTTCTCAGGACATGGTCCCGTGATGATCCTATTCTAAACCGTATATTCCAACAGAAAACCGCCCATCGTTATACGGAAACAATAGGCGGTCATACATGGCGCAACTGGCGCATTTATCTTTCGGATTTCTTATGCCGAGTGCCGGTTAATTGAGACGAATCATGACGGAGATGACTTGTCCGGCAGTGGTGTCACCGGCTTTATAGACACGCGCTTTACCTTTGTTATCTCCGGCAACGTCCACCATGATCGTCACTTTCTGTCCATCGAGCGTGAGCGCTGTTTTGACGAATGATTGCGTACGCGGGTTGTAAGGCTCAAAGGCCTTGATGGTTGAGGGTGCCAGTTTGGATTTGAAGGCATCAAACTCGCTCCAGTCGATGGTCACTTCCTCTGCGCGGTCTTTCGCCATATCGCAGATATAGAAAGCTCTTTCTCCGCTGCCCATGACATACGCCACGTCGTTATAGTACTCCGCGTAATCGCTCGGATAATGTTGCGGCAGGGGAGCGGAGGTCACTTTCTTTGCCTGCGGGTCAAAGGTGTATTTGTATCCGTCATCGAGCCAAGAGAAGGTCTCTTTGTGGCTGACGCGGCAAACACCGAATGTAGATAAATCGGGTGCATTCTCCGACACTGCTATCAGTTCATCGGCGAAAGCTCTCTCTTGTGCTTCGTCGATTCTAACCGTATAGAAGCCGGCTTGATATAGGTTGTTCTTATAGAAAGTAGCCACGGCATAGAGAGTGTTCTTAATAGAGATGAAGCTCCATTTGAGTTCGCTGACACCTTGTATTGTCGGGTCATTTGTCGGTGGCTCGATTCCTGTAATTCCAAGACTGTTGACAAACAAGATACCCGGCGAAGAACCGTTGGTTCCTTCATAGAATATATCCAAACCGATTATTCCGCGGTCATCGGGTGTGATAGAGGTGGAGAAGAGTGTCTCATTATGCATTCTTGTTACCGCTAATTGGTCGCCTTGGTCCTTTAGACGGTAGAGCCCTGGGGCTGCTAAATGTGATTGCTGCCAGCAGTTGGAATAAATCTCGCCCTTGATACATTCCACTACGGAATTAAGGTCGCTTTGCTGATAGAAGGGCACACCTTGGTTGGTATAAAGCGGTCGACCGTCTCTTCCGTCCCAGTAAAAGAGTGCTCCATCTTTCTTACGAACAAGGAAATTGCCGTAGAAATTATCCACAATCTCTTTGATCATGGAGTAGTACGGCTCTTTGAGTTCTGCCAAACCGGGGAAGTCATAGTAGCAATTATAGAGCCACAGCCAATCGTCGCCGATGGTGAAGATATTCTCCATGACGAGGCGCATTTTAGCCTTGACCATATCGACCACTTCGCCATTACCTCTGGCTTCGATGGTATAAGTGATCTCTACGAGTGTGCCATCCTCGGAAACGGAATAAACAGGTTGATGTGTTTCGTATGTTATTTCTCCGTCTCCTTCACCGGCAGGTTTGCGCCGAGGTGCTTTCTGTTCATCGGAACCATCGGAAGCGAGTGCAAGTGCTTTCACTCCATCCAAATTCATCCGTTTGAACTCAATATTATGTACTTTGCTACCACCTCCGCCTTCGCAGGAGGTCATGCCTATTGCAGCCACTATGACTGCAAGAGCGAATAATAAATTACGTTTCATAATATTTAATCTTTTCCCCCTTCCTTTCAGGCAAGGGTTGGGGTTAGGCTTTATATTTAGTTCAATCTTACCATAACCGAGATGACTTGTCCTGCGTCGGATTCACCTTCGTGAAGAACGGTTACCTTACCGCGATTCTCCCCCTGTGCATAGAGGATGAAGTACAGATACGTACCATCCAAGAGTTGTGCTCCGCCGGTGAAACATTGCGTATTCGGGTCATACTCGCTGAAACCGCCCATAAACGCAATCTGGGAGATATATTCAGCAATCGATTCATCAAACTGAATCTCTACTTGCTCTGCCGCGTCCTTAGCCAAGTCGCATACATAGAAGAAACTCTGGCCTTCGCCCATGACATACGCAACACCGTCATAGTACTTTGTTTCATCCACCGGATAGTTCGCCGGTAACTCTTTCTTTGTGAGAGACGCAGCTATCGGGTCAAAGGTATAGACATACGAATGAGCTGTCCAGTTAGCTTCATATTCCGTTCCCATCCATGTGGCTACCGGCGTCTTGTAAAACTTTTGTGTGGGGCCGGATTGCTGTTCTCTGTCAAACTCATACAGCGCAGGTGTCTTTACTGTCCACATGCCCGATTGGTTCTCCAAGGCATAGAAATAGCCCATGTGTTTCGTTACTTCCCAACTACCTTCTTTTCCGTCGGTTTCCGTGGTCGTAATATACCTTTCTGCGTATATATATGCTCTTCCGCCTATGGCGATAAACTCCGGTTTCTCAAGCTGAGCCTCACCCGCATTGATGTTGCTCAACTTCAAAGAACTCGGATCAATTATCACGGGTATTTCAACGCCCATAGTGCTCAGCATCGTACCCATAAACCCGCGGTCGTCGACATATAAACCGTTGCCGGCTTGTGAACTACTTAGCACTTGTACTACATTCAGCACGTCGCCTTGGTCTTCCAGTTTGTAGATTCGTCCGTAGTAGTCGTCCAAGCCGCCCATAGAAGGACAGGAGAACACATCTTTGCCTACCGATTCGACTTGACCATAGATATCGCTCGGTTGCTTGTAACCTCTACCTTTTTGCGGACAACCTTGCTCGCGTGACCATGCAAAGAGTGCTCCGTCGGATCTGCGGACGAGGAAATTAGATTCAAACGCGGCGTGCATCAACTCGCGAATCTGTCCTTTCAGAGGCTCTTTGACCTCATCAATACCCGGGTAGTCGTACTCGCAGTTGACGAGCCAGAGCCATTCGTCACCGATCGCGTAGATATACTGCGCTTTGAGGCGCATATTCGCTTTGATCATATCCACGATTTCGCCGTTACCGACCACCTCGATGGTATAGTGTACTTCGACCAACGTGCCATCCTCGGAAACCGTAAAAATGGGATTGGAGATATTATACTCCGGATCTCCCTCATCCATCAATGCCGCAGGCAAGCGTGCAGGCATTTTCTGGTGATTACCCGCGTCTGACGCCAACGCCAGTGCTTTCGCACCTGCGATATTCATTCGTTTAAATTGCATGGAGCTGACTTTGCCGCTTCCTCCGCTTTCGCAGGAGACGAAAATTAGCATGGCAATCATTCCGAAGCCAAGAACTGAAAGGATTTTCTTTGTCATAATTAGATGTGATTAGAGGATTTCTGAATTAAGAGATAGAATCATTTTCTAATTCTGGCGACAAAGGTACGAATAAAATCCGATATATGCAAAAAAATCAGCAAAATTATGTAAAAATACATAAAAAAACGGCATATATGCTATGCCGACGAGATTCCAAGGAGAGTAACCCGGGATTTAAAGAGTAGCGGAATCGAGAATGATGGTCACGGGTCCGTCGTTGATGAACGAAACTTTCATGTCGGCTCCGAAGACACCTGTCTCGACCCGGAGACCGTACTCGTTGCGGAGCAGGGCATTGAAATAGCTGTACAGCGGTTCGGCTTGTTCCGGCCTGGCTGCGTCAATAAATGCCGGGCGGTTGCCCTTGCGGCAATCGCCGTAGAGCGTGAACTGGGAGATAGACAGAATGGCACCTTCGGTCTGCGCGAGCGAGAGGTTCATCTTGCCTTCGGCATCCTCCATAACGCGGAGGTTCGCCACTTTCTTAGCCAGCAGTTGCGCCTCTCTCTCCGTGTCAGAGTGGGTGACACCCACTAACAGCAGAAAACCTTTGTCGATTTGTCCAGCAACGCTACCGTCGATGGTGACGGTAGCGTTGAGGGCTCGTTGTACGATTACACGCATAATTTACTTGTTCAGACGGGCTTGGATAGCTTTGGACTCAGCCTCGTAGCCGGGTTTGTTGAGCAGGGCGAACATGTTCTTTTTGTATGCCTCTACGCCCGGCTGGTTGAACGGATTGACGCCCAGTACATAGCCCGAGATACCGCAAGCGCGCTCGAAGAAATAGATGAACTGACCGATGTTGTACTCGTCGATCTTCTCAAACGAGATGTGGATATTGGGCACACCGCCGTCCACGTGCGCGAGTTGGGTTCCGAGTTCGGCGTTCTTGTTGACCTCATCCACGCGTTTGCCGGCAAGGAAATTGAGACCGTCGAGGTTCTCCTCATCGGTCGGAACGAGTACGGTCTTGTTGGCTTTCTCGATCGAGATCACGGTCTCGAAGATCGTGCGCTCGCCGTCCTGGATCCACTGGCCCATTGAGTGCAGGTCGGTAGTGAAATCTACCGATGCCGGGAAGATAGCCTTGTGGTCTTTGCCCTCCGATTCGCCGTAGAGCTGTTTCCACCACTCGCTGAAATAGTGCAGTTTCGGGTTGAAGTTGACGAGAATCTCGATCTTCTTGCCACCCTGATAGAGTGCGTTGCGGATAGCAGCGTACTGACAAGCCGGGTTCTCTGCGTACGGCACTTGGATGTCCGTAGCTTTCTCCATCTCTACTGCTCCACGCACGAGTTCGCGGATGTTTCCGCCGGCAACTGCGATTGGCAGCAAGCCCACCGGAGTGAGTACCGAGAAACGTCCGCCGACATTGTCGGGGATGACGAAGGTCTTGTAGCCCTCCTTGGTAGCGAGCGAGCGGAGCGCACCTTTCGCACGGTCGGTAACGGCCACGATGCGTTTCTGTGCCTCGGCTTTGCCCACCTGTTTCTCCAGCATGGTCTTCAGGAGACGGAAAGCCAAAGCGGTCTCGGTAGTAGTTCCGGATTTGGAGATATTGATGATACCGAACTGTTTGTCAGCCAGGAACTCCATGAGTTCAGCCAGATAATCCTCGCCGATGTTATTGCCGGCATAAACGACATAGGGGTTCTTGCGGTCGTTAGCTACGAAGGCGTCGAACGACGAAGCGAGTGCCTCGTTGACAGCACGTGCGCCAAGATACGATCCGCCGATGCCGGCTACGATGACTACCTGGCAGTGCTCACGCAGTACGCGCGCGGATTCCTCTACCTCTGCTAAAAATTCATCGGTGATAGACGACGGCAGGTGTACCCAGCCGATGTAGTCGTTGCCCGCTCCCTGACCGTTCTCGAGCAGGAGGTTGGCTGCTTCGGTTTGTGACTCCAGTTGTTTCAGCGCTGCTGCATCAACAAAGCAGGCAGCGTTCTTAAGACATAGTTTCATGATTATTGTAATTTGGTGGTTAGTGACTTGATAATGGGTTTTGCCTTCTGGCGGTTGTATAGGATCTCGTACATGGCATCCACGATGGGCAACGCCACACGCATTCGTTCGTTAGCCTGGTGGATGGCGTTCGTGGCGTAATAGCCTTCGGCTACCATCTCCATCTCCATCTGCGCTGCTTTGACCGAGTAGCCCATTCCGAGCATCTGTCCGAACTGACGGTTGCGGCTGAACTGCGAATAGCCCGTAACGAGCACGTCGCCCAGATAACCCGACGCGGTGATGTCACGCGGTACGTTACTCATCGCCGTCGCGAAGCGCTGGATCTCCTGAATCGAATTGCTGAGTAGCACAGCCTGGAAATTATCGCCATAATGGAGTGCCTGACACATGCCGGCTGCGATCGCGTAGATATTTTTCATGACCGAGCTGTACTCGAGTCCGCTCACGTCGTTCGATGTCGCGGTGTGTACATATGGGGTTTGGAAGAGTTTTGCCCACATCTCTGCGTTCTGGCGGTTCTCGCAACCGATAGTGAGGTAACTGAGACGTTCCAATGCGATTTCTTCCGCGTGGCACGGACCTGCGATGACGCCGAGTTGGTCCACCGGAACCGCAAAACGCTGACGGATGTAGTCGGTCACGATCATGTTCTCATCGGGAATCATACCCTTGACGGCAGAGATAACCACTTTGTGCGTCATGTCGCGGCGGATCTTGTTGAGTGTCTGCTTGAGATAGGGTGACGGTATCGCCACAATCAGCACGTCCGATTGAGCAACGGTCTGGTTGATGTCCGACGAGAAATGGATGCGGCTCACGTCAAAACTGGCGGCTCCGAGATACGATGGGTTCTTGCCGGTCGCGATAAACTCGTCTATCACCTCCTGACGGCGGATAAACCAGTTGATGTCTGGTTGGTTCTGCATGACGATTTTCGCCAGCGCAGTAGCCCACGAACCCGAACCGAGAATAGCTATTTTTCTATACATATCCTTTGTACTTTGTACTTTGTCCCTTTGTTCCTTATTCCGGACGCATTGTCGGGAATAACAAGACCTCTTGGATGGTCGGTTGGCCGGTCATGAGGATGGCCAGTCGGTCAATGCCAATGCCAATGCCGGACGTCGGCGGCATACCGTATTCCAACGCGCGCATGAAATCGTGGTCGATCACCATCGCCTCGTCGTCACCTTTGTCGGCAAGCTTCATCTGTTCGACGAAGCGGTTGTATTGGTCAATCGGGTCGTTCAGCTCCGAATAAGCGTTTGCCAGCTCTTTGCCGTTCACCATCAGCTCGAAACGCTCGGTCAGACCGGGTTTCGAACGGTGCATCTTCGTCAGCGGAGACATCTCAACAGGGTAGTCGGTGATGAACGTCGGCTGGATGAATGTGCCCTCGCAGGTCTCGCCGAAGATCTCGTCAATCAGCTTGCCTTTGCCCATGTGCTCGGTGTCCTCTACGCCGAGTTTCTTCGCCTCCACGCGGATCTCATCCTCGCTCATGGTAGCCAGGTCCAAGCCTGTCTTCTCCTTGATAGCATCCAAAATCGGCAATCTTCTGTAAGGTGCCTTGAAATCAATCTCGTTTTCACCCACTTTCACTTTGGTCGTGCCGTTCACGGCAATCGCGATCTTCTCTAACAGTTGCTCCGTGAAGCTCATCATCCAGTTGTAGTCCTTATATTGCACATACAGCTCCATGCAGGTGAACTCCGGGTTGTGGCTGCGGTCCATGCCTTCGTTGCGGAAGTTACGGCCGATCTCATACACGCCCTCAAAACCGCCCACGATAAGCCGCTTCAGATACAATTCGGTCGCGATACGCAGGTACATATCCACGTCCAGCGAGTTATGGTGTGTGATGAAAGGCCGAGCACTCGCGCCACCGGCAATCTGCTGCAAAATAGGTGTCTCTACCTCCGTGTAACCGGCTTCGTCGAACACCTGACGCATTGTGCGCAAGATCGTGGCGCGTTTGAGGAACGTGTCCTTGACACCGTCGTTCACCACTAAATCCACATAACGCTGGCGGTAACGTTGTTCCGGATCGTTAAATCCGTCGTAAGCCACGCCGTCTTTGTATTTCACAATCGGCAGCGGTTTCAAACTCTTTGCCAACACCGTCAGTTTCTTCGCATGCACGCTTATCTCGCCCATTTGTGTGCGGAATACGAATCCCTCAATGCCGATGAAATCGCCGATATCGAGAAGTTTCTTGAATACCACATTGTACATCTGCTGCTCCACGGTAAGAGGTTGATCCGCATGGCTGGCTGCGCTGTCGGGCGCACCCGACCCTTCGGCTACAGGAGCCTGGATATCATCGCGGCTGACATAAACCTGAATACGTCCTTTCGAGTCCTGAATCTCAATGAACGAAGCCTTGCCCATGATTCGTTTGGACATCAGACGTCCGGCGATACGCACGGTGTCACCCGTGTGCCATTCCTTCAAGCCGCATGGCTCATTCTCCCTCCCTTGTGGGGAGGGTTGGGGTGGGGTTGTCTCATCTTTGAAATTCTTCTTGATCTCGGTTGAATAACCTGTTACTACATACTCGGCAGCAGGATAGGGATCAATGCCCATGTCGCGCATGGTCTGCAAACTCTGTCGCCGTACGATTTCTTGTTCGCTTAAATTTTCCATTATTGTGTAATTATTTTTTTGCTTGTTTGAATCAATTATTGTGATTCTATTTTTTGTTTGTCTGAATCAATTATTTTGATTCTGTTATTTTGTTTGTCTGAATCAATTATTTTGATTCTGTTATTTTGTTTGTCTGAATCAATTATTTTGATTCTGTAATTTTGTTTGTTTATTTAGGTGTCTTAAGCCTCGTTTGAGCCATATTATCCAATATCGGCTACAAAGGTACAACTTTTTTTTGATATATGCAAATGCAAAAGGAGAAAAATACTTTTTTCTCTTCTAAACCGTTCTTTTTTGTCACAAACATCTCTTTCTTGAATCTATATCCTAATCTCTTGATTCGTTTAATTGGTGTAATTTGTGAATCAAATAATTCGTTTAATCCGCGTAATTCGCCGTTTTATAAATTGTTCCTTTTTAGCAGTTAACTATGGGTGATTCATGGGTGATTCATGGGTGATTGTTGGGTGATTCATGGGTGATTATGCGGAGAGTAACGGGAGAGAAGCGTATCCATCGCGGGCTCAAACTTTCGTTTCTGCTCATAAGCAGCTTTTCTCTGTATAAAAAACAAGCGACCCGTACGAGCCGCTTGTCAGATTTTCTTTCAGTTTTCAGTTTTCAGTTTTCATCGCTTTCCTCCCTGCTTCGGTCATAAGACCACGGCGCTCCAGATCGGCACAACGCTGGCGGTTGAGGTCGGTCCAGTGGCTGTTTTTCTTTCGTGGCGAGAGACGTTGGGCAAAGCGTCCGTCCGGCATTTTCTTGAGAGTAGAATCGATCCAGCCGAAGCAGAGTGCTTCCTCCACCACTTCGAGATAAGGAATACAATCCGTCCGCGGCGTTTTCGTGCGGTTGGTGGTAACCCAACAGAACGTAGCTGTCTGATGGTTCGCCTTCAGCCACTCACGTAACTGCCTGCGCTCCGTAAATTCCAATAGATCTGTTATTTCCATATATTCCTTTCTGTTTTCTTATCTCGCGTTGCTCGAACGATTATTTCAGTTTTCAGTTTTCAGTTTTCATTTCCCAGCTCCGACGCCACCTCCGCCGCCGAGACGGTTGAGCTCGTCCATATCGCCGACTTTGCGGTTCTTGTGTTGCTGGTGTTGGCCGAACATCCACGTGATTGAGAGCATCACACGTTGTTGACGGACGGTATTGTTATACCAACTCTTGTAACCCGGCATTTGTCCCATATCAGTATTGGTGAAACGCATAGAGCGAGCCAAATCCTGCACATTGAGGTTGAAAATAAGTCCTTTCTTCATGTACATCTTTCGCACTCCGAAATTGAGATAATAGGTACTTCCTTGACGGTCGTAACCTGTTGTCATTGGCGAAGACCAGTTGCCGTCCAGCGTCATGATCCAGTCTTTGGGCAAGTAAGCCGAGAGAGTGCCGCCCACATAACCATAGTGGTTACCCAACTGATAAACAGGTTTGCCGTCCGGCTTCCGCTCGTAGGACTTGTTGAGGAAATGATACCAACCGGCATTGACCGTCAAAGCCAGCCACGCTCCTACAACTGACCGTTTCGCTTTCGGATCGCTTTCGTTCTTCGAGAACTTCGGTACAAGCGGCAGTTCGGTCAGCGAGAGGTTGCCGCCGTGGGTCGTACACGTACCGAAATTGGTCCATTGCAACTGACCTCTACCATCCGGCAGAATGGTGGTCTTCTGCGAGAACATATCTTGCGTGTGCGCAAAATTGAATGTCACATTCAGGTATTGTGTCCAACTGAAATGCAGCTCCACATCGTTGTTGAACTCCGGCGAGAGATTTGTGTTTCCTCTTTGGGACGAATAGGCGTCGATATAAGTCACGAATGGATTGAGCATCCAGTAGTTCGGACGTTTGATGCGGCGGGTATAGGAAGCCGAAACACTAATGGGTTGGGCTATCTTGCCCAGCGGCGAAGACGTGTAACCCACATAGGCCGTCGGGAAGGGATCGAAATACGACTTGTTGGTTACCGAGTCGGCACTACTCCAGTTGCCGTGGCTGTAAGTGTATTCGCCGCGCAGACCGAGCTTGACCGACCAGTGTTCGCCAAACTGCTTGCCCACAGAGATATAGGCGGCGGCTACGTGCTCGCGGTAAAGGAAATCCGAAGGAGTCTGACCCAAGTTCGTACCATTGAGTACCGAATCGGTAGTCATGTGGTTGTCCGTGGACGAGAGGGCGTACTTCACGCCGGATTCAATCATACCCGTTTGCCAGAACTTAGTCTGAAAATCCAGTTTGGCGGAGTATATATTGGCGGTCTGGCGGGTGTTGATATCCAGCCCGAGTGCGCGGTTGTCAAAGTCGGTAAACTGGTGGTTGAACGAGCGGGTGGAGTAGCGGTTATAATCCACATTGACGGTCAGTTCGCGTTCTAACGCTTCGGAGAACGTGTGCGTATAGTTGAGGTTCGCCGTGTGTTGCGGAGCACGTGTGCGGGTGTTGGTCTCCGTCGTGCTGAACACGGTGTCGTTGCCGCGGACGGTATAGCCGATGTTGCGACCGGGCATAATCTCCTGACGTATGTCCATGTATGGCACTTGCAGAATAAAACCAAGGGTGTTGGCGGAGTCTATGTACCAGTCGTTACCCACCTTCATCATATAGTATTGGAAATCCATATTGTAGCCCGACTTGGAATAGTTGACGGTGGCAGGATTTGAGCCTATTTCCGGCACTTCGCGTCCGGTCTCGAAATCCACATCATTCTGCGCATAGACCTGTGTCAGTTGACCGAAGGTATAAGTCTTCGCCCCGCGGTAATTGAGGTTGAGCGACACCATATCCATGTTCAGCCATCTCTTGACGTCGCCGAAATACATTCCTCCGTACGCGGCGGACAACATTCCGTTCAAACCTTTGGACATGTTGCGTTTGGTTTTGATATTGATGATTCCGCCTTGTCCCGAAGCGTCATATTTTGCCGATGGATTCGAGATAATCTCTATCTTCTCAATGGTGTTGCCGTCTGTTCCGTCCAGCATCGCTTTCAGTTGCTGACCGCTCAAATACGAAGGCTTGCCGTCTATCCATATCTCCACCGATTTGCCGTTGACGGTGATGTTCCCGTCCTTGTCGATACGCACACCCGGCGCACGGCGGAGAATATCGTTGCCGTTGGAACCGGCAGACAGAGGCGAAGCGGAAACATTCACCACTAATTTGTCCATCTGACGCTCGATAAGCGGTTTCTTGGCTTTGACTTCCACTTCCTCCAACCGCTCCGTTTCCTCGCGCAACACGAAATCCGGTCCGCCGAACGAGGTCTGATAGCCGATATACGAAGCCTGAATGAGCAATCCCTTTGTCCCTTGTCCTTTGTCCCTTGACACTTCCACCTGGTATTTACCTTGCTCGTCAGTAATAGCGCCGGTAATCAGCGTGGAGTCCTGCGTCAGGACGGAGATGGTCACAAACGGCATAGCCTGACCGCGCGAGTCAAGGACTGTGCCCTTAATAGTCTCAGCGCTAAGCGTGAGGGAGACGAGCAGACCAAACAAAAGAAATAGTTTTTTCATCTTTTCCGAGCATTTAAGTGTACACTAACGGGGTTGGCTGTGAGTGTCCAATTGTGGTCGGAGTTGCGGCTGCGACCGCTATAACCCAACCGCATGTTCAGATCTCCATTGTTCAGCACTTGTCCTTCACCGGAAATACGGATATTGAACAACTCGTCTTTGTCGTCGATTTTGACGGTGATATCGCGGAAAATCGGATTATCAATCCAAACCGTATCGTGGGTGAAGAACAATACCATTTCGTAGGTATTGCCGTCGTCGGCATAGAGCGTGACATTGCATTTGTCCGACTCTTTGCTGCGTGTGACAGTCATCGTTCCCGATTCCGGCGTGAGTGTTACAAAACTTTCCTCGTTGCTGTCCGCAAAATAGATACGGGCTGTGCCGGCTATCCGATAGTCGTAATCGCCCACTGCAGTTTTCAATCCCGGCTCATTGCTACAGGCACTCAGTGCCAATCCGACTGCCATCGTCAGCATCATCGCTGCTTTGGCTAATAATGTGTTCGTTTTCATTGTTGGTGTGTTTTTTGAAATCCGGTGCAAAAGTACTGCTTTTTAGGGACGTGAGATATGAAAAAACGGACATTTGCTGTTTTCTATGCGAAAAATACCGAAAAATCTGCTGTCAAAGGAATGCCGAGCGTACGGAATTGGCCGGGCGACACACATCCCATCTGCTGAAACTCCAATGCCGCGTGGCTCAGATCATAGTAGCCGTGGCGGAGAACGGTCGCCAGTAGGTCGATTGTTTTGCCTTGCGCGGCTTGTTGCTGCATGTCCTGAATAGTACGGTGAAACCGACGCAATCTGATAAATTGTTTGGGCGCAACGCCCACATATTGGCGGAATACACGCAGGAACTGCCGCTCACCCAGACACGCCGCACTTGCCATCTCCGCGGCAGAGATGGCACCTTCCGCTTCGTCGCAGGCGGCTACGACATTTCTTATACACGTGTAGTGAGGGTCTTCTTTTTTAGGCAGTCGTCCCATGAAAAAAGCGTCTAACAGAGGCGCTATCTCTTCTGCATGAGGAGTAGATTTGAAAATACGGTCACAGCTTTTCAGCCCTTGGTCGGCACATTCGCTGACGGTGAGCACTTGTCCTGCCAACTGCTGCATGTCGATGCCCAAAAGTGCGTGCATTCCGCCGGGCTGAAAATCCATCATCATCCCTTCGAACCAACCGCTGACGGTCGTGAGACCCAAAGTCATCTGGTTGGCGCCTAACAGCATCAACTCGTCGCTCTGTTTGCCGGCCACCTCCACGACGGCGTTCCGCATAAAAATAAAACTGCCGTAGTTTGGGAGCAGCGGCTGTACGTGCTTGCCGTTGACAAACCGAGGGTCATCCGCCGGCGGTGTCATCGTGTCGGTCGATCCCTCCGCGCGCACGAATACATAACGATATATATATTGCCGCAGTCCTTCTGCCGGCAGAATGATTTGGTGTTGCATACATTTGTTCGTTTGACGTTGCAAAGGTACTACTTTTTTTTGATATGTGCAAATTCTGCCCGCATAAAATACTATTTATCCTTCGCGATGAGTGTTTATTTGCGGTAGCTTCATGGTAGCATACAGGCAATAACCTAATAATATCCTAATAGTTATGCGGAGTTATAAAGAGCCAAACGGAATTACAAGCGTTCTTTTATCCGCTGTAAGGATGTGATGACGTCCGAGCGGTTTGCGAAAGAAGAGAAACGGACAAATCCTTCTCCACATTGACCAAAGCCGACTCCAGGCGTAGATACCACCTGGCAACGATGCAACAGATGCTCGAAAAACGTCCACGAATCCCATCCATTCGGTGCATTACACCAGATATAAGGAGCGTTTTCGCCTCCATACACCTCCAACCCTGCGTCTCGCAGACCGTTCAGAAGGAGGGATGCTGTGGTTTTGTAGTACCGGATATTTTCGTGAATACCTTTTTGCCCTTCAGTAGTAAAAGTGGCTTCTGCCGCGCGCTGGGACACATAGGCGGTTCCGTTGTATTTGGTACATTGCCGTCGCATCCACAGCGGCTGGAGTCCGGTCTCAAAAGGCACAACGACAAATCCGCAACGGACAGACGTAAAGCCTGCGCTTTTGCTGAAACTATGCACCTCAACCGCGACTTCACGTGCGCCCTCAATCTCGTAGATAGAATGCGGAATGTCAGGGGAGGAGATAAACGCTTCGTAAGCGGCGTCAAAAATTATGAGCGAATGATTGTGCTGCGCGTATTCCACCCAAAGACGCAGTTGGTCACGCGTGAGAACCGCTCCGGTGGGGTTGTTTGGGAAACAGAGATAGATGATGTCTATCGGCTGTGCGGGCAGGTCGGGCACAAAATGATTCTCTTTAAGACAGGGAAGAAGAGTGATCTTGCGTCCCGCCATGATATTTGCATCCACATATGCCGGATAAGTCGGATCCATGATGGCAACATGGTTGTTGGAGTCGAAAAGGTCGCTGAGGTTTCCCAAATCGCTTCCCGCTCCCTCAGATACAAAGACCTCATCGGGTTGGAAATGGATGTTTTTCGGAATAAAGAAGTGGTCGATGATGGCCTGCCGAAGCCATTCATAACCATTTTCGGGGCAGTATCCACGGAAAGTCTCTTCGTGTGCAAGTTCCTCTGCTGCCTGTTGCATGGCATCTACAATGACGCGAGGCAGAGGACGTGTGACATCGCCGATCCCCATACGCAACAGATGCTCGTCGGGATGCTGTGCCTTGTAGGCTTTGACGCGCAGATCGATGTCATGAAAGAGATAGTGAGCGGGTAGTTCGGAAAAATGTGAATTAAGTATCATAATCGCAAGTAGTTATAAAATAAATTCTCCTCTACAAACCTCTGTGGCCGTTCCGCGCATAGTGACCTCGTGCGTGTCGGGATTGTATCGTATCTGCAGGTCTCCGCCTCTCAGGTGAACCGTGACGGAGTGTTCAGTTTTAGAGAGAATGGCAGCTGCTACAACAGCGGCGCACGCTCCCGTTCCGCAGGCCATCGTCTCGCCAGACCCTCGTTCCCACACGCGCATATCTATCTCATTACGATTGCGAACCGATACAAACTCCACATTTGTGCCCTCCGGGAAATGCGGATGTTTCTCCAGTGTCGGTCCCAGCGGGGTGAGTGACATTGTAGCCACATGTTTCTCCGGAAAAAGTACGATATGTGGATTGCCTATGTTGACAGATGCAAATGCCACGGGGCGGTAGTTGATCATCAGTTCGTCAAACCGCACTTCCGCTTTTCCCATATCCACCTCTGCACTATCCACAATTCCCTTCGAAGTGTGCAACCTGAGTGTACGCAAACCGGAGAGAGTTTGGATACAGAGTTTCGTTCGGCGGCACAGCCCGCTTTCATACAAGTATTTACCCACACATCGGATTGCATTGCCGCACATCTCCGCTTCTGAGCCATCGGCATTGAAAATACGCATTTCTGCATCAGCATTCACGGAGGGTAGAATCAATACTAATCCGTCAGAACCGATACCGAAATGGCGGTTGGAAACACGTTTGGCCAAAACAGGGAGGTTTGTTTCCTCAATCGTTTCTGCAGTCGCTTGGGTAAAACAATCCACATAAATGTAATCATTCCCCAAACCGTGCATTTTTATAAAAGGTATGTTTTTGATGCTGTTTTTCATTTTTAATCCGATTAAAATTCAAAAACTGCGGCAAAATTACGCTAATTTTTTGAAATATGCAAATAAAAATGATTTTTTGACGTATTTTCTTGTTTTTGTGAAAAATATTTGCTAACTTTGCACCCCGAAATGAAAATTAACTACTTTTTTGTATGGAAACGAGGTATATTTTTGTTACGGGAGGTGTCTCCTCATCTCTGGGGAAAGGTATCATAGCGGCATCACTGGGCAAATTGCTGCAATCCCGCGGTTTCAGGGTTACTATTCAGAAGTTAGATCCGTATATCAACGTGGATCCGGGAACGCTCAATCCTTATGAACATGGTGAGTGTTATGTCACAGTGGATGGGCACGAAGCCGATTTGGATCTGGGGCATTATGAGCGTTTTTTAGATGTGGAAACCCATAAAGTGAATAGTA
Source organism: uncultured Bacteroidales bacterium (assembly GCA_900319645.1). GTDB lineage: Bacteria > Bacteroidota > Bacteroidia > Bacteroidales > Paludibacteraceae > Colicola. The sequence goes on from ONPG01000017.1 coordinate 31,457, forward strand.
TTACCACCGGACGCATATACCAAAGTGTGATTGAGAAAGAGAGGCGTGGGGACTATTTAGGTAAGACAGTACAAATCATTCCGCATATTACGGACGAAATCAAACACCATATCCTTTCGTTGGGACAAACGGGAAATTTTGATTTCGTTATAATCGAAATAGGCGGAACAGTAGGAGATATGGAATCACTTCCGTTCATTGAGTCCGTGCGCCAACTGCGGTGGGAAATGGGCAGAAACTGCTGTTGTATTCACCTGACATATGTGCCTTATTTGGCGGCCGCTAAAGAGTTGAAAACGAAACCCACACAACACTCGGTGAAGGACTTGTTGCAAGAGGGAGTTCAGCCGGATATTATTGTTCTGCGTACGGAGCGTGAGATCCCGTTGGAGATGCGTCGTAAGGTTGCGTTGTTTTGTAATGTAGAAGAAGATGCCGTCATACAGTCTTTGGATGCACCCACTATCTACCGAGTGCCGCTGAATATGCTCGCGGAAGGTTTGGATGCTGTGGTGTTGCGTAAGACGGGTTATGATCCGGCTTCTGTTTCAAAACCGGATATGGACTCTTGGGCGAATTTTCTCAACCAACTGGAAGGAGCTGAAGAATATGTGAAGATAGCGTTGGTGGGGAAATATGTGCAACTCCAGGATGCCTACAAATCCATTAGGGAAGCGCTCTCGCACGCAGCGGCATACAATAATAGAAAATTGCAACTGGTATCTATCCTCTCCGATGATATCCACGAAAAGAATGTAGATCAGTTGTCTGCATATCAAGGGATTGTTATTGCCCCTGGTTTTGGTAGCCGCGGAGTGGAGGGCAAATTGCTGGCAATCCGATTTGCAAGAGAGAACAAAATCCCGTGTTTTGGTATCTGTATGGGTATGCAGTGTATGGCGATTGAGTTTGCCCGGAATGTGTTGGGCTATTCTGATGCCAACTCCACGGAGTTTGACGAGCATACCGAACACAATATCATTGATCTTATGGAAGACCAGAAGCGTACGATTAACAAGGGAGGATCCATGCGCCTCGGCGCGTATCCTTGTCGTTTGCTCCCAAACAGCCGAGTGCAAGCAATATATAGATGCGATGAAATCAAAGAAAGACACCGCCATCGCTACGAACTGAATCATGCTTATCAAACGGAATTGGAGCGGAACGGATTGCATTGCTCCGGGGTGAATCCGGATAGCGGGTTGACTGAAATCATTGAGTTGGAGGGACATCCGTGGTTTATCGGCACGCAGTTTCATCCGGAGTATAGCAGTACGGTGCTACACCCGCATCCTTTGTTTCTGGATTTTATCCGCAAGGCGATTGAGCGATAATACCGAATTTAGCATATATAAATGACAAAATATAAAAAAATGTTCGCGCGCTTGCGTATATGAGATTTTTTTTGTACTTTTGCAGCCGATTTTAATTTGCTGTAAAAGGTGGATTTAGGTACAATATAACTAAAAGGTACAACAATGGACAAACAAACACAAGCTTATGTGGACGCCTTTATGGCGGACCTCATTAAGAAAAACCCGGGTGAGAACGAGTTTCACCAGGCAGTCAAAGAAGTAGTGGAGTCGGTGGCTCCGATGATTATGGCTTATCCGTATCTGCGGGAGCAGAAAGTGATGGAGCGTATCGTGGAGCCGGAGCGTGTGATTATGTTCCGCGTGCCGTGGATGGACGATCAGGGCGAAGTGCAGATCAACCGCGGTTTCCGCGTACAGATGAACTCTGCCATCGGTCCGTACAAAGGCGGAATCCGTTTTCACGCGTCTGTAAACCTGAGTATTATGAAGTTCCTGGCGTTCGAGCAGACCTTCAAGAACGCGCTGACGACGCTGCCAATGGGCGGTGCAAAAGGCGGTTCGGATTTCTCGCCGAGAGGTAAGAGCGACGCCGAAGTGATGCGTTTCTGCCAGAGTTTTATGACCGAGCTGCAACGTCACATCGGAGCGGACACGGATGTTCCTGCCGGCGATATAGGCGTGGGCGGACGCGAGATAGGGTATATGTTTGGTCAATACAAGAGACTGCGTGACGAGTTCACCGGCACGCTGACCGGAAAAGGTCAGATGTGGGGTGGTAGTCTGATGCGTCCTGAGGCAACCGGTTACGGAGCTTGCTATTTCGCTGAGGCTATGTTGGCTACACGCGGACTGTCCTTCGAGGGCAAGAAAGTCTGCATCTCGGGAGCCGGCAACGTGGCGCAGTTTGCTGCACAGAAAGCGACGCGTCTGGGGGCGAAAGTGCTTACTATGTCCGATTCCAACGGATTTATCTACGACGAAGAAGGTCTGAACGAAGAGAAACTTGCGTATATCTTCGAGTTGAAGAACGTCCGCCGCGGCCGCATCAAAGAGTACGTCAGCAAATATCCGCAGGCGAAGTATTTCGAGAACGAGCGTCCGTGGGCTATTCCTTGCGACATCGCTATGCCGTGCGCTACGCAGAACGAGATAGAGAAAGCCGATGCCGAGAAACTGATGGCGAACGGTTGCTTCTGCGTGTGCGAGGGAGCGAATATGCCCTCGACGCCCGAAGCCATCGCTATTTTCCAAGGCGCGAAGATCCTCTACAGCCCGGGTAAGGCATCCAACGCCGGAGGCGTGGCTACTTCCGGTTTGGAGATGACACAGAACTCGATGCGTCTGAAATGGACTGCCGAGGAAGTGGATCAACGTCTGCGCACGATTATGGCGGATATTCACGCCGCTTGCCTCAAATACGGAACTGAAGAGGACGGCTACATCAACTACGTCAAAGGTGCCAACATCGCCGGCTTTATGAAAGTGGCGAACGCAATGGTGGAGCAGGGCTTAGTCTGATAAATAGCAGGTTTTTCGCTGTTGAACACGTAAACGAGTCGATAACGAGTCGATAACGAGACGATAACGAGCCGGTAGTAAATCGGAATAATATGCAGGTGAATAACTACACATCGTTGATGACGAAACGCGTCAAGCGTATTTTGCTGGTGTGCAATAACTACGACAGTTTTGCGCTGGAGGAGGACGGACGTATTGACGTGCAGATTGCACAGGAATACGCGGAGTTGAACTTGTCTAATCCGCCGTCCATCACGCGTGCGGAGACGACCCGGGAGGCGTTGGCGAGCATTGAAGAGCGCCAAGCTTCCGGGAAACTGCCCTTTGACCTCATCCTCACGATGTACAGCGTGGGCGAACTGGATGTGTTTGATTTTGCCAAAGAGGCGAAACAACTGATGCCGGATTGCCCGATTGTGCTGCTTTCCTCGTTCAGCAAGGAGATATATAACCGCATCGAGCAGCACGACCGCTCGGACATCGATTATTTCTTCAACTGGAACAACTCCACCGACCTTATTATTGCTATCATCAAACTGATAGAGGATCGTCTGAACGCCGAGCACGATATCTTAGACGAAGGCGTGCGGGCTATTCTGCTTGTGGAGGATAGTGTGCGGTATTACTCAACCTATCTGCCGTTGTTGTACAAATTAGTGCTGCAGCAAAACTCCATTTCTATCCGCGATGCGCTCAACGAGAAGCAGCAGTTACTACGCAAACGTGCACGACCGAAAGTGCTGATGGCTACCTGCTACGACGAGGCGGTGGAACTGTATAAACGCTACGGGAAGAACATGATCGGCGTGATCTCGGATGTGGGATTTGTGATTCATAAAGGAGAGCCTTCCTCGATGGAGAAGCTGGACGCAGGTGTGGATCTCTGTCGTCTAATCCGCGAAGAGAATCCCACGATGCCGTTTCTGATGCAGAGTTCGCAGGAATCCATGCGGACGGTGGCAAAAAAACTGAATGTGGGCTTTGTGGTGAAGAAATCCAAGACGCTTTCGCAGGACGTGAGCGAATATATCGAGCGTGAGTTCGGTTTCGGAGATTTTATTGCCCGCGACCCGCGCACCGGCAAAGAAATAGCCCGTGCGTCCGATTTGGAGGGCTTCGAACGTATTATTTCCTCGATTTCACCGGCTGCTTTCCGCCGGTTGAGTGATAACAATTACCTGAGTAAATGGCTCTTTGCGCGTGGTCTGTTCTCAGTGGGAAGACCCGTTAGTGCGTTGAAGATACAGGACGATTCGGACATCGAGAATATCCGTCAGACGAATATCCGTCTGATTCACGATTACCGGATCAACCAGGCACTCGGCGTGGTAGCCAAATATGCGCCGGATACCTATAACGACACAATTTGGTTTGCCCGCTGCGGCAACGGAGCGATGGGCGGAAAGGGTAGAGGACTGGCTTTCCTCAACCACATGTTGCAGAAGCACGATCTGTATGACCACTGGCCGAATCTGCGCGTGTTAGTGCCACGCACGATGGTGATCACCACCGAGTATTTCGACCGTTTTATTCATGAAAACGGACTGCAATACGTCATCAACGCCGAGCTGACGGACGAAGAACTGCTGTCCGAGTTTGTGGCGGCGATGCTTCCGTTGGAACTTAGGGAAGCTTTGCGCCATTTTATCCGTGTGACCAACCGACCATTGGCTATCCGTTCGTCCAGCAAGTTGGAAGATTCTTATTATCAGCCTTTTGCCGGTGTCTATAGCACCTATATGATCCCGCACACGGAGAACGAAGACCAGCAGTTGCGTATGTTGAGCAAAGCAATCAAGTCGGTTTATGCGAGCGTCTATTTCGCCGCTTCGCGCGGGTATATTGTCTCGACGGGTAATGTGCCGGGCGAAGAGAAAATGGCAATCGTGTTGCAGGAAGTGTGCGGTGAAACCGAAGGAAACTACTATTTCCCGGTTATCTCCGGCGTGGCGCGAAGCATCAATTTCTACCCGGTGGGCAAAGAGAAACCCGAGGACGGAATCGTCAAGATTGCGTACGGTTTGGGCAAAGCCGTAGTTGATGGCGAACAAGTGCTGCGTTTCTCGCCCAAGTACCCGAAACATGTGTTGCAGACTTCTACTGTCGATCTGGCTATGCGTGAGACACAGCAATCCATGTTGGCTCTCTCGCTGAGTCCTGAGAAATTCAAGACTTCGATTGATGATGCGGTCAATTTGGAGCGTATCCCGATCCATGCCTGCGATCAGTTTGAAAGCCTGAAACTGATTGCCTCTACTTACGACCGCGAGAACATGCGGCTGGTGGATTCCTGCTATCCGGATGGTCCGCGAGTGGTGACTTTTGCGCCGCAGTTGAAGTTCAATACTTTCCCCTTGGCCGATATTATCCAAAATCTGCTGGATATTGCCCGTGAGGAAATCAAAACTCCCGTGGAGATAGAGTTTGCCGTGAACCTTGAGCACGAGCCGCAGATCTTCCACGTGTTGCAGATCCGTCCGATTTCAGCGGACAGCCTGACGGCTAAGGTAGAGTGGGAAAAGATCGATGAAACCGGCGCTTTCCTGCGTTCGGGCAATGCCCTCGGCGTGGGTAAGACGGAGGACGTGCGCGACATCATTTATCTGCGACGGGAGGCATTTAATGTGCTTCGCACGCAGGAGATGGCGGTTACGCTCCGCGAATGGAACAACCAAATGCGTCAGGAAGGCCGGCAATACCTGCTGATCGGTTACGGTCGCTGGGGATCGCAGATTCCTACTTTAGGCGTGCCCGTGCAATGGGGCGACATCAGCGAGGCGAAAGCGATCGCCGAATGTTCGCTACCGGATTTCCGTATCGAACCCAGCCAGGGGTCGCATTTCTTCCAGAATATGACCTCGTTCAATGTGGGCTACATCAATGTGGATCCCTGGGCGCGTCCGCTGACAGACGAATACGACCAAAAGGTGTTGGACGCTATGCCGGCTGTGGAGGAAACAGAACTGGTTCGCCATGTGCGGATTGAGAAACCGCTGGAAATGTATATTGACGGCTTTGCCAACAAGGCTTTGATCAAGTGATTTCAAAAAAAACGGGATAATATACAATGTATATTATAGGGTGCGACAGGATGCGATATACTCTCGATAAACAATCGATTGCTTATTTATAAATCTGCAAAAAAGCGATTTCTTATGTAAAAATTTGATTTTATTTGCGTATGTCGCAAAAAAGTTGTAATTTTGTGCTCAAATTTGAGTTTCTAATAAAACTATGCAATTAGCTTTACAAATTATCACGCTCATCGGTTCCGTAGCGATGCTGATGTACGGAATGAAGGTGATGAGTGAAGGCCTGCAGAAGATGGCAGGTAGCAAGTTGAGCAACGTGCTCGGTACGATGACCACCAACCGGTTCTCCGGTGTCCTCACAGGTGCGTTTATCACCGCAGCAGTTCAGTCTTCCACCGCGACTACGGTAATGACCGTGAGTTTCGTATCGGCGGGTATTCTCAGTCTGAGTCAGGCCATTTCGGTCATTATGGGTGCGAACATCGGAACGACGTTCACAGCCTGGATTATGGTGTTGGGCGGCGGTTCGTTTGATCTGCGTCTGGTGGTTTACGCCACGATCGTATTGGCGGTAGCGCTCATCTACACGAAGAAAAACGCCAATCTGGGCGATTTTCTGATCGGTCTGTCGCTGATGCTTTTAGGTCTTACTACGCTGAAAATCAACGCAACAGAAATGCATTTGGACCAGATGGCTCCGGTTCGCAATTTCTTTATTGCTACTTCCAGCTGGGGCTATGGTAGCTATTTTCTGTATTTGTTGGTAGGCGGTATTTTGACGTTTGCCGTACAAAGTTCGGCGGCGATTATGGCGATTACGATGACGCTCTGTTCGACCCACGTACTGCCTATTGATATGGGTATCTCGCTGGTGTTGGGAGAGAATATCGGTACGACGATCACGTCGAATATCGTAGCCCTCTCCGCTTCCACTCAGGCCAGACGTGCCGCTATGGCGCACTTGGTGTTCAACCTGTTCGGCGTGATCTGGGTCCTGTGCGTGTTCCGTTGGTTTGTAGGTACCGTGTGCGGATTATGGGGCGTGGAGTTCCAGCCGGGTGTGCCCTCCGAGGTCTCGCCGGATAAACTGAATGCCGTTCTGGCTACTTTCCACACCTCGTTCAACGTCATCAATACCTGTATCCTGATCGGTTTTGTGCCGCTCTTGGAGAAACTGGTGATTTGGATTATCCCGTCCAAGCCGGAGCAGAAAGATACAGACAGCCAGTTGCGTTTCATTTCCGGCGGTCTTATGTCCACCTCCGAGCTCTCGATTCTGCAGGCTTGGAAAGAGGTGCACGTATTTGCTATCCGTACACAACGGATGGTGGGAATGATCCACGATTTGTATAACGAGAACGACGGCGCACAGTTCACCAAGATTTTCTCGCGCGTGGAGAAATACGAAGGTATCTGCGACCGAATGGAATACGAGATTGCGCAATATCTGAATCAGGTGGCAGACGGCCGTTTGTCGGACCAATCCAAGCACGAAGTACATAAGATGCTGCGTATCGTGAGCGAGTTGGAGTCGGTGGGCGACGCCAACTTCAACCTCTCGCGTTATATCCGTCACAAGCACGAGAACAACATTCAATACACGGAGAAACAAGACAAGAACGTGGAAATGATGATGTACCTGCTCAGCGGAGCCGAGGCGAAGATGGTGGAGGCTTTGGAACACGTGAATATTACGCAGGACGAGTTTCTTGAGATGACGAATATGGAGAACGAAATCAATAATTTCCGTGACGAACTCAAGACCCAGAACATGCTGAGTATCACCGAGAAAGAGTACGACTACACGACCGGTGTCAACTACATGGATATTATCCTTGAGCTGGAGAAGATGGGCGATTATATCATCAATGTAGAGGAGGCGGTTTACGAGCACAAACACGATAAGTAATGGATAATTGATAATTGATAATTGACAATTGATAATTATACGATGAATAAGATTTATTTTGGATTGCTGGCTGCGGCGGTGTTGCTGCTACCGGGTTGCAAGAAACGGAAATCGTACAGCCATTTGGCAGACAAACCGCTTCCCGTACAGGTGGAAGTGGTAGGCGAGAGCAGCAAATTGGAACAGAACGTCCATCTGGGCGAGATCCGTCCGGCCGTGGATATCGACCTCGTATTCCCGTTGGGCGGTGAGATCACCGGTGTGTTCGTAAAAAGCGGCAACAAGGTGAAGAAAGACGATCTGCTGGCCATCGTGGACGACACTCAGGCGAAAGCGCTGCTGGAGAGTGCCAATGCGATGCTTCGTCAAGCGGAGGACGCTTACCGCCGATTGAAACCGCTGCACGAGAAAGGCGGTTTGAGTGACGTCAAATGGGTGGAGATGGAGACCAATCTGGAGAAAGCCCGTTCGATGGCTGTGTCTTCGCGCAAGCGCTATGAGGATTGCGCACTGCGCGCTGTGCAAGACGGTATTGTTAATATGAAATCGATGGATATAGGCCAGCGTCTGCTGCCTGGTCAGTCGATCGGTACGCTGATGGATTTGAACCATTACATCATTGCGTTCAACGTGCCGGAGAGCGAGATAGGCAAGATCGAAGAAGGCGACACGATAGGTGTCGCTCTGCCGGCTCTGGAGAAAAAATACAAAGCCATCGTGACTGAGAAATCGGTCGTGGCTTCCCATCTGGCACACACCTATCGCGTGGAGGCGGATATTTTCAGCAAAGAGGCAGCTAAAGATCTGCTCCCGGGTATGGTGTGCCGTGCTATCATTCAAAATCGCGAGAGCCGCGGATTTATTATCGGAGCCAGCTGTGTGCAAACCCAGCAACGCGGTCACAGCGTGTGGGTAGTGCGTAACGGAAAGGCGTACAAGCAAATGATCAAGATAGCGGATTTCGTGGAGAACGGCGTGCTGGTCAGCGAAGGATTGCAGATGGGAGACACCGTGATCAGCAAGGGCTACCAGAAGATGTTTGAAGAGGCAAATGTGGTCTGTGGAAATTGAGCGTGATAATTGACAATTATGAGTAAACCTAATCATATTGAATCGGCGATGCGTTACCACAACCTGATTTACACGGTTGTGGGCGTGCTCGTTCTGTTCGGATTCTATGCGTTGGGCAAGATGAAGAAAGACGAGTTTCCGCAAGTGACGATTCGTCAGGGAGTAGTGGCTGCCGTCTATCCCGGTGCTACCGCGCAGGAGGTGGAAGAGCAGGTGGCGAAACCGATTGAGCAGTATCTGTTCTCCTTCAAAGAGATTGACAAAAAGAGCACGTACAGTATCAGCAAAGACGGTATGTGCTACGTGTTTGCGGCGCTGTCCCCCAAAGTGATGAACAGCAACGAGGCGTGGAGCAAGATCCGCGGCGGTGTCAGTCTGTTCAAGCAAATGCAGTTACCCTCCGGCCTGCTGGCAGTAGCGGTCATTGATGATTTCGGCAACACCAGCAGTATGTTGCTTGCCATCGAGAGCAACGAGCGCACCCCGCGTGAGTTGGAGGATTACGCCAATCTGATCTCGGACCAGCTGCGCGAAATCAAAGAGATGGGCAGTATCAAGCTCCTGGGCCAGCAGCACGAAGAGATTGCGGTGACCTTGGATGTGGAGCGCATCTCCAAATACGGTATCAACCAGAACATCATTATGGCACGTTTGGCGGCGCAAGGTTTCCGTACGCTGACCGGCGAGGTAGCCAACGAGATGGGAGCTGCTTTGGTACACGTGGATGTGCCTTACAGGACTGAACATGAGCTGGGTGAGCAGATCATTATTGCCGACCCCAAAAGCGGTCAGGCCATCCGTCTGAAAGATATTGCTACTATCGAGCGGCGATATCCCGATACTAAGAAGCGTATTCAACATTCTAATGGAGACAATAAAGGCGATTGCGTGCTGCTGAATATCGAGATGCAGCCGGACAATAATATCGTTGCTTTCGGCGAGAAAATAGACGAGGTGCTGACCCACATGCAGACTGTGCTGCCGCCGGATGTGAAGCTGCACAAGATCACCGACCAGCCCCGTGTGGTTGACAAGAGCGTCCGTTCGTTCCTCAAGGATCTGGTGATCAGTGTGGTGATTGTGATTTTAGTGATGCTGGTTTTGTTCCCGCTGCGCACCGCGTTAGTGAGCTCCACCGGTCTGCCGGTTTGTATAGCCATTACCTTGGGTGTTATGTATCTGTTTGGTCTGGAGCTGAATACCGTGACACTTGCCGCCCTGATTGTGGTGTTGGGAATGGTGGTGGACGACAGCGTGATTGTGATTGACGGTTACAGCGACCTGCTTGCGCACGGTCATTCACGGTGGTACTCGGCGGTTGTTTCCACAACGACCCTGTTTGTGCCGATGGTGTTGGCTACGACCTCTATCTCTGGAATGTTCTTCCCTATGTTGGGATTGATGACCGGTACGCTGGCGGATTTTATCAAACTCTTCCCTTGGGCCATCTTCATAGCGCTGACTTGCAGTATATTGTACGCTATATGGGTGATCCCGTATATGGCGAGTACGTTTATCGTCCGCAAACCCAGAGACGCCAAACCGACGTTTATCGAGCGTGTGCAGGGCAAGTTCTTTGATGGACTGCAAAGCGGCTACCAGAAGTTGCTGGATCTCTGTTTCCGCCATCCGTGGGCAACGATAGGTGTCAGCGTAGGTTCGGTGGTATTAGGCGGATTCATTTTTACGCTGATAGATATTCAGCTGATGCCGAAAGCCGACCGTGATTGTTTTGCGGTGGAGATCCACCTGACGGAGGGTTCGTCTCTGCGCCAGACACAGGCTGTCGTGGATAGTCTGGGCGCCGTGCTGAATGCCGATCCGCGCGTGAAGAGCGTGACGGCTTTCGTGGGCATGGCGAGTCCGCGTTTCCACGCGACGTATGCGCCGCAGATGGGCGGAGAAAACTATGCGCAGTTCATCGTGAATACCGTTTCCGAGGCTGCTACCATAGATTTGGTAGCCGAATACCAGCCGCAATACGAGAACGCTTTCCCGAACGCCTATTGCCGTTTCAAGCAACTGGATTACCAGGCGGTTCCCAACCCGATTGAGATTTTTGTGCAAGGTTCGGATATAGGCCAGTTGGAAGTGGTGGCTGATTCGTTGAAAACGTTCCTGTCCCAATTCCCTGAGTTGACGTGGATACACTCCAACTACGACGAAACGGTTCAGACCATTCGTCTGCGCATGAAAGACGACGAGGCGAGTCGTTTGGGTGTCACCCAGGCAACGCTTTCGCTCTACCTGAACGGTGTGCTGCGGGGCCGAACGATGACCTCTATCTGGCAGGACGGCTACAAAGTGCCGGTAGTGCTTTATACCCTTGGTGCCGATTCGCTGGACTACGCGGATATAGGCAATCTGATGATCCCGACGATGCTGCCGGATGTGTGGGTTCCGCTGCGCCAAGTGGCTTATATAGAGCCGGATTTCCACCACGCGCAGATAGTCAGAAGAAACAGTATCCGTACGATCACCGTTTCGGCGGACACGCGCGGCAACGTAGCGGCGATGACGGCAATGCGCCCGATTATCAAGCATATCAAGAAAATCACTCCCAATCTGCCGGAGGGCGTACATATCCATTACGGCGGTTTGATGCACACGTCGATGGAGACTTTTCCGGGACTGGTGGCGTCCGTAGGAGCTGCGTTGATTGTGCTGCTCGTATTGCTGATCTTCCACTTCAAGAAACTGAATCTCTCGTTCCTGTCGCTTTCGTCGTCGCTGCTCTGTCTGTTCGGCGCGGCGTTCGGATTGTGGATGTTCGGTCAGGACTTGTCCGTGACAGCCATATTGGGTATCATCTCGCTGATAGGTATTATCGTGCGCAACGCGATTATTATGTATGAGTACGCCGACCATCTTGTGCATGTGGAGCGCAAAACCGCCAAGGAGGCTGCTTACCTGGCCGGTCAGCGTCGTATGCGTCCTATCTTCCTGACTACCGCCACCACGGCCCTGGGCGTCGTGCCGATGATCACCGCCGCAACCGCCCTGTGGATGCCGATGGGTGTAGTGATCTGTTTTGGTGCTATCCTGACGATGCCGATGGTGGTGACCCTGCTGCCTGTGGCTTATTGGAAATTATTTGACAAATCTACCCGCAAATATGAAAAATAAACGATCCGCAATAGTATCCATATTGGTCATTTTAAGCCTTGTGTTTTGTCCCTTTGTGCTTCCTGCACAAGAGTTGCTGACGCTGGATTCGTGTCTGAGTTACGCCAAGCAACGCAACTGCTCCATCCAGTCGGCGCAGTTGGAGGTGGCTATCTCGCGTGAACTGAAAAAACAGATGGTCTGGCTCTATTTCCCCCAGGTAGGGCTCAACGGCTTTGCGTTCGGAGCAGCACGTCCGCTCATTGAGATTGATGTGCGGAGTCTGTCCAATTCCGCAGATATGAAGGATTTCCTGTCGGAATTGTTTGATATAATTAAAGAGTCGGACCCGAATGTGTCTCCCGAAATCAAGAAAATGCGCTGGGGCGTGTCCGCCCAGGCACAAGCCGTGCAACCGCTTTTCTGGGGTGGACAGATTGTGAACGCCAACAAACTTGCCAAATTGGGTATCGAGGTGTCCGAGTTGCGCGAAGAAGTGAGCGAACGCGACGTGCTGCAAGAGGTGACCGAATATTACTGGCTCGTCTCCGGTTTGCAGGAGAAACAAGCCACGGTGGACACGGTTGTGGCATTGTTAGACACGATCAGCGAAGTGGCGAACACCGCGTTTGTCAACGGTCTGGCAACGCGCAACGACCTGCTGCGCGTGCAGCTGAAAAAGAACGAAGTGCAGACCCAGGCATTGCAACTGGAGAACGGAATCGAGCTCGCCAGCCGATTCCTCTGCCACCTGATCGGCCAGGACTATACCGGGCCGTTGGTGTTGGAGAAAATGAGTGCGGAAGACATCAACGTGATTCCCTCCGAACCGACTGCCAACTCGGCGCAAGCCCGTCCGGAGTACCAGCTGCTGGAGGCGAATATCCGCTATCAGCAATTGATGAAAAAAGTGACGCTTGGCGATGCGTTGCCTCACTTGGGTATAGGACTGAGAGGTGGCTATTCCAATTTCTTCGAACGTGACAAATGGAACGGTCTGGCATTCGCCAGCCTGACTATTCCTCTGACCCAATGGGGCCAGACGGCTCACCAACTGAAGCAGCACAACCTGCGTATCAAACAGGCGCAGCTGATGCAAAAAGACTACACCGAGAAACTCAATTTGCAGAACCTGCAGGTCTATAAGCAGATGATCGAAGCCTCCAAGCTGACACAGCAACATCTGTCAGCGGCGGAACTGGCGAACGACAACTATAATTTAGCACTGATGAACTACCGCGCCGGCGTGGCGACGATGACCGAACTGCTGGAGGCGGAGGCGTTGCTGATGCAGGCGCAAAACAACCTCACGGACGCCCGTATCAACTATCGCACGGCGCACAAGAAATACGTTGATTACACGTTACAAAAATAAAAACAATATGAAAAACAACATTTTATCTGCTGCGCTGATTGCGCTTGGATTGAGCCTTGCGGGCTTGTTTGTGTATTGCGGCATCAGCAAGATAGCTGACAAAGACCGCGCGGTGACTGTCAAGGGTCTGAGCACCCGCGAGGTGGAAGCCGATTATGCGGTATGGCCGCTTAGTTTCGGGTGGAACGGCAACGATCTGCCTACGCTCTACCAACAGATTGGCAATGTGTCCGAGAAAGTGAAAAGCCATCTGCTGGCGTTAGGGTTTGAGGAAAGCGATCTGCGCCAGGGACCGATCTCGGTAGAGAACAACTGGGAGAATTATTACGGCGACCGCCGTCCGGAGTATAAATATACGCTCCGCACGTCCATTATTGTTTCTACCGCCAAGGTCAAACTGGTGGTGGAGTCGCAGGGCAAAGAGGCGAATCTGCTCAAACAGGGTATTATTGTCAATTCCAACAAATGGGATCTGGATTACCAGTACAACGGTCTGCCGGAGTTGAAGCCTCTGATGATTGAGGAGGCTACGCGCAACGCTCGTGCCGTGGCTCAGAAATTTGCGGACGACGCCCAGTGCTCGCTCGGTTCGATCCGTCGTGCCAGCCAAGGTCAGTTCTCGGTGGAGAACGACCAATACCAACCGTGGATCAAACACGTGCGTGTTGTCACCACGGTGGATTATTATCTGGATTGATTTTAGTAACTCTCTTCAGCGTTGGGGAAAGAAGCGTCTTTGACGGCGTTTACGTAGTCACCCACAGCGCTCTTTACTTCCTCTGCCATTTTCGCAAAGTGGCGGAGGAATTTTGGTTTGAAGCCCTGGTTGAGTCCCAGCATGTCGTGCAGCACGAGCACTTGTCCGTCCGTGCCGTTGCCGGCTCCGATACCGATCACCGGGCAGCTGACCGCTTTGGTCACTTTCTCTGCCAACGCGGCAGGGATTTTCTCCAGCACGATAGAGAAACAGCCCGCTTGATCCAGCAGTTTGGCGTCGTGCAGCAGCTTGTCCGCCTCAGCGTTTTCTTTGGCACGGAGTCCGTATCCGCCGAACTGGTTAACCGATTGTGGTGTGAGTCCGAGGTGTCCCATCACCGGCACACCGGCCTGAACCATGTGACGGATAGCGGGCAGGATCTCCTCGCCTCCCTCCAGCTTGACTGCGTCGCAGCCGCTCTCTTTCATCACACGGACGGCATTGCGCACTGCTTCTTCCTCGCTGATCTGGTAGGTGCCGAACGGCATGTCGCAGACCACAAGGGCGTGTTGAGCGGCGCGGACGACTCCTTTGGTGAGGAAAATCATCTCGTCCAGTGTGATAGGCAAGGTGTATTGGTTGCCGCAAACGACGTTGCTGGCGCTGTCGCCTACCAGCAACATGTCGATTCCCGCCTCGTCCACCAGACTGGCAAGTGTGAAATCATAACTGGTCAGCATGGCGATTTTCTCGCCGTTCTGTTTCATCTGACGAATCTTGGCGGTCGTCATTCGGGTATTTTGTACGTGAACACTCATAATGATTGGTGATTTGTAATTGGATATTGGTGATTTTTAATTATGTTTTTGCAAAAAACGCTACAAAGGTACTGCTTTTTTTGGAAATGTGCAAAAAAAGTTGTAATTTTGCAATCGGAATTGAACAACTATGAGGCGAAACGGTATTCTTTTTGGATTTTTGTGCCTGCTTTTGGCGGTGTTGTGGTGTGTGGACGTGTGTAGCGGCAGCATTTGGTTGTGGCCTTTCGGGGAGGGTTTGAGTATGATGGAGCAGCAAATCATCCACGCTATCCGTCTGCCCAAATCGCTGACAGCGGTGATGGCGGGTGCTTCGCTTTCGGTGGCTGGACTGATCATGCAGACCCTTTTCCGCAATCCGCTGGCGGGGCCTTATACCTTGGGCGTGTCGTCCGGTGCAAGTTTGGGCGTGGCTTTTCTGACGATGTGCAGCACCTTGGTCAGTATTCAGTTTTCTGCTTTCGGCTATCAGTTTGTCCTGCCGCTGGCGGCATGTCTGGGAGCATCGCTGGTGTTGCTCTTGGTGTTGGCTGTCAGCCGGCGCGTGACAAGCAATGTGAGTCTGCTGATTGTGGGAATGATGTTCGGCTCTATAGCCGGTGCGCTGGTCAGTCTGTTGCAGAACTTCGCCAATCCGGATGCCCTCAAACTGTTTATTGTCTGGACCTTGGGTTCGCTCAGCAGTGTAGGGTGGAGCGACATGCAGATGCTGGTGCCCGTCCTGCTCCTGGGAGGTCTGTTTGTCGTGCTGAGTCTCAAACCGCTCAACGGTCTGATGTTGGGCGAGGACTACGCGCGCGGGCTCGGAATTAATGTATCGCGCACGCGCCTGTATATTGTGTTGGCTACCGGTCTGCTGGCAGGTGGCGTGACGGCTTTCTGCGGTCCGATTGCTTTTGTGGGCGTGGCGGTGCCGCATATTGCCAGGGGACTGTTCCGCACGTCCAACCATCGGGTCACTATCCCGGCGAGTGCGCTGATAGGTGCTTGTCTGCTCCTGGTTTGCGATATCCTCTGTTCGCTGTTTATCTATCCGCTGCCCATCTCTACGGTCTCCGCCCTCTTCGGCGCACCGGTGATTATCTGGATTATCCTGAAAAACAAATAGAGCGCCGAAACGCTCTATTTGGAAATGTTCTATATCGAACCTTCTTGGGACTTTCTTAGGAGATGGTCCCGTGATGGTCCCGTGAAAAATAAGACATTCACTGCTGTTTAGTTCCTGAACCGCAACTCGCCGTCGCGCAGTTCGACGATGACCGGTTTCTGCTGATCCACCTTGCCGGCGATAATCGATTTCGAGAGCTCGTTGAGCACCAGTCGTTGCAGGGCTCGTTTGACAGGCCGTGCGCCGAACTGCGGGTCGTAGCCCTCTTTGGCGATGTAGTCGATGGCGTCGTCCGTCACACGCAAGTCGATACCGTTGTGCTCCAGCATCTTGTGTACCTGGCTGATTTGCAGGCCTACGATGTCGCGTATCTGGCTCTCGTTGAGCGGCGTGAACATAATGGTCTCGTCGATACGGTTGAGAAACTCCGGCCGGATGGTCTGGCGCAGCAGTTCCATCACTTGGTTGCGGGTCGTCTCGTGGTCAATACCTTTCTCCTCGTTCTCGCGGATGAGTTGCGAACCGAGGTTGGAGGTCAGGATGATCAGGGTGTTCTTGAAGTTCACCACGCGGCCTTTGTTGTCGGTCAGACGGCCGTCGTCCAGCACTTGCAGCAGGACGTTGAACACATCCGGGTGGGCTTTCTCGATTTCATCGAAAAGGACAACAGAGTAGGGTTTTCTGCGGATGGCTTCGGTCAGCTGGCCGCCCTCGTCGTAGCCCACGTATCCCGGAGGCGCACCGATCAGACGGGTGGCTGAGAACTTCTCCTGATACTCGCTCATATCGATACGCGTCATCATGTTCTCGTCGTCGA
Organism: uncultured Bacteroidales bacterium; assembly: GCA_900319645.1. GTDB lineage: Bacteria > Bacteroidota > Bacteroidia > Bacteroidales > Paludibacteraceae > Colicola. Next base: position 48,223 of record ONPG01000017.1, read on the forward strand.
AGAGGTAATCCGCCAGGGCTTTCGCCAGCTCGGTCTTACCCACACCGGTCGTGCCGAGGAAGATGAACGAACCGATAGGCCGTTTGGGATCCTGCAGACCTGCACGGCTCCGGCGGATAGCGTCGCTGACGGCGGCAATCGCTTCGTCCTGACCCACTACGCGCTTGTGGAGCTCTTCCTCCAGGTGCAGCAGTTTGTCGCGTTCGGATTGCATCATTTTGGTTACCGGGATACCCGTCCAGCGGGCTACTACCTCGGCAATGTCGTCCTCATCCACTTCCTCCTTGATCAGGCTCTCGCCGGCGATGGCGTGCAGTGCGTCCTGAGCGGCTTTGATGTTCGCTTCGGCTTGCTGCAGGCGGCTGTAGCGGATCTCCGCCACTTTGCCGTAGTCGCCTTCGCGTTCGGCTACCTCCGCCTCGTGTTTCATCTGCTCGATACGCGCTTTCTCGTTCTGGATGGTGGCTACGTAGCCTTTCTCCTTGTTCCAACGCGCGTTGAGGTCGTCGCTCTTGACTTTGAGCTCTTTCAGTTGTTTCTCTATCTCGCCCAGCTTGGCTTCGTCTTTTTCCCGTTTGATGGCCTCGCGCTCGATCTCCAGCTGTTTGATCTGACGGTCGAGCGAGTCGATCTCCTCCGGCTTGCTGTCCACCTCCAGACGCAGTTTGGCAGCGGCTTCGTCCACCAGGTCGATGGCTTTGTCAGGCAGGAAACGGTCGGTGATATAACGGGCTGAAAGTGTGACGGCTGCGATGATAGCATCGTCTTTGATACGCACCTTGTGGTGGGTCTCATACCGCTCTTTCAGTCCACGGAGGATAGAGATCGTCGCTGCTTCGTCCGGCTCATCCACCATAACGACTTGGAACCGGCGCTCCAGCGCTTTGTCGGTCTCGAAGTATTTCTGGTACTCGTCCAGCGTAGTGGCACCTATCGCACGCAGGTCGCCACGCGCCAGCGCCGGTTTCAGAATGTTCGCCGCATCCATGGCGCCGGACGATTTGCCGGCTCCTACGAGCGTGTGGATCTCATCTATGAAAAGGATGATCTCGCCCGCAGCGGCAACCACTTCGTTGACCACGCCTTTGAGTCGTTCCTCAAACTCGCCCTGGTATTTGGCGCCGGCTATCAGCGCACCCATATCCAGCGAGTAGATCTGTTTCTTTTTCAGGTTCTCCGGCACGTCGCCGCGGATGATTCGATGGGCAAGTCCTTCGGCTATAGCGGTCTTACCCACACCGGGTTCACCGATGAGGATAGGGTTGTTCTTCGTTCTACGGCTAAGGATTTGCAGCACACGGCGGATCTCGTCGTCACGTCCGATCACCGGATCGAGTTTGCCTTCGCGAGCCCGCTCGCAGAGGTTGATTGCGAACTTCTTGAGGTTCTCTTGGTTGTTTTGGTTGTTAGTCGTGTTCATAGTTATTGTTGTTTTGATTAGTTATTCATGTTTGGCAAGTCGTCCGGTCGTGGGGCTCGACTTGCTCACTTGGTAAACGACAAACAATGTTCCACTCCTCTCCAAACTGACAAAATGGCAGATTTCTACTTTTTTTACGTTCATTTTTCAGATTTTAATTTCCATTTTTTTATTTTTCTTTGCGTATGTCAAAAAAAAATACTAATTTTGCAGTTTGAATTATCAACTACCATCATGGACTCAATCACAACATTCTCTTTTTTAGGGTTTGGGATACATGCCTGGATCACTGTTTTTACGGTGCTGGGCTTGTTTTCCGTTCTGCTTTTTACCAAACTTCGCTCGGATATCGTCTTTCTGTGCGCGATGTTTATCTTGTATGTAACCGGAGTGCTGGATGCCAAAGAGGCTTTCTCGGGATTCAGTTCGTCATCGGTGGTGGTGATCGGAGTGCTGTTTATTGTGGTGGCAGGTCTGACCTACACCGGTGTCTTGCAGTGGATTGTCAAGAATCTGCTGGGGCAGCCCAAACGGTGGAGTAACGCTGTCGTGCGGTTGATGGTGCCGGTGGCTATGCTCAGTTCGTTTCTGAGCAACACCACTGTTGTGACGCTGTTTATCAGCATCGTCAAGATGTGGTCGAAGCGACTGGGGATTTCTCCTTCCAAACTGCTGATACCGCTTAGTTACGCCTCGGGCATGGGTGGCGTGTGTACGCTGATCGGTACGCCGCCAAACATGATTATCAGCGGGCTCTATGCCGAGCAGACGGGCGTGCAACTCAACGTGCTGGCTACGACGATCCCGGGGCTGTTCTGTCTGGCGGTGGGGGTGTTGTCCATCATTGCCATGCATCGTCTGCTGCCGGATCGCCAGACGCCCGAGGACAAGCATGAGGATACCACCGAATATACGGTGGAGATGTTTGTGCCGTCCAACAACCGTTTTATCGGCGAGACGCTGGGCGCTGCCGGTCTGCTGGATGTCAAAGGGGGAAAACTGCTTCGTATGCGCCATTTTGACAACGTCGAGGTGCGTGTATCCCCGAATGAGTTTATTATGGGTGGCGACCGGCTGGTTTTTGCCGGCAGGATCAACGACCTCCGCGACCTGACCCAAACCCACGGGCTCATCCTCGGCGAGGAGGTAATCAACGTGGGTGTCAAGACGCTCGTTTCGTCACTTATCATGTTGGCGATGGTTACCGTTTCTGCGCTGGGGTATATTCCGCTTCTTCAGGCGGCATGTATCGCTGCTATGGGAATGCTTTTCACGCGTTGTTGCACGCCTTCTCAAGCTATGAAATCCATCCACTGGGATATCCTGGTGGTGTTTGCCGCTTCGGTCTCCTTAGGTTTGGCGATTGAGAAAACAGGTATTGCGGAGCGGTTGGCGGAAGGTATTCTGGATGTCTGCGGCTCCAATCCGTATATCGTGATGACCGCTGTCTGCTTTGTGGCGACGTTTATCACGGAGTTTATCTCCAACACCGCCGCAGGCGCTATGTTCTTCCCGATTATGTACGAGACGGCGGTCCAACTGGGTTATGAGCCGCTCACTTTCCTTATTGCGCTGATGATCAGCGTCAGCAGCAGTTTCGCTACGCCTATCGGTTCGCCGACCCACATGCTGGTCTATAAACCCGGAGGCTACCGTTTCTCGGATTTCATGCGTATCGGTATATGGATGAATCTCATCATCCTCGCTGCCAACATCTTTATCACCAACATCGTCTATCCCCTCACCCCGCTGGGAAACTGACAACTGAAACTGACAACTGAAAAACAATCGAAAATCTCGAAATACACGGTGAAAGCCGTGTATTTTTTGTGTCTGCCAATAATCATGCTATTTTTGTGTCCGTTTTGGGAAATTTTCCCCCAAAGCGAACGCAACTATGACACAAACAGACAAAGACGACAGAGCCAAACGACTGGCTCATCGAAACACACTCATCCGGGAGATCTTTCACCAACTGACCACCGCTGAGAAAATGACCTACACCGATGCCTATATCTTTTTAGGCAGGTTTTTCGGTATCAATGACCGGCAAATCCGGAAAATTCTCCTGCAAAAATCAAAAGTGGCACTGAGTGCAGACAACGTAACGAAATTATCTGTAATTTTGCAGCGTATTTCAACAAAAATACCCGAAGTATGACTATGCAAAAGAAAAACAGACAAGAAACCGTGTGCGATTACATCTACAACGGCTATGTCCAATACGGGCGGCTCAGGCATGATGTAATCTCCAACAAAGTGCAAATCAAGGATCACCGGCTGGACACGGTGACGGCAATGCTTGATCCGCATAATTTCTATTGGCGGGACATCACTACGAACGATATCAATGATATCGTCTGCGACTGTTCCTTCGAGAGCGGCCTGCAGGTCTCTGCACGCGAGGTAATGGCGGTACTGCAGTCCCACCGCATTCCCGATGTCCATCCCCTACGCGACTACGTGATGCAATGCCGGCCCTACACTTCCGACCAACCCGACTGGATTCAGTACCTCGCGGACCAGGTCAAGGTCAATGGCGGCGAAGAGAAGCAGAAGCTATGGCACTGTTGTTTCCGCAAGTGGTTTGTGGCAATGGTGGCGAGTTGGCTGGAGGACGAGGTCGTCAACCAGCAGGTGCTCGTGCTCATCGGCAAACAGGGAACTTTCAAAACTACATGGCTCGAACACCTCCTTCCGCCCGAACTCCGGGCGTACGGGTGCAAGATGGCGAATAGCGCACAGCTCAACAAGGACGAGCGACTTCGCATCGCAGAGTATGGACTCATTGCGCTCGACGAGATTGACGCTATGTCCCCCAAAGAACTCAACGTGATGAAATCCGTCATCACCGCTTCTGATATCTCCGAGCGAGCGGCATACGGCTACACCAAAGAAAGGCGAATTCGCCTCGCCTCTTTCTGCGCCAGCGGCAACAAGCAGGAGTTTCTCACCGACATCACCGGAAACAGACGATGGCTGCCCTTCCATACCCTTTCTATCCAGAACCCCTTCTGCACCACACTGCCATACGAACAACTCTATGCACAAGCCAAATGGTTGATTGATAACGGATTCCAGTATTGGTTCGATATGGACGACATTGACACTATCGAGCAACATAACGACGCTTTCCGGGCCCAGGAGAACGAGGAACAGCTCCTCGCCGTCTATTTCGACATTCCCGCCGAAGGACAGGGACAATTCATGACCACCGCCGAGATCTCCGACAAACTTGTCCTGCGCGGCAGCATCAAAAAACCGATGACTATCACCCGGCTTAGTATGATCCTCAAGAAAGCCGGATACAAAGACGTGCGAAAAGGTGCCAACAGAGTGCGCGGATGGCTTGTTTATGAGCGGACTATGGACGAAGTGAATGTCAACCGGCATATCCATGACATAGACCAATAGACCGGGTGACCAACCTATTTATTAAATCTCACACACGTACGTATATGTGTGTATGTATTTTAAAAAAAACCTGGTCACCTGGTCACCTGGTCACCCATTTCCTCATCCTTTGTCTTTCACGATACCACATCGTTACCACTACGCAGGGTCGTAGCACGATTATTAACTTTTTCAAATTCTAATCATTATGAGAGTAGAACTCATTTTACCGGTTGCCAAATTGCATGGCAAACTCAATGGCAAAGCGCCATTCTATTTCAAAACAGTCAACGGAAGGACCTTTGTTCAGCGGTGTCCTAACCGCTCTTTACAGCCTCCCACGCCGGCGCAGACTGCTGCCAAAGAGCGCTTTGCTACGATTGCACGGATGGTTCGGGCAATGTATCTGGCCGGCAGCAAACTCACACGCAAGCAGTTATGGGAAAAAGCAGCGGAGGTGTATGATGCAGCGCATAAATAAAGAGGAGCTTCTGGGGAGGTTGGAGAGCGCTATCAGAGCTAAGATCGGTATGAAAGGACTAAACACCCTCCTCTACGGATGGAAGAAATACCGCCGGTTTGGAAAACGCTATCTGGACGCTCTGAAGCACCGCGAATGGCTCTACATCACCGAAGTAATGGATCTGAGCGCGTACGCCGGATACGACTTGACTCTCACCTCGGAATAATCCCTCCGGTTCTTAACAAGAAAGTGAATCTGCTCACCTTTCAGGAACCTGATCTTTGATTATCTCGCAAAAAAGCAGTACCTTTGCACTGTCTTTCCATCAGATAGGATAATGAGTCCAAGGAGCGTCTATCTTCTTATCCTCAGTTCCAAGGACTCAAAAAGGGATAGATGGAAAGACAGCCGGCTTAACAATCAAACGTGTTTAACTTTTTCTCACAAAACCAAATCAATGGCAAAAATCAAACCCATGGCGCTCATTGAGAGCATGAGTAAAAAAGTGTGCATGCACAGCGATGTGTATTTCCGCACCAACAAACAGACCGGTGTGACTTATACCGGCAAAGTGTGCAACCCAAGCACCAAAGCCGATTCTGCCGATCAGGTGAAAGCTAAAAACCGGTTCAGAAAAGTGGTGGCGGCTATCCGGACCATCCTCACCGATCCGACTGAGAAAGCCAAACTGCAAGCCGAGTATAAGGCCCAGACCAAGATCGGATCTTTGTTCGGCTACGCGATGCACAAACTGAACGGCGATTATGACGAAGACGGTGAAAAGATTGGAGGCTAAGCGATGAAAAACAACCATTTCGGATGTCTGGGCTGGGTCGTAATCGTGATAGTGGGTGGGGTAGCCCTGACCGGCTGCAATGTCACCCGACGTATCACCACCGAATCCGCCTTCCTCCAACGCGGTGACACCGCCGTCGTCATCCAATCCAAGACCGTTGAGACCTACGACGCCTCCAGGAAATGAATGACCTAAAGACGAAAAACAATTATCAATTATCAAAATTTTCGCTTGTCGAAAATAATCGTTCGAGCGAAGCGAGATAAGAACTATCAATTATCAATTATTAATTATTAACTATTAACTATTAACTATGGCAAAATTTCAACCCTCAGCGGGTATCGACCACATCAGCGGTGTGTTGAGCCCGAAGAAAGGCGATCCTTGCGCCCAGCGCCTGACCGCCAAGCACGTAACCGTCAGCGCGGACTGCAACCGCCTGTATCTGGCTCCGAAGCCCAAACGCTCCACCGCGATCACTCCGGCTGAGCAGATCATCCAGGGCAAGTTCTCCACCGTCACCGCCGCCGTGCTGGTGCGCAAGCAGGATCTCAGCCACCTGACCTCCGACCAGGCACGCTGGGCACTCGCCCGCAAAGCCGGCGACCCGCACCGCACCTTCCGCGGATGGCTCTTCGCCAAAGGCTGGGAGAACTACGACGAGGAGACGGGCACCGTCATCTGGCCGGATCAACTTTAAAACCTCTGAAACCTTTCCCCGGCCCTCCCCTCAAGGGGGGAGTGCGGGAGGATTACGTCCCTGACGCGGAGCATAAGCTCCGCTTTTTCTTCTTCCATTCCGCGGGATGCCATCCCGCCCTTTTCTTCGTCCATGCCCTTTTCTTCGTCCATTTCGTCGGTTCAAAATAATGGGGTCCCCGAGGATTTGTAATCCTTGGGGAGAGCGGAGGCAGGAGTTGCTTTGTCGATTTAGCAGAGCGGTATCGACCGTCGCAATCTCCTTGCCGAACGCGAGGACATCGGCTCTGCCGACATCTGTCCACAGTGTCCTGTGTCCGGCACCTCCGCTGCCGAATAATCGCCCACGGAGTTCTGTATTCGCGAGTTTCGCGAGCGGGAGGATTACGTCCCTGACGCGGAGCATAAGCTCCGCTTTTTCTTCCGTTACATCGGATATCATCCGACTCGACGAGGTCGGGCTTTGCTGGGGTTCACAAGTTCCGCATTGTTGCACAATACCGTAGCCCTTCCAATCCATAACGCGTGATTTTGATCATTTTTTTTGAAGAAAATAGGAAAAAATCCTTGCATATGTCAAAAAAATGTAGTATCTTTGCACCGTTTTTTATAAATTGCGAGTAGAATGTTTACACACTGCACATACGGCACTCATAGCCTACGAATTGCCTCTGCTGCCATACGGGGGGGGGATTCGCACACCTCGCCTCCGCAGTCATATTGTAAGCAACCCACAGACCAACGCAACGCTATCACAGGCGGTGCCCGTAATTCGCGGGTGCCGCTTGCGCGTATATAATTGTTAATTTTTGACTACATAAATAATGAAGAAAATCTACATTCAGCCACGCATAGAAACCGTGGCAACCACACCGCAGCAGATGCTCTGCGCCAGCGGAGGTATTCAAGCGCAAATCTCCGGTTACGGCACAAAAACAAGCGGCGGATTCGTCCAACCCGTCATCATCGGGGTAATCTGTTCATCGCTGCTATTCTTAGGCACGGCGTGCAACACAACCAACAACCCCGACCAGCCCAAGCAGCAGGCGGAACTCAAGCCCCGCACGCTGATAGTGACGGAAGTCGAAAGTCAAAAGTCAAAAGTCGAAAGACGTCTCCCGCAGGCGACGATCACGGAGAACGGGAATGTGCTGGACGCCCTATGGAACGCAGGCGACGAGGTGTTCTTCCGCAATCTGAGCTATAGCTATGATTTCTACGAAGAAGATGCAGGTAAACCTCTCTTCGGCACGCTCCGCGCGGACAAGGCGGAGCGTATAGCGTCGTTTACGGGAGACCGCGTCTGGTGTGCGGAGGATGACCAGTTGGCGCTTATCTATCCGAATAATCCGGCGGACTTCACATTCCACGATAGCCCTCTGTCTGCGGAATATACCATCTCCGTAGCCGGACAGGACGGTTCGTTGGCAACTTTGGCGAAGGATTTCCACCATATATACGGTATTGCGAGTGTAGTGTCCGTCACGGAGACCACCGCCAAAGCGGAATTGGCTGAGATGAAGAGCCTGATGACGGTTTGCAAGTTCTCTTTCGTGGATCAAACCGCCCCGGGTACGCCGCTCCCGATCAGCACGCTCCAAATCAAAAAAGGCGGCACAGGTAGTCCCTACATCGGCACTTATCCGCAGCAGGGCACGGTGTCCATCGCGCAGAACGTATCCGCATGGGATGTATCCGTAGAGCCGGAGTGGAAAACCACCGCCGCAGGCGGCACGCCGCTCACCATTACCCCTGCCGGCAGCCCGACGGAGGTGTATGTAGCGCTGTTCCCGGAAATGGGAGCAACGTATTCCTTCACCGTCACCAGCGGAGGGAATACCTATACCGGCACGGCTACCGCCACCCTCAACGAAGGCGAGTATGTGCCTGCCACCGGGCTAAGGCTCGTGAAGCAATAAAATCTCAAAGCTGACAGCTGAATGTTGACAGCCCGCTCTACCAAATGGTACATCGTAAATGACCAAATGGTAAATGAATTGATCTTTGACATATTGGATTACCGTAAAAAGAAAAAAATGTGCAGAATTATTTGCACATGTCAGAATTTTATTGTACCTTTGCGGCGGATTTTAAGTAGAAAGGAAGAATTATGTCCGAGAAAGAAAAAACGATTGAGAAAGAGCGCAAAGCTGTGCTGACCTTGCTTTTACAGAAGACAGGTCTGACTTACAAGGATCTGGTAAATGCGCAGGTAGGCATGTGGATGGCAGGCAATATTGACTTATTGTCCGAACAAGAGAAACAAATGTTCCCTAATCTGGCTTTCTAACGATCATTATACATAACACACTATTTTAAGCGGTAATCCAATAAAGCGGACTACCGCTTTTTTATGCTTGCCTGGTTTATCTGGGATAGCGTAAGCGGTCCGGAATATCCGGAATAACCAAAATTGTAAACAAGAAAACAAACAAATATATATAAACAAATAAAAAACAACAACATTTATGAAAACTAAATCGACAGTCGGAAGACTGATTACTTACTTTTCGAAGTGGCGCGAGAGTGCCGCGAGAGTGGCGGCTATGCTGCTCTTACTCTGCACCACCGCTCTACCCGCATGGGCAAGCACTTCATGGGATACGACAAGGGATGATGAAGGCGGAGGGAAAGTGCGATACAGGGGAGAGTGTTCCGGTATTGCTGGTATGATGGATTTTTCGGGCTCTTTCGAGACAAAGAAAACGTTCAATCCTGATAATAACCAATTCTATTGGGAATTCACCGTGTTTGCGGGTTATGCTGATTATTACAGTCAGCCACATGATAACAGTGAGTATATTGGAGAAATCTATGTGATG
>ONPG01000013.1 GCA_900319645.1 uncultured Bacteroidales bacterium
TTTATTCCCCCACAACAACACTCTATCTATTACAGGTGTCTCTATTTGATGTGTTTGCGCCAAATCTTTTACGATCTGCAATCCATATGGAAAATCTTCCGTGAAATATCGGCTCTCAAAATCCGGCACAAAGCCTTTCTCGGTCTGTTTCATCGGCGCTTTGATTGTTTGAAAAGCGACAATAGAGCGTAACTTACGCGTCAAAGAGACCGCATCAGTACTTTCATAATAATCCAACACACTTGGTATTTTCACACCCACCTTACAGCATAACTTCTGAAACTCTTCATCCATCGCAATATAAATCTCTGAACTATATTCATCCCATTGGGCATAAAAAAGCATTTGCTCTTTATACGCTTCTCCACTCCATTCATGCCACATTCCGTACAAACGAGCCGGATGAAGTAACGGATTACTATTACTTAGCGATGCATCCAAATAATTCGACAGATGAGCAACAGGTGTTTGTAACCAATCCGCCCACATTGCCTCAAAATCCTCCGGCAAATTCTCCGTTGCCATATATAATTGCTGTTTGTATCCTAACAAATCAGCACTATGACCGTATTCGCGTACGCGTGCTATATAAGGTACGCGCTGAAAACCATACAACGAAACCGAACTGGCGAATATCCGATGAGCCTGAAAGAAAAATCCTGTACTACTTACGATACTGCCTACCGCCTGATTCGTAACAAATGGCGCTATCTGCCTCAAACTCTTCTCTATCAAAAATCCCGGCAGACAAAGCAAAACGATGTCGCTTTGAGGTATAACATCTTCTGCTCTATCAGAAACCTGCTCTAATACGCCTTCATAGACTTTTCCTTCTCCGTCAATAGCCTCAATTGATTTGCTCCATTGCTGCGGATGAGCCGTTAGCACACGTACTGCTAATTCGCGCGTATGAGACAACACACTCGCGACTACCAAACCTAATGCTCCTCCGCCACAGATACAAACTGTTTTCATAATTCTCTTAGAGCTATCAACAACTGATTATTATCATCCGTGTCGCGTACTGCCAAACGGATATAATTGCCCTTGCATTTCTGTGAGCAGTCTTTGATCAAAATGCCGTACTCTCGCAGCAAACGGACTGCTAACTCGCGAGGTGTGAAGCGTTCCTTCACTTCGCATAATACATAGTTTGCCTCGCTCGGCAATACACGCAAATACGGTATATTTTCTAATGCCTTCACAAAATGGCTACGCTCCTCACGGAAAGCATCCATAGCCTGCCCATATACCTTCTCGTACTTGCCTATAATTTGCAAGAAAAACTCACCGAAAGAATTGATGTTCCATATACTCATTTCGCGACGTAAGTTCATCATCAGACTTTGATTAGAAGTCGCCAATACGCCCAAACGCAGACCCGGCACGCCGTACGATTTGGAGATACTTTTCACTACTACCAAATGGTCGTTTTGAGACAAAACCGCATTCTTCAGGAAAGTAGGATGCTCGCTCGAGAAATCAATGAAACTCTCATCAATCACCAACACTATCTCGCGCTTTTGACACCATTGTGCCAAACGCAAACAATCATTATATGGAATATAATTGCCTGTCGGATTATCAGGATTAATCAGCACTAATGACCATATCTGCTTGTCGTCAAAAAATGCCATCAAATCATCCACCGTATAGCGAAAATCTGGTCGCTGCGGTTCGTACGCTACTACCTGTTCCTCCATCAACCGATTCGGGTATTCTTCAAAGGTCGGACGAACGATTCCGACTTTGCCTAACATCTGTGTCGTCAATGCCTTGATCAATTCAGCGGCTCCATTACCTACTAAAATATACTCCTGTTTCACTCCAAAATCTTTGGCGGCTAACAGATTATTCACTTTCTGACCCGACGGATATTCTGTCAACAAACGCTCAAAACTGGCGGCTAACTCATCTCTCAAACGCTGGTTCGGGAAATACGGATTCACCAAATAGCAGAAATCCAATAGATGTGGATACCGCCAATAACCGCCATAACGCGAACAAAGCAAATCATACTGCTTATCCGTAAAGATAGACTCTGCAATGTCCAAATCCTGAATATCATCTATCTCATACCATTGTTCTCCTTCCAAAGGCAACGCACGGAGTGTTGAGTTATCCAGCATCGTAATCACACGCAACACCTGCTCGTAGTATTCATTATTGCCCAATGCTAAACTATACGCTTCCAAAAACGGTACATACATATGCTCCGAGAATGCCTGCGAGAACTTATAGATATTCACCGTCTTGTAGTAATCCGGTATCTCTTCAAAGCGGAACTGGCTGTTCGGGATGAAACGTTGAATGCGATTTTCTTCATCTATCGTCACGACAGTCCCGTCCATCCAACTCTCGTATTTATCAACTAAAGCCAAATCGGGATAAGGATGTTTGACTAACTTGCTCAACACAGCATCTTCTATGATTATATCTGACTCTAAAAGCAAGGTATCTTGCTCACGCATATAATCCTTAGCCAGATACAAAGAATAGATATTATTCGTCTTATCATAGATAGGATTTTCAACAAACACGATAGGTGTCTGAACGGATACATTAGCCAAGTACTCTTGCAACTCCGCGCCTTTATAACCGATAACGATAATTATTCGACTCAAATGAAGCGCGTCTAATTGTCGTAACACGCGCTCTATCAGTGTCTCGCCGCCAACACGAATCATACACTTCGTGTTTCCTTGCGTCAATTCTCCAAGGCGCTTTCCCATTCCCGCCGCTAAAATAATTGCTTGCATATCTCTTTTATTATATTTTTCTTTGTCCATTGTTCCGGCATCTTATGCCGGCTCGATGTCTATTGTTTGCACTTTTGCACTTTCAGTATTTCTCTTTATTTCGTATTGTGCTTGTTTTTAGACAATTATGTATAATAGTGCAAATAGTGCAAATATTCCTTGCATATCAATGATAAAACCGTGTGCCGGGCAGACAGGAGAAGGAATCTATCACGCCCACTACCCTTTCTTCGTCGTCCAAGACAATCAACGTGTGGATTGAGTGATGGTTCATCTTCTCGCCGGCTTCGACGATCTTGGCGTCCTTGCTGATGGTCTTCGGGTTGGTGGACATAATCGCCGAAACAGGAGTGTTGAAGAAAGATTGCCCGAGGCGTTGCATCGCACGACGAATATCTCCATCCGTGATAATTCCTGCCAAAATTCCCTTTGTCCTTTGTGCTTCGTCCCTTTGTACCTTCTCAATGACAATACCTATACCCAATGTGCCTTTGGTAACAATCTCTATGGCTTCCGACATAGGCTGTTCAGGCGAAAGGAAGGGCAGGTTCTCCGTGAACATCACATCTTCCACTTTTGCCAGCAGTTTGCGTCCGAGGTCTCCTCCGGGGTGGAGCATCGCAAAATCAGTCGGTTGGAAATGGTTGGCTTCCACCAAGGCGCAAGCGAGCGCGTCGCCCAACGCGAGTGTAGCGGTAGTCGAGGCTGTAGGAACCAGATTCAGCGGATCCGCCTCCGACTCCACAGAGATATTCAGATGCACTTCGGAATATTTCGCCAGCAACGATTCCTTATTGGAAGACATACCTACAATAGGAATCCGTTTTGCCTGGATAATCGGCAGGAAGCGAACCAGTTCCTCGGTTGCGCCGGAGTAAGAGATTGCCAGAACAAGATCGTCGGGACCTAACATTCCCAGGTCTCCGTGATACGCATCCAGGGGATTGAGGAAGAACGCAGGAGTACCCGTACTCGCCAGCGTGGCTGCTATCTTCGAGCCTATGTGCCCGGACTTGCCGACGCCGGTTACCACCACTTTGCCTTTGCACGCCCTGATCATCTCTACCGCGCGGAGGAAATTGTCGTCTATGCGTTCTTCCAACGCCATAACCGCATTTGCTTCGCGAATGAGGCAATCCTTGGCTCGTGCTACTATTTGGGTTTTGTTTTCTGTCATTTGTAATCGGGTTTGATCCGCCATGCATGGCGGATACTATGATTTGATATTCAGGAATGCGCGGGTCATGTTCGACCAAGCGTATTTGGTTTTCTCTTTTTTCAGACATTCCGTATAGGCGGCTTGCCGGTTATTGGTGAAATAATCCAACAGGTCTTCGGCAATAGCATCTGCTGTGGGTTCGCAGGCATAGCCCATCTGATGATCCGGCACTATCTCCGCCAGACCGCCCACGTTCGTCACCAGCATCGGTTTCTCGAAATGGAATGCCACTTGTGTCACGCCGCTCTGTGTTGCGGATTTATAGGGCTGCACGATGAGGTCAGCCGCTCCGAAATACTTGCGCAAGTCGGCGTCGGGGATAAACTCGTTGCGCAGGATCACCCGTTCTGTGAGACCGTTTGCCTCTATCTGCGCACGATATTTGTCTTCGTGTTCGTAGAACTCACCTGCAATAATCAGTTGCAGATCAGGCAGTTGGACTTTCACTTTGCCAAACGCATCGAGCAACAGATCCAGTCCTTTGTAAGCACGTACGAGCCCGAAGAACAACATATATTCCTTCTTCGGGTCAAGTCCAAGCGCCTTGCATGCCTCCGCTTTTGCCATCCGTTCGCCGTAATGGTCGTAAATGGGATGCGGAGAGGCTTTGGCGTTGGCTTTGGCATTGGCTTTGGCTATTTTCTCGATATCTTTTACCACACTCTCCGAGAGAGCCACAAAGCCGTTTTGGGACTTCACGAAATAAGGCGCGAAGAGTTTGTCGAGGATGGAAGGCTCATGCGGCATCATATTGTGTACCAGCGCGATCGCTTTCGTTTTGCCGTTCCGGCGTGCAATACGCGAGACGAGTCCGTAGGCGGGCGCAAAGAACGCCATCCAGTAACAGCATATCAGCAGATCGGGAGCCGCCTTGCGAATTGCGTTTCCCACGCGAATCCAGTTGAACGGATTGCAGGAATTGAGTTCACGGCGAATCGTGAGATCCTTAGGTGCCTGCTCGGACGAATACTGGGTTTTGCCCGGAAAAAGGAAAGAGGGATATTGGAGCGTGAAAGTCCATAGTTCGACCTCATGTCCTTCGGACAAGAACTGGCGTGCAAGCCTTTCGTTGAAAGCAGCAAGTCCGCCACGGTAAGGATATGTTGTGCCTAAAAGGATGATTTTCATTCTCAATGGTCAATTTATCAATTCTACAAGTCTTCGCGGTACGTTATTTTACGGTTTTGTTCATCTCCCTCCACAATAAAAACGGGATGCCTCGGTTCGTATTTGCGTACGATACCAACATCGTCCGTAGCGATTATTCCGTCTTCGGCAAGGGCCTTCATATACGCTCCGGAGACCAACTCAAACCGGAAAGCCTGTGGTGTCTGCGCGCGCATGTAAGCCGCCCTTTCCGGAACCGCACTCACAATCGCCTCTTTTATACCTTGTACCTCTTCCCTTTGTACCTTATACAGGGTATCGGTAACAGGAACCGCCACGGTAACCGCTTCGTGCTCTTCGAGCGCTTTGGCTATGTCCGAGAGGATACGCTGGCTGACGAAGGGGCGAGCCGCATCGTGGAGCCAAAGGTTGAGTGCTTCGGACCGGTCCATATACGCCAAAATGGCGTGCCAGGAACTCTCCCAGCGCTCGTTGCCTCCGGGGATGATAGTGGTCACTTTTTCCCAGGAATTACGCTCCACCAAGGCTTTCGCTTCGTCCATCCATTCGGGGTGCATCACAACGGCAATCTCGTCAATACAAGACGCCTGTTCAAATGCGTCGATGGCGTGCTCCAGGATCGAGCGTCCGTCCGCAAGCGGCAAGAGCTGTTTGGGCGTGGAGCCTCCCACTCTGCTGCCTATTCCTCCGGCTAATATAACTGCTATGTTGGTCATCTTTCTCACTCGTTTGTCTCTCGTTTGTCTCTCGTTCTTGGTCCGTTAATCACCCATGAATCACCCATGAATCACCCATGAATCACCCATTGTTACGTGCTGCGAGGATAGTATCGGCTATCTCCCGAATGGCGCCTTCTCCTCCGGGTGTGGAGAGGATGCGAATATCGGCTTTCGCTCCGTTAGCCACGGAGAGCGCTTTGACTTCAGGACGGGCGTTGGGCGGACAGCAAGGGAAGCCGACCGCGGAGAGCAGTTCGACGTCGTTCACATCGTCTCCGACGTAGCAGACATTGTCCAATGTGATATCCAGTTTCGCGCAGATACGTTTGGCTGCTTCCAGTTTGGTGAGGGAGCCCTGACGGTCACGGGTTCCGACGCCCAGATAGAGGAAATCCAATTTCAGTTTGTCGGCACGTGCTTTGACAATAGGCGATTGCTCGGACGTGAGTATTCCGCAAGGTATTCCCGCCTGACGCAACAACACGATACCCATTCCGTCATAGACGCAGAAACGCTTCATGGCATCGCCTTCGGCTGTGTAATACATACCTCCGTCCGTGAGGCAACCATCGACATCCGTGAGGAATAATTTTACCGCTTTCATATTTTCACATTTAGCCATTTTCACATTTGTGATCCGCCAAAATTGGCGGATAGATTATTCCTCAAAGGCGTTCCAGCCCTGGGCTTTGAGCGCCAGTTCCTCGCCGTTACGTCCAATGAGGTTGCACCCGTACTCAGGCTTGGTGATGTGACCGATGATATACAGGTCTTCAATAGGAATCAGTTTCTCGTAGTCGTCGAGCGCACAGGTGAAGAGCAGTTCGTAGTCCTCTCCTCCGTTGAGGGCACAGGTGACGATATTGAGGTTCATCTCCTCCGCCAGCGAAGCCGCCTGGAAATCAATCGGCAGTTTGTCCTCATAGACGCAACATCCGACTCCGGATTGCGAACAGATGTGCATGAGTTCGGAGGAAAGTCCGTCGGAGACATCCATCATCGCGGTGGGTTTGACCCCCGCCTTGCGGAGCGCTTCGATTATATCCCGTCTGGCTTCGGGTTTGAGCTGGCGCTCCAGGAGGTATTCCTTGCCGGTAAAGGCTTCCTGAGCTTTGTTGTCATCTCCCACAATCCGCTCACGCTCCAGGAGTTGAAGCCCCATATAAGCCGTTCCGAGATTACCGGAGACACAGATCAGATCGTTGAGTTTGGCTCCGTTGCGATAGACAATATCCTTCGCCGCGGCGGTACCGAGACAGGTGATCGAGATGGTCAATCCGGTCATAGAGGCACAGGTGTCTCCTCCTACCAGATCCACTCCGTAACGCTCGCACGCCAGACGTATTCCGGCATAGAGCTGCTCCAGGTCCTCCACGGAGAAGCGCTTGCTGATACCTAAGGAAACCGTGATCTGGGTCGGCGTACCGTTCATCGCGTAGATGTCCGAGAAATTAACGACCGCCGCCTTGTAGCCCAGATGCTTGAGCGGCACATACTCCAGATTGAAATGAACCCCCTCCAAAAGCATATCGGTGGTCATTAGCACTTTTTTGGAACCAAAATCCATCACAGCACAATCGTCTCCCACCGATTTCTTGGTGGAAGGCTGAACCGTTTTGAGGTCTTTGGTCAGATGTTTGATGAGTCCGAACTCACCATATTTGGAAATCTCTGTCATAAAAACACATAAATAGCATGCAAAGATACTACAAATAAATGAAAATTGAAAATTGAAAATTAAAAATTTATCTTTTTATAGGAAAAAACACACTTTTTTAAGGAAAAACGCGTGCGCGCTTGCATATGTGAGAAAAAAGTATTACCTTTGCGCGCTTTTTGTGTACAACCGGAAACGGTCCGGTATTACCACCAACGAAAATTATGATAGAATATATTCACGGAAAACTGGCAGAATTGAACCCGACAGAGGCCATCATCGAGGCCTCGGGCATCGGTTACAACATAGCAATCGCCCTTCCCACCTACTCCGCCCTGGTGGGCAGCGAAGGGAAAGACATCATCCTCTACACGACTGAAATCATCCGCGAGGACACGCATGAGTTATACGGCTTCTCCAACCGCGGCGAACGGAGCATTTTTGAGATGCTGATGACGGTAAGCGGCGTGGGAGCCTCCACCGCCAGAATGATTATGTCCGCGTTCCAGGCAAGCGAGCTACGCACGCTGATTGCGACGGGCAACGCGAAAGGTTTGGCACAAGTGAAAGGCCTGGGTCCGAAGACCGCCCAGCGCATCATCGTCGATCTGAAAGACAAAGTGCTCAAACTGGATATTGACGGAAGCGGCAATCCGAACGAGCTGCCTATGGAGTTTGCTCCGGAAGACAATCCAGTCAAGAGCGAAGCCGTAAGCGCCTTGACGATGCTTGGATTTGCAGCCGCTGCAAGCGGCAAAGCCGTGGACAAAATACTGAAAGCCGATCCGACCGCCAGCGTGGAGGCTGTGATCCGCCAAGCTCTGAAAATGCTTTAATAACTGAAAATCGGAAATTAGAAATTGAAAGTCAGATATTATTACATAGTACTTATTAGTCTGTTACTATGGTTGCCGGAGGTGACCATGACTTTTTCCGCCCAAAACAAGCCCAAGACACTCAAGGAACTGATAGCCGAAGAGAAAGCGCAGAAAGAGGCTGAGAAAGCGGCAAGGGAGCAAGAGAAAGCGCAAGCAAGCTCTTCCAAGCCCACCCCGCAAGGGAAGGAGAAGAGTTCTACTACGGAAGCCACTACTCCCGAGGAGGCCGCAGACTACGTGACACAAGCCGACTCCGCCATCTGGGCTCCGACCCAAGTGAAGAAATACGGCGCCAACGACTACGAGGAATGGGGCAAGCCGAAATCGTCTCTGGATTTAGCCGATCCGGACAACATCAGCACGACGATGGAATACGACCCCATCACGGGCGGCTATGTGATGCACACCCGTATCGGCGACACGGACATCACCACTCCGTACATGCTCACGCAGGAGGAATACAACGCCTACAGCGAGCGGCAGATGATGCACAAATACTGGCAGCAGAAAATCGGCGAGGTGGAACACAACAACGAGAAGAAATTCGACATCACGGACATGAAATTCAATATCGGTCCGGCAGACAAAGTGTTCGGCCCCGGCGGCGTGCAACTGAAAATGCAAGGAAGCGCGGAACTGCTCTTCGGATTCAAACACCAATATATCGACAATCCGTCTCTCACGCAGCGCGCGCGAAACAATAATATATTTGATTTCGACGAGAAAATCCAAGCGAGCGTACAAGGTAAAGTAGGTCAGAAACTGAATTTCAACCTGTCGTATAACACCGAGGCCAGTTTCTCGTTTGACCAGCAGAACCTCAAACTGAACTACAAAGGCGAAGAGGACGATATTATCCAGAGTATCGAAGCGGGTAACGTAACGATGGACCTGCCCAGTTCTCTGATACGCGGCAGCAAGGCTTTGTTCGGTATCAAGACCAACCTGAAATTCGGCAAATTGAAGATTCAGGCGTTGATCAGCCAGCAAAACAGCCAAGCTCAGACCGTGAGCAGTCAAGGCGGCGCGCAGATGACGAAGTTCGATATCAGCGGCGACAGTTACGACGAGAACCGCCACTTCTTCCTCAGCCATTTCTTCCGCGACAAATTCGAGAGCGCCATGGAGAGCGTGCCGTATATAGCCAGCGGTGTGAAAATCAACAAGTTGGAAGTGTGGGTAACCAACAAACGCGGTACGTACGACCAGGCGCGTAACATCGTTGCGTTTGCGGACTTAGGCGAAAGCAACGAGCACACGCAGAACACATCGTGGGGCGGCGCTTCCGGCTCTCCGGCGGACAACAAAGCGAACAGCCTGTACGAGACCATTCGTACCACCGAGTTCCGCAATATCCAGCAGACGAGTACGGTTCTGGAAGGTCTGAACGGCATGGAAGGCGGTAGCGATTTCGAGAAAATCGAGTCGGCTCGCCTACTGAGCAGCAGCGATTACACGCTGAACGCAGCCCTCGGTTACATCTCTCTGAAAGCGGCTCTGAACCAAGACGAAGTGCTCGCCGTGGCGTATGAGTACACCTACAACGGTCAGGTTTATCAGGTGGGTGAGTTCTCGACGGACGGCAACGAGGAGCAGCGTGCTCCCGCCGCACTGGCATTGAAAATGCTGAAATCGAGCGCAAACGCTCCCAGCAAGAAAGGTCGCGGCACGTGGGACCTGATGATGAAAAACATCTACGCCCTCGGCGCCACCAGTATCTCCAGCGAGAAATTCGAGCTATACATCACTTACCGCAACGACTCGGTGGGAACCGACGTGCAATACCTGAACGAAGGTCCTATCAACGGTAAGCAGTTGCTCCGCGTGCTGGATCTGGACCGCTTGGACCAGAAGAACAACGCCAGCCCTGATGGCCGTTTCGACTACTTGGAAGGTCTGACCGTCTATTCGAGCAACGGACGAATCATCTTCCCTATTCTGGAGCCGTTCGGCAGCAACCTGGCACGCAAGTTAGGCAATGACCCGCTGCTGGAGAAGAAATACTGCTTCCAAGAGTTATACGACTCGACGCTGGTAGTTGCTCAGGAGCTGAGCGAGAAAAACAAATTCCACCTTACCGGAAAATACAAAGGCACGAACGGAAGCGAGATCCGCCTGGGTGCTATGAACGTTCCCCGCGGAAGCGTGACGGTGACCGCCGGCGGCGCAACGCTGATAGAGAACGTCGATTACACCGTGGATTACACCATGGGAACCGTGACCATTCTGAACCAGTCGATTCTGGAGAGCGGCACGAACGTGGACGTCAAACTGGAGAACCAGAGCACGTTCTCGATGCAACGCAAATCGCTGTTCGGCGCACACCTGGAATACGAGTTCACCAAAGATCTGGTCATCGGCGGTACGATTATGCACCTGCGCGAACGTCCGCTGACCACCAAGGTCAACACCGGTATGGAGCCTCTGGCCAACACCATCTGGGGCGTGAACGGAAGCTGGAAGACAGAGATGCAGTGGCTGACGAACGCGATTGACAAGATTCCCTGGATCAACGCCACGGCTCCTTCCACCTTCCAGATCAATGCCGAGTTCGCCCATCTGATCCCGGGTCACACACGTGACGTGGGCAGCGTGGGAACGGCATATATTGACGATTTTGAGAGCACTACGACCAATATCGACGTACACTACCCCAGTTACTGGTTCCTCGCCTCCACTCCGGCTGTGATGGACGAAGCGAAAGACATCAACCAAGTGACTTACAATAAAAACCGCGCATTGTTAGCATGGTACGCCGTTGACCCTATTTTCGGCTATCCGCAGACCAACACGCCGGCACACATCCGTAACGACCTGGAGGCATTGAGCGACCACAGGACCCGTATCGTTTATCAGGAGGAGCTCTACCCTAACCGTCAGGAAGCCAGCAACGTAGATACCAAGTTGACGATATTGAACCTGTCGTTCTACCCCGACGAGCGCGGACAATACAATATCTCGGCAAGCGAAATGGGCAGCAACGGCCGTCTGACCAACCCGAAGAAACGCTGGGGCGGTATGATGCGCAAACTGGATAATACCGATTTCGAGAAAGCCAATATCGAATACATCGAGTTCTGGATGATGGACCCGGCTCTAACCAACCCCAACGGCTACGAAGGAGAGATGTACATCAACCTGGGTGACATCAGCGAGGATATTTTGCGCGACGGCAAGAAATCGTTTGAGAACGGTCTGCCCGTCAGCGATGCCGATATGGGTCGTCTGGACTCGACGGTTTGGGGATACGTGCCCCGCACGAACAGCACAGTAACCGCCTTCAGCAACGAGACCGGCTCACGCGCCAAGCAGGACGTCGGTCTGAACGGACTCAATTCCATACAAGAGCAGAACTGGCCCGCCTACAAAACCTACGTTCAGGAACTGCGCAGCCGCGTAGATGCCAGCGTGCTCACCCAATGGGAGAGTGATCCGTTCTCGCCGCTCAACGACCCGGCTGGCGATAACTACCACTACTACCGCGGTACCGATTTCGACCAGAACGAAGTACCGATTCTGATGCGATACAAGCACTACAACGGTACCGAAGGTAACTCGCCGGCTACCGAGCAGCAGACCGAGAGCTACGGAACAGCCTCTACCCTCCAACCTGATGTGGAGGACATCAACCTGGACAATACGTTGAATGAATATGAGAAATATTACCAATACAAGGTAATCATTCGTCCGGACATGATGGAGGTCGGTCGTCAGCACATTACGGAGAAAAAAGTCCGCAAGGTCACTCTGCGTAACGGTACGACCGAGGATGTAACATGGTATCAGTTCAAGATTCCATTGCGCGGCGACAGCGCAACCGTACAAAAAGTCGGCTCTATCCGTAACTGGAAATCAATCCGTTTCATGCGTGTTTACCTCACCGGTTTTGAGCACGAGACACACCTTCGTCTGGGAACCCTCAATCTGGTACGCGGCGAATGGCGTCAATACACCCGCGATCTGTCTCCGATAGGAACGAATGTCAACCCGAACGCCGAGCTGAACGTACAAGCTGTGAATATCGAGGAAAACTCGACCCGTACGCCTATCAACTACGTTCTTCCTCCGGGTGTGAGCCGCCAGACCGACCCGGGTCAGGCCCAGTTGATTGCCCAGAACGAGCAAGCCATGGTACTGCGCGTATCCAACCTCAGTCCGCACGACGCACGCGCTGTGTATAAGAACACAGGCTACGATATGCGCCAATACAAAAAACTGCAGATGTTCGTACACGCAGAGCAGATGCGTTCGATGGATCCCGACCTGAAAGACGGCGATCTGACCTGCTTCATCCGATTAGGAACCGACCTGCGCAACAACTACTACGAATACGAAATTCCTCTACACTTGACGGAGGACGGATTGTACAACAACAACTCCGAGGCCGACCGTCTGAAAGTGTGGCCGAAAGACAATATGTTTGATTTCCCGTTCACCGTGCTCACCAAAGCCAAAACGGCCCGTAACAAAGCCAAACGCGCCGGCAACACAGGTGTAGGCAACACGATCCCCTACGTGATTTATGACGACGAGTCCGGCAAACCCCAGAACAAGATTACGGTGATGGGTAACCCGACTTTAGAAGAAGTGGAGAGCATCATGATCGGTATCCGCAACAACGGTCAGCACGACGCGAGCGGTGAGGTCTGGGTAAACGAATTGCGTCTGAGCCAGTTCAATGAGCAAGGCGGTGTGGCAGCTATGGCAAACGCAGCCCTGGCAGTGAGCGACATCGCACAAGTGAACGTAGCCGGCCGTCTGGAAACAGCAGGATACGGATCTATCGAATCGAACGTACAGAGCAGGAACCTGGATAATTTCTACCAACTGTCCGTCAGTGCCGCCTTGGAGGCAGGACGTCTGTTCCCGGAGAAAGCCAAGATCCAGATGCCGTTGTACGCAGCCTACTCCAACCAGACGACTTCGCCCGACTACGACCCGTTGGACACGGATATCAAACTGTCGGAGACCCTGAGTACGTTTGAGACCAAGCACGAACGCGACTCCGTCAAGAACATGTCGAACACCGTACAGGAGTCCACCTCGTTCTCTGTGACCAACCTGAAAGTGAATATCCACTCCAAGAAACGCGATATGTTCTACGACCCGGCTAACTTCGCCATCTCGGCCTCGTACAACAAGCAAAGCGAGCACTCGCCGGAAATGGAGACCAACTACACGACAGACACGAAGGGGTCATTCCAATACGCGTATAACTTCAACCCGAAGCCGTGGGAACCGTTTAAGAACGTAAAGAAAGTGGAGAAAGTAAAAGTGCTGAAAGAGGCGAATATCTACTATCTGCCTCAGTCGTGGGCATTCAACATGAACATGCACCGTACGTTCAGCCACATGAAGATGCGTGACCTGGCAGGTGCATCAATAAACGCGATGGATCTCACCTACAGCAAAGACTTCACTTGGGACAGAAACGTAGATATCAAATACGATCTGACAAAGAACATGAAGTTCTCGCTGCAAACGGCATTTAACGCCCTCATTGACGAAGGTAAATACACACCGGAGATACTGAAAGACCGCTATTTCGACAAAGAATTCAACCACGACAAATACGAGGCGTGGCGTGACACGATCCAGCGTTCGCTGGCGAAATTCGGTTCGCCATATACCTATCAACAAGTATTTACTGCGAGCTGGAATGTGCCATTCAACCGTATTCCGTATCTGGACGCTTTGAACGCCAATGCATCGTACAACGCCAACTACAACTGGACGCGTACCGCCTCGCCAACCAAAGGCAAAAATATGGGTAATACCGTCAGCAGTTTGCAAAGCTGGCAGGTGGACGGTTCTATCAATTTCGAGACCTGGTATGGCAAATCGAAATACTGGAAACAGATGACGCAACGCTACACGGGTCGTCAGACCCGCAGGGCATTCAAGCCGAAGACCTACACCCAGACGGTTAATCTGAAGAAAGGCGAACCGATAGAAGTGAGCCACCGACTCGCCAGCGAACTGCTGACGCTCAAGATCACCGACGCAGAGGGTAAGCCCGTTGCCGCCTCGTTTGTTCCGAACGGAAGCAGCAAGATGACCATTACGCCGAAAGTGGATTGCGAAAACGCACTCGTTACCGTTACCACGCGTGACCCGAACGAGCGCACGCCAGCTCAGATAACAGCGGATATGTTCGCCTACGTGGGTACTATGTTCCGCCGGTTGCAAGTCACGTACCGCGAGACGAACTCCATGACACTGCCCGGTTTCGAGCCGGAGGCAGGTTTCATGGGCCAGCGCAAAGCGGGCGGAGCCTGGGCCCCGGGTTATGATTTCGCGTTCGGATTTATTCCCAACAACATGATTGAACGCGCCAAGACGCACGGATGGCTGTCCGGTGACACCACTGTGATCCAGCCTGCTTCGCGTGCTCATACCTCCGACCTGGACATCAAACTGACGATGGAGCCACTGCCGGGACTGAAGATCCAGCTGAACGGCAAACGCTATATGGCACAATCGACGTCTATCATCTACAGCTACGACCAGTTGCAGGAGACGATGACAGGTTCGTTCAACATCACTCAGGTTGCCATCGGAACGATATTCTCACGTATCGGCAAGCAGGAAGAGAACTTCTCCAATACCGCTTACGACCGTTTCCTGGAGAACCGAAACGTACTCGCCGGACGCGTACAAGACCAATATACCGGCGTTACGCTTCCTTCCAGTGGATTTATGAGCAACATACCTCATGGCACCAAGTACGACCCGACCAAACACGGCCGCATAAGCAACAACTCTGCGGATGTATTGGTTCCCGCCTTCCTGGCCGCCTACACCGGACGGAATGCCAGCAGCATCGGTCTGAACCCGTTCTTAGGTATATTGCAGATGCTGCCGAACTGGTCTGTCACCTTCGACGGTCTGGGCAAGTTGCCGTGGATACGCGACCATTTCAAGTCCGTGACGCTGACACACGCCTACACGTGTAAGTACGCCATCGGTTCGTACGGAAGCTATTCGACCTGGGTAGGCGTAGAAGGCGGCGGCAAGCAGATCGGTTTTGTGCGCGACGTAACGACCGACACTCCGCGTCCGAGTTCCGCCTACGACATCAGCAACGTGACGATTACCGAAGCGTTCTCACCTCTGATCGGTCTGAACATGACCATGAAGAACTCGCTTAGCGTAAAGGCAGAATACCGCAAGCAACGTAACCTGGCATTGAACGTGACCAGCGTACAACTGACCGAGGGTCACACCTCTGAGTTTGTGATCGGCGGCGGCTACACCATCAAGAACCTCAATTTCATTGCCAAGAAACGTGACGGCGGGCAGAAGAAAGTCAGCAACGACCTGAAACTGCAAGTGGATCTGTCCTACAAGGACGTGAAGACCCTTCTGCGAAAAGTAGAGGAGAACATCACCCAGGCATCGTCCGGCAACAAAGTGTTTGCCATTAAGATCTCAGCCGACTACGTGTTGAGCCAGAAAATCAACCTGCAACTCTTCTATGACCACCAGGGTACTACTCCTCTCATCAGCAGCAGTTATCCTGTCAAAGCAGACAATATCGGCTTGAACATCAAACTGATGCTCACGAGATAGTTGATAATTGATAATTGACAATTGATAATTGACAATTATGTTCAAGGTCGGAATCATAGGGCCGGAAGCAAGCGGGAAGAGCACGCTGGCAAGGTATTTGGCAAAGCGGTATCACGCCCTGTTAGTGAGCGAGTACGCACGCACTTATGTGGAGCAGAAAGGAACCACAGATGTTTCCTATGACGAGCTCTGTGAGATAGCCCGATACCAAATCCATGAGATGACGGCTATCAACAGCCAGAGCTCTGATGATTGCGAGGTGGTATTGTTTGACACCGAACTGATTGTTACCAAGGTATGGTTTGAGTACGCTTTCGGATGTGTGCCGGAATGGCTGAACGAAGCGCTCCGCGCCTACCCTATGGATGTATATCTATTGACAAACCCCGACCTGCCGTGGAGGCAGGACGGGGCTCGTTATAATGGCAGCGATGCCATGCGTCAGGAACTCTTCATACGCTATGAGCAGGAGATACAAGCGCTCGATATTCCCTATTATATTATCACTCACATTTCCGCCAAGATGGTAGCGGAATAAGGTTCTACCGTCACTTTATTTGTCTGGAGCACGCCTAAGCCGGCTACATTCGCTTCTCCGTCGTGTGCCAGCACGGTGTATTGCGCTTCGGGCACCTGCGTCTGCAAGGCATTGGCGGTACCATTCAGCACAACAACCAGCGAACGGGCGGAATCTGTTCCTTCCAAGTCTTTGATACGATAGACGATCAATCCTTCATCAGCGGTAGAGAGAAACTCCACATGGCTGTTCACCGCCTCGGCAGAACCAAGACGGAAGCCTTTGTGCGCACGGCGGATAGCAATCATTTGCACATAGTAGTCGTGCAAGTCTTTGTAGAGTTGTTGGTTTTCCCACGGGATAATATTGATACTATCGGGACTCTGATAGCTGTTGTCTATACCTTTCTTCGTCCGGAAGAGCTCTTCACCGCCATAGATAAACGTCATACCTTGCGAAACGAGCACCGCCGTTTGTGCCAATTTGTTCATGCGCAAGTGCGTGGATTCGGATTCGGAGGAAGCGCTGACCTCTATGCGATCGCGGAGGCAATAGTTGTCGTGGCAGGTGATGTAGCTGACATGCTGCATCGGTTCGCCACTCCACCCTTCACCAAAGCGGTTGTTCTGATAATTGATACCTCCGACGAGTCCGAAGCAAACGGCATTGCGGTTGGCACTATTTCCTGAAGCGAATCCTCGTTCGGTATCAAAAGGAGAGCCGATCAGCGCATTGCGGATGTCATCGCTGAACGCACCGACACGGGGCATCAGGTGTGTGAACTGCTTCATTGCCAATTTCTCATAGGGATAAGCCGGAGACATAGCCGCCCAGCCTTCACCGTAGGTAAGGATAGTAGGATCAATCTTATCGAGGGCAGCACGGATATGGCGCATGGTCTCCTGGTCGTGAATACCCATCAGGTCAAAACGGAAGCCGTCGATATGGTACTCTCTCGCCCAATAAGCAACGGACTCGACCATAAAACGTCTCATCATCTCGTGGTCGCTTGCCGTCTCGTTGCCGCAACCGGAACCATTGGCGAAGGTGCCATCCGGGTTGAGGCGGTAGAAATAGTTCGGCACGACGCGTCCGAGTGCACAGCCCCTCGCATCGTAGGTATGGTTATAGACGACGTCCATCACCACGCGAATACCGGCTTTGTGGAGTGCATGGATCATCTCTTTCGCTTCGCGGATACGTACGGAGGGGTCATAGGGATCGGAGGAGTAGCCGCCTTCGGGGGTATTGTAGTTGACCGGATCGTATCCCCAGTTGTAGCGTCCCTTAGCAAGCGTAGTCTCGTCAATACTGCCATAATCAAAGAAAGGCAGGATTTGCAGGTGGGTAATACCCAGTTGCTGCAGATAGGAGATAGCAGGTTTCTCCGTAAGCGCGAGGAACTTGCCTTTTTTCTTGATTTGGGCGTTAGGAGACATAGTGAAGTCCCGGAGGTGGGTCTCATAGACGACGATGTCGGTAGGATCCGGCATCGCGGGACGGACATCGGTGTCCCAGCCCTCCGGATCCGTTGTTTTCAGGTCGAGGATAGCAGCTCTTTGTCCGTTCACGCTGACCGCCTTGGCAAAGATACCCGGACTCTCGGGCGCCCACTCGCCATTCTGAAACGAACGGACGGTATAGAACTTACCCGCCTGGTCGCCTTTGACCGAACCTGTCCAGAAATCGTTCTTTCCTTTCATGAGAGGAACCGTGAAATAGGAGTCTTCCTCCTGATAGATCCGTACCTCCATCTGCTCGGCACAATTCGACCAGAAAGAGAATCGGGTTTGTGAAGGACTGTAGAGACATTCGTTCTCAAGTGAAGGTTGCTTGGCCATGCAAGCTGTTAATGCTACAGTAAGCATCATAAGTGTTAGTTTTTTCATGTATCAGACAGTTTGAATGAAGATTCATCAATTCGGGTGCAAAGTTAGCAATTTTTCTTGAAATACACAAGAGGAAGGATAGAAAAAGATACCAAAAAACGCCCCGAAGGACGTTTTTTGGTATTTTTGATCAGCCAAGCATGGCTGATAGCATCAAAACTGATGCGATTGACAGATTAGCGAACCTGAGTACCCTGTACGTTGTACATCTTGTTGTCGCGAACGATGTAGAGAACACCGTCAACAACTACTTTCTGAGCCTTCTCGGTCAGAACAACGTTCTCGATGCCTTCAACCCAGTTAGCTTTCCATACGTAGTCTTCACCGCTGAGATCAATCTCAATCCACTTGCAAGGAGTGCCTTTATAAGTATCATCCTGCCAGAGTTGCTCGAATTTCATATTTGCGAGGCCCTCACCGCTGGCAGCATAAACGATCTCATTATCCCATGTACCAGCCTCACGGAACTTGAACTCTTGGAATCCCATAACTTCAAGTTCAGCAAAGTACCAACCGGTATTAAGGAGTTCCATTGCAGTACCAGCCCAGCCATCGAACGTACCGATAATCTCAACACCGGCTGCCGGAGCATTTGCAGGTGCATTAAGAGCAACAATCGTGTAATAAACGGTTGAGTCAAGCGGCTCAGGTTTCTCGCAGTTGTTCCATGAATACTTTGTAGGATCACCAAGGTCAAACAGAAGATTGGTTTCTTCACCGAGCACAATGTTTGCGCCATCATTATAAGCCTTCCATTCGTCATTCTCTGCATCGTATTCTTTGAGCTCATTACTCCAGTCTGCTCCCCACTCAGCAGAGGAACGGAATTTGAAATCAGAACCCTCAGCAGCCCTGAAGCTGATTTCGAATACAGCACCCGGGAGGTTAGCTTGCTGACGCTCAGCAGTCTTCAGCTCATCCATAGTCATAGCCTCTTGTGCCCAACCATTGAAGCCACCGGAGATAGCAGGAACGACATAGTCCTCCTCATTGCAGTCAGGAGAAACCAATGACACGGTGTAATCATGATAAACAGCGGTACAAGGATTGTTCTTCCAGCTCTTCACGTCAATAACAACGATACCAGCTCCAATGTTCTTGATGTCCACCTCAGTACCATTGTTAGCAGAAAGCAGCTCAGCAGTACCACGGATCAGTTCAGCGTCCGGACCGAGTTGGTAATCCCAGTTGAAATTTCCGCTACCGTCCAATTGGATCGGTTTAGCCTGAACACCACCATCTTTTGATTCAGCACCGGTTGTATCGTTCCATGAAACGACATACCAACCTTCGAAATCTGCTACTGCTTGGAAGTCAAGAAGAGTAGCGTGGTCAGCAGCATTAGGCCAACCAGCATAAGTACCATTCAGAACGATACCATTGCATGCGTCAGCGTAGATACACATCGTGTAAGTTCCGGTTGCATACGATGCCAAATCAGCATCCGAAGGAACCACTTCGCGACTTGCGAACATAGCAACGCTAATAAGAGCGGTTGCTACAAAAGCGAATAACTTTTTCATACTTTTGTTAATTAAATTGTTAATAAAATTGGTTTATAAAATTGATTAATAAGGTACATTATTAGTAACCTATTTCTTCGTTTAGACCTTTTAAGTTTTCATTGGCAGTAACATCCTTAGCCGGAATCGGATACACATTGTATTTCGCATCCTTGCCTGCTTTATGTCCTTCCCAAACCATAGTAGAGTTCGATCCTGCAAATTGTCCGAATCGGATCAAGTCGGTACGACGACGTCCTTCGCACCAGAACTCTTTCGCCCACTCAACCAACAGCGCATCATCGTCCAGCATAGTCACCTCCGGCGCGTTAGCACGACGGCGCAGGCAGTTAACAGCCTCTACAGCAGGAGCCGATTCGCCCGTACGGAAGCA
Source organism: uncultured Bacteroidales bacterium (assembly GCA_900319645.1). GTDB lineage: Bacteria > Bacteroidota > Bacteroidia > Bacteroidales > Paludibacteraceae > Colicola. The sequence goes on from ONPG01000013.1 coordinate 20,235, forward strand.
AGCCTCGGCATAGGTCAGATAAGCCTCTGCCAGACGGAACAACGGAATATCGGTATCCGGCCATTTCGGTTCGCCAACAGGCGAAGCCCAAATCCACGGAGCTTCTACAATCGAGTCATTTCCGTTGGCGTCCTTCAGAGTAGTCGTCTCGGAGGTAGAATATACTCCGGTGAACTTAAGAACCGACCAAGAAGCATAGAAATCAGCTGCCTCGTTTCCGGTCAAAGCCATTTTCTTACCGGCAGTAGTCTTGGATGCCATGATAGCACGGTCATCCCCTAAAGCAACCGGCATCTGGTACTCATTGAGAGAGATGGAAGATGCTTTGTTTTTGTCCACCCAGTAATATACGAACTCAGGCGAAGAGCGGAAGCACGACCATGTATCCGTGGATCCGAAAGGCACGTAGTTCGCATCGCGTACTGCGCTGACAAGGAAACGTGAGCCACCCCAGTTCTGGGAATGGATTGCATCCTGGTAAATCATGAAGATTGCCTCATCCTGTGCGCCGTTGTTATCGTTATCGCCCATGAAGAGCTGCTGGTAAGCCGAGTAGTACACATGGTCCGCGGTACGCTCTTTAGCCAAGTCAATAGCCGCATTTGCAGATTTGTCATATCCATGCAGTTTATAGGAGCTATCCATCAGTTTCTTCGCATACAATTTCGCATCCGCGTAGCGTGCTTCGCCATCGCGAGCGCCGAGTGCAGACTCATTATATACCTCCGCATTGAGGTACAGACGCATCAGCAGGAACCAAGCGCAAGCCTGATCAACACGGTATTTGTTGGTTCTCTGTCCGGCTTGGATGATGTGCGGATCGGAAGCCAATTCGAGACACTCCGTCTCCAGCCATGTGAACAAATCCTTACGCGTGGTCGGCATCGGTTTGTTCGGCGAAACGGTCAGCGAGAACGGCACGCGGTAGAACATATCCAAGAGATAGTAGAAGTTGATTGCACGCAGCATACGGACCTCAGCACGCTGAGCCAGGGTCACGTCATCCGTATATTCGGTAGTCTTATCCAAGAAGGAATTGCAGAGCGTGATATCGAAGTTCAGACGGGAATAAAGTCCATAAACCAAGTCGTTACTCGAACTCCAGGTCAAGGTACGGATATCCGCCAACCCAACATCGTTCCAGATCCACCAACCTTCGTCGGTACAGAACTCGTTCAGTTCCCAGAACATACGATAGAAGGAAGAAGTACCCTCATCAATACCATCTACATCTCCGTTACCATCCGGTCCTTTCTGTCCTGTGACGCCAAAGGTAGCATAGCATTTAGCGAACACAGCATCTTTATTAAATGTGGTGTCTGTGTTAGGATCCAGCGGGGTTCTATCCAGCGAGCACGCTGTGAAACCTAAACCTAATAAGGCCGCAAAGAATATTTTAGTGTATTTCATATCGCTATTTAATTTAAAAGTTTTCTATATTCCGTTAATCCACTAGTTATTAGAATTGGAGGCTGATACCCATCACAGTAGTCATGCTACGGGGATAGATATTATTGTCGATACCCCCTCCGACCTCCGGGTCGAGTCCCTTGTATGTAGAGAATACGCAGGGGTTGGAAACTGTAACGTACGCACGTCCCTGCACTTTCGTCTTGTTGAAGCTATATCCGAGCGTGATATTATCGATACGGAGGAAAGAAGCTTTCTCTACAAAGAAGTCGGAAGCGTACCAGTTGGAGTTCTTAACCAATGCACCCTTGGAATCCACGCCGACTTCGTAAGCCTGTGTAGTCTCATTCCAAACATATGTACGGATATCATCGCTACGCATGTTGTCTCCGTAATAGCAACTGAAAGCAGAAGTCAGGACAGAGTGATAACCGCCGTTCTGGTTCTGGTAAACCTTATCCGCCTCTACCCATTGGAGGTTGCCCGCCAAGACATCGTTGTACACATAGTTTCCGATATTCGAACGGAGGGTGATACCCAAGTCAAATCCATAGAACTGGAACTTGGTTTGCAGACCCATTGTGACAGGCGCCGAGGGATTGTGGTAGATATACTTATCATTATCGTTGATTTGGCCATCCTTGTTACGGTCGATGAAATAATGACGTGTTACACCGTCTTCGTCGGTCATGGTTCTGGTCTCATACACGAGGAAGGAGTAAGCCGCTTCACCCACTTTATGCGCCTGGATCGTGTTACCGGTACCGGAGCTGATACCACCCGTCGGTACGAAGTAGTCCGGATCGTCGGAGAGCAGTTTGGTGATCTTATTCTGGTTCCAAGCTACGTTGTAGCCTAAATCCCACTTAAAGTTCTTCGTGTCCACGAGGACGGCGTTGATAGCGAACTCCACACCCTGGTTGTAGAGGCTACCGATGTTACCGAGCATCTGGTTCTTGAAGTTCGAGCCGGCAGACACATTGACCGTACTCAGCAGGTCTTTGGTACGACGATGATAGTATTCAATATTACCATTGATACGGTTGTTCAGGAAAGCAAAGTCAATAGCAATATTGCTGGAATATGTTTTCTCCCAAGTCAAGTCGGTATTATACACACCGGGCCGGCTGGTGTAATATACAGCATTGCCGTTAGCATCTGTACCAGCATAGAGAGGATTGGATGTTCCTCCATCCAGAACGGGGTAGAAAGCGTGGTCTTGAGCCTTGGTGTAGGTAGGCAGATAATAATAGTCCACACCTAAATCCTGCTGACCAGTGATACCATAGCCAAGACGAAGTTTGAGGTCGTTGATTGCATTCACATCCTTGAGGAATGTCTCTTTGATCTTCCAACCGAGCGCAACAGACGGGAAGAGTCCCCAACGCGCATTCTGTCCTTTGGAGTTATACTTGGCGAAACGTGATGAAGCATCTGCACGGAAATTCACCGTAACCAGAAGCTGATCCCAACCATTCCAGTTGATACGTGCAAGGGCTGACTGCAGTGCATTGTCCGTGATAAAAATATTGGTATATCTATTATAGGGTTGCCCCGCTAATGAAGCATCTTTGTTCGTGGTTTGGTAGAAGCCGGAACCATCGCTCTGGGTATGACGGTAGAAATATTGGTTTTCGTAACCTACCATTACATCAAAATGCTGTCTTTCCTCTTCCCAATCATGTCCGTATTGGGCGTAAGCCGAGAACTGCAGGTTATACTTGCTCATATCGCTCCAGCCGTTCCAACCGAAATAGTGGTTGTCGTAGCTATAGACAGGTATTACCGTTTTCTGCTTACCGTAGGAATAGTCCGCACCGAAGTTCGCATGGATATGCAGATCTTCGAGACCGTGAATCTTATAGTCCGCCTCGATGTTTCCGACGAACGAGCCTGCATTCGAGCGGTCGTTCTTATGCGCCAAAGCAGCGGCGGGGTTACCGGTTGTCTGTGCATTCGTTGTATAAGGCCATGCATCATCGTTATAGCCGGAGGGCGAGACTACGCGTTGGTAGTATCCGTCAAACCAGTTATCGAGCACGTTTTGAGGCACCAGAACATCTCCATTGGCGTTCACAGCCTGACCTTTAACAGGCATAGTAGGATCCATCGAAAGAGCCGCTCCAACGACTGAAGCCGGAAAGCGGTTGTAGATATACATGCCTTTGGTATTGATATTGAATGCAAGGTGGTCGTCCAGGAACGAGGGGCTGAGGTTCACAGATGCAGTAACACGTTGCATTTGCGAAGTCTTTATGGCACCGTTTTGGAGGGTGTAGCCCACGGATGCACGATACGGCATATCGACCACTTTGTTCTTCACGCCACCCATAATAGATATGTTATGGTCAGTGGAGACCGTGGTACGGTAGATCTGATCCTGCCAATCGGTGCTTGCGGTACCTAAGGTATTCGTTTTTTCCTCATTGTGACCTAAGGCGGTTGCATATCCGCGGAGCTGGTCTGCGGTGAGGACTTGCGTTCTATTAGTGAGAGTACCGATAGAGAGGTTACCGGCGTAACTTACCTTGGGTTTGCTACCTTTGGCACCTTTCTTGGTAGTGATAAGGATGACACCGTTAGAAGCACGGCTACCATAAATGGCAGTAGCGGAAGCATCCTTGAGGACGGTAAAACTCTCGATATCATTCGGGTTGACCATAGAGAGCGGGTTCGAGACACCCTGAATACCATTGTTATCCATAGCGAGCCCATCGATGACGATAAGCGGGCTGTTTGAGGCGTTGAGTGAAGCACCGCCACGGATAGTGATAGAACCGGCACCACCCGGTGTACCATCTGCCGCCACGACATTCACGCCGGCAATCTTACCCTGAAGCATATCCTGGGCATTGGTTGTAAGACCTTTGTTCATATCATCGGGTTTGATAGCGGTTACGGAACCTGTGGCATCACCTTTCTTAACTACACCATATCCGACTACAACTACCTCTTCCAGCAACTCGGAGTCCTCACCCAGACGGACGCTCATGTTCGGCGCAGCCGCGAGTTCCTGGGTTTTATAACCCATATAGGAGATAGCGAGTTTGGCGCCGTTCTGTACGGTGAGGGTGAAGTTACCGTCGAAATCGGTAATCGTACCATTAGTTGTTCCCATTTCGAGAACAGAAGCACCAATAATAGGCTCTCCGTTCGCAGCATCTGTAACTGTACCGCTGGCAGTTACTTGCGCAAAAGCTGACATTCCCAGCACGAGGAAACACGAGATCAGCAGCGCGCGAAGATTGAATATATTGTTTTTCATACAGTATTATTTTTTCAGGTTATGATAAATCGCACTATTGAGCGTAAAAGTACTATCCGTATAAGCGGATATTTGCAGCGTCTCATCCTCGCTGCCATCGTTGTGCTTGAAGATCACATCAAACGAGCCATCATTGACTTTTGCGAGGCTCCAATGGTTAGCCGTGTCCGCAAAGGCGCGGGTAGCAGGCTTTTCTTCAATCGAGAAAGTGATGATCGTATCATTCTTGGTAGCGTCCTGCACTTGCGGCAAGATCAGGGTATCCGGAGTAACAACATTCACCTGCTCTCCTTCGGACCAAGCCAAGGTCTTTCTGCTCGAAGCATCATCATAGAAGCGGAGATACGCAATCTTCTGGGAAGCGACACCCACAGCGATTTGCTCCTCATGTTTGAAGCGTCCGGTGATGGTGTCCACGATAATCTTCTTTCCCTCACGGTGGGTCTCATACCAAGTGGTATCCATCGTCCAATGATCCTGCATCACATAAACCGGCTCATAAGCAGCCCAGTCCGAGTTAGCAATATTCGCAGAAACGGACGAAGCGATGTCAGCGAGCGCAGCCATCTCCGTCAGTTTGACCGTATCCGAAAGCGTAAAGACATTATTCAGATAAAGGACGTTCAGCACATCGTCGCCAGCGACGAGACGGGCTTTTCTACCTAACTTAGAAGCTGTAAAATCATCCCACGCAAACGAATAAGTCTTTGACTCAAACGCAGAGGGAACACCATCTCCAAAGGAGAAGGTTTTCTTCTCAACCGTATTGTCCGCATGATTAAAATGGAATTGAATGACATCCATATTGTAGCCATTCACATTGACATGGCTGCAATACTCCAAACTTTGGAATGTCTCTTCCGAGATATTCTTCAGTTCGTTCTCAATGTCAATCTCATTCTTTTTACAGCCGGTAAAGGCTGTCATTATAGCCAACGCCATAATTAGAATTGTAGATTTGTTTTTCATAATAGATTATTTTGTTGTTTTGTTTATTCGTTAGGGATCGCCCAATATTGGTCGATATATTATTCCTTCTCGCGAATGAGGAATACGGATGCGGCACCAAGGATGAGGAGAACACCGGCAACCACCAACATTCCTGCTTGCACGTGTGCGCACACATATTTAAGGAGTACTCCTCCGCAGAGGGCTGCGACAATCTGCGGAATACAAATCGTGCAGTTGAAGAGACCGAGGTAATAGCCCATGTTGCCTCCCTTGATGGCGTTGGTGACGATCGTGAACGGCAGTGCCAACATAGCCGCCCAAGCAGCACCGATGAGTGCATAGCTAAGCCAGAGCACGTACGGGTTGGAGACAAAGAAGATCGAGATAAAGCCGACTGCGCCAACGATCAGGGAAACGGCATAAGCACCTTTGTTGCCTGTTTTATGCTCGAGCCAAGGCAGAACCATCGCCCAGAGGAGCGATCCGACCGCCTGAACAGCGAAGCAGAGCCCCACCCAGTTGCCGGCAGTCTGGAAAGCTTCGTGCGCAGCGGAAGCGCCGTCCCAGCCGTAGCAGTTGGATGCTATAGCTCCGTTGGAATAGGTCCACATATACATGAAAGCCGCCCAGCAGAAGAACTGCACGAGACCAACAGTCCAGAAAGCGGAAGGAGCTTCTTGAAGCAGGGTAATGAAACCTTTCTCCTCGGCGTTGGCGTTGGCTTTGGCGTTGGCGTCAATACCGTGGAACTCAGCGTACTCCTCAGGATTCATCTCCTTGACGGTAGCAAACGTATAGAGACAGCAGAGGATGAGTATAGCCGCTCCGGCATAGAAAGACCATTTGACAGAATCCGGGATAACACCCTCGGGAGCTGTATTGGCTATACCGATCCAAGTAAAGAAAATGGGGAAGACGTAGCCAACCAGCGAGCCAGCGTTGCAGAGCGCCGATTGAATGGCATAGGCAGTACCCTTCTGCTCCTCGTTGACCATATCGCCGACCATCATCTTGAAGGGCTGCATGGCTATATTAATAGAGGTGTCGAGGAACATGAGCGAGAAAAGCCCGAACCACATCGCGGCATTCAAGCCGAGGAAGGCCGCCTGGGTGAACGTGAAGTTACCTGCATTGGGCAAGAGTAGCATCACAGCCACCGCAATGAGCGCGCCCACGAGCAGATAGGGTTTACGACGACCGAGACGTGTCCAGGTCTTATCGGAATACTTACCCACCAAAGGCTGAACGATCATGCCCATGAGCGGCGGAAGGATCCAGAAGAAACTAAGCGTGTGGGGGTCAGCGCCAAGTGTGGCGAAGATGCGCGAGATATTGGCACTCTGAAGGGCGTACGCAATCTGGACGCCGAAGAAGCCAAAGCTCAAATTAAAGAGTTGCGCAAAAGATAAATTTTGTTTCTGCATAGCAGTTTATCGGTTAAAACCACAATTAATAGTATTTTTTTCTTGAGTACAAGGACTCATTTATCAAAATCGGGCACAAAATTACTACATTTTTTGCACATGCGCAAGAGTGAAGCGCATTTTTTTTATTTTTTTTCCGTTTTTTGGTTAAAAATGCGAATTTTTACACAAATCGCGTCAATTTTTCCACAAAAAGTGCAACAAATGTAGGAGGCAATGGAACGATAATGGAGGGGAAAGGAGCTGGAAGGGAGTGGTCAAAGGGAGGGAAAGAAGAAGAAATGAGGTTGTGGTTAGGGCGTCAGTACGTTTCTCTCCCGTTACTCTCCGCATAATCACCCATGAATCACCCATGAATCACCCATGTATCACCCATGTATCACCCATGAAAAAGGGCTAAAAAGTAGATATTCCGAATCCGATTCGGCGTAAAAGAAGAAGGGACAGGAGAGGAGGAAAAAACTGAAAACTGAAAACTGAAAACTGAAAGAGACTGGAAGGGGAAAGGAGGAGGGGAAGCGGGATAACATCCCGCATATATATAAACAGAGGCCCTCCATACTGAAGGGAGAGAAAGGAGAAGAGGGCGTGGAGGGCGAGAGGATGTGGAGGTCGAGAGGGAGGACGGAGTATTAAGAAAAAGAAGAAAAATCAAAAAAAATGCACATAGACTTGCGTATATGAAAAATAATTCGTATCTTTGCACCCACGTTTGATAAAGAAGGGAAAATAACGCATAAAAAACGAAAAATATATACAAACAAGGAAAAAGGTACATAACCAGGAAAATGAAAGAGTGAAAGAATGAAAGAATGAGAGAGTGAGTGAGCGAGAATGAAAAGGCGGGATACTGAGAAACCGATATATCGACAGATCGAAGTATCGAGATATCGAAAAGCAGGGAAACGAGATAGCGAGAGGCAGAAAAGCGAGATAGCGAGAGGCAGAAAAGCGAGATAGCGAAAGGCAGGGAAACGAGATTGCGAGAGGCAGAAAAGCGAGATAGCGAGAGGCAGAAAAGCGAGATAGCGAGAGGCAGGGAAACGAGATAGCGAGAGGCAGAAAAGCGAGATATCGAAAGGCAGGGAAACGAAATAGTGAAAGACAAGAAGCAGAAATATCTTACATAAAAAAGAAATAAATCACAACAAAAAACGGACATATACATTTATGGAAGTAACACACGAGCAATTAGTAGAAGCGCTGCGGACGTATTTCGGATTCGACACGTTCAAAGGCAATCAGGAGGCAATCATCCGAAATGTGATGAATGGCCACGACACCTTTGTATTGATGCCAACCGGCGGCGGGAAAAGTCTTTGTTATCAACTGCCATCCTTGGTGATGGAAGGTGTAGCGATCGTGATCTCGCCTTTGATAGCTCTGATGAAGAACCAAGTGGACGCTATGCGCAACTACTCGGAAGAAGCCGGCGTAGCGCATTTCATCAATTCGTCTCTCAGCCGCGCTGAGATCAACGCTGTGAAAGACGACGTAGTAAGCGGCAAGACGAAGTTGCTGTATCTGGCTCCAGAGAGTCTGCAAAAGGCAGAGAACGTGGACTTTCTGAAAGGCGTGAAGATCTCGTTCTACGCCGTGGATGAGGCCCATTGTATCTCGGAATGGGGTCACGATTTCCGTCCTGAATACAGCCACATCCGTTCGATGGTTCAGCGTATCGGGAAAGCTCCGATAATCGCCTTGACCGCGACCGCCACACCGAAAGTGCAGAAAGATATTCAGAAGAACTTAGGAATGCCCGATGCGACGGTATTCAAGAGCAGTTTCAACAGGTCGAACCTCTATTATGAAGTTCGTCCGAAGACCGCAGATGTGGATAAGGATCTGATACGTTTCATCCGCGGAATGGAAGGCAAGAGCGGAATCGTTTATTGCCTTGCTCGCAAGGAAGTGGAAGATCTGGCACAAGTGCTTCAAGTAAACGGAATAAGCGCGCGTGCATATCACGCGGGTATGGACGCTCCTACTCGTAGTGCGACGCAGGATGCGTTCCTGATGGAAGAGATACAGGTGATTGTAGCGACGATCGCTTTCGGAATGGGAATCGACAAGCCGGACGTACGGTTTGTGGTACACTACGACATTCCGAAGAGCCTGGAAGGCTATTATCAGGAGACAGGTCGTGCGGGTCGTGACGGCGGCGAAGGGCAATGTATCTGCTACTACTCGCCGGACGACATCGAACGTCTGAGACGTTTCCAGCAAGGCAAGACCCCGAAAGAGATAGGTATCGGCAATCAGTTGCTCTTTGAGACACAAAGCTACGCGGAGAGTACTATCTGCCGCCGCAAGCTGCTGCTTCATTATTTCGGCGAGGAATATGAGGAGGACAACTGCGGCAACTGCGACAACTGCCGCAAGGTATATAAACAAGTGGACGCGAGCGAGTTGCTTCAACTGGCATTGGAGACGATCCAACAGGTGAACGAGAAGCAGAAAGCCGAGCATATTGTAGATATTCTGCACGGCAACAAGACCGCCGAAGTGGTAAGTTACCACCACGACGAGCTGGAGAACTTCGGCGCAGCCAGCGACGAGGAAGAGAGCACTCTGCACGCCATCATCCGCAGAGCGTTGTTAGTGGGAATGTTGAAGAAAGACGTGGATTCTTACGGCGACCTGAAGTTGACGAGCGACGGCAAGAAATTTATCCGCAAGCCGACCAAGTTCGAGGTTCCGATAGAGGTTCACGACGAAGAGGACGATATTATGGAAGGCGCAGGTGCCACCTGTGCAGCAGCCGACGAGGTGTTGTTCTCCATACTGAAAGATATCCGCCGCAAAGAAGCGAAGAAGAGCGACGTACCTCCGTTTGTGATCTTCCAAGACCCGAGTCTGGAGGCGATGGCGACCACCTACCCGATCACGATGGAAGAGCTGCTGACGATTCCGGGCGTAGGCGTAGCGAAAGCCAAACGCTACGGCGACGAGTTCCTGCGCGTTATTAAGGAATATGTGGAGGAGAACGAGATTATCCGCCCGGAAGACCTGCGGATCCGTACAGTAGCCAAGAAATCCACCCGCAAGAAACAGATCATTCAGGCGATAGACCGCCGTGTAGATCTGGACGACCTGGCAGAAAGCAACGGCATGTCGATGGAAGAGATGCTGGACGAGCTGGAGGCGATCGTGTTCAGCGGGACAAAGATCAATATCAACTATTTCATTCAGGAAGTGGTGGACCCGGACGAGGAAGAAGAGATATACGAGTATTTCAAGAACGCCGACAACGACAGCATCAAAGCTGCGATGGAGGAACTGGGCGAGGATTACTACGACGAGATACACGTAAGGCTCGTGCGAATCAAGTTCCATTGCGATTTGGGGAATTGACGGGGGTTAACGATTAACATATTACAATAATATTTGTATGAGAATACAAAGCTTTGCAAAAGTATTGGTTCTGCTGATAGCCGGGGTGGTTTTGATGAGTTGCGCCCCAAACAAAATGAAAGAAGTCATGACATTTGAGATGTATGGCGATTGTATGGTTATCGGTCCTTGGGAAGGCCCAATACCCTCCAAAGGAACTTCTATCATTCAAGTATTAAGACCCACGAAGAATGCAGAGAAAGGCTATTTGCAAGCATACAATTTCCAATGGGAAACCGATTTTTCATACAAAGGAGACAGCATAGTATTTTCAACTCCCCGCCAAATCAAGCAAAATGCTTACGAAAAGCAAGTATTCAAGGCAAAAGGATGGATTTGCGGAGAAGACATATATATCCAATATGAATCGTCGGCAGAAGGAGTTGAAGGAACAATCCATTGTGAAGTATCAGGAAAAAAGACAAACAATCCAAATAATGAATCTTCAATAGAGTGAGAAAAGGAGAGATAGATTTCATAACACTGGGATGCTCGAAGAATCTGGTAGATGCAGAGCGTGTGATGCGGCAGTTGGAGGCGGCAGGTTGGAAATGTGTACATGATCCGGCAGAGCCGAAAGGGGAGATCTGCGTGATCAACACCTGCGGATTCATCGGCGATGCGAAGGAAGAGAGTATCAATATGATCCTGCAGATGGCGGAGCGGAAGAAAAAAGGGAAGCTCAGGAAACTGATCGTAATGGGCTGTCTGAGTGAGCGTTACCGGGCGGAGTTGGAAGCGGAATTGCCGGAAGTGGATGCCTACTATGGTAAATTCGATTTTGAGAACCTCACCCTATCCCTCCCCACAAGGGAGGGGACAAATAACACCTCAAATGACGCTATATGCTGCAAATCCTACGAACGGCATTTGACAACGCCGAAACATTACGCGTATCTGAAGATATCCGAGGGCTGTAACCGGATGTGCTCGTATTGCGCTATCCCGCTGATAACCGGCCGCCACACCAGCCGGCCGAAAGAAGAGATACTGGATGAGGTCAGATGGCTGGTGAGCCAAGGCGTGAAGGAAGTGAATGTGATCGCCCAGGACCTGAGCAGTTACGGGTTGGACCTGAATAAGGGACAAAGTGACGAAGGACAAAGGACAAAGGTCCATTTGCTGCCAGAGTTGATAGACGAGATGGCGCAGATAGAAGGCGTGGAGTGGATCCGGCTACATTACGCCTACCCGACCGACTTCCCTCAAGACCTGCTCGATGTTATGTTTAAACATAACAATGTGTGCAAGTATCTGGACATCGCTTTGCAACATTGTACGGACCATATGTTAGGTCTAATGAGACGGCATATAACACGCGCGGAACAAGATGCGTTGATCCGGACGATCCGCGAGAAAGTGCCGGGAATATGTATCCGCACGACGCTGATGGTAGGTCACCCGGGCGAGACGGAAGAGGATTTCGAGGAGTTGAAAGAATGGGTAAGAGAGATGCGATTCGACCGAATGGGAGCGTTCGCGTACTCGGACGAAGAAGGGACTTACGCCAACAAACATTACAAAGACGATATTCCGCAGGAAGTCAAAGAAGCTCGTTTAGCCGAACTGATGGCCATTCAGCAGGAGATAAGCGGCGAGCTGATGCAAGCCAAAACAGGCACGACCGAACGCGTTATCATCGACAGGAAAGAAGGTGATTACTATATCGGACGCACCCAATACGACAGCCCGGAAGTGGATTGCGAAGTGATTCTAAGTACCAAGGGACAAAGTACCAAGTACAAAGTGGGCGAGTTCTATGATGTGAAGATAACCCGCGCGGAGGAATTTGACCTTTACGGGGAACTGAAAACTGAAAACTGAAAGTTGAAAATTCAGAATTAACGATATATGCTGACCAAAGATCTCATCAGCCGGATAGCCGAAGAAACCGGTCTGAGCAAAAAAAGAACCGAGCAGTTGCTCAACACCAGTAACGCAATCATGCGCGAGACGCTAATGGATGGCAACTCTATCCAGTTGTTAGGTTTGGGAACCCTGGAAGTGAGAGAGCGCAAAGGACGCACGATCGTGCACCCGCGCACAGGCGAACGGACAGAGATTCCCGCCAAGAGCCAGTTAGCATTCAAGCCCGTAGCGAACCTGAAAAGCGAACTAAACAACAAATAAACTATGGCAGACAACAAACTGAGTTGGACCGAATTGCGCAAAGCTTTAGCGTCGCGCGCAGCCACAAACGAGAAAGAAGCCAAACTGTTTCTTGACTCCCTAAACAAACAAATCGCGGAGGGTTTGAAGCAAGACAAACAGGTGAAAATCAACGGAATCGGTACATTCCGTATTCAAAGTGTTGCTCCCCGCGCCAGCGTCAATGTCAGCACAGGCGAACGGATCACTATCGAAGGGTACGACAAAGTCGTATTCACTCCGGAAGCCGGTATGAAGGAACTAATAGAACACAATAATCCAATGAAAAAGAAAAACGCGAAAAGAAATGCAGCCGAAGTCAATCCACTGCAGAAACTGGGCGAACAGGCCGACGAGATTGTAGGTATTCTGTCCGATCTGGGTCAATCGCCGGTTGATGAGAAGAAACCCGCTGCGCAAGCCAAGGGCAAGAAAGCCGCGGCAGAAAAGACATCTTTCAAGAACGAAGTTGCCGTGGTAGCCGAACAAGCTAAAGAAGAACCGAAAGCACCGGTTGTCACGAAAAAGGCAGCGGCTCCCGAGAACGTGGTGGAGCAACCTGCTGAAAAACCCGTGGAGAAACCGATTGAGAAGAAAACAGAGGCTCCGAAAGCGGCTGAAGCTCCGAAAGCCACCGAGGCTCCGAAGAAAAAATACCATTTCCTTCGCGACACGATTATCTGCGTAGTGATTCTGCTGCTGTTGCTGCTGGTAGGCTATTTCTTCCTGCGCCATCAGATAAGCGGTTGGTTAGATTCGCTGGACGAGCCCAAGCCTGTGAAGACCGAGCAGGTAGCTGTAGCGAAAAAGCAACCGACTGTGGTAGAGAAAACGCCCGAAGCGCCGAAAGAGATCGTTTACGACCGTCTGATTACGACCGAGCCGATGCACAAACACAGCCGTTTAGCCTGGATGGCTTGGCGTTATTACGGCAACAAAGACCTGTGGGTTTATCTGTACGACGCGAACAAAGACCACATTGTCAATCCCGACAAGATCACCACAGGTACGCCGATCCGTGTGCCGGATCTGACACCCGAGCAGAAAGACACGACGCTGGAGAGTACCCGTCAGATATTGAAACGTCTGACCGAACAAGGAGAGGCCGCCAAGAGGCGATAAGAGTTGAAAGACGAATTTATCCACATAGAAGGCGCCGATACCCATAATCTCAAGCACGTATCGGTAGATATCCCGCGCAACAAGCTGGTGGTGGTAACAGGTGTGAGCGGCAGCGGCAAGAGTTCGCTGGCGTTCGACACGCTGTATGCCGAAGGCCAACGCCGTTACGTGGAGAGCCTGAGCGCTTACGCCCGCCAGTTTATGGGGCGAATGCAAAAGCCGGAGGTGGAGAAAATAGAAGGTATTCCTCCCGCTATAGCTATTCAGCAGAAAGTGGGAAGCCGCAATCCGCGTTCGACAGTAGGCACCACGACCGAGATTTACGATTACCTCAAATTAATGTTCGCGCGCGTAGGCCACACGATCTCGCCCGTGAGCGGGGAAGAGGTGCGACGCAACACGATCCGGGACGTGGTCAACTATATGGAATCGCAGCCCAAAGGGACTCGGTTGTATTTGCTGAGTCCTATCGTGCTGGACGGCGAGCGCACCCTCCGTGAGCAATTAGCTATCTGGCAAGGACAGGGTTTCAGCCGACTGATGGTGGACGGCGATACCGTGCGGATAGACGCCAACACGTGGCAGGACAAGGAAGGACACGAGATGTACCTGCTGGTGGACCGCATCGTGGTGGACCACGAACAGAGCACCAGCAACCGCTTTGCCGATTCGGTACAGACAGCGTTCTTCGAGGGCAAAGGCGAGTGCCAGGTGAACGTACAAGGCGACAAAATCAAAAAGAGCAAAGTGTTCAGCGAACGGTTTGAGGCGGACGGAATCAAGTTTGTGGAACCCAGCGAACATCTGTTCGATTTCAACAGCCCGATAGGTGCCTGCCCAGAATGTAAAGGCTCCGGACAAGTAGTGGGAATAGACCCGGATCTGGTGGTTCCCGACAAGTCCAAATCGGTCTATGAGGAAGCGATAGCGTGCTGGCACGGCGAGAAAATGAGTTTGTGGAAAGATGCGCTCGTGTTTAACGCCGCCAAGTTCGGATTCCCGATCCACACGCCGTTCTACGCCCTGACGCCCGAGCAGAAACACCTGATCTGGACGGGAAACGAGTATTTCCAAGGTCTGAACGCTTTCTTCCACGAGTTGGAGGACAAGCAGTTCAGCAAAATCCAATACCGCGTGATGCTGGCTCGTTACCGCGGCCGGACCACGTGCCCTACCTGTGCAGGCTTGCGTTTGCGAACAGAGGCAAGTTACGTGTTAGTGAACGGGAAAAGTATTCAGCAACTGTGCTCGATGCCGATCGTGGAACTGGCAGAGTGGTTCGACCACATTCAGTTGAACGAGACCGAACAGCAAACCGCAGAAATACTGCTGCACGAGATCAAGAGCCGCTTGCAATTTATGCAGGACGTGGGTCTGGGCTATCTGACACTCAACCGGATGAGCAACACGCTTTCGGGCGGTGAGAGCCAGCGAATCAACCTTGCCAAATCCTTGGGAAGCAGTCTGGTCGGCTCGCTGTACGTGCTGGACGAGCCCTCTATCGGCTTACACCCGCGCGACACGGAAAGGCTGATACACGTCTTGCGCCAACTGCGTGACCTGGGCAACACCATCGTAGTAGTTGAGCACGACGAAGATATTATTGCCGCAGCCGACCACATCATCGAGATCGGTCCGGCAGCCGGCCGTCACGGCGGCGAAGTCGTCTATCAGGGCAAGCCCCGCAACGACTTGTTCCAATACCAGATTCCTGCTCAACGGCGCAAATGGAGCAACTATATTGAGATAGAAGGGGCGTGCGAGAACAACCTCGACAACCTGACCGTCCGCTTCCCGCTGAACGTAATGACCGTCGTCACGGGCGTGAGCGGCAGCGGCAAATCGAGTCTGGTGAGCCGGGTGCTCTACCCTGCCCTCAAGAAACACTACGGAGGTGTCTTCGCCGAACACACAGGCGATTATGGTCATCTGCGCGGCAGCCTGCATCTGGCACACGACATCGAGTTTGTGGATCAGAACCCGCTCAGCCGAAGCACTCGCAGCAACGCAGTAACCTATCTCAAGGCGTACGATGAGATCCGTCGTCTGTTCGCCGAGCAACCGCTGAGCAAGCAACTCGGGCTGACCGCCGCCCATTTCTCGTTCAACACACCCGGTGGACGTTGCGAACAATGTCAAGGCGAAGGAACGATTACCATTGAAATGCAGTTTATGGCGGACCTGATATTGGAGTGTGAACAATGCCACGGCAAGCGCTTCAAACAGGACATCTTAGACGTTCGCTACCGCGATAAATCCATCTTCGATGTGCTCTGTATGACGGTCAACCAGGCGGTGGAGTTTTTCGGGCAGGATCCGGACTGCCGGAAGATTGTCAACCGGCTGAAGCCTTTGCAGGAAGTGGGAATCGGCTATATCCAGTTGGGTCAGAGCAGCAGCACCCTCTCGGGCGGCGAGAGCCAGCGTGTCAAACTGGCTTCATTCCTGGCGCAGGAGAACAGCCAGCCAACGATTTTCGTCTTTGACGAACCCACCACGGGCTTGCACCACAAAGACGTTAATGTGCTCTTAAGCGCGCTCAACCGGCTGATTAGCAACGGTCACACCGTCATCATCATCGAGCACAACCCGGCGGTCATCTTGGCTGCCGATCACGTGATAGACCTTGGACCCGAAGGCGGAAACCAGGGCGGACATATTGTGTGCGAAGGGACACCCGAGCAAATCGCACAATGCAAAGAGAGTTACACAGGAAAATATATACACAAAATATTACATTTATCATGAAACGCAATTTAAAAGAAATCGCAAAATCAGACATTTTCAGGCATTTGCCTTCCCACAGCTATTTACCTCGTTGGTGCGTGATGCTGATTGACATGACGCTGTGCGTCGTTGCCTTCTGGATCAGCATACTCATTGGCAGCGGCATTTTCGAGTACAAAGAGTTAGGACCGAACACGTGGTCGTTAGGCCAGCAGTGCACGGTGATCATGTTTATCCAACTCGTGATGTTCTGGCTCTTCAGGACCTACAGCGGTATCATCCGCTACTCCACGTTTATTGACACGATCAAGGTCCTGATTGCCAACCTCAGCACGGGTCTTATTGTACTGATTGTCAACCTAATTTTCCAGTTAAGCATCGGTTCGCACCCTATTCTCAACACGATTCTGCTCATTTATGTGCCGGTTGCGTTTATCCTGCTTTTCACGCTCCGTGTGACAGTCAAGACGCTGGGAGAATACGCCTCCCAGTTCGGTCAAGGCAGTCCCAAGGTGATGATCTACGGCACGCAGGTAGCCGGTATCGCTATCGCCAAGATGCTCCGTTCGGCGGGTAACGTGCCTTATCGTCCCGTGGGATTCATCGCCGACAAAGGACAATCGGAAGACTACGACCTGGTGGGCTTGCCCGTGCACAGACTGGACGAGAAATTATTCATCTGGATGGAGAAGAAAGGCGTGAAGAATATTATCGTTTCGCCTATCAAAATGCAGGAGATCAACCCAGCCAAAGATCTGCAGGTGTTTATCGACCATAATATCCATATTCTGACCACTCCGTATTTCACACAGTTCCACGATACCGACCAGATCGAGTCGCAACGTATCGGCCGCATTGAGTCTATCCAGATTGAAGACCTGCTGGAACGTCCGCAGATACAGATTGAAATGGAGAACGTTCGCCAGATTATTCAGAACAAAGTCGTTCTGGTGAGCGGAGCGGCAGGCAGTATAGGCAGCGAGCTGGTTCGTCAGATCCAGCAATACAATCCGCAGGTGACCATTCTGCTGGAGATGGCGGAGTCGCCTCTGCACGACCTGACGATGGATCTGAAGGCCAAATACCCCGAAGCACGTTTTATTCCAATTATCGCCGATGTCCGCAACCGCAACCGTATCGAGCAGATCTTCAGCCAGATGCGACCCGATGTAGTTTACCACGCTGCTGCCTACAAACACGTGCCGCTGATGGAGGATTTCCCCAACGAGGCTATCCAGGCGAATGTGTTGGGAACGAAGAATATGGCTGATATGGCCGTCCGCTACGGCGTACAACGCTTTGTGATGATCTCCACCGACAAAGCGGTCAACCCCACTAATATTATGGGAGCCAGCAAGCGTATTGCCGAGATTTACGTGCAGTCGCTGTTCAAGAAATTGGTGAAGGAGAATCCCGATTGCACCAAGTTTATTACCACGCGCTTCGGCAATGTGCTGGGCAGCAACGGTTCGGTTATCCCGTATTTCAAGAAACAAATTGCGGCGGGAGGACCCGTCACAGTGACCCACCCGGATATCATCCGCTATTTCATGACAATCCCCGAGGCTTGCTGCCTCGTAATGGAGGCGAGCACGCTCGGTCAGGGAGGCGAGATCTTCATCTTCGATATGGGTCAGCCCGTCAAGATTGCCGACCTGGCGAAAAACATGATCCGCCTCGCCGGATTCACACCGAACAAAGATATTGACATCGTCTTCACCGGTTTGCGTCCGGGCGAGAAACTATACGAAGAGCTGCTCAACCAAAAAGAGACCACCCTGCCTACCAGCAACCCTAAAATAATGATCGCACGCGTGCGCGAGTACGATTTCGAGGCGGTGAGCAAGCAAGTGGAAGACCTCATCGAAACGAGTGCTGCTACGGCTACCACGAATCTGGCATCTACACCGTTCACTACCGTGCGAAAGATGAAACAGTTGGTGCCGGAGTTTATCAGCAACAACTCGATATACGAACAATTGGATAACAAATAATGATACAAGATTTCTTTTTCCAACACACCTACCTCATCGGGATTATCAGTTTCCTGATCGGATGGATTGCAATGCCGTTTGTGCTCAAGATCGCCAAGACCAAAGGGTTTGTCGTCCGTCCCAACAAACGAATGAGTCACACCGGTGAGGTGCCTAACATCGGAGGACTGAACATCTGTTTCAGTTTCCTGCTCTGCTATATGCTGTTTGAGTTCAACCAGATGGAGCAGAACCAATTCTTCATGATCGGCATTTTAGCTATAATGACGATTGGCTTCATCGACGATGTGTTGGTGCTGACCCCTGTTGCCAAACTGCTTGGCGAGACGCTGGCTGGTATTGCCATGATCGGGTTTGCCGACCTCCGGATCACCCATCTGCATGGTTTGTTCGGAATAGAGCAGATCGGTATTATCCCCAGTTATCTCATTTCGCTTTTTATCCTCATTGCTATTATCAATGCCATCAATCTGATTGACGGAGTGGACGGTCTGGCAAGCGGATTAGGAATCCTCTATTGTTCGTTCTTTGCCGTTTGGTTCGGTTTGGCTGGCGAGCAGACGTGGTCGGTTCTCGCTATCTGCCTGATCGGAGCCTTGGCGGTGTTTTTCATTTTCAACGTCTTCGGCAAACGCGGTAAGATTTTTATGGGCGATTCGGGCAGTCTGCTGCTCGGCTATATGCTCACGGCGTTTGTGTTCCGTTTCTGCGAACTGAACGCCTACCATCTGGTGCCCGAGTATCTTCACATGGATGCCGCGCCGGCAGTAGCTATCTGCGTGCTCACTGTGCCCTTGTTCGACACTATCCGCGTCAGTCTCACCCGAATCAAGAAGCACCGTTCCCCCTTCCTGCCGGACAAGAACCATATTCACCATCTGCTGCTCCGCACAGGATTGAACCATATCCAAACGACGTGCGTACTGTTGTCCGTCAGCCTGCTTTTCATCGCGCTGGCGATTATCGGACGCAACTGGAATATATGGGTGCTGCTTATTACGGACTTCGCCTTGGCTACGCTGCTCACGCTGCTCTTGTGGCGGATTATCAATCACCTAAACGCCCAGAACAATGATCAGCATTGAGCACCTGAGCATGGAGTTCTCGTCCCGCCCGGTGCTGGACGACGTGACGTTCCTCATCAACCGCAAAGAACGGATTGCGCTGGTGGGCAAGAACGGTGCCGGCAAATCCACGCTGCTCCGGCTTATTGCCGGTGAATACCAGCCTACCTCCGGGCGTATCAGCCGCGAAGCGGAAATGACGATT
The DNA here is from genome assembly GCA_900319645.1 of uncultured Bacteroidales bacterium. Classification (GTDB taxonomy): domain Bacteria; phylum Bacteroidota; class Bacteroidia; order Bacteroidales; family Paludibacteraceae; genus Colicola. The sequence goes on from ONPG01000013.1 coordinate 39,938, forward strand.
GGCTACCTGCCCCAGGTGATGCTTCACCAGGACGGGCGCACCCTGCGCGAAGAAATGCTGACAGTGGCGCACACCTCCGACGAGAACGAATTGGCGCGTTTTGTGGCGGAAATGGACCGCACGATCATCGGCTTGGGATTCGAGCGCAAGGATTTTGACCGCCAGTGCAACGAGTTCTCCGGAGGATGGCGAATGCGTATCGAACTGGCGAAGATTCTGCTGCAGCACCCGGACCTGCTCCTCCTCGACGAACCTACCAACCACCTCGATATCGAGTCTATCCAGTGGCTCGAAGACTTCCTCAAGACCAGTCCGAGTGCCGTCTTGCTCGTCAGCCACGACCGCGCGTTTATTAATAATGTTTGCGCGCGCACGATAGAAATCACGCTCGGCAGGATTTACGACTACAACGTCAACTATGACCGCTTTGTCGAACTGCGCAAGGAGCGCCACGAGCAACAGGTGCGCGCCTACCAGAACCAGCAGAAGATGATTCAGGACACCGAGGATTTCATTGAGCGCTTCCGATACAAAGCTACCAAGGCGGTACAGGTCCAGAGCCGTATCAAACAGCTGGAGAAACTGGAGCGGCTGGAGGTGGATCTGGAAGACACGAGCCGGCTGAATCTGCGTTTCCCGCCCGCTCCGCGAAGCGGCGATTTCCCGCTTATCGTGGAGGACCTCAGCAAGAGTTTCGGCGAACACAACGTCTTCCACGACGTGACGTTCACGATACGCAGGGGCGAGAAAGTGGCGTTTGTCGGCAAGAACGGAGAAGGAAAAACAACGCTCGTCAAGTGTATAATGGGGCAGCTGGACTACCTCGGCACGCTCAAAGTCGGGCACAATGTCAAGATCGGCTATTTCGCACAGAACCAGGCGGCGCTGCTGGACGAGAACCTCACTGTCTTTGACACCATCGATTATGTGGCGGTCGGAGATATCCGCACCAAGATACGGGATATCCTCGGCGCATTTATGTTCGGCGGCGAGGCGAGCGAGAAGAAAGTCAAAGTGCTGTCCGGAGGCGAAAGGAGCCGGTTGGCGATGATACGGCTGCTGCTCGAGCCCTGCAATCTGCTTATCCTCGATGAGCCGACCAACCATTTGGATATGCAATCCAAAGATGTGCTCAAAGCCGCCCTCGCGGATTTCAACGGCACCGTCATCTGCGTCAGCCACGACCGCGATTTCCTCAACGGACTCGTCTCCAAAGTCTATGAGTTCGGAGGAGGAAGGGTCAAGGAACATTTAGGCGGTATATACGATTTCCTGCGAGCCAAGAAGATCGACAGTCTCCAGGACCTGGAACGCAAAATCCCTAAGGACCTTAAAGACCTTAAAGACCCTAAGTTCCCCACAGACTCCAAGCAGGACTACGCCGCCCAGAAAGCCGCGGCTGCCGAGCGACGCAAACGGGAAAAACAGATTGCCGATACCGAAGAGGCTATCGCACAACTCGAGGCACAGCAGGCTGAGATAGAGCAACAGCTGGCCTTCCCAGAGAACCAGACACCGGAGCTCTTCCAGAAATACGAAACGGTCAAGCACCAAATCGAACAGAAAATGTATGAGTGGGAGTTGCTCAGCGAATGAGTGAAAATGTAACCCTGCGAAAATGAGCAAATACGAAAATATGAACGATATCGTAAATTACCTCATCACGTGGCTTTGCTACGGCGACGAAGAGGCCGCAAAGCGCGTGGTGTACACCGCCGACGAGAAAGAGTTGGAGCAGTACGACGTGATTATTGTGCCGAACGGCCATCTGGGCAACGACCTGGTGGTGCCCGAGTTGAAACACCCCGAGGTGGAGTTTCCCGCCAAAGGAAAAGCCGTGGTGCGGACCGACATCGTCTATGCCGCTTTCTTCTTCACCTCGCGGGCGGAGGAGCTGATGGTGACCGACCGGGACGAGCACGGACGTTTTGCGGCGCGGTTCTCTATCCTCTCGCAAAAAAGCCGCTTGCAGATTCCGCGTCTGGATGAATACGCACGTTTCCTGATGAAGATTCTGGATCTGCCGCTTCCGGAACCGGGTTTCAACCACATCTACCTCACGCACGATGTGGACTCGATCAGCCAATACCGTCATCTGCGCGGAGCGGTCGGAGGCATCCTGCGGGGCGAAACAAAACAAGTTTGGCAGGCTCTGCTCGACCTGCACCGCGATCCTCTTTACACCTTCCCTTGGATTATCGACACCGACCGACAGGTCCCGCGTGCCGAGACGATCTATTTCATCAAGAACACTCCCGGCAAGGGCTACGACTACCCGCAATACCGCTTGTGGGGACGCGACTGGCGGCAACTCAAGAAACTGCTGCGCCACAACAATGCCTATCTCGGTATCCACGGCAGCTACTACGGCTCTATTCCCCCTATCAAGTACAGCCGCATGTACCGTGCGCACTATCTGCGTTGCTCCATCGACCAGATGCAGCGCGTCGCGGACGCCGGCTATACCGACGATTTCACTATGGGCTTTGCCGACCAGGCGGGATTCCGTCTGCAAACCACGCGTGCCGTGAGGTGGATCAATCCCAAGACGATGGAACTGACACGCCTTACCCTGCACCCCTTGCTCGTAATGGACAACACCCTCTCGCAAACCAATTATATGAATCTGGGCGAAGACGAGTCGTATTTCCTCTGCGAGCGGCTCCTGGATAAAGTCAAGACACACCACGGCGATGTGTGTCTGCTGTGGCACAACAACAGTTTTGCCGACGACAGCTACCACCGTTCGCTCTATCCGAAGATTCTGGAAATGCTCCGCTAACCCCCACCGCTCCGTTTTTCCTGTCTATGCTTCGTATCCTCGTTATCTCCGATCCGCCTGCTGCGCCCGGCTATCTGCCCCGGTTGCGATACCTGTGCGACTACCTGGTGCGACAGGGACACGTCGTCACGCTTCTCACCGAGGCGTACCAGCCTTTGGATTTCCGCCACTCCTACCCCATCGAGACGATCGGGATGTACAGCGGCACGACGGCCGACTGGGCAGTCAAGACAGCCTGGACACTGCTCTCCGACTGGCACAACCGCGTCTTTGCGCAGCGTGCCATCAAGCGCCTGGAGGGAACCCAATGGGATGTGGTGCTCTGTACCGCATTCTCGGATTTTCCACTGGGAGCCGCCCAACGGATTGCGGACCACTACCACCTACCACTGGTCTGCGACATCCGCGACCTGGATGAACAAGTCGAAGACTCGAAATACCAATATCACCACCGCACATGGTGGACGATGCCTTTCCGGCGCTTGTATCGGGCGGTCCATCTTCGCCGGCGTAACAATGTCCTGCGGGCGGCTGACGCCGTCACCACCGTCTCGCCTTGGCACGCGGAGTTCATCCGGCAGTTCAATCCCAACGTCAGCTTAGCCTATAACGGCTACGACGAAACTCAGTTCTATCCCGGAACGTCCTCCCTTTCCTCCTTCACCATTAGCTATATCGGTTCGCTTTTCGATTGGCAGCAGCCCTGGTTGGAACAACTCAAAGCGATTATCCGTGACCTGCAACTGCCGGTCGTGTTCGATTGCCACACCCCGTCGAACAACCCTGTTCCCCACGACCGACTGGGTGATGCCATTCGCAGCAGTTCCATTATGTTGGTGCTCACCAATCCCAATACGCACGGAATGCTGACCACTAAGTTCTACGAGGCTTTAGGATGTGCCAAACCTGTGCTCTGTATTCCTTCCGACCAAGGCTCGTTGGCGGAACTCATTCGCTATACGAATGCCGGCATCGCCACCGACGACCCGCAACTTATCCGTGCGTTTATCGAAGACCAATACCGCGAATGGCAAACCAACGGCTTCACCCGCCAACCGGTCGTCCACCGCGAAGAGTTCTCCCGTGAGACTCAAAGCCGGCAGATCGAGAAAGCCCTGAAACAAGCGGTGGGATTTTAGTTGGCGTTGGCATTGGCGTTGGCGTTGGCTTGGGCTTTGGCCGTTGGCGCTTATTAAACTGAAAGCTGAAAACTGAAAAGTGAAAGGGCTGCGAAGGGGGGGGCTATCCCGATATTGGCTCGATATTGGCTCGATATTGGAACGATAAAGGCTTTGTCGAAAAAAGTTTAATTTTTTTTTAAAAAAAGAGGTAGGTAGCACATTCTGCCTTTTGGGGGTAGGGGGTGCATACTACTACCTACTATGAAAAACTTAAAAAGAACTTTATTCCTTAGCTTCTTTTATTCTTTTTGGTTCTTTTTCTTTTTTCTTATTTATCAATCATAAATCTTCAATCTCCAATCCCAAAAACTATTTCTATTAGGATTTTTGGACGACAAGAAGAAAGGATCATTTCCCTTATTTTTGGCAAATTTTAACCAAAAGCTTGAATTTATTTGCATATGTCGAATTTTTGTTGTATCTTTGCACTCGATTTCAATTCAGACTTTATGAAACGGATTGTTTTTCCCCTGGTTGCAGCAATTTGTCTGAGCCTGTATTCCCTCCCTACCCTTGCCTGGGGGCAGGAAGGTCACCGTATAATAGCCAAGATAGCGTACGACCATCTTAACCAAGGAACGCGCAAGCGAGTGGACAAGATTCTGGGCAAGCAGGGAATCATCTATTACGCCAACTGGGCGGACGAGATCAAGAGCGACACGATTTATCCGACGAGTTACGACTGGCATTTTCAGGATTTTGACGGCGGTCTGACCGACAGCATTGTGATGGCCTCGCTGCGCGATTATCCGAAAGAAGGCGGCAACCTGCTTCGCGTGACCGACAGTCTGATAGCCGTGATCAAAGCCACGAAGCCGCAAGAGCTCGATCCGCACACGCTCCGGTTTGTCGTGCATCTGGTAGGCGACCGTTATTGCCCGATGCACACCGCACGCATGGACGACAAAGGCGGCAACGCCATGAAGATGCAGTGGTTCGGACGCAACACCAACCTCCACTCGGTGTGGGACACCAAACTCATCGAATCGCAAGGATACAGCTACACCGAATACGCGCAGAAGATCACGCACACCTACACTCATCTGCGCCGAGACGTGGAGAAAATGAGTCCCGAGGAGCTGTTAGTGGGCAACTACCACGTGACGGAGGCTATCTATACGTACCAGCAGAGCTGGGACGGCAACACCTATCACTATATCTATCGCTGGAAAGAGCCGATGGAGTGGCAGCTGTACAAGGCCGGAATACGCCTTGCCAAACTGCTGAACGAGATTCTATAGGGAAAAAAGGTCTTTAGCTTTCTTCGGGAGCTAAGGACTTTTCTTTAATAACAAACAATTTAAATTCAATTTATGAAGCAATTCATTACACTACTTTTCTGCAGCCTGGTATGTGTGAGTATTCAGGCTCAGACGCAAAAAGTAAGCGGAACGGTACGCGACGCGAAGACAGGCGAAGAGCTCATCGGCGTTTCCGTACTGGAAGTCGGAACGACGAACGGTATCGTGACCGACTTGGACGGCAACTTCACCATTCAGGTACAAAAAGGATCGGAGTTGCAGCTCTCCTATGTGGGCTACCAGACGCAGACTCTTCCCGTGGACGGAAGCGACCTGGGCACAATCCGGATGTCGCCGGAAGCCATCACGCTGGAGGACGTGACGATCACCAGCCAGTTGGCCCGGACCCAGCAGACACCGGTTGCCGTGAGCCAGGTTACCGCCCTGGAGATCGAAGAACGACTGGCAGGTCAGGAGTTTCCGGAAGTGCTGAAGAACACCCCGGGTGTACACGCCAACGGCCAAGGCGGCGGTTGGGGCGACAGCGAGATATGGATGCGCGGATTCGACAACACCAACATCGCCACAATGATCAACGGCGTGCCGATGAACGATATGGAAGGCGGTACGATCTACTGGAGTAACTGGCAAGGTCTGGGAGACGTGACCAGTGTGATGCAGACGCAACGCGGTATGGGCGCCAGCAAAGTGTCGGCTCCCTCTATCGGAGGTACCATCAATATCGTCACCCGCGGTATAGACGCCAAGAAAGGCGGTTCGCTGAGCTACTCGATGGGAAACGACGGCTACAACAAAGTATCGTTCTCGGTGAGCACCGGATTGCTGAAAAGCGGCTGGGCGATAACTGTGATGGCAAGCCGCACTTGGGGCGACGGATATATCCAAGGTACTGGATTTCAAGGATATAACTACTTCGCCAACATCTCCAAGCGAATCAACGACAAGCATCAGCTCTCGCTGACCGGCTTCGGCGCTCCGCAGTGGCACTGGACCCGTCCGTCTGGCAACTCGGGTGCACTGACCCTGGCAGAGTGGAACAACGTGCGCAAATATATGACCAACGGAATGGATTTCCGCCGCTACAACCCGTCGTACGGCTACGACAGCAAGGGCAAACAGAAAGGAACAAACTACAACCAATACCATAAACCCCACATCTCGCTGAACCACGTGTGGCAGATCGACTACAAATCGTCGCTCTCGACAGCCGTCTATGTGTCTATCGGCCGCGGATTCGGCAATACCGCCGAAGCCAGTCCGTATTCGGAATACGCCTATTCGGATCTGACCCGCGGAGCGTACAACGGCGTGCTGACCACCACTTTCCGCCGCGACGACGGTTCGTTTGACTACGCCGCCGTAGAGGCACTCAACGCCGCCTCGACTACCGGTTCGCAACTCGTGCTGGCGGAGAACCGCAACGACCACAACTGGTATGGTCTGGTTTCGACCTACAACAACAAGTTCCTTGAGAACACGCTGGATCTGACCGCCGGTATAGACGTCCGTTACTATCAGGGTATTCACAGCGCTGTCATTTCCGACCTGCTTTCGGGCGAGTACTTCATCGACGCCACACGCGCCAACTCGGTAGATCCGGCGAACAACGTGAACCGCAACGACCCGAACTGGACCTACAAGAAACAGAACGTAGGCGAAGTCGTTTACCGCGACTACACCGGCCACGTGATGCAGGAAGGTGCGTTTGCCACCCTGGAATACACCAACAACGGTTTGTCCGCTTTTGTGAACGGATCGCTCAGCTACACCAACTACTGGCGTGTCGATCGCTTCTATTACGACGAGGCGCACAAGAAATCCGGCGTGATCGGCTATCTGGGCGGAACGATCAAAGGCGGCGTTAACTACAACTTCAACCCGAACCACAATGCGTTTGTCAACGTGGGCTTTATCAGCCGCGCCCCGAAATTCAACGGCGCCTTTATGACCTCGAACACCTCGCACGCGTTCAACCGCAACGCCAAGAACGAGAAGATAGCAAGTGTGGAGATCGGATACGGATTCCACAACAAGTTTGTGAATATTATGTTGAACGGCTACTACACACGCTGGATGGACAAGACGATGAGCCGCTCCACGACGCTGGACAACCAGTCGAACGGCTACATCAATATGAACGGCGTCGGCGCACAACATATGGGACTGGAGCTGGAGTTCAAAGCCCGTCCGACCAAATGGCTTGACATCAGCGCGATGTTCTCCATCGGCGACTGGCGCTGGAAAGGCAAGGACGTAACCGGATATATGTTCGACGAACTGGGCAACGCCGTGACGAGCAAAGGCGAAGTGACCACTCCGTACTGCACCGACGAAGGCAAAGAGCACGCGTGGGCAATGATCGACGTAGATAACATCCGCGTCGGCGGTCAGGCGCAGACAACCGCTAACCTCGGACTGACCTTCAAACCGTTCAAGGGATTCCGTATCGGCGGCGAATACACGCTCTACGACCGCAACTACAGCTACTACTCGTTCAGCGGCTCGAACCTCGTGACGGGAAAAACGGTACACATCGTGGCTCCCTACCGCTGCCCGATAGGCGGTTCGATGGACTTGCGCGCCAGCTATTCCTTCGATTTCGGCACTATCCGCGCTACGCTGGCAGCCAACGTGACCAACGTCCTGGACCAGCACCACATCGAGAAAGCCTGGTCGGCTTCCACCGTCAGCCAATCCATTGCAGAGAACACCAAGGACAATATCTATTTCTTCTACAACAAAGGTCGTCAGTGGAATATCCGTCTGAAACTGCAATTCTAAGAAATAAGACGTTCAGAATCAATAACAAACAAAAATGCATATAATCATGAAAGCAAAATATATTCTTTTGAGCATCGTAGTTGTAATGGCTTCTTGTACGAACTATTTCGACGAGCATTTTATGGACAACAAGAATCCGCAGGTGACCGACATCCGCACCAGTATGAGCTACACGCTGACCAGCGATGACGTGAACGCAGTGGGCAAGCAATGTACCTACAAAGGAAAAGACACGATTCCCTCAGTCTATGAGCAGAAAGCCCTTTCGCTCTGCACGCCGGAGGACTCCAGTGCCTACACCGAGTGGAAGAAAATAGCGTCACTCAAGGCGTTCACCGAGGACGCCAGCCCCGACATCTACCTGCCGATGTTTATGGCCCAGAAATTCCCGTATCTGGACGCCGGCACGATGTGCAACGTGACCTACCCGCTCTACGAGGGCAAATCCGAGCGTCTGGAGCCGTTCAAATACGTGAGTCCCTATACGCTGACCGAAGACGACTACCGTGCTATCTGGCAGGGACGCGGAGCTTCGTATATCTCCGCCGGCAAAGAGGCGGATATTCCCGCTTTCCTCGCCGCCACCTTCCCCTTGGCTACAGAAGGCAAGATTATAGCCCTCACCTACGACTACAAGCAGGATGAGCCGGACACGGTGATCCCGTTCCTGCCTTACGCCTGCTCGGTGGGCGAACTGTTAGAGGCACAAGAGAAGAACGAACACCAGCTATCCGGACTGGTAGGAACCGTCAAATCAACTATATACGGACGATTCTATCTGGTGGACGGCAACGACTCCATCTACGTCTATGGCGTCTTTGACGAAGAAGGCAACCGCGTTTGGAAAGACAAAGGCATCCAGCAGGGCGACAGCATCACCATCAAAGGCAACTACTCCGCGGAAGCGGATGAGCCGCAGTTTGTCAATGGTGTGTATATCTCCCACAAGTCCTCCGCTCCGGCTTCGGCTCCGCGCAGAGTAAGTGCCTTGAAAGCGCAACAAACGAATGGACCCAAGACCGTGCTCTACCAACTGGTGGACGGCGAATGGAGTGTTTACCAAAACGAGCGTCTTACCGTAGCCGAGGCCCTGCAACCCGCGCTATACGAGCAAATGGGCTCAGAGGTCATTTCCGACCCGGCTACCACAATCGGCGACTGGCTGCGACGCACCTATCTCTATCCGAAAGAGAAAGAGATATACCTGATCGCCTACAAGACATCGTCGGGCTACACCGCAGACGAGTGGACGTACGACGGCACTGATTTTGTGATGAATACAGGATTCGTAGAGGACGTGATGTCGTTTGTGTTAGGCAACCAGTGGGTAGCCAATATCTCCACCTACTACACCACCCCGTTCGTGAACGACGGTCCCGCCGATTTCACGATGCAGACAGTAGCCTTGGACGGTCTGAGCTATATCTGGCGCTATCAGGCCGCCTACGGAATGACCGCCTCTGCCTATGTCAGCGGAACCAATCACCCCGTGGAAGGCTGGCTGGTATCACCGAAAATACGCCTGAAAAAGAGCACCGCGCCGGAACTGACTTTCTACCACGCTGTGCGTTACGGCAATCCTGTCAGCAACCTGGACTGGCTGAAGGTGAGAGTGACCAATAACTACACCGGCGACGTGACCACCACCGAATGGCAGCACCTTGCTTTCCCAGACTCGATCCCGGACGGCAGCAACTGGACCTTCCGCAACGCGGGCAGGTTTGACCTGAGCGCCTACAACGGCGAGACCATCGTGATCGCTTTTGAATACAACACCACTATCGGCGAAGTGCCTTCCGCTCCTACCTGGGAGATCCAGGACCTGCTCGTAGCCGAACAAGAGGAAGTGGACAAGTTTATTCAGGCAGGCAACGAGAAACGCGGCATCACTCAATAAATCAAGCCTTTCAGGCTGTGGATTATTAAATATCAACTATTTATTATTCAAAAAAATTCAATTTTATGAAAAAAATTCTTCTTTTTTGCGCTGCTATGGTAGCAGCCTTCAACGCAAACGCAGCTATCACCGAGATGTCCTGCGCACAAGCCAAACAGTACACGCTGGATAACCTCCAGGCTGGCGAGACGGGTACCGACTCCGTAGCCGTCACCGGTTACGTTACCTACACCAACGGAACCGTCAGCCGTGGTCAGCAGACCTTCTGGCTTGATGACGAGAAAGGTAACACCCAGACCTTCCAGGCGTACTGGTGCAACCTGCCGACCGAAGAGGCCTTGAATGTCGGCGACAAAGTGGTTATCCGAGGTTTTCTGATGAACTACAACGGCACCACCGCCGAGATGAAAAACGGCGACACCGAGATCATCGAACGCGTAACCGTAAAACGTGACACCATCGAGACAAGCGTTTGCGAAGCTATCGAAGAGGGTGAAGCACTCAACGACATGGAGATTACCGACGATTTCTTTATCGTGGAAGGCGTAGTAGCCAACGTCGGCTCGCAGATGAACCAGTACAAACAAGAGACGTTCTCGCTGGTTTGCGAAAGCAACGAGAAAGAGCTGAAAGTGTATAATATCCTGATGAAGGACAGTATCGCCGCTGCTGTGGGCGACAAAGTGAGTGTATTCGGCAAGCTCCAGAACTACCACAACACCATCGAGATCATCAGCGGTAACGCAGAAGTGCTGGAGAAAGGCGACGTGCAGATCGACACCCTGACCGTGACCGTAGCCGAGGCTGTAGCAGCCGGTAAAGCACTGGAGAAAGGCAAGACCTCTGTAGCCGTTTATGTCGTAGTGGGCTACAACGACAGTATTGCCTTTGCGTTCAACGAGAGCTATAAAAATATGTCGTTCTATATGTGCGACGACCTGGCTAATCCTTCCTACGAGTTCGAGGCATACAAAGCATCGACCGAAGTGGACATCCCCGTTGGCACCAAAGTAGCCGTAATGGGTAACCTCTACCACTACTACAAAGAAGCCGATGGTGACAAACCAGAGATTGATTTGGTAGAGATCAAGGACGGAACCGCTGTTATCGTAAACGACGAAGAAGCCATCGAGAACGTATCCAGCGAGAACAAGGCTGTTAAGGCTATCGAGAACGGACAAGTGGTTATTATCCGCAACGGTGTACGCTACAACGCTCTCGGTGTAGAAGTAAAGTAAAAACTGAAAACTGAAAAGTGAAAAGTAAACTTTTCTTTATAGCTGCTGTGTTGTGTCTGTGCCCGCTGAGTGCGGGTGCAGGCACTAACCTGCAGGTGTATTACGATTTCGGCTCGGTTGGCACCGCCTGCGCCAACCAGCGATCGAACCGCGTCACAACCACATTGGAGTTGTTCTATCCCGACGCGTGGGGAAGCACCTTCGCCTTCGTGGATCTGGACTACGCCATTCACCCTAACGACCCGAAAAACACACCGTTCCTTGCCTATAGCGAGATAGCCAGGTGCTTGAATTTCTGGCAAAAAACCGCCGCCAAAGACCTGAGCGTACAAGTGGAGTACAACGGAGGATTCGGTATCGGCAAACTAACTGACAACACGTTCTACGGCTACGGCATCAATCACGCTGCACTAGTGGGATTGAACTACTGCCTGCACACCGCCGACTACAAGAACATCTTCAACATCGAGCTGCTCTTCAAATACGTGGTGGACGATTATAATATGTGGCAGGTGAAGAAATCCGGCAAATGGGTCAACCAATCCGGCAACCTCGTTCCGCTGCAGTTCACCTTTGTCTGGGGCTGCGACGATTTCTGTACCGCACCCGGACTGCGCTTCTCCGGATTCTTGGATATCTGGGGACAGAAACAAAGCGTTTACGACTACCGGACGGACACGTGGACCGACCCCACTAAACAATCGTTTGTCCTCATCAGCGAGCCGCAACTGTGGTACAACATCGGCAGGTGGTTCAAATGCCCTCACCTGAATATCGGCACAGAAATCGAGTTCAGTTACAATTTCGCCGGCAAAGGCTTTATGTGCAATCCCTGCCTGGGTATTAAATGGTGCTTTGATTAAAATGAAAAAAGGTCTTTGGGCGTTAAGTCCTATTGCAGCCTTGCTTGTGCTGCTGATTGTCAATTCGTTTTATTATGGAGGCGTAAGCAATGCGCCTTTGTTGTTTATTTTTGTGATGACCGCTATTATAGCAGTCTGGACCACCCGCGGCGTGCCCCTAAAAAAGCGTGTAGCTATCTTCTCGTCCGGCGCAGGCAGCAACAACCTGCTGCTGATGGTGTGGATCTTTATGTTCGCCGGTGCTTTTGCAGCGAGTGCCAAACAAATGGGTGCCGCCGACGCGATGGTGGACCTGACGCTCAGCCTACTCCCTGCGAGGTTTGCCTTGGTCGGGCTGTTTCTCGCCGCCTGCGTCACGTCTCTCTGTATGGGCACAAGCGTAGGTACCATCGTCGCCTTGATTCCTATTGCCGTTGGTATAGCCGAGCGCACGGAGATGGCGATGCCGATGATTGTGGCGGCCGTTGTGGGAGGAGCTTTCTTCGGCGACAACCTCTCTTTTATCAGCGACACCACGATTGTTGCCACACAGACCCAAGGCTGCAAACTGAGCGATAAGTTCCGGTTCAACATCAAGATGGTTCTGCCCGCCGCCTTGCTGGTCAGTGTGGCTTATATCCTGTTGGGGCAAGGTATCAGCGAAGCCCACCTCTCCGACTCGATTCAGGTCTGGAAAATTATTCCTTACTTAGCCGTGCTTGTCTGCGCTGCAGCCGGAGTGAACGTGCTCCTCGTGCTGATTATCGGCAACGCCCTGACCTGCTGCACCGGTATTTTTGACGGCAGCTATAACCTGATGGGGTGGATCGACAGTTCGCTGCAAGGCGTAATGGGGATGAGCGAACTGATTCTGATCTCGATGCTGGCGGGCGGCATCTTCGCGATTATCCATCACAACGGCGGTTTGGATTTTGTGATCGACCGCATCACCCGTCGCGTGAAGAGCCGTGCCGGCGCGGAGTTAAGTATCTGCGTTCTGGTGGCTTTTGCCAATATCTGCACCGCTAACAACACGATTGCTATTCTCTCGGTGGGCGATATTGCCAGACGCGTGGCGGAGCAGTTCGACATCGACCCGAGGCGGAGTGCCAGCCTGCTGGACACCACTTCCTGCTGCGTGCAGGGCCTGCTGCCCTACGGCGCACAGCTGCTGATGGCAAGCGGATTGGCGGGTATCAGTGCAATGAATATTCTGCCGTATCTATACTACCCTGCTCTACTGGGTATCACCGTACTGGTGACGATTGCTATCCGAGGACGAAAAAAACAGGATCCACAAGCGTGAGTCCTGTTTTTTTGCCCTAAATCGTCTGTTCTATCAAAGCGTCTTTGCCACCTCAATCTCCTCGAACGACTCGAGCATATCGCCTACCTGCAGGTCGTCGTAAGCCTTGAGGCTCAAACCGCACTCGGTATTGACACCTGCCTCCTTGATATCGTCCTTAACGTGCTTGAGCGATGCCAACTCTGCGGTCTTGATCACAATACCGTCGCGGATGACACGCACTTTGTTGCCACGTTTGATCTTTCCTTCGCGAACGATACAACCGGCAATCGTGCCCACCTTGGAGATGTGGAAAGTCTGCAGCACCTCGAGGGTGGCGGTCACTTCCTCTTTCACCTCCGGCGAGAGCATACCGGCCATCGCGTCTTTGAGCTCGTTGATAGCGTCGTAGATGATCGAGTAGATACGGATATCCACCTCTTCGGTCTCCGCCATCTTGCGTGCCGTTCCCGTCGGACGGACGTTGAAGCCCACGATCATCGCGTCGGAAGCCGCAGCCAGCATCACATCGCTGTCGCTGATAGCACCTACCGCTCCGTGGATCACATTCACTTGGATATTCTCCGTCGAGAGTTTGATGAGCGAGTCCTTGATAGCCTCTACCGAACCATCCACATCGGCTTTGACGATGACGTTCAGTTCCTTGAAATCGCCGATTGCCATACGGCGTCCGATCTCCTCCAGTCCAATATGTTTCTTCGTGCGGATCGATTGTTCGCGTTGCAGTTGCTCGCGTTTGGAGGCAATCTCGCGTGCCTCTTGCTCGGTCGGCAGCACATTGAACTCGTCACCTGCCTGCGGAGCTCCGTTCAGACCGAGAATCGAACACGGCTCACCCGGGTGTACCTCGGTGATTCGCTGACCACGCTCGTTGAACATCGCCTTGATACGGCCGTGATAAGTTCCCGCCAGCACGATGTCGCCCATGTGCAGCGTTCCGTCCTGAACCAACAAGGTAGCCACGTAGCCGCGTCCTTTGTCCAGCGAAGACTCAATCACCGAACCTTTAGCTCGACGTTTCGGATTGGCTTTGAGGTCGAGCATCTCAGCCTCCAGGAGCACTTTCTCCAGCAACTCATAGACGCCGGTTCCCTTCTTCGCGGAGATCTCCTGGCACTGGTATTTGCCACCCCAATCCTCAACGAGAATGTTCATATTCGACAGTTGCTCGCGAATCTTATCGGGGTTCGCACCGGGTTTGTCCACCTTGTTGATAGCGAACACCATCGGAACGCCGGCTGCTTGCGCGTGGTTGATAGCCTCTATGGTCTGCGGCATCACCGCGTCGTCGGCTGCGATGATGATGATTGCAATATCTGTCACCTTGGCACCGCGGGCACGCATCGCGGTAAATGCAGCGTGACCCGGAGTATCGAGGAAAGTAATATGCTGGCCGTTCTTCAGCTTGACGTTGTACGCACCGATGTGCTGGGTGATACCACCCGCCTCACCGGCAATCACGTTCGCGTTGCGGATGTGGTCGAGCAACGAGGTCTTTCCGTGATCCACGTGACCCATTACGGTAATAATCGGGCAGCGAGGCTCTACATCTTCTTCGTTAACCACCTCGTCGGCATTGATCTCCTCCACTACATGCGCAGCCACGTACTCGGTTTGGAATCCGAACTCCTCGGCTACCAGATTAATGGTCTCGGCGTCAAGACGCTGGTTGATAGACACGAACAGACCGAGCGACATACACGTACCGATAATCTTGTTCACCGGCACGTTCATCATATTTGCCAGGTCGTTGGCGGTCACGAACTCCGTCAGTTTGAGGATCTTGGATTGCTCTTGTGCCTCCATAACCTCGAGCTCGTGTTTCTCACGCTCCTGCTCACGGCGTTCGCGTTTGTACTTGGCGGAGTTGTTCTTGCCTTTCGGCTGTTGCAGACGGTTGAGCGTCTCCTTCAGAGCCTTCTCCACCTCCTCCTGCGTAGCCTCACGCGGTTTGTTGTTCTTCGATTTTTTACCGGCCTGGTTACGTTTGTCGTTCGGATCCACCTTCGCGGCACCGGAGCGGATACGCTCGCGTTTGCGGCGTTCTGCGGCTGCTGCCTGCTGCTGTGCCTGCTGGGCGGCCTGACGCTCCTCACGCTCTTTGCGTTTCTGCTCTTTGGTCTTCTTGGCAGGACGCGTCGAGGTGTCTATCGCATCCAGGTCGATCTTGCCGATCACCTTCGGAGCGTTCTTCAGTTCGGGTTTGCCGAGCGTGAAGATCTCTCTTTTCTTCGGTTCCGTATGAGCCGGCTGGGGAGTGTTCTTGGCGGCCTCTTGCTTCTTGGCTTTCTCGGCGGCCTCTTTCTCCTCACGCGCCTTGGCGGCTGCTTTCTCGGCAGCGGCTTTCTCTGCGGCTTTGGCAGCTTCCGCAGCGGCTTTCGCGGCTGCTGCTTTCTCGGCTGCCTGACGCTCCGCCTCCGCTTTGGCTGCTGCCTCTGCGGCACGACGGGCGGCCTCTGCCTCAGCACGGGCACGTTCCGCCGCCTCTTTCTCGGCTTTCGCCGCCTCAGCTGCCTGACGTACCGCCTCCTCTTTGGCTTGCCGCTCGGCTGCCTGACGATCGGCTTCCAGCTTGGTCGCCATATCGCGGTTGAACTCCTTGGCAAGCATCAGATACAGGTCGTCGTCTATGCGCACGTTGGGATCGGACTCAATAGAATGGCCGTGTTTCTCACACCACGCCGTTAGCGTAGCCATTCCGATATTCAGTTCTTTACATGCTTTGATTAACTTTATTGCCATAATTTGATTTACGATTTTACGATTACGATTTTGCGATTTATTTACGATTTCTTTTATTGACGATTTATCACGAATAATCGATCAATTATTTCTATTGAACAATCAATCGTACCTCGTCAATCGTCCAATCGTCAATTAGGCCTCTGCCTTATTCTGCAAACTCTGCGGAGAGGATTCGGAGAACGTCGTCGATGGTCTCTTCCTCGAGGTCGGTCTTCTCCAGCAGTTCCTCCTTGCTCGTACCAAGCACATCCTTGGCGGTGTCGTAACCAACCGCTTTGAGTGCATCCAATACCCACTGATCGATTTCGTCGTTGAACTCGTCCAGATAGATATCGTCCAGATCCTGGTCATCCATCTCGCGGTAAACGTCAATCTGGTAGCCGGTCAACATGCTGGCCAGTTTGATGTTGAATCCGCCCTTACCGATGGCCATAGACACCTCGTCCGGTTTCAGGAACACTTTTGCGGTCTTTGCCTCTTCGTCCAGCTCCATCGAACTGATCTTGGCGGGTGCCAGAGCACGTTGGATAAACAGGTTCGGGTTCTTCGTATAGCTGATGACGTCGATATTCTCGTTGCGCAACTCGCGAACAATACCGTGAATACGCGCACCCTTCACGCCCACGCAGGCTCCCACGGGGTCGATACGCTCGTCGAACGTCTCTACTGCCACTTTCGCACGCTCACCCGGAATACGGGCGATGTTCTTGATGGCAATCAGACCTTCTTTCACCTCCGGCACTTCCTGCTCGAACAGACGTTGCAGGAACAGAGGACTTGTACGGCTGAGGATAATCTTCGGGTTCTGGTTCTTGTTGTCCACCTGCACTACCACGCCGCGTACAACCTCACCTTTGCGGTAGAAATCGGTCGGGATCTGGTTCTGTTTCGGCAGATAGAGTTCGTTGCCCTCTTCGTCCAGCAGCAGCATCTCTTTCTTCCAAACCTGGTAGAGCTCGCCGCTCACGATGTGACCGAGCATATCTGAGTACTTCAGGTAAAGGTTCTCCTTCTGCAACTCCAGGATCTTCGATGCCAGCGTCTGACGCAGGTTCAGGATCATTCGGCGGCCGAACGACGAGAACGGCACTTTGTCCGTCACTTCCTCGCCTATCTCCGCTTCCTCGTCCAACTGACGGGCATCGCTCAGCGCAATCTGCGTCTCGGGGTTGGCCACGTCGTCGTCCTCCATCACCAGACGGTTGCGGTAGATCTCCAGATCACCTTTGTCCGGGTTGATGATGACGTCGTAGTTGGCGTCGGAACCGTACATTTTCGCAATCACGTTGCGGAATGAATCCTCCAGCACATTGATGAAGGTCTGTTTGTCGATTTTCTTGAAATCTTTGAATTCGGAAAAAATGTCAATCAGGTTGACACTGTCTTGGTTTTTAATAGCCATTTGTGTATGTGTATTTTATTAGAATTTCAAATCATATTTGACGTATTTCGGCTCGTCGTACCGCCACGTGCGGGTTACGATCTGTTTCACTTTGCGCTTCTTGCCTTCTACGGCTACCATCTCTTCGGAATCAATCGAGAAGGTCTCCTCGTCCACGCTCACTAACTGCCCTTTGTATTTCGTGCTCTTGCCTTCTGCATTTACCAGCACCTCTACGTCGTGACCGAGGTTTTTCTGGTATTGCATTTTGCTCTTGAACGGATCGGTCAGGCTCACGCTACCCACTTCCAGCGAATAATCGGGCTCCACGGCATCGAGTTTTTCCACTAAATAGCGGTTCAGTTCAGCGCAGAAATCCACGTCAACGCCAGCCAGCCGGTCCACTTCCACCAGAATATCGTTGGACGCCGAAACGCTCAGCGTGATTAGCTCGTAATCGGTATCCTTCAGATACACGTTGATCCACTCTTTCAGCTCTTCTTTCAAAATCATAGATTCGGTTTTTGAGATAACAATAATTCCTCTTTTTTATACGAAGAGGAGACCTTTTCGGGTCCCCTCATTCAATTCACGCTGCAAAGGTACGAAAAATTTTTCAATTACGCAAATTTTACAGCATTTTTTTTGCTAATTTTCTATTTATAGCGGTTTCACAGCACTTTCCTTGCCGAAAAAAACCGCTTTTCCGAGGCTTAGTCGTTCATCAGACGGCCGTCTTCCCATTTCAGCGTCGGATAGGTCTCACGCAGATACTGAACCGATTGCTCGATCGTACTGCTGCCCGAGGTCGCGAACGGAATCAGCTGCTTGCCCTCCAACTGAGGCAGGTTGTTGTCTATCCACGAATTGATGATCCTCGGACAGATGCCCCACCAGATCGGGTAACCCACGTAAATCACGTCGTACGGCTGGATATTCGTGCATTGTTTGATAGCCGGACGAGCTTCCGGATCGGCCATCTCGATCGACGAACGCGATTGTTTGTTGCGCCAGTCTAAATCCGCGGCCGTGTATTTCTCCGACGGTTCTATCTCCCACAGATCGGCTTTCTGCTCTTTGGCAATCCGCCCTGCAGCGGCTTTCGTCGTTCCCGTGGCGGAGAAATACACCACGAGTGTCTTTGCCTCCACAACTCCTGCGGCCATCATTACAGCCGCTAAAATCATAAATAACTTCTTCATATGTGTTGGTTTTTATCGTTTACTTGCTACGTTGAAGCACCTGCGTCATACAATGAGCCGCGCCGTAACCGTCTATCAGGCTCTCCAGCGGGATCCACTCTACCGTCACTCCGGCTTTGCGGTATCTTTCCTGCAAAGCCTCGCTCTGACCTCCGACAGCCATTATATGCCGCGGAGCGATAGTTAGGAAATTGTTGGCATAGTGCAGTTCGTCCGCCTCGTCAATAGGGATTATCTCCATCCCGCGTTCGCGGATATACAACACAAACGACTTGTCTTCCTCTATCAGGCGGTATTCTTTTTCTCCCGCTGCACGACCGTAGATGTCGCAGGTCACATACTCCGGCTGGTCAGGTTGAGCCTCCAGACGGCTGCGTACCATCGTGCAAAGGTCGCGGTCAATAATATTGAAATGGGTGTCCAGGTGCATCTGCATCTGCCAGAACTTGTGGTCGCGTACCACCACTACCGTATCGTGTCCGAAAGCATCGGCGGCCATCAGCTGACGGATTCCTTCGCGGTTCGTCCGCATTCCGCAGCCGATGAACGAGACAGTCCCTGCCGGCAAATAATCGCCGCCTTCCAGCCGGCCTTCGCCCTCGATGTGCAAAATCGGCTGGAGCCCCAGATGCTTATAGCACACCTCTATGATGTCCGTCTCCGGCGCACGCTGCGAGGAATTCATGCGGCACATTACGTGTCCGCGAGGCGTCGTAATACTCTGGTCACGAGTAAAATAGAGGTTCATCAGCGGGTTCTGGATATATTGCGCCTCGTAGCCGGTATTGTTATCCGTCCGGTATAGTTTTACCGTCGGCTGGAGCAATATACATCGGATCAAGTCTCCGCGGCTCATTTCCGAGATCGTCTGCTGCTTGTATTGCTCGGAAGCCTCCACATCCTCATCGGGAATAGCCGAAACGTCATATTTCAGCACGTTCGACGCCAGCGCACGAAGCGTGTCTATACCTGTTTCCATCAGTACATCCGTCACGTTGTGCACACAGATACCGTTTTTCTCCAGCAAGCGGATATACTCCCTGTGCTCAGCAGCTGCCTGGTCCACATCAAAATAATGTTCAAAAAGTCCCGCCGAAGGATGGATCACGCCGTTAAAGAGTTCCACTCCGGGTGTGTGAACCAGTATTTCTCCGGCCTCGTTCCACTCTGCCTTCGGATAACTCATCTCGCCTTTTTGCTTAGTGCAGCAACCCGTTAGCCATGCGAGACATAATACCGCTCCTGTTACAATCAATACTTGGATTTTTTTCATATTCATTTGGCTTTGTTCACTTATGTTTGTCGATTTGATTTTATCTTTATTTATCTCTTTGAGTGCTTTAACTCGTTAGAGTGAACAAAGAGTTAGTAAAACTCATCTGG
>ONPG01000028.1 GCA_900319645.1 uncultured Bacteroidales bacterium
CCGTTACCGTTGGCTGTAATTCCCATGTATGTTGCCGAACCGGTAACATCTGATTGCCAAGTCAGTACGTCGTCTTTCAGCGTAGCTTTGTCATATACGAAATTCAGGTGCAGTACCATGCCGCTGTTTTCAACGTCGAATTCATTGGCTTCAAGAGTCAGTGTATTTCCGGAAACGGTTGCTTGGATAGTGTCGTTGTAGCCGATGATGTTCACCTGGTCTTTGTCGCCTTTTTTAGAAATGGTTAATGTTCCTTCTTCGTTCAATGATTTGGAAAGAATGACCCTACTTCCTGCGTAGAAATCAATTTTTCCTGTAGATTGATACGAATAGGCGCCAACAAACGCGTCGCGTTCGTCCATCGTTGATGTCGGATTGCATGCTGCAAATCCCAGAAACGCTGCCACGGCAACGCTTAATTGAATGAATTTTGTTTTGCTGTTCATAATTTTAGCGATTATAGTTGTTATTATTTTTTGAAACACAATGCGTGTTATGGAACAGGATCCATTAAATTCCTGATTAGATATATAGGCATATGACCTACAGCGCCATAGGTGATATAGGCATTTGTAACAAGAGGTATAATCTCCGGATAATCCGGGGTTAAATGTGTATAGTCTTCCGGATTATTTTCTGCATATTCCAAAGCTTCTATTAATGAAAGATTTGTTTCATTGTTATAACTTATATTTACGACATTTACACGAACTAACCATAAATGGACAAGTGCTTCATCTGGCATACCGTCAAATATGGTATAGTCCAATGTCTCTATTCCATCATCATCAACTTCTTCTACATGTGTAATAGTACTGTTATAATTGCTTCCGTCCATAGTTATACCATTCCACTCTGCCACTATTAGAATTTTTGAAGGATTATGACTTTCCGGATTCCATTCTAATATCATGTTGTCATAATAACACATTGGGATAGGATTGCATATAGTTGAAAAAGGTCTAATAAAATATATGGAATCAACAGGGTCAGTAGTTACACTTACATTGAATCCATCAGAATTAGAATTGCTGCCGTATGCGTTTTTACGGATACTTATCTTTCCATCTTGATTTTTGTGAACAAAATCAGCATTACGCCTTATATGGCAAATATTTTTATTATTTTTAGATTCAAAACGATAAGAATCTTTAACTCGGATTCCCTGATTCTCATTAAACATAAAAGTATTAGCATCTGTATCTCTTTGGGACACAATGTGACTGCATTGACCAGAAGGATAATCAGTAAACGAATACACTAAAACAGCCCCCCTTTCGTTTTTCAACAACTCTAAAGGGGATATATGTTCCTTAACAACAACATTGTTTGATAAATCATCTTGCTGGTTTATCGCTGCAAGATTGTCATTTAGTTCGTTTTTAGAACATGCGACCAATACCATTACCGGTGCAATGGCAAATAATAACTGCTTCTTCATATTATCTTATGTATGTAAAACTACCATTTATATAAATATATCTTTCGTATCCAAAATCAGGAGTGAAAGTTGCGTACATTCCATTTATAGGGCATTCAAACCCCCATACATTGCTGACGATTGAAATATTTTCACCAGCTAACCATGTGTTAGTCCAAGTTAAAGTGCCTTCACTCATATTATACTCATTTAATACATGAGGTACTTGAATAACTAATTGATGTTTATAATCTTCTGGTAAGACCTCGTTGGCTTCAAGAAGAAGAGGGGAATACTCAAGTAAATCCAATGCGAATAGACGTGTATTATAATTATTTTCGTCTAATTCAACCCTTGAACTATTTCTTTCTTGGTGGATGTAATCACATTTTCTGGTATAGATGGAAGTAATCCATGAAAATTTAACTTCATGAAAACTAGACATAGTACCATTGCTAATATCGTTCATCAATTCATAGATACCACTAATAGGACTTGTCACCTCCCAATCTGAAGAATAAAACGGCATATCGCAATCATCGCTTGCCGGATATAATGAAGCATTAATAAATACTGCACTAATGCTGTCTTCCACCCAATCGCAACCTCTTTCGTCCACCGGTATAGATGTATTGTCGCATGATTGAACTATGAACATAAAAAATATTCCGATTATCCCGAATATTATTTCTTTTTTAGTAATATAAAACATAACACATATAATTTATTGTACTACAAATTGTCCGATAAGGTCGCCGCCGGCGGTGTGGATGCGGAGGGCATATACACCCGGAGTGGAAATCTGTTGAGTGATGGACGTTGTAAACGGTTGGTTAACGACGATGCTTCCGGTTGAAGCGTTCGCTACAATAGCCTGCGCGGATGGAATAGCCGATTCCTGCTTGGTCACTACAAGCGTTGTACCGTCAATCGTTGCACGGAAATCTGTCGGGCGAGGAGGATTGTTAGGATTTTGATCGGGTTCATCTAATGGCAGGTCTCCTGATACCAACTCCATTTCAATCACTTCCATTAAACGGATTTCAATTTCTTCTGCGCGTAATACGCATGGCATTGTTAATAGTAAGCTCAATGCCAAAGCAATCATTTTTGATTTCATTGCGTTTAATTTTACAGTTACTAATCGGCACTAAAAAAGCGCCATCAAACCAATTTGATTTGACGGTGCAAAATTACTGCTTTTAATGCAATTGACAAAATTTTACTCTATGAAAAGAAGAAGATGTAAATGCCTGATATTAAACATGATACAAAAAATGCAACTATGAAAAAACACAATGTGATGCCAATTGATCTAACTTTTGCATACGATTTCTATCAGAGTTGTACGCAAATCTTTCATTGTAGTATTTAATTTGTGGGCTGTGATAGATTTTAATTTGGCAATACTTTTGGGAGATAAGTTCAGCATGTCAGCAATATCGCTGTATGATATATCCAAAAGCACCAAAATACATAAACGGATATCATTAGAAGTTATATTTGGAATACTCGTTAATTTATTTGCCATGCCATTCATCCGTAGATTAACTACCGTACACATAGAGTTATAATCATCCCAACCCAACTCTTTTTTGAGATTCTTGCTCTTACGTAATGCCTCACAGCTGTTTTCTAAATCAACTATTTGCTTTTTGTAATAATCTGTTGCTCGTAGTTGAAGATTTTTCTCTTGTGCAAGTTGGTAATTTATTTTTTCATTTATTTGCTTATGCTTGTGATTTAAGCGTATCAATGCTAAACATAAAAACAAAGATATACCAATGACCCCTAAAACAAAGAACGTTATTTTTACATAATTAGGTTTTCGGTTAAGGTCTATCTCTAATAATTGAGTGGCTTGAGATAATTTACCTTGTTGTATCTCAATAAGTTTTTGCACATCAGATCTATCGGATGCTAATTTGCGAATATCTTCTTTGCTTATATTTTCATCATCATGTATTAGTATATATAGTGCGCCATTTTTTTCAAATAAATTATCCGAACGTTCTAATACCATGTTTGCATAAAAAGTGGCTGAATCCTTCATATTCAAATATGAGTAGGCCTGCGCGCAAATATGCAATCCTGTAGTTGTGTAATAGTTTTGCCTAATCAGTTGATGAGCGTAATAAATAGCCGAGTCGAACTGATGAACTTTTTTGCATGCTTCTGCTTTTGTCACTAATAATATTATCAGCAATTCCGATTGATAACATTCTCTTTCAATGCGGTTTAGTATGGAGAACGATTCTTCCTTCTTCCCTTGCTCAGCAAACTCAGACGCCATATTATTCAAGTCATAATAATATAATAAGGTATCGCCATTTTTGAGAAACATTTCTGCTGATTTCTCAAACATCTCGTAGGAGAGATTATACTCTCCGGCGAGGTGGCTGATAGAACCCATATTGCTATAGACACGACCTAATATATGGTAATCGCGCGTGCGGGAGTGCGTAGCATTCAGGAACGCCTGCATGGCTTCCACGGGGTTGTCTTTCTTGCGCAGAAGGCGACCGTAGTGGTAGCAACTATGCGCGAATTCATCGGGAAAAATCGTTTGTGCACGGTCTAATCTTTGGTACGCCTCTGCGAGCGTGGCGCTGTCGCCGGCATCGATGCCGTACATCTGTCCGTTATGCCAGAGACTGTCCGCGTCCGTCACAACAGTTTGCGCCTCGCGTACAGAACGAGGCGTGCAGGCAGTCAGTACAACAGCCAGACTCAAAAAGAGACCATATATATACGTTGGACGAAACATCGCTGCAAAATTACTGCTTTTTTCCGGATTATGCAAATATAAATGTGGGAATTTTGTGGATTTTTTGACACACCGGGGATTTTTTCGACGGAATTGCCGGGTAGGAACCGCATGAGCAGGAAGAAAAATAATGATATTTTTGGCAATAATACTTGCGTATGTTCTTTTTTTGTTGTAACTTTGCGGCGTCATTCAAATCGGTATGGTATTTGTAGGGCATCAAATATAGTATTTGTGGGATAGAAAAGAAATAGAATTTTCAGAATAGAAACGGATGAGACGGATAGGAAACATAATCGTCCTGTTGGCAATAAGCATGCAGATGATGGCTGCCGAGAATCACATGGACAGCTGTATGCTCCGCATCGAAAACGGCGACACGATGTATCTCGCGTGGCTGCACGAGGTGTGGGTCTATCCGCCCTTGAAATTCAAGAACAAGAAACAGGAGCGGTTCTATTGGCGCACCGTGCGGGATGTCAAGAAATGTCTGCCATACGCAAAGATGATTACCGCCGATATGGCGTACGCCGATGCCGAACTCGCCAAACTGCCGGATCAGAAAGCCCGAAAGAAATGGTGGAGGTCTTTCGAGCGTCAGCTGTTCCGCAAATACGAGAAAGATTTCCGCGGTATGTATGCCTCGCAGGGCCGGATGCTGATGATTCTGCTGGACCGCGAGACCGACCGGACCAGTTACGACCTGATCAAACAATACAAAGGCAAAGCCGCAGCCAACTGGTGGCAGTTCATCGCCAAACTATTCAAAAACGACTTGAAGGAAGAGTATGACGCCACGGACAAAGACCGCATCGTAGAGCGCGTCATCAACTTAGTGGAAGCCGGCGAACTGTGATCAGTCCGGTTCGGGAGGTGTGGAGGCAATCCACGCCTCCTGTTCGGCTATGAGGGTGTGGAACTTGCGGATCTGGACCCATAGCATGATCGCAGCCGTCACCGCCGCCAAGGTGTCGCTGACGGGAATCGACCACCAGACGCCGTCCAGCGGATCGGAGAAGACCGAGGGCATGAGCAGCAGCAAAGGAATGAGATAGAGCACCTGGCGTGTCAGACTCAGGAAAATCGATTTGCCCGCCATACCGATAGAGGTGAACAGGTTGCCCGTCACCATCTGGAAGCCGATGATGAGCATGGTGGAACAGATAATACGCATCGGACGGGTAGTACCGCTGATGAGTTCCGGGTCGTGGGTAAAGATACGCGTGACCAGCTCCGGGCAGCACTCGCCGAGGATGAACACGATACCCATCACTCCCGTGGCATAAAGGCTGGTAAGATAGAAAGAGCGGAGCATCCGGTGGTACTGTTTGGCGCCGTAGTTGAATCCCGCAATAGGCTGCATGCCCTGGTTAAGTCCCATCACCATCATCGCAAAGACGAAGGTCATACGGTTGATCACGCCGTAGGACGCAATAGCCATATCGCCTCCGTAGCGCTTGAGTTGGTTGTTGATGATGATGACCACCAGACAGTGGGCGATATTGTAGAGAAAAGGCGCCATCCCGATAGCCAAAGCCCGTCGTGTAACCCCCTTGTCCAGCACCCAAATTCCCCGATGAAACCGGACTAATTCGCTCCTGTCCATGAATCGTGTCAGTTGCCATACAACCGCCACCGCCTGGCTCAATACCGTAGCCAAAGCCGCTCCGCGGACACCCATTCCCAAGCCGAAAATGAAGATCGGATCGAGGATGACATTCAGCACAACCGCTACGATCGTCGCCGTCATGGAGAACCGAGGATGACCGGCAGAACGCAACATGGCGTTGAGACCGAAATAGATATGCGTCAGGATGTTGCCATAGAGGATGATCTCCATATATTCGTGCGCGTAGAGGATAGTGTCCTCACTTGCTCCGAAAGCGAACAGAATAGGATCGAGCCAGATGAGTCCGACCGTCATGACGACAGCGGAGAGGATGACGTTCAGCACAATGACGTTACCCAAGACCCGGTTGGCTTTGTCGTAGTCCTGCTCGCCCAGATAAATAGCCAGAAGCGAGGAAGCACCGACGCCCACCAGGCTGCCGAAAGCGGCGCAGATGTCCATAAAGGGTTTGGCTACCGTGAGGGCACCCAACGCCAACGCGCCGCATCCATGGCCGATATAAATGGTATCGACGATGTTATACAACGACGTAGCCGTCATCGCAATGATAGCCGGCAGCGCGTATTTCCACAGCAGTTGGTGGACCGGCGCAGTTCCTAATTCGGTTGTCTTGGTGGTCATTGTATCTTACGTCGTGCGGGAAACGCTTTAGTTTTTTAACAATTGTGCAGCAATATGCTCAAACGCCATCGCCGCCGGATGTCCGGTCTGCAAAGCCACCGGCAGACCTTCGTCTCCGCCCTCGCGGATGGATTGTACCAGCGGAATCTGACCCAGCAGCGGTACGTCCAGTTCCTCCGCCAAAGCTTTGCCTCCGTCCTTGCCGAAGATATAATATCTGTTCTGAGGCAGTTCGGCAGGTGTGAACCATGCCATGTTCTCGACCAGTCCGAGGATAGGCACATTCACTTTCTCGTTTCGGAACATCTCGACGCCTTTGCGTGCATCCACGAGCGCCACGGGTTGCGGCGTGGTTACGACCACCGCTCCTGTCAGTTGCAGTTCGCTGATCAGCGTCAGATGGATGTCGCTGGTTCCCGGCGGGAGATCGATGAGGAAAAAGTCCAGTTCTCCCCAATGGGCGTCTTCGATCAGCTGCTTGATAGCATTGCTCGCCATCCCGCCACGCCAGATGACCGCCTGGTCGGGATTGACAAAGAACCCGATAGAGAGCATCCTGACTCCGTACTGCTCAATCGGCTCGATAAGGGTTCGGCCTTCCTCCTCAACCGAGTACGGGCGTGCATCCTCGCAATGGAACATCTTGGGGATAGAGGGTCCGTGAATGTCCGCATCCAGAAGTCCGACACGGTAGCCCTGATTAGCAAGCGCTACTGCCAGATTGGCGGTTACGGTCGATTTGCCCACGCCTCCCTTGCCGCTATGGATGGCTATCACCTGCTTTGCATGGATGGGTGACGGACGGTTGGAGGTGGATGATTGGGGATTCTGCTTGACAAACTTGGTGTGAATATGCGCCGCGATATTCGGATCGACGTAGGTCTGCAGCGCTACCTCGGCAGCTTTCACCACCGATTTCATAAACGGGTCGTTCTCTTTCGGGAAAATGAGCGAGAACGACACTTCAAAGCCGGAGATACGGATGTCGTCTTCCAACATTCCGCTCTCAATCAGGTCCTTGCCGGTACCGGGATAGCGCACGTGGCGGAGGGCATCTATGATTTGCTGGGGATACATAATAGTTACAATCAGTTGTTCGGATTTGAAAAAATCCACCCTTGCGAGTGGATTTCCATGTAGCGGGACCCAGGATTGAACTGGGGACCTCATGATTATGAATCATGCGCTCTAACCAGCTGAGCTATCCCGCCATCGTGTTCGGCACTCTTGCGCCCCAAAGGGACAGTCAAGAAGTGCTTCCGACGAAAAAGCGTGCAAAATTACTACAAATTTTTGACATACGCAAATATTTGTGCATTTTTTTTGCATTTTTTGCGCATTTAGTGCGCATTTGGTGTCCTTTAAGCCTTCTCAACCGCCTCTGCTATCGAGTTAGCGATGAACGCCATCTCCTCAGCAGGCAGCGAGAGCTTGGGGTTGGTCCAGAGCATATCTTTCTCGGAATTCATCGGCACGAGGTGAATATGCACGTGGTTGACCTCCATTCCCAAGACAGCCACTCCTACCCTTTTGCAGCCGGTAGCCGCCTTGATACCTTTGGCCACCTGTTTGGCGAAGAGCATGAGGTTTTGCAGTTGCTCGTCGCTGAGGTCGAAGATATAGTCCGCCTCGGGTTCGGGCAGTTTGGGGATCACCAGCGTATGGCCTTTCACCAGCGGATTGATATCCAGAAAGGCATAGCATTTGTCGTTCTCGGCTACCTTGTAGCTCGGGATCTCTCCTTTGATAATACGCGTAAAAAGAGTCATAGTGATTGACGATTGGACGATTTACGATTTACGATTTACGAATTAGAGGCTGATATCCAGAATCTCGAACTCCATAAGTCCTGCCGGAACCTGCACTTTGGCGATCTCGCCGACTTTCTTTCCCAGCAGACCTTTGGCGATCGGAGTGGTCACCGCAATCTTACCCTCAGCGGAGTTAGCTTCTCCCTCCGTGACGATCTGATAGGTTTTCTCGGCGCCGTTTTTCACCATGCGGATACGCACCTTGGTGAGTATCTGTACCTCATCGGTGTTGATATCAGCGGTGTCGAGCACGCGTGCTTCCATCAGTTTGGCTTTGATATGCGCAATCTTGCTCTCCAAAACACCTTGTTCTTCCTTCGCGGCATCGTATTCCGCGTTCTCACTCAAATCTCCTTTGTCGCGTGCCTCCGCAATAGCGGCAATCACACGCGGACGCTCCACTGTCTCCAACTGGCGGAGCTCCTCTTTCAGTTTTTGCAGACCTTCCTCGGTCATGTACGTTACTGCCATAGTATAAATTTACGAATTAAATAGTTTACAATCCATATTTGCGATTAAGTATCTCGTTCGCAATAACCGCTTTGCGCACCTCATCGATGTCCGTCAAGTCCGGCATCAGAGTGTTGTTTGTCGTTGTTTCTTCTTTCATATTTTACTAAAAAAAGCACCCCCTTCGGGGCAAAAATTACGGTCTTTTTTCGATTTTGTTAAAAAACAATAGGAAACTTCACAGCCTCCTATTGCCATTAAACCTAAACCTTAACTATGAAAATTTATTTGTTTTCGGTGCAAAAGTACTACTTTTATTTGACATGACCAAATTTTTCTGCAACTTTTTGCACTTTTTGTCATTTTTTTATTAAAAATCAGCAATTTTTCCTCTCAAAGTGGCCGCAGAGGCGTCTGTAATCGTGATTTTGACCAGATCTCCGACCTTCTGGTCGGTGCGGGGAAAGACCACGGTTTTGTATTGGTCGGTACGTCCGTACATGTCGTCATGACTGCGTTTGGAGAAGCCCTCCACGAGCACCTCAACCGTCTTGCCCACTTCGCGTTGGTTGGATTCGAGCGAGAGCTGGTTCTGGAGGGCAATGATCTCGTTCAGCCGCCTTACTTTTTCCTCCTCGGGGATGTTGTCCGGCAGGTGCTTGTGGGCATAGGTGCCGGGACGCTCCGAGTATTTGAACATAAAGGCGGAGTCGAAGCCCACCTCGCGCATGAGGCTCAGGGTCTGGGCGTGATCCTCGAGGGTCTCGTCGTGGAAGCCGCAGAAGATATCCGTGCTGATGGCCGCCTCGGGCAGGATACGGCGGATAGCCGCCACACGCTCCAGATACCACTCGCGCGTGTATTTGCGGTTCATGAGTTTGAGCACGTGGTTGGAACCCGACTGAACCGCCAGGTGGATGAACTTGCAAAGGTTCTTGTGGCGGCTGATGGCTTCGAGGGTCTTGTCGGACATATCTTTGGGATGGCTGGTGGTGAACCGGATACGCATGTCGGGAACGGTGTCCGCCACGATCTCCAGCAGGTCGGCAAAGTCCACAATCGTGCCGTCCGTACGCTCGAAACGGTAGGAATTGACGTTCTGTCCGAGCAGGGTGACCTCTTTATACCCGCGTGCGCGCAGGTCGCGTACCTCATTTAATATAGATTCCACATCGCGGCTGCGCTCGCGTCCGCGCGTGTAGGGCACCACGCAGTAGGAGCAGAAATTGTTGCAGCCGCGCATGATAGACACAAACCCGCTGATGGAGCGTCCTATACGTGCCGGGATGATCTGACGGTAGGTCTCGGTGGTGCTCAACTCCACATTCATCGCTTTGTGGCCTTGTTCGCATTGCGCCAGGAGGTTGGGTATATCCAGATAGGCGTCCGGCCCCGCCACAAAATCCACGCCGAACCCGTCAATCAGTTCCTTGCCCATACGCTCCGCCATGCAACCGATGACGCCGATGATCTTACGTCCGTCCCCGTACGCCTTGCGCCACTCGCTTTTCGCCATCAGTCCTTTCATCTCACGCAGACGTGCGCCGACCTTCTGCTCGGCGTTCTCGCGGATGGAGCAGGTGTTGAGCAAAACGATGTCCGCATCCTCCCAACGATCCGCCATTTCGGCATCCGTCGTTTGCATGATTGCAGCCACTACTTCGCTGTCTGCAACGTTCATTTGACACCCATAAGTCTCAATATAGAACTTTTTTTGCATAAAAATCGAATTAAATTTGCATATATCAAAAAAATGTTGTACCTTTGCACGCTTTTTCAAGAAAAGCACCGGAAATCCGGAACGTAAAACGCCGTTTTTGCGGATCGGAAACGGGGAGTGGCGCAGCCCGGTAGCGCAACGGTCTGGGGGACCGGAGGTCGCGTGTTCGAATCACGTCTCCCCGACAAAAGAGAGTCAAAATGGCTCTCTTTTTGTTTGTATCCGGGAGTGACCGTCCGGAGGCTATTGCACCAGCGGGAGGTTGACTTCCGCCACAGGCTGAACTTCTACGCCGATGAGTGCCGCCTGCATATCTGCGTTCTGGCGCACCAGTCCTATCCACCACTCCGCTTCGTCCATATCCTGGAATCCGCCTACGCGAACAGCGCATCCTTCACCCAGCACCGGCATCTTCTGCAGATCGAAATCGCGTATCAGGAACTGCGAGAAATTGAACAACGCCACCTGGTAAAGCAGTTCGTTGAGCGCTTCTTCGTCCATCTTGGGCAGCCGTAGCAGCAC
The DNA here is from genome assembly GCA_900319645.1 of uncultured Bacteroidales bacterium. Classification (GTDB taxonomy): domain Bacteria; phylum Bacteroidota; class Bacteroidia; order Bacteroidales; family Paludibacteraceae; genus Colicola. Next base: position 10,942 of record ONPG01000028.1, read on the forward strand.
CACAGACGCCTGTTTGCGGTCGTCGCTCCACTGGCGTGTAGCCACGGTGTCTGCGGCGGGAGCGGATACTTCGCCGCGTTTGTCCGCCAGCGAACCGGTGGAACCGCCTTTCTTGCTCTCCATTCCCTGGCCGAGCATAGCCAACATATCTTTTGCCATAGCCCCCAGCTCAGTATCCGGATAGCGTGCCACCAGGTCCTGCAGCTCATTGGCAAACGCCTGCTGACCCTCGGTACGGGCTACGGCAACAGCGTTGAGGAACAGGAAACGGGGCATCAGCGGACTGAGCGGGAACTCTTTCTCCGCATATTGCTTGTTGGTCTTCACCTCACGGTACTTGCCTTTGGTGTATGCATTGTAGGTCTGAGCATAGAGCGAGTCCTGCACTTGCGCCATCTGCTGCAGCTTGGCGAAATAGCCCGGCTGGGACACTATCTGCGCCTGGGTGGATTGCGGGTAGTAGCGTGTGATCTTGTCGCGCCAAACAGCCGCCTCCTCCGTATCGTTGGTACGCAAGGCGTTCAGGTAGTTGGCGTAATAGATATCCAGCAGGGAGGGGTGTCCCGCTGCGCGGTTTTCTAACTGGCGCAAGGCATCCTCCGCCTGCGGCAGGTCGCCGAGGTCGTCACGGTAGATATACACCAGCGCCACCATCGCTTCACGCCATAGACTGTCGCTGGCAGCCATATCCTGTTCGGTACGGGGAATCTGCTGGAGGTAGTATTCAGGCTTGTGATTGTCGGTCTCGCGGACTACGGGAGCCGGAGCCAGCGAATCGCCTGCTTGCGCCGTGGAATCGGTCATCTCCGCCATCAGTTCGTCCTCTTCGGGGGCAGAGACGGTCACCTGTTTGTTCATACGGCGCCAGTTGTCCTCCAGCGGGCGGGTTCCCCAGCGGCGACGCCATTCCTGCGCACCCTGTTTGACGAGTTGCTGGTTGTAGAAATACCACTCGCCCTTCTGTGCACCTCCGCCCAGCATATTGGCGGTATTGACACTCGGCGGCAAGTTGTCTCCACGTGCGGCAGCCCTTGCGGCTTGCGCCTGCTCGGTGGAATCGGCTTTCTCGGCGGCTATCAGGTCCGCCACTATTTTCTCCGCTATAGCACGTTGCTCCGCCTCGCTCAGATGGCTGAGACGCTGCAGCGAATCCTGCAACTGCGCCTGGTTGTAATGAACGATCAGTTGGTCCAGCACGTCGGAGCGTTTGCGGATGCGCTCGTAACGCTCATCCTCCGCCGTGAGGATAGTCACCGCTTCGCGGTAGCACGGCTGCGCCTCCACATAATCGTGGCGGTCATAATGGATATCGCCTGCGCGCACAAGGATATCCGCCTTGGCGCTGCCTGACTGGGTCGCTTCGGCTATCGCCTTGGCGTACATCTCCAGGGCTTTGGCGGTGTCGCCGTTGTGGAGGTAGATATTTCCCATCGCGCCGAAGATACGGTCCAGACGGTCTTTGTGCTTCGACTGTTTGCTCATCGTACGCAGCTGTCTCAGCGAATTGCGTCCGCCCAACTCGGCGATACGGATACGGGCATTGAAATCCATCTCGTTGCTGGGCGCCATGCGGATCACGGATTTGTAGGCATGGATAGCATCGTCTCTGTTGCCCTCAATCTCGTATAGTTGTCCTAACACATAGGCAAACCTCGGGCGGTAGATCTTACGTTTCTCGTAGGGGACGGCTATCTTGACGAACGGCAGGGCGGCGTGGTACTGTCCTCCGTGGAGCAGCACATCGGCTTTAACGGCTGAGTAGAGTCGTGCGTGTTTGCGGCTGAGAGCGTCCACCTGCACGCGGTTGAGCACATCCTCCGCCTCATACTGCCAACCCATCTCGGCATACGAACGGGCAATCCACAACTGGCATTGCGCCACTATGTTCGGATCGTTGCTGTAATGGCGTGCCACGTAGTTGAACGTACTGACGGCACCCAGGAAATCTCCTTTGTGGAACTCCGCTTCGCCCAACCGCAGCCAGGCGCGGTACATCTCCGCGTTGAACTCCTCCGACTCCAGCCATAGTTTGTATTTGGGGTCACGGGCACGTTTGGGGTCACGTTTGGGTTTGGATTTGATAGAGTGCAGTTTGATGCACTTGCGGCATTTCTCAATCGTTTTGTCCATCTGTGAGGCGGAAGCCTCAGCGGCTTTGTGGTTGCTCACAGGATAGAGACTGAGCACGCGGCTGTAGTCGTCTTCGTTGGCATCGCGGATGGCTTTCAGACCCTCCTCGTACGCGATATTGCCGTTGTAGAGAATATTGTATTTGACTTTCGTCTGGTGGAACGACCGGGTTGCCCAGGTGTTCTTCTGCGTCGAGCACGAACCGAGCATACCTGCTATCAGCACGCATACCGTCCATAACCCTATAGTCTTAAACTCTTTCACCTTTCCGTTTGTAGCTTTCAGTTTTTACACCAACCCTTTCACATGGCTTTGCGCTGCCACGAACTCCTTCAGATAGAAAGGCTCGTAGTACGCTATTTCGCTGGCGTTCAGCAGTTTGCCTGCTTGCGCCATCTGCTCCGCCAGTCTGCCCATATATTGCGCTTCGGGTACGATGTCCGGCAAATAAAGGTATTCCGGGTTTTTCAACACCGTTTGACATTTGGCAGCGCCGTCTCCGAAATAGACGAATCGGTTGGCGGGTTGGAACATCTCGTCCACCACCACGGCCTGCACATCGCTCTGCGCCGCCGATTGGCGGTCAAACAAAGCGGTATAGACCTCCATACGCCTTGCGTCTATCATCGGGCAGAGCAGCACATCCGGACCTGCCTCCTGCATACGAGGGTGCTGTAACGCCGCCTCGCAGAGCAGTTGGAGCGTCGGTACGGCTATCAGCGGCACATTCAGTCCGTAGCACAGCCCTTTGGCGGTACTGGTACCGATACGCAAACCCGTATAACTGCCAGGACCGGCACTGAGTGCTACGGCTTCGATGGCGTTGCGCGCTGTGGTCGGTATCTCGTTGGTATCCCGTCGGGACGTCATCGGGAGGTCAAGCAGTTGCTCTATATAACCGGGCAGGAGTTTGGCGTGATTGGCTCCTTCACGACTGATCAACTGCGCTACCGGCACGCCGTCTTTGCAGATGGCTGCCGAACAAACAGACGTGCTGGTTTCGATACAAAGTATTGTCATTTCTAACCTTTTGCTCAAAAATCGGTGCAAAGGTACGATTTTTTTTGCATATGTGCAAATTTTATTGTACCTTTGCCACATAAATCGTCAATAAATCGTAAATCGTAAATCGTAAATCGTCAAATCGTAAATACTTTTATGTCTAAGATTGTTGTTTTTACCGGAGCCGGCGTGAGTGCCGAGAGCGGTTTGGGTACCTTCCGCGACAGTGACGGTCTGTGGGAGCACTACCGTGTGGAAGATGTGTGTACGCATGAGGCGTGGTTGACCAACCCGCAGTTGTGCGTCAAGTTTTACAACGATCGTCGTCGTGACGCGCTGGCAGCCAAGCCCAATGCGGCGCACCTGGCTATCGCGCGGTTGCAGCAAGCGATGCCACAGACACGTATCATCACGCAGAACATCGACGACCTGCATGAGCGTGCCGGAGCCACCGGCGTCGTTCACCTGCACGGCGAGATCACCAAACTGCGTTCGTCGATCAACGAGACAGCCACGGTGCCTTTGGAGGGATGGGAACAGCACTACGGCGACCGCCATCCTGACGGTTCGCTCCTCAGGCCTTACATCGTTTTCTTCGGCGAAGGAGTGCCGTATTTCGACGAGGCCTGCCGCATTGCTTCCACGGCGGATATCATGCTGGTGGTAGGCACCAGTCTCAATGTCTATCCGGCTGCGTCGCTGCTCCACTACACGCGCCCGGGCATACCTATCTATTTCGTGGATCCGGGTACGCCTGAGTTCGGAATGTGGGCGGATCGTATCACTCACATCCGCAAACCGGCTACCGAAGGGGTGCCCGAGGTGGTGGAGATGTTGTTGAAAGGGGAAAAGGATGAATAGACCGCTGATCCGATTCTTTGTCTGGCTGGGACTGACGGCTGTGTTCACGACGGCAGGCGTGGGTATCTGGATGCTGGTTTTCCAGGGCAGTCAGACCACCGCCTCGCTCAAATGGCTGCAGTTTCTGCAGACCGTAGCCACCTTCCTGCTGCCGGCTATCGTAGGCGCTTGGCTGTGGGCGGACAACCACAAGCCTTTTGTCTGGCTCAGGATGAACCGTGGGATGGAGTGGAAAGTGGCGTTGTTAGCCGTAACAGCGATGGTATGTGCCATACCGGGTATCAATCTCCTGGCAGACCTGAACAGCCGTGTCCAGTTGCCGGAAAGTCTCGGTTTCATCGAGCAAATCCTGCGTCAGCAGGAGGAAGCTGCGGCGGTATTGACCGAGCGTTTTCTTCAGGCGGACAACATCGGTATGTTGCTTGTGAACATCGGTCTGCTGGCGCTTCTGCCGGCTTTGGCGGAAGAGACCGCTTTCCGCGGTACGCTGCAGCAGATAGCGGGAAACACGCATGCCGCCATCTGGATTACCGCTTTTCTCTTCTCCGCCGTTCACATGCAGTTCTACGGGTTCGTACCGCGCATGCTCATGGGCGCGATGTTCGGCTATATCTTTGTCTGGACAGGAAGTCTCTGGGTGCCGGTGCTGATGCACGCCACCAACAACGGACTGGCTGTGCTCTGCTACTATCTGCTGGGAGCGGACCAGAACAGCAAGACCTGGGCGGACACGATAGGCACGGGAGCGATGTGGTGGCTGGGTATCATCAGTATCGTTGCCACGGGAGCGGTGCTGTATATGCTGTATCGCCGTACACAAGATTCACCGCACGTTTAGAACCTCCGTTTATATACTAAAAATGACCGGCTTCCGAGCCGGTCATTTGCGTTATACTGCCTGCTTGAGGCGGTAGAGATCCGCTTTGTCGATTTTCTCTTGCGCGTATGTACGCGTGACGACGAAAGACTGGGTAGTGCCGATATTTTTCTTGCTCGGCATCTCGAACATCAGGTCGGTCATCACCGTTTCCATCAGTCCGCGCAGACCGCGTGCTCCGAGTTTGTACTCCAGTGCTTTGTCCACGATATAATCCAGTGCTTCGTCCGTAAAACTGAGCGTCACGCCGTCCATGAGCATGAGTTTCTTATACTGCTTGGTAAGGGCGTTTTTCGGCTCGGTAAGGATATTGCGCAGCGCAGTGCGGTCCAGGGGTTGCAGATAGGTCAGCACCGGCAGACGTCCGATGATCTCGGGTATCAGTCCGTAGGACTTGAGGTCCTGCGGAGCGATATACTGCAACAGGTCATTCTTATCGACACGCGAGGCTTTCTGCTGCGCGTCGAATCCCACCACCTGGGTGTTCATGCGCTGGGCTATCTTGCGCTCGATACCGTCGAAAGCACCGCCGCAGATGAAAAGGATGTTTTTCGTATCCACGTGGATATACTCCTGGTCGGGATGTTTGCGACCGCCTTGTGGCGGCACGTTGACCACCGAGCCCTCCAACAGTTTCAGCAGCCCCTGCTGCACACCCTCGCCGCTCACGTCGCGGGTGATCGACGGGTTCTCCGATTTGCGGGCGATCTTGTCGATTTCATCGATAAAAACGATGCCCCGCTGTGCTTTGTTGAGGTCGTAGCTGGCGTCCTGCAACAGACGTACGAGCAGCGACTCCACATCCTCTCCCACATAGCCTGCTTCGGTCAGGGTGGTAGCATCTACGATAGCGAACGGCACCTTGAGCAGTTTGGCTATCGTGCGGGCGAGAAGAGTCTTGCCCGTGCCGGTGGAACCGACCAGAAGGATGTTGCTCTTCTCGATCTCGACGTCGTCGTTGGTCGTCTCCTGCAACACACGTTTGTAGTGGTTATAGACGGCTACCGACAGAAAACGCTTCGCGTTGTCCTGTCCGATCACATAGAGGTCCAGAAAATCCTTGATCTGCTGGGGGGTAGGCAGTTCGTTGAGCGAGAGTTTGTCGTGACCTGCCGAGGGTTTGGGAGCGGTGAGGAGCATGTTGTGACCTGCCTCGATACACTCGTTGCAGATGAGACTGCCGTCCAGACCGCTGAACATCTCCGGCATCACACGCCCGCAGAAACTGCAGGTTTCCGGTTGTGGTTGTTTCTTTGCCATGCGCGCGCGTTCCTTATTAGTTATTCTTGCGCGTATATACGCGGTCGATCATTCCGTATTCGAGCGCCTCGGCTGCGGTCATCCAGTGGTCACGGTCGGCGTCCTGACGGATCTGGTCCATCGGTTTGCCCGAGTGGTCAGAGATGATCTGATAGAGTTCGTCCTTGAGCTTGAGGATCTCTTTGGCAGTGATCTCTATGTCCGAAGCCTGACCCTGGATGCCTCCCAGAGGCTGGTGGATCATCACACGGCTGTGGGGAAGCGCTGCACGCATCCCTTTCTCGCCGGCTACCAGCAGCACGGCACCCATCGAGGCTGCCAGACCCGTGCAGATAGTCGATACCTTGGCGCCCACAAACTGCATCGTGTCGTAGATACCCAGTCCGGCATAGACCGAACCGCCGGGGGTGTTGAGATAGAGATGGATATCACGCTCGCTATCCACAGAGTCCAGATAGAGCAACTGCGCCTGGATGACATTGGCGGTGTAGTCGTTCACCTCGGTGCCGAGGAAAATGACACGGTCCATCATCAAACGGCTGAACACGTCCATCTGAGTCACGTTGAGCTGGCGCTCCTCCAGAATAGTCGGAGAGATATATCCGCCCGAAGCGAGCACGGTGTTTGCCGACTGCGACAAGACCTTCTCCACATGCATGGAGTTAAGGCCTTGCGCATTGGCGAATTTCAAGAAATCATTAGTCATAATGTACGATTTACAAATTTACGATTTACGATTTATTTACGATTGGGTTCAACTGTACTATTTATTCCATCGTCCTTCAATCGCAGCTCGTCCATTGTCAATTCGTCAATAGTTTTATTTCTCCTCCTCTTTCTTGGCACGGGACATTTGGATGTCAAATGCAATCGGCGAAGCGATGAACAGAGAAGAATAGGTACCTACGATTACACCTACGAGCAGTGCGAACACGAATCCCTGGATGGTCTCACCACCGAAGATGAAGATAGCCAGCAATACGACGAACGTACTCATAGAGGTCGAGAACGTACGGCTGAGGGTGTTGTTCAATGCGTCGTTGATGTTCTGCTTGCGGTCGCGTTTCGGATAGAGACGGTTGTACTCACGCACGCGGTCGAAGATAACCACGGTATCGTTGATCGAATAACCGATAACGGTCAGGATAGCAGCGATAAACGCCTGGTCGATCTCCATGGAGAAAGGCATGATCTTCCACAGGATAGCATACAGACCGAGCACGATTACGGTATCGTGAGCCAAAGCCACCAGTGCACCTACCGAGTATGCGAAGTTGCGGAAACGCAAGAGGATGTAGAGGAAGATAACTACCAGCGCAGCGAGCACTGCCCATACGGCACTGGTGGTGATATCGTCTGCGATAGCCGGACCTACTTTCTGGCTCGACATGATTCCTACGTTGGCGTTCGACTCGGTCGAGTGGAAGTCCTCGAAGGAGATGTTGTCGCCCAGGAACGGTTTGCAGCCCTTGTAGAGCAGACCCTCGATGAACTCGTCTGCCTCAGCGGTCTCCTCGTGGATACGATAGTTGGTAGAGATACGAACCTGGTTGGCGTCGTTACCGTAGGTGATGACGTTCAGACCGAAGGTCTCGCCGTCCTCCAGCGTAGCGCGGAAGGTGTTCTCCAGACTCTCGCGTACATCCTGTGTGTTGATGTTCTTGTCGAAGCGAACCACATAGTTGCGACCACCCGAGAAGTCGATACCCAAGTTCAGTTTGCCGAATACGTGCGGCTCCAGACCCAGGATAGCGAAGATCACCACTGCACCCGACAGCCAGTAAGCCCATTTGCGTGCTGCCACGAAATCGAAGTGGATATTCTGCAGGAAGTTCTTCATCAGACGGGTGGTGAAGCTCAGCTCCTTGGCGTTGTCCTTAGCGGCATAGTCCTCGAGCAACAGACGGGTGATGAACACTGCTGTCAGGAACGAAGAGATGATACCGATCATGTAGGTAACAGCGAAGCCCTTGATAGGACCGGAACCGAAGATTGCGAGGATGGCACCGGTGAGGAACGAAGTGACGTTGGCATCCACGATAGCGGTGATAGCGCCCTTGAAACCATCCTCGATAGCCTTGCGCATACCCTTGCCGCCACGGAGCTCCTCACGGATACGCTCGTAGATCAGCACGTTGGCATCCACGGCGGTACCCATCGTCAGCACGATACCGGCAATACCCGGCAGGGTCAGTACGGCGGAGAACGATGCCAGGATACCCAACAGCAGGAATACGTTGCAAACCAACGCAAAGTCCGCAATCAGACCCGGAATCCAGCCGTAGTAGAAAATCATGTAAATGAGGATCAGGCAGAAGCCCAGAACGAATGACCACAGACCCGACTCGATAGCTTCACGACCCAGCGACGGACCTACCACGCTCTCCTCGATGATACGGGCGGGAGCCGGCATCTTACCGGATTTGAGGGTGTTAGCCAAGTCTTTTGCCTCTTCTACAGTGAAGTTACCGGTGATCTGGCTGTTGCCGCCGGCAATCTCGTTCTGTACGGTCGGGAAGGAATATACATAGCCATCCAACACGATAGCTACCGATTTGCCGATATTGTCTTTGGTGATACGCTGCCATGCTTTGGCACCCTCAGCGTTCATCGACATCGACACATTGGCGTATGCGCTCAGTTGCGAGAAATCCGCACGGGCGTCGGTGATCACGTCGCCTTCGAGCGAAGCACGACCGTCACGTTGTGCTTTGAGGGCTACCAGCTGATAGTAACTGCCTGCCTCGTCAATAGCTTTGACGGTCCAGTAGAAACGTACGTCACGCGGCAGAACGGCCTTGGCGATCTGCGACTCTAACATAGCGTTCACTTTGGCGGTGTCGGTATAGTGTACCGTACCTACCACCGGACCACGGTATGCCTGGCCATTAGCGCTTACCGACGGGTTCAGAATACCGAAGAGCGGGTTCTGACGTTTATATTCAGCCAGCTGAGCAGCCTGGTCTGCCTCAACAGCTGCGCTGTCCGTACCGAGGTTGTCCACCAGCTCTGCCAGGTCGTCGCTCTCGGCTTTCTTCTGGCTTTCTGCTTTCTGCTCCTGAGCATCTGCTTTGGTCTCTTCAGCCTGAGGAGCCATAGCGGCGTACTCACGGTTGATCTGCGCCAGCATAGGCAGGATCTCGCTGTTCTCGTATGTCTCCCAGAACTCGAGGTTGGCGCTTCCCTGCAGGAGTTTGCGCACACGCTCCGGTTCCTTGATGCCCGGCAACTCGATCAGGATACGACCCGGCTGCGAGAGCTTCTGGATGTTCGGTTGTACTACACCGAAACGGTCGATACGCGTACGGAGTACGTTGAACGAGTTCTGGATAGCGCCGTCCACTTCCTCGCGGATAACACGCTCCACCTGCTCGTTCGTCGAGGTGAGGGTTACTTTGTCTTTGAGCTCGAAGGTCGAGAAGATCGACGCCAGCTGTGCATCCGGATCCACCTCTTTGTAGGATTCGATGAACAGCGTTACGAAATCAGCACCGCTGGATTTCTGTTTCTGGCGGGCGCGAGCCATCGCCTCTTTGTAGTTCGGGGTCTCGTTGTGACCGCTCAGCGCGTCGAGAATGTCGGGTACCGACACCTCCATCGTCACGTTCATACCGCCCTTCAAGTCCAGACCGAGATTGATCTCTTTCTCGCGGCACTCTTTGAGGGTGTAGCCGAACCACACTTTTTTCGTTGCAATAGAGTCAAGGTACTGATATTCCTTGACTGCATCACCGGCTGCGTACTCTTTCGCTTTCTTGTCATAATGACGGGTTACGAAAGAGAACGACAGATAGAAGGCGCACACCAACGCAAGGCATGCTGCCAAAAATCGTACAAGTCCTTTGTTTTGCATAATTGTGTTTTATTAAGTTAATTTTTTTGTTAATTTTCACTTTTTGATTGAAATCAGCAATTAGCAAATGGTCAAGATTTTCGCTTGTCGGAAATAATCGTTCGAGCAAAGTAATTGTCAATTGTCAATTATCAATTATCAATTTCCTGCGCGTATATACGCACAACGCACACAAAAAGTGCGCAAAGGTACAACTTTTTTTTCAATTATGCAAAAGATTTTGCTTTTTTTTACGGAAAAAGCGCAAATTCGGTCTCTTCAAAGCCTAAAAAAGTTCCAAATTCGTCCAAAATGCGTTATCCGGCTCCCGGCAGATAGCCGGATGAAGCCGTCCTATTGCCGCCGTATTGCACAGGCTGTCCATAGGAGATGGTCCCGTGATGGTCTTGTGCTGTGCCGCTCGAACCAAGCACTTGACCATCACGGGACCATCTCCCCAGAAAGTCCTTTGAAAGTCCTTACCAAATCCCCCTTGACATTCCGGAAGACGTTTGTCAATCACCGATCCTGTACCCTTGTACATTGTACATGGTACCTTTGTACATGAGATAGAGTTGTCCGTTACGGAGGAGTTTGACAGGAGCGGAAGGCTCTGTAGGGATGTTATCGATGGCTTGAAATTTCGTATTGGCGCTTGTGCCGAGCATAAGAGCCGCCTGTTTCAGATACAAATCCTCTCCCCAACAATCATAGGTACTTGCTGCATATGCCGTTTCTTCCGGAACACCATGAATGATACACGAATCGTTGTAGGCAAGAGGTAATCCGTCATGATATTCCTCATCATCACCCATCACATCCCAACATATTGCATCCGAAATCAACGAACCGGTCAATCCGTTCTCCGTAAAGAAATGCTTGTCCCATCTAATGATAACCGGCATACGTCCGGCTGGGATATAGAATCTCTGTTTACCACGTTCGATATTGCCTGTATAGGGTTGGTAAACATAGGTGCGGTATCCATGCGGAGCAAAGGTTTTCTGCTCCTCAACAACAGTCTCGGCCATCTTTGTCAACCAAACCCAATGGGTACTATCATTTATGGATAAAAGGACAGAATCGAGGGGGAATAGAGGTAGCGCCCCTATCTCATCCTCTGTCAAACCGAGAGCGATTTCCAACGAGTCTTGCAACCCGTTTTTATCCTCAAAATACATGCGAGTGGATTGTACTTCCGCTCCTACTCTGCTCGTTCCAATGAACGCCAATACACCAATAAGATAAAGAATAGATTTTTTCATATTATAACCTCCTTTTTTAATTGTTTGACGCTGCAAAATTACTACAATTTTTTTATATATGCAAATTAAACAACATTTTTATTTACCTATATATAGTTTTGATCCTTGTTTAACTAGTACACCATTTGTTAATATGGTTTCGTTCGCACGGATTCGTAGTTCTCCACCATTATTTACTACCACGTTTCCCACTGCCTGTGTTGGAATAACATTAGAACCAGCTCTTACAATATTCCCTGTTGCAAGATAGTTAGATTGAATCGTTACATTTTGAAGATAACAGGTGCCATCATATGTTATAAATTGTCCGTTTCCTCCATTTTCAAAGTCACTACGTGATGATATACATGTCTCGTTACAAGACGGGCATCCCAATATTGCATTAGGAGAAACAACGATAATTGAAAATTCATCATGCAAATTAATAGATGCATTGCTATCGATACAAAGGTAGCCTCCATCATTAATTTGTATGGAATGGTCACCATTTATTGTTAAGTTGTCTTTAATAATGATACTTCCACCGGATTTTACAACAATATTATAATCACTAATTGTAGTATTGGAAAGTATTAATTTTCCTCCATTCTGCACCTCAATTCCACCCCAAATACCATCAATTGACTGTAAACTACCTCCATCTATATTCAATACTCCTCCATTTTTGATAGTTATTTTACATTGCGGTGAGAATATCATGTCGCAAGGTATATCAAGATTACAAGAGGTATCAATTACTAATGAGTAGTACATCCTCATTCTTGGAAAAGTTGTAGAAGTATGAACTGTTTTCGTTCCCAAATATGTTTCTTTTGGAATGAACTGTTGTATATTTGTTGTCATTGCCGTCACATACATACGTCCTATTTCTCCTGGAGGTAAAAAATCATGTGTTCCACCATCGATTCCACTTGGATTCATAATAGAAGCTCGGCATGTATCTGTTGTATTTGTGGGATAAAAACTTGAGCTACTATTATGTTCATCTTCAGGATGATATAGATAAAAAGAATGACCTAATTCATGTAAAAGAAATATTGCTATACCATCTACGAACCACTCTCTTACAGTAGGATTCCATAGCGGATATTGATATTTCTCCAATAACGGGACAATATATTTCATGCGGAAGAATTTAGAATAAAGGCAAGGCATGTGAATAGAAGATGAGGCGCTCCAATTCCCATATTGAGGGCATTGCGAACATGCCGCTCGAGTTGTGCTATCAGAAGGAAAATACGTAGTGTCAATCTCATTAGTTTCCCAATAATGGTGATAAAGAATGGAATCTTCAGTAAAAAAAACATTGATCCCTTTTAATGAATCAGCTAATGTGTTATGAATAGAATTAGTAGTATTTTTTAGGAACCAATATGGTTTATTGGGACATAAATGATACCCTTTATTTTCATTTAGCTGATTATTCCAGATGGCACTATTCTTTATATAATATCTATGATCCACAAATTGTATTCTTATATCATGAATCATATCATTATCTGTTCCAAGAAAGCAATCACTATCCGGCAGAACTAAAGATGATGCTCTTTGATTTAGTAAAGCCATTACATCATCAAATATACTTTGATGTTCTTGGTTATCTTCTTGAAAATTCCCAGTTCCGTCGTTTTTCTGAATAAAAATAAGATTAATTCTCACTTTCATTTTATTATCTGTTTCATTGGGAATAAACAATGGAGCATACATATAGCCTCTCATTGGTACATTAGTACAATTTGTTGTTCTATTAGAATATTCAATTTCTGAGTCACATGGCATTACATCCATCATTTTGGCACCATTAAAAAATGCGTCATTTCCTATAGTGCTCGCTTCAATACGAATTATGCATAAATAAATCATACAGAAGGTGAAAAAATATCGTTTCATTGCATTATTTTGTTAAAATCATTCGTTTTGTATCAATCACTTGCCCGTCAGCAATAAGAGAATAGAGGTACATACCTGCATCCAATGCGTTTGCGGACACTATAACAGAGCCTTTACCAAATACCGAAATGGGGTACTCTGATACTTGAATACCACTCATATTATAAATATATAACATAGCAATGCGAGTTGTTATCGGAAGCTCATACTCGATTTTTGTATCTACCGTAAACGGATTCGGATTGTTTTGATATAATATGGCATTTTCTGACATCGGTCCATTGTTAGAACGTTGTTGTATCCGATTAACAGAAGCATCTTTTCCAGATTCAATTTTTTGCACCCGTTGTGTCAATTCTTTTATTTGTATTTGCTGTTGATTAATAGTTTGAACTAATAGAGGTATTAATTCTATATAATTGATGGAAAGATAACCGGCACCGTCTTCATAGACAAGTTCTGGTAGAATTTCTTTCATTTCTTGAGCGATAAAACCGTAATGTATCGCAGATTTCTTTTCTTCTAAATATATGCTACTGTCATTTCGGAACGCAAAGGACACAGGATTTAGACGTGAAAGTATAGTTGAAGAATATTCACTACCAAGTTTTGAGATATTTTCTTTTAGTCTGCTGTCACTTGTTGTGGTAACCGTGGTTGCAGATAAAGTACCAGAAACTCGGACATTCCCATTAAAATAGCCTGCATATGTACCAAGAGGCCAAGATGTTGGAAGTGACGGAGTTGTAGAACCGTAAACTCCAATTCCGGTAGCAGCAATACCTGCAACTCCCGCATTGAATTTATAGTTTACAATTTTAGGTGAAAGATAGTGAGGATTATTTGCAGACAAATTAATCTGCCCCACAATCGCAGCATTACACCCTGCACCGGTAAGGGGTATTGAAACTTCCTGGACAGAATGTATGCCATATTTTCTCATTCCTGTAGCTGCTTGTGGTGTAAAAATATTCAGACTGACAGAATCTGTTATGTTAGCACCATTAATTGCTACATTTTTCGACATTTTGACTTTTCCCGAGGACTCTACTCTTAATTGAGCAGAGATGGAAATAGAAGAACAGAGTAAGATACTCAAAAGGAAGATTTGTTTTTTCATAAAGTAATAAAATTTAATTAATTAAAGATAAGTTTATTGTACAATAAATTGTCCGATAAGGTCACCACCTGCGGTGTGGATGCGGAGGGCATATACACCCGGAGTGGAAATCTGTTGAGTGATGGACGTTGTAAACGGTTGGTTAACAACGATGCTTCCGGTTGAAGCGGATTCCTGCTTGGTCACTACAAGCGTAGTCCCGTCAATCGTTGCACGGAAATTTGTAGGGCGTGGAGGGTTGTTGGGAGAATGATCGGGATCATCTAATGGATTATCCCCAGGTAATAATCCCATTTCAGTAACTTCCATTAACGGAATCACCACTTCTTCGGCATGAAGCCAACATGGCATTGTTAGAAGAACACTCAATGCCAACACAAAGAACTTTTTTGTCATAATACTAAAAATTTGGTTTTAAATAATTATGTTGTTTATATGGTAGAAAAGAATACCACCCAAACGCTCAATCGTTTGACGGTGCAAAATTACTACATAATTATTATATGACCAAATTTCTGGATAGACAAATTAGATTACATAAACAGCTGATTTACAGCAATATAAACATTTGATTAATAGACAAAATTAATTTCAACATGTTACTTTAAACACACATTATCAATAAGATACGATCTCAAATTGATTGATGCAGTTCCGAGTTTGTTCGCTACGCGCCTTTTCATCGTTCCAATACTTGTTGGAGACTTGTACAATAGTTCTGCCATCATATCATTTTTGCAATATAATAAGGTTAGAATACACATTCGTATCTCCGTTTCCTTTAATGAATATCGATCACGCAATTTAGTCGCTAACATATAGAATTGTTTATCCACGATTTTACATAATTTAGCATAATTCCTCCATGCTAGTTTTTGTTTTATACTCTCACCCGTTTGCAATACCAAGCATCGATTGTTGATTTCGTCCACAATACGCTGGTGATATGTCAAATAGGAATCCGATAACTCATTATGCTTTTTCTGCATCTCAAGGGTGACTTGTTCAAGAACCTCTATTTGCTGTGTAATCAATTTCTGCTTCTTTCGTTTGTAATGAACATATATAATAATGCCTGTGCCTAACAAAAATAATATGGCAATAGTAGAATACAACCATAACAAATCAGGTTTACGTTGCAAGTCTTGCTCTAATAATTGTACGGCTTGTGATAGTTGGCCTTGACGGATTTCTAGTAATTTTAGAATATCCGCTCTATCAGATGCTGTTTTAAGAATGTCTGACTTCGATATATATTCATCATCATTGTATAGAATATATAAAGCATTATCTAATTCCCATAAATCCGTTGATATAGTTGCTACTCTTTGGGCATAGTAGACGGCTGAATCTTTTATTCCCAAATAGGAATAGGCTTGTGCCAGTTGAATATATATAATAGAAAAGGCATTACGTGATAGTGCAGCGTATGAATAGTAAATAGCAGAGTCATAATGTTGCGTTTTACAATACAATTCTGCTCGGGTTATTAATGATACATCTGAAATTTCCTGAATATGACTATATTGTTGCAGTAGAGTCATACAAGCAGAGCTATCTTTCATTTCAGCCAACTCGAATGCCATATTATTCAAGTCATAATAATATAATAAGGTATCGCCATTGCAGAGATACATTTCTGCTGACTTCTCGAACATGTCGTAGGAAAGGTTATACTCACCCGCCAAGTGACAAATATCTCCCATATTGCTATAGACACGACCTAATATATGGTAATCGCTCGTGCGGGAATGGGTGGCAGCAAGGAAAGCCTGCATGGCTTCCACGGGGTTGTCTTTCTTGCGCAGAAGACGACCGTAGTGGTAGCAACTATGCGCGAATTCATCGGGAAAAATCGCCTGTACGCGGTCTAAACGCTGGTACGCCTCTGCGAGCGTAGCGCTGTCGCCGGCATCAATGACGTACATCTGTCCGTTATGCCAGAGACTGTCCGCGTCCGTCACAACTGTTTGCGCCTCGCGTACAAAACGAGGCGTACAGGCAGTCAGTACAACAGCCAGACTTAAAAAGAGACCATATACTACACACGTTGGGCGAAACATCAATGCGACAGGTTTACGGAAAAGTGCTCCAATCAGTTTTCCGGGAGGAGCCCACGCTCGCGGGCCAGTTTGAAGAGGTAGGCTTTGGCGGGTTCGTGCTCGTTGGGGATGAGTCCGTCCAGGATAGCGTCCTTGATAGCGGATTTGAGTTCGCCGACGGTGGAGCAAGGTTCCAGGTGCAGGAGTTGCATGATCTCCTCGCCTTTGACAGGAGGTTGGAAATTGCGGATACGGTCGCGTTCCTCCAGTTCCACCATTTTCTGGCGCACGAGCTGGTAGTTGCGGTGGAAACGCTCCACTTTCTGCTCGTTGCGGCTGGTGATATCGGCATCGCAAAGCAGCATGAGATCTTCGATATCATCGCCCGCCTCAAAGAGCAAGCGGCGCACCGCGCTATCGGTCACCGTGTCCTCTATCAGATTGATGGGGCGCATGTGCAGATCCACCATTTTCTTGACGTACTCCATCTTTTCGTTAAGGGGCATCTTCATCTTGGCGAAGATACGCGGCACCATCTTGGCACCTATATAGTTGTGATTCCGGAAAGTCCAACCAGCCTGCGGATCCCACTGCTTGCTTCTGGGTTTGCCGATGTCGTGCAGCAACGCTGCCCAGCGAAGCCAGAGAGTTGATAATTGATCATTGACAATTGACAATTGACAATCGGGCATTGAGGCTTGTTGCAGTTCGGCGACATTGTCCAGCACTTTGAGTGTGTGATAGAACACATCTTTGTGTCCGCGTCCCTCCTTGACTTCCACTCCCTTGAGCGCTGCCAATTCGGGGAAGATAAGCGGTAAAAGTCCGGTTTTATCGAGCAGAATCCATCCTTCGGAGGGGCGCCGGCTAAGCATGATCTTATGTAGTTCTTCCACAATACGCTCGCGCGTAATAATATGGATACGCTCGCGGTTGCGCGCGATGGCGTCAAAGGTCTCGGGATCGAGGTTGAACCCGAGTTGGGTAGCGAACCGGATAGCCCTCATCATACGCAGCGGATCGTCAGAAAACGTGATGTCTGGATCAAGCGGCGTACGGATGAGGCATCGCTCTAAATCCCCGATTCCATCGAAAGAATCCAGCAGTTCGCCATAACGTTCTGCGTTCAGGCAGATAGCCATTGCATTGATGGTGAAATCGCGTCTGTTCTGGTCCTCCTGAAGCGTACCGTCCTCGACAATAGGATTGCGGCTGTCGCGCGTATAACTCTCCTTGCGTGCTCCGACGAACTCCAGTTCGAGTCCGCCGCGTTTGACCTGTGCCGTGCCGTAAGTCTTGAAGACCGCGAGGTGTGCCCCTTTGCCGAGCCGCTTTGCCACCGCTTCCGCCAAGGCTATCCCCGAGCCGACCACCACCACATCAATATCGTCGGAGGGACGGTGCAGGAACAAGTCGCGCACCCATCCGCCGACCACGTAACACTCCAGCCCCAGTTGGTCGGCTGTTTCGCCTACCATCCGCAGAACGGGATTCTCTATTTTAGGATCTGTGATTATCATTGTTTCGTTATTTATTTCTCAGACGAGGCAAGAGCGACCACTTTCTTGTGCGCCAGTTTCTGGAACTTGATGCAGAAATAGATGAGGACAAAGAAACTGATACCGCCTGCCACGGGATCAACCGCCCCGGACATAGCCAGGGAATCATAGACTCCGTGCGCCAGGACGGGAGCAAGGAACACCTTGAGCCCGTTGGCGAAAGAGGGTTCCACAAAATGATACATCGAATAGTAATACCCCATCAGTATTGCGAATCCGTAGTGTCCCGGTACAGCGAGGAGTGCGCGCATGGCAGCCACGGTCACCCACTGATCGCCGGCAGAAAGGACATAGGCGACATTCTCCAACGCCGCAAAGCCCAAGCCGACATAGACCGCATAGACTATTCCGTCGAAATGCTCATCGAACCAGGGGTTTTTGCGAAGGATGAGGAAGAGCGCCAGCAGTTTCGCCGCTTCCTCGGGCACCGCCGCCACCAGAAAAGCCTGAACAGTAGTACCGATAAGGGTTACGGGAGCACCTGAAGGAAAGAGCAAACGGGAGACAAAGTTCTCGAAGAAAGCGACAGGCAGACAAATAGCCACCCCCATCAGGAAAGCACGAATGAGCCATTGAACGGGTTCGGCAACAGGGTCTTTGCGCCAGATGTAGAACGCTAAGAAAAAGGCAGGCAAAAGTGCCGCAAGAAGCATAAAAATCATAATTTCATTCTATTTTGGGTGCAAAATTACAAAAAAGTTTGCATATATCAAAAAAAAGTTGTACCTTTGCACGCTTTTTCGTGTAAAAAGCACTAACATTATGTTTAATCGGACCGCAATTCGCGTAATTGCCCAGTCCTCAAAGACCA
>ONPG01000043.1 GCA_900319645.1 uncultured Bacteroidales bacterium
AGACACTATCTTCCTGAGTATATACCCCTCTTTTGTCCGCGATTTCAATGCCCTGCTGCGTCCGGAGCATCAGCTGACGCTCAAGAAAGACGAACTGCTCAACGCCCAACTGCGTATCTTCGCACTGATCCGCCTCGGTATAACCCGCAATGAAGTGATTGCCGAGATCCTGGACTACAGCATCAACACTGTCTATTCCTACAAGACCCGTGTGATTGCCCAGTCCTATCTCGCGCCCGACGATTTCTACGCCGCTCTAATGCGAATCCCGTCCTTTGTCCTGTCCGCCGGCTGTTAGCCGCCAGCCTGACAGCTCGATAGCTCAAAAAAAAATCGCCCCGAAGGACGATTTTTTCTTTTCCTTTATTCTTCTACTACCCAAGAGATATATCCGCCTCCGGCTACGTAGGGTTTGATCCCCATCTCACGCAACTCGGTAGGAGTGAGCGAATAGGAGATGCCGTACTCAATGCTCTTGACCGACTCGGTACCCTCGGACCTACCGCCCTCAGTAATATAGCTGGTCTTTTCAACTACAGACGGAAGTTTGGACTCATACGCACTGCGTTCTTCCAGTTCGTAGGAGAAATGGTAATCCTCCTCCTTGGGCGGGTTCTTCTCGTCAATATCGGTCGGGTAAACATATATCTCAGCGTTCCAGGCCTTGTCTCCGGCAAGTGCCTTGAAGAAATCCTTGCTGGTGTTGATAAAGAGCGTACCGGCATTTATATTCGTACCTGCTACGAGATTCAGTTGGGCATCAGTAAACTGATTGTTATCGTTATAACGGGCCACAACAATAACGAGCGGTTTGCCGTTGTCAACCACCTTGTTGAGCAAGTCAAAGAATGCCTGCTCATCCTGACGTTTGATGAGTTCGTCGAAGTTCTTCGGTGCGTTCAGCACATACGTCTCAGTGTTCTGCGCGTCAGAGGGTTTCTTGATGGACTCTTTGATTTTCTGAAATGCCGGTTTGGTGAGAAGGTCGGGAGCGTTCTGCACCTGCACAAAACCTGCTTTCTCGAAATCCGCTTTTACTTCAGCAGCCGATTTGCCGAAAGCCGAAGCCACGTTGGCGGTCAACTGGCTGACGGAAGAACTGGTTCCGGGATCTACTGAATTGGAGTTGCACGCCATCAATGCTACGGCTGCAACCATTAAGAATAATACTTTTTTCATTGTTTGAATATATTAAAGGTGAATAAATCGGGTACAAAAGTACAACAAAAATTGCACATACGCAAATAAACGGACATTTTTTTTGAGAAAAGCGCGATTTTTCTCGTGTAGGAGGGTAGCTGGCGTTTATTGGTGTCTGTCCCGCAGGACGCGACCGTACATCCGGTGCCCCCCCCTTCTCAGCGTTCGCTGGGGAGGTGACCGAAATACTCGATAGCCACTTGCTGGATCGTCATGTCGGTAGTGTGCAGCATTTCGTCGGCGCGGATAAGCCGGCGCTCGCGGATATAATCGAGCGGACCCTTGCCGGCAACTGTTTTCACGCGCCGGAAGAGCTGCGTACGGCTCAGTTGTAGCATAGAGCCCAGATACTCGACGCTCAGGTTCGGGTCGGTCAGGTGTTCGTCCACTACCTGCCTCAGCCGCTCGGCGAACGCCTCGTCGCGTCGGCTGAGCTGGATAGCCTCCTGTACGTTCTCCAGCTGAGGAAGGATCTCGTGACTGATCTCGGTTTGCAGCCTGCGTTGGGCAAAGAGGATATAGGCGAGTGCTATCAGGAGGAACGCGACCGAGATAACCACACAGAGCCAGAGGATCTTGTTATCCATCCGCAGCTGCTGCCATCGGCTCTCGGTCTGCGTCTGGATAATATGGAAAGTCTGCAGGTCGCGCGTGATGGCCTCATACTGCTTGAGCATCGGATAGGCGGCAGCTTCGTCGATCATCGTGGTCTCCAGCACCGTGTCGCGCACAAAAGGTTCGCCGTGGAGAATATGCGCCGCCGTTTGTATCACCAGATCGCCTCGCGAGGAATAGGTGGCGGAGCACTCTATCTGACCGTCCACGATAGCCTGCAAACCCGGTCGGATACCGTCCACGCCCATAATAGGGATAGCCGGTACAGATCGGATCCGGCTATTGGTTTCCGTCTTCCGGCTATTCTGGACGGCCTGTGCGGCTCCGATGGCCATCAGGTCGTTGTGCGCCACTACGGCATCCGGCAGCGGATGGGAACGCAGATAGTCCGCGACCACTTTCTCAGCATCGTCTTGATACCAACTGCCCATCACCGTGTGGATGACAACGGATGATGATATCCGGTCGAGACCCTCCATCAAGCCTTTGTGGCGCAGCGTGGCGGGAGTAGAGCCGGGCAGACCGGCTACCTCCAGCACCGTGAATGGTGCCGATTGGGATTTTCCGTTTCTGAAGGCAAACCTCTCACTCACCCACTCCGCCATCAGAAGGCCTACTTTGTAGTTATCTCCACCGATAAAAGCTGTCCACTCGTCTCCGGTGACCCTCCGGTCGGCGACGATCACGGGAATACCTGCGCGGAAAGCCCTGTTGACGGCAGGTTTGACCTCCTCCGCCTCGTTAGGACTGACGATGAGCAGGTCCACACGCTCGGCGATGAAACTGTCTATCTGCGCGCATTGCAACTCGTTGCTGCCGTAGGCGATACGGCGGGTGAGTGTCAGATCCGGATAGAGCAACATCTCTCGCTCCATCTCGTAGTTCATCTTCTGTCGCCATGCGTCGTCCAGACACTGGCTTACGCCAATCGTATAATGCGGTTCGCGGGCAGTGCACGCAGACAGGAGGATGGACAGCAAGAAACACAAAGCGAGGATGGACTTATTAAATTGAAAATTGAAAATTGAAAATTGAAAGGACTGTAGTGGGGACGTTTTCATGATGGACGATTGAAAGTTAGATACCTGCTTGATGTCAAAAAACGGGTGCAAATATACAACAATTTTTTCACATACGCAAGTTTTTTTTGTTATTTGTCCACAAATGAACCAAATTTACCTAATATTTCCGCTCCGCATGGCAATAAAATTGTTGATAATGGTGAATGAAACAAACAGCGAATTGTAGGGTCGAAGAACAAAAGTGCTCAAATTGAGCACAATCCTTCCGGCAAAAAGCAGTAATTTTGCCGCCGCAAACAGAAAAGGGGAAAGAAAAGGGGAAAGAAAGCTGATAAAAGAAAAGAACCAAAAGAAAATTAATAAAGAAATGGCATGCCATGCCAAGCCATGCCATGCCATAGAGGCAAAAGGCTTGGCTTGGCAATTAATTTTAAAAAAAATAAATTTATGTACAATTTTATTCATTATGGCTATTGCTCAATCCGCAAGGCGAGTACAAACGCCGGCGGCGTGGATGTGAGCGGCTGTGGGCAGGTTATGACGAGCCTACCCGGCAACGGGTGTTTGAAACGCTTTCTGCCGCCAAGCAGCGGGGCGATTGGATCAACCCGAATCCTTATTTCGCCATTGAGGACACGGCGATCGGGGAGGTGCGTAAAACGCGTCCACAGGTTCTTTCCTATCGGGACTATTACGCCCGTTTTCACACCACCGAACCCCTGGACGGCTGGCAGATGCAGAACCCTACCGGCAATCAGGTAATCTATGTCAAACAAACCCTTTAATTTTAATCCAACGCCAAAGCCAAAGTTCCAAAGGCAGTTCCACGCGTCGCAGGTAAGCCGTTCTTGGGAGATGGTCCCGTGATGGTACGGTGCTTCGCCCGACGAGCCAAGGACATGACCATCACGGGACCATGTCCCGGGAAGAAGCAAAGAAGCCCCTACAAAAAAAGTGCTCGCGGGGAGCACTTTTTTGGGGCTTTGGCTTTGGCTTTGGCATTGGCCTTTCAATTTTCTTATCTCGCTCTGCTCGAACGATTTTTTCAGTTTAATAACGCCAACGCCAAAGCCAATGCCATCTTACAATTTCTTGCCGGTGACATCGTACCGTTCGCCGTTGCGGATGATCACCACGTGGTCGTTCTCAATGATCTTGGTCGCTCCCACCTGATTGTCTGTCCGCGGAATCAGGCGTACAGGAGCCTGCGGGGTTCCTTGGTGCGCATCCGGCAGGTAAGTGATAGCGGACGAAGGCTCACCGGCAACGATCAACGGCGTGCCGTCCTCGGTCTCGAAGCGCAGCGGCTTGCCCGCCTGGTCGCTCTGGATCGTGAGGTAATAAAGGGCGTTGGCATTGGCGTTGGCCATTGGCTCTGCTACGCCGGCCAGCTCGTTGTCGATATAGACCTTGATGACTGCGTGTTGGTGACTGCGTGTTGGTGACTGCGTGTTGGTCATTAGCGTAGCAATCATCGTCATGTTGGTAGCGGCGTTGGTGTTGGTGAAGGCTTCGGCGTTGGCTTTGGCGTTAGCTTTGGCCTTGGTCTTCGAGGAAGCGGTCGGGTAGAAATGTACGGTAGCCGTACCTTGCGCCATACGGCGTAAGAGGTATCCCTCACCCGGTCGGATAGCGGACAGGTCGCCCTCCCAGCGCTTGTTCTGCGAGAAATATGCAAAGCGGTTGCGCGCCTTGATGATATCGCCCACCGACGCCTTGTCGTAGTAGTCCGCCAGCGCCTCCGAGAGACTGACTGTCTGATCGTAGAGGCAGGGGAACGAGTTCCACTGACCCGATCCGCGGAGTTGGATC
>ONPG01000012.1 GCA_900319645.1 uncultured Bacteroidales bacterium
TCGTCCGTCGGTCATCTCAACCGCTATGTCAAGAACCAATTAGGGGTCAATCCTAACGAGGTAAGGAAATAGCAGTAAATATATCCCGCGTTAGGGATTTGGAATGGCTACGGTATTGTGCAACAATGCGGAATTTGTGAACCCCTGTAAAGCCGGATCTCGTCGAGTCGGATAACATCCGACACAATGGACATAGAAAAAGCGGAGCTTATGCTACGCGGCATGGACGTAATCCTCGCTCGCGATACTCGCGGACACAGGACACCGATGTCACGGGACACCGAGGACAGATGTCGGCAGAGCCGATGTCGGGATTAAATCCCGACGCAATAGACGAAGAAAAAGGCGACGTTTGCCAAACGCCGGCAACTACCAAGAAGAAAAAGCCAAATGGCTCCCCGCGGAATGGAAGAAAGGGACAGAATCAAAGGATTCCATTACCGGTAAGTTTTATTATGAAATCCGCTGCAAAGATACAAAAAAATGCCGATATCGGCAAGTTTTTGCGCAAAATAATGCGTTTTTATGCATTTTTTTGATATATGCAAGTTTTTGTGGGATTTTTTGGATTAGAAGGAATGATTTTATTATTCTATCATCTTACTCTCATCAAAGCCCGGAAGTAACGCATTGCCTCATCATATGGCATGAAATTAGAAGCATCGGCTTCTTTGTTCACGTACTTACTAACTGCCACCTCGGGATGAAACTGGACACCCACAAAGAAAGGTTTGTCCGTACGCTCCACCGCCTCAATGATGTTCACTCCGTTCGTGGGAGTAACGGCGGTCACTTTCAGAGCGGTTCCTTCTACGCTTCGGATAGCCTGATGATGCCAGGATGGAACACGCGCTATACTATCGGTTCCTGCAATTTTCCTCAGCAACGATGTTGCGTCTGACACCTGAACGGAATGAGAAGAGAAGTTACGCCCGTGTTCATCAGTAGCTTCCACACGATGGTCGTCGTTATATGCAAGTCCCAACTCATCGAAGAAAGTTCTTAGGTCCTGAATCATACTTGCGCCGGACACCACACCTAACATCTGCATGCCGCGGCAGATGCACAACACGGGCAACTTTTCTTCACGCTTCAGACACCAGGACATAAGGATATAATCCGACACATCGCGACGGCCGTCATACATGCCTTCGCTTTCTATTCCATGCCAAGGTTCGGGGATTTGGTAAAGCGTAGGGCTGATATCTGAGCCGCCGGTAAAAATGAGTGCATCCAACCCATTGAGGACGGCAGAGAGGTTCTGCCCCTGAAGAGGACTGGATTTTACCGCGTCTGCATACTCCTGCAACAAGATACCATGGCTGTCCATATACTGCTCCTTTAACCGGTCGCCGTCGTATTCCATATAAGGAGACTTCACCAGCGGTAGCGGAACAGGAATAGCACCTGCCTCCCGCACACTTAACAGAGTGGAAGTATAAGTTATCGCTGTACTATCTCCACGCCAGGCTATGCCGATACGAACCGGTTTGTCGGGTTCTTGCCTGCCGCACGAATAGAGCAAAAGGATAGTGCTAATAACGATAAAAAAGTTTCTTATTCTCATTTTGGTTCAATTGTCTTGATTATTTTAGCGGGATTACCGGCTACGACCACATCGTCAGGGATGTCATGCGTGACGACCGAACCGGCTCCAACAATTACGCGGTTTCCTATAGTAACACCCGGACAAACGATTACTCCGCCGCCCAGCCAGCAGTCATCGCCTATCCGTATCGGCAGGCCTGTTTCTATGGTCTGGCGGCGCTCCAGATAATCATGCGGATGGTCGGGTGTCAGCAGTTGGCAGTTGGGCCCGATGAGCGTGTGAACGCCGATAGTAATACCTCCACCATCCAAGAAGACCCCATTAAAATTGATAAACGAACCTTCGCCTATGCTGATTCGGTTGCCGTGGTCGCAGTGGAATGGCGGACAAATAATCACCGAAGGATGGGCATCAGGGATGAGGGCTTTGATGCAACGATGTAACTCGTCCATGTCCCATGCGCCGCATTGATTGAGGTCACGCATCGCATAATATGCCCGCAGGATATTCGCCTGAACCTCCTTGTCCGTATAATCATACGGCAAGTTATGAAGCATTTTTTCGTATTCTGTCATCATCATTTCTTTTAATGTCCTCTTACAAACTGTCCTTCGGGCTGGTACTCAAGGAAGCAACTATCGTCCTGCTGCTCCTCATCCATCGCCTGTTGCTATTGCGCTATGTACTCGTCGTATGTCATGCTCTTATCATCTCCTTAAATGCGCGGTAATTGCTGTCGTCATGCGGTGGGCAATAGACCGCAAACTCTATTGTCAGGAAATGATGCAAAAACTCCGGCAAAATGTTTTTGTATGCTTGTGCTACCACCATTGGGTCGTTGCGGAACGCGCCACAACCGAAAGCGCCAAGAATAAGCACCTCGGCTTGGTCCTGTGCAGCCACAGTTAGAATCCGCCGCGCACGTTGTTCATGCAAAAGCCGCAGTTCGTCCGGCGAAATTGCCACTGACACTCCATCGCCTGGATTGAATGCGTTAGCAGGTCTCTCGCGCAAGTTTGGAGCCGCACAGGTGACTACATCTACCCCGAATGGATCGACCAACGGACGATAGTCATCATCTTTCAGCACTTGCACACCGGGCGTGAAGATGATGTCATCATTATGCAGCGGATTGCCGGATTTGCGATGGGGAGTATAGAACCTATCCCATATAGCACGCGTATTCAGACAGTTATAGAGAGTCGAGCATCTGCACAGACACTCCTCTTGTGCCGATGAACCATGTGTCACGCCTCCTCCGGGATTAGTAGCCGAAGCGAAATTGAGCACGCACACATGCCGATCTTTGTATTGTGCTGCCGCCTCAAATGAACGATTACGCGTTACTACAACATGTGCCTGTTCGCTATAAGCGGGAGCCGGAACATCCAGCGGTTCGTTCTCGAGAATCAGTTTCTGCGCGGTTATGGACTGCTTCTCTGCGAACGTCAGTTCCGCACTACCCTTGATACGCGCTAACGTATCTTCAAAAACCGATATGAGATAAGTTCGTCTATCCATGATTTTGATAATCGATACTTTTGACTTTTTACCTTTTTGATTATTTCTGACAATCTATGACGCGCACACATGCCGGTAGTTTGGTTATTGCATTAGGCTAAAGTTGGCATTTCTATCCTCGGCAAGATGATCGGTTCATCTTTTGCTACTTGCAGGAACATGACATAGTATATCGGCATATACCAAATCCCCTTGGCGTGGGGAAGAGCACAAGAGCCGGCGCGTGGATTTATTTTCCCAACATTTTCAGGACTTTCATGTGGAACTTGAGCAGTCCGGAACGATGCGAACCGTAGTCCTCGAAATCATATTCTATCTTCGACTCGTCAGCTCCGAGTTCACGGAAACTGTCTTGGAGAATCTGCGCGTTTTCAAACGTGACGACGTCATCGCCTTTGGAATGGAAGATGAACATCGGCGTCTTCGGGCAAAAACCGGTAGTGGCGTTCTCTTTGAGTTTCTGGAAGAGGATAGCGTTCTGCGGGTAATCCTCATCCATTGCTTCCGACCGCAGGATCGTGGAGAACTTGCCGCAGCCTATACCTTTCATCATCAGGTTGACCTGGTCCATGGTATAAGCCTTGCTGTTCAGCCACACTTTGTAGCGGTCATCTTTGAGCATCTCGTCCGAGAGGAAATCTGCCTCGGTGATTGGCAGAGCGAGTGTCTTGTCGTTGAGGTCATTGGCATAGATAGTGCCTTGGAGGAACATCGGAACGACCGCAGGAAAGCCGATCACATCGGTCTTTTTCGCCACGTTGTAGGTCACCATCGGGTCGTACGGGCCACCGCCGCAGAAGACCTTGGTCAACGGCATATCTTTGTAGTAATCCGGGTGCGACTCGATAAACTCCTGTGTGGCCACTGCGCCGTGACCGCCTTGCGAGTAACCGAAGATGTAGATGTCGTTGGTCTCGAAGGTATAGCCGTTCGCCTCCAGGAAAGGTCTTGCCAACCTTCCGAAATCAGCAATCGCACGTCCTGTAGCCTGTTTGTCGAGATAAGGGTGAACCATCTGATAGGTGACGCCAAATCCGACCAGGTCGGCATCTACGACCGCATAGCCTTTGGTAGCCAGCAGGGCGGAGAGTGTCGGTCCCTGGGAGGGCGACTCGCTCAGAGCTGCATAAGTGTAATGGCATGCCATGATAAGACCTTTGCATTTCTTCGACTTGGGTACATACATGTTACCCGAGAGGATAATAGGCTGGCCTTTGTATTCGGACTCGTATGTACCGACTATCTGATGCACATTGGCGTAGGTGATCATGTTCATCAGCGGCGAGAACATCTGCATAAAGGTGGATTTGCCCTCCACCTGGTTGTAGCCGTCGGGATCGCAGGGATCGACATCCGAAGGTGTGTTTCCCAACTGGTCCGACCACACGGAGAACTGCTTGTCCAGATTCACGTCTCCGTCGCTGATGACGTGATAGCCGGCGGCATCCTTAACAAAAGAGGTGTAGTCTTTCTTGTCCACCTGACACGAAGCAAAGTACATAGGAACAAAGTACAATGCACAAATGATGAATATATTTGAATTGTGTCTCATAATTTTCATTTTTCTATTGTCCATTATCAATTAGAATCTATATCCAACGGAAACGTTAAACCACTTGGTCCAAAGCAGATAGATTGCTGTGAGCGACTGGAGACTGCTCACCCCTCCGAACTCGGCAGTTCCAAACCAGTGATTGCGGCCCACGGACACACCAAGAGCAGTGATACCGAAAGCCGCTCCCACTTCGCATCGTCCTTTGTAATCAGCATGAATACCCGCTCCAAGTTGCACGCCCGAATAGAGATTCACCCATTCGCGGTGGAAATAGGTGAAACGCACCGAGGGCATCACGCACACATCGTAGAAATAGCGGTACTCGCTCGAGGCAAGATACTGATTTCCTTTGTCGTCCAGATGATAGGAGTTGTAATCGAACATCGTGGCGCCGAAATCCACTTGGCCTCCCACACCAAGCCACGAGTTGATGCGGTACATATACTCGCCGTATATGTGTCCGGTATAACGATAGTTCTGACGTGCGTTCATCGGAACACCTAATTTGTTAGATTCTGATTTCCAACGCATTGTTTCGTACATCGGGTCGCCATAACCGATTCGCACCTCGTGTTTCTGCGCGCTCCTTGTCTCTTTTGTTTCTGCCACAGAGACTACAGGCATCATACTGCAAAGCAGCAGTAAAAGACAATATTTTCTTTTCATTGTATGCATTGTTTGTAATTATATCGGCTTGCTAAAGAGAGACCGAAAAGACGTTCGACGGCTTGGGTTATTTCACTTCTTCCCAATCGATATCCGTTACTTCGCGGAGACGGTCGTGCAGTTTGACAAAGCGTTTCTCCACTTTGTTGACCACAGCCACCTTCACCCAGTTGCCGACGCCATCGAGGATAATACCCAGTCCGACAACCCAAGCGATAGTTTCTACGCTCACGTTCGGGTTAACCAGGCAGTACACGCCGAAGCATGCAGCCAGCACACCAAAGCAGCAAACGATCCACCAACGGCGGAAACCGACACGCTTGAAGTCAAACGAACTGATAGCCAGGTTGATTCCTTCGAACAGCAGCCAGAAAGCGAAGATGAACGGCAAAGCCATCATCAACGGAGCCGGATGGAAAACCATGATTGCGCCGAGGATAATCTGCAGCAAAGCGGAGAGAAACATCAGTCCGCTCATAGGAATAAAGCCGCGTGTAGCCGACCAGGCAGCCATCTCCGTGCAACCGCCAAGGAAGAACATCAGACCGAATACCCAAGCCAAGCTTAACAATGTGGATCCAGGGTAGAGAATACACATTACACCGAGTGCTACGAGTGCTACACCCGCAAGGCACATCCAGATTTTAGTACTTTTTTTCATAATGGTTATGATTTTGTGTTTATATAATGATTATTAAACAATAGTCCTCTTAGAAAGGATATCCGATACCGAAGTTAACACGTATTGCGTCCAGGGCGGAAGGGATATTGAAATAGGTTTTGATGGGCTGAGTGGTGTCGGGGTTGCCTTTTTTGTCGTAGCGGAAGGTCTGGTAAGGCGCGTGGATGGCCACACCTATATCCAGCCGGACAACCAGTCCGTCGAGATCCAGACGCAGACCGGCTCCTGTTCCGAGCGCAATCTGACGTGCAAAATCGGGGTTGTTGTAGATGCCGTCGTACAGGTTTTCGGGTAGCTCCAGACGCTTGATATAATCCTCGTATCCCGCCGCTTTGTACAGATCAACAGTGGAGTACCAGTTCCACACATTGCCGGCATCCACAAACGTGGCGCCATAGAGTTTCCACACGATCGGGAAGCGAAGCTCGAAGTTCGCCTCCAGTTTGAGGTCACCGGCGTGGAAGAAGTTCTGGTTATACTTGGCGGAATAGAAGTTACCCGGTCCGTAGGCATAAGGCGAAGAAGCACGGAGGCTGTTGGGGCCGCCGGCGTAGAAAGCCTCGGAGAGCGGAGCAAAGAGCGAGTTGCCCAGCGGGATATTCGCTCCGGCATAGAGACGCGTAGCAATACACACCCGGTCGGTGAGGTTGAACTTGTTATGCAATTCGGCGGACAGTTTGATGAACTGATTGAATGTGATTTTGCCGAAGGGCTTCTCGCGATCGTTCCACTTGTAGCCGAAGAGGCAATACATCGCGTTGATGAGATTGCCCGATTCCTTGACACCCAGATCAAGCAGGGTGTTCACCGCCCTCTTGGCGCGGTAGTCGTTGTAGATAAAGTTATAGCCGATAGAGGGCACGAACTCGTCCCCGGCGATGATCTTGATCAGTTGCGGATACTCGGCGGCTTTGTCAAGCAGGTCTTCCGACTCGGCTTTCATGAGCACTACGGAGAGCGAGAACGGCGTAAAAGCGTGGGTGATATAGGGATTGAAAGGCGAGCGGATAAAATAGGTGAACGAGCCGGAGAGTTTGTGTACGCCATAGCCTCCGGCGATGTTCTCGTACTGATAACCAAGCATATACCGCGTGTCGCCCTCGGGGTTGTTGTCACCCGTCCAGTGCAGATACGGGAAGATGAGCGAAGCGTTTGCTCCGAGTTTGTAGGTATCGGTTTTCTTAGGGTCTCCCGGGTGACGGTTGCGCAAAGCCCAGTAATACGCACCGTTGCCTTTCAGAGTAAAAGTCTCGCCGTTACCGAGGAGGTTCTTGATCGTCGTTTTGAGCGTCAGGTCGGGACCCAAACTGTTGTTCGAGCGATAAGCCACACCGGCATCTGCCGTGAGGCCATAGACGCGGGCAATCGAGTCGCTGTTGGTTTTGTGCCACTCCTTGGTGGCTTGGACGGCAAGACCGGATTTGGAGAGCTCACCCTCAAGGATATTGTTGTAGTCGCGCTGCGAGTATAGCCGCAGCAACACATCGCCGGCTTTGGTCAGTTTGTAGTCGGCGGAGAGACTGGACAACAGTCCGCTGGTTTTGTTCACATCGGGGTTGTCGGTGATCGTAGAGCCGATGGTGATACGCAGTTTGTCACGGAAGAAAGACTTGCTGATAGCAATGTTCATATCGTTGGACTTGCCGGCTGCATGGCGGGTCTGCGCGCTGCTGATATCGACATCGACAAACTTGCCTAATTTGGAGTTCGCCATCGCGGCATTGATACGGCTGTTGATAATAGACGAGAGGGCATACCCGTCGCGTTGCGCAGCCGCGTTGCTCTCGCCTACGTACATGCCGGTGGCGAGCAAGGTAGCCGCCAGGCCTTCGCGGGTGCCTTCGTCCACCGAAGCCAGCTCGCGGGTGATAGCCTCGTCGTCCGGCGCTTCGAGGAAGAAATCAATCGACTGCAATCCGATCGAATCGACCACTCCGTTGACACGCACACCTGTCCGGAAATCCACACGTCGGGTATCTTCTTCGGACGCCTCCACGTCGGCTTTGACCTTTTGCGAAGCCGACACATCCAGCAGGGTCTGCCCCACCGGTCCCTGGAAAGTGACGTGGCTGCCCGAGT
This sequence comes from uncultured Bacteroidales bacterium, assembly GCA_900319645.1. Classification (GTDB taxonomy): domain Bacteria; phylum Bacteroidota; class Bacteroidia; order Bacteroidales; family Paludibacteraceae; genus Colicola. The sequence continues at coordinate 8,053 of ONPG01000012.1, forward strand.
CCACACGGAACGGCATCACAGGATACATCTTCGGCGAATAGCGAACCATTCCGTCATCGACGTTGATCCTTCCGCCCAGATCCAGCGCACCCTCGGCTACGCCGTAACGGACATTGACGGAACCATGCGGCTTGACTTGTGCCAGGTTCTTTTTGTCGATAGGATACGTGATATCGGTGGTAGGCAGAATGGTCACATCCACGTCTGCCACGATGCTGTCCAAGGGTCCGGAAACGGTTCCGTGGATATCGGTAGCCAGATCGCCATAGACTGGTATAGGTCCGCCCTTGTCCAGTTTGACCGGCGCAAAGCTATCCGCAGCCAAGACCACATTCACATGCATGCTGTCCAGGTCAAGACCTCCGCTGAGGGCGATAAACGTACTGTCGGCGCCATAGATAGGCAGACCGTTGAGGTCGATATGGTTATGCTGCATAACGATAGGTGTCTCGCCCAGGCTCAACGCCACCTGATAGGGTTTGTATTCAGCCGAGACGCCCAAAGGCAGCACTTCCGCCGAGATATCCGTTTTGCGTGGCAATCCGTCAACAGACGCCCGTGCTCTTACTGCTCCGCGGAGGTCGATATCCGGCAGTTCCACAAAACTGCTGACGAGGCTCAAAGGCAGGTCATCCAGTTGCACATCCGCACGCAAAGCGTGGTCATAAGAAGAAGAGGGAGAAACCGTAATATCCACCGCCCGGTTGCCGAGTTGCGAAGTGCCGTACGAGATACTGTCCAGCGTCAGCCGTCCTTTTCCGCGGAGCGTGTTCGCTTCTCTCGTCAGGTCCATACGCAGGGCTGCGTCAGTACAGATTCCTTCTACACTAACAGCTCCGTCTGTGAGCCGAGTGCTGGCTGCAAGCGATGCCTCGGTTCTGCCTTCCGTCATCTTCACGCCTACCGTTGCTTCCGCCGAAGGCAGACGGAGAGTTGTGCTGTCCTGAGGCTGGTGGATATCCGGCATAGCGGCAAAGAGCGAGAGAGCCGTTTGCTGCGCATCCGAAGCCAACGACAGATTAAGTGCCCGCACATCCAAACCCAGGCTGTCTATCACGGACTGAACCGGACTGCCGTGAGCCAAAGAGATCGTGGCGTCCATCTCGGGCACAAGCGCACGGAGCGTGTCCAACTTAGTCAGGTCGGTCAGGGAGACCAAAGGCCGGATAATAGCGGAATCGCCTACGGCTTTGAGCAAGGGCTGCAGTTTATCCACCATTTTCAGCACGTGCATGGGCGTATGGGCGGAAATGTTCAGTCCGGGTGTAGCCAGTTGGAGGCTGGTGATACTGTCGGTTGCGAAATCCAGACGCAGACTGTCTGCTCGGAAAGGCTGTTTGCCCACCAGAGCACGGACCTTGCGCATCTGCGTGTGGTAATCGACCGCCATCTGCTGCGGAGTCAGGAAACGTGCTACGCGGAACTGGTGTTCGGTTTGCGCGCGTACTTGCAACGTGGGGTCGCTCATCGCAAACGGCAGATGCAGCGTTCCCTCCACCGTCTGGTTGACCAAGCCGGCATCCAGACGCAGCCCGGAGACATCGATTGACTTGTATTGCGCCTCCGTCAGGTGCATCTTCACGCGGCTTTTCATCTTGCCCTTGGGATCAATGCCCTGACCTTGTGCATCAATCGTTCCCGCCAACACAACCCGCGTGCTGTCGCCTAAGAAAGGCGCGAGGTTGACGTGCTCCACATCCACATGCATGTCGTACGCTTCGTCGTTGATATCGTAGTAGCCGTCGAGTTGCGCCAGACTGCCTTGGAAATCCGCCTCGCCTTTCACTTGCACACGCATCTCATCCAGATCCATCGTCGTGGCGGACAGACTGGCTTTCACGCCCATCTCATCCGAAGACGCACAAAGTCCGCCCGATGTTATGTTGTTATGAGCCAAATTGACACACGCATCGCCATAGACGGTGTCGAGCGGCAGTCGGAACGATCCCACGGCGAGCGCAGCGTCGCCTATCTGCACACGATGCACGTCATACAGGTTGCCTCCTACGTCTATAAGCGCGTTGGTCGCCAGCGAACCTGCACGGACATCCAGGTTGGTCGGAGTAAGCCGGAAATGGACGTTGTTCAGTTCGCCATCCGGCACATCGAACGACAACCGCAGCGGAGCAGATTCCGTCGTGTCCGGTTCTGCGGGCTTGTCGGATTCACGCAGGTCAATCCAGACATCCGGATTATCCAGCCTCAGCCCGTGCAACGGATACTTGCCTTGCGCGATATCCAACTGCGGACTGGTTGCCTTCAATCCGCCTAAATCCACATAGACTCCTACCGTCTCGATGAGACTGCCCGAGTGGAAGGCCGTTTGTCCCAACTCGAGTTGCTCCACGCGAATGGGGATCGACAAGGGGTTGTTCGCTATCAGTTCCTGCCTGCCTTTGGTCAACGCTGTGGCTTGCAGGCGCAGCCTGTGGACATAGATCAGCGTGTCCTGTCCGCGGTGGCCGACAAAAAGACTGTCTATCTCCACTCTCACCGGCAGATCCTCTTTGCCTTTCCACGCCCGGTAGAACACCAACGGCGAATGGTGGAAAGGCGAGAGATAGATCCCGCCGAGATCAATATCCCAGTCCGTCTTCTCCTGCGCCACAGCTACGCCTTTGTCCAACACGGCGTGGCGTAGCGAAGGAGTTGCTACTACCGTTACCACGGCGGCAAGCAGCAGCAACACAAGCCCCGACACCACACCCGCAAAAGCGAGAGGGATCTTCCAAAGAAGACGTTTCTTGCTCATTTAGAAACTTTTCTGCACACCGAATTTGAGTCCGTAGAGACCGGGCGTGAACTGGTTGGCAAGCAGGTTGCGCAATTTGCCCGAGAAAATGATCACGTCGTGGGTATATTCTTTGTAATTGCCCTTCTCGGGATCGGTATAGCAGAAAGTAGTACCGCTATAACCCAAACTGAGGATAGAGAAGAAAATCTGGAAAGTGCTCTTTTTGTTGAACTTATAGGTGATCACAGGAGATACCTGTGCACCGTAGGTGATACTATGTCTCAGACCGTCGTAGTCGGTTCCCGTCGTCTTGCCGGAAGTCACACGCGGGAACTCCATTCCGGTATAGAGGTGTGCCTCAATCCAGATACCTACCTTGTCGTTGAAGAGCGTCTTGAGGCGGTAGCGGCCGTAGGGAGTCACCTCCCACGAACCCTGATGCACACGCAGGTTGGTGGTGGAGGATTTACCGTCATCCTCCTCCACGATGTAGGTGGTATAGGTATTCTGATAACTACCGCCGAAACGCAGACCCAAATGGATGCGGTCGGTCAGTTTCCAGCCTATCTCAGGGGTAAGCGCAAACGACCAACCGTTCTCCTTACGGCTGGAGCGGGAGTCGTGGTGGAAATAGATATCGAAGTTATAGCCGTAATAGAGTTTCTGTTTCCAGAGCGGTGTCTCTTCGGCTGCCGGCACGTTGACCGAGTCCTGTTTGTCATCCACCGTACGGGTCTCTGCGGCGATAGTTGCCACACCGGCCAGACCGTTGCCTATAGGATCTTTGATCTCGGTAGAAGAAACCGTATCCGGGGTTTGCACCGTCGTTTGCGCCATCCCGTTTACACTAAACAGACTTAGTACACAAAGAAAAATCTTCAGTGCGTTTTGCACTGATAATTGCATCGTTTTCATTAGTTCGGATTGTTTGTATTCAATATTGGGCGCAAAGATACAAAAAAAATCCGATATACGCAAGCATTTGAAGGAAAAAGTGTTACTTTTTCTTGTTAAAGAGGTCTTTGAGTGTGAGTTTGGAGTACTCGGACGGAGGATAAGCCTCGTCGCTAAAAGTAATGTCTTTGAATATTCTTCTGCCGGCGCGGATATACTGCTGCACGAACAGGTTCAGTTCCTCCACCGTCAACGGTCCGCACACACTCACCTCGTGTCCCAAGCCGGGGAAACGATAGACCTGAAACGGGTATTCGTACTTGTCCAGCTTTTTGACAATCGCGTTGGCGCCATACAAACCGCGGGGATAAAGCGTGATCTGTTTGTAGGGCACTATCTTATCGACTTGCCCGTGGAAAAGCAAGGTGGGAGCAGGCTGTTTCTCCCATTTGAGCGGACCTGAATTCGAGTAGATAGCTCCGCTGTACGCCACTACTCCTGCCGGCTGCCAGTTCTCCGGCAATTCGGCGGCACACGCCAGACTGTTGCACCGTGCAAAATCGGTCATCAGCACTGTGATCGCACCGGCTGACGAGCCCTCCAGGATAATCTTGTCCGGCTCTATACCGAGGCTCCCGGCATTGTCCACCAGATAGCGCACAGCCGCAGCACAATCCTCCGCTGCCATATAGATAGCGTCCTCCAGCGGCTGGATATTCGTGACGCCTATGTTGGTCGCGCCGCGCAGTCCCAGCCGGTAGTCTATCGAAACGACCGTATAGCCGTTCTCAGTTAGCTGGCGACAATAGTCGGCGTCCCACTTCAGGTTGCGTGCGCCGCGCACAAAACCTCCGCCGAAAACGTGCACGACGGTATAGCCGTTCGGCGCAGCCGGGCGGTAGAGATCCAGATGCAAGGTCGTGTCGCGTTGCACAAACGGATAGGTTTCCTGCGCCGTCATATAGAGCGAGCAGGCAAGCAGCAAAAGAAGGATTTTAAAATGTCGCATGTGTGATGGATATATGTGGTTGTGTTGTTCTCTTTTCAGCTTTCAATTTTCAATTACAAGTAATGTATTCCACGCTGTTCCCCACTCCCTCCAGATAGCGCTGAAACGCCTCCTGGCTGATCACCACCGTTCCGCGGCAGTCATTAGGATGGAAACTGAGCGACGGGGCTTCTTTGAGGCGGCTGTCGAGGAACAGAATCACGTGGTGATCCGTGTCGTTGATCAGTCCGAACGGACTGACGCTGCCCGGCTCAAGTCCCAGGTATTTCATCATTCGCTCCGGTGAGGCGAACGACAACTTGCCCGGAGCGGGTTTACCCTGCCCCACCAGCACCTCTTTGAGCCAGTGCTCGATATCGTGAATAGCCAGATCGTAGTCGCACGGAAAACAAATCAGGTAATGCTGGTTACCCTTGTGGTTGCGCATGAAGATATTCTTGCAATGCACACTCCCATCGTCGTGCCACCACCGTTTGGCTTCCTCGATCGTCTTGCCCTCGGGGTGGTTATAGGTCGTGAACGGGATGTGGTGCTCCGTCAGATAGCGAAGCACCTTCTCCTGTCTCTCGGAAATGATTTCGTATTCCGCCATAGCGCTTACAAACTCTTGATATATTTGTCCGCCTCGATGGCAGCTTTCGCGCCCGAACCGGCAGCTACGATAGCCTGACGGTAGTGCGGGTCGGCGCAATCGCCGGCAGCGAACACACCCGGTACGTTCGTTCGCGGACTGTCTCCATCGACCAGAATATAGCCCTCGGCGTCACGGTTCAGATAGTCCTTGAACAGTTCCGTGTTCGGGTGGTGGCCGATAGCCAGGAAGAAGCCGTCGATCTCAATATGTCTCTGCTCCTCGTCCGGCTCGCCTTTGCGGTAAACGAGGTCAGCGCCCTGCACCTTGCCTTCACCCGTCAGCTGGAGGGTGTTGTGCTCAAAGAGCACTTCTATCTTGGGGTTGTTCAGTACGCGTTGCTGCATGATCTCCGACGCACGCAGATAGGGTTTGCGGACTATCATATATACTTTTGCGCAAAGACCAGCCAGATAGTTGGCTTCCTCGCACGCCGTGTCACCTCCGCCCACTACCGCTACGGTTTTCTTGCGATAGAAGAACCCGTCGCAGGTAGCGCAGGCGCTCACGCCGCGACCGCGGTACGTGCGCTCGCTCTCAATACCCAAATAGCGCGCACTCGCGCCCGTAGCGATAATCACTGCGTCAGCCTCATACAGGTCGGTATCCTCCACCCACACTTGCTTCGGACTGACCGACAGATCTACTTTTGTCACGATACCCGACACGAACTGCGTGCCGAAACGCTCCGCCTGACGACGCATATCGTCCATCATCTGGAACGGCTCCACACCGTCCGGATAACCGGGGAAATTCTCCACCTCGGTGGTGGTAGTGAGCTGTCCGCCTAATTGCGGACCTTCAATCAATACAGGTGCCAGGTTGGCACGCGATGCATAAATGGCGGCTGTATAACCCGCAGGTCCTGAGCCTATTATCAAACATTTTGTTTTCATATCTGTTTCAACTTTCAATTTTCATTTTTCATTTTTCACCTCTCCTCTCATATCGTTGACGAACGTCTTCTCGTAGGGCACGAGGACATACGTCGTGTCGCTTGGCACGAAAGCGGGATTGGTGAGGCGGAGCAAGGTTGTCTTCTTGCCCTCGCGGATAGAGGCCTCCAGCGGCATCAGGTCATCGTTGCGCACCTTGAGCGTAAACCGGTTGATACCCTGCGAGAGGTCTTTCGGAGTGAGTGTAATCAGCGTATAAGGCGACTGATTGTTCTGCACCGGCTGCTCGGTTGTCGTACACGACTCCGCAATAGCTTTCGCAAACAGGAACGGATTGACTTCGTACAGCTCCAGTTCAGTGGGCGTAGTGAGCGTCAGTTCGTCAGTCTCGGGATTGTACATATAGAGGTTCGAACCGTCGTAAGCCGCCTCTATATTGAACATCTCCAACAGGAAATTACGGCCGTGAATCGTGATCGTGCCGGGGAAATTGAGCGGTTGCGCCGCCTCTTCCGTCACCGTGACGGTGAATTCCGTTTTCAGAGTCTTCATCTCTAAGTTCGTAAAGAACGAAGAGAGAACGGTCAGTATAACAAGTAATTGGTTCATTATCTGTTGGTTATTTTGTTTCCGGTTATCGTATAGATTTGCTCGTCATGCAGGATATACATATTGCCGTTGCGGATCAGTTTCTGCGCATGGTTGGTGGGATTGACCACCACGTCCGCCGGATGGTCGGTCGGGGTATTCGCCTGATAAACAGCCTGCAGCACAATACCTTCCGCCAGATCGCCAGCCTGCACTTCCCATTTCAGAAACGTGAATCCCTCTATCCGCGGCGCAAGGGGTATCTGCCATTTCTGCGCTTCCATATAGTAGAGCGAACCGCCCTCCTTGCGATAGCTGACCTGCACGGTCTGTTCCTCAAACTGCAGGTCGGTAGCCACGCCGATGATGTTCTTGAAATCGCACCAGACTGCCTTTGCCTGATAGAGGTCGATATAGTCTATCGGCACATACAAGATACACGTTTGTTTGTTGACGTTGCTCACCACCCGCTCGGTGATAGTCTGCGGCGTATTGGCGTAGTTGTGCATCGCACGCAGTGCGGAACAGCCGTAGAAAGCGTCTTGGTTGATGGTCGTCACCGTCGAAGGAATCGTCACTTCCTCCAGCGCCGAGCAACCCTCTAACACACTCGTTGCCACCGTCTTGATCCCTTTGGGGAAAGTAAAGGATTGAATCCCTTTGCAATACATGAATGCGCTTGCGCCGACCGACGTGACGGTGGCGGGCAGGACAATAGAGTCTAATTGGTTCATCCATTTGCAGAGGTACGCCGGAACGACTTCTACGTCCTCGGCAAACGTGAACGAGGTCACTTGCGAGGAGGTGCTGTAGAACGGCGCACTATCATCCGAACCGATAGAGCAGGTCTTCGGTTTCCACACAATGGTGGTCGTCGGATTGCCCTTGAAAGCACCGTTCCCAATCGACGTCACCGTGCTCGGGATCGTAATCTCCGTCAGCTTACAGCCCCAGAAAGCACGCAGACCGATGGTGGTTATACCCTCGTGGAGGTTCACGTTCGCTAACTTCGAACAACCGTAGAATGCATCGCTGCTTATCGTTGTCAGGGTAGCAGGTAACTCAATCGTTTCCAGCGAAGTACAGCCTTCGAAGAAGCTGACAGGAAGCGTCTTCTGCGTCACAGGCAGGTTGATGGACTTCAAATTTGTGCAATACGTAAACGCACATTGCCCCAGCGATTTGACAGAAGACGGTAACACGATGGTATCCAACAGATTCATGTTCTTGCAGATATAGGCGGGAACGGTCTCTACACCCTCGGCAAACGTGAACGATGTGACTTGCGAGGAGGTGCTGTAGAACGGCGCACTATCATCCGAACCGATAGAGCAGGCCTTCGGTTTCCAGACAATTGTCTTCGTCGGATTACCCTTGAAAGCACCGTTCCCAATCGACGTCACCGTGCTCGGAATCGTAATCTCCGTCAGCTTACAACCCCAGAACGCACGTTGTTCTATCGTCGTCAGACCTTCGTGGAGGTTCACATTCGCTAACTTCGAACAGCCGTAGAACGCATCGGCGCTAATCGTTGTCAAGGTAGCCGGTAACTCAATCGTTTCCAGCGATGAACAGCCTTCGAAGAAGCTGACAGGAAGCGTCTTCTGCGTCACAGGCAGATTGATGGACTTCAAATTTGAGCAGTTCATAAACGCACATTGCCCCAGCGACTTGACAGAAGACGGCAACACGATGGTGTCCAACAGATTCATGTTCTTGCAAATATAGGCGGGAACCGTCTCTACGCCCTCTGCAAAAGTGAACGAGGTCACTTGCGAGGAGGTGCTATAGAACGGTGCACTATCATCCGAACCGATAGAGCAGGTCTTCGGTTTCCAGACAATTGTCTTCGTCGGATTGCCCTTGAAAGCACCGTTCCCAATCGACTTCACCGTGCTCGGAATCGTGATCTCCGTCAGGTTACAGCCCCAGAAAGCCCGCAGATTGATAGATGTCAGACCTTCCGGCAGGTTGACGCTGCCTAATTTCGGGCAGGCGTAAAAAGCGTCGTTACCTATCGTAGTTATTGACGACGGCAGGGTCACGGATTGCAGGTTTGAGCACCCCTCAAACGCACTCGTTCCGATGGTGGTCACCGGATAGGTGTAGTTGCTATAGGTCACAGAGGCAGGAATAGTCACGGACGTGTATTCCTTATAGACCGATTTGTCCGAACTCTGGTCGCTCACCAGCGTTGCCGTCGTCGTCCCGAGCGAGTAATACAACCCGTTCAGTTTGACGGTTTCCGCCCAAGCACCTGTGCTGGATAGTATTGCCAGCAAACATAACATCATCTTTTTCATAGTTGATTGCCTTTTCTCATTACAGTCCACATATTGCGTGCCATTAACCTCGGCAGGCACGATTATTTCACTCCCAGTTCTTCCAGCAGTTGATCCAGTTGACTGAGATCCTGAATCAGCACGTCCCTACCCTTCGGACCTTTGTTGGGTCCTACGATACCGGCAGCCTCCAGCTGGTCACTCAGTTTGCCGGCGCGGTTGTAACCAATCTCAAACGCACGCTGCAGACGCGAAGTGGATCCCTCTTGTTTGGTCACCACGTAACGTGCCACGTCAGCGAACATCGGATCCAGACGTTTCATATCGACGCTGCCGGGAGCCAGCGCTTCGCCTTCGCCGCCTTCGCCGTAGTATTCCGGCAGTTGATACGGCTCGGTATAACGCTGCTGCTTGCTGATATGCGTGACTATCTCGTCCACCTCCGGCGTATCCACGAACGCACACTGCACACGGGTGATGCTGGCGTTGCCGGCATAGAGGCTGTCGCCTCGGCCTATCAACTGCTCGGCACCCTTGGCGTCCAGCACGGTACGCGAGTCGATCACACTCTGCGTACGCAACGCGATACGCGTCGGGATATTCGCCTTGATCACACCCGTTACGATGTTCACCGACGGACGCTGGGTAGCAAGAATCATATGCATACCGACCGCACGGGCTTTCTGGGTGATACGGGCGATAGGTGTCTCCACCTGCTTGCCTGCCTGCATAATGAAATCGCCGTACTCGTCGATAATAATCACGATATAAGGCAGATACTGATGGTGCAGGCTGTCAGCCACCAACTTGTTAGGATTCAGGCGGCGGCGAACGAACTTGTCGTTGTAATCCTCGAGGTTACGCACACCGGCGTCCATCAGCAGTTTGTAGCGGTTCTCCATCTCGATGACGAGCGAGTTGAGGGTGTTGATCACCTTGTCGCAGTCGGTGATGACGATCTGCTCGGGGTCGGTATCCGGTTGGGCAGCAAGGAAATGCTTGATGAGCGGCTTGTACGGAGCAAACTCCACCATCTTCGGGTCCACCATCACCAGTTTCAACTCGGCGGGGTGCTTCTTGTACAGGAGCGAAGTGATAATCGCGTTGATAGCCACCGACTTACCGGTTCCTGTTGCACCGGCCACCAGCAAGTGCGGTGTTTTCGCCAGGTCGAACATAAAGACCTCGTTCGTGATCGTGCGGCCGTAAGCGATAGGCAGACGCATTTTCTGCTCTTCCTGGAACCGTTTGCTGGCTATCACCGAGTGCATGCTCACCACCTGCGGTTTCTCGTTCGGCACCTCTATACCGATCGTTCCCTTTCCCGGCATAGGCGCGATGATACGTATTCCCGTGGCACTCAGGCTCAACATGATATCGTTCTCCAGCGCCTGGATCTTCGCCACACGCACACCGGCTTTCGGCACGATCTCGTACAACGTCACTGTCGGACCCACCGTCGCCTTGATCGAATCGATCTCGATACCGTAGTTGCGCAGGGTGGTCACGATACGTGCGCCGTTTGCACGCTGTTCGTCTTCGTTGATCACCGGCGCCGCCTCGTTGTCATAGACCTTCAGCAGGTTCAGACTCGGGAACTTGTAGAACTCCAAGTCTTTACGCGGATCGTATGGACCGAGTTTCGCCAGCAGTTTGTCCGGGTCCTTGGTGTACAGCTCATCTACCTCCACATCCTCTATTTTCAAATCAGGATCCTTATCCTCCTCTTCTTGGGGAGAGGGTTGGGGAGCGGCTGCCTCCTCTTTCATCAGATCCGTCAGGCTTCCGTCTGTCGGTCCGCCGTCGTCCGGCAGAGGCTCCGGTTCGGGTTCGGGTTCCGGCTCTGTGATCTCAATAGAGATCTCCGTGCCTTCCGTATCTTCCGGTTTGTCTGTTTGCTGAGTCTCCTCCGTGCTCTCCGTATTCTCGATAGTGAACGTCACGCCTTCCGCATCACCTGTCTTCACAGGCTCCTCCGCCGGCTGCTCCACAGGCAAGTCGATAGGTATATCCATCGTCACAGGTGCTTCGGCCTCCGGCGTCTCTTCTTTAGCCGGCTTCGGCTTGGGAGTGAACACTTTCTTCAGCCACGCTAACAGCGCCTTGCAATGCGGCACAAAATTCGGGTCTGTCACAATCAGGAAAATGACTAACAGCACCGCCAGAAGGGCTATTGTCCCTACTATGTTCACGTAACTCACCAGCCATGCGGCGGCGGCTGTTCCGAACGCACCGCCCCAGCGGTAAACGCCGGTCTGCACCATCTGCTGGGCAAAACCCAACACCACCGAGCCCCAAAGAACCCAGAACGTACCGCCGCAGAACATCAAGATGGCACGGATATCCTTGAATACGTGCATCAGCCTCAGCCCGTAAACCGCCACCATCAGCAGCAAGAGCACACTCACAAAACCGAACGTGCCGTCTATCAGGAAATGTGCCAACCGTGCTCCCGGCAGACCCAGCATATTACGGATCGCCTCACGGTTCTCTATACGTCCTGCGTGGTCCATGCTGAGAATCGACTCGTCGGCGGTTCCCGTGAACAGATAACTGACGTACGCCAGCAACGATACCACGGCAAAGCCGAGCAACAGGATTCCCGCTACCATCCGCGTACGGCGGTCGAGGAAGAAACTCCGTACGCTCTCCCACACGTTTATTTTCTCTACTTTCTCTACCTTGATAGCCCGTTCCTCACGTCTATCTGCTACTGTATTTCCTGATTTGGATACTGTTCTTGGCATAATTCAAACACATTTTAGCGTGCAAAGTTACAAATAAATATTCAAATACGCAAGGTTTTTACCGAAAAAGTAAAAAAAATCGCCACAATAGGCGATTTTTTTAACGAATGCATATTTTCTTTCCTTCTACAATATAAATGCCCGGAGCCAGCCGTTGTAGCCACATTCCTGATTGTACATCTTCCTTAGTAGCCACCTTGCGACCCAGGAGGTCATACACGCAGCCGTCGCCGGCTACCGTCTGCCGGTTATCCGGCTGCTCTTCGTCCGGTTGCTCTTCGTCAAAGAGCACAGGCACATACACGCTGCCGTTCCTACCCGGTGCGGGTGAAGGAGATCCCGATGCGCGGTAGTAGATTTTGTTGTGCAGCACATAGAGGTTGTTTCTGTGCCAGAGAGCCTCCAGCGGGTCGGCTTCCTTGTTGCGCGTAGCGTTGATGTAGAATCCCACTCCGGTGCTGGCGAACTCGGGCAGAGGCGCCACAATATTGCCGGAAGTAACGTAGTCTCCGGCTTTGCTCACCTCGCTCACCATCGGCAGGCCGAGGGTATAGACATCGCGGGTGGCATCCACCTCCAGCAGTTGCTCCATATACGAGCCTGTGAGGGCACAGGAGAGGGCTGATGAGGGTGCATCAGAGGGCAGCGTCAGCGTCAGGCTCTCGCTCTCATCGTTGGTACGAATAATCACAGGCGTAGCTACCGGTATCAACTTGCCTTCTCCATACAAACCTGTAGCCGGTACGAGAGCTGGATTGACGCCCTCGTTGTGCCACGTCTTGCAGACATAGGCATTGTAGGTCTTGCCGCCTCCGTCGTCAGGCAGCAGCACATCGTACGGAGCATAGAACGTAGCGTAGTAATAACCGTCACCGCCCTGGTTAGTAGCCAGCATCAGCGGCATCTCACCGTTGCCCGCTTCTGCGGTTTTCTGCACGGGCTGCAAACACCACTTGGCATCGTCGGTAGGAGGATCTGTATTGAACTTCAGGTCGTAGATTGCAGAAGTCTGATCGAAGTTCAGATAATTGCGGGTAGCGGGATCCAGTTTGTCAACGACAAGGAAGACTGCCGCACCTATATCAATCAGGGTAAACGTAGTACCCGCTCCTGTGGTCATTTTGTTGCCCAGCACATTCAATCCCTGCGTACTCATGGTAGCGGTACTGATCGTCGGGTTGGCGGTTGTATTGCCGTTAATATAGAAGATAGTGGAGGGATCGGACTCGGTAGCCGGAACAGGGATATCTCCTCTCGTAGCGTTGGTTTCTGTGAATCCGGATCTCAAACCGTCCTCTCCGGCAAAGGTGGTATTCCTACCCTCTCGGCTATAGAAGTGCATCGGAATGCCGCCCGCCTCGGCTTTCTTCTCTATCTCATGCAGATAGCCGCTGGCATAGCGCACAGGACTGATGCCCGATACGCCTGGTTGATTATGCAAGCGGTAGTAGCCCGTGGTGAAAGGTATGATATTGGCATCGTCATACACCACGTGCTGGATATCCATGATTGTACCCGAAGTCCGTGCCGTTTCGTAAGCCGTTTTGCCGGTTTCTGTCAGTCCGCCGGCATATCCTGCACGCTGGTAATAGGGCTCCATCAGGCTCATACTCAGTCCGAAAGTCCAGTCGGACGGTGTAGTGCTGAGTTTGACATAGTTCTCGCTGGAAGCGTCACGCTTCACGTAATACTGCGTGCCTGAATTATTAACCACAGGGTGTACGCGAAAATAGCCATCCTGATCACCCGGCAGCAGTTCAAATATCTCGTTGCCCGAAGTATAAGTTCCGGTACCAGGCTCAGCTACCACCAGGCTCTTTGCCTCACTTGCCGTTCCTGCGTATGTCATCATCTTGCCGGAGCCATCGCTATTCTTGATCATATAGCGGTTGTACATCTTAAATCCATACACATCGCCCAACGGAGTCCAGAGATAATCATTAGTGTAGCGGGTTTCACGGCCAGCCATGGTCTGCAATCCCCGGACGTTCGTGTAGTGCGCCAGATAGGGCGTAGATGCGCCTGTTGTCTCAAAGGTGTACCAGCACTTGTCGTTGATACTCCTCACGAAATCCATACCGTTGTTGGTAGCCAGTTCCTGATTGAACGAATAAACGATATTCACGACTACCGTCTCGTCGATCAGTTTGTCGTCCGACATCAGTTTTTTAAGTTTCAGACCTTTGTACTTGCTCTCCAAATCTGTAAGCACATTCCCTGTTGAACCGTCATAGATACCGGCTATGTAGAAATCGAACGTACAGTTCGGACGGTTGAACACGTTGGGGACCTCCAGGTCATCGCCGATACTGACCGCACCGGCATCGAAGCAATAGGTGTGCAAGCTATCGCCCCACGATAGTGTGGTGCCTAACTGATAGGTCTCGGACAGATCGCGTTGCGTAGAGCCGTAGATACGTTTGGTGCTCTCTGCTCCGCTCACCTCAGAACGATACGGGATATCCATATATTGGTTTGCTGCAGGCGACGCCTGTTCTGCCTCCGTGCAGGTGCGGGCGATGACGAGACGATAAATCAGATCGTGTACCGAGAGACCAAAGATGATAAACTTGGTGGGATCGCCTGCCACCATCGTTTGGCCGTAACCGCTGAGACGGTTGGTGCCGCCTGTTTCCTGCAGGATACCGTAGTCGTAGCCGGATTTCTTGAGGAGCATGAATTCCCTGGCACCGCCCTCTTCCGACATATTGGCATCGCCGTCCACATACTTGCCGCCCTTGTGCCTGATCTTGAGGGCATAGGGGTCATTGCCGGTGATATACCATACAAAGTCAGACGTTCCGCTTAGACTTTGACTTCCGCCGTCGCTGATATTCTCATTATCCGTGGACTGCATCATATTGTTGTTCTCCCAAACGATGTTGTAGGGCAACTCGCCGTTGATATGCAGCGATACGTCCACCGAAGCGGGATCACGAGCCACTTTGCTATCCACAACAGTCTTCTTGTTCGGGATCTTGAATGACGTACTATCTACATGGTAGTCTTTGTACCGCACCCACACGATGTCGTCGTATAATCCATAGAGGGTGAACAAAAGCGTCTGAGGAACTTCATCATATGTGTCGGTAGCAACGGTATGAGCCGCAAAACCGTAATAGCTGTAATCCTCCATATCCAGTAGCGGTGTCTGCGCACTCTCCGGCAGATAAGGAGAGAAATCGTGCGCCTCTGCGTCTCCATCCGCCTGCGATACGCTGACAGCCAGTTTCTTGGCGTTGTTGATTACCCGATACTCAAAGTTGTGTTTTACGTCGTTGTTCACTGTGAGTTGTGCTCCGGCGGTGAGGGTGCCTGTCTTTTGCGTGAAACCCGCCTCCGCAGCCGTGATTGCAGCTACGGACGTAGTCATACTTGCACCGTTGAGGAACAAATAACTGTAGTTTCCCGTTCCGGCTACCGCCATCGCATAGCCTCCGCTGGGGTGCGAGAGCAGTGCAAAGCGGTCTGCACCGTTATTGGCATTAGGCACCTTGATGCCCGCCGCCATCGGACTGGGTTCCTCCGTCGGGGTTGCCGAATAATTCGCATAGCGGTTGAAGAGCTGCACGGCATATGGATCCGGAGCTACATAATAATCCGAAGTGGAATCGGTAGGTGCTGCCAGGAATTTCCATTGCCATGTCTTGTCATCCTCGTCCACGGGAGAGGGCTTGCTACTGCCTTCATACAGACTCACACCGGTGCCTTGCGTATCTCCTAAAGTAGGCACCACTCTGGTCTCACTGCTCTTTAAATCCTTGTTCGCCAGCTGAACGGTAAACCACTTACCCTCCAATATTCGGTCGGCATCGTGATCGGCGTCCCCATCATAGTTGTAGCGCACATACACGTCGGTTAAGTCTCCCTCTGCCGCTAACGCACCCTTGATCTGCTTTTCCATAAGGCCTTCGGTAACCGTCACTTTCTGATAGGTGATTACCCCTGAGGTATTGATTCGGAAATAATAGGTGCCCGCATCGGGCAGCAGTTTTGCCCAATAGTCTAAATCGCCTCGTGACACCGACCTCTTGTAGGCTGCGTCTGCCGCAGTCCACTCTTCCTCGGTGCTCGCAGTCGCGGCATCGGATTCCGCCAAGCCCTTGTAATACGTATAGTCCTTGGCCAAGGGGCTCTTGAAATGCTCGGTCACTGCCGGGTAATCATCACCCGACCGCTTGTAGCGAAGGGATTCCCTTCCCTCATTATCCATGATATGGTATTCCAGACGCAGCGGGCGCACGAAGAACACGGTCTGCGGACCCATCGAGCTGTTCTCGGCTGCGCTGGCTTTTTTAGTATGATTCCTGGGATCATCCAGCGACGATTCCCACGGATTGGTGCCAGCCTGACTCACTCGCTTGTTGTGATCAAAACGGGGCATCAGCTGCATGTTGCCATGGGCATCCGACACCGCCATGAAGGTCTGGTTGGTTATCGTCAGGTTCGTATGGTCATAGCCCTCATTGCCGGTGGCGGTAGCCGCATCCCATCCTGTATAATCATAGCCGGTAGCCAGAGTCATACTCGTCGTTCCTCCCGACCCGTCATAACTGCCTATCATCCGGCCGTTCTCCAAACGGGTGGAAGTCTGGTGGGAAGTCAGGTATTTGAGATTATCTGTACCATTATCATTCTTCAGCAGCTGTATCTGCAGGTTGTAAGGGTCAAAGCCGGATTTGCCATTGTCGTAGTAATATTTCTTGGTTTCCTGCTCAGTCCAAGGCTCACCGGTTTTGCCTTCTACCGTAGCATATTTGATACCCATATCCTTGTCGATATTCTGGTTGGGTTTGATATACCACAAACAGTTGCCCTTCCAGTTGCCTGATCCATCTACGATTGATATCTGACCGGTGTTTCGCGGATCAAGAATCATATCATACACATTACCTGACCCGGAAGGTGTATGCTCATAGACAGGCTTGCTGAAATAGCTTGCATTGCTACTGTTAGGCGTCTTATAGAAACGCCCGTTGTGCACGATGATGAACGTGGAGGGAGTTTCTGTTTCTGCGCCGGTAGCTGCATTATAGGTGTACTGATAACTCTTGGCATACTCCTCCTTGACGGTATAGGTCACAAACTGGTCGTTGAACAGACCGCCGCTCTTCACACCCGTAGCGGTGATAGGAGGCAGGTCACCCAACGAATGGGAAGTATAGTGCTTGCCGTTCACTTTGATCTGATCGCGCTCAGCGCCGTTCTGCATTCTGAGCGAATACTTGTGGCAACCCGAGGCTTTCGTGGCGTTGCTGTAGAACTTGTATTCCATCACCAGCGGGCTGTCGTACGCACGCAGAGCCGCCAGTTCGTCATCGCCCTCGGGATAGTTAGCGGTAGGCAGCGGCAGGCGCATAATCTCCCATCCGTGCATATCGAGCAGCACCAGTACGGGCGGTATGTCGGCACTCTCTATGTCGAAAGCGCCATTACCCATATCAAAAGTCTGATACCAGTGCTCTATCTGTTCCACTACTTTCTTCTCATGGCCATCTGTCTTGTCGTTGTATCCGTTCCAGCGCACAGCGTTGGCATAGGCGGTGTAGCTGTGCCAGTCTTTCTCTTCCAGCGTGGCGCGGTACGAAGCAGGCGCTGTAGGCACCACCCAAGTGGCAGCATCGTCGCTGTATTCATCCGTGCTGGCAGAGACACTCAACACATTCAATTTCACCATGTTATAGGTCTTCCAGTACTGCTCCAGCGAGGTCACTTTCTGGCGTTCGTTCTCGCCGTCATCCGAGGTATCGCCGTCGCCGTTCAGGTCTGCTCGTACCGGCTCGGTGGTCATCAATTTATAAGCACCACGGCTACCTAAAACCATATATTCCGTCGGAATCTCAGATGCCACACCCGGCAGCGTTCCGCCTGTTACAATCCGCTGCTTCTTAGCCTCCGCATCCTGGTTGAAATGCACTGCGTAAGTCTGCAGATAGGTGGGGTTGCTGACTCCTTTATAGCTAATCGCGCTACGCGAGTGGATACGCACATGATAAGGATCCTGCGTGGCACTGGTGAAATACCACACCCATCGTGGACGTGTGCTGGCACCGCCACCCATCTGCTCCTTCTGCATATCATCGCCGTAGATATTCAGATTGCCATCGCCGTTGCAATAGGGATAGATAGCCTGAATCCTACCCGCAGTCAGTCCGTCATTTCCGTCCTCGAGATAGTACCCATCCGCATGGGGCTCCAAAAACCGCAGCATATAGGGACTGTTCGTACCAAAAGTTACCAGATCATTCTTGTCGTAGGTGACATAAATATGGTTGTAGAACGGCTTGGTAACCACTACGTCGTAATAGGTGTCATCTTCATCTATCTTGAAATAGTAATGACCTGTTGCCCCTGATTGCTTTGCCATTTCCCTCATGCTGGCTATAGTTGCAGCCACGAGTTTGTGTCCCTCCGGTGCTGCTGCCCACGTGGCGGCATCTGACGTCACAGGCTCTTCATAGATGGCATTCAAATCCGACAGGCGGGACAACTCTGTAGCAGCAGGTTTCACGGTGTACAACTCTCCGGCTATATTGATTTGGTTTGGATCGTAGTAATGGTAACGGGCTACCAGCGGACTCTGGTAATCGCCCGGCAATGCCAATTCGGGGTTCTGGCTGGTCATCACCAGCAACTCGTGATTCGATTTGTCAATCAGGTGATAGACATAGCCGATAGTCTGCTCCAGATTGAATCGCAGCACATCGCTACCATGGGTATAATGCGCTTGATCATATATCTTCACTTCGTTTTCGCGCGGACGTCCGATATTATAATAGGTGGTAGCGGCATTCACACCGTCGCCGGTAGCCACCATCACTTCATACACACCGAGATTATTACTGCTCTTGGCTATGAAAGGCTGTGCATCTGCCCTGTCTTCGTCGAAACTGAGTGCCCCTTCGTTGGCTATAGACGCCAGTTTCACCCAAGCGCCTTTCTCACGGCTTTCCGTATAGGGCGTTCCATTATCCCCATGAAATGTTACGTCTTCATTGCCGGAAACCTCAAGATGATCTCTTGCACCCAAGTTGTCGATGAGCATGGCATAGGGATCCTGGTTACGGAGTTTCCAAAGGTATTTCGCCAACTTCAAATCATCGGTGGAGGGTGCCTTTGTAGTCTTGATGGATCCGTCGCTGCTGTCGTACCATAGATACTCACCGTTCAGCACCACGTTAAACTCCTGCTCCATGTCAAGCTTAATAGGCTTGTTATCGAGCCGGGTAGTAGTATAGGTTACGTATATATCAGCTGCCGTAGCAGGTGTCTCAGTAATGGCACTTTGCTCGGTAGGATTATGGAAATCCAGGCGGCTGCGTTTACTGTCCTCATTCCTATCAGTATAGGAATCATAGAACGTCACGGTCTCATTCTCATCCAGGATATAGGGACTGACGATGATGGGCGGCAGGCTTGCCTTGGTCAGAGTAGAGAAGATCGGCTGCAGGGCAGACGCCTTCACAGCTATACGACCCGACTTATCTACGATATGGTAGGTATAGGTATATTGGGGCAGATCCATCACTTTCACCCTTGTGGAGTTAGTGGTGCTGTATGCTACGGTATTGGCGATATAGTCGGCATTGTTCTGGTTTACCGTGATAACCGAAGGATCACCTTGCGCCACATCGCTGGCATTATATTTCTGGATGGACAGTGTAAATGTCTTGTCGGCATCTCCGCGGCTCAGGATAGCCGCAGCGAAGGAGGCTGTTCCATCCGTCTGCACGTAAATCTTGCTGCCGGGCAAAGTCACCTGGCCGGGATTCGTTCCTCCAGCTGTAACCCGGATGTAATCATTCTCCGTATAGTCTAAATTGCTGACGTTGAAAGTAACGGTCTGCGCATTGGCGGAGGCTACGTTGTAGGTATGTGTCTTCGTGCTGTAGTCCACATCTACGGGGCTCGGGTGCCCTGCATCCCAGTACCAATAGCCGGAGCCCTGGTATTCCCTGAGCAGGAAACTGCCCGCCGTCTCATCGTCCGGAATCTCCCACGCATCGTGGGTACTCAGCGTGACGTAACTGCTTTGGCTACGGGATAGCACTTTCAACTCGTACGGATCACCGACCAAGGCGAACTCGCTCTCTTTCACATATTCTCCGTTAGCACCGTTGTTCTTATAGGAGTAAGAGCCTGCATCGTATTTGATCTTTCGTCCGGATTCCTGCACACTACCCTCATCGGTTAATTCGTACCATGTGGCGGTAGTATAGCTGGCGGAAGGCGAAAGGAACTTGGGAGCGTCGCGAGTCACATCATACCCCACATACACCTGATAGCCCTCTGTATTATCAAAGTTAGCCTCCGAGAAATACGTAATCTGCTGCGTGCAGGCGGCATCCCGATAGAACTTTCCGTTGAACTCGATATACTTGCGCTTCAATGCTTCCGGCAGATATTTCGACTCAATGGGGATAGTGTCTACAATGTAACTAGCCACCCAGTCCGATACGGAAATGATGTGATCGCTCGTCGCCTCAACCTTATAGAAAGGCGTCGCTACCTTGAATGTCAGTTTCTTGATCGAATAGATACCTTCTATCGTAAGATTGTTGGTGGCTTCTTTTACGGATTTCTTTTGAACCACCAGGTTGTTACATGTATTTGTCTCTATCAGGAAATTGGGGGCGTCAGGGATAGCACCATCGGTATTTACATTTCTGGTCCCCATAAACACATATCCGCTGTTGCCTTCGTTGTTCAGCAGCGCGAAGGAGTTCCACATCGCACCCGTCTGACCATGATAATATCCGGTTATGGCATCATATCCGCTACCGGAACCTTCTGTTAAATCCGTCGGGTTCTCAGGCAAAGAAGAGTCATAGGTCTTATTATAATGTATGTGCTCATCGCTCGCGATATAGCAGTTGGCGGTACCATTTGAGAACAAGCTACCCTCTTTGTAGTACTTATATACGAAATCACTACTACCATCATTCTTTTCTATATAAGTCGTATCTTTCGCATAGGCGGTCTTAATCAGGATATTATAAGGATCCACACCTTCAAACTTGAACATAAAGAAGAACTTCGATCCGGTTAATTCCTTCTTGTTTTTATTATCACCACTGGTCCAATAGTCCGCAACCTTGGTGTCGGTTAAATCCACTTTCACGAAATCCTCATCAGACAACATATCAGGATCCACCTTGGTTTTCGGTAGCACTGCAGGACGGTTGTTACGGCCTCGGTTCAAAGCCAGAAATCCTTTTTCTACCGGATTGCTGCCGCTATAACCTATTGTCTTGATATTATAGCGCACGGAGCCATCCAGTTTGGCAATCGGGTTGGAGGCATTATAGGTATAGACTACATAGTAATCGGCTTTATCACCGGAAACCGCACTTCCTTCGGCTACAGGTGTTGCACCGCCGTTGATGGTATAATAATAAGCCTTGTTTGGATTCTTGCTGTTATCAAATTGCTTTACTGCTGAGCCACTCTTGGTCACATCCGCTGCCGCATAATACGTAAAACCGGTAGCTAACGGGCTCTTGTATGCCGCAGGCAGTTCAAGGGTACTCTGCCCTTTCGCGGTGACCTTTACCGCCTCTAGGCGCTTGCCGGAGAATACATCTTTCATGTGATAGATACTGTTGTCTATCGGCAGCGTCAGAATATGGTAGGTCACATCCGTAGCCCACGCGTGTTGCATCGCACCGCCTGCCATCAGCAGGAGTGCCATCATCAGAATCCGTACTATATGCCTATATTGTCTCATTTCAATCGTCAATTTCTCTGATTTTTCAGTTCACAAATTAAACGGATTAAACGACTTTTCTTTCTTTTTGCCGAACGCGCCGCCGAACGCGTCACCATTGTTCCGTGAACTTCGCCGCATCCACCTTCAGTCCGTTCTTATCCAGCGTCAGATTGTAGGTGTACGAGTGCCCGGGCTCCCAGTTGAATGTCACATTGGCGCCGTAGTCACTGATTGTCACGTTGCTCCAGTCGTCCCAGGTGGCATTCACCGTGAGGTATTTCTCTCCGTAGTCAGCCGGAATCACGGCTACCTCGCCTGTCTCGGTCGTTTCGCCTGTCTTCAGCGTCTGGGCTATCTCCATCGTGCCGCTGCCGGTATAGGCTCCCCATGTCATCGCCGTGCCGTTGTAGCTGCATGCGCCGCCGGTATGCAGATTGGCTATGCTGATGCTGTTGATCTGCACGTGCGTGCCACTGGCGGCAGTGATGACGAACTTGACGAGCGCCAGGGGGTGCTTGAACGACAGGGGCAGCGCGCCGCCGGCTGCCGTCTGGGTCGCCTTGGTCTGCTCCGGCAGCACGGCAATCAGGTATTCCGGCATAGCGGCTTGGCTCGCCAGCGTCATATAGCCGCTCATGTCGCAGGAGAAAGAGACACCACTCACAGCACTATAGGCACCCGGCGTGATATATGCGGGAGCGTCAAAGGGGCAATAACCCACGAAATCGAGCGACGAGTAGGTGATGTTATCCGACGTTGGATTATATACCGCTCCGTCTAACGGCCAGTAATAGTGCACCTGCTCGCCGGGTTCACCGTTGCTCCAGAATTTCCACGCTCCTTCGTCATACACCATTTTCGTGGCGGGTATATAGGCGGTAGTCGTGCCGTGGAAATAGGCTTCTATCTTGAGAGCCTTGGTCTGTAGTGCTGCGTCATTGTTGATCGGGATAATCCTTTTCTGCATGCTTGTCACGCCGGTATGCACGGCTATCTCATCCTGCGCAGGCCGTACCTCCGGATCGTCATGGCTGCATCCTGCCAACAACCCGGCTGCCAGCAGGAGGATGCCCAATATGTGGTTTCGTTTCGTCATTTCGTGTTTTGTCGGCTCCGAGCCTTTTCGTTTCTTCTTGGTAACCAAGCGGGGAGTCGAACCCCACTTGGCTTGGATGTTTAATTAGAGAGTAACATCTGTCGAACCACCATTTGCCCAATCTTCTACAGTCGGAGCAATCACAATCTCATGAACTGAGAGAGAAATGTTGTAGGTGTACTTAGTAGCCTGTGCCAAAGTTGTCGAGGCAGGAGTATAGGTATAGTTATAATCCTGACCATCTACTCTATAATTGATCGTAAAGCTTGCAATACCCGTATTAGGAACTACCATAAGGTCGCCAAATGTCTGAACAGAAGTAGTAAGTGCAGAATAGCCTGCTGCTTTAACTGCGGCTTTATTACTTGCATCAGCAACTGCTGTCCAAACACCGGAAACATCACCATCTTTACTTCCTGCAGGGACAGCAGCAGCACGAGTGACTGCAGTCTCGTTCCAGTTAGCGTGCGTTACGGTATAGGTACCTGCGCAGGATACACTATTGAGCGTAATCGAATTAATGGTAATAGCACTTGCAGATGCATCATCACCTGCTTTTACCGTGAACAGAATCCATGCCTGTGCATGTTTGAATGCCATAGGAACATTTTCCGGGAAAGAGAGGGCATTGCCGGTTTGAGTAACCGTTCCTGTTCCGCAAGCATACATCAGATCGCGCTGAGCTGATGAGTTGTCTGTCATTACGATTTGAACGCTCTGCGTCGGGTTGGTTTCAGATGGTCCCCATGTAACGCCTGCCTCATTGTCTGCATTAGCATTAGCAATAGCGAGGAAGTTGATAGTAACAGGGCTCAGCGGCCAATATTTGCCACCTGTCCACTTAGAGTCAGCATATTCAAATGCGGTTGCACCAAAGAAATTTGCTGCTGCTGTAGCATTGTATGCAGTAACCATCATATTGTCTGATGTGAATGCTGTGCCAGACACAGCTGCTGCCGGTTTGCGGTGAGCTTTCTTTGCCAGAGGGGCAAATGCGATCTCCTGCTGTTTGTTACTGCCAACGGGAACGGTGTTCTCGTTGATTTTCACGTCGTTGCTGCAAGAAGCCAGCATCAGAGCGGCGGCTGCAACGAAAAATAAATTCTTTTTCATAACTTTGAATTTTTTAAAAGTTAATAATTGGGTTAATTTGATTTGTTGTTTGTTTTGTTTGTTTTGTTTGTTTTTTGTTTATTTGTTTTGTTGGTTAATAATGGGCACTGTCTGTTTCGTGTTTTTTTCCTTTCTTGGATAAAAGTGAGTATTGTGGTTAATTGTAAAGATTCCATGTTTCGCTTTGGCTTTATCCCTCCCCTGCGGGGGGAGGTCAGGTAGGGGCTTCTACCCAATCGGCACATCCGTTATCACCTCTTTCCATTCTTCTACCGTCGGCGCTATACCTCCGCCGCCTTCGGGCTTGGGAATATCTATCGGTTCGTCTATCACTATTATGCGGTCGGGGTTGTCAAACTGATCGGTGATATCCACGGTGATGGTATAGACATTACCCTCCGTGTCAGTCAGCAGGATATGCAGCAGGCACTCGCTGGCGCCGGGCAGTTTGCCGAAGGTGTTGAACGTCGTTCCCACTTTGCCCTCTTCTTTGTTCACTTCCACCGGGAAACTGATCGTGGCGGGCTGGGTGCTCTTCTCACCGCGCCCGAAATAGCAACTGCGTGCCTGGTTGGTCACAAAAGCCTCCACACTGGCTATATACTCTATTCCCGTGACGTTCGTTACCTCAAACCCATATGTCTCCACTATGGTAGCCGCCTTCGCCTCAATGATGATTACCGTACGCTCTTCGCTGAACGGCGGAATCTCTACCTCTTTCTTCACCACTAACAAGTGATCCGGTGTATAGATCACCGGCTCAGGCACCTCGCTCTGCGGCTTGCGGTGGAAATGTTCCAACAGCGACGACTTGAGTGCGGTGATATCGCTCGTGAAGGCCTCCAGACTGTCGATATGATTCTCGCCGCGGATTCGTGTCCACTCGGTGTCGAACGAATACACCACCATGTTGTACGTGCCGGGATTCACATGCAGCGGTCCTCCGTTGGGTCCCACATAATCCGCCTCGCTCAGCGAGCCGGTAAGCGGGTCAAAGAAGCACACTTTCATGTAGGTAGGCGTTTCAATCTTGGTGTGCGCCTCCACGCTCACATCCAGATCCACATCCAGATCGATCTTCAGACTCAGCTCCAGATCCATGTTGGGCTCCGTAGGGTGATCGTGGTCGTAACACAGGTCTTTGTACCTGCAGGAAGCGAACGCCGTCAGCAGGGCGGCTAAAAGGAAGAGCTTTTTCATTGTTCGCCTCCTTTCTTCTTATCCACCGGCGCAATCAGCCATTTCAGACTGATCTCCGCCTTGGTGGGTCCCCACCAGTTGCGGTTATACGTCGCCAGCCATACATAGTGTCCGGTGCCATCCACCGTAGGCTGGTAGGTCTTGTACTCGCCGCCCTGGTAACCGACGCCGATATTGAAATCGATAGCCAGACACCTGTGTACCTGGAGCGAATAGCCGTACTCGATACCGCCGCCAAAACCGAACTTAGCTGCCTGATAGCCTTTGCCGCCAAACTCCACATCGTAGGTCAGCGCCGAGCCATAGAGACCTACATGGTGGCCGGTAAACCTACGCTCGGCGGCCTGCTTGCCGAAATAATAGCGCAAAGTCAGATAGCCTCCGTAGCCCTGCCAGAAGATATGTTTCTTATCGGAGGAGAGCCACGTGCCAAACCAGTCGGCGCCGAGGGTGAACTGCTTGCCCAGCCACACTTCGATACCTATATTGGGCACCAGCACCGCGTCATAGAGCAGGTTGGTGCGCAGCGCCACTACATCCTTCTTGGGCGCGAACGGCACTCTTACCGCCGTGGCTGTATCGGCTTTGGCGGTGGCATTGGCTATGGCGGTATCGGCGGTAGCGGCTTCGGCGATGGTCGTTGTGTCGGTGGAAGCCGTAGCAGGAATCGGAGCTACCGGCAGTACGCTCGTAGTATCTGTGCTTGTAGTATCTGTGCTTGTGGTATCTGTGCTCGTAGTATCTGTGCTTGTGGTGTCTGTTGGAAGGGGCTCCCGGATGATGGCGGTGTCCGCGCTCGCTACGGGTGCTTTTTTAGATTTCTGCGCACTCGCCCCGCTCACACTATCTGCGCGCGTAAAAGAAACAGGCGCAGGCTCATCGGCAGATGCAACAATCCCTACGGGAGCAACCACTTCTGCGGGTGCAACGATAGTATCGGTTGGCTCTGTCTGCTTGGGAGACTCCGCCTCGCTCTGTACCGTACTTTCATGACTTTCCGGCGCAGGTAACTCCGCCTCGCTCTGTACCGTACTTTCATGACTTTCCGGCGCTGATACAGACGCAGATGCAGGCACATTCGCAGGTGCAGATGCTTCTACAGCCACGCTGTCGGATGCAACTACACTGTCTAATGTAACCACACCGTCATTTATCGGCACTTCCGGGCCTTTGCACCCGAAAGAGCCACACTTATTTAAAAATAGCAGGGGTAACAGCAAACAGCACACGAATAGTGTGCGCCAAAAAAACTTCTTTTTACGGAAGTTCTTCAGGTCAGTAGAATTTGCTGTGTTATTCATTCGTTATTTGGTTGCTTCCTACCTCGGTAGGTTACATAATAAACATTTTTTTGACCTTTTTTCCCAAAACGGCTACAAAGTTAATACTTTTTTCTCACATACACAAATTTATTTTATTCTTTTTCTCATTTCATTGCGTTTTGGGCAAAAACAGCATTGTTTTCTTTATTGTTCACGAATTAACCAAATCAAACAAAACATATCGGCTTATTATTCGTTTCTTTCGTTATTCTGAGGTGCACCTGTGGTTTGCCTAATCACCCAATAATAACCCAATAATCACCCAATAATAACCCAATAATATCACAATAGATACAAACGATTAACAATGCTTAGGAAAAGAGGGGACGAATGTTGGGAATGGTGAAAGCTGAGTTAGCAAAGAAAGCCATGCCATGGAGGCAAAAGGCTTGGCATGGCTTGGATTGGCTTGGCATGGCATGGCACGGCATGGTTTGGCTTGGCTTGGCTTGGCAAAAAAATAAAAAAGTAGGCGCAGTTTTTGGCTAAGCCCGGTAGAGCAGCCGATCCGCCGCAAGAAGCGGGATTTTCTAATCGCACCGGTACATTTTTTTTCCCATTTCCTCGTGCGAAAGCATAAATTTTGCAAAAATTCACAAATAGTTTTGGCTATGTCGATTTTTTTTCGTAAATTTGCACCCGCTTTATATCTATGGAAGAAAATATCCACCATATTGGTATCGTCCTGAGCGTGAAAGACACGATGGCGAAAGTGCAGATTGTGCAGTCGTCAGCGTGCTCGGCGTGCAAGGCCAAGTCGATGTGTGTCTCCACCGAGAGCAAGGAGCAGGTCATCGACGCTTTGATGCTGGAGCCGCTCCAACCCGGCGACCAAGCGGAAGTAACCATCCGCGAGCAGCTCGCCTGGCGGGCTGTGCTTATCGGCTATATTATGCCGTTCGTTGTCATGATGGCGGTCATAGCCGTGCTGACGCTCACCACCACTCTCGACGAAGCCGTCACGGGCACGATAGCCCTTTGCTCGATAGCCCTGTATTACCTCGTTCTGCGGCTCTTCCGCAACCGCCTGGAGAAGCAGTTCTCCATCACGGCACGTCGAGCCTGACACCTGACCGGTGCAAGCGGATCGGGAGTGAGTCGGACCAATATCGCAACATGGTGCACCCTATAATATACATAGTATATTATGCCGTTGATTTTGAAAAGACCCGAAAAAAAAATGGATTTTTACAAAATTAACAACAGGGAAACTTGAATTAACTAATTTAACTCAATAACAAACAATTTAAAAACAACAACCAACATGTATCTGATTCTGATTTCTATGGGAGTGCTGGGCGTGACCGCATTAGTGGCAGCTATTCTGCTCTATTTCGTCAGCCAGTTCTTCAAAGTAGAGGAAGATCCGCGCATCGACCTGGTGCAGGCAGTCTTGCCTGGAGCCAACTGCGGTGGCTGCGGATTCGCCGGTTGCCGCAACTTCGCCGAAGCATGCGTGAAAGCCGGTAGCACAGACGGTTTGGCCTGCCCTGTGGGCGGTGACCCGACTATGGACGAAGTGAAGAAGATCCTTACTCCGGCGGCTGCCGAAGAAGCAGCTCCCGCTCAGGCGGAAGGCGGAGACAAGAAGGGCTTCGATCCTGCTGTGGCAGCGAAAATCAAGGCCTTGCCCACACCCAAGGCTGCGTTCCCCAACTTAATTGCTATGGCGCAAAAATCTTAATTCGTAATTCGTAAATCGTAAATCGTTAAATCGTAAATGAATTTATGCGTACATTCAAAATAGGCGGTGTTCACCCGCAGGACAACAAACAATACTCCGCTCACCAGGCTATCAAGGAATGTCCCCTGCCTAAGCAGGCGATCGTTCCGCTCGTGCAGCATATTGGCGCACCCGCTCAGGCCGTAGTGGAGGTTGGAAAGAAAGTGAAAGTAGGCGAACTCCTGGCTAAAGCCGGCGGGTTCGTGAGTGCAAACATCTGCTCGCCCGTGAGCGGTACTGTAGCCAAGATAGGCGACTGGACCGATGCCTGGGGCGCTCCCGGACAGGCTATCTATATCGACGTACAGGGAGACGAGTGGCTGCCGGAGATCGACCGTACACCCGATCTCATCCGCTCCTGCACGCTCGACCCGAAAGCCATCATCGACAAGATCGCTGCTGCCGGTATCGTGGGTCTCGGCGGAGCTTGCTTCCCCACACATGTCAAACTGATGCCGCCTCCCGGCAAGAAAGCCGAAGTGCTCATCGTCAACGGCGTGGAGTGCGAACCCTATCTGACCTGCGACCACCAGCTCATGCTCGAGCACGGCGAGGAGATCATCATCGGTATCCAGATCCTCAAAAAAGCCCTCGGCGTAGAGCGTGCTATCATCGGCATCGAGAACAACAAACCCGACGCTATCGAGCACATGACCAAACTCGCGGAGAAACAACTCGGTATCGAGGTAATGCCGCTCAAACTGCGTTACCCGCAGGGTGGTGAGAAACAGCTCATCGACGCTACAATCGGACGTCAGGTGCCCTCCGGAGCCCTGCCTATCGAGGTAGGAGCCGTAGTCGATAACGTGGCGACTATCTATGCCGTTTACGAGGCGGTTCAGAAAAACAAACCGCTCATCAGCCGCGTAATGACCGTCACCGGCAAGAACGTCAAGAACCCGGGCAACTACTGCGTTCGCTTCGGTACTCCCATTGACGAGGTTATCAACCTCGCCGGAGGTGTTCCTGCCGACACCGGCAAGATTATCGGCGGCGGTCCGATGATGGGACGCGCTATGGACCACACAGACGAGATGCCCGCCAACAAACGTCTCTCCGGACTGCTCTTCATGACCAAAGCCGAGAGCGTTCGCCCCGAGGAAGAGAACTGTATCCGCTGCGGCAAATGCGTACAGGCCTGCCCGATGGGACTGGAGCCTTACCTGCTCAGCCGTTTGAGCGAACTGCAGATGTGGGAGGATTGCGAGAAGCACGACGTAATGGACTGCATCGACTGCGGTTGCTGCGTCTTCACCTGCCCCGCACACCGCCGCCTGCTCGACGGTATCCGTCCCGCGAAAGCCAAAGTAGGTGCCATCCTCCGCGAACGTGCAGCTGCTGCTAAGAAATAACGTTAATTTTTAATTCGTAATTTTTAATTTTTAATTATGAAAAATCTTATAGTCGCTCCGGCACCGCACGCCCATAGTGGCGATTCTGTACGCCGGAATATGCTTTTGGTCATTCTCGCTCTGCTGCCGGCTTACGTGGTTTCGGTAATTGAGTTTGGCTGGGGAGCATTGATCACGGCTTGCATCAGCGTCCTCGCCTGCGTCTGCACCGAGTATGTCATCAGCCGTTACGTTCTCAAAGAGCAACGCCAGACCATCGGCGACCTCTCGGCTGTGCTGACCGGTCTGTTGCTCGCTTTCAACCTGCCTTCCAACCTCGACTGGTGGATCGTTCTCATCGGCGCAGTCGTTGCTATCGGTGTCGGCAAAATGACCTTCGGCGGTCTGGGACAAAACCCCTTCAACCCCGCTTTGGTAGGTCGTGTGTTCCTCCTGATCGCCTATCCCGCCCAGATGACCACCTGGCCCACTCCGCAGGGATTTGCTACCAAGTACATCGACGCTGAGACCGGTGCTACTCCGCTCTATTATCTCAAGCACATCGTCAAGACAGGCGACAACTCCGTCATCGACCAGCTCCCTTCGCTCTGGGATTCGTTCCTCGGCGTAATGGGCGGTTCGCTGGGTGAGGTCTGCGCACTCGCTCTCATCGCCGGCGGTATCTTCCTGATCTGCTGCCGCGTGATTACCTGGCACATCCCGGTGGCTATCATCGCTACAGTGGCTTGCTTCGCCGCTTGCACAGGATGGGTCGGCGCACTGCCTGAAGGACTCTCCACCTGCCAATACGTAGGATACGAGCTCCTCTCCGGAGGTCTGATGCTCGGTGCCTTCTTTATGGCTACCGACTACGTCACCTCGCCTATGAGCGCATGGGGAAAAATCATCTTCGGTATCGGCATCGGCTTCATCGTAATGGTTATCCGTACATGGGGCAACTACCCCGAAGGTATGTCCTTCGCTATCCTCATTATGAACGCTTGCGTTCCTCTGTTGAACAAGATTCGCCCGCAACGTTTCGGCGAGCCGAAGAAATAAATTCGTAAATGGTAAAATTACTAAATTGTAAATGAATTTATGGCAAAATTAGAAAGTACATTCAAGAATATGGTGCTTAGCCTCGTCATCATTTCTATGGTGGCAGCAGGCGCACTGGCAGGTGTCTATGCTCTGACCGCAGAGACTATCGCCGTGCAGGAAGCACAGAAACAGAAAGCGGCTATCCAGGCGGTTCTCCCCAACGGTTGCACTATCGGCGAAGCGGAGCAGGCTGCAAACGGCCTCACTATCTACAAGGCGTACAAAAACGACGAGTGGGTGGCTACCGCAGTTGAGACCAGCGAGGTGGGATTCGACGGACCGCAAGTGATTATGGTCGGACTCGATGCACAAGGCAACGTACTCGACTACGTAGTCCTCAAGCAAACCGAGACACCGGGTCTCGGCGCGCACATCGACCACTGGTTCAAAGACGCAGTAGGCAACCGCTCTATCATCGGCAAACCGGCTAACAAACTGTCGGTCAGCAAGGACGGCGGCGAGATCGACGCTATCACAGCGGCTACTATCTCCTCACGCGCTTTCCTCAAAGCGATAGGAAAAGCCTACACCGCCGTTTGCAACAAACCCGTGGACGCTGCTACCGGCGCTACCAAACAAGTAACTGAAGAACAACCCGCAGAAGAAAAGGAGGCAACACTATGAGTAACGCAATGAAAACTTTGACCAACGGTATTCTCAAAGAGAATCCTACTTTTGCGTTGGTACTTGGTATGTGCCCCACGCTGGCCACTACCACCAGCGCTGTCAACGGTATGTCGATGGGCTTGGCTACCCTGTTCGTGCTCGTTTGCTCGAACGTGGTCATCTCGATGTTGAAAAACCTGATCCCGGACAAAGTGCGTATCCCGGCGTTCATCGTCGTCATCGCTACGTTCGTGACACTCGTTCAACTGCTGATGCAGGCTTACCTGCCCGCTATCTACGACGTGCTGGGACTCTTTATCCCCCTGATCGTGGTGAACTGTATCGTGCTCGGTCGTGCCGAGGCGTTTGCCGCTAAGAACACCGTCGGACTCTCCGCCCTTGACGGTCTCGGTATGGGTCTCGGTTTCACCCTCTCGCTGACCCTCCTGGGTATCATCCGCGAATTCCTGGGTGCAGGCACGGTCTTCGGATTCACCCTCTATAGCAGCCAGTTCGCAGCTCTCATCTTCGTCCTTGCTCCGGGTGCCTTCATCGCCCTCGCATACATGATGGCAGCAGTCAACAAACTGCAGAAAAAGTAATTGTACATCGTAAATCGTAAAATCGTAAATTACTATTATGGTATATTTTTTAATTTTCATCTCTGCAATATTTGTTAACAATATTGTATTGAGCCAGTTCCTGGGCATCTGCCCGTTCCTGGGTGTAAGTAAGAAAATCGATACCGCGCTGGGTATGAGTGCAGCCGTTACGTTTGTGCTCACGCTGGCTACGGTGGTTACCTATCTGCTGCAGAAACTGTTGGTGCTTTGGGGCGTGGAGTTCCTCCAGACGATCCTCTTTATCCTGGTTATCGCAGCGCTCGTGCAGATGATCGAGATCATGCTCAAGAAAGTCTCTCCGTCGCTCTATCAGGCGCTGGGTGTCTTCCTGCCGCTGATCACCACCAACTGCTGTATTCTCGGTGTGGCTCTTATCGTAGCTGACCAGCAGAAGCTGCTGGCTAAACTGCCGCTCGGCGCAGACTACGGTCTGCTCTCCGGCACCGTTTATGCCTTCGCTACCGCTATCGGCTTCGGCCTCGCGCTGATCCTCTTTGCAGGTATCCGCGAGCAACTGGCGCTCAACAAAGTGCCTGAAGCTATGAAGGGCACTCCTATCGCCCTCCTCACCGCAGGTCTCCTCGCTATGGCGTTCATGGGCTTCAGCGGAGTAGTATAATAATTTTAGACCCCTTGGAACCTTAGGATCCTAAGTTACTATTCCACTTCATCCACGCATACACACGCGCGTACATTATAAAGTACGCGCGTGTGTTGTTTTTTATGTAGTACGCTTGGCCTATGGAGGAGTAGCCTTCACTTTAATAGTTAATAGTTAATAGTTAATATTTTAATAATTTATATACGATTATTAAGAAAATGCACCATTTGAAGATATATCGCTTGCGATATTAAAATATTTGTTGTACCTTTGCACTCGATTTCAGTCGCACACGATATAAATAATGAGTATTATTAGACCGCGGCTTTGCCGCTCAATGAAGAAAGACCGCTACGCTCAAAGTAGAAAGACCTAATTACAAATTACGAATTAATTAATCAACCTATAAACTTATAAACAATTATGACAAAAGAAGAAGCATTGAAACAGTTTGCCTATCTGGGAGCTGTTTGGTTTGGAAACAGTAAGCAACATTTCGCCTTCTCGGCTTACGACCGTCTAAACGGTTGGAACAAGCTGGCTGACAAATGGAAAGAGGAAGCCGAAGAGGAGTGGGACGAAGCAGAAGAAGTGCTGAACCGCCTGGTAGAGCTGGGTTGCAAGCCGGCAGACTTGCAGGAAGCGATGAAGACCATCGAGTTCCCGTTCTGCGACGATCCCAAACAGCAGATCGAGGGTGACTACAACCCGACTGCGATTGCAGAGTTGAGCAAGCTGGCAGAGGCATTCAACGATGACTACGTAACTAAGAAACTCATCGAGAAATGGATCGACGGCGAGCAGGCTCACATGGCTTGGGAGGCTCAGTATCTGGGCTACATCAACAAACTGGGCTACGAGAACTTCCTCATCGCTATGATGTAATATGGCTTTCATAAGCTCCTTACGATGCATGCTTTGGACGGCGTGCATCGTGCTAACAGTAACTTCGTGTAATACAAAAACAGATAAAGATATGGCAACTATTTATGATTTCAAAGCCCTCTCTAACAGAGGCAAAGAAGTGAACCTTGCAGACTACAAAGGTCAGGTGATTCTCATCGTCAACACCGCATCGAAATGTGGTTTCACGCCGCAGTACGACGGTTTGGAGGAGTTGTACAAGAAATACAAAGACCAGGGATTCGTGATTCTCGGTTTCCCCTGCGACCAGTTCGCCAACCAGGAGCCGGGCAGCGACGAGCAGATCGAGGAGTTCTGCCGTTTGAACCACGGCGTGACTTTCCCGCTAATGGCGAAGAGTGATGTGAACGGCGCCAACGCCAACCCGGTGTTCGAGTACCTCAAGTCGCAAGCTCCGACCGAGGAGTACAAAGGTCTGAAAGCAAAAGCGGCACATGTGATGCTCAAGAAAATCAGCAAGAGCGTAGAGAAAGAGAGCGATATTCTTTGGAACTTCACCAAGTTCCTCGTTTCCAAGGACGGCACACGTGTTCAGCGCTTTGCGCCGGTAGCCGAGCCCAAAGATTTCGAGGCGAACATCGTAGCGGAATTAGCGAAGTAATGTACGAACAACTGAAATTAGACAATCAACTCTGTTTCCGTCTCTATACGGCGGCACGGCTGGTGGCAGGTGCGTATGGTCCTTATTTCGAGGAATTAGGGATCACGTACCCGCAGTACTTGGTATTGATGGTTCTTTGGGAAAAGGACCAGCAGCCGGTGAACGACATCGCCAAAAGGCTGCTTTTGGAAACCAATACCGTCACGCCGCTGCTGCAAAGGATGGAGAAAGCCGGTTTGGTTACGCGCGTTAAAGGTAAGATAGACACGCGCCAGCGTATCGTCTGCCTGACAGACGCGGGCAAAGCATTGGAGGAGAAGGCGAAAGATATCCCCACCCGCTTGGGTGAAAAGGTCGTTCAGCATGTGCCGGTGAGCGAACTGACCGCTATCATTCCCGCGCTGGACAAACTGATAGAAGGACTGAATGAGGGACAAAGGAGTTGACAGTTGACAATTGACAATAGATAACTGAGAGTTGATTATTATGGCACATATTTATTTTGCAGGCGGGTGTTTCTGGGGCGTAGAGCACTATTTCAAACAGGTGAAGGGCGTAGTCTCCACCGAGACGGGTTTTGCGAATGGCAACAACGCTCTTCAGGCGCCAACGTACGAGCAGGTATATACGGATACCACGGGATTTGCAGAGACCGTACACGTTGTGTATGACGAGACGCAAGTGTCGTTTGAACTGCTGCTGGATCTGTTCTTTGCCGCTATCGACCCGACCAGTCTGAACAAGCAGGGGCACGACGAAGGCACACGCTACCGCACAGGAATCTACTATACCGATGAGAATCAGCGAGAGCAGGCACAAGCACGGTTGGCGGCAGAGCAGCAGAAACACGACAAGCCGGTTGTGGTAGAGTTGGAACCTTTGCAGGCATTCTATCCCGCCGATGAGTACCATCAGGATTATCTGGACAAACATCCGGACGGCTACTGCCACCTCTCGCCGGCTCTTTTTGCTTTTGCACGCAAGAGCAACGGGTAAACCCACTCAAAGCGCCAAACAGCCCACAAAAAAGGAACAATACACCTCTAAAACACACAAAATGCACAAATTTCGCAAAATTATGGTGTAAAATTTAGATAATTCAAAAAAAAGTTATAACTTTGTAGGCAAATTCAATCTCGCTACTACGGATTAGACAGAATACATAAAATTACAAATAGTTTCTTACTCCCATTTTGTGCATATACAGAAAATACAAATACTAACAAACTAAACTCTATTATTATGAGAAAATCACTCACTTTGTTGATTGCCCTATTGGCGCTAACCGTCAGCTCATGGGCAACGCAAATCACGTGGAATCAGGCCGACGTACAAAGTGTCGGTATTTCCCAGTATCATGGAAATGGCGAGCCAATGTCCATGACAATTAATGGCATTACAGTCACAGCCACCGCTCCCGGAAGTGAGGATTATAGTGGTTTCTATTATTCTACTTATGAAGACCCCTATTATTCCTATATCTCTCTTGAAAATAGCGGTACGATTACGTTTGCTACTTCTTTGGGTGAGCTGACAAGTATCGTAATCCACTTGGATGAAGCAGGATCCGCATACGGATTTGGTGAAGGTTGGAGTGAAAATACTACATCGCATACTTTATCATGGACAGGTAATACCGCTTCTGCGGTTTTAGGTAACGATGGAGGAGAATATGGAGCCTATATTAGCTACATTACTTCTATCGACTTTACCGTTGTTTCTGTGCCTACTTCTACTTCTTGGAATCTGTCAGACCTTGCAAGTATCAACATTTCCCAGTATCATGGAAACTACGAGCCAATGTCCCAGACGATTAATGGCATTACAGCCACAGCCACCGCTCTCGGAAGTGAAGATTATAGCGGTTTCTATTATGATAGTGATGCCAATAATGGCAATATCGATCTTGAAAATGAAGGAACGTTCACATTCTCCTCTCCTTTTGGCAATTTGGCAAGCATTATCATTCACACCACTAATGAATATGGTATATATACAAGTGGCTGGAGTTGGGACGATTCAGAACATACATTGTCATGGACAGGAAATGCCGCCTCTGTTGTTTTGACTGATGCTTATGTAAGCAATATAACATCCATTGACTTTACTTTTGTAACTGAAGAGCCGGATCCTGATGTACCGACTCATTTGGTTTCAACGATTACATGGAATACAGCTGACCTCGCAACGGTCAATGTCCCTACGAACGATTTTCAAACGATTAAAACAATCAGAGTAACGAATAGTTGCCCGGATCCGTACAACGATTATTGTTATTTCTTATATCAAGGTGAGCCTGCTAACTATTGCGGCTTCTCCATGAATAATGACGGATCGCTCATTTTTACTCCTGAATCAGGTAGATTAACGAGCATTGTCATTAACTGGAATTATGAAGGTCCCGATCCGGATCTTGTGCCGGGATCCGGATGGAGCTTTACGAATAGCCAACTCACATGGACAAGTGATGATGAAGATGGTGCAGAGTCCGTAGTGTTGAAGTCGAATAGCTCTAAGTATCTCACTTCCGGACCGATTTATTCCATCGTGTTTACTCTTGCGGCTGATCCGGATGCTCAAGCGGATGTTAAGTGGGATAAATCAGAACTTGAATATGAACCTCTGTCCCTGTTAGCGTATGATGGAACGGGTTCGGGACTAAATCAGACGATTGATGGTATTGTAGCTACTGTAACAGCTCCAGAAGACGGTGATTATTGTCATTTCCTCTATGATAGTCAAAATGACAAAGTTTCTATGTCTATCTGGGGAAATGGAACACTTACTTTTGCTCCCGAAACGGGTAGATTGACGCGTATTGTTATCGCCGGTATAGTTGACTCAGACGATACGAATCTACCGGTTGAGTCCGGTTGGACCTCTACTGACACCAAACTTATTTGGTCAGGTGACGCTTCTTTCTCGGTTGATTTGGCGAATGCATCTATTGATCACATCACTTACGTTGCATTTACAATAGATGATTCCGATCCAAGCGACACAAGAGAGGTTCCTGAACTGAAATTCTTAAATGGAGGCGATGAACTGACAGAGGCAACCATCGTAAAAGATATCTACGGATGGACATTTGAACCCGGAACGTATTATGATCCAAGTACCGAATATTTTCTCTATGTGAATAATGGGGTCAAGTATTATCAAGATCAACCTTTTATAGATTGGGCTACTCCAACTGAAAAAGGTCTTACGATGACGTACTCCATTCCCAATAATGACGTTATTACCCTTACCAAAACTTCTGGTAATAGTTTCGAATTTACTGTGAACGGTATTGGAGATGCAGTCGTTACAGCTCATACAGATGGAAATGAGGATTACAAACCTGCAAGTATAACGTTTACCATCCATGTTGTTTCCGGTAAAGCCGCAACTAAAGAATGTGTACTGGCATTCGTAGGTGGTCCTAACGATGGTCAAATAGTACCGGAAAACTATAAATTTGAACTGGAAACAGGTCAAGAGATGCCATGGATGCAATTACGTGAGAAGAGCGACCCGACGATTGTCTATGCTCCGTCGTTCTCCATCTGGGGTTCGCGCAAATATTATGTAGCCAGCATCCAGGCGGAGACGAAACTTCGTGCACTGACCGCGGGTGATGATATCTTTAGAGTGCGTTATGCACGCTATAAAGATGGAGATATGAATGGAGAATACAAAGAAATCGAGATTCCTGTTCACATCAAGCCGACTGAAATTGCTTTGACTACTTCTGTGGACTTTACTTCTGACCCGTCGTCAAATAGCGCGATAGCTAACAATGCAACGTATGATCCGACTACTCAACAAGTACAGATAGGAGAAGTAATATCCGATGAAGTGGTGCAAGCAGCTTTGACTTGCTACGCTTTCGGTCATGAGGGATGGGATGAAAATCTTCAGAACACGATTAGTTTCGAACTTCCACAAGGTAATGGAAGTCTCACAGTTAACGGTAATGTACAAGAGGGCTGCGTACTCAAAGTGAAGATCAGAGGCGAAGCGGTAGTTCATAGTTTCACTCCGGCTCAGGTGGCTGCCGGAGAGGCGACTGTTCACTACAATGTACCCAATCAGACAGCTGTAGTTATCTACATAAGTAATAATGGAGGTTCTCCTGCTCCGCGACGTGCACCTGCGGCCGTGAAGGACGAGCCTAAGGCTGCTCTGACTGCTCTTAGCCTAACTCCGATGTATCCTATTTCAGCTAATGTGGATCCGGATCATGCAGGTGTTTATTATAGCACGCACTATAACGAGATGCAGAAATACCAACTCCCTGCAGGCACGGAAGCATATGTAGCAACCATCAGCGGCGCAGACTTGAACTTGACAAAAGTAGTGAACGCTGGCGAAGTACTGCCTGCTAACACTGCTGTGATCCTCAAATCGACCTCTGCATCGGTAGTCCTCACCCCGACAGACGCAGCCGCTGTTACCATCAGCGCTACCAATGACCTGCACGGCGTTGACTTCGAAACAGCTGCCCCGGCAAACTGCTACGTACTCTCCGGACATTCGACCGACAATAGTGTAACTGGCATTGGTTTCTACGAGTTCACGGGCACTATACCTGCGCACAAAGCTTACCTCACCGTCAGCGGTGGAGCAGCTTACGCACCGAAGAAACTACGCTTCGTCTTCAATAACGAGCAGCTGGCTACAGGCATCGACAATGCGGCTGATGGTATCATGTGCGAGAAACGCATTGAGAACGGACAGCTCTATCTGATGTACAAAGGTACGAAGTACAATGTACAAGGTCAGATGGTAAAATGATGCGTGAGTGATTCACGCCCCAATCTTTTCCTTACCATCGGTTGCGGCGGAAGAGTCCGCCGAGAATGGAGATAAGGATATAGAAAGGATAGAGAATTTCCAAAAGAAGAGCCACGTACCACGGAGTACGTGGTTCTCTTTTTTTGATGAGGGAGTATTCGATGGGGAACTTGATGAGGATGATGAGCGGGCAAAGGAGTTGGAGGAGGTTGACAGCCACGATGAGTGCGCCGCAGCGGAGGATATCCGGGTCGGTGTATTTAGGTGCTTTGCCCGCCCAACGCATTCGCTGGTGTAAGAAAGCCCGCCAAGTGGAAACCGGCCGCACGACGGCGGTGTAGTCGGGTTCGTCGATGACAGTAATCTTCTTGCCACGGCGTTTCATAGCTTCCAGCAGGAACATATCGTCACCGGAAGGAATCTCAGGGTGTAGTTCGGATTCACACTCCAGCCACGCCTCGCGGCGGACAATAAGGTTCGCGCCCGAGCACATGACGGCTTTGCCAGCCTTAGCGGTTCGCATAGTGAGTTCCTGGATAGCAGCGTATTCGGCTATCTGTAATTTTTCCAATAAAGATGGCTCGTCGCTTTCGCTTTCCATCTTTAATGGTAAAATTACAAGACCGCTGTGCTGACAGACCGCCTTCGTCTGACAGAATACAGACCACCCTTCGGGCTGACAGACAGGCTCCGTTGCGGCAGGTGGCAGTATAACATCATCATCGTGCAGCCAGACATATTCCGCCTTGGCGGCATGAATGAGTTTGCTAAGGGCGTGCTTTTTGCCTTTACCGTCATCGTTAATGCCCTTTATCGGCACGATATGTTCGTAGTTTAAGCCCGATCCGTTTTCGTCTCGTTTTCGTCTCGTTTTCGTCTCGTTTTCGTCTCGTTTTCGTAATTGAAGCGAGAGTTGGCTTATAAAACCGGGATAACTCTTGGCAACAATCTCCTGCAAACGGCTGTCTATTCCCTGTGCGGAGTTTGGGAGTGGAATCCAGTCTGCTGCCATCAGCGCCATCGCCATCCTGTGGTCATTGCGCACTTCATGGAGCCGTACGGCTTCGATGCGGTCGGACTCTTTGAAACGGAGACGGTCAGTGCCCGTGGCTTGAAGATCCATGCCTAATTTCTCGCATGTAAGTGCCACAGCGGGATATAAATCCGGGCAGTTGAAAAAATCGATGGAGACCGCCTTCGCTTTGTTCATTGAACTTTGTCCCTTTGTACTTATCAGAGCGCCTTCGGGCAGAAACTCTGTCTGAACGCCGAAATGCTGCGCATACATATCAGCGACGATGCGATCGCCTTGGAGACTGTCGGAAGTGAGCCCCTCCAACAGCAACTCGCCGCCATGAATGGCGACGTACTCGTACCAGAAGGCGGCGGAGGACCAGTCGCGTTCGTCAACAAGGTCGCAAAGACCAAACCGCTCCGCTAATTGGTAATGGCGACTTGTGTCTCCGCTCTCCCCATGCGAAACACTACGTTGGTTTCTTTGGGGACCCCGATATTGTTCTACGATGCGGCGGGAGAGGGTGATATAAGGCGACTCACCGGGCGCGACAGGGATCTCTTCGCCGTGAAGGATACGGGCAGAGATGGTTTGGGTGGTAGGTTTGCCGTCACGCTCCATGAGGCGCTGATCGCCCGTCAGGGTAATGGGTGCTCCGGGATAGCATTGGGCTATGTGCACTTGCAGAAAACGGAGAGCCGTGCCACAGTTCTTGAGGTATAACTCCACCTCTTCCTTCGCCTCAAGGGAGGGAGAAAGATGCCATTTGGCAGGAGTGCCAAAAGTGTCGCGGATTTGCTGCAAAGCATCGTGGAGAACAAGGACATCATCCGGCATATCCGAAGAGACCCGCATAAGCGGATCTCCATGGATAGCCTGCAATAGAAGAATTCTATTCGCTATAGATTTTGATATCGGAAGTTTAACGTGGTCCACAGATTAACCAGATTAAACAGATTTTTATAAGTCCAAAATTATCAAAAATTGTTCAAAAATTATATCTGTCAACAATTAAAGACAATTTAAGACAATTAGTTTACATCGGGTAGCGGCGAGTAGTCGCGGGAGTAACGGAGATGCTGCTCTACGTAGCCCTCTGTGAAATCGAGTTGGACATCGGTAATCTCACCCGCTGCGTTGCGTGTGACGTGATAGACGGGATTGACGAAACCTTTGTAGGGCGCGAGATTGAGTTTCTTGTAGCGGGCAAGAATCTCTTTGTGAAGATCCTGGTTGACCTTGACGGCATATTTCTCCACGATCTCTTTCGCCGCTGCGTAATCGCCTTCGGAGGTGATTCGCTGGATCTCGGCGAGCAGTTCACCATAGAGACGACGCAGACCCTCGTAGTCGTTGATACGCAGATAGTGCTTGCCGTCGCGGGCGATGATCTCCACCTCTTTGTTTGTGGCGTGCTCATAGACCCAGTTGGCAATGAGCTGGCGGTTACGCATGTGCGCCTCCTCGATGTCCTTACCCGGCTCGATACGCACGAGTTGGGTCATCAACCCGTTCATCTGCTGCTGGTAATAGCCGGCTTTGTAGGCATCTTTGCTGGGCAGCAAACCGAGTTCGACGAGTTTCGGATCGCCGAGGAAATAAAGTCCGAAGAGGTCCGCACGGGCTTCCTCGATCGTAGAAGCGTGCTCCTTGAGGGCATCTTTGGAAACACCCGGCAGGAGTTTGCCGGAACCGTGACCGACACACTCGTGGAGATCGGTGTGGAGGTCGCCGCAGAGGGCACCGTATTTCTCGTAGATAGCGCGAATCTCATCATCGATCATAAACTCCTCGTTGAAACCGTTGCCCTTCGCTGCCTCGTTGTAGGCGTGCATGAGGTTGTCGATGGTAACAGATTTGGAGCCGTACTCTTTGCGGATCCAGTTGGCGTTCGGCAGGTTGATACCAATCGGCGTAGCAGGATAGCAGTCACCGGCAAGGATAGCTGCGGTAATGACCTTGGCGGTCACCCCTTTGACCTCTTCCTTTTTGAAACGCGGGTCGGTCGTCGAATGGTCTTCGAACCACTGCGCGTTGGAGGAGATGAGCTGCGTACGCTTGGTAGCAGCAAGGTCTTTGAAATTGACCATCGATTCCCAGGTGCCGGTGATACCCAGCGGGTCGGTGTATGTCTCGGTGAAACCGTTGACGTAATCGACGCGGCTGTCAAGGTCTTTGACCCAGGCGATGCAGTACTCGTTGAAGGTCTGGAGGTCGCCCGTCTCATTGAAGGCGATCATCTTCTCGATGGCGAGTTTCTGTGCATCGTTCTCGGTGTATTTCAATGCCTCTTTGAGCCAGTACACCACGTGCTCCAGGGCTTCGCCATAGAGTCCGCCGACCTTATAAACCTGCTCTTCAATCTCGCCTTTGCTGTTCTTGACGAGTTTGGAGTTCAGACCGATCCACTTGGGTTCGGGTGAGTTATCCTTGTGGGCAGCATACCACGCCTCGGCTTCGGCTTGGGCCACACCCTCGCCGTAGTAGTTACCTGCTGAATTGAGCACGAGGTCCACTCCGTCCTGCGCAGTGGTACGTTTGGGCATCACAGCCGGGTTGAACATCACCGGCAGGATAGCCGGATCGTAAGTGACACCGGCTTGCTCGCAGGCAGCCACGAACCACTCCTGCGTGAACTCCGGAAGAAACTTATCCTCGCTGTAATGGTGATGAATGCCGTTGCTAAACCACACACGTTTGAGGTAACGCTCGAAGACCGCCCAATCTTGGTCAGTACATTGTACCTTGTCCCTCTGTACATAAAGGGCTTCTAAAGCACGGCGGATACGGAGGTTGTAACGTCCGTTCTGGTCAAAGAGGATGTCACGTCCCCAAAGGGCTGCCTCGGAAAGGCAGTACACAAGCGATTTCTGCTGAAGACTCAGCGAGTCGAACTCCGGCACATCATAGCGCAGGATTTCCAGGTCATAGAACTTATCCACGTTGTATTCAAATTTTTGTTGTTGCTTTTGGCAACCCACAAAAAGGGACATAGTAACGATGTACAATGTACAAAGGATTCCTTTTTTCATCAGATTCTTTCTAAAACAGTTTTTATTAATTCTTTGATACGGGGTTTGTAGTCGGTGTTGGCCGCCTCAATCTTACGTTGCGCAATGACGCAACAAACGGTCATAGCGCGATGCCCCATGTGGAGCGCCAAGCCGGCGATACAGGAACCTTCCATTTCGTAGTTGGTGATACGCTGGCCCTCGTAGCGGAAAGCGGTGATTTTCTCGTTGATATCCGGCACGGCAAGTCCAACACGGAGCACACGTCCTTGCGGACCGTAGAAACCGTTGGCTGCGATCGTACAACCGCGCATCATATCGTCCTTGGCAATGCGGTCCACCAGCTCGGGATTAGCCGCCACTACATAAGGCACAGCCGCTTTCTTGGGATAGCCGATAAAGTCCACAAGTGCCTTCTCGAATCCAAGGTCAGCAATCTTGTCACGGTCTTCGTAGAACGCCAACACGCCATCGAAACCGATCGATTTCTGGCTGACGAGGAAGGTGCCGAGAGGTATATCCTCCTGCATTCCGCCACAAGTGCCGATACGGATGATATCAAGGCTTCGTTTCTCTTCTTTCTCTGTGCGGGTAGCGAAATCGATGTTGGCGAGTGCGTCAATTTCGTTCATGACGATGTCGCAGTTATCGGTGCCGATACCGGTAGAGATACACGAGATACGCTTGCCCTGGAACTTACCGGTAATGGTGTGGAACTCACGCGATTGCACGTCACATTCGATAGATCCTTCGTCAAAGAAGGATGCCACTATATTTACCCGATCCTGATCTCCGACCAGGATCACTTTGTCTGCCAAGAACTCAGGTTTGAGGTGCAGATGAAAAGCAGAACCATCATCATTGATGATTAACTGCGAAGCTGGAAAATGTCTCATAGTATTGATATTTACGATTTTTTGAGTTTTGTCCTTTCTTTTATGCCTCTCCACCTGTGAAAGGAACGCTGATCGTAGAACCGGGCAGAGGTCCGCCGATAGGATTGATAGTACCAAATTTCTTCTCGTACTGGGCAATATTATTGCCTAATGCCCCCAGGATCTTCTTTGCCTGATCAGGGGTAACTACTACACGACTCACCACATTTGCCTGGGGTACACCGGGCATGAGTTGAGCAAAATCCAATACAAACTCCGTAGGAGTGTGCGCAATAAGCGCGAGGTTGGCAAACACACCCTGCTGCTTGTCAGGAGCGATGTTGATGTTCAGTTTTTGTTCGTTAGCCATAACTTATAAAATTTTAAATTAAACTTTTCAAATTAAATTCAGGAGACTTCAAGATTTCTCCTATTATTTTCCTTCGCACATTGTTTCACCAGTTCACTTTCCTGGGCACGGCAAGCATCCAGAGATTGACCAGCGGCAGGAAAATATCCAATCCGAGTATAGTCAAGGGATTGAATCCGTGCTGGTTCATTTTGTGCGCGGAGAGGTTGATGACCACCGTCTGCAAGATCCAGCGCAAGAGGAAAAGCGCCAAGGCAAGATACAAAGATAGCAAGTACCAAGAACAAAGGGCAATGATAGCAGCGGCAAGGACAGCGGCATAAAAGAGCCCGCGAGTGAGTGGTTCGATCACGAGCCGGCGTTTGGTCTCGGGTCGGTAAGAGGGCGAGACAGAGAGGTGGCGTCGTTTCTGGAGCCACCACTGCCGGAAAGTCCGCTTGGCGGGCGACCATGTATAGCTATCCGCAGAAACGACCACCGCTGTATTGTCCGGCGTAGCCACCTGATTGACAAACAGATCGTCGTCTCCGGCACGGTTAGTCATCAGATGCGAGAAGCCTCCTGAGTTGAAGAAGAGTTCCTTGCGGTAAGCGAGGTTGCGCCCCACTCCCATATAGGGTTTACCGCAAAGAGCGGCACCGAGGTAATGCAATCCGTTGAAAAGTGTGTCGTAACGTACCAGACGATTGACAAAACCGGGACGGTAGAAATAAGCCCCGAAGCCGAGAACGATATTGATTGGTGACAGGTGATCAGGGATTGGGGATTGGAAGGCGGAGACCATCTCTGCAATCCAATGTGTTGACTCGGGCACGCAGTCGGCATCCGTCAGGAGGAGGAGGTCGTACTGCGCCGCTTTGGCAGCGAGGGTGAGTGCCAGTTTCTTAGTGGATCGCACCCGCGCGTCACGCGGGACGAAAGTCATATGCAGGCGCGTGTCCTGGGTCAAATAACGCTCAATCACTTCGCGCGTGTTGTCCTCGGAACCGTCGTCCACAACGATAACCTCAAAGACAGGATAATCCTGCGTAAGCAGGGCGGATAGGTACGACTCCAGATCGGTACCGGCGTTGCGTGCGCTGACGAGGACAGAAACAGGCGGAAGGTCAGACTCTTTCCATTCCGGCGAAGCTGTTCGCTTGCCACGCATAGCTCGT
The DNA here is from genome assembly GCA_900319645.1 of uncultured Bacteroidales bacterium. Classification (GTDB taxonomy): domain Bacteria; phylum Bacteroidota; class Bacteroidia; order Bacteroidales; family Paludibacteraceae; genus Colicola. The sequence goes on from ONPG01000012.1 coordinate 52,991, forward strand.
ATAGGCGCACAGAGGTAGCGGATGTACCAATAGAGTTGGAACAAGGCACTAAAAGCCAATGTTCCAAGAACCACCCATTCTGCTATGTTCAATCGTTCAATCATCAGTCTTTCTCTGGCAGAGAGACGGGTTATCGGATAATTTTAATCTTGTAGGTGTGAGTCGAACTGCCGTCTTCGGCATTGACGGTAATCGTCCATGGTTTGCCGTTCAGTTCGCCGGGCACTATAGTCATCTCGTTGCTATCCAAACGGCGTCCCGGGAAACGTGCCGTTTCGCCTTTGATATTCGTCAGCGAACCGATACCGCGAAGGGCTTCTATCTGTACAGTTTTCGCATCGCTGTTTGAGAGTTTGAAAGTTTGCACCTTGGCGTTGTTGGGATCAAAACCTTTGAACTCCTCGCCGTTGACGAGCAGTTTGTCAATCTTGGAGGAATAGATGAGTTGCACATCGTCCACCCAGAGCGCATTGCCGTCGTAGAGTCCGTCATTAGCCCGGAAAGCCGGATAGTTGCCGGCCGAGAAAATGACGTTGCACATAGAAGGACGGTTGTCCGAGCAATAGAAGACAGGCACTTTGACAAGCGCCCACTCGTTATACTTGGCACGCGCACGATACCATCCTTCCGCCACCTGTTTGCCCGGCGTGACGGTCGTACACTCGTTGCCGTTGGTAAGCAAGCGGATGTCACTCTCTTCGTTGATTCGCTCGGTAGCCGTACAGCCGCCGACTTTGTTCTTGTAATGACTACCCTTGGCGGTACCTGTCCATGAATAATAGAGCAGGTGGAAATCCTCCTCGGCTGTATGTTCGCCCGTACGCTTGACCCACACCGCCATCGTGTCCGGACGGTAGGTCCAGTTTATACCACCTTCGGTTCCCGCCGTGGCGGATTTGATGGTCAGACCTTTCATATATTGGAAGGGCACACCAAGGCTGGCGTATCCGGGACCTGTGGCGGTAATACCGATTGCACCTATCGTGCGGTCAGAAACATATAGGCACGACCCCGTACGTCCGGGTTTCTGGTACATAAACGTGAACTTCAATCCCACTTGTGTCACGTTCGATCCGTGCCAATCCGCCAACTGGGCATCACCGTTATAGACCTGACTCCAATCCTCGAAATGCGGATCAGGCAACTGCTGTGCCATAAGGGAAAAGGACAAAGGAACAATGTACAATGTACAAAGGACAAAAGACAGTATTTTTTTCATTTTAGTCATGTTTAAAGACATGTTGATTAGGGCACAAAGTGTGCCAGATTATTAAATTCGCTACAAAGTTACACATTTTTTTGCATATGTGCAAACTTTTTTGTACTTTTGCCTGAAATTTTTCGTAGTCATGGACAATAACACGTTTGGGAACAAGTTTAGTTTCACCTCTTTTGGCGAATCGCACGGCCTTGCTATCGGTGGTGTGTTGGACGGAGTACCGGCCGGTTTGCACATAGATCTCAACCTGATTCGCAAGGAGTTAGAGCGAAGAAAAGGGAGGAGTGCGGGAGTGTCGGCGCGGGCGGTGCGTGAGCCTGACGAAGTGGAATGGCTCAGCGGAGTCATAGAAAGGGACAAAGGGACAAAGGACCAAGGACAAGGGACAAAGGATTTGATTACCCTTGGCACGCCGATTGCTTTTATCATAAGAAACAAAGACGCCCGACCGGAGGACTACGAATGGCTCAAGCACAGTTACCGTCCCGGACACGCCGACAAAGTGTATGAGCAGAAATACGGTATTCGCGATTGGCGCGGAGGCGGTAGGGCTTCAGCCCGTGAGACAGCCGCACGCGTGGTAGCGGGTTGCATAGCCAAACAGCAACTCTCCGCCAAAGGGATTGCTATCCACGCCCGTCTGACCCAGGTGGGTTCAGAGACAGACCCGGCACGCTTTGACGAAGTGATACGCGCTTACCGCAGCGAGGGCGACTCGATAGGCGGTATCGTGGAGTGCGTAATCAGCGGTATCCCTGCCGAAACCGGCGAACCGATTTTCCACAAACTGCAAGCCGAATTGGCTTTCGCCGTCATGAGTATCAACGCCTGCAAAGGGTTTGAGTACGGCACGGGGTTCGGCGGTGTGGACCAACCGGGTTCGGTTATCAATCAGATCAGCGGCGGGATAGCCGGAGGTATAGCCGATGGCACAGACATCACTTTCCGTTGCGTCTTCAAACCCACGCCCACTACGCCCAAAGCCCTTGCACAATGCGCTTCAGGCGACCAAACTATCAAGATCGGACGCCATGACGCGTGTGTGGCAGTACGGGCCGTGCCGGTAGTCGAAGCGATGACAGCCCTGGCTTTGGTACAGTTTTTGTAGTCAAATCATGAACAAGCTCGTGATCTTGAAAAATCGTCAATTAATTTAAATCGTAAATAAATCGTACATCGTAAATCGTCAAATCGTAAATAATTTTATGGCACAAAAGAAACTAACCCGCTCTACCAACAAGATTTTGGCAGGCGTTTGCGGCGGACTCGCCGATTATTTTGAGGTTGACCCCACTCTGGTACGCGTGATATATGCAGTACTGGCTGTGTTCTCCACCTGTTTCCCGGGATTGATTCTGTATATTATCCTTCTGCTGATTATGCCGCCGGCTGACAGCAACAACACCAACGACAAGGATAATATTCCCGACGCCGAGGTGGTGGAATAAAGAGAGTCGGAAGTTTAGGCTTCCGACTCCGAATGGCTCTGTTGGAGAGCCCATTCGCTGGGATTAAGTCCTGTCTCGCGGAAGAATATACGCGAGAAAACCGTAGATGAGGAGAAGCCGGTTTGGACGGCAACATCCGTTATTCTCAATGTCGGATTGACGGTCAGGAGCCGTTTGGCTTCCTCCACACGGTAATGGCTGACGAGCTGATAGAACGAGCAGCCGTATTCGGCGTTAATGAGTTTGCTCAGATAGGTTCGATTCAGCGGCAGAATCTGACGCAGATCCTGCATCCGGAAATCCGGATTGAGATACGGTTTATCGTCCTCGAACCACTTCTCGAGTATCGCCTTTTGCTCCTCTGCATTTTTAGGCAGATAGAAAGACTCCGATTCATCGTTTGAGATTTCAGCATGTGGCAACACACCTCGTTGTACCTCGCTCCACGGATCGGGACGGAAGATGATCTGCTCGGTACTATAAGCGAGTATCAAGAGAAGAAGCCACTGCTGGGTGAACATCCGGTTAGGCACAAACCAAACACAGATAAAATAGAACGAGAGTCCCAGGAGGAAAAGCATCGTCAGATAGCGTACAATCCACTGCGCACCGATATTATCCATCGTAGAAAAGTTGTCCTCACACCACTGTTTGTACTTACGCACGTGCGAACAAAGAAGGAGGAAGATAAACAGCGGAAAACCAAGTATCAGCGGCAACAAGTTAGCCGGCAGGAAATAATCCACGACCGTCAGCAGAACCATCGGCGTAATACAAAGACCTGCTCGCCACCAGTTGAGCCATCCGGGCCGAAGGATCTGGGACGGATAGATATAAAGCAGCCACGCCAGGATATTGCCCACGGAGACCGAAGCGTTGAAGAGCGGATCATCCGGTGTGCCTCCAACGGCAGTAATATGAAACACGTAACGCACAACCATCAGAACCACATCAATCCAGCCCCATATAAATAGCGTCGTAGCCCACGACTTGCGGATTACTATTCCTTCGCTATGGCGATAGACCGCCCAAGCTCCATAGAAACAGACCGTGACAGTAGCGACATACTGGATGGGGTTGATAAACCGCTCGAAGATATCCTCGGGAATAAAAGCACCCAGCCAATAACTCAACACCGTCATGACTGAGAGAATAAGGCCGAAGTACAACTCCGAGCGATATTCAAACCACAAATTCCGAAAGAAATTCTTCATTTTTAAGGAGTAAAATAGATTAGTGAGTATGCGCGGAACCAACCGCGCATACCCATAGTGAACCTGACCAAATTATTTGAAATCTCTATACCAGATCTCCTCATCTACGTTAGGCTTCTTGTCCGTATTGCGGTACATCAGTTTAACACGTACACCCTTCAGTTCGCGGAATCCTTGACCGTAACCTTCCGCTGCCTCAATCTCGTCCATGGCAGCATTGATCGCAGCTTTGCATTTATTGTCACACTGCGAGACAGTACCTGTTACGGAGAAATAAGCCGTACCCGGCTCCAGTTTCTGCTTGGCGATTTCATTGATTTTCTTCTCAATGGTCGGATATGCAAAGACTGCATAATTGTTTATTACTGATTCGCCCTGACCATTCTCGTCAGGAGTAACAGTGTACAAACGCTCCAACGTTACAGTGGAGGAACAAGCGGTGAAACCGAACATAGCCACGCAGGCCATCAACGCAAAAATAATCTTTTTCATAATAGTTGTATTATTGGTTGTTTACTCATACAATACAAAAGTCATAGCCTCTTGTTCCGGCATAGCGGTTATCGTGATAGCTATCGAATTCTTCTCTGCATTATAGATGCCGTGATAGATTTCCTCTCCGGCCATATTCGTATTGCTGGCTCCCTTGATACAGATATCTTTGCCCGTCATATCCCACACCAAAAGATCTTGTTTTTTGGTCTCCGTTGCCGGCGGAACCAAACTTTCAAAGGTACATTTGAAGTTGGTATGGAACGTGAATTGGGTATAACCTGTCACACCTTCTTCGGTAACGGTGCAACGGTAAGTGTGACCTGCAATCGGTTGGGTTAACGGGTCTGCTTTCTTATTACACGAAGTGAAACCCATGGTTACAGCGCAAAGCGCCATCATTGCTACAAAAAACTTTTTCATAATGATTGTTGTTTTATTGAGTTAATACTATACACTTTATTACTCATTCGATTCAGTGAGTTCCAAGGTAACCGGTTTGTTTTTCTCACCCGTTTTCACCTGGAGAGCCTTGTAAGCGAGACACCGTTCAGAGGCATCAAAAACCGCGAAGAAAACGGTAATCGCTTCGTTGGCACCCACACTGCTCGGAGCAAAATCATCCGGCGATTTGAGCTCAAAATGAGCGACACCTGCTGCGTTGGTCTTGACAGGAGCTTCCTTGTAATTTTCCTTGTAATACCCACCTCCGATATCGCCGTGCGCCACCGCCTTATAGACATCGACTCCGGCCTGAGGCTGACCTGCTTTAGTTACTGTGACATCTACGGTTGCTTCCGTCTTGAAGCAACTGGTCATTACTACGGCTACCAAAGCCGCCAAAAGAATTTGAAACTTTTTCATATAAATTAGTTTTGAGTTGATAGATTTGTTCTAAATCCGAGTGCAAAGGTACAACATTTTTTTGATATATACAAAAAAATTGTGCACTTTGCGAAAAAAGTACACAATTTTTTCAATATTAAGACGTTTTGTCCGATTATTTTACCACTACCGGCTCGTATTTCGGTACAAGCGCCTTCATTACGCTCCATCCGATCAGGTAAGCCACCGCGCAGATGCAGAACACAATCATGTATGCTGCCGGTTTGCCGGAGAAGCCTGCGAAGGTGAACAAGTCACCCTGTCCCTCAGCATAGGTGAAGAGCACACCTGAGCCACGGTTGATTAGGTACGAACCGATACCACCGGCCATCGCACCGATACCCGTAATAGTAGCCACAGCCGATTTAGGGAACATATCACCCGTGGTCGAGAAGATATTCGCACTCCAGCTCTGGTGAGCGGCTCCCACGATACCGATGATGATAGCTACCGCCCAAGGACCATAGATACCACCCAGCGGTTGTGCAAACAGCGCAAAAATCGGGAAGAAAGCAAAGATCAACATCGCACGCATACGACCTGCGTACGGTTCCATACCTTTCTTCTCTACGAAGATCTTCGGCAGATAACCACCGAACAGCGATACCACCGTCACAATCGCATACAGAGTGAAAATCAATGCGATACCTTGCGGATCGGAAGCCTTAATTCCAAACTGATCCTGGAAATAAGCCGGAGCCCAGAACAAGAAGAACCACCAAACGCCGTCGGTCATAAACTTACCAAACGCAAACGACCAAGTTTGTTTGTGCTTGAAAGCCTCGCCAAACGACATCTGCTTCTCGCTTTTTTCTTTGAGCGAAGCGGTCTCTTGACTTTGAGCGTCAGCGGTCTCATCTTGGTGGATATACTCGAGCTCTGCCTCGTTCACATGAGCGGACTCCTCCGGTTTGTCATAGACAAAGATCCAGATACCAGCCCAAAGGAAGCCCAGCGCACCGATGATGATAAACGCCCACTCCCAGCCAAGGTTCTTTGCCAGCAAAGGAATAGTAGCCGGAGCTGCCAGCGCACCCACCGATGCACCTGCATTGAACAGAGCGGTAGCGAACGCACGGTCTTTCTTCGGGAAATACTCTGCGGTCACCTTGATAGCAGCAGGGAAGTTACCCGCTTCTCCGAGACCTAAGATCAGACGGCAAGCAAGGAACAACCACACACTGACCATAGAAATACTGCTGGCAAGAGCACCTGTTGCCTCCAACAGAGCTGCTTTGTCAGCCACACCGACGATATTCTCCGTTACCCAGCCGCAGCCTGCGTGCAGAACGGCGCCCAACGACCATACAATGATTGCGATCAGGTAACCTTTTTTCGTACCCATCCAGTCGATGAATTTTCCGGCGAAAAGGCAGAAGATAGCGTACGCTATCGAGAAGACACCCGTGATTTTTCCATAATCGGCATCGGTCCAGTGGAACTCAGGCTGAATAAACTCTTTGAAGGTCAACGACAGAACCTGACGGTCCATGTAGTTAACCGTGGTGGCGAAGAAAAGCATCGCACACATGACCCAACGCCAGTTGGTCATGACAGCTTTTTTTACGTCATTCATAGATATTCATTATTAATTATTCATTATTAATTACTTCCGGCATGCTGCAATGATCTCGAAGCACTCTTTGCACTTGTCGGTAACGTACTTCCAGTCGCCGGCTTTTACCTTGTCGCTCGGGAAGAGCTTGCTGCCCATGCCGACGCAGTAAACACCAGCTGCGAACCATTTCTCGAGGTTCTCTTTCTCCGGAGCTACACCGCCGGTAACCATGATCTTCGACCACGGCATCGGAGCCATCAGACCCTTCACGAGGTTCGGACCAACAACGTCGCCCGGGAAGACCTTTGTGAAGTCGCAACCAACCTCCTGTGCCAGACCAATCTCGCTCGGTGTCAAGCAACCCGGACAGTAAGTCACGCAACGACGGTTGCAGACAACCGCGATGTCTTTGTTGAACAACGGACCAACCACGAAGTTAGCGCCCAACTGCAAGTACAGAGCTGCTGTCGGAGCGTCCACAACGCTACCGATACCAAGTGCCAACTCCGGGCACTCTTTAGCTACCCACTTGCTCAGTTCGCCGAATACCTCGTGTGCGAAATCGCCACGGTTGGTAAACTCGAACGCACGTACGCCGCCTTCGTAGCAAGCCTTAATCACGTTCTTACAAACTTCCACGTCCTTGTGATAGAACACAGGTACCATCGGTGCAGCGGCAATCTTCGCCATCACCTGAAATTTATCAAACTTAGCCATTTTATTATAATTTGCGATTGAATTATTTATTTAATATGAACAGCACTTCTTCTGATGGGAACGCACAATCATTCTCAGGAACAAAACCTACTCCACATTCATACATATAATGTGGTGTCTTAGATTGTTGTTGATATACACCCTGTGGGTCAAAAGCTGTCACAGTAACATTAGGAATAGGATAAGCAATTTTGTTTATTTTAGAAAAGAAAACTCCTTCCTCATCCGAATATACTGTATCTACTTTAGGAAAGCCATCCACTTTGGTAATGATAGCTATTCCTTGAAGATTTACTCCTTCTGCATTTTGCACTTTTCCGTAAGTACTCAAATTGGTAGTATGCCCACTTTTGCATCCAACCAATAAGAGAACACCGAATAAGCACATCAAAAAAAATAACTTTTTCATAATTTATTCCTTTTTAGCGTTGAACTCGTCCATTAGCATTTCCACCTGCAAGGCTCAGAACCTCATCTTCGCTTACGAGGTTGTAGTCGCCGTTAATGGTGTGCTTCAGAGCCGAAGCAGCAACTGCGAACTCAAGCGCTGCACCTTGGTTGTCCGGGTATTTGAGCATACCGTGGATCAGACCGCCGGAGAAGCTGTCACCACCACCCACGCGGTCGATGATCGGGTTGATCTCATAACGCTTGCTCTGGTAGAACTCCTTGCCGTTGTAGATCATTGCCTTCCAGCCGTTGAACGTAGCGCTGAAGCTCTCGCGAAGCGTCGAAACAACATACTTGAAGCCGAACTCTTTCATCATCTGCTCGAAGATACCCTTGTAGCCCTCAGCGTTGGTCTCGCCGCCTTCTACATCTGCATCGGGCTTGAAGCCGAGACAGAGCTCTGCATCTTCCTCGTTACCGATACATACATCGACGTACTTCATCAGCGGACGCATGATCGAGATAGCTTTCTCGCTGGTCCACAGTTTCTTACGGAAGTTCAGGTCCACCGAAACGGTTACGCCGTGACGCTTGGCAGCCTCGCAAGCCAGTTTCGTGATCTCAGCAGCCTTGTCCGAGATAGCCGGAGTGATGCCGCTCCAGTGGAACCATGCTGCACCTTCCATGATCTTGTCGAAGTCAAAGTCCTTCGGATCAGCCTCAGCGATGGCGCTGTGGGCACGGTCGTAGATAACTTTCGACGGACGCATCGAAGCACCGGTCTCGCAGTAATACAGACCTATGCGGTCACCGCCACGAACGATGTAATCGTCCTTCACGCCGTAACGACGCAGCGAGTTAACGGCAATCTGACCGATCTCGTGCTTCGGCAGTTTGGTAACGAGATAAGCCTCGTGACCGTAGTTGGCGCACGAAATAGCCACGTTAGCCTCACCACCACCAGGGATGATACGGAAATGATCAGACTGAATGAAACGATCTTGTCCTTCAGGACTCAGGCGAAGCATAATCTCGCCCAATGTAATAATTTTAGCCATAGGTTAAATGAATTAAATTGGTTAATATTGTTGTTAGTTATTGTTTTGCTTTTGTTTTATTTGTTTTGCTTTTTATTTTGTTTTACATTGTTTTGTTGTATAGGATTTGTCCTTCGTCTATTAGTCCCGAATTTTATGCGGGTTTGTTCAATGCCTCGCATATTCCCTCTGCCATTTTATTCATCGCCACACACTCAGCTCTGGTCACATGAGGCTTGTCCGGATCATGCTGCCACGGCGATAGTATCAACATCCTTCCCTCTGCGACCGCCTCAAACAATCCCTCTGCAGGTTTGTAATACTCGCCAAATCCATTATCCGCTATATAAATAATGGTATGTTTCTCGCGCAGCAACACCTCCAATACCTCCTTCTCTTTCGGGCTAATGAACGGCGACACCATCACTACCCCTTTACGAGCCGCCAGCACACATCCGTTCATATACTCGCGTAGCCGTGTCGCGTCTCCATGCTGCTCAGCATCTTCCACCCAAATCCTCCGTACATGTACCGGCGAGAACTTCTCTGCCTGCAAAATGCCTATATTCCCAATTCCGCTATATTTCTGTCCCGCTATCTCTATATCTCGCTGCACTCTGAAATATCCCGGCATCAACCTTTTCGTTGCTAACCTCTGCGGGTTCATCTG
>ONPG01000031.1 GCA_900319645.1 uncultured Bacteroidales bacterium
CTTCTCGGTGTACTCGCCGACGATCTCCTTGGATTGGATTCCCAGCGCAACACTATATTTGTGAGTCTCAGTGTCAACAGCACTTACCAGAATAGCCTCATCCTCGGCAGAGGTGATGATGGATCCATTGTCGAAGCTCTTCGTAACGATTGCTTGAACGGCCTTCACATAGATGGAAAGATCATAGAGTACAAAGTCGTCGCCAAGAAGTTCGGCTTCTACTTGATAATCGCCATTGCCGTTACCTGCAACGATCTTGATATGGGCACCAAGGATATGAACGAGCTCTCCGTTTTCCTTCATGATGACGGAGGAAGCATAGATAAGATCCTTCTCGGTGTACTCGCCGACGATATTCTCGGATTGGATTCCCAGCGCAACACTATATTTGTGCGTGTTATTGTCAATAGCGGTTACGAGAATCGTCTTATCCTCGGCAGAGGTGATGATGGATCCGTTGTCGAAGCTCTTCGTAACGGTTGCTTGAACTAACGGCACATAGATGACCACTTTGTAGGCGACACCGTCGTCGCCAAGGAGCTCAGCATCTACTCGATAATCGCCATCGCCGTTGCCTGCAACGATCTTGATCTGGGCGGTACGGAAATGAACGAGTTCCGCGTTTTCCTTCATGATGATGGAGGATTCCGGGATGAGATTCACCTCGGTGTACTCGCCAATGATATTCTCGGTTTGGATACCCAGCGCAACACTATATTTGTGCGTGTTATTGTCAATAGCGGTTACGAGAATCGTCTTATCCTCGGCAGAGGTGGTGATTAATCCATTGTCGAAGCTCAGCGAAACGGTATCCTGGGCAAAAGACAATTGAACATCGGCAGACTTGTTGATTGTCACCGTGCTCTCGGCAAACAGACCTGCGCTCAGAAGCGCGGCGGCCAAAAAAGTAAAAAACTTTTTCATAATTTAAATCGTTTAAATGGTTAGTTTAGTTGATTTTATATATTCGAACATATCGAACTGCATACAATAACTCAATATCGGCTACAAAATTACATATTTTTTCAGACATACGCAAGTATTTAGACATTTTTTTACGTTTTTAGACAAATTTTAACATTTCAGACAATTTTTAAAGTCCAAATCGGGGGTATTGGCTCGAGATTTCGAGATTTTCGTTCCAACACCCATTTCAGTATGCGTTCCCTTCCTTCCGGCGTCTATATGGTCTATGTCGCCGGCTACAAAGGCGTCGCCTGCAAAGTAGTCAAGAACTAAACTGCAAACTAAACTGCAAACTGAACGAAATAACATAAATGCAAAAGAAAATGGCATACAAATTTGCGTATGTCATTTTTTTTGTGTAACTTTGCAGCCTAAAGTTGCAAAGACATGAACGAACAGAGTCCTAAAGTAATGTAACCTGCTCTATATCAGGAAGTTCTACTATACTTTCGCAAAAGGTGAGACGCCGTCTCACTTATTGAGCTGGAGTCATTATTTCGAGATTTTGAAATACGGAAGGAGATAATCCGCCAATTGGTATTATTCTTGGTTCGGAGAAAGATAAATTGCTTATGGAATATGCGTTGCATGGAATCTCTAACCAACTTAAATTGCTTATGGAATATGCGTTGCATGGAATCTCTAACCAACTTTTTGTCAGCCGTTACCAGCTTTATTTGCCAGATCGCGAGCAACTCGAACGCGAATTGCAAAATATATTATTAGAAGATAACGAAAAATAAATACCGTCCCCTCTCCGAGACGTTAAAACCGGAGCAATGTATCGACCATATATGGGCGATTAAAAATAACAACCAATACACCGCCTATGGCATAAAACACCAGACAAGCGGTAAATACAAAATACCGTCCCCTCTCCGAGACGGTGCATTCAATCACTTTGGGAAACATAGAGCCAATTCCATCTCCAGTTCGGCTGTAGTTATCGACCAAAAACTGCACGTTTTTTAAGAATCTATTATCATTTATTTGGAAAACGACTAAAGTTTTATATATTTACCCCCCTTGTTACGTATATATATAATAAAGGCGAATAATATGCCTGTATTGTATAATTTAAAAACGTAACAAAATGAAAGGACAGATTACAGTCTATTATGACTCAAATTTGGCGCTCTATTTGGAGAGAGTTGGAAACAAGGTTAAGGAAGAACATGTGCAAGACATTATTGCCGAAATGCTCAAGCAGGCAGTAGCACTTCACATGAATGAAGAAGCGGATACCATATCAGGTACGCTCATGGAGATGTTCGTCAGTTCAGTAGATAAAACGCATACCTTCGAAAACCTTCCAACTGATGCGCTTCGCGTGTACTTTGGAGAGAACGAAACGGAACTTGCGAAACAAGGAGAAAGAACCCTGCAAAGAACAATAAAATATCTCCAACGCTCTGCAAACCGTGATTCCGCATCAAAGGAAATGGCAGTAGAACTACATCGGGAGAATATTGAGCATCTGGTGTTGCGTCGCCTAAATAAAGAAAAGGTAAATCAATTGATAGCTGACGCATGGGGAATCATCTATGAGAGAATGAATGATGCGGAAGAAGCATGTACTGACAGATTAACAGAAGACGACAAACTCGTTTTTCTTGATTTCGATGGTGTGCTGAATAGTAGTAAGTTTGCGGCTCATCTGTATCGAAATAACGAGTCTGCGCAAGATGAAAAAGGCCTTGACCTCTTTGACCCGCAAACTATAGATTGTATGAATCGCATAGTGGATGCAACCGGAGCCAAGATTGTGGTTACTTCTTCCTGGAGATACTTGGGCTTGGCAAAGTTACAGGAATTATGGAAAGAGCGAGGTCTGCATGGAGAAATAATAGGCATGACGTCATTGCATGTGGTAGATAAACTGATACTGGAGAAAGGAATGGAACGGTTGGAGCAAGAAATGAATGGCTCTCCGCGTAGTGAGGAAATAGCACACTGGTTGAAATCTTATAACATAAACGCCAACTATGTTATTTTGGATGATCTGCCAATGCCAAAAGATTTGCAGGCACATGCAGTATTGGTTAATCCCAAAGTGGGACTAACAGACATACAGGTAAAACAAGCAATAGAAATTTTAAATTTATAATGATATGAATAAGGACAATATTTTAGATTTACTCAAAAGTAAGAATCGGAATTTTAGACTTCCTAAACATCTTGATTTCTCAATAGAAGGGAAAGTGCTAACCATCAGTCTTTCAATGGAAGGGTTGACATCTAATATGCAAACAGACGATGCGGCATTTGAAGGATGGGCTATTTGTCTTAAAGCATGGATTCCTGATATTCAAAATGTAATCATCCAAAAGCAAACAAAAGAATTGCCTGCAAATAATGAACATTACAATAGATTCCTCTATCGAGTAATGAAGTTCACAGAAATATATCCTTGGGCTGAAGTAAAAGATTTTAATCGGGAGATAGAAACATTCAAAGCCAATAAATTAGTGGTAAATGTTCCGTTGAAAGAAGCGGACAAAGATGCTGGCCATGCAGAAGCGAAATTGGAAAGAGAGTTTTGTCTAAAAGAGAAAGAGAACTTTGATGCCTTGGACCACCAATTACCGGTACATCTTTTCAATGGAAAAGTATGTGATGACTTGTCTTTGACCCCAAGTAGTTTTTTAGATATATGGAGTATAAAAGATGGTGTGTTGAATATCTACGAGTTAAAACTTCCTACAAATAAGAAAGTCGGCATCATCTCTGAATTAATGTTTTATGTAAATGTAATGGCTGACATAATGACACATAACATCGTTATTCCTAATACATCGGTTTATAGATCATTTAATCATTTATACGAAATGCAAGAACAAAATAAATGCAAACAAATAAATGGTGTATTTTTGACAAATGCGCTTCATTCTATGATTGAGCAACGGAAAGAAGAGGTCATTACCATCCTAAATGAAGGCAAATTTGCTATACCGACTAAGTTTACACATCAAACACTTTAATATTATGCAAAAAGAATATAATAAATATCCGCAAACAAAGTACCAAACGCAACAAGAAAGTCGCCAAAGAAGATTGATGAGAAGTAAGTCCGACGTCTTTGATGGCGCAGACGGAGAGTTATTTTTCATCAAAGAAACAAAATCATGGCGACCATCTTCAAAAATCATTCGCCATTCGGAAAGCAGCAAAAACCTATTTAAACCCATAAGACAAGCTGCACTTTCGTATTTTGAACTTAATGACATTGAGTGGTGGCGGCAAAGCGAGGAACACTATTTCCCGAACGGGCATGTTCTATCTTCTCAAATCCACTGTCTAAACCATCTGTTTGCCATTCGTGCAGATCAGGATGCCGTGCTTAAGATTATTCAAGTCATACTGCCGGAAATAACGGAGATATTACCATCCCCGATAGATGAACAATTCTGTATTATGGAGGAATTTCCATACAAAACTCCTTCGTACATCTCCTTTGAGTTTACTTATGAAAACAAGACGCTTCTCAATGAACGATGTAATAAGCGCGGAGCGAATTGCACATCTGTTGATGCCTTCGTTTATGCTAAAGACAAGGACGGAAAGCATGTACTTATTCCGATAGAATGGAAATACACAGAAGCTTACGAAAAAACAGATGACAAGAAAATCAAGAAGTCGATCGTAGAAGAACGATATCTTGGCAAGATAAATGCAGAAAAATCTCATCTCAAAGAGTGGCAAGATAGTTATTATTGGGATCCTCATTATGAATTAGCACGTCAGTCATTGCTTATGGAGCAAATTATTGAAACGCATCCATTTGACGCGGATTATTATCAACATATTGTGGTGTGTCCGGTTGGAAATACAGAAATGTGCGAAGATGCCCTTTCGTTTAAGGATTCTTTGTCTGAAATAGGTAAAACGCATTTTCATATTATCGATCCGCAGGAACTTCTTGCGCCGCTTGAAGGAAATGATAAATACTCCGACTTGTTAGACTACCTTAAAACCCGTTACTGGAATGAATGAATCTTATATAAAATTTGCGGATAATAAGAAAATATTTCTTACATCATTCGAGTTTCACAATATCTACGGAGGACTGTTAGCCGGCACAAAACATGATTTGACAGAACATCTGCTTGCGGGTTATCCCGAATCATTTCCGAAAGGTACGTATTTCAAATTGGATGAAGAGTGTTTTGTCCCTAATAATGGCCTTTCGCAGGAAGAATGGCTGGCAGAGAGGAAGTTTCGGCCATACCATTATTGTTTAAAGGTGCGTGATTCTTTTTGCGAATGCAGACTTATGGTGCATTGGATAGACTATGCTCCTCCTCAAGACATATCGCTCCATGATTATATTGAAAAACGCACTTCTGGCATAAATTTTGAAGATTACGCAGAAGTAATAGATTGGTAACTAAAATTGTAAACTTATGAAACGGCTATTATTCTTTTTTACCTGTGTAACAATTACTATTAGTACAATCGCTTCTGATGTCAAAATTGACAAAAATAACTGCACGATTACCAAAGACGGCAAGACCTACAATCTGTACGGAAAGGTAAAGATTGTGGATTCGTTTGAGGACATCAAAGT
Source organism: uncultured Bacteroidales bacterium (assembly GCA_900319645.1). Taxonomy (GTDB): domain Bacteria; phylum Bacteroidota; class Bacteroidia; order Bacteroidales; family Paludibacteraceae; genus Colicola. Next base: position 5,534 of record ONPG01000031.1, read on the forward strand.
CAAAATCGTAGATGCCTTTGAAGACGCAGATATCAAAATTGTGGATGCCTTTGAGGACTCATGCGGCAAAGTGAAAATAGTTGAGCATTTTGAAGATGTCAAAGTGAAAATAGTGGATTCCTTCGAAGATATAAAAATCAAGATAGTTGATGCTTTCGAAGGAGTAAAGGAATAAGAACTCTTTGGCTCTCTCAATCCCCCGATAATTCGATATATCGGACTCCTGCTTGCTCCGCTACCGAGCAGGCAGGTTCTTTCTTCGTCTGTTTCACCGGAAATAATCGTGCCCTCGCGGCTAAGAATCCTATTCCGACAATCGGCTGTCTCAAAGTCTCATAGTCTCACGTACATTTTTTGTTCTGTCAGTTTTGTCAGTTCTGTCAGTTTCATTCTCCAAACTGACAGAACTGACAAAACTGACATGGTAAATTTTCATTAATTCGCGCCTGATTGCGCCTAAAATCGTTAGTTGTTCTTAGTCATTCTTAGTGCTCCGTTAACCATTCTCGTGGGTATCTCGAGGCTATGTCGTTCGCATTACGTTAGCATCCCGTACGTGACCGTACGATGCCTGAACGTAAGTACTCAAAAGGTAAAAAATCATATACCTTTCTTCCTTCAAATCGTGTAGAAACTCACCAAAATGCGCACTTAAACGTGCAAAAATGCATAAAAATTGCTCACTCTATTGCGCAATTCAAAAAAAAGTAGTACCTTTGCAGCGATTTTTAAAAGTACAACACTATGGAAGAATTGTTATTGTCCTTCAGAGACTTAATCGACAGAGTAGATACGCGCTTTGTTCGCTATCTGCACAACGAAATCGACTGGAATAGCCGCTTGATTGCCATTTTAGGAACTCGAGGCGTGGGAAAAACCACGCTGCTTTTACAGCACATAAAGCTGACCGATGTTATACCATCTTCATTGTATGTGACCGCTGACGATCTATTTTTTTCTCGAAACACCTTAGTCGGTTTGGCGCAACAGTTCTATCAGCAGGGCGGCAAATATCTCTACATAGACGAAATCCATAAATACAAAGGATGGTCACAGGAAATCAAAAATATCTATGATAAGTTTCCGGAACTGCACGTGGTTTATACAGGTTCTTCTATCTTGGACTTGGAGAAAGGCGGAGCGGATCTTTCACGCAGAAAAATCGAGTACAAACTGCCCGGCCTTTCGTTCCGTGAGTACGTCAATATCTCGCAAGGTTTGAATCTTCCGGCATATAGTTTGGAAGATATTTTGGCAGGCAAAGTACAATTCCCTTACAAAGATCTACGTCCTTTGCAGTTATTCTCGCAGTATTTGCATGAAGGCTATTTCCCGTTCTTCCAAGAAGATCATTATAACCTCAGATTACAAGGAATAATCAAACAAACGATAGAAGTGGATATCCCTGTTTTTGCAGAGATGGAAATCGCTTCGGTCCAAAAATTGCGTAAACTGATGTATGTGCTCTCCCAAAGTGTGCCCTTCAAACCGAACTACTCAAAGTTAGCCGCAGATTTGGATATTCGACGTAATACCTTGCCGCAATACATGTTGTACTTAGAGAAAGCAGGACTGATTTCTACCTTACGCGAGAAAGTAGCCGGTATGAAGATTTTGGAAAAAGTCGAAAAGATTTACCTCCAAAACCCTAATTTTGCTTACGCTCTCTCGCCTAATAACGCGGATATTGGCAATATTCGCGAAACGATATTCTTTGCCTGGCTGCAAGAGAGATATTTTATCTCATCTTCCAAAGTAGCAGATTTTGAGGTGGAAGAATATGTCTTTGAGGTTGGCGGTCGGAAAAAGGGGCAAGCTCAAATCGCCTCGGTTCCGCAAGGGAAAGGTTTTATTGTGAAGGATGATGTAGAACGTGCAATAGGCAACATCATTCCGTTATGGATGTTCGGTTTTGTATTGCATCTTATAGGAAAAGGCACTACGTGCAATGATACAATTTTTGTTATACCATAACTGAAAATGTTTTGTATGTTTATGTCTTTTGTGGGCTTTACTCGCAGAGTGCAGGATTAGCGGATAAAATCAGTCCGGGAGCTTGCTCACAGGCGGATTTTAACGGCTAATCATGCGAAGCGCAAGGCGCTAAAGCACACAAAAGGGTTTTATAGGTTTTTTTCTAAATTATTTCTTTTTTGATATTTTTATGACCGAAAATTATTTGTCTATTTATAAAAAACCTGCAACTGGGAAACTTAAAATCTTACAAATCAAAAACGGGGATCGGGCTGCCAGAAGACCAGCAGTTATATATAATTGCTGCCAGAAGACCAGCAGTTATATATCATTATGAACACACACGTATGTGAATGTAAGTAATGAATAAGATGTGTAAATATTGATGTGTAAATATTGACGAATGTGCAAAAATTGGCACTCAGGCCGGGTAAGGAATCCACTTTGCGTAAAAAAAAGACTGTTTTAAGCGACTTTAAGTAAATTTTTGCACTTTACTCTTGCACACACGCGAAAGTTTTTGTATCTTTGCGGATGATTTAAATTGCCGGAAAATCGGAATTAACGCAAGATAATAAAAAACCAATAGATATGAAACATTTATTTATTCGCTTGACAGTCATTACAGGACTGCTTCTTTTATTCACAGGTCATTCGTTTGCGACGAACAGTTTTCTGGAAGAAGCGCAGAACTACAGCGTTATGCCCAAGGGGAACGGTGTGGTTCATTTCAAGATTCCTATCTGGGCTTATGGCCGTGTGAACAACTATCGTTTAGGTAGCGGATCGACGGTTTGGTATTACAGCAACTATGCCCAGACCAGTACGAGTGGGGTGACCCATTTTGTGTATATCCGTAGCACGGATACGCAGAATACAGACAACAAAAACACCCCCAGTACGGTAGATGTAAAGTTGTATCATGGAACCATCAAGGTGACGAAGACCTCGGATGGCGGCACGAAGCAGATTGATTCGGGTACGGGTTATCAGACGGTGGAGTTGCCTGCTCAAGCATCGATGGACGGCGAGTACAAGCGCGTGGTGTTTTTGGAGTTCGATTGGTATCTGCCGCAAGAACTGACTAACAAGCAGTTCTATACCGGTGTGGATGCATACATCTATAAATACGATGCGAAAGACGAGTCCACCAATCCCGCCATAAAGTTCTGGTACTGCTTCCCGGATCGTTTGGACGGCGCGGATGATATGATCGCTCCGGAATTGCAGTCGCCGTATATCTATATGATGGATAATGAGGGCTCTCCGCTTCGTGATGTCAAGGCGGCGGTACCGTATGTGGTATATCAGACGCCTAAGTCATATACGACTTCGAAAAATCCCAATCCGATATTGATTAGCAACCGTTCGGGCGCCATTATTGTTCCGACAGCCGACACGTTACAGCGGAATTTCTATGCCACGTTCACGGTTCAGCCGAACGCGGATGTGTCCACTACGGTTCAGCGCAAGACCAACATGGTGGATATCCCCGCCTATCACCGGATTCAAACTTTCGATGCCACCCAGGAGTTGGATGCGCAGGGAAGTTACAACGGCACGAATAAACTGGTATGGACCATAAGCAATCCCTGGGCGGAAGATTTGGTACCCACTGATTATTTCGAGGTGCAACGCGCCATGGATGAGGATTTTGCGAGTGCGCAGACCATCGCGATGATCCCGATGGAGCAGGGTAAAGGGATGTATGAGCACCTGGATGATACCCGCAGCGCGAGTGGCGGTGCCGCTACAACCAATGATACGACGGGTTATTACAAGACGCTCAAAATGGACAATTATGTCCTGCGTAACAGTGACGGCGAGGCGATGTGCAAGATGGACATTAAAATGACCGCCAAGACACTTCTTGACCCGTCGGCACCCGTCTATTACCGCGTCCGCCGTATATCGGTTGCCAACTGGTATAAAGAGAATAATCCTTTTGTCAAATACCAAAAACTGCTCAAACTGAATTACCTGGCTCCGTTGGCGCAAAGCCAAGTCGATTATACCAAAGACAAGGATTTCGATACAAACCATAAAGTACACTTCAATGTCCAGATTGACAACGCGGTGATAAAAAAACAATCGGTGGCAAAAAAAGACTGCTCTTTGGATGTTCAGTACAAGGACTTTACCGGATCGCTCGACTCCGTGACCTTTACCGTTAAAGTGAATGAAAAAGTGCTGGAATATTGCGAGTATTTGGATTTCTGCACTACATCCCCTGCGAGCCGAAAGAGTCTTTCTGCGGGTGAAAATGTCTTTACCTTGCCCATTAACGCCGAGAACAGTTGCTATGCTGAGGCAAAGGGTAAAAAGGAAGTGGGTGGCAAGACGGTTTGGCTCGATTGGCATACTACGCCGGAACCTTTCGTATTTGCGAGCACCAAAGTGGAGGAGGAAATAGATGGAAACGGGTGGTCCATCATAATAAGTAACATGGATGATCCCTATTCCATCACCCCCTATACGAAAATGCAATTAAGCACACTTGCTTACAAAGATAGAAGTTTTACTTCATTTGCCCGCATGAAAGCAGAGCGGCGCTGGGCGGAATTGCAAGACCAGGTGTTGCAACAACTATACGACAGTCTCAATACTTACTTTGATTCCTATTCGTCAGGTGGCAGATGTCTATGGGACAGAGGCGCACAGCTGATACTGATGCGTACGATGAAGGAGAATAACGCGACGATAGAGATGATTGTGCCGCAGGATAGTATCCGTCGCAATAAAGACGGATCGTGGACTGCGCGTTTCGCGGATGTAGCCAATCAGGCATGTACCAATTATTCGTACCAAGTGCGTATCGATCCTTCCAGTTCAGACTTGCAGTTCCAGAATAGCGGTTCGAAGGAGCCGGTGTCGATCAAGGGCCCGTCCCTGTATTTCAACGAGGCAGCGACCATTACCTCATTCACCGCGTCGCAAGGCGATGCCCGGCGCGAATGGAAGCACGGCGTACTCCTGCAATGGGTTGCCTCTTCGGCGGCGGTGGATGCGTACGAAGTATATCGTGTAAGCAAAGGAAGTACCGAAACACCGGTCTCTGTCTATCGCGGTTTGGAGAATAGTGTGGTGGATACCTCAGCTGCTCCGGGTGTACACTATGAATACACCGTAGTTGCGCGGTATGAATGTAAAGGCAAGAAGACGGAGAACACCTCTACCTCCGAAGGTTGGCGCACGCCGTATGGCGAGATCAGCGGCCATGTGCTTCAGACGGATCATGCCTCTATGGCGGGCGTGCAAGTCAGCCTCTCGGCAAACGGTCAGACCCTTCGGACACTCATTACGGATGCTACGGGTGCGTACCTCTTTGACAGTCTGCAGTATGGTCAGGGTACGGTTTACACCGTCTCGGCAACCTCACAATACGGCGAGTTCAGCTATAATGACAACAAAACCAACTCGGCGGTTATTTCTCTTGCTGCGAATCGGTGTGTGGCTCAAAACGTGGATTTCGTGAATACAAGTTGCACCCGTCTGACCGGCCGCGTGCTGTATCATATGACTACGATACCCGTCAGCGGCGCTTGTTTCATCCTCAACGGCGACACAATCCGCCGGGGCAACAACGTCTATACCAGCGGCACGGACGGTAGTTTTGAATTGACGATACCCAAGTCAATGCCGTGTCGTCTGCGTGTAGCGAAAGCAGGACATACCTTCCTTAATGAGGGATGGTTGTTTGTTACGGGTAAAGACACGGCCTTCTCGCTGGTGAAACCGCTGGACGGTGTGCGCTTCTACGACCAGACGAAGGTGCGCCTGGTAGGACGCGTTGCCGGTGGTATCGCCCAGCAGAAACTGCCGCCTGCTTTGGGATTCGGTAAGAACAACCTCGGCGACGATCTGCAACTTGTACTCATGTTAGAGGGGGACAACACGGCGCATATCGTTCATGACCCCGACGATCTGACGCGCGACACGATGCAGTTCGCGATAGACAACCTCAGCGGACACACGGAGGCTATCTATGAGCAAAAGCGTATTATCATCCGTCCGGACACCAAAACAGGCGAGTATGCCGTGGATCTGTTCCCGGTGAAATACAAAGTGGTGCAAGCCACCGCGAAAGGCTATGCCTCGCTGTTGGATGTACAAGCGGGAGTGCCTTCGTTCGATCTGACATCAGCACCCCTGACACGTCTGCACTCCGATTCGCTGAACCGGCATGCTACCTATAACGCGCGCTTCGACCGTATCTACCGTACTCCGATGCAGATTGGCGTGAAACAGCACATCTACGGCATGCCCCAGGAGGGATTCGGCGAAGAGAAAATGAACGTTTCCAGTTTCGTGAACCAGACGAAAAGCATCAAACTGTACGAGAAAGATCCGAACGGTGAGATGAAGTACCTCTTCGGCTATCCTATCTTCCAGCAAGGACGCACCTATCAGTTCCTCGTCAGCGTGTATGAGAATTATTACTATAACAACGATCTAGCGGAGGATCTCGACCGAGTGAGTCTGAGCGGTGGTAAGTTGAAGGTGTTCAACGGATTCAAGACGGAGAACAAAAACACCTCGTATCCGCTGGATGAGAAAGGCGAGATGTTCTTCACCGTGGAGGTGGACAACCTCAATCTGCAGGCAACCGGTACGAACGCCCTTCGCTCGCTGGATCTGTCGGTGGAGCGGGATGGGTATTCCACGAATTTCCAAGCGGTACGAGGATTTGTGACAGGTAATATGGTGGAGAAAGGGGATATACGTGCTGCACAGGCGGATATCCGGATTCTCGATGTGCTGCGCGATCCTCCGGGAAGCGGCAGTTTCTCTACCTTGGAGAAGGGCGCTACATACAAAGCCTCCTCTACTATAAATATATCCTGGAAAGCAGGTGCTAATCTGGTTAATACGCTGGGTACAGCTTATGATCAATCCGTGGGTATCCTTACCGCCGGCACTTATTCGGGTATCAGTACGGCGGCTGGTAAGACATACACTTTCGATATCCCGATAGTATTCGGCGGTACCTATACCAAGACGACGAATTATACCTATACTACGACGGAGAATATCTCTACCGGTTCCGGACTTGATTGTATTGGCGCCCCCGGAGATGTGTTCGTCGGTTGCGCTCAGGAAGTGCTCTATGGTACGGTGCACGCGGTGCGTGTGATAGACGACAGCACGTATATCCTCCGCCGTCCGGCTATCAACGCAGGCTATATCAAAGAGATTGCGGTTGCGGAAGATGCAGACGGCAAGCGATACCATTTCGTCATCGCCAAAGAGACGGTACTGGGGGCGCAGATGGGCACACAGTTCGCCTATACGCAAGGATACATAGAGAACACACTGCTGCCCAAATTGTTCCGTGAACGCAATGCGCTCATCATCAACGCAAAGGACTCTGTGGAGGCGCAAAAAATAGCGGATGCAAGAGGTAGAGCCGTCTATTTGAACTTTGCCCAAACCGAGGACGAGATCGGTACGGAAGGGTCGTATCAACAGATACTGCCTAAGAATATCGGCGACTATAACGAACCCGACAAAGTGAAACTGTTCAATCAGATAATTCTGCGTTGGGCAGCTATTCTGGCTACTAATGAGAAAGAGAAAGTAGTGGCTATTCAATCCGGCAAACGCGTCAATACCTATTCCGTCAGCGGAGGAACGAGCATCTCTTATAACGAGTCCTTTGCCGCCGATTGGACATCCGGAGGAAATTTCGGGTATACAGGAATCGATTTGGCCAACATCATTAAAGGAAAAGGAGACGGGGACGGTGCTAAGATGCAAAACGCTGACGCCTATCTCAAGGCATTAGAGAAACTGATTGAACAAAAAGTGAATAATAATAAAGCTAATCAAGTTGAGGATGCCAAAAAAGCAATGGAAGTGGATGGCAAAGTACCGGGACTGACATGGAAAGTGAAAGTAGAGCCGACAGCAGATATTTCGTATGATGGCACCGTGACTAATTCCGGCAATACTATTTCTCGCAAGATCGGCTTTACCATCGCGCCGGATAGTTACGCCAATACGACCGTCAGTGTGTATCGGGCTCCGGTGGATAGCGTTTTCAAAAATGAGACCAGTAGTGCCCTGCAGATATATTTAGGTCTATCGCCCAATAAGAAAGAAGAATTCGGCACGTTCATCTTCTTCCAGGAAGGCGGTTCGAGTCACTGCCCGTACGAAGGCGAGGTGCGCACCAAGTGGTATTTCCCGGGCCAGTTCGTGCTCGGTAATGCTACGCAGCCTATCGAGAATCCGAAGCTCACGATGGACCGCTACACTGTCAGCAACGTGCCGGCGGACCAGGCGGCGGTGTTCAAAGTGACGCTCGTGAACGACAACCTCAATACGGACGGCCGTCCCGCCAGAGGACAGTATTTCTCGCTTTCCGTAGAGCCTCAGACCAACCCCGACGGAGCGGTTATCCTCATCGACGGCGCCCCACTCACTTCGGCTTCGACACTCACGTTCTACCTCGAACCCGGCGTGCCGATTGTGAAGACTATACAGGTGAAACGCGGCCTCGTGGATGACTATGAGGACCTGACCATCAAACTGGCTTCCACCACCTGCACGTCTATCCGTACTTTCGCGAAATTCTCCGCGCATTTCATCCCGCAGGCTTCACCCGTACAAATAACCTCTCCGCGCGACAAATGGGTGATGAACACCCTTTCGCCGCGAGACTCGATCGGCTATTATCTACCTGTCACCATCGACGGATTTGATATCCATCACAAGAATTTCGATCATATCGAGTTCCAATACAAACTCTCCACCGAGAACAACGACTCGTGGGTGAACCAGTGTTCGTTCTTCGCCGATGACAGCCTCTATAATCTGGCTACGGGCAACAAGGCGATGATTGTCAACGGACGTATCGAGCCGTTCCGTTTCTATGGCGAGCGCGATCCGAAGGAACTGAACTACGACCTCCGTGCGGTGTCCTATTGCCGCTATGGATCGGGCTTTGTGACCAAAGCCTCGCCCGTCATCAGCGGCGTCAAGGATACACGCCCGCCCGTGTTGTTCGGAAAGGCAATGCCCGCCAACGGCATCCTTACCCTCGAGGACAATATATCCCTCCGGTTCAGCGAACCGATAGCGGGCAACTGGCTCGATGCGGACAACAACTTCCAGGTTCTCGGGGTAACCAACACCACCGGAATCACGCAGACGACCTCGCCCTATTTCGACGGCCAGAGCGGACATTATGCCCGCAGCACGGTCAAGCGCGAACTGGCTATCACGGATCTCACTATCGACATGCTCATCAAGCCCGCCGAGAAGAACCGCGAAATGGTGCTTCTGGCACACGGAGACGAGAAATACAATTTCTGCTTCAGCCTCACGGCAGACAACCGTCTCAAACTCACGGCAATCGATGATGGTAAGGTGCGTGACATCAAAATATCCAAGCCGATGGACGAACTATCCACTACCGATTTCACCCGCGTCATTATGGTGCACGATTTCCACGACAAAAGCGTGCGGTTTTATGCCGGCACCAAGGACATCACCGAGGATGACCACACGTCGTGGTTGTTGCAGAACGACGCATCGCCGATCGTAGTGGGTGCGGGCATAGACAGTACACGGTTCTACCACGGCAATATGATGGAGGTACGTCTCTGGACCAAGCCGCTTAGCCCGGCGGAGATCGGCAATACCCACCTGCGCCGTCTGACGGGATTCGAGTACGGACTGCTGGACTACTACCCGATGAACGAGAGCAAGGGCGAAGAACTGGCTGACCTCGCCACGGGTGCCACCCTCTATACCCAGGGTCTCACCTGGACGATGCCGCAGGGTATCTCGCTCGCTACCAAAGGTGATCCGGTGCTACTCGAACCTACCCTCTTCAGCCGCAACGAGGCGGAGGACTACTCGCTCCTGTTCTGGTTCAGAAGCACGAATAGTAACAACGACAGCATATCGCTCTTCGGCACATCTGTCGGCGACTCCGTCACGATGGAGATTGCCCTCCACCAGGGAGCTATCCATTATCGTGCCGGCGAGATCTACGATGCGGCGCGGTCAGAACTCACCAACGGGCTTTGGCACCAGTGCGCACTCGTCGTATCCAAGACATTCAACAGAGGCTCGCTCGCTATCGACGGCGAGAAACGCATCCTGTTCTCCGCCCTGCCTACAGGTGCACTCAGTGGCACGAAGATGTGGCTTGCCAAGGGTTTGAAAGGCCAGATAGACGAAGTGTGCCTGTTCGAGCAGGCGTTGCCGGACGAACTGATAGCCGAGTTCGGCAAACAATCGCCCAACGGCGAAGAAATGGGACTGATCAACCTCCTTACCTTCTCCGAGACCAAGCGCAATTCCTCCTCGGTGATGGAACTCGTCTTCTCGCCCAATAACCAACGCGTCTTTAAGGACGCTAACGGAAAAGTGATTCGGAAAGAGCAGAAACTGCTGAAAGAGGACCTCAGTGCCAACGCGGACAAGACCAACACCGCCCCTGTACGCGACAGAGGCCAGTTGACCTTGCTGCCCTTCAGTTGGAACTACCAGCTCTCCGACCTGATGATCAACATCAAGTCGCAGCCTCGCGAGATCAACAAACGAACGATGTACCTCACGGTGCGCGATGTAGAGGATGTCAACGGCAACCGTCTCTCCTCGCCCGTGATGTGGACGGTGTACGCGGATCTCAACAGTGTCGTGTGGAACGAGCGACGCCACCTGGAGACCCTCTATGACGAGGGCACCTACCGCTTCCGCATGGATATCTCCAATACCACCGGCATGACACGCCAGTTCACTGTAAACAACCTGCCGGACTGGCTCTCCGTTTCGCCGGCTGCAGGCTCGCTCGAGGCAAAAGAGGAAAAGACCCTCACCTTCACTGTGCAGGGATCGGAAATGAAGATAGGCACCCACCATCACATGATCTACCTCACCGACGATCAGGACCTCGCCGAACCGCTTTTGCTGGAAATCACCAAAGAGACCGAGCCTCCGTATTCCCAAGTGGATATAGACAAGTACCCGTTCAATATGTCACTCTGCGGGCGGGTGTATATAGAGGAAAAGGGACAGACCGTCATCCTGACCAACGAGAATGATATAGTCTATGCCCTCTGCAAGAACGAGTGTGTAGGCATGGCGCATTGCATGCGCAACGGTGAACTTTATCTCACTGTTCACGGCAACGAGCAAATGACACGCAAACAGGTACGATTCCAGTTATGGCAAGCCTCTACGGGCAAGGTGTATAACCTCAGCGCAGACCGCACTGTCCTCTTTGCGCACGGCTTTGTATATGGCTGCACAAGCGACGGACCGGTGCAACTGACCGCCGGAGAAAGCGAAATGCAGACCCTTTCCCTCCGCAAGGGCTGGAACTGGATCTCAACGTATCTGGATGTGCCTGCTTCGCTGCAGACGGCCGTCACGGCGGAACAATCCTGGAGCGAAGGAGATCTCATCAAGAACCCCGCCACACGCCAGTTCAGCACCTACAGCGAGCGAACGGACACCTTCGCCGGTACACTCAAGAAAATCCATTATTCGCAGATATACATGACTTATACCTCCGCGGACAACAATATGTTTATCTTCGGCGACAAACTGCCGAAGGACTCGATGCAGATTCGGCTGCGAGGCAGCGGACAATGGAACGTCTTGCCCTGTCTATACGACAAGGTAACCCTCCTGCGCAACGCGATGGGCGATTATTTCGACAATGCCACCACCGGCGATATCATCAAGTCGCGCAACCAATTTGCCATTTTCTCCGCCGACCAACGATGGGTAGGCGACCTCACCGCCCTCACTCCGGGCGAAGGCTATCTGATGCGCCGTATGGGAGCCGGCTCCGTAACGATGAAGTTCCATAACTCGACCGCCAACGCTAACGCCAAAGCCAACGCTAATGCCAAAGCCAACGCCAAGGCCAAGGCCTTCACCAATCCCGACGCTGCAACGAACATGACGATGATTGCAAAGGTTCAGAGCGACGATGTGCCAAGTACAAAGGCTATTAGAGTCTTTATCGACGATGAACTCGCCGGCGCAGCCGAGCCAATGGCCAACGCCAACGCTCTCTACTTCATCACTATCCAGAGCGATCACGCTGGAGCTCCGCTCCGTTTCGAGACAGAAGACGGCACCCCGTTGACCATCGGCGACTCACCCGTACCCGTACTCCTGTACGAAGCCGACAGCCACTATGGCTCCCTCAAAGCGCCGGTCAAACTGGTTCGGGACGAGATCAGCACCTATAAAATCATCGAAAACAATCACGTTTACATCATCCGCAACAATGAGAAATATGACGTCACAGGCAAGAAACTGCGCTAACCGCCCCCGCTCCGGAAAGGGAGCGGAGGGCGTGTTATCCGCTGATTTTTCGCAATAACTTTGCTTTTATGCAGGAAAAGAACCCCCAAAAATCGCCCTGAAGGACTAATTTTTACTTTTCTATTTGCATATATCAAAAAAAAGCAGTACCTTTGCACTCGCAAGTTGCAAAACATAGATGAAAAGAATCCTATACATTATATTATTTATCGCGTGCGCGGGAGTTGTCTGGGCGGATGATGTGAAGAAACCCGACCTGCAGATAGCCGACAACTCGTTCTTCGATCCGACCAGAAAAGAAGAGCCGGTTGAGCAATACCAGTTCGGTGTGGAATATCGTATCGAGGCAGGCTACGTGCAGCACAACCAGTGGTCGAAAGGCACCGAGGACGGCGATATCATGTATCCCGACATGTACCTGCACGGCGCGCGGATAGGCGCTACGTTCACGTTCAAGCTGCCGATGCATTTCGGGTTGCAGACGGGTGTGCTGTACACCTTGGTGGCAGGACGGACCGAGCAGCACTGGCGCAGCATGGACGCGATGAGCACGCAGACGGAGTATATACGCCATACTATATTGGAACATAATCTGACGGTACCTTTGCGCGTGTTTTACGTGATTCCGTTGTGGAAAGAGCTGAGGTTGTTCTTCTACACCGGTCCGCAGCTGCATATAGGTCTTGCCCAGCAGGATAACACGACGACTCACCTGAGTGCCGAGACCGAGATATGGCTGCGCGAGCAGCAGATCCACGTGGACAGCTACGACAGGATGGCAGACGAGTTATGGCGCGCCAACATCCAATACGGCCTCGGCGGCGGACTCGAATGGGACCGCTACCGGCTGCAAAGCGGCTACGACTTCGGACTGAACAATCTGGTTCGCAATAAACTCACCAAAGACCAACACATGTGGGAATGGGGATGGTACGTAAGTTTTAGCTACAGACTGTAAAGAAAATTGACGAATCTATTGACGATTGGACTATTGACGAGGTACGATTGATTGTTCAATTGAAAGAGATTGTACAATTGTCCGCCGCATGGTCAATCGTCAATCAACCGCGAAGCGGAAACTCGTCAATCAATCGTTAAATCGTAAATCGTTAAATCGTAAATAATTATTAATCATTCGGGGTGCTTTATCGCTTGTGAAAAGCTTACAGCTGAGATTACACCCGCTGAACTTGGGCAGGTAATGCTGCTAAAGAAAATGAACAGACATTCTTTTTTCATCAACCATGTAGGGTTGATTCTTGGGAGCGCAATCGCGCTCAGTGCTGCGCAAGCGAGTGCGCAGACCAACGCGCCGGAGGCGCAGGTTTCCAACGACGAAGACACCACCGCCCTCACCGTACTCATGCGGCAGATGGAAGATGTGGTAGTGACCGCTCCCGTGGTACAAACCACAGTGAGCAAACAGGAGATGAAACACGAGGAACTGAACCGTCACAACACGGGTCAGAACCTGCCCTACCTGCTGAGCGTCACCCCGTCGGTGGTGACCACCAGTGACGACGGTCTGGGTATCGGCTACACCTATTTCCACATCCGCGGAACCGACCAGACACGTATCAACATGACAATGAACGAAGTGCCTCTCAACGACGCAGAGAGCCAGGCTGTGTTCTGGGTCAACCTCACCGATATGTCGAGCGGAGTGAGCAGTCTGCAGGTACAACGGGGTGTCGGCACGAGTGCCAACGGCGGCAGTAGTTTCGGCGCAAGCGTCAACATGCGTACACTCGATGCGGCGGTGCCCGAGAGCCATCACCCGGGACCCGTACGTGCCGAACTGGATTTCAACGGAGGTATGTACAACACCTTCCGCGAGATGGTCAAAGCCGACGTCTATCTAGGTGACAGGACGGAGAAAAAAGGCGCGTGGCATATAGGCGGACGTTTCTCGAAAGTGAACTCGGACGGCTATATACGCCGTGCCCAATCGGATCTGCTCAGCTACCAAGGCGAAGCAGGATGGCAGAACACCAAGACGGCTGTCACCCTCACCGCCTTCGGCGGCAAAGAGCGGACATACATGGCTTGGTACGGCGTGGATTACGACCACGCGTACGGCATCAACGGAGCCGACCGGCGCTATAACCCTGCGGGTGAATATCTGGACAAAGACGGCAACACCGCCTACTATGACAACCAGACCGACAACTACCAGCAACACCACGCCCACCTGCATATAGGTCACCGTTTCAATACCCACTGGACCCTCTCCGCTACCGCCCATTACACCTACGGAACAGGCTATTACGAGATGCTGATGGCCAACTGGGAGACCTATCAGGCAGACAATATCACCCGGAAAGGTCTGCGCAACCATTTCTACGGCGGCATCCTGAGCAGCAAGTACGTACACGAGAAAGTGGATGTGCAGATGGGTCTCGCCCTCAACCAATACCGCGGCCGGCAGTACGGCGACATCGACACCACCTGCACAGCGAACGCTTTTATGCCCTACTATGAGGGCTTCGGCGTCAAGACCGACGGCAACGTCTATGCCAAAGCCAACTGGCGGGTGCTCCACCGCGGAGGAGAGAAACTGAGCCTCTACGGCGACGTGCAATACCGATTGGTGGATTACAAGATATGGGGCGACAACGAAGAGATGAGCATTTTGGACATGCCGGTTCAGATCAATATCCACCGGACCTGGCATTTTTTCAATCCCAAAGCAGGTCTGACCTACGACAACCGCGGGCACCGTCTGTCTGCCACCTTCGCCGTTTCCCACCGCGAACCGACGCGTAACAATTTCGTTGTGAACGACGGGACCTACGACCCCAAACCCGAGCGGCTGTATGACTACGAATTAGGCTACAGCTACAGTTCGCAGGGTTTGCTCAAGAGCGGATACCGGATGCCCTGGACCATAGGCGTGAACCTCTATTTCATGGATTACGACAACCAACTGATAGCCACCGGCGACGTGAGTAGCGTAGGTTACCTCAACACCATCAACGTCAAAGACTCGTACAGGACCGGTGTGGAGTTCCAGTTCGGCGTAGAATGGACCAAATGGTTCAGCTGGAAAGGCAACCTCACCTGGAGCCGCAACAAATGGAAAGACAACAACCGATGGCGTACCATCTCTTTCTCGCCGGACTGGACGGCGGGCAACCTGTTCTCTTTCCATCACGCAGGTTTCAATGCCGATATCCAGACGCTGGTGGTCAGCAGCCAGTTCTTAGGCAACGCAGAAGACACCAATGCCAAGCTCAAAGCCTATACGGTCAGCAACCTCATGTTGAGTTACGCTCTGCCCTTCGACAAACTCAAGAACGCACAGAACATACCTGACATTACTTTGAAATGTCAGATCAACAATCTCTTTGATACCAAATATGTGAATAACGGCGGCACCGACGGCACGTACGTCTGGTATTTCCCGCAAGCGGGAATCAACGTGCACGCAGGATTTGCCGTGCGGTGGTAGAAGCCACAAACGCCACAATCACCGAACCGGTGGACACCCAAGGCCGGAAATCCACCCCTGCCCTCCCCCAAAAGGAGGGCATTTTTTGTTATTCCTATCTTACTTGATTCAAAATTGTTTCCGGTGATTCGCCCATGAGCATGATTGCCGAAAGTTTCTTGCCTAAGTCTTTTACTGAATGGCCGCAATGGTACAAACGATCATCGACAATCAACCAACGGTCGTGCGAGGCAGTTGACCATTTATGTGTGTTGATGGGTTGTACACTAGCGGATTTGTTATGCGTATCACATAAAGTCTTATATAAGCTATTAGAATAGATGTCTGCAGTTACACCTCGGGCGCGTACGTCCAACATTTCAAAAGTCGCAGCATCTATATATGCATCAATAATGACTACACGTTTTGTGGCGGTCTTAATTATTTTCTCTAAAATAACACGTGCTTCAAAGAACTCGCCTTCGTAAAAGACTTGTTCGATTGGCGGAAGGGATGTCCGGACAAAAAAGTCTATTTGCTCTTCCGTTTTTTCTACACGTTGTTCTATTGAATTAAATCGCTTATCTATCCTTTCCTCAAGATGCAATAGTTGCTGATTAACCGCGTAGCCATTTAACAAATATTCCTTCAATATGCGATTCGCCCATTGGCGGAACTGGATGCCTCGTTTGGTATTGACACGATAACCGACAGAAATGATGACATCCAAATTGTAGATTTCTATAGGACGTCGTACCATACGATTACCTTCTTTTTGAACTAGTTCCAAAATGGAACAAGTTGCCTGTCGATTGAGTTCTCCATCTTCAAAGATATTTTTCAAATGCTTCGTGATTGCTTGGCGTTGTGTACCGAACAACTCTGCCATTTGTTGTTGGCTCAGCCAAACAGTGTCATCTTGTAAACGCACCTCCAATTGGATGGTAGCATCTGGTTGATATAGAACTATCTCGTTTTTCATGTGTTCATTGATACGTTTCTTTGCAACTTTAGGTCGCAAAATTACTACTTTTTTCTGATATATACAAATAAATCCGCATTTTTGTGCGGATTTATACTATTTCCGGTTCGTTAAGCGTTTATTTTAATTACCCAATATCTTCTATAACAATGAGTTAAGAACCCAAGCGGGAATCAACGTGCACGCAGGATTTGCCGTGCGGTGGTAGAAGCCACAAACGCCACGATCACCGAACCGGTGGACACCCAAGGCCGGAAATCCACCCCTGCCCTCCCCAAAAAGGAGGGCATTTCCAATATTCCGGCATAATCGAAGACCGCCACCCAGACCGCCACGACGGCGAAACCTATCCAAGTAGCGAGAAAAGAACGGAAAGAGAAAATATTGCGATAGCTCAGATAACCCCAGGCTACCGGCAAAAGAAAGACCACCGAAGGGAGCCAATAGGATGCTATGGCGAGGAGCAGCCCCGTCCAGAAACACTCCTCCTTCGAATCGGCATGGCGGCGGATAGACGTAAGCACCCACATGATCACCAGCGCCATCAAAGGCGGGAGAGTATAAGCGAGGAGGTTGGTTAAACTCCACGCGAGAGGCGACAGAACCCATCCCAATACACTCACCAACCCTGCCAACAGCCAAAAGACTATCGGCAGGGTCTGGTAGAGAATATTTTGGGTCTGGCGAGTCAAGGAATTTACGATTTTACGATTTACAATTTAACGATTTATTGACGATTTACCGCTTCGCGGGATTGACGATTTATGGCGAACAATCGAACAATTATTTCAATTGAACAATCAATCGTACCTCGTCAATCGTCCAATCGTCAATTATTCCACAAATCCTTTGCGGCGGAGGAGGTTCTTGGGATCCGCCTCTTTGCCGCGGAACTCCACATAGAGCTCCTGTGCATCGCGTGTGCCGCCTTGCTCCAGCAGATGACGCCAGCTGCGGGCAGTAGGTTCGTCGAAGATGTTCCCCGTCTCCTTGAACGCCGCAAACGCATCTGCGTCAAGCACTGCCGCCCAGGTGTAGCTGTAATAGCCTGCCTCGTAGCCCGTCGTGAAGATGTGGTTGTAGAACGTAGGACGGTAACGGACAATGATCTGAGGAATCATGTGCATTTTAGCCATACTCGCCGTCTCAAAGGCATTGACATCGAGACCTTCTGCGGTAGTCAACTCATGGAAATCCATGTCGAGGATAGAAGCCGAGAGGAGTTCGGTGGTCACAAAGCCCTGATTGAACTTGCCGGCAGCGTTGATCTTTTTGACGAGTTCGTCAGGGATCACTTCGCCGGTCTGGTAGTGGAAAGCGTAGGTCTTCAATACCTCCGGTTCGTAAGCGTAGTTCTCCATGAACTGGGAAGGCAGTTCCACAAAATCACGCGGTGTGTTCGTGCCGCTCAGGCTTTTGTAGTGCGCCTTGGAGAGCAGACCGTGCAAAGCGTGACCGAACTCGTGGAACAGAGTCTCCACGTCGTCCATCGAGAGCAGGGAAGGATTGCCAGCCGTGGGTTTGTTGAAGTTACCCACGTTGATGATCACCGGACGATGGTCCACCCCGTTCTCGTCCACGTACTGGGATATGATATTGTTCATCCATGCACCCGGTCGCTTGCCGGCACGCGGGAAATAATCGGTGTAGAGGATACCAACCAGCGAACCGTCGGACTCCGTGACCTTGAACACCTCGACCTCGGGGTTATAGACCGGCATTCCCTCCATTTTCTCAAACTGCAGGCCGAAGAGTTTGGTGGCTACGCCAAAAGCACCTTTGCGGACGTTGTTCAGCTCGAAATAGGGCTTCAGTTCCTCCTCGTCCAAAGCGTATTTGGCTTTACGCAGTTTCTCGGTGTAATACCACCAATCCCAGGGCTGGAGCAACACCTGATCATCGGTGTGGATGGGTTGCGCCATTTTCTCTGCATCCATCATCTTTTGGAGCTCAGCCGCTTCGCGTTTGGCTGCTTTGAGCGAGGGTTCCCAAACCGACTGGAGGAAAGCGTCCACCGTCTGGTGGTTCTTCGCCATGCAGTCAGCGAGGATATAATCCGCAGGATTGTCGTAGCCGAACAGTTTGGCACGCTCGATACGCAACTCCATCTCCCGGATGATCACCGCCTTGTTGTCATTGTCGTTGTCGTGGTTGGCGCGTGTGGTGTAAGCCATCAGCAACTCACGGCGCAGATCGCGGTTCTCGCAGTACTGGAGCACCGGCGTGAAAGAGGTACGTTTGGGTGTGAAGAGCCACTCTCCCGGATGTCCGGCAGCCTCAGCCTCTTCCGCCGCAGCGGCTTTGGCTGACTCCGGCAGACCCTTCAGTTCCGCCTCGTCCTTGACGAAATACTGATAGGCGTTGGTCTCCGCCACCACGTTGTTGCCGAACTTGAGCGAGAGCAGTCCCAGCTCCTGGTTGATAGCTTTGAGGCGCTCTTTCTTGTCGGCTGGCAGGTTGGCTCCGTTGTCGGCAAAACGCTTGTAGGTCTCGGTCAAGAGACGCATCTGCTCGGAGGTCAGACCCAAGGTCTCACGCTCGTCATAGACGTGCTTGACGCGCTGGAAAAGCTTGTCGTTGAGGATGATGGATGCACTCAGGTCGGAGAGCATCGGACTTACCTGCTCCGCGATAGCGTTCATCTCGTCGTTGCCGTCCGCCTCCAGGACGTTGAAGAACACACCCTCTACGCGCTCTAACAGACCTCCTGCACGGTCGAGCGCCACAATCGTGTTCTCGAACGTAGGCGTAGAGGACTGGTTGGCGATAGCTTCCACTTCGGCTTTGTTGGCAGCGATAGCTTTCTCAAAAGCCGGCAGATAGTGCTCTAACTTCACTTGGTCAAAAGCCGGAACACCGTACGGCGTGTTCGGCTGCTCCAACAAAGGGTTGGTTTTGTTACATGCTAATAATGTCATTGCAATAAAAGCTAAAAGGAATAAGTTCTTTGTTTTCATCTTTTTCATTTTTATTGGGGGTGATAAAATTGCGTGCAAAGTTACTGCTTTTTTTTGATATATGCAAATAAGAAGGTGATTTTCTTAAATTTGCCGGTTAGTAATTCCCCCCAAGAGAAAGAAAAAAGAAAAAGAAAAGAACCAAAAGAATAAATAAAAAAAGAAAGCCCAGCCCCGCCAGACCACCACCGTAGGTGGTAGCCTACCACCTTTATAATAAAGGTGGTGGACTGCGCGTACACGCGCGGAAGCGCGCGCCACGCCGGCATGGCACGGCGTGGCGGTCGGACTTATTTTTCAGAAAAGATTTTTAGAACCATCTTATGGTTCGGTCAGGCTTGGGGCTTGGTTAGGATTGGGTCAGGCTTGTGTCTTGGGGCTTGATCCGGCTGTCCGTAGGAGATGGTCCCGTGATGGTCTTGTGCTGTGCCGCTCGAACCAAGCACTTGACCATCACGGGACCATCTCCCGAGGAAAGCGAGACTGACTTATAAGAGAGCTCCGATGAGTCTCCCGATAAATGACCAAATATAAAATGCAGCAAAAGTATTATTTCTGCAATTTGGTAGCGGTTGTGGTGACAGAACCGTTACCGTTGGCTGTAATTCCCATGTATGTTGCCGAACCGGTAACATCTGATTGCCAAGTCAGTACGTCGTCTTTCAGCGTAGCTTTGTCATATACG
>ONPG01000018.1 GCA_900319645.1 uncultured Bacteroidales bacterium
AATCAGTTGATTAATCGTTGCGTAGTCGCGGATATTGCCTTTGTCCTCAGGATGAGCATCGCGCCATTCTTTCGCAGTCATTCCGAACAACGCCACATTAAGCACATCAGCCTCATTGGCATAGATAAGCGAACGATGGTATGCATCAATCTCCTGCGGGATAAGGTGTTCCTTAATCGCGTCCGTATGTATATGGTAGTTGATCTTTGCTAACTCACGTTTCGCTGACCATCCGAGTGCCTCTTGTTTTTCTTGTTGTAATTGCTGATACTCCTTGACCAATAAAAGTTGGAAACGCGGGCTAATCCACATTCCAAAATGATACGCAATATCTTTGTGGGCATATGTTCCTCCGTATCGTCCGGCTTTAGCCACAATACCTATAGCATGCGTGCGCTCAATCCATGTTTTCGTAGACAATACAAAATTATTGCTGCCTGCCATATTTCTAATTGTACCGAATTCGGTATAATTAAAATTAGGATTATATAACGCTTCCCATTCTCCCAAATACTCTATCGTATTCTTTAGACTCATCCATTTGAAGATGATATGCTCTTGTAATTGGCTATGCGCCATATCCGTCAAAGAGATGTAATCCTCCTTGTTGACTGTTAGAATGGTAATAGGGTTGTCCTGTATGTATATCTTAGTTGCTGACATGTTTTTGAGTTCTCTTGTTTAATGTCCGAGAGAGGACGATGGGGATTAACCCGACAATAGAGGCTTATTCTATTTCCATCATATCGAAATACATCAACGTGTATTCATAATCTACCAGCAGACTTCTATATGATTTCTCGCATTAGCGACACGAGTCTCTAATAATCTGCGGTTAGCTGCGCGCTCCTCACGGCTAAGATTTTCCATCTTTTGCGCTCTATCCATGAAGATCAAGGCGTCTTCACCAAACAGGATAGGTGTTTCTTTAATTGGTCGTGCCATAGTTTTGTCCTCCTTTTAGTGATCTTTGCAACTTTCGGCTGCAAAGTTACACAAAAAAAATGACACTTGCAAATAAAAGAGCCATTTTTATGCATTTTTGTGTAATTAAAAGGAAAGCTGACAAAAAACTTGCGTATATCGAAAAAAAGCAGTACCTTTGCACTCGCAAAGGTTCTTCTGAAATCGAACCTTTATATACAAAAAGATGGATTGGAGTTTTTTGATCAATGGAAAAGATTCACTGAATGTGACTACTGACAGCCGGAAGATAACACGGGCACGTCCGGCAATCTTTGTTGCGCTCAAAGGTGAACATTTCGATGGTAACGACTATGTCACACAGGCTTTGGAGCAAGGAGCCGCGTGGGTCTTGATGGATAATAAGAGTGTGTATGACCGGTTGCCCGCAGACTACCGGGCACGGGTTATCTTTTCTCCCTCCCCGGGAGACGAGGGTAGGGGAGAGCGCAGCGGAAGCCTTGCCTTGCTGCAGTCTCTTGCGCGTGCGTGGCGCGAGTCCTTGGATATACCGGTGATCGGAATCACCGGCACTAACGGCAAGACCACTACCAAGGAACTCTGTGCTGCGGTCCTTTCGACCAAGTACAACCTCCTCTACACGCAGGGCAACTACAACAACTCCCTCGGCGTGCCCCTTACCTTATTAAGTATCACGCGCGCGCACGAGTTAGCAATCATCGAGATGGGAGCCAGCCACCCCGGCGATATCAAGGAGCTGGTCGAGATAGCCGAACCTACGCACGGACTGATCACCAACGTGGGCAGGGCGCACCTGCAGGGCTTTGGCTCTTTCGAGGGCGTGATGCGTACCAAACGCGAACTCTACGACTGGCTCGTCGCCCATAATGGTACCGTTTTCCGCAATGAAGACAACCCGTATCTGAAGAAGATGCTGGAGGAAGCCCAATCATCCGCTGCCAATTGCCAATTGTCGATTGTCAATTACCACACAGGCACTATGCCTGAGGGAACGCACCTTGTGGGCGGCTACAATGCGGAGAACATCTCGGCAGCCATTCGCGTAGGAATGGAATTCGGCATCAGTCAAGAGAAAGCCTTGGCGGCTATCCGTGCCTATATCCCCTCCAACAACCGCTCGCAACTCCTCCAGACGGAGCACAACATCGTTGTGGTTGATGCTTACAATGCCAATCCGACCTCAATGCAGGCGGCCATCAACGCCTTCTCCAATCCCCAATCACCAGCCACCTATCCCCAATGCTACATCTTAGGAGCGATGCGCGAACTCGGCGAGTATAGCCGTCTCGAGCACCAGAATATCGTGAATATGCTTCTCGAGCGCAAGGCGGATAACGTCCTCCTTGTCGGCGAAGAGTACCGCGATACGACGGCGCCTTACACCATTTTTGATAACGTGGAGCAGCTCTGCGACTACCTGCAGAACCACCCTCTCCGCCATCAACGCGTGCTGCTCAAAGGCAGCCGGTCCAACCAATTAGAAAAAGTAATACCTTATTTGTAAAATGAAAAAGAAAACCTTTATTGTTATACTGATTCTCTGCCTCATCGCTATTGCGGCGCTGGCATATTTGTTCCTCCGTCAGAACCGCGAAATGACCGAACTGGTCGAGCAAATGCAAATCGAGAAAGAAGAGTTGCAGGAGGAATACGAAGACCTCGCCATCCAGTTTGACGGCTATCAGAACCTCGACATCAAGAACGACAGTCTTCAGGATCTGCTCAGCCGCGAGCAACAGCGTGTGCAGGACCTGCTCGAGGAACTGCGTCAGACCAAAGCCTCCAACGCACGCCGTATAGCTGAACTCAAGAAAGAACTGGCTACCGTGCGTAGCGTAATGAAGGACTATGTCCGTCAGATTGACTCGCTCAATGCTACCAACGCGCGACTCACGCGCGAGAATATACGCGTCACCCAGGAGAACCGCCAGATGAAGGAGCAGAACACGCAACTCGCCCAAGCGAACACCGCCCTTACCGAGACGGTCACACGCGCGGCAATGCTCAAAGTGACGGATTTTAACTTGGTGATGCTCAACAAGCGCGATCACAAAACCAAACTGACCAGCCAGGCGCACAAACTCCAGCTCGATTTCACAATAGGAGAGAATATCACCTGCACGCCGGGACTCAAAGATTTGTATGTCCAGGTCCGCGACCCGCAGGGTGCATTGCTCAATTATACCGAACCCGCCGAAGGCACCGATAGCGATCCGCAGACCTTTGAATTTGAGAACGAACGTATCCCGTACTCCGTGACGCAGCAGATCGAATATACCGGCGAAGCCTACCGGGGAACGTGCTATTGTCCGCTTACGGCCGATATCATCAAAGGATTCTACACCATTGAGTTCTTCTGCGATGGAAATCTGATCGGTTCCTACCCGATTCAGATAAAAAAATAAAAAAAATGCACTTTTATTTGCGTATGTCGCAAAAAAGCAGTACCTTTGCACGCTTTTTCGCGTGAAAAGGCAAAATGTGACGAAGTTCGGATACAGGTATCGTGCTTTAGTCACCATTGTTTAACCCGACGATAAACGATAATCCTACGGTGTCAATCGTCAATCGTAAATCGTCCAATCGTAAATCAAATTATGTATTTAACTTCTGAGAAAAAAGCTGAGCTCTTCGCTCAGTACGGCAAAGACGCCAAGAACACCGGTAGCGCAGAGAGCCAGATTGCGCTCTTCACCTTCCGTATCAACCACCTCACCGAGCACCTCAAGGACAATCGCAAGGACTTCGGTACCGAGCGCGCCCTGACCGCACTCGTTGGTAAGCGTCGTAGTATGCTCGACTACCTCAAACGTAAAGACATCGAGCGTTACCGTGCTATCATCAAAGAACTCGGTATTCGTAAGTAATCCCTTATTACGTCTCTTACGTAATCCGCGAAAACTACGAAAACAACAAAAATCGTCCAAAAGGGCGATTTTTTTTTGCGTATGCCATTTTTTTTTTGTATCTTTGCAGCGAAAATGAAAAAGTATCTAAAAATAGCGCTTTTCTTGCTGTTTTTGCCGATAAGTCTGGCTGCGGCGGTCTATACACCAGCTTCGGTGCCGAACCCCAAAGCCCAAGGTCAGAACAGCTACGTAGCGAACCCTGATGCACTCATCGCGGACTCGGATGTTGTCTTCCTCAACCGATGTGCTGTTTCGCTCTATCGGCAGACACAAGTCGAGATGGCTGTTGTGGCGCTCCAAAGTATCGGCGACGCAGATGCCTTCGATTTTGCTTACGAGCTTTTCCAGCGCTGGGGGATAGGAGGCGAAGGCAAGAACACAGGAGTGTTGGTCCTTTTTGCCGAAGAGAGCCGTGACGTCCGTATAATGACGGGCGTGGGGATTGAGGGTGTGCTGCCCGACGCCAAGTGCTCGCGCATTATTCAGGAAGCGATGATTCCTGCTTTCCGCAAGGGCGATTATGGCGGAGGATTGTGCCTCGGTGCCTTGCAGATCTACGAGACCTGCACCGACGGCGAAGCACCCGAAGAACTGCGCAACGCCAAATCCGTCACCAATCGGGGACAATACGCTGATAGCGACGACCAAGAGGACTCGGAGTTCTGGGTCAGTCTGGTAGTGCTCATCGTCTTTATTGCGTTTATCATCTGGGTGAGCAGCCGTACGCCCGGCGGACGGTCCGGCGGACGTAGTTCGGGAGGCGGACCTGTGATCTTTACTTCCGGCGGCTTCGGAGGCGGAGGAGGTTTCTCTTCCGGAGGTTCCTGGGGAGGCGGCTCTACGATGGGAGGCGGCGCAGGAGGGAAATGGTAAATTAAACTGAAAGCTGAAAATTGAAAACTGAAAGGGCTGCGAAGGGGGGCCTATCCCGATATTGGCTCGATATTGGCTCGATAATGGAACGATAAAGCCCCTACCTAACCTCCCCCCGTAGGGGAGGGACAGCAGAACACCATCAACTGTCAACTAACAATTCTTTTTATATATGAAAAAATCAGTAGCTATTCTTCTTGCAGTACTCTGTGTACTGGCAGTAGTGGTTCTTTGGGGCGTGGGGGTATATAACGACCTCGTGGCTTCGCAGGAGAATGTAGAGTCCGCCTGGGCACAAGTGGAAAACCAATATCAGCGTCGGGCCGATCTCGTGCCAAACCTGGTAGCTACGGTCAAGGGCTACGCCAAACACGAGCAGGAGACGCTTGATCAGGTAGTGGAGGCACGTGCCAAAGCGACTCAGATAACCATCGATCCGTCCAACGCAACACCTCAGCAACTCGCTGCCTATCAGTCGGCGCAGGGCGAACTGACCCAGGCTCTCGGACGACTGCTGGCTGTCGCAGAGAACTATCCGGACCTCAAGGCCAATAAGAATTTCCTTGACCTTCAGCAGCAACTGGAGGGAACGGAAAACAGGATTGCTGTTGCACGCCAACTCTTCAACGACTCTGCCCGGGCATACAACACCTCGCTCCGTAAGTTCCCGAACAACATCATCGCTTCGATGGGTGGATTCGAGAAAAAACCGTATTTCGAGGCGGAACAGGCAGCCAAACAAGCTCCGAAAGTAGAGTTTTGAAAACAGAAAGGTGAAAACTGAAAAGTGAGAACTGAAAGCTAAAAGCAGAGGTTAGAAGTGATAGAAATTAAGCCATATATTGAGCACGCGGTGTTGGTTGGTTTGATTACACCCGACCAGCCCGAGGAGCGTACGCGGGAGTACCTGGACGAGTTGGCGTTCCTGGCGGATACGCACGGCATAGTGCCCGTCAAGCGTTTTACCCAGCGCCTGGACCAACCCAACACGGCTACCTACGTAGGCGAAGGCAAACTTGAGGAGATCCGCCAATACATCATTGGCAGGGAGAATCCCCCATCGCCCAACCCCGACGAGCTATCCCCAATAGATGTCGTCATCTTCGACGACGAACTCTCGCCGCGTCAGATTCGCAACCTCGAGAAAGCAATCAACCATCGCGAGAAGCATCCGGCGAATGTCCGAGTTATCGACCGAACCATCCTGATCCTCGAGATCTTCCTCCAGCGAGCACAGACCTCCTACGCCAAGACGCAAGTCGAGATGGCGCACTTACAATATATGCTCCCGCGGTTGACACGTATGTGGAGCCACTTGGACCGCCAGCGAGGCGGAGGTGGTACTAACCGCGGAATGGGTGAGACGCAGATAGAGGCAGATAAGCGTGTGATAGGTCAGCGTATAGCTCTTCTGCGTGAGGAACTGAAGAAAATCGACCGCCAGATGGCTACCCAGCGACAGCATCGCGGCAAGATGGTGCGCGTGGCACTCGTCGGTTATACCAACGTCGGCAAATCGACTCTGATGAACCTCCTCAGCAAATCGGATGTCTTTGCCGAGAACAAACTCTTTGCCACCCTCGACACCACTGTCCGCAAGGTGACGATCGACAACCTGCCTTTCCTCCTCAGCGACACGGTGGGCTTTATCCGCAAACTGCCGCACCATCTGGTTGAGTCGTTCAAATCCACGCTTGACGAGGTGCGGGAAGCCGATTTGCTCATCCACGTAGTGGATATCTCTCACCCCAATTTTGAGGAGCAGTACGAGGTGGTTGAACAGACGATAAATGACGTGGTAAATGGAGAAAAGAAAATAGGAGAAAATGTGAAAAATATTCCGCGTATAGTGGTCTTCAACAAGATCGATGCTTTCACCTATACGCCCAAGGAAGAAGACGACCTCACGCCTATGCAGCGGGAGAACTATTCCCTTGCGGACCTGCAAAAAACATGGATGGCGCGGCTCGGAGAGGATTGTATCTTTATCTCCGCGCGCAACAAGGAGAACATCGAAGCCCTGCGCAAACTGATGTACGAGCGTATCAAGGCGATCCACATCCAGCGCTATCCCTACAACGATTTCCTATTCCAGAACTACGAAGAATAATGTATCATTTTTAATTTGAATTTTAAATTCCCAAAGATATGCGTACTATAGTTGAACAAGGACACACGTTTGAAGAATGGCTCACTCCGGAGATGATCTACCGTGACGTGAAACAAGTAGCCGAGTGTATCAACCGTGACTATAAGGACAAAGAACCCCTGTTTCTTGTGGTCCTCAACGGCGCCTTTGTCTTCGCCGCAGACCTAATGCGTGCGTTGGACAACGACATCCATTGCGAGGTCACCTTCATCCGCGTCAGTTCCTATTGGGGGATGGCCACCACCGGCAAACTGGAGTTTATCGTACCGCTCCAGCAGACCGTACAGGACCGCGATGTGATCATCGTCGAGGATATCGTGGATACCGTTCTCACCATCCATCAACTCAAAGCGCACCTGCGTGCGCAGGGTGCTTCCTCGGTGACGGTGGCTACGATGCTCTTCAAACCCGACAAACTCGAGTATGACGATGCCAAACCCGACTATATAGGTCACGAGATCACCAACGAGTTCGTCGTTGGCTACGGTTTGGATTTCGACGGCTTCGTTCGCAATCTCGATGCTGTTTACAAAGTCAAAGAATAATTTTTAATTTATAAAGTATAATTTTTTTAATTTCTTTCTACCATGAACGATGAATTGAAACAAGTAATGGCTATCGCCGAGCAATGGACTCGCGAGCCGTTTGATGAAGAAACACGTGCCCAAGTCAAAGCCATGATTGAGGCGGAAGACAAGACAGAACTTATTGATGCGTTCTACCGCACCCTCGAGTTTGGTACCGGCGGTCTGCGCGGAATAATGGGTCCGGGCACCAACCGAATGAACAAGTATATCGTGGCGATGGCTACCCAGGGCTACGCCAACTACATGCTCAAAGTACAGCGTGAGAACGGATTCCAGAACGTGCAGGACGGACGTGTAGCTGTAGTGGTCGGTCACGACTGCCGCAACAACGGACGTCTCTTTGCCGAGACAGTGGCAAACATCTTCTCCGCCAACGGCATCAAGGTGTATCTCTTTGAGAGCCTGCGTCCGACTCCCGAGGTGTCCTTCGCTATCCGTCACCTCAAATGCCAGGGTGGTGTGAACGTAACCGCTTCCCACAATCCGAAAGAGTACAACGGCTACAAAGCTTACTGGGAGGACGGTTCGCAGGTGCTCCAGCCGCACGACCAGGGTATTATCGACGAGGTCAACAAAGTGACACTCGCTGACGTCAAATGGGAGGCAAACAAAGACCTCATCGAGATCATCGGCGGCGAAATGGACTACGATTATATGATGGCTGTTCACGACGTACTGATCGACCAGGAGTCGATCAACCGTCAGAAAGACCTCAATATCGTCTATACTCCGATGCACGGCGCCGGACGTCAGATCGTGCCGATGTGCCTCCGCTCCTGGGGATTCCAGAATATCCACGTAGTGCCCGAGCAGATGGTTATCGACGGCAATTTCCCGACAGTCGTTTCCCCGAACCCGGAGAACGCCGAGGCGATGACCCTTGGTATGAAACTCGGTACCAAACTTGGTGCCGACCTGGTTATCGCAAGCGATCCGGACGCTGACCGTATAGCTATCGTTTGCCGCAACGACAAGGGTGAGTGGGTTATCATTAATGGTAACCAGACCAATATCATGTATCACTACTACATCATCAACAACATGAAGCGTCTGGGCAAACTCCGCGACGATATGTTCATCGTGAAGACCATCGTGACCTCCGAACTCATCCGTAAGATTGCGGATGCACAGGGTGTTACCCTTACCGACGAATATACGGGCTTCAAGTGGATTGCCAACCGTATCCGTATGTGGGAAGGCAAACGCAAATATATCGGTGGAGGTGAAGAGTCCTTCGGCTTCCTGCCGTACGACGCTGTGCGCGATAAATGTTCGCCTTCGGCTATCTGCCTTATCTGCGAGATCGCAGCCTACGCCAAGGACAACGGTATGACGCTCTACGACTACCTCCTCAAGATCTACGCCGACTACGGCTTCCAGCGTGAGACTACCATCAACGTCGTTCGTCCGGGCAAGTCGGGCGCAGAGGAGATCCAGCAGATGATGAAGGATTACCGCGCAAACGCTCCCAAGGAGATTGCCGGAGAGAAAGTGTGCCTCATCAAGGACTACAAGACCCTTGAGCAGAAGAAATGGGAAAACGGCCAATGGGTAACTGAAAAAATTGAGATGCCGCTCAATGCTACCTCTAACGTTCTCCAGTACTTCACAGAGGGTGGTCTCAAAGTGTCCGTTCGTCCTTCCGGAACCGAGCCGAAGATCAAGTTCTATTTCGAGATCCCGGTTAAGACCGAACTCGGCAAACCCTTCACCGGTGCCGACTACGAGCGTTGCACGGCTGAGGCGGAGGCACGCGTGCCGGCTATCAAGGCAAGCCTCGGAATCTAATGTTTCCAACGTATAGAAAGCAAAAATCGCTCCCTCGGGGGCGATTTTTGTGTCTTATGGCTGCAAAAATGAAAATTATTTGCACATGTCAAAAAAAAATAGTACCTTTGCACGACTTTTTATGGGTCTTAATAATTAACAGGTCGCAAACGGCGGCCATAAATAGAAATTTTTGATGAATATTGTTACCAAAGAGATTGCTCTCCCCGATGGACGAGTGATCAAATTGGAGACAGGCAAGTTGGCTAAACAGGCTGATGGCGCAGTAATGGCGACCCTCGGCAACACAATGATCTTAGCTACTGTCTGCTCCGCAAAAGATGCGGTACCGGGCACCGATTTTATGCCCTTGACCGTAGAGTACAAAGAGAAATTTGCTTCTGCGGGACGTTTCCCCGGAGGCTTCACACGCCGCGAAGGCAAGGCATCGGATTATGAGATCCTGATTGCCCGTCTGATAGACCGCGCCCTTCGTCCCCTCTTCCCCTCCAACTACCACGCTGAGACTTTTGTCAACGTAACCATGTATTCGGCTGACGGTATTGATATGCCGGAGTCGATCGCAGGTCTGGCTGCCGGCGCAGCGCTGGCTTGCTCGGATATTCCTTTCGAGGGTCCTGTCAGCGAGGTGCGCGTAGCACGTGTGGATGGCAAGATGGTCATCAACCCGACTTTCGAGCAATGCGAGCACGCTGACCTCGAGTTGATGGTAGCTGCTACGTACGACAACATCATGATGGTCGAGGGCGAGATGAAAGAGGTGCCGGAGTCGGTGATGTTAGAGGCTATCAAAGCCGCACACGAGGCTATCAAACCCCAGTGCCTGGCTATCAACGAGATGATGAAAGCTTACGGCAAGGAGGTAAAACGCGAGTACTGCCACGAGGTGAATGATGAAGAGTTGAAGCAGGCGGTACACGACTACAGCTACGCTCGCGCCTACGCGCAGGCTACTGCTGCTGATACCGACAAACACCATCGTGAGGAGATGTTCAGCCAGATCCGCGAGGATTTCAAGGAAGAGAAAGCAGAGTATATGGCTCAACGTGCTGAGGCGCTTGGGGTAGATATCGACGAGGTGGCTGCGTTGGTAGATCGCTACTATCACGATGTGGAGAAAGAGGCTATGCGTCGTGCTGTGCTCGACGAGGGCAAACGTCTGGATGGCCGTAAGACGACCGAAATCCGTCCTATCTGGTGCGAGGTAAGCCCGCTGCCCGGACCTCACGGATCGTCTATCTTCACCCGCGGCGAGACCCAGTCGCTCTCGACCGTTACGCTCGGTACTGCACGCGATGAGAAGATCGTGGACGAGGCTCTGATCCAAGGCACCGATAAGTTCCTCCTGCACTATAACTTCCCGCCGTTCTCTACGGGCGAGGCAAAAGCACAACGTGGCGTAGGCCGTCGCGAGATTGGTCACGGTAACCTCGCTTGCCGTGCGCTCAAGAACATGATCCCGGAGGATTTCCCCTATACCGTACGTGTCGTTTCTGACATCCTCGAGTCCAACGGTTCCAGCTCTATGGCTACCGTTTGCGCTGGTACGCTCGCGCTCATGGATGCCGGCGTGCCGATGAAAAAACCGGTGTCCGGTATCGCTATGGGTCTGATCTCGGAGAACAAAGGTACCAAATACGCTATCCTCTCGGATATCCTCGGCGACGAAGATCACCTGGGCGACATGGATTTCAAGACCACCGGTACGGTGGACGGTCTGACCGCCTGCCAGATGGATATCAAGGTCGATGGTCTGAGCTACGAGATCCTGGAGAACGCACTTGCACAGGCTCACGAGGCACGTATGTATATCCTCGGTAAGATCCTGGAGTGTATGCCGGCTCCGCGTGCCGACCTCAAACCGCACGCTCCGCGTATTGTGTCCTTCTATATCCCGAAAGATATGATCGGCGCAGTAATCGGTCCTGGTGGTAAGATCATCCAGGGTATCCAGGCTGAGACCGGAGCTGTCGTTTCGATCGACGAAGACGAGAAGGGCGGCAAGGTTGAGGTTGCTTCCAACAACGGCGAAGCTATGGAGGCCGCAGTGGCTAAGATCAAGGCTATCGTGGCGTTGCCCGAGGTAGGCGAAGTCTATGACTCGGTTGTTAAATCGCTGATGCCTTACGGCTGCTTTGTGGAGTTCATGCCGGGCAAGGAAGGTCTGCTGCACATCTCCGAGATCGACTGGAAACGCTACGAGACCATCGAAGAGACCGGAATCCACGAGGGCGATCACATCCGCATCAAGCTGCTGGAGATCGATCCCAAGACCGGTAAGTTCCGTCTCTCTGCCAAAGCGCTGAAGGAGAAACCCGAAGGCTACGTAGAGCCTGAGCGTCCGGCTCGCCCGCCGCGTGGCGACCGCAACAGTAATCCCGATGGTGCCCGTCTCGATCGCGGTCCCCGTCCTGAGCGCCGCGGACCACGTCCTGAGCGTCACTAATCAGAGGCTAACATAAAAAGAGAGTGTGTCATTCGTTTGGCACACTCTTTTTACGTTCAGAAGCCTAACGCTTCCTTCGCCGGCAAACGGCCTTTCGCCCGAGTTTTCCACACCTCTATACCAAAATCGGGATTTTCTTGCCAAAGATGTGGAAAAATTGATAAATTATCGTTCGTGCACGCGCAGAATTTGCGTATGTGTATTTTTTTTTGTACCTTTGCACATCATTTGAATTCAAACAAACAGACCATGAAACGATTGTATCTATTTTTGCTGGCAAGCCTTGCCTTCGGTTGGGAGGTCTTCGCTTCCGTTCCGGCTTACACCAACCCTATTCTGCCGTACGACTACTCCGATCCGGATGTGTGCCGCGTCGGGGACACCTATCTGATGACCTCGTCATCGTTCAACAACGTGCCGGGTTTGCAGATCCTCGCCTCCAAGGACCTGGTGCATTGGCAGATTGTCGATGCGGCTATCCGCTATCGCCTGCCGGGCTATGAGGAGGGTGACCCGGTAGCCGGTAATTTCGTCTGGGCACCTGCCATCCGCGAGCACGAGGGACGTATCTGGATCTACTACGGCGATCCCGACCGCGGCATCTATTGCATCCGCAGCAAACCTTTCAATTCTCAACTTTCAGATTTCAAGTTCCCCCTGGAGTGGGAAGAGCCGGTGTTAGTGATCGCAGCGAAAGGCTATATCGATCCGTGTCCGCTCTGGGACGAAGACGGCCGCGTATGGCTCAGCCACGGCGTGGCTGGCAGCCGTTTCGGTCTGAAATCCGTGCTGATGATGACGGAACTGACGGCGGACGGTTTGGCTCTCAAAACCCCCAGCCGCATCATCTTCGACGGGCACGAAGAGCATCCTACCAGCGAGGGCACCAAACTCTACAAACGCAACGGCTATTACTATATCATGCACCCCGCCGGCGGAGTGGCTACCGGCTGGCAGGTCGTTCAGCGAAGCAAGAATATCTACGGTCCGTACGAACTGAAAGTGACGCTCGCACAAGGCTCCACTGCCATCAATGCCCCTCACCAGGGAGGCTGGGTAGAGACGCCGGAAGGCGAGGGCTTCTTCATCCATTTCCAGGACGTAGGCGTTGCCGGACGTATCGTGCACATGCAGCCGCTCCAATGGGTGAACGACTGGCCTGTGATGGGCAATAACGGAGAACCCATTGTAAAGTACAAAGGGGCAAAGGACAAAGGACAAAGGGAACCGAGTTGGGCGAATTTCGTCCGTAGAGATGAGTTTGACAGTACCGAACTGGCGCTCGATTGGCAATGGGCGGGCGGACGAGTGCTGCCCCAATGGTACTTCTGCGACGCAGCCAACAGCCGCCTCCGGCTCTATAGTGCGCCTCGCGATGCGGATGAGTGGATGCCGAATCTGCTGCTGCAAAAGATCCCGGCGGTCGCGTTTACCGCTACCACGCGCGTGCGATTCACGCCTAATCCTCATAAGAAAATGCAAGGTGCCGAGCAAGCCGGTATGATCGTCACAGGGCGTAAAGCGTCGTTCAAACAGGAAGTGCCGGTAACGAGCGAATGGTGTTATCTGCGCATGAAGATGACAGACAGCCAGCGCGGGCAGTTCTACACGAGTACCGACGGCAGGCACTGGACCAAAGCCGGCGAGGAGTTTCAGGCCGTTGAGGGGCATTGGATTGGCGCACAGGTAGGACTGTTCTGTACGCGCGACAGCCGCAAGCACAACGACGCCGGATGGCTCGACGTGGATTGGTTTGAGATCACGTTGGATAAATAATCAGTCGTATTATCGGAGTCGGTTTTATGAAAAAACTGTTAGTTTTATTTCTATTGACCTTTTTGCTCGCTTCCTGCACGCAGAACGAGTATCTGCAGCTGGCCAAAGAGTTGGCGGAGAGCGAGATGAAGCATCATCCGGAGCTATGGCAATGTGACGGCGCGCAGAAGCCCAAATGGGAATACACCCCGACATTGATGGCGCGTACGTTTGTGGAGTTATATACCGCCACAGGCGACACCGCCTATCTGGCGCACGCACAGCGCTTTGCCGACCTCTTCATCGCCAAGGACGGTACAATCCTTTCCTACAAAAAGAGCCTCTATAACATGGATCGGGTGCAGGGCGGCAATTTCCTGATTCTGCTGAACGCGATCAACCCGCAGCCGCAATACCTCGCAGCCATCGAGACCCTGCGTGATCAGCTGCGCGAGCAGCCGCGGACTGCCGAAGACGGATTCTGGCATAAGCAGGTGTACGAACACCAGATGTGGCTGGATGGACTCTTCACCGGCACCACTTTCTATGCCCGCTATGCGGCGTGGAAACCCGAAAAAGAAGCCTGGAGTGATATCGCCAACCAGTTCATCGTGGCGGATCGTCATACCCGCAAGGCGAACGGACTGAACCATCACGGCTGGGATGAGAGCAAGCAGATGGGATGGAGTAATCCCGAAACGGGTTGCAGCCCGGAGACCTGGGGAAGAGCCGAAGGTTGGTTTGTGATGGCGCTATGCGATGTGCTGGAGCAGATGCCCCAAGAGCGCCCCGAACGCGCCGCACTGGCGGCTATCCTCCGCCGCGTAATAGATGCGCTGATGAAGGTGCAGGACAAAGAGACACACCTCTGGTACCAAGTGCCGGACAAAGGTGACGAGGAAGGCAATTATCTGGAAAGCACCTGCTCCGCGATGTATGCCTATGCCATGGCGAAAGGTGCGCGGATAGGTGTGCTCGATGCCGATTACCGCGATGAGGCGAAAAAGGTGATCGAAGGATTGAAAGCCCATAAACTCCGCACGAACGACGACGGCACGCTCTCGCTCAAAGACTGCTGTGCCGTAGCGGGTTTGGGCGGCAATCCATACCGTGACGGTACGTACTCCTATTATATCCACGAGCGTATCCGCGAGGATGATCCTAAAGGCGTAGCCCCGCTCATCCTCGCGTGTATCGAAATGGCAAAATAACTTCCTGAAACGCGGAGGATTCACCGTTTGCGTTTGCTTCTCTCGCGCCACATGGTGGTGATCTCTTCCAGCGTCTGACCTTTGGTCTCCGGCACGAGCCGCCAAACGAACCAAGCCGCAATGACGCAAACCACGCCGTAGAGGATATAGACCATCGAGTGGCTGTAGTTATAGAGCGGCACAAACGAGGAGGAAACCACGAAATTGCTGATCCACTGGAACGCCACGGCGATTGCTGTTGCCTGCGAGCGGATGGTGTTCGGGAAGAGTTCCGCCATATAGACCCAACAGATTGGTCCCCAACTGAACATGAACGATGCGCTATAGAGCAGGATGCTCACTACGGAAACCCAAGGCGGCAAGGTCGTCATGTTGGTCAATGCCACGCCGAAAGCGCCTACCGCCATCAGCAGTGAGCCTACGATCAGCAGCGGTTTTCGGCCGTATTTCTCCACCGTGAAGATTGCCAGAAGCGTGAAGCCGATATTCACGATACCCATCACTACGGTGATGATCATCGGACTCCGTACGCCCATCGACTCGAAGATACGCGGCGCAAAATAGAGCACGGCGTTGATACCCACTATCTGCTGGAAGACAGAGAGCATGATTCCCACAAAAATAACCATCCATCCGAAGGCGAAGAGCGGTTCGCGTCTCTCGGTAGCCGTCTCGTGAATCTCGCGCACGATGTGTTCCGCCGTCTTGACCGGATGCAGCTTGGACAGTACCGCCACGGCTTTCTCGTCTTTGCCTTTGAGTGCCAGGTAACGCGGCGATTCGGGAACAAAGAGAATGAGTATCGCGAACAGGGCTGCCGGCACACACTCGCTGCCGAACATCACACGCCAACCCACCTGCTGTGTCCACTCTACCACCGCAGGGTCGTTGATATGTGCACGCACGATGAGGTAATTGACAAAATAGACTACCAGCTGGCCGAAGATGATAGCAAACTGGTTCCAGGAAACCAGTGCGCCGCGTTTGTCTGCCGGCGCTATCTCAGCAATATACATCGGGCAGATTGCCGAAGCCAGTCCCACGCCTATGCCACCGAGGATACGGTAGCAGTTAAAGACTTTCAGCAAAGTCTTGGTAGGTACGCCGTAGGGCAGGATACCCGTTTCCGGTGCGTAGGATCCAAAGGCGGAGATGAAGAACAGCACACCGGCGATGAACAGCGTGCGCTTGCGTCCCAGACGCGAAGAGAGCACGCCGGAGAGAAACGCTCCGATGATGCATCCGATGAGCGCACTACTGGAGGTAAAACCATGCCAGAAATGGGAGTAGGTAAAGTCTTTCGCGCCGCAAAAGAACTGCTCTAATCCTCTCTCTGCGCCGGAGATGACTGCTGTGTCGTAGCCGAACAGCAGACCTCCCAGCACAGCCACTAGCACAATCCCTAACAGGTTGAGTTGATAACGAGACATTAAGAAATAGATTAATTTACGATTTTACGATGAACACTTTTCCGATTTACGATTGATGTACGAGTTTCCGCTTCGCGGGTATTGACGATTGAACATACTGCGAACAATCGGACAATTTATTCAATCGTCAATAACACGTACCTCGTCAATCGTTCATTCGTCAATAAATTTACTTGGCATAGAGGGCGACGATGGCTTCGTAGAGCTCCTGTTTGCCGCTGGTCTGCTTGGGTTCGCCTACCTGCTTGCCGTACTCATAGACCTGCTCGAAAGTCAGTTTGCCGTCCTCAAAGTCTTTACCTATACCGTCATCAAAAGATGCATAGCGCTCTTTGATCATCGTCGGAATCGGGCTCTTCTCAAGGATCTCGATGGCGTTGAGCAATGCACGGGCGCAAGCATCCATGCCGCTGATATGGGCGATGAAGATATCCTCCAGGTCGGTGGAGTTACGACGGGTCTTGGCGTCGAAATTCGTGCCGCCGGTGCCGAAACCGCCGTTGCGGACAATCTGCATGAATGCCTGGGTGAGCTCAAAGTTGTCAATAGGGAACTGGTCGGTATCCCAGCCGTTCTGGGCGTCACCACGGTTAGCGTCGATTGAGCCGAGCATGCCGGCATCTACGGCGCAAGCCAGTTCGTGCTCGAAGGTGTGGCCTGCCAGCGTAGCATGGTTGACCTCGATATTGACTTTGAAATCCTTATCCAATCCGTGGGCTTTGAGGAAACCGATCACGGTCTCGGTATCGACATCGTACTGATGTTTGGACGGTTCACACGGCTTCGGTTCTATGAGGAAGGTGCCTTTGAATCCTTTGGAACGCGCGTAGTCACGCGCCATACGCAGCATAGTGGCCATATGCTCTTTCTCGCGGCGCTGGTCGGTGTTCAGGAGCGACATATATCCCTCGCGACCGCCCCAGAAGACGTAGTTCTCTGCGCCCAGTTTGATGCCGGCATCGATGGCATTCTTGATCTGCACGATGGCACGCGCTACTACATCGAAATCCGGGTTCGTGCTTGCGCCGTTCATATAACGGGGATGACTGAACACATTCGCCGTGGACCAGAGGAGCTTGATGCCCGTCTCGTTCATTTTCTCTTTCAGATAGTCGGTGATAGCGGTGAGATTAGCTTCGTATTCCTCTACCGATGCGCCCTCGGCAATCAGATCCACGTCATGAAAACAGAAATAGGGCACGCCGAGTTTCTGCATAATCTCGAAGCCGGCGTCGGCTTTGTGCTTGGCTATCTCCAACGCGTTGGCACCTTCGTTCCACGGGAACTTTTTAGTGCCACCGCCGAATTGGTCTGCTCCTTCTGCGCAGAGGGTGTGCCACCATGCCATAGCGAAACGCATCCAGTCTTTCATTTTCTTACCTGCCACTACGCGCTCTGCGTCATAGTAGTGAAACGCCATCGGGTTCTTGGACTCCGGGCCTTCGAATGGGATCTTACCGATCTCAGGGAAATACTCTCTTGCCATAATAATTATAATTTAATATTTTCGATTTTTTCGTGATCTCGTGATCTCGTGATTAGGATTGAAGAATCGCTTTCCATCGCTCGTACGCTTCGCGGTACTCATCCTGGTGGGCAGGACGGATGGTAGCGAGGGTCTGGAGCGTTCGGAAAGCCTCTTCGGGTGTCTGGTAGATTCCGGCTCCTATACCTGCGCCTTTGGCGGCTCCGGCTGCTCCGTCTGTGTCGTGGAGCAGGATTGTCGCGCCGCTGACGCCGGCTAAGGTCTCGCGGAAAATAGGAGAAAGGAACATATTCGCGTTGCCGGCATGGATAGTGCGGATCTCGAGTCCCATCTGCTGCATAATCTCAATGCCGTACATAAAGGAGAATACGATACCTTCTTGTGCCGCCCGCAGCAGATGCGCACGGCTGTGCTGGGTGAAACTGAGGCCGTGGATAGAGCATCCGCGTTCCTCGTTACAGAGCATTCGTTCCGCGCCGTTGCCAAAAGGCAGAATACTCAGTCCTGCGCAACCGATAGGTGCCCTTGCGGCCTCTTCGTTCATCTGCGGGTAACTGAGTTCAGGCGCTACCTGATGATGCATCCAGGAGTTGAGAATACCTGTGCCGTTGATACACAGCAGTACACCCAGACGAGGGGCGGACGGCGTATAATTGACGTGCGCAAAGGGGTTGACGCGTGAGAGCGGGTCGAAAGCCACTTGGTCGATGACGCCATACACCACTCCCGAGGTGCCTGCCGTCGAAGCGATCTCTCCGGCGTGCAAGACGCCTAACGAGAGCGCGTTATTAGGCTGGTCACCGGCACGATAGGATACAGGAATACCGGCAGGAATACCCAAGAGTTCCGCCGCTTCTTTCGATACGGTTCCTTGGATGCCGAAAGTCGGTTTGGTCTCGCACAGGATCGAGGGATCGATACCATAGTGCTCCAACAGCGCGTACGCGGGCGTACCTTCTTTAAAATCCCAGAGGATGCCCTCGCTCAGTCCGCTCATGGTGGTTACCGCCTCGCCCGTAAGACGCATGGCGATGTAATCGCCCGGGAGCATAATCTTGTCGATACGGGCATAGAGATCCGGCTCGTTCGCTTTGACCCAAGCCAGCTTGGCGACTGTGAAATTACCCGGCGAATTGAGATAGTGCTCCTGGCAATATCCTGCTCCCAAAGCACGGTAAGCCTCTTCGCCATACGGCACGGCGCGGCTGTCGCACCAGATGATAGCCGGACGTAGCACGTGCTGGTCCTTATCCACGCACACCAGACCGTGCATCTGATAGCTGATACCGATGGCCACTATGTCCTTTGTACTTGGTCCTTTGTCACTTGGTAACTTAGATACGGCTTCCCGGAGTGCTGCTTGCGCGTACTCCCACCATTGAGCGGGATCCTGCTCCGCCCATCCTGCCTGACGGGAGAGGATAGGAGCCTCCTGTTTGGGGTAAAAAGCCGATGCGATACATTGCCCGCTCTCCGCCTCTACGAGCGAAGCTTTCACAGACGAACTGCCGATATCGAAACCTAAAAGAATCATAGCGATTGGATATGGGGTATTGTTGAATGGTGATTGGTGTTTTTCTTTTTGTGGTGCAAAGGTACAAAAAAATTACAATATACGCAAGTTTATTGCGCATAATTTATGATTCTTCCACCTTTTTGGTAAAAAATTGCCCCCATCTTCTTATCCGCCCCAGTTGCTTCTGTCGAGGGAACGGTAGGAGATCGATTCCAGCAGATGTTTCTTCTGGATGTTCTCTGCGCCTTCCAAGTCGGCAATAGTGCGAGCTACTTTTAAGATGCGGTCGTAGGCGCGGGCGCTCAAGCCTAATTTGGTGATCGTGAACTCTAACAGTTTGTCGCTTTCCGGGTCCAAGGTGCAGTATTGCCGCACCATTTTCGCACTCATTTGGGCGTTGCAATGGATAAGGGGACTGCCGGCAAAGCGTTGTTGCTGAATAGCGCGTGCGCGCATCACCCTCTCGCGCATCACAGCCGACGACTCGCTCGGAGTCGTGTCGCGCAGCTGGTCGTAAGGAACCGCCTCGATCTCGCATTGGATATCTATTCGGTCCATCAGCGGTCCGCTGATACGGCTTAGATAGCGATGAATCTGCGCCGGCGTACAGGTGCAAGGGTGGGCGGGATTGTTCTCGCCGTAATGTCCGCACGGGCACGGGTTCATAGCCGCTACTAACATGAACGATGCCGGATAATCGACCGTCTGTTTGGTCCGGGCTACGGTTATTTTCCTGTCCTCTAAGGGTTGACGCATCACCTCCAATGCCGATCGTTTGTATTCGGGCAGTTCATCCAAGCCGCTTTCTGTGGCTATTATAAAGCGTTTGAATGCCGATCGTTTGTATTCGGGCAGTTCATCCAAGAATACAGACTTGTGCCATTCATATAATCCGCTGTGTAGGAGAAGATTAAATATCAAAAAAG
Source organism: uncultured Bacteroidales bacterium (assembly GCA_900319645.1). Taxonomy (GTDB): domain Bacteria; phylum Bacteroidota; class Bacteroidia; order Bacteroidales; family Paludibacteraceae; genus Colicola. The sequence continues at coordinate 20,022 of ONPG01000018.1, forward strand.
CCACTATTTTTGAACTAAAAAATATCATAATTTTAGGGTTGTCGGAGATTTAACTATCTATTATAACTTCCTATACTCTGCAACTAATTTCTTCAATTCTGCCTTTTCGTTTAATACTACTGCTGCTCGGATTGCCAATAATAGATGCTGCTTCCGGGTGATATCATCTTCTGTCATTACCATACAGTTAGAAAAGTCGACATACTCGTCTTTTTATTATTGCTAATTTTCAAAATCTAGTGCAAAGGTACAAAAAAAATCTGACATACACAAATTTATTAATATATTGTATGTCAGATTTTAATTTTTGAAACGCAAACTTGAATTTCTAATCAGATTCACTAACAGAATCCAATTCGTCGTGAATTGCTACTACTGAAGAGTTCTGTCTTGCAAGCTTCGAGTATAGAATCCATTTTCACTTTGTCATCTCCCGATAGTACCGCATTAACGATCTGTTTCCGTGCAATATTCTCAATCTGTCCTCCGCTAAATGAATATTGTTTGGCAAGTTCATAAGCTTCTTTTTCAGAAATCTCCGGCAACATACTATGCCATATATGCTGACTTTCATTTGGTGTTGGCTTCGGGAACTCAATCTTATAGAGGAAGCGGCGTTCAAATGCAGTATCCAAGTTGCCGGTGAGATTAGTAGTCGCAATCATTATACCATCCAACGTCTCCATTTCCTGTAAGATGATGTTCTGCATAGCGTTCTCCATCTTATCTACACTATCTTCTGCTCCTTCTTTGCGTTTACATAGGATAGCATCAGCCTCGTTGAATAGCAAGATCGGCGCTAGTTCTGCCTTTTTACAGCTGTTACGGTATCTCTCAAAAATAGCTTTGGTATTCTTCTCTGTATCTCCTACCCATTTGCTCCGTAAGTTAGGCACATCCACAATCATTATGCCTCTACCTGTCTTACGTGCCAGTTGCAGAACCGATTCTGTTTTTCCTGTTCCCGGAGCGCCGTAGAAGATACATGCAAAACCACGTCTCATCCCATGTTTCGTTAAGTTTTCTTGCACAACAGAAAAACGTTCTGCTTGCAATAACGTCTCCAACTGTTCTACTTGTTTAGTAACAGACGGATTGAAGAATAACTTCTTCGGTGTGATTGAATCTGGATTTTTAATATTTTTGTCTTCATTTACGGCTCCACTCGTATCAATATCTACTAAAAAACGCTCCTTGGCTGCATTGGACAGTTTCCACGCATCTATCTCCGTTTGACCATTACTATCACTATAATCCACCAATCCCGCTTCTTGTAAAGGGTGCGTTCCGCTTTCCAATAAGCGTGCATGGGTACGCATCTGCCACCGCTGTTCAAACACATCCTCTATATCACTTTTGATAATATGCTCATCATGGTTTTGTATATATAAGTTCGTCATTGCAGCGAATACCAGCATATCCTCGAAGTCTGTAATCTTTGCCATTTCACGCGCGATAATAAGGTGTGGATTTTCATTTATCAATTGCAATAGAGCCGTTCGGAAATTTTCATACGATATTCGATCCCGGTCTTTTTTCTCCATCAATACGCTTAAATCCCCTATCCATTGTTCAAGTGTTAGATTTTTATAATCCTTTGGCGTATATACCCTATTTTCACGAACAGCCTCAATCGCCTCATTTGGAATAGAATAAAATACATCGCCATCTGAATCCTTAAATTGAGACACATATTGAAACTTCATTAATTCTTCAACCGCTGACCAATACGTAAGAATCTTAATTTGATTGCAATCATAAAAATAAGCAAGATCTTTGATGCGTATTCGAGAATCAGAGAGGTCATCGAAAAATGCTGAGAAGAGCATCGCAGCATCATCAGACACATTGATTCGTTTGGCAAAAGCCTGAATATACGGCAAGGCAGCAGTAATACTTGCTTCTGACAGCTTTTTCTTCTTCATAGCACTGATAATTCCATCTAGCAACTTCACCTGCGTGAATTTTTCTAAATCCTGGGGCATTGTTTTCGTTTTCATAAGTCCATTTTTTTTGAAATTCTTATCCCATGCGGGAACGATTATTTTCAATTTTCGCTGCAAAGGTACAATATACGGCTCCCACGAAACGGGAGACATCATCTTTTTATTTATTTGTTACAATTTCCACATTTTAGAGTACATTTACCTCAAAAAATTTGTTCAAGTCATTTTTTTTTACTAATTTTGCATGCGTATTCATTTTGTGGGAGTACAAAACAGTAATTTTGCAACCGAAAATTTAACACGCATGAATAAAAAATCATCAACAGCTTATCTTTTTGAGTGCTATATCTGGTTGGTAAACACTATCGCACGTGGTCCTATATCTCGCGCGGATATAGATGACAAGTGGGCGCGATCTTCTGTGAATGACTACAAAAAGGATTCTATTCCGGAAAGTACGTTTCATCGTTGGCGTGAAACAGTACAGTTACTTTTCGATATTACTATTAAGTGCAATACGCATGGCGAGTATTACATTGAGGAGGCTGCGAGCTTACGCGACACAGACATGCGCACACGCTTGTTAAACCTTATGTCTGTTAATAGCCTTCTCAAAGACAGCAAAGGTTTACGCGACCAGATTCTATATGAACCTGTTCCTTCCGGGGATAAATTCCTATCACCTATCATTGAAGCATTACGAGATAGATGCGCTATTATGTTGACGTATCAAAGTTTCAGCAAGACGCAACCTACTACATTTGAGGTTGAACCATATTGCCTCAAAATGTTTAAACAGCGTTGGTATATGTTGGCTTTATCTACAGGGATAGACGAAATACGCGTTTATTCTCTTGACCGTATCCATGCTATTGAACCGACTTCGCGCAAATATAAGTTACCGAAAGGTTTTGATGCCGAGTTATATTTCAGAAATACCTATGGCGTTAGCGGTATGGAAGACGATCCGCAAATAGTAGAAATACGCATTGAGGCATACCAGGCTAATTATCTACGCACCTTACCGATTCATTCTTCCCAAGAAGAGATAGAGAGGAACGATGATTATTCTGTATTCCGATATAATATTGTTCCAACATTTGAGTTTATGCAGGAACTACGGAAACAAGGCTCTACGTTGGAAGTCCTCAGTCCCAAGTGGCTAAGAGACGAGTTTACTCAGGAAGCGGTTAACTTATATGGAATGTATAAAGGATAAGTATGAATGAAAGATTTTGTAGCAATAGATTTTGAAACAGCCAATGGCCAACATTCCAGTATTTGTTCTGTAGGTCTGGTTGTAGTTCGAAATGGTGAAATTGTGGATACCTATTATTCACTTGTAAAGCCAATGCCGAACTACTATGCCTGGTTCTGTCAAGAAGTGCATGGACTTGACCATTGCGATACGGATAAAGCTCCTATCTTTTCAAAGGTTTGGGCTGAGATTGAGAATCTGCTTGCACGCGACTTCCAAGATCAATTCCCAAACTCAGATGAGCCATTATGCGACAAGTTATCCAACTCCGTTATTCTTGTTGCACACAATGCCCGATTTGACCAATTGTGCTTGAATGCTGCATTTTCGACTTATGGTATCCACGATCGTTATTACACCTTCTTGGATACGCTGGCTCAATCGCGTCGTCATTTTGGGAATGCCCTCCCGAACCACCAACTACAAACTGTAGCAGCAGCTTGTGGTTATGACTTAAAGAATCACCACCATGCACTTGCTGATGCAGAGGCGTGCGCATGGATAGCAAGAGAAATATTGTAAAAATTTCACACACATGATAGATTTTAACTTTTATTGGATAGCGGATGCCATTAAAAAGATATATCCGAATAAAGAAATCAATGAACACATTTACTATATTCGTCAATATAATAGATGGATACACATTTCCACTCCTATTGATGATAATTGCATTCATTATGAACTAAGTTCACAGCATCTTTCGTTACATTTTGAATATTCGTCATCAGTAGGAGGATATCAAGCATACGTTGCTTTGGTAGACCACTTAACCCATTTGACAGAAAAAGATGCTCGTTTTCATTGGAGAGAGTTATCTAATGGCTATGGTTGCGATAGCGTACAACCGATTAATAACCCAGATGAATTGATAACTATTCTACAAGATTTCATCACTTTTTTTGATCATGCCATTGAGCAGTATTTTTTGCAGCAGACGCCTTCAATACAAAACATCGAAATTGAACAAGAACAATGTATTGTCAAAGAAGATGTTTCTATTCAAACTCGAACTCTACTTGATATATACAAGATGAATTTACACATTCCTGTATATCAACGGATCTATTGCTGGACAGAAGATAATGTAAGGTGTTTATTGGACGATCTGGAATTACATATAGAAACAAAATCAAGTAACGTTCCATACAGATTAGGTACTATTATCTTGCATTATCATGATAATTGCTATGATATAATTGATGGTCAACAACGATTAGTGACGCTGGCATTATTACTTCAAAATATAGGAGTCGTTACAGGGCTTTTAAAAGAGCAGTTTACATCCAGTGAGGCAAAACAATATATTGCATATAATAAATCTTTAATCGCAAACTATGTGCAAAAATATATTGCGCACAAAGACAAGTTTATACAATTTTTATTACATCGCGTAGAATTTGATGTACTAATGCTACATAATTCCTCTTTAGATTTGGCATATACATTTTTTTCTAACGAAAATTCACGAGGGGTTAGTTTGACTGATTATGATTTACTAAAAGCACATCACCTGCGCTTTATACCAGCAACGTATGAGCAACAATCGCAAAAAGCAGCCGAGAATTGGAATGCAATGATAGAGAGAGGAAGACGGCAAATTAATGACTATGATACATTACCAGATTATGCTCACACACTTGATACATTTATTTTTCAGTTGCGCCACTGGATGCGCAAACAAAATATTGAGATATATCCATCCGATCGACATATAAAGCGCGAGTATGAGGCGGCTCCTATTATGCCAGAACTTCCTCCATTTGGAGAGACTTTCTACTTTAACGAACCTATTCAAGGAGGAACACATTTCTTTACGTTTGTTGAGCATCATTTGTCCTTATATCGGCAATTTATCCAAACAAAAGAATATAAAGCTTTAAACAATGGGTTGAATGAGTGGGGCAGCTGCCGGTGGTATAAAGAAACGATTAGCGCGATTCTCTTTGCATATTATGAGAAATTTGGGCAATACTGCCTTACTGATGCGATGGTTTTAATTATGCGAGTTATGTTAGAACACCGATACAGCATTTCTCGTGCGAATCGAAACGCAGTGGCTGAGTATGCTGCTGAAATGGGACTAGTACTTATGCTGGATCAAGCAACATCACCTACTTTCTTTATTGCAGAAGTATACAATTTATGTCGAGAGTTCCCACGGAGAATGTTGCAAGAATTAAGACCTGTTCAAATACGAATGAGGCAAAGTGTTAACTATATTAACGAGCAAATGGAACAATATATATACGTTAATTCTATAAAAAATATCTTATCATGACATATTTAAAATTTACTCCAAGCATTATCGTTGAAAATGATTTATATTTTTCGATTCCCATATATCAACGATTATTTGAATGGACTGACGAAAATGTGAGTCAGTTATTAAATGATTTGTATAAAGCCCATAATACAAATAGCGACTATTACATTGGGATGCTGACTTCAAATACAGAAGACGGTGAAACCCAACTTGTAGACGGACAACAAAGGTTTACCGTTATGATGTTAATGGGAAGTGTGATGCAAAAATATAGCCTTCAGTGGCACGATTTTCTTCTGCACAATAACCAACCACGATTACATTTGGCTTCGAGGAATGATGACGAACAGTATTTGCAATTGTTGATCGCTCAAAAGTTTGATAATACAGATTATGTGAACCTTAAAATGCAAAAAGCTGCTCAAACGATAGCCGAGTTCATGGATAATCTCGAAGAGAATAGTCGTATAGATTTTGCTGATTATGTATTCAACCACCTTAGCTTCTTTATTACTAAATTACCTAATGGCTATAACGCATACGATTTAAATAAACATTTTGAGCGAATGAACTGTAGTGGGAAAAACCTAGAACAACACGAAATTCTTAAGGTTAAGTTAATAAGCCAATTAGGAACTAATGTCCCATTATATATGCAACTTTGGAATAAATTGTCTGATGTGGATACGCCACTTATTCGAAAGCGTACATATTGGAACGAGAATGAAGCCAGTTTGGGTAATCGAAAGAATATGGCAATGAATCTTTCATTGGAAACGCTTCCTCAGCAATTAGACGTTCTAAATGGGTTGCGCGAAGAGTCATTAGAAGAAGCAGAGACAATTGAAAATATCAAACCTTCCCCAAATAAGCCAAGATCAGAAATGCATATTGGTAATAGTTCTAGATGTGTCTTACGTTTTCCTTATTTGCTTTTACAAACACTATATTATTATTTAGGTCAACAACTCCAAGATGGAGACACTATTCAAGATTTCTTTAATCCTAATAATTTACTGACAACATTCCAAAAGTATTTGCCATATGAAGGAAATGATGTAAGTGCTGAACATTTGCACGCCTTTTTAAATTTGTTACTCAAATGTCGTATTAGACTTGATTTATCATTTATACGCACTCTTGAATATGGTTATTCTCTAGACATGAATGCAGAGGAAGGCGACGATAATTTAAGAGAATTACTTATGTATGAGTCGTTCCTATACGTATCATCATCCAATTATACTAATTATAGATGGTTTGGGTGGTTAATGGAATATATGCTTCCTCTAACACAAATACCTGCGCCGCAAGATCTATTCCATTTCCTTATTGACAAATGTGATAAAGCAAATCCATTACCACCTATCGAGGATTTACATTTTGGAGAAGAAATTCGCTATTGGTTCTGGAGATTAGATTTTTGTTTATGGCAGAAACGAAATAAGCTATTTTGCAATCCTGAAGATGAAAAATATTTGCGTGTAATAAATAATTATGTTTTCACGCGTAGTAGAAGCATTGAACATATTGCTCCTCAACAACCGAAAACAGAATCCATATTAAAATGGGATGAAAATGACGATGAGGATATAAAATTACGTAATAGTTTCGGTAACTTGTGCATGATCTCGCAGAGTTTGAACTCCTCTTTAAGCAATTCATCTTACCAAGAAAAACGAGCTCATGTTGAATCATACTTTTCAAGCGTAACAGGAACCATAGAAAGTCTTAAATTGCTAATGGTGTACCGTGATTATAATGATTGGGACAAACTGTATATTTCAGACCACGGAGAAAAGATGTATGGATTATTAAAAGAAAATCTGTCTAAGGAATCCTGCTAAAAATTTAAAATGACCACCTATATAGCAGACATAGACCACTATTCGCAAGTCATAGCACAAATTCCCAAGGTTAAGCGCCTACTTTGGATTGCGACTGCGGATATGAAGGATTTGTATATTGAAAAGAAGGACAAATCTATTGTCCCACTTCTTCAAGTTCTTAATGACTTGGTGAAAAAAGGTGTTGAGGTGCGGCTCCTTCATGCCAAAGAGCCAGGACAACCATTCAGGGAAGACTTCGATAAATATCCAGCTTTATGGGGAGGCATGGAGCGTCACCTATGTCCGCGTGTACACATGAAGCTAATCGTAATGGATAGCGAATTGGTATATATCGGTTCCGCAAATCTGACTGGAGCCGGCATGGGCATGAAATCATCTGTCAATCGCAATTTTGAAGCCGGTATATTAACTGATGAGCCGGGATTCATTGATTCTGCCATGAGCCACTTCGATTCTGTATGGGAAGGCACTCATTGCAAGAAGTGCGGACGCAAAGTGTTTTATAAAATAATCTAAAACATGATAGATATGGAAGATGCATTTGATTACGTTGTAAACGAAGTGGCAAAAATCGCTTTAAGAAAGCTCAATATGGATGAAAACGACTCTGGTAACGTATTCCTTATGGGGCATATCCTGGTTGGGCTTTGTGGCTCAGATAGTGATGAAATCATCGCAGCAAGATCTCTTGGCTATCTTATGATGTCCGGACGTTATCTACAGGAAGAAGAAGTCAAGAAGATGGTTGCCGAGACAAAAGAGAAATGCGGTATGCTGGTACTTGGTCTTCAGATTGCTTATGACACCATAGAAGAATATGGTTGTTCAGGAATTGAAGCATTAGCGCATATACATCAATTTTTATAATAAGTTTTACTATGCCAAAAATGATTACATTCGGCAGTGAGATGATAAGGATCAATCCTGCCAAGAATTGTATTGAGTATTCCACAAATGCAGGTAGATCTTGGATATCAAGATATACAAGCACGTCGTGTGGAACGTTCATTGATTTGCTACCGTTTGGTAGTGAGATATTAGCTATTACCAATAGAGGTATTTACTATTCCTCTAATCAAGGGCGCAGCTGGATATCAAGATACACTAGTAGTTCATGTGGTGAGTTCAATACGCTCATGGACGGAGGTTCAGAAATTTTAGCAGAGACTTCTAGAGGACTTTATTATAGCACCAATGCCGGACGTTCGTGGATAAAACGTAGATAAAAATTCAAAATTATTGTCAACCTCCATTTTGTGAGAGTATAAAGCAGTAATTTTGCAGCGTGATTCGAAGGAGTCGCGCTGTAATTTTATATGTTATGTGCAAGAAAATTCGTATAGAACAAGAATACTGGAGTCACAGGCATGACTTCCCTATTGAGGAAATTTGGAATACAGAAAATGCTATTGCAGCTTTTATTGCACCTAGGCTAAAAGCGTTTAAGGATTTGAAGAAGCATGGATTCGCCCCGGAGATGAATAGTGAGCGACAATGGAATAGCTCTATTCAGAAAATGATAGATGCCTTCGAAATATTAAGTCGCCCGTATACTCCAACTGACAACGAAGATCCAATTGTAGAGGAAGGTCTTGACTTGTTCCGCAAGTATTTCCGTAATCTTTGTGATTGAGAATACTAACTATATATTGCAATAATCATGGATAACTATCAATTACCTTCTGATTCTATGTTGAAGACATACCAACCAGAGTATGTGATTCAACGTTACGTCTCAATGCATTCAGTCATCGCGTCAGATAGATTTCTGTACTCTCAAACGATGTCCCTTCCTGTTGCGATAGGGAGAAGCATTCAAAATTCGCAGCTTGTATATGTTTTTGACTTAGCGAAGATGCCACACTTGCTGATAGCCGGAGCGTGTGGACAAGGTAAGACAAATGCAGTTAGAGCAATTATAACCTCTTTGCTTTTTAGAAAACGACCTTCAGAACTGAAGTTTGTGATTATGGATTCTTCCTGTATTGAATACAAATCAATGCGCTATATAAGCCAAAGATATATTGCTTCTACACCGAATAACAAAGAGCCTATTATAACCAAATATAGTCAAGTAATTGATGTGCTCAACTCATTAACCATAGAAGTAGAGAAACGAAAAATGTTGATAGAAGGAACAAACTGCGCCAACATTGACGAATATAATAAGCTAATACGAGATAGCTCCAAAGCATTACCTCACCTCATTGTTATTATAGATGAATATGGTGATTTCGCAATACAAGGTGGAAAAGAGACAGAACGTCTTATCGTTAATTTTGCTGGCAGGGCGCATGAAGTAGGAATTCATTTCATTCTTACAACTCAGCGCCCGGCAACAAAAGTCGTAACAAATGCAATTAAAGAATGTTTTCGTGCAAAAATCGCATTCCGAGCAGAAACCTCATCTGACTCTGCCAACATAATTGATCTTGATGCAGCCACAAATCTTTCAAGAGGAGAAATGCTTATGGTTGGAAAAGGATTAGGTTGTATTGCTCAAGCCCAATGTGCCCTTATTGAAAGGCAGGAATTCGAGGAGTTTATTAAGTATATTGTTAATCAACCCTATACGGCATCTCAGTATATATTGCCAAATAGTGAAACAAACTAATGATTATTACTATATGGATTTACAATCAGTCAATGACCAGTTAGAATTACTGCGTCTCAAAGAAATGTTCATGTCTAATATCGACATTCGCAGCAAAATGGCTACTTTAATTTGTAGAGAAAGTCCATTCCGGGATTTCTGTAAACTAACTCATTGCGAGCCACGCCACGCAGAGATGTTCTCTCGGACGTTATTATTCGACATTATTCTCACTCCTGAAGAAATTTCCGCAGAACGTGAAAGATTAGAAAGAATCAAGAAAAGTTTGTAAGTTATGGAAGACATTAAATCTTGCGCCGAAGGATTGCAGAACAAAGTAAAACTTTGGCAAACTGTAGAACCAAACGAAAAGGAGTTGAGAGAGTTTAGCCGTGACTATCTGGCATTACGAAGAGACATTCGTAAACTTTCTTCAGATCTAGATAAAATGTATTATTCCTACCAACAAATGTATGCACGGTGGAATAATAAACAAGATAGTGAACAGCAGTCCTCTTCCTTGGAATGGTTGAAGCAGCATCAATTAGAAATCAACTTTTAACAGATATGGAAAACAGTCGTACTATAGATGATGAGGTATTGAACCTATCATGGAAAGAGCAAGTATTGTATCTTGCTAAAAAAGGTGCAGAAGAACGCATGGTAAGAGCACTAATTCGCACTATGCCGGAATCCGAATGGCAACAATTAGAGGAAGAATGTACACCAAGTGTAGTCCGTATCGCATTACAAACCCTTTATTGGGAAAAGAGTAATGTGAACTATGAGTATGAAGTTCAAGAACAGCCCAAGTACAGACCCGTATCTGAGGTTCTTGAAGAGTTCTTAGGAACCGGCAAACGGCAAGTAGCTCGAAAGGAATTACAAATCCGGTTGCCCTATGTAACCGCGCTGGAGCAGAAACAAATAATATATGCTTTCTTGGACTCTGATGCAAAATTAGACAGAGAATATGTCTGTAAATATCTTGACTCGCACTATGAGTTAATGTATGAAAAGGCTATCGAGACTATATGGGGATTACACCATGATGCTGAATCCGCAAAAGTGCTTATACACTATGCTTCCGATAAGTTTGTTGCTGAGAACTTTGATCAATTGGCATCGGACTATCGTTATCTGCCGGTTCGGTTAAGAATGCCTAAAGACTATCCGGTAGATCGTTCTCAATTGGAACAGCATGAGTTCCTTCATCTTTGTGCGCGGCAACAGTTACCCATTACAGAACATGAGGCATTTGCTGTATTGTCCAATACCTTATTGCTACAGCTAATCCGACACCCACATTTTTCTTCATCGGAGTCGCTTTATAAACTACCTTACGTAAGTACGATTATAAACGATATTGGTCGCCTCGGATTCCGTAATATCATCGTGCGTTTCTTTGTTGAAAACGAACGAACCAAGCCTTTGTTTACCGATGGCGATCCGTATCAGGTAAGTATGACTATTAGAGATCAAATCTATCACGATGGTTTTTACTACTATCGCGATGTGCTGAATACAAAAGAAGATATCTCCAGAAGGGAATTAGCGAAACGATATAAGGAACATCCGGAATATTTTGATGAATAGAAAGAAGAAACGCGCACTTAGTACGCGTTTCTTTCATTTATAACTCTTACCCTGCCCAGTTGCTTCTGTCGAGGGAACGGTAGGAAATCGATTCCAGCAGATGTTTCTTCTGGATGTGCTCTGCGCCTTCCAAGTCGGCAATAGTGCGCGCTACTTTTAAGATGCGGTCATAGGCGCGGGCGCTCAATCCTAATTTGGTGATCGTGAACTCTAACAGTTTGTCGCTTTCCGGATCCAGGGTGCAGTACTGTCGTACCATCTTCGCACTCATCTGGGCGTTGCAATGGATAAGGGGACTGCCGGCAAAACGTTGTTGCTGAATAGCGCGTGCGCGCATCACCCTCTCGCGCATCACAGCCGACGACTCGCTCGGAGTCGTGTCACGCAGCTGGTCGTAAGGAACCGCTTCGATCTCGCATTGGATATCTATTCGGTCCATCAACGGTCCGCTGATACGGCTCAGATAGCGATGAATCTGCGCCGGCGTACAGGTGCAAGGGTGGGCGGGATTGTTCTCGCCGTAATGTCCGCACGGGCAAGGGTTCATAGCCGCCACGAGCATGAACGATGCCGGATAATCGACCGTCTGTTTGGTCCGGGCTACGGTTATTTTCCTGTCCTCTAAGGGCTGTCGCATCACCTCCAATGCCGAGCGTTTGTATTCGGGCAGCTCGTCAAGGAAGAGCACGCCGTTGTGCGCCAGACTGATCTCGCCCGGATGCGGGTTCTGACCTCCGCCAACCAGCGCGACGTCGGTGATGGTGTGGTGAGGACTGCGGAAAGGACGTTGGACAATCAGCGAACCCCGTGAGGCGGTTTTCTTGTTCAGCAGTCCCGCTACCGAGTGGATCTTGGTGGTCTCTAAGGCTTCCTCCAACGACAAAGGAGGCAGGATTGACGGCAATCGTTTCGCTATCATCGACTTGCCGGCTCCCGGAGGACCGACCATCAACATATTGTGCCCGCCTGCGGCGGCTACCTCCATCGCGCGTTTCACTTTGTATTGCCCGCGTACGTCGGAGAAATCGATGTCGGAAGGATAGGCGGATTCTTTGAACATGGCTTGTATATCGACTTGGGTCGGAGCGAAACGGTCTTCCGGATCTAACTCGTTTTTCATATCTCCGTTCAGGAAGTGCACCACCTCCAGCAAATCCGTCATTCCAAACACATCCAATCCCTCGACTACCGCGGCTTCTTCTGCGTTGGAGGCAGGGAGGATAATCCCTTTGTAGCCTTCTTGTCGTGCGCAAAGGGCAATAGGCAGAGCACCTTTGATAGGCTGCAAGGATCCGTCCAGCGAGAGTTCGCCGGCAATCAGATATTTCCCCAATTCCCTCATCTTGACTTTTTCGCAACCGGCAAGCATGCCGATGGCGATAGGCAGATCGAAAGCCGCTCCTTCCTTTTTGATGTCCGCCGGCGCCATGTTGATTGTAAAACTGCGGCGGAGCGTATCAAATCCGTTCACGGTCAAGGCTGCAAGAATACGTTCGTGCGATTCCTTAACCGCGTTATCCGGCAGTCCGACCAAGGTAAAATCAAAACCCGGAACCGAATGAACCTCGATGGTCACGGGAACCGCATCAATGCCGAGAGCCGTTGCGCTGAAAATTTTTATTAGCATAATTCTCAATGTCAATTACCACGCCGTGGTTTGTTTGCCGCCTCCGACGATAGGTTTCTTGCCGCTGGCGGAAAGGAGCGGAGAGGTGGTCCGGGCGGAAAGAGTTTCCGTACGTGGCTGTGTGTATGGTCTTTTGCTCATAGTTTTTGTCCGTTGATAGAGAACGTTTCGCCGTTCCTGATGATTACTAATTGTCCGTTGCGAAGCACTTTTGCGGCAGGCAAAAGATCTTTCTGTATTTCGTCCAAGGCGGTTGGAGTGGCCATCCGATGCAGGTGTGCCGGCATTCCCCGTCTGATCATAGCTCCACCGACGGAAGTGCCTGTGATCCGGAACCACGCGCGGAAGCCCGGCATCTTCGCGTTCTCGTCATCGCCGTCTTCCGGCCAGTAGAGCAGGTCGTTGCCGCCGAGGAAGAGGTTGAGGTGTTGCTCTGCCCGGGTGTCATCGTTGATATGGGTCTTGCCGTAGAACCCGTGGAGGGTTACCTCGCCCGTTCCGGCGTCGTCCGCAGTAGCATCGTCGTCCCATGTGATGCCGGAGAAATGCAGGCGGTTCAGCACTTCGCCGTTGTCGGGCCACTGGATGAGGTAAGGCGTGCCGGCAACAAGTGTATTGCCCGTGAGAGGCGTGACATCGAGCTGGAGGGCGTCGTCCACCACGGATGCACCGGCGAACTCATAGACCTCGGCTCCCGCAAGCGGAGACAGACTGATATCCGGCACGCGGAAGGGCAGGGTGAGCGTGTTGAAACAGCCTGCCTTGCGGAGCGTGCGGAAGATATCGATTTCTGTTCGGGCGTAAGAGTCGCGGAACAAACTGATTTTGCTTTCCGTCACGGTCTGTTCGTCGTTCTCGTCGAGGAAGCATAAAGTCAATTGGCTGTCGTAGTAGGTGCTCCAGTTAGCCTCGTATCTGTACGCGCCGAGCGAAGGCACGCAGATCTTCAAGCCCGGAGCGCAACCCGTAAAACCGTCTGTTCCCAAGGCGGGAGCTGTCTGCGGGCGGCAGAGCACATTGCTAAGCGCCGAGCAGTTATAGAAAGCGTAGCCGCCGATAGCGGTTACCGTAGGAGGAATAACGACATCCGTGAGAGAGGTGCAACCCTCAAAAGCAGAAGTGCTGATATCCTGCACGTTCCCTAATTCCACTTCGCTCAAAGCCGTGCAGCCCATAAAAGCCTGCGAGCCTATTTGCCCAACATTCTCCGGCAGCGAGACGGACGTGATGACCGTGTTGTTCTTGAACGCCTCTGCCTGAACGGTAGCGTCCTGACTCGGATCGGGCGAAGTGAGCCGCAGGATAGTTCCTGCTATCTCGTACTCGAGATTGGTGCCGCAGGGAGTCCCGGCAAAAGCTGTTCCTGCCCCTCCGATAAGAACTGCTGCAAGCAGCAGGAGATGTCCTTTTTTTTGCTCAAATGTCATATTTCTAATGATATTTTTTGTCCTAATCCTCACATTCGCTCGGAACGAACAGTACTTATTATCGGATGAAATGCATGGGCTGCCAGGGTTCGCGGAGTGGCAGTGAGGGTGCGTTCTCTCCGCGGAGACCGCGGATCATCCAGGCGAGGTTGTGCGCCAGGGTGCGCATCGTTTGCAACCCTTCTGTGTCTTGTGCCACCTGACCTTCCTCGCGACCGTAGGCGATGTTCCAGTACTGCGATGTGGCTAAAGGCATATTGAGCATCTGCATCGGCATCTGGAGTGCTTCAAAAGCCGCCGTAGCACCTCCGCGGCGGCAGATAGTGACCGCAGCGGCGGGTTTGTTCTGCATCTCGGCTCCGTTGGAGAAGCACAGCCGCTGCATGATTGCCAGCAGGGCTCCGTTCGGCTGGCCATAATAAACCGGCGAACCAAACACGAAGCCATCCGCTTCGGCGAACTTGGCGGAGATGGCGTTGCACACGTCGTCGTCGAAGACACAACGACCGTTGCCTTTGGTCTTGCATGTGCCGCAGGCAATACACCCGCGAACGGGTTTGTTGCCGATCCAAACGATTTCGGAGTCAATACCTTCCGTTTGCAGGGTAGCGGCAATCTCGCTGAGAGCCGTAAAGGTGTTGCCGTTCTTGCGCGGCGAACCATTGATAAGAATGACTTTCATAGGATAGTTTTTATGTATTCCTAATAAAATTAGGCTGCAAAATTACAACTTTTTTTTCATATACGCAAATTTTTCTTCTTATTTGCGCGCATTAGGCATATACCCGTTCTATAATTATCGTGCATGCGAGTGCCTGCCTATCGGCAAAAACGCCCCTCCAAGAGCCGCATTTAACCCACCTAACAACCCTAAAATCAAAAAAAAGACACAAAAAATGCATTTTTTTGCAAAAATATTTGGTCATATCAAAAAAAAGCAGTACCTTTGCACCCGCTTTTGAAAAAATGCTCATCGAGCACTCACGAAAGCGACGGTCCATTAGCTCAACTGAATAGAGTACCACACTACGGATGTGGGGGTTGCAGGTTTGAATCCTGCATGGATCACAAAGGGGTTGAAAGCCTCTTTTTTTATCGCGCAAAGCCTCTGGCGATTGCATTAGGTGCGGTTCGCAACCGAATAGTAGTGTATGCTTTGTGAGAATGTACTAATCCATAAAACAAACAAACAGAAATGGATTTGATGAAGATTGCCGAGCAAGCTTTTGCCGGCGAGAAAAAAGAGTTCCCGGCTTTCAAAGCGGGAGATCAGATTACGGTTGGATACCGTATCAAAGAGGGTAACAAAGAGCGTGTTCAGGAGTTCCGTGGCGATGTAATCGCTATTCACGGAGAGGGGGACAAAAAACGTTTCACCGTCCGCAAAATGAGCGGTAACGTAGGTGTTGAGCGTATCTTCCCGATGGACAGCCCCTTCATTGAGAGCATCACCATCAACAAGTATGGTAAAGTACGTCGCTCCAAGATCTATTATCTGCGTGAGCGCACCGGTAAGAAAGCTCGTATCCAAGAGCGCCGTGCTAAATAAAAAGAGGCTTCGGCCTCTTTTTTTTTGGCATTGGCGTTGGCTTTGGCTTTGGCTACAAAAAAAATCGTCCTTCGGGGCGATTTTTTTGTGTGGGCGTAATCTCGAAATCTCGAGATGTCGAGATATCGAAATATCGAAATATCGAAATATCAAGCCAACGCCAATGCCAAAGCCAATGCATATTTGTCCATTGTCCATTGTCCATTGTCCACTGTCCTTTCAGTTTTCAGTCGAATATCGTTCCAATATCGGTCCATTATCGAGTCAATATCGGGATAGGGGTCCCTTCGCAGGTGTTTTCTTTTAGCCAAAAATTGGTATAAAAAAGTACATGACCATATTGACCGTTTTGACCGTTTAGGGGATGAAACGGTCAATATGGTCAAAACGGTCAATACAAAAAATGATGTGGGACTATGAGATTTTGGAACTTTAAAGTCTCTTAGTTTCAAAGTCTCATTGCAAATTTTTACTATTTATCAAACCAGCCGTCTTCCTTGTTACGGTCGCGATAGTATCTGTTGCGTTCTTCTTTGGACATATTGCGTGTGTCTTTGTTATATTGCGACATACGACCATAGTAATCGGCGGAAGCTTTGATACCACTTTTCCATGCTTCTTTCATACGATTGATTTGAGCGCTTAGCGCAGCCTGCAAGGCACATAATAGCCAGCAGGAAAAGAATGGATCTTTTCATAGTTGTAAAAGTTTAAATTTGTTAATCTATATTCCAATAGACATTCGGTTCGCCATCAAAGATGGTGTCAATGGACTTATTTTGAGTATGAGAGTTTCTCTAAAGTTAGAGGATCACGTTCGCCTTCATAAAAAGCATTTAGTACCTCTTCAAAAATACCATTTGGCTCAACAACATCAAAGAGTGTCATGCATGAACGCACTTTGATAGCATCGATTGTTCCAAGAATTTCAAAGGCTGTTTTGGGAGCATGAAACAACCTTTTTCTGCTGTGTTCCAGAAGGGCGCATCGGTATTTGCTTGTTTCGTGCAAGAGGAGGCAAGGAGGATGATTGACAATATTGGAAGTAATAGTTTTTTCATAGTTGTTTTAATTATCTTGGTTTTCAAAATGGCTAATGAGAATGTTAATGAATAGAGAATATTGTTTCTCATCCATCTCCGAAAGGATAGTGTCCAGATTTTCATTTTTATTGAATGCATTAACGGCAGCTTTTATTGATTCTTGATTGCATTTTAATATATCCGCACATGAATACATCATCTTTTGTAGAGATTGAATGAACGGAATATATCTCGGTTCTGATTTTATTGCCTCTATCATAATATGCGCACTTGGTTTCTCTAATTTGTATTCCGTCATAGCTGTCTGATAATAGTAACGGGCATCCCAAACATCTACATCGTTTTTCCAACTTTCGTTTACTATTGCTGCATCAGAATATTTTTCTTGTGCATATAATGCCAAACTTTTCAAATAATACCATCTTGCTGAATTGCCGAACAACAACAAAACTTGATCTATAAAATGAATGGATCTTGCATAGTCTCCGTTCTCAAAACAAATTATGGCATTCAAGAAATGATCTTCCTCACTATTTCCGACTATTGTGTTGACAGGTTCGGTACTTGCCATTACTTTTTCTGCATTGTATGTGACAGCTAGCATTCTATCCGCTGCGTAATACGCTTTTTCCTCTAACTTACTATTCGCGTGAGTTGCTTTTTTCCTTTCATCAATTGGCAATGTAGATATATCTTTCCTTAAAGCTAATGTATTCAGCATTATACGGTTACATTCTTGCGCCGCTTTATCATAGTCTTTGTCTTGTAATGCCTGATAATATTGGGCATATTCTTTTATGTCTTTGGATATAATTCCTATATCATTATACTCACCGAGGAACTTGTCTATTTCCGGTTTGGACATAATATAATGCAGGCGAATCGGGCACGTCAAATATAATCCTTCCAACGAACAAACACGGCTTAGTGCAACATATAATTGTCCCGGAATAAATACACCCGTACTCAAATCAAGTTTCAATTTATCAAAAGTCATTCCCTGGCTTTTGTGGATTGTAATTGCCCATGCTAATTTGAGGGGATATTGTTTGAAAGTTCCAATAACCTCATGCTCCAACTTGCGAGTATTCCGATTATATTTGTATCTAATATTTTCCCATTCTACACGATTAACCGAAACCTCTATGCCATTATCCAATATAACCGAAATAGAATGATCTGTCAGCTTGCTTATAGTGCCTACTGTGCCGTTCACCCACTTATGTTCTGTATCATT
Source organism: uncultured Bacteroidales bacterium (assembly GCA_900319645.1). Lineage (GTDB taxonomy): Bacteria > Bacteroidota > Bacteroidia > Bacteroidales > Paludibacteraceae > Colicola. Next base: position 38,414 of record ONPG01000018.1, read on the forward strand.
ATGGGTAAACATAACACGCGTACCTTCTTTGAGAATAAGTTCTTCCGGAGCGGGGAAACTATTTTTCAGGAAAACACCCTCGATGATTCCCCTATATGTAAAAACAGGGGCTTGAATTGCCTCTAAATGAGACTGATTGATGTGTTCTGCGGTATCATTGCGTGATGTCAAAATGAGTTGCTCTTTAGTCTCACATTCATTATTCTTTAACCCTATTTCATTTATCTTCAAGATTTCTTCACTATAGATACGTCCATGTCTGATATTATTCAGCATGTTTTGAAATTCTATATCGTTTTGACGGTAAATCTTAGTAAATTCAATTTTGGGAAGTTTAATCCTCTGGAAAACATGCGCATGATAGAAGTATGGTGTGATTGTTCCGTATTCAGATTGAAAGAAATCGATCAATTCTGTTTCATTTCGTTCAACGACAGGCTCTAATTGATATAGGTCGCCGGAAAAAATCATCTGTTTGCCGCCAAAAGGCTGATCATTCTTCATCGCCGTTCTCAACACAGTATCAATGCCGTCGATTATATCGCATCTTACCATAGAGATTTCATCTATGATAATTGTATCCACTCGTTTGAGAACCTGCCATTTCCCTTCGTTTATTTGAAATTGTGTATCCTTGGTAATCGGCGTCAAGGGCATTCCGAACATCGAATGAATGGTAACACCTCCAGCTACGATAGCAGCGATGCCTGTTGGCGCTACGACTATAAACTGTTTATCTACATTTTCTTTGATGTAGTGAAGAAACGTAGTTTTACCTGTACCGGCCCGTCCTGTCAAGAAAAAACTGGCATTAGTATCACGCACAATCTCCAACGCCTGCATCTGCACCGGATTCTGCTCGTCTATCAATATGTGATTATCAGCTTCTGCCATGTTTAAAGCATAATACCAATTTCTATAGCACCCTATATTAGGTGTTAGTCAATATTCCAATAGGCATCAGGTTCTCCATCAAAGATATCCCAAATTTCATCATCAGAATATCCAGCCTCATCATGGGCATAAGTACCAGCAAACTCATCATCGCACCAATCGTTGTAGTAACTCATAATTTTGCCTCCTTTTTTGTTTGACGATGCAAAATTACTGCGAAGTTGTGCAACCTATTTGCATAAGGAGAATGTCTTAACTAAATAGCACGTTAGAATACTCGGAAATAGGAATATTCTGCCCATTCCGATAAATCATCATCGATGGTTTTACTGCTTTTGCTTCAGAAGTAATAATCTCCTTCAGAGCTTTAATTGTTTGGTCTTTCGACTTCTCCGGCACAGAAGACCGATCGTTTAGTCCATCAGAAAAAATATACGAAAAAGTTAACTCTTGGTCACATAAAGCTCTCTTTTTCTCATTGTAAGCTTTAAGTTTATGTTCCGCCCGAATGATGTAATAATTCGAGAATATCTTTCTATTATGCGTTTTATCATAATTCAAGCAGTTCGCATTAATAGAGAGCAAAGATATATTATATGCATATGGACGATTGATTTCTTTTTTGAGTTTATTGATTCTCTTTGCCAAATATGGCATATCAATTTCCATTCCATCTGGCTTCTTATCTTTTTTGAAATTTATCGTATCAAAATCAAAAACGATAGATACATCCAATACTCCAGATGCCATTGATTGTGGTAACAGCCGATTGAGAATCTGTATGAGGTTTATAAAAGAATCTTCGATGGTTTCTCCAGGATTACTGCTAAACAAATAGCGATCCACTATTACTATCGAATTAGAAGGAACAGCAAGACCGCCTAATAGTGCTTCCCAACTCTTCTCCTTATCGCTATCGGCAGTATCTATATGCCATCCTCTATTTGCAAAAAATGGCATAACCGGAGTAGTGTCTGTGGTATAACAAGCAATGCCGTAATTTCTTTGCAAATTTTGAGAAATATCGCTCGGTAAATCCAATAAGAATGACGCAGTTGGCTCATCAAGAACAAGTTGATTATTAGCAGAAAGCTGCTCAATCCATTCCTGCACTGCATATATTTTCACATCCATTCGATGCAATACTTGAATCCAAGGATTCGCTATATCTATTTGCTCCTTTTGGATAGCAACTTGTTTAGTAGAGAGGATTATCTTATACCATAAATCTAAAACGTAATCAGAATTTGCGTTTTCGCAAATTCTATAAAGCATATCCTCGGTAGTGAAAAGAATAAACATAATTTTATCTCCTCTTTAGACTACTCTCATTTCTGAGGACTATCATATCGAGTTTTCCCGCTTCGTCAAAGAAACCTTCACCAAAAGAGTTCTTAAACCCACCCGTTGGCATAAACTCCATATCGTATGGCTTACCAGCTCCTGCTTCTGGCAAGTAATACACCTTGAATGGGCATTTCTGTGAGAGTTCCTGCTCGTCTTTGTATTTTGTTTCAGCGACAAGCACTTGGCTGCGGCGAATAAGGTATTCAGAGTGAGTTTCCACTAAGACATTTACCCCTAATTTACTTACTTCCATGAATAAGTCTGCCAACTTACTTTGCAATGCAGGATGAAGATTTTCTTCAGGTTCCTCTATAACTACTACTTTTTTGAAAAGGTTTTCATCTATCTTTTTATCAAGAATCATTTTATAACGATCTAGACCATGCATGAAATTTTTACTAAACGCATCGCGCTTTTCTGCGTTTTCATCCCATAAAATATTTTCATTTTCATAATCACCCCCATTTATGCTTGTGCTGAGCTTAGGACGGAGAGTAGATAATTGCAATATTTTTAAGAACAATTGAATTGTACCTTTCCCCAAATCTGCTAATGGGAATTCTTTTCCTCCTTCTTTGGTTATAGTAACGTATATAAAGTCAGAATTGACTTGCTTTATACTAAACGATTCTCCTATTCCTAATATCCGCATCATACGTTCTACCCATTCTATACTATGCAAATAATGCTTATAAAAGTTATTGATAATTTTTGATGCATAATCCGTAGTATATGTTTCGTCGATTCTAAAGTATGAATCATTTGTTGCTACATTGGAAGGAATATACACCACCATATCGGACGCTAATGCCTTTTTCAAACAAATCTTGATATACTCTATATATTCGTTACAGATTTTAGTATCGTCATCATATGTAATGCTGCTATCTGTAAGATTTGGGAGTGCTCCAATTACAAAATCTGTGTGAACACCATCTAATACCACCTTTTTGTTGGTCTCTATATCAAATGGTATTAGACTATCCATCATTTCTATTGAAAAAGAGTCAGTAATAGCTTCATATTTCTGCTCTATATCGTAATATTTATTTAATTTCTCAGAAATGGAATTATGTTTAGTTTCACATAATTCCTCTACAGTCATATTTTTCTTTTGGGCATACATTTGCAAATCTTCCTTTTCTTCTGCTGTTGGAACCGTAAACATTTCCTCAAAAGGTAATATATCTGTTCTATATTTCAATTCTTTCAGGCGTGTAAGATTTGCTAAAAATTTGCCGGAGTAAGTAAATGTAGCAGTTGGTATGCATTGAGACAAGTCACATTCCCAAGTACACTCATCAATAATGTCAACGATTCTTACATTGCTAATGTGGGCAAAAGAAGAGTCAACATTGGAACTTGGGGTTACTTTAATAGTTATTGCGAACATCCCATTTTGAGTGGTGAATTCTATTATTTCTTCTTGTGCATCGGAGGACAAAGCTCTCTTAAAATTACCGCATATATCTGAAAAATCAAATGAAGGATATTGTTTCCATCCTTCCATTAACGAAATTATGTCTAAATCACCCATAATCTTATGCAGATTCTTTCCTAATAAACGACATGCTTTAGTAATAGTAGACTTACCTGCATTATTAGTACCGACCAACATCGTTACACCATTAAAGGGCATTTTATTAAGATGTTCAAAATTGCGGAAATTTCTAAATTCTATAGCATTCATAATACTCTTGTTTTTGATTTTCGGTGCAAAAGTACTGCGTTGTTGTGCAACCTATTTGCACTACGAATATAAATCGTGCATTTTTATGCTTTATCCTCTATTGAAGGAAGGGCGGATTGAACCTCTTCAATAAGTTGCTTAATCTCATATTCCGCGACACCCATCGGTTGGCTAAAGCCACGTAGAGAGAACCGAACTTTCTCATTACTCTTGTTTGGGCAAAGCAGCAGACCAATAGTGGGATTGTCTTGTGGTGATTTAAGGTATTCATCTACGGCAGAGATATAGAAATTCAGTTTACTAACGAACTCGGGAATAAACTCTACCGCCTTTAATTCAATGACTACATATCTATGCATTTTGAGATGATACATCAACAAATCCATCTTATATTCATCACCATCTACCATAATGCGATATTGCCTTCCTACAAAAGCAAAGCCACGTCCCATTTCCATTAGGAATTCAACCACATGTTCTGTCAGTTTATCCTCGATAGCATGCTCGTTCTTTAACTCTTGTGTCCCCAAGAACCCAAATGTATATGGATCTTTGAATGCGTATCGCGCAAAATCGGAATCTATTGGAGGCAGTGTGCCGCAGAAATTGGTTATCGCTTTGCCTTTAGCATTCTTGTAGCCGGCTGCCACATTAGCCAACATCACATCGCGACTCCATCCTTGTGCTGCTGTTTCCATAATATAAAACGCGCGTTCAGGGATAGATTTAACCTTAGGCAGTAACGATATATGATGATACCATGTAATTTGTGCAAGCGGCACTTGCACAAATGTTTCACCATCTTTTTCTAATTTTGCAAGCGGCACTTGCCAAATTGGTGTTTGCGTATTTTCTGCAAGCGCCACTTGCCAAAATTCGTCCCCTTCTAATTGTGCAAGCGGGACTTGCACAAATGGGAAATCGGGATATTCTGCTGCAAATTGACGCATGTATTTCAGATTTCGCTCTGAGTATCCGTCATCATTTGGGAAACGATGGTGTAAGTCATTTGATAATTGCTTAATGACTTGTGCTCCCCATCCCAACTCTTTTTGCTTGAGCAGAATGTCACTTCCGATCTTCCAATAGAGCGCAAGCATCTCTTTATTGACATTAAGTACGGCTTGCAGTTTTGAACGCTCAATTAGCGAAATGATTTCGTCACGCCAATGAGGATATTCCTG
>ONPG01000002.1 GCA_900319645.1 uncultured Bacteroidales bacterium
GAAATCGTTCGTCGTAAAGCTGGTAAGTCGGCTGGTAAATAATTAGAAAGGAAACAAGATTATGATTAAGAAAATTGCACGTCGCCTTAAGATTAAGGCTTCCATCCGCACCAAGGTGTCGGGAACTGCAGAGCGTCCGCGTCTGACCGTGTTCCGTTCTAACAGCCAGATTTACGCTCAGGTGATCGATGACCTTGCAGGCAAGACCCTGGCAAGCGCTTCGTCGCTCGCAATCAAGGACAAACTGACCAAAACCGAGAAAGCCGTTGAGGTGGGCAAACTCATCGCAGCAGCTGCTCAGAAAGCCGGTGTCAGCGAAGTAGTATTTGACCGTAACGGATACTTGTATCACGGTCGTGTTAAAGCCCTCGCTGACGCAGCTCGCGAGGCTGGTCTCAAATTCTAACAAATACAGATTATGCAAAGAGTTAAAACAACACAAGACCTCGAGCTCAAGGAGCGTCTGGTCGCTGTCAACCGCGTAACCAAGGTTACCAAAGGTGGACGTACCTTCACTTTCGCAGCAATCGTAGTTGTTGGAAATGAAGATGGTATTGTAGGTTATGGTTTGGGTAAAGCAGGTGAGGTTGCTGCTGCTATGCAGAAAGCTACTGAGGCTGCGAAGAAGAACCTCATCCAAGTGCCTGTTCTGAAGGGTACTATCCCTCACGAGCAGTATGCTAAGTTCGGCGGAAGCCGCGTTTACATCCAGCCTGCTACGCACGGTACCGGAGTGAAAGCCGGTGGTGCTATGCGTGCCGTACTGGAGTCCGCAGGTGTACACGACGTGCTGGCTAAGTCCAAAGGTTCGTCCAACCCGCACAACCTCGTCAAAGCTACTATCCAGGCTCTCGCTGAACTGCGTGACGCCCGCACCGTAGCCGCTAACCGTGGCGTAAGCCTCTCTACAGTGTTTAATGGTTAATAAATTCTTCTACAATTATGGCAAAGATTAAAATTCAGCAAGTACGCAGTACTATTAAATGCCCGAAGGTGCAGAAGGAAACCATGCAAGCTCTCGGTCTGCGCAAGATGAATGCTATCGTTGAGCACGAGGCTACCCCGGCTATCCTGGGTATGGTAGAGAAGGTAAAGCACCTTGTTAAAGTTATTGACTAATCCCTAAAAATTGTAATTACATCATGGAATTGAATAATCTTACCCCTGCAGCCGGATCGGTTAAGACCGCTAAGCGTGTCGGCCGTGGCGCAGGTTCGGGCCTGGGTGGCACTTCTACCCGTGGTCACAAGGGTGCTAAGTCGCGCTCCGGTTACAGCAAGAAAATCGGATTCGAAGGTGGTCAAATGCCTATGCAGCGTCGTCTGCCTAAGTTCGGCTTCAAGAACATCAACCGTGTGGAGTACAAAGCTATCAACCTCTCGACCCTTCAGCAGTTGGCTGAGGCTAAGAAACTCGAGAAAATCGGCTTGATCGAACTCCACGAGGCTGGATTCATCTCCAAGACCCAGCTCGTTAAGATCCTGGGTAACGGCGAACTGAAAGCCAAACTGACCGTTCAGGCTAACGCTTTCTCGAAGAAAGCAGAAGAGGCTATCACCGCAGCAGGCGGCACCATCGAGAAAATCTAAAATGAAGTTTTATGAAGTCTTGGGCGAGCCGGATAGGACTTCGGTCATAACCGGCAAAGCCAAGACGAATAAACACAGTTTGTTATGAAATTTATTGAAACATGTAAAAATATCTGGAAGATCGAGGATCTCCGCGAGCGTCTCCTGACCACGGCTTTGTTCGTGCTCATCTACCGCTTCGGTTCGTTTGTAGTACTTCCGGGTATTGACCCAACCGCTTTGACTGCTCTGCATAGCCAGACAGCCGGTGGTCTGATGGCATTGTTGGATATGTTCTCCGGTGGAGCCTTCTCCAATGCTTCTATCTTCGCCCTGGGTATCATGCCTTACATCTCTGCTTCCATCGTGATCCAGCTGCTTTCGATAGCAGTTCCGTATTTCCAGAAGATGCAGAAAGAAGGCGAGTCCGGTCGTCAGAAGATGAACCAGATTACCCGCTATCTGACGGTTGCTATCCTGCTGTTCCAGGGGCCGAGTTACCTCGTAAACCTCTCGGTTCAGATGGCTCAGGCAGGCCAGCCGCTGGCAATCGGTTTCAACTGGTTCACCATCTCTTCGACTATTCTGCTTTGCGCAGGATCGATGTTCGTGATGTGGTTGGGCGAGCGTATTACTGACCGCGGTGTAGGAAACGGTATTTCCTTCATCATTTTGATCGGTATTATCGCACGTCTGCCGGGCGCAGTGGTTCAGGAGTTCTCGCTCCGCCTCAATGAGAACGGCGGTGGTGGTCTGATGGTGTTCATGCTTGAGATCGCTATCCTTCTGTTCGTGTTCGCTTTCGCCATCATGCTCGTACAGGGTACACGCCGTATTCCCGTTCAGTATGCTAAGCGTATTCAGGGCAACAAACAGTACGGAGGCGTACGCCAGTACATTCCGCTCAAGGTGAATGCAGCAAACGTAATGCCTATCATCTTTGCTCAGGCTATCATGTTTATCCCTATTGCTATCGTAGGCTTCCGCGCAAGCGAGGCAAACGCTTTTGTTCAGGCATTCATGGATAACAATGGTTTCTGGTACAACTTTGTATTCGCACTGCTGATTATCGCATTTACGTACTTCTACACCGCAATCATCATCAATCCGGTGCAGATGGCTGAGAACCTGAAACTCAACAATGGTTTTATTCCTGGTGTTAAGCCGGGCAAGAAAACCGCTGAGTATATTGACACAATCATGAGCCGCATTACCCTTCCGGGATCTATCCTGCTGGCTATCATCGCTGTTCTTCCGGCGCTTGCGCGTCTGTTCAACGTGTCGATGGGTTTTGCACAGTTCTTCGGAGGTACATCGTTGCTGATTATGGTTGGCGTTATTTTGGATACTTTGCAGCAGATTGAGAGCCACTTGCTCATGCGTCACTACGACGGATTCTTTGAGTCCGGTATGCGCATCAAGGGTCGCTCCGGTGCTATGGCATACTAATTCGTTAGATAGATGATTTTCCTGAAAACTGACGAAGAAGTAGAACTCATGCGGGCGAGTAACGACCTGCTTGGTAAGACTTATGCCGAAGTGGCAAAGGCTATCAAGCCGGGTGTTACTACCGCCCAACTGGACAAGATTGCCTATGAGTTCATCATGGACAACGGTGGTCGTCCAGCCTGCCTCGGTTATGAGGATTATCCCGCCACTCTCTGTACTTCGGTTAACGAACAGGTGGTACACGGTATTCCTTCCGATAAGGTGGTGCTCAAGGAGGGTGATGTTATCTCGGTGGATTCGTCTATCGAACTCAACGGTTGGCATTCCGACAGCGCTTATACTTTCCCGGTAGGGGAGGTGAGCCCTGAGGTGATGAAGCTGCTCCGTACGACCAAAGAGGCACTCTATCTGGGTATTGAACAGGCTGTCGCAGGCCGTCGGCTCGGAGACATCAGCGCGGCTATACAAACCCACTGCGAAAAAGCCGGTTACGGCGTTGTTCGCGAGTTTGTGGGACATGGTATAGGACGCGAGATGCACGAGGACCCCGAGGTCTGCAACTATGGCCGCCGTGGAAACGGAATAGTTCTCAAATCCGGTATGACACTGGCTATCGAGCCGATGATTACTCTTGGACGGCGCAATGTGCTGATTGAGGATGACGGCTGGACTGCCAGAACCATCGACCGCAAACCGGCTGCGCATTACGAACTGTCGGTATGCGTACGTAACGGCAAGGCTGATATCCTATCCACGTTCGACTATATCCGCGAAGTTTTAGGAGACAAATTCATCTAAGTTTAACAAACACCCGCTGGCAACAGCGCAATTAGTATGGCAAAACAAGACAGCATTGAGGTTGACGGAACCGTAGTAGAGGCATTGTCCAATGCTATGTTCCGTGTACAACTCGAGAACGGACCGCTCATCATCGCTCACATCTCCGGTAAAATGCGTATGCATTATATCAAGATTCTGGCCGGTGACCGTGTCAAAGTGGAAATGAGTCCTTACGATCTGACGAAAGGACGTATCTCGTTCCGCTACAAGTAAGGTGAAGGACAAGGGACCAAGTACAAAGGACCTGAGTTATCACAAGGAATTTTTAAAACTATTAAAACTCTTATTCAGCAATGAAAGTTAGAGCATCAATCAAGAAGCGCAATGCAGACTGCAAAATCGTACGTCGCAAAGGGCACTTGTATGTAATCAACAAGAAGGATCCTAAAATGAAGATGCGTCAAGGATAAGCGTAATCTTTAATTAGAATCAACTACTTCTTTAAATTTAAACAATTTATTTTTAACAAAATTATCCTTAGTTTTTAATTATGGCTATAAGAATTGTCGGTGTAGATATACCGCAAAACAAATGTGGCGAAGTCAGCTTGACTTATATCTACGGAATAGGTCGTTCAAGCGCAAAGAAAATTCTCGCAGAGGCAGGCATTGACCCAAGCATCAACGGTGCTAAATTCAAAGTAGAAGGTGATCTTCGTTCGGAGACTCAATTGAACATCAAGCGTTTGATGGATATCGGTTGTTATCGTGGTGTACGCCACCGTATCGGTTTGCCTGTACGCGGTCAGAGTACCAAAAACAATGCCCGCACGCGCAAAGGTAAAAAGAAAACGGTTGCCAATAAGAAGAAAGCAACGAAGTAATAACCCGTTAGTATTAATAACCCGTCTCAGGTTGGTAGCGTAGTCTCAGGACTTTCGACTGCAACCTCCGACTAAAAATAATTCATCAAACATTATGGCAAAGAAAGCTATTACAGCAAAGAAGCGCGTAGTGAAGATCGAGGGCGTAGGCCAACTTCACGTGATGTCTTCTTTCAACAATGTTATCGTTACTGTTGCTAACGGTGATGGCCAGGTTATCAGCTGGAGTTCGGCCGGTAAACAAGGCTTCCGTGGCAGCAAAAAGAATACTCCGTACGCAGCCCAGATGGCAGCAGCAGATTGCTGCAAGGTCGCTTATGACCTCGGTCTGCGCAAGGTGAAAGCATATGTCAAGGGCCCGGGCCAGGGACGTGAATCGGCTATCCGTGCTTGCGTAGCAGCAGGTATCGACGTAACCGAAATCGTGGACGTTACTCCGCTGCCGCACAACGGCTGCCGTCCTCCGAAACGTCGTCGTGTATAACAAATTAACAGTTTAACCCTTTAACGTTTAGAAAACTATGGCAAGATATATTGGCCCAAAATCACGTATCGCACGTCGTTTCGGCGAAGCGATCTTCGGCGAAGACAAAGTGCTGGCAAAGCGTCCGTACGCTCCCGGACAACACGGCGTTAACCGTCGTAAAAAGAACTCTGAGTATGGTACTCAGTTGGCTGAGAAACAGAAAGCCAAATATACCTACGGTGTGCTTGAGAAACAGTTCCGTCTGTTGTTCGCTCAGGCTGCACGTACCAAAGGTATTACCGGTGAGATCCTGATTCAGTTGCTTGAGTGCCGTCTGGATAATATCGTTTACCGTCTCGGTATCGCTCCTACGCGTGCAGCTGCACGTCAGTTGGTGAGTCACCGTCACATCACGGTGGACGGCAAAGTGGTGAACATTCCTTCCTTCCAGGTGAAAGCCGGACAGGTAGTAGCAGTTCGTGAGAAAGCTAAATCGCTTGAAGTGATTGCTGCTTCTTTGGAAGGATTCAACCACAGCAAATACAATTGGCTCGAGTGGAATGAGGCTGACAAAGCCGGCAAACTGCTCAACGTTCCCCAGCGTGCTGACATTCCGGAGAACATCAAGGAGCAATTGATCGTCGAGTTGTACTCTAAATAATCATTAAATTCATGGCAATATTAAATTTCATTAAACCTGACAAGGTTATCATGTTGGATTCGAGCAAGACGAAAGGTGTATTTGAGTTTCGTCCGCTCGAGCCGGGGTACGGAATTACGATAGGTAACGCTATCCGTCGTGTGCTGCTTGGCAGCCTCGAGGGCTACGCTATCTGCGCTGTCAAGATCAGCGGTATTGATCATGAATTTGCTACGATTCCCGGCTCCATAACAGATGTAACCAACCTTATCCTCAATCTCAAACAGGTTCGCTTTGCTCTCAAAGAGGGCATGGAGGCAACCACCGAGACTGTTAAGCTGCACGTGCAGAAATCCAAGGCGTTCCTCGCCGGAGAGTTCAACACCGTGCTCCAGAACTTCGAGGTACTGAATCCCGAACTGCAGTTGGCGGAACTTGACGAAAGCGCCAATTTCGAGATTGAGATAACAATCAACAAGGGACGTGGCTATGTGCCCGGAGATGAGAACCGAAAGAAAGACGATCCTATCGGAACGCTTGCTATCGATTCTATCTACACGCCTATCCGCAACGTCATGATTTCTGTGGATCAATATCGTGTCGAGCAACGTACCGACTACGAGAAACTGACCATCGAGATCACCACGGACGGCTCTATCGCTCCGCAACAGGCACTCACAGAAGCAGCCAAGATCCTCATCTACCACTTCATGCTCTTCTCCGACGAGCGTATCGTGCTCGAGGAAGAGACCAAGAAGAACAACAACGCACTCGACGAGGAAATCCTTCGCATGCGTCAGCTGCTCAACCAGAAACTGCAGGATATGGATCTCTCCGTACGTGCGCTTAACTGCTTGAAGGCTGCTGAGGTAGAGACGCTTGGCGAACTTGTGAAATACCATCGCGCCGATCTCCTCAAGTTCCGTAACTTCGGTAAGAAATCACTTACCGAGCTCGACGAGCTGTTGGAGCGTAACGGCCTTGCCTTCGGTATGGATATCTCGCGCTACAGAGCGCTGGATTAATTATTAAAAACCCTTCGTCGTCACGTAATCACGAGATCACGTGATCACGAAAATACAGTTTAAAAAATTATGAGACATAATAAAAAATTCAATCACCTTAGCCGTAAGGCCAACCATCGTGCCGCATTGCTGAGCAACATGGCTTGCTCGCTGATTATGCACAAGCGTATCACCACTACGCTGGCTAAGGCAAAAGCGCTCCGTATCTACGTTGAGCCTATTCTCACTCGTGCCAAAGAGGACAACATGAACAACCGCCGTTTGGCATTCTCTCTCCTCAAACAGAAAGAGGTCGTTACCGAACTCTTCCAGAACGTAGGCGAGAAGATCGCTAACCGTCCGGGTGGTTACACACGTATCCTCCGCACAGGTTTCCGTCTGGGTGATGCAGCCGAAATGGCTATCATCGAGCTCGTTGATTACAATGAGAACATGCTCAAGGAGACCAAGAAAGCAGCAAAGAAAGCTACGCGTCGTGCCGGCAAAAAAGCCGTTAAAGAGGCTGTAGAAGAGGTTGCTGCAGAGGCTCCTGCTGCTGAGTAAGTTAACGGTCGGAATCACGTGATCTCGTGATCTCGTGATCTCGAAAAAACATCTGAAAACTATGTTTTTGAACGTTAATCAGCATAATGAAAACGTGACAGATCTCGCCAACTGCAAGGTTGGCGAATCTGTTTCCGTTTCCGGCATGATCCACAATGTCCGCGTGACGAAATGGGGTGGGTTCATCGTGCTGCGTAAGAGCCGCGGATTATTGCAAGCAGTAGTGAGCAACGAGACCTCCAAGTTCTTTGACGAACAGGGCAACGAGATCGCAATGAACGATCTTTGCCGCGAGATGGCGATCACCCTCACCGGTACCGTCAACGAGGCGAAGATCAAGGATCCCGCAGCGTTCTACAACACCATTGAGATCGCTGTAGCCGAGGTACGCGTACTCTCGCGTCCGACAACCGCTGAGGTGGTGGATATGAACGCCCTCAAGTTCGGTGACGAAGAGACTTTGCTTCGGTATAAGTTTGACAACCGTCAAGTGACGCTCCGCAACCCGCGCGACATGGCGATTCTCAAAGTGCAGAGCACGATCGCTCGCGCTTTCGGAGAGTTCCTCGCTGCTAACGGCTTCACCCAGATCTTCACACCGAAGATCGTTTCCGAGGGAGCCGAAGGAGGTGCTAATGTGTTCAAGATGGATTATTTCGGCAAACAGGTTTATCTTGCTCAGAGCCCGCAGTTCTACAAGCAGATCGGCGTCGGCGTCTATGAGCGCGTCTTTGAGATCGCTCCCGCTTACCGCGCAGAGAAACATGCTACCTCCCGCCACTTGAACGAGTATATCTCGCTGGATGTGGAGATGGGCTTCATCAAAGGCCAGGAGGATGTCATGACCCTCGAAGCAGCTCTGCTGCGCCATATCATTGCGGTCGTAGAGCGTGATTGCGCTCACGAGCTCCATCTGCTCAATGCCGTTAACCCCGTGCTGCCGGAGCAGGTACCTGCATGGAAACTCAGTGAGGTACACGAGATTCTCTTTGAGAACGGTCTCTGCGAAGCAGACCACCGTGGAGAGGACGACCTCGCACCGGAAGAGGAGCGTGCCATCTGCAAGTATGCCTTTGAGAAATACGGTTCGGACTTTGTGTTCGTTACCCATTTCCCATCTGAGCACCGTGCATTCTATGCAATGGACGATCCCGAGGATCCGAGTCTTACCCTGAGTTTTGACTTGTTGATGCGTGGTCTGGAGATCACCTCCGGTGGTCAGCGTATCCATAAGGAAGCTGACTATCGCGAGAAGATGATCCGTCGCGGTATGAACCCCGATGCGTTCCATTTCTACCTCGATACCTTCAAGAACGGCATGCCTCCTCATGGTGGCTTTGCTATCGGTCTGGAGCGTATCACGGCATGCTTCTTAGGCATTGCGAACGTCAAGGAATGTTCGATGTTCCCCCGCGACATCAACCGCGTCGCTCCTTAATGACAACAAACCCTCCCTCGCAGGAGGGTTTGTTTGTTTTGTTTTGTTTTGTTTGTTTGTTGGTTGTTGGTTGTTTGTTTGTTGTTTGTTTGTTTGTTTGTTTGTTTGTGGTTCGTCCTGCAGTTTCTTTTGAACAGCCTGCCCCCCCCCTTCGGGCTGTTCGACCCTCTATGCCGTGAGAGGGTTAGGTTTGTTAAAAAGAATTTTACGATGAAGATGCTTGAGATATGCTTGAGATATGCAGCGCGCCTGCATGTAGGAAGCATGAATCTAAAGGCTCTTTCCGAAATCCGATGCAAAGATACGATGAACATTTTGGTTTTTCCAAATTTTTTCGCAACTTTTTTACATTTTTTTTGCATTTTTTTTGTTAATAGGCTGATTTATTGTGATTTATATTATTGGCGTAGTAAAAATCACAAATCACAGATTCACACAAAAATGTCGGTTTGACATTTCCTAAAATTAGAAGGCGAAAATGTAAAAAAATACAGAAAAAAGGTTGCGAAATTTGCACAAATGCGAAATTTTTTGTACTTTTGCGCGTTGTTTCAATTGGAAACACACTTGACGACAATAATCGTCTTAAATAGAAAAAGAGAAATCGCTTCGGCGATGGCTAACAAGAATAATCAATAGATAACAGATCAATGCTTTAAATATCTTTTATAACAATGAAAAAACGGAATCTACTGACAGTAATAGTACTGCTCTCACTTTTTACTTTGCTTTCGTCTCCAGTACAGGCGGCGGATGCCTATGCGTATTTTGAGAATCCCGAGAACTACGATGCGTATAATGCCGGGAATGGCAAGATCCACGTGAAGTTGCTTGTATTCGGCGAGAAAGGCGACTACAACTACAATGCGGGTCGCGGCCAAAACCGAAACCTGGAGAATGAGTACGATCCGACACCGGATGCGACGGGTTCGCGTCTGTACACCGAGCGCACGGACGTGACGAACGACCGGACGGTCCAGTTGTATTACTGGGGTGACAACTACTACAACCGTAGTGCGTCGTCCGGTTCGCACAAATGGCCGAAAGACAAGGGTGTGGTTTGGGTTCAATTGCAGAGCGGTGTGCTGGTGTGTACGAACACGTACGAAGGTATCGACCGCACAGTAACAGCCGACGGCACGGTGGTGCAGATCGAGCTGAAACGCAAGGACGAGGGCGGTCACCGCACGTATTTCGAGTTCGACTGGTATCCTCCGACGAATTTGGACGGGAAAGATTTCTTGCTGAAAGTGATGTCGGACCACCACAGGAGCAACGGCTCGTACTATCGCAGCAAAGAGCATAATTTCGGCGAGTTCACCGGTGCAGACCAGGATCAAGCGCCCATCATCACCGATCCGTTCTTCTATGCAGCCAACGACAAAGGTCGTGCCGGCTACGGCAAATTGGCGATGGTATATTCCTCGATGACCAAAGTAGATGAATATTACACCTCGCACGATCTGTACAGGAATCCGATAACCGAGCAGTCGGACATGCTTTTCGTGCAGCCCGAAGACACGGTGATTCAGGGCTACCGTCTGTGTTTCCACAAGCTGCGCAGCACCGACCAGACGACTTGGAACTGGGTGTGGTCGAACAAAGTGGATGTACCTGCGTATCACAAGCTATACAACTTCTTCGCAGCGGAATACCGCTATCATCGTGAGGATGTGGATAAATGGTATTATGACCGTCGCTACAAGAAGTTGACATGGGAGATCAGATATCCTCAGGAAGAAGATGCGATGGCCACCGATTATTTCGAGATTCAACGCGCGTACAATGAAGATTTTTCGGATGCCGTGACGATCGACGTGATAGACATGGATTATGATGCGTCAACTACCCAGAACAATATACAGACCTATACGTACGTAGATTCCACCGAAGGAGCGTGGTGGAATCCGGTGCAAGACAACGGCAAGATATACTACCGAGTACGCCGTGCTTCCTCGGCTGTATGGGGATGGGATTCCAACCCGTACGCCCTGAGCACAGAGGTGAATTTCAACCATCTTTCAGCTCGGTTTAACTCCACAACCCACGGTAGGTATTGGCTGGATGAGGACTTTGCCAACAACAACGAAGTGCATATCCGGCTGAGCTTGTTTTATTCCACTGCGGGAGGTGAACGTACATACGATTCCCCCGGGTATAGCTATGTATTTATCGACCCGAATCAGAAACTGATGCTGCGGAAGATCCTGGTAGAGAGCCGGGACACCATGATTATTGAGATTCCGCATGACAGCCTCGTGGCAGCGTTCAACCGCGCGTTCTATCATCCCGACAAAACTGAATATTTCGCCAGGGAAAAGATAGAAGTCAATTATATTGACCATGCCAATACACCTTGTGTGCACTATACCTACGAGGCATACATGGACACCACGGATGTGATCATTAAAAACTTTGGCACGCAGGACGCAAGACTGCTCACCACCCCCTTGCCTCTGTGGAACGAAAAGGGTGTTGATATCTATTACACGGAGGCGGCGAACATCAATACGTTTGCCGGAAGCGACCATGAGTTCTCGGAGTACGTGCTGCTGACGTGGGATGCCACGGAGGGTGACATAGGCAGTTATGCCATCGAGACACGTCCGAATGCCGAAAGTGCATGGACACCTATCGTCTCGGGCATTGAACAGAACTGGTATCAGGACCGCCATGCCGATCCGGAGATAAGCGATACATGGCAATACCGTCTGACGATGAGCTATGAATGCAACGGCAATCATATCGAGCGCAGCGCTATCACCTCAGGTAGCCGCTATCCGTACGGAAAAGTCAGCGGTCGTGTGACGTATGCCGACGGCACGGGTTGCCCTGATGTAGAGGTGAACGCGTCGCGTGTGTCGGACGGCGCTATGATCCAACGTGTGTACACCGACGAGAGCGGATACTATCTATTCGACAGCCTTCCTTACGGAGGTGATGCCCAGTACGCTGTGATGCCGGTGAGCCAGCACGCCGAGTTCCGGTATAACAACACGAGTGCCACCTTTGCCGGTGTGACGCTCTCGTTGGACCGCAGCGTGGCGACGGGAATCGATTTCGCGAATATCTCCTTTGTGCGTGTCAGCGGCCGTGTGCTGTATGAAAACAGTACGATACCGGTTCGCGACGCCAATTTCCTGGTGAACGGCAAGCTCGTTCAAGTGAGCGGGTATGTTTATAAAACCGATGCATCGGGCAATTTCGAGTTCTCGGTGCCGAAAGACGCAGCGTTTACGATGCAGGTGGTGAAAGACCATCATGTTTTTGCCGGCGAGGGATATGTTCGCATAGAGGGCGACAGCTTGTTGACGCTGAGCAAGGCGCAGGACGGAATCCGGCTGTATGACCAGACCAAAGTGCGGTTGATAGGTCGTCTGGCGGGAGGTAATAACCAGGCATCCAAACCTCTCGGACACGGGCTGAGTACCAACTATTTGGGCGACGACCTGAAAATGGTATTCGAACTGGAGGGCGACAATATCTCGCATATCGTTCATTTCTCCGCCGATCCGGACAAAGACACCATACAGCAGCGTGTGGACTCCACGGCTACACTCTTTGAGAAGAAACGTATTACCATCTATCCGGATGTGCGTACGGGCGAGTACGCCGTGGATCTGTTCCCGGTGCGGTACAAGATTACACAGGCAACCGCGCGCGGCTATGCTACACTCTTTGCCGACGGCAAGACGAGCGAGACGCTGGATCTAAGCGATGCAGCAATCGTACACAAAGAGGACGTGTATGAGGGCGACACCGTGCGCTACAACGCTTCCTATTGTATTACCTATCACAGCCCGATCAGCATCAGTTGTACGCAGTTGCGCTTTGGCCGCGAGATAGGTTGGTACGGCGAGGAAAATATGGTTCGCAAAAATATCCTGAACGAAAAGATCGTAGTGCCGTTGGTTATGAAACAAAAAGACGGCAGTTATAACTACCTGTTCGGCGCACCTGTGTTCAACATGGACAAATATACCTTCCGCGTCACGGCGCACGAGGACTATTATTACAACAACAACGAGTTGTCCACCAAGCACGAGGAAGTGCGTATCAAGGGCGGCAAGCTGAAGGTCTATAACGGTCTGTACGAAGCTACGAACACGGAGATAGAGAGTTATGATATGGATATGAACGGGCAGCAGGACATCACCGTGCCGGTCAATTACGTATCTTTTATGAAAACCGGCGAGGAAGCGCTGCGCGTGCTGGATCTGAGTGTGGAATACGAAGGGATGTACGTAGAGAGCCAGCCTATCCGTGCCTATGTGGCGGGCAACAAGACCAAAGGTAAGGACTACGTATCGTCCGGATACGGTAGTCTGCTGTTATTGGATATTTTGCGCGATCCTCCCGGTTCGCAGAGTTATTCGTTTATCGAGAGCGGTACGACCTATCAATATAACTACACGTACGAGTTTGATCTGACTTTCGGCTTGGATCTCTCGATAGGTGCAGGTTCCTCGGACATAATGACGATGGGGTCTGTAGTCGGAGTGCCCTCCGGTATGTATGCCGGATACGTGGTAGATTTAGACCATACCTATATGGGTAATATCCCCATCACCAGCAACTACTACTACAAGCGTGCAGCCCACTATACCTTCCAGACTCAGGAACGCATAGAGACCGACAATGAGAAGTATTTCGTGGACCAGACGGGTAACGGCAAGTACTTCGTCGGCCAGGAGGCGGACGTCTATATCGGCGCGGTGCAGAACGTGTATAACGGTATCACGGACGCGGTGAAGCCGATCGACTCGCTGACGTATGCGACGCTCAAAGCACGCGAGCGTCCTGATGGTTACGGCTCACTCAAGACGGTAGCCACCGGACGGGACGCAGAAGGGAGACTGTATTATCTGGTGGTAGGCGCAGAGACGGAAGCGGGACTCTATCTAAAAAGCTCCTTTATCTATACCCACGATTATATCGAGCATACGCTGCTGCCGCAACTCAAACAGCGCCGCGACAATCTGCTGCTGACCTGCGACAGTACCACGGCGCAAGAGATAGCCAATGCGCAGCACAAGCAGGTCTATTGGAGCAAACTGCCACCCGAAAGCGACCAATTCGGAGAAGAGGGTACCTATCTGCGTTTTAAACCCGCCGGCAGCCAAAAGCAATATCCCAACGAAGTGGAGGATCTGACTAACGAGATGGCAGGCTGGTTGGATCTGTTCTGTCGCAATGAGACCGATAAAATCAACGCTATCTACAGCAACAGCAGCAAGATGGTTGGCAGATGGTCGGTGAGCGGCGGTACGAAGATGACCCATACAGAGCTCTATGAATACGGCAACAACTACTCCAGGCGTGTGGATTATCCCGGTACGACGTTTACCATGAACAAGGGTATTGACAACGATGCCTTCACCAAATTTGGCAAAGCGGTAGCTGACAAACTGGATAAACTACAGAATACCAATAGGAATAACGATGCCGATCAGAAGACCACCAAACAGACACAGGAGATATTAACACAAACCCCCGGATGGAAGCTCAAATTCTCGATTAAGCCAGTTTTGGACATCGGTGGTAGTTATGATCCGAACCATACGACGACGCATACGAAGAAAGCCGGCTTTGTGCTGGAGACAGATAATTTCGGTCATGAGTCGGTGACGGTCTATCGCGTGGTGACTACCGATAGTCTGTTCAATGCATCCTCGAAGGGTACCCGTGATTTCCTCACGCAGAACAGCAAGGTGGGCAATAAATCCGACAATTCGCCGGATAGTTTGTATGGTTCGTATGTCTTCTTCCTGGAAGGCGGCGCATCGCGTTGCCCGCATGAGCCTGCATACACCACCAACTGGTACAGCCCGGCTATGCCGCTGTCCGCCGGTACGCTCAATCTGGAGAATCAGAAGATTGATGTCAACGTACACGAGCGGAGCAATGTGCCTGCCGACCAGCCTGCGGTATTCCTGCTGAGATTGAGCAACGAGAGTGAAGGCGATTTCGGCGGATCCGCCCTGCCGATTACGTTCTATCTGAAGCAAAAAGAAGGCTCGAACTCCCACGGTGCGCGACTTATTATTGACGGCATGCCGCTTACGGGCGACGGACGGGCAATCAAACTCTTCCATAACGAAGTGGTCACCAAAACGCTGCAGGTTTATGCGGGCGAAGGGTATGACTACGAGGATATTGTTCTCGAACTTGTTTCGCCTTGCGATCCGTACAACAAGTCGGCTTGTACTATCTCGGTTCACTACCTGCCTGTGTCCTGTCCGGTGAACATCACCGCTCCGCACGACAAATGGGTAATGAACACGCTCTCTTCCCTAGACTCGCTGGGGTACTACTTGCCGGTAGTGATCGATGGTTTTGATGTCAACTACAACGGCTTCGACCATATCGAGTTCCAATACAAACTGAGTACGCAGAGCGATGAGGCTTGGGTGAACTTGTGCAGTTACTATGCCGACGACTCACTTTATAACACTGCGAGCGGGAACAAGGCTATGATCAAAGGCGGACGCATTGAGAATATACATTTCTATGGTGAGCGTGACCCGATGGAACAGCAGTATGATCTGCGGGCTGTCTCTTACTGCCGCTACGGCAACGGATTCATCTACCGCGCTTCGCCTGTCCTGACCGGTATCAAGGATACCCGTCCGCCGCGTGTGTTCGGCCAGCCTGAACCGGCAAACAGCATTCTCGGAGTCGGCAACAACCTGCTCCTGCGTTTCAATGAGGCTATCGCCGGTAACTACCTCGACGAGGACAATAACTTCCAGTTGTTGGGCGTGACCAACGATGTTGCTCTGACAACCGGCGCATCCCTTGCTTTTGACGGAAGCGCTTCGTCGTACGCCGCCACCAAGGTTAACCGCAGTCTGGCGGAGAAATCGTTCTCCATCGACCTTATGGTGAAGCCGGTGGGTAACATAGACGAGATGTTCTTCCTGCACGGCGACGGCAACGATATGTTGCTCTTCGGCAAGACGTGGGATAACAAACTCGTGCTGCATGTGGGCATGTATGACTCGTTCTTCTCGAAACCTCTGGATGCTCCGATTACCGCCTTCACCCGCGTCATCGTTACCTATAACCACGAGACGGGTGACGTGCGTTTCTATGCGGGTTCGCAAGAAGTGACCGACTACAGTGGTCCTCATTCCAAGATCCTTGCCCACAATGCCGTCATGCCGCTTACTTTCGGTTTGGGTTATGAGGGCAATATGCTTGAGGCGCGTATATGGACCAAAGCCTTGACACCAGCCGAGATAGCCAATACGGCAGGCAGGTATCTTACCGGTTACGAGCGCGAGTTGCTTGCTTATTATCCGATGAACGAAGGCAAAGGAGAGGTGCTTACCGACAAGGCAAATGGAGCCACACTATATGCGACAGGCACGACTTGGTCGTTAGCGAAAGGTCTGTCCATCCATTTGAATGTCACAGACTCCGTTGAACTGGCTGGTGACCTTCTGGCACGCTCGTCCGTTCAAGACGAGACACTCATGTTCTGGTTCAAGACCTCGTTGGGCAATGCGGATATCTTTACTGCTGCAAGCGGATTCCGTGTGGCTATAGAGAATGGCAATCTTGTGATGCAGAGTGAAAATCAGAAATACGAACTCTCTGGTATGAAATCCCCTGTAACCGACGGGTCGTGGCATCATTTCGTTGTTACAATCAACCGCACGTACAACAATGTAACCGTCTTCTTGGACGGCGAGGCGGTTCAATCGCTCCATGCCGGCGTTTTCGGAAGCATCAGCGGACGAATGTATTTCGGCGGAGACGGATTCGAAGGCAATATAGACGAGCTATGTGTCTTTGAACAGGCATTGCCCAAAGCGCTCATAGAGGAATTTGGAACGCTTTCGCCCTTCGGCGATGAGATGGGACTCATGGCGTTCCTGCCCTTCGAACAGACAAAAGAGAACGAAAACGGAATCATAGAACTCGTCTATAGTCCGAATGACCAGCGTGTGTTCAAAGACTCGAAAGGCAATGTGCTCAACAAAGAGGTTCCTCTGGTTATTGCTCCGCAGGCCGGTGAATCGTTGGCAGACAAGATAAGCCATGCCCCTGTACACAGCCACGGCCAGCTGACTAAACTGCATTTCGATTGGTCGTTCAACAACGATGAACTCATCATCAATATCCTTAACCAGGACAGCGAGATCAACAAGCAATCCGTCTATGTGACCGTCCGCGATGTGGAGGATCTCAACGGCAACCCGATGACATCCCCTGTAACATGGACCGCCTTTGTCGATCGCAACAGTCTCAAATGGGAGGATGACGACCTGGAGATCTTCCATCCGTACGGAGCGCAATATGCAGGAACAGAGTTCTACGATTTCCGTATCATCAACAACAGTGGCAAGCGGCATCAATATACGATTGAGTCGCTTCCGGATTGGTTGCGTGCTGAACCGATGTACGGCTCAATCAAGCCTATGGAGGACAAGTCCATCCGCTTCTGGTATAACTACACCATGCAGCCCGGCAAGTATATGGATATCGTCTATCTGACCGATGAGGAAGGGTTGTGCGAACCGCTGGAAGTAAGCTTTACCGTCGATGCCATGCCTCCTTATACGCTTGTGGATAAGAACAAATACCCGCTCACGATGTCGCTTTGCGGCAAGGTGCTCGTCAACAACTTGCCTGACGTGGAAACAGGTGACCAAGTGTTTGCTCTCTATCACAACGAGTGTATCGGCATGGCGAATGTGGGCTATCAGTCGCCATACAGCATCGGCCAGATGCCTGTAACCAACGACCTCTATCTTACTATCTATGGCTGCGAGTCCATGAGTGGCAAAGCCATCCGTTTCGTGTTGTGGCAGGCATCCACGGGCAAGACCTTCAATCTCAATCCCAGTGTGGACATCGCTTTCAAACCGGGAGACGTGGTAGGTTGTGGTTACGACGAACCCGTTGTGCTGGCTACTGGAGGAGCGGAAACGCAGAATATTGAGATTCCTTCAGGATGGAGTTGGGTTTCGTTCCATCTGGATGTGGAAACGGGCAAGAGTCCTATCCGGAACGTCCTGTCTGCTGCAGAACCCTGGGTGGAAGGCGACCTGATCAAGACGCCGGAGACCCGCCAGTTCTGCACCTATTCCGAGACCATCGATGCCTTTGTGGGTACGCTTAGCGCGCTCGATTATCATGACATATATATGGTATATGCCAAGAGTGACAATACTTTGCGCGTGAGTGCAGACCAACTGACGCAGGATAAGATGATGCTCACTCTCCGTGGCAACGGTCAATGGAGTTCGCTCCCGTGTCTGCTCTCGGAGATTACTCCTGTGACGGAGGCTTTAGCGGGTTATTACGACTACGCCACACCGGGTGATATTGTCAAGGGACACGACCGCTTTGCCGTCTTCTCGGCTGACAAGAAATGGGTGGGTGACCTTCCGTCTCTCCGTCCGGGCGATGGATATCTCTTCCGGAGAATTGCCGAAGGAGATGTGCAAGTGCCGTTCTTCAACAAGACGACCAAAGCTCCGAAACGCCGTGCGGCAGTAGAGAAAGAGCCGGAACCTTTCCATGGCTCATCTGCTACCAACATGACCATGATCTGTGCGATAAAAGCCGAAGGCTATCAGGAGGACGAGACTGTTATAAACGCTTATATCGGTTCCGATCTTGTAGGCGTTGCCAAGCCTCTGGCGCTTGTAACGGAAGACGGTCAGGAGGAGCGCTATTACTTCCTTACCATACAATCGGACAAGACCGGTAGTGTCCGTTTCGAGACTTCGGACGGCGTGGTTCTTACTCCTTCTTCGGAAGAGGCAGAGGAGATCCGTTATGCAGCAGACAGCCACCACGGATCGTTGAAGAAACCGGTTGTTCTTGTTCCGGGCGAGAACAGAAGTCCGTATAAGATCATCGAGAATGACCATGTAGTCATCATCCGCAACCAGGAGCGGTATGACGTCACGGGCAAGAAACTCCGGTAGTCGATAGACAGGTGATAGAAACGAATTACGGGCGGCACAAGGTGTCGCCCGTAATTTGTATGTATTGGTCGGTTGTCAGATCGCCTGGCATTTGCGGGCGAGGAAGGCTGCTTCTTCGGGGGTGAGAAGCTGAGCGGTCTCGTCATAGACACGCTTGTGGTAAGCGTTCAGCCAGTTGATCTCCTCCTGCGTCATGAGCGAGCGGTCGATGAGCGTAGTGTCGTAGAAACAAAGGGTGAGTGTCTCAAAAGCGTACCACTGGTCGTCGGTCGTGGCTGCGGCTGTGGTCTCGGCAGGAATGACGGTAATCAGATTCTCCGTGCGGATTCCCCATTCCCCTGTGCGGTAGATACCCGGTTCGTCGGAGATGATGTGACCGACCTCCAGCGGAGTGGGGTTGTTGTCCGTGCGTACGTTCTGAGGTCCTTCGTGGCAACCGAGGAAATGTCCGACGCCGTGGCCTGTTCCGTGGCCGAACGTGATACCGGCCTGCCACATAAACTGCTTGGCAAGAGCGTCGAGCTGGTTGCCGCGTGTGCCGCGAGGGAAACGGATATTCGAAAGGGCGATGTGTCCTTTGAGGACGTATGTGTAGTCGCGTTTGGCTTGGGCGGGAATGTCACCTCCAAGCCAAACGGTACGTGTGATGTCGGTTGTGCCGTCAAGGTATTGTCCTCCTGAATCGAGAAGGAGCATACCTTCGGGATGCACCTCTGCGCATTTCTCCGGCGTGGCGGCATAGTGAACGATGGCTCCGTTGCCTTTGTACCCTGCGATCGTGCCGAACGATTCCTCCACGAAGTTCACGCCCTTCGCGCGGAACTCATGCAGTTTCTCCATCAGATCCCATTCTGTGATGGGGGATTGGGTGAAGGCTTCTTCTTCGAGCCATTTGAAGAAACGCGTGAGTGCGACCGCGTCCTGGCGCATAGCTATCCGTTCGCCCTCCAGCTCAACGGCGTTCTTGCGTGCTTTGGTAACCAGAATAGGCGACTGGATCGGGCGTTTGGGACACGATTCCGGAATCGCCTCAAAGAGTGCTTCGTTGACCTTGGCTCCATCGTAGAATACCGTGGCGTTCAGACCGCGGATGTAATCGAAGACGGCATGGTATGGGAGAACGTCTATATTATTGAAATCGAGGTAGTTCTGTGCGGCGGAGTCGAGTTTGGAGGAATCTACAAACAGGGTGCATTTCTCAGCCTCGAGCACGACGTAACTGATAACAACCGGATTGTACTCGACGTCATTGCCGCGGATATTCAGGAGCCATGCAATCTCATCGAGCGCAGAGACAAGGAGCGCCCACTGGTTATTGGTGGCTTGTGATATGTTCTTGGAAATCTGTTCGCGGATACGTGCGAGTTTGGACTCGACGCTTTCGCCTGCGTAGTCTTCGCTGTAAGGATAGAGTTTGTCCTGCGGGATGGCAGGGCGGTTTTCCGTCCAGAGAGGCGCGATGAGGTCGATGGAAGCAAGTTGGCAGTTGACAGCCGACAACTGACCTTGGATGTCTGCGTAGCTGTTGACGGAGAACATCTCGGGGTTGAGACCGACCGTTCCCTGGATATTGGCTGTGAGCCATTCGATCACGGACGGGCAATCGATATCCGATTCGCGCATGAGTTCGATCGTGCTGTCTTTGAGCTCGATACCGGCTTGGAGATAGTATCGGCTGTCGGTCCAGAGGAAAGCCCGGTCGAGCGTGACGACTACCGTTCCTGTTTCTCCGTTGAAGCCTGAGATCCATTGCATCTCAAACCAGTGGGATGCCATATATTCGCTGGCGTGCGGGTCGTTACCCGGCACGATATAAGCGGCGAGCTTGTTCGCGCGCATGAGTTGCCGCAAGGCGGCGAGTTTGTCAACAGTATTCATGAGAGGATAGATAAATTAAAAATGTCAAGTTAATAATTACAAATTATGGGTGCAAAGGTACGATTTTTTTTTGACATATGCAAGAGAAAAACTAAAAAAAACTCAGAACCGGAGTATCTTCCATCCCTCAACCATCCCTCTGCCGACCCGCTGCGACCCTTGTACTCCCCTTAGAATGGAGGATGGCCTCTGTCAATATATTAAGCGGGATGTTATCCCGCCTCCCTCGCCCATTCGGCATTTCTCCTTATGTATCCGCCATGCATGGCGGATTGAGAATCTCGCCTTGTCTCCCTCTCTTTTGAGGAGGGCGGGGGTATCTATTTTGCTTGCTCTTTGTTGGTTAAAATAGCGTGATTATAGCGTGATTATAGCGTTATTATAGCGTGATTAGCGACTCGCTGCCATGAAACAGACGTCTCTCTGCCGCTCCATTTCCGATAAAATCGCTTTTTTCGCAAAAAAAATGCCATAATTCTTGCATATGTGCGATTTTTGTTGTAACTTTGCAGGCTCATTTGTTATTATGGAGGAAAACGGACTCATATTTCGATGCTTTGCAAGCGGTAGTAGCGGTAACTGCTACTATATAGGTACGCGCGAACGCGGCGTGCTGATTGATGCTGGCATCTCGGCTCGCCAGATACAGAAATGTCTGCGCGAGATGGGGCTGGATTTCCCGAATATCATGGGCGTTCTGGTGACCCACGACCATGCGGATCATATACGTGCTGTGGGCACCCTGGGCGAACGAGTGCACCTGCCGATATACACGACCGCGGAGATACACGAAGGTATCGACCGTAACTACGGCGTTCGCGAGAAACTGCGAACCAGCCGGAGGTATTTCGAGAAAGGCAAAGAATGGGAACTGGCGGGCCTGAAAATCAACACGTTCGGTATCTCCCACGACTCGACGGATTGCCTGGGCTACGTGATTGACGGTCAGGGGCAGCGGTTTGTGATTGTGACCGACTGTGGTAGCGTGAACGACGAGATGGAGGCGTATGTCAAGACCGCCAACCACCTGGTCATTGAAGCCAACCACGACGAACACATGCTCCTGAACGGTCCTTATCCGACCTATCTGAAAGAGCGCATTCTTAGTCCCCGCGGACATCAGAGCAACGACACATGCGGAGAAGTGCTCGAACGTAATTGGCACGAAGGGTTGCGGAACATCTGGCTGTGTCACCTCTCCCTGGAAAACAACGACCCCGAAGTGGCATTCGAGACGGTGAAAGGCTATCTGGAAGAGATAGGCTTGGAGATAGGCAAGGACGTCTATCTCAAGGCATTGGAAAGGCTGACGCCCAGCCCGGTATATATCTTGAATGATGAGGTCATTCATGACGCTAATTAGTTAAGAAGGCGGCTTCGCCACATTTAGATAAGTATGGAAAGATTAGTTATTATACCCACTTACAACGAGAAAGAGAACATCGAGGCAATCATTACGGCTGTAATGGACTTGCCGCTCGAGTTCCATGTGCTGGTAATCGACGATGGTTCGCCGGATGGAACGGCTGGCATCGTCAAGAATCTCATGGCTGGCAAGTATGAAGGCCGTGTGCATCTGGTGGAGCGTTCCGGCAAGTTAGGACTCGGAACCGCTTATATCGCTGGATTCCAATGGGCCATCGAGCATAAGGCGAACTACATCTTTGAGATGGATGCCGATTTCAGCCACAACCCGCAGGACTTGCTGAAACTGTATGACGCCTGTGCAAACGATGGGGCAGACCTGGCGATAGGAAGCCGTTACATCACCGGAGTGAACGTGGTGAACTGGCCGATGGGACGCGTACTCATGAGTTACTTCGCCAGCAAGTATGTGCGTTTCGTGCTGGGCGTGGATATCCGCGACACAACGGCTGGCTTCGTTTGCTACAAGCGCAAGACCCTGGAAACCATCGAATTGGATAAGATCCGTTTCAAAGGTTATGCGTTCCAGATAGAAATGAAATTCACGGCATACAAGTGCGGAGCGGTTATCAAAGAAGTGCCGATTGTGTTTGTGAACCGTGTGTTAGGAACCAGCAAAATGAGCGGCGGTATCTTCTCGGAGGCACTTTTAGGAGTAATCAAGCTGAAGGTTTCCTCCTTGTTTCGTAAGTATCCGCAACTGAAAAGTGAAAAATAAGAGCTTATGACATTAGAAGAGACACTTATACCGTTGGTAAAGCAAGCCGTTCATTCACTTTACGGCGTGGAGGCAAACGACCAACAGATCCAACTGCAAAAAACACGTGCGGAGTTTGAAGGCAACATCACACTCGTGGTGTTCCCGTTCGTCAAACTTGCCCGCAAAGCGCCGCAACAAGTGGCAGCTGAGATAGGCGAATGGCTGCAGTCAAACGCCGGGCAGCTGGTTGCCAAATACAACGCCGTACAGGGATTCCTGAACCTCAGTATAGCCGACCGTTTCTGGATCAGCCAGCTGGAGGCCGTGGATGCCGAAGCGGAATACGGCAAGCAGCCAGATCGGAAGAAACTGATGATGGTGGAATACTCATCGCCCAACACCAACAAACCGCTGCACTTGGGACACGTACGAAACAACCTCTTAGGCTATTCGATTGCGAAAATCCAAGAGGCGAACGGATGGCAGGTGGTGAAGACCAATATCGTCAACGACCGCGGAATACATATCTGCAAGTCGATGTTAGCCTGGCTCAAATACGGCAACGGAGAGACACCCGCGAGCAGCGGCAAGAAAGGGGATCACCTGATTGGTGATTACTATGTGCGTTTCGACAAAGAGTACAAGAAACAAATCGCCGAACTGATGAACGCCGGCAAGGATGAGGAAACAGCCAAACGCGAGGCTCCTCTGATGCTGGAAGCGCAGGAGATGCTCCGTAAATGGGAAGCGGGCGACAAGGAAGTGCGCGACTTATGGACGAAGATGAACGAATGGGTATATGCAGGATTCGACGAGACGTACCGGCGAATGGGCGTTTCGTTCGACAAAATCTACTATGAATCCAATACCTATCTGGAAGGCAAGGCAGAGGTGGAGAAAGGCCTGGCGGCTGGACAATTCTACCGCCGTGAGGATGGTTCTGTTTGGGCGGACCTGACCAAAGACGGCCTGGACGAGAAACTACT
This sequence comes from uncultured Bacteroidales bacterium, assembly GCA_900319645.1. Taxonomy (GTDB): domain Bacteria; phylum Bacteroidota; class Bacteroidia; order Bacteroidales; family Paludibacteraceae; genus Colicola. The sequence continues at coordinate 23,726 of ONPG01000002.1, forward strand.
ACTGCGGTCGGATGGTACGTCGGTTTATATGACGCAGGACATCGGAACAGCCAAACTGCGTTACCGCGATTACCCCATTGACAAAATGGTCTATGTCGTGGGCAACGAGCAGGAATACCATTTCAAGGTGCTTTCTATTCTGTTGGACCGCTTGGGATTCCCGTTCGGCAAGGAACTGGTACATTTCTCGTACGGAATGGTCGAGCTGCCTAACGGCAAGATGAAAAGCCGCGAAGGAACGGTAGTTGATGCCGACGACCTCATGGACAAGATGGTCGAAGACGCCAAGGAAATCAGCAAGGACAAAGTCAATACGCTGCAAGGCATAACCGAAGAGGAAGCCAATGAGATTGCCCGAAAGGTGGGAATGGGTGCGTTGAAATACTTCATCCTGAAGGTCGATCCGCGCAAGAATATGCTGTTCAATCCCGAGGAAAGTATCGATTTCAACGGCAATACGGGTCCGTTCATCCAATACACATACGCGCGTATTCAATCGGTATTGCGCAAGGCGGAGAGTTTGGAAAAATCTGCCCTCAGCTGCCAATTGGAAGAGAAAGAACTGACGCTGATTCAGCGTCTCACGGATTACCCGGCGGTAGTTCGTCAGGCCGGAGATGATTTCTCGCCGGCAGTAGTGTGCAACTACGCCTATGCGTTAGCCTGTGACTTCAACTCGTTCTATCACGACCTGAGTATTCTGAACGAGCCGGATGCATCGAAGAAAGCCCTGCGTCTGTTGTTGGCGAAGAACGTTGCGAAAGTGTTGTACAGCGCGATGGCATTGCTCGGAATAGAGATGCCGGAGAGAATGTAAAATCCAATACAAGCATATACACAAAAACGAGCCGACCGGCTCGTTTTTGTGTTATTATATACGCTCGAGGTGTTGGAGACGCACCCATCCGAGGTTGTTCCCGACGCGAACATTCGCCCATTCGCCGATGGTCTCGCGGATCGTGACTTTGGTTCCTTCGTGCAGGGTGAAGAGGTCGGTTCCCGAACGGTCTGGCGAGGACTTGGCGTTGACTACCCCCTGTGTGATGATGGCTTCGTTCCGCAGGCTGTCACGCTGGTGAAGAGAGACGGCATTGGCTCCTGCACAGATAGAGAAAATCAGGGCAATCCATGCTACGTGGAAAGCTGTTTTGCGCAGCCATAGTTCGCGGCTGAGCAGGAAAAGCGACAGACCGACGAGCGCCAGAATGAAGAGCCCGATGGAGAGACTGAACCATGTGGTTTCACGCAGACTGTTGCGCACAACGCGTGCCCATGCCGAGAGGAAGAAATCCTGGTCGCGAACATTGTCTGTGATACGTGTCTGGGCAAAAGCGAGGTTGTACTGCGCGTCCTTATAGTTCGGCTTGAGACGCAAAGCGCGTTCATAGGAGAGGATGGCTTGCGCCAATTCGCCCTGCTTGAAACGGGCGTTACCGAGGTTGTAATAGACTTGCGCCGAGGGCTGCTCGTCGATGATCGACTGATAGAGCCCTGCTGCTTCGGCATAACGGCCTTCTGCATAGGCGGTGTTCGCCTCGTCAAAAGCACTTTGTGCCTGCAATGTGGAGAACTGAAAACTGCAAACCGAAAGGAGCAGCATGGCTATGAATAGTATCTTTCTCATATCTTTTGGCTTTCGAGGTTGTTAATGAGGTTGGTGGTGTCGCGGTAGAGGTCGTCCATGGCATGGTCCGTAGTGGGCGCATAACGTGCGAACTCGGCGGTCGAGAGGACGTTCATCACATCGGCAATGAGGGCGTTGCTCACGCCTTTGCGGCGCAAGTGAGAGGTGATGTTATCCTTGTTCAACTCGGCAGTCGGGATAGACAGACGGTCGCTGAGGTATGTCCACGCGGCGCGCTCGATCTCCTCATAGAAATGGTCTTTGTCATTGGCTTTGAGTGCTACGGATGCGGCTTTGAGACGGCGTTGCGCCACCTTGTTGGCTCGTTTGTAGCGTACACGGCTGATGTCGGCGTTCTCCTTGATCTGCTTGCGCAGGATGATGAGCGTCAGCAGGGCTATGAAGGCCGGTATGACATACCAAAGCCATATATACTGGTAAGGAGTGATTTGTGCGTTTTTCCGTTTTTGCGGCTGGAGCGGCTTGGTGTCAATATAACGGATGTCGGTTCCGAGCTGCTTGATATCTTCTTTCTGTGCCGTGTAGTTAGCCACCTGAGGCTGGCCGCCAACTGCTGCTTCACCTGCTCCGCGTTTGACGTGGATGGTATATTCCGGCGTGGAGAGACGGCGGTATTGCTTGTCCTCAATGTCGAAATAACTGAAGGTAATCGGCGGGATGGTGTATTCACCCGGACTACGCGGGATGGCCAGATATTCAATGGACTTGGTACCACTCATGCCAGCCGTCGAGGTGGAGTAGTTGTTGGTCACTTTCGGATCGTAAGGCTCGAAGCCTTCGGGCCAATCTACCGCAGGGGTCTTCAGCAGTTTCATGTTGCCGGCTCCTGTGATGTCGAGACGGATGGTGACGGCATCGTTAGTCTGGAGTTCGGTTTGCGAGATAGATGGTGTCAGCGTGAACTTACCCACACCTCCTGAGAAACCTGCGGGTTTGCCGGAAGGCAGTGCGGAGGCGTGAATCGTGACAGCGGGAGCGGTGAGCATTCGGGTCACGTTGGTATAGGATGCAAAGAAATTATCGAAGATGCTACGCACCTGTTGTTGCGTCTGTACGCGGATAACCGCTTCGAACTTCGCTGGTTCAATGCGGATGTCGCCCGAGTGCTGAGGGTAGAGTACGGTGCGATAGAGCACGGCTGTCTGATAATTGCGTCCGTTGTAGTGCTCGAGTTCGGTCTGGATCTCGCCCTGCTCGATTTCCTGTTTAAGGAAACCGGTGAACTCCGGCAACTTGGTGTTGTTGGTCAACTGCGCGACGTCCACGTTAGCGAAATAGAGTTTGTAGGTCAGCAAAAGCGCTTCTTGCTCGCACACGCGTGTCTTGTTAACGATCGTGCGCACGAAGAGATTGTCGCTGTTGGTGTTGCTTTGGGACGATTGTGTGTTTTGGTTGCTCTGTGTGCTCTGATTGCTTTGCGTATTCTGATTAGTTTGTCCACCCTGAGTCGATTGATTTGCCTGAGCGGGTTGCTCGTCTTCCGGCAGAACGGTGATACGGACACCGTTGGACTGGATGTTGTCGCCATCCACGCGAACCGTTGCCGGTGGGATGGTGAACGTACCGGCCTTTTGCGCCATGAGCGTATAGGTATAAGTCTGCTCGAAAGAGGAGGTGCGATGCCCGTTGACGAACGAGGTACTACTGCTGGTGGAGGTGTAAGGACCTGCCAGCAGATCGAAATTGGTAAACTCAGGTGCACGCAGATCGCGGCTACGATGGTTGACGGAATAGGTCAACTGAAACGGCCTGCCTACTATCACGCGGCTTGGGGCTTGTGCCTTGAAAACCACATCGTCTGCATACACACCCAGTGCGATGCCGATGAATAGGAGTACTATGGTAATTCTATGTCTCATAATAATTAAATATCCCGATAAATGACCATGGTGAACAGCTTACCATTCTTTTTCTACGCGGCGTTTCTTGCCTTGTTGCCGTTGCAGTTTCTCCTGGGTGTCCTGTTCATCCTGTTCCAACGCTTGGAGAATCTGTTCAGCGGTCTCTTTGTCCATCTGGTCTTCAGTCTGTTGGGCTTGTTGTTGCTCTTGTTGCTGTTGCTGATTCTGGTTCTGCTGCTCTTGCTGTTGCTGCTGTTGTTGCTGGTCTTGCTTGTCCTGTTTCTGATCTTGGTTTTGTTGCTGTTGTTGCTGTTGTAGCATCTCCATGGCTTTTACCAGATTGTAACGTGTGTCATTGTCCTTGGGGTTAGCCCGTAACGATTCCTGAAAAGCCGCCACGGCCTGGTCGTACTGTTGCTGGGCAAAAGCGCAGTTGCCGATGTTGTGCATCGCCTTTGCCATCCGCTCTTTGTCCTTTTTCTTGTCCAGCATCTGTGCGGCTTTGGTGAATTCCGCTTGAGCGTCAGCGTATTTGTCCTGTTTGAAGAGAGCGTCACCAAGGTTGTAGTGTGCCTCGTAGCTGTCTTTGTTGGTGTCTATCGCACGACGGTAATCCACTTCCGCCTCGGTGAAGTTCTGCTTTTTGTATTCGCGGTTGCCTCGACGTACATCACCCGCCTCGCGTTGCGCGAAGACTGAGGTAACGGCGAAGGTCAAAATGCCAAGTATGAATCCTGTTCTTTTCATATTATCCATGTTTTATCTTCCTCTTAGCAAGGTGAAAATGCTTATTTCTCCTCTCCGAAAATATCCAAACGGCTGAGCGATTTGTTCTTGCGGTTGAAGATGAAATATTCTATGACGAGCAGGAGTAGTGCGATGAGTGCAAAACTTTGGAACTGCTCGTTGTAGTCGGTGAATATCTGGGTCTCGATTTCCTGTGTCGCCATTTTGTCGAGTTCTTTTTGAATAGCTCGGGTAGCGGTATTGGTGTTGTCGCAACGGACATAGATACCGCCACCTGCTTGTGCTATCTCGCGGCACATGTCTTCGTTGAGTTTGCTGACCACCACATTGCCCTGACGGTCTTTGATAAATCGGTTGGTTCCCGGAACAGGAATCGGACTTCCTTCCGGCTTGCCGATGCCGACTACTAACACGCGGATTCCGGCCTCTTTGGCTTTTGCAGCCACGGCTTTCGCGTCGTCTTCGTGGTTCTCACCATCGGTGATGAGGATGATTGCACGGCTGGCATCGCTCTGTTCGCCGAAGCAACGGATGGAAGTGTTAAGTGCCTGACCGATGGCCGTTCCCTGCGTCTTGATCAGGTCGGGTTTGATGGTGTTGAGGAACATCTTCGCCGAGACGTAATCACAGGTAATGGGCAGTTGTACAAACGCGTCTCCGGCAAAGACCACCAAACCCACTTTGTCGTTGACCATGTTGTCCATGAGTTTGCTGAGCATCTGTTTAGCGCGGTCCAGACGGTTGGGAGCCACGTCTTCCGCCAGCATGGAGTTGGAGATGTCGAGTGCGACGATGGCTTCGATGCCCTGACGTTTCTCTTTGTGCTCCGATTGACCGAACTGCGGGCGTGCAGCGGCGATGATGAGCAGAGTGAGAGCCAGCAGGACGATAGAGAACTTGACCGCTGGGCGTACGCGGCTGGCATTGGGCATGAGTTGCTCCACCAGTTCTTTGTCTCCGAACGCTTCCAGTTGGCGGCGTTTGCGGCGGGACATGAGGATATAGGCTGTGATGAAGACGGGGATCGTCGCCAGAAGCCATAACATTTCTATTTGGGCAAATCTGAATATCATATTATTGTGCTATAGTTCTCAAAACAAAGTATCTCAGTATTATTTCCAGAAGCAGGCAGGCGAGTGCGGCGTAGAGGAAAGGTGCGAAGTTCTCCGTATGTTTGGCGTATTCGCGTACACGAAGTTTGGTCTTCTCGAGTTGGTCGATCTGTTCGTAAATCTGCTTGAGGCTGGTGTTGTCGGTTGCGCGGAAATACTGTCCTCCGGTCGTCTCGGCTATGCGTCGGAGCGTGGTCTCGTCAAACTCGGAATCCATGGTGACGTATTGTCTTCCCATAGGCGTCTGAACGGGAACACGTGTCTGACCGTAACTGCCAACGCCCACCGTATAGACGCGTATTCCGTATGTCTTGGCTATCTCTGCCGCCGTCTGCGGGTCGATGTCGCCGCGGTTGTTGGAACCATCGGTCAGCAGGATCACCACTTTGGATTTGGTTTGGCTGTCTTTCATTCGGTTGACAGCGTTTGCCAGACCGAGGCCGATGGCTGTTCCGTCTTCGATCATGCCGTATTCCACGGATTTGAAGAGGTTGATCAGAACGGCGTGGTCCGTTGTGAGCGGACATTGTGTGAAACTCTCGCCGGCGAAGACAACCAAGCCTATCTGGTCGTTTGGACGGGCGATGACGAAGTCGGACGCTACTTGCTTGGCTGCCTCCAAACGGTTGGGTTTCAGATCTTCTGCAAGCATGGTTCCGGAGATGTCCAATGCCATCATAATATCGATACCTTCGGTCGATTCGGAGGACCATCGGTTGGTCAGCTGAGGCCGTGCGAGTGCGAATGAAAGCAAGGTAATGACCGCTACTCGTAGCACAAACGGTACGTGCAAGAGCCATATCCTCAGCGACTTAGGCTGCTTGGCAAGCGATGTCGTGTCGCTCAGTTGGACGCTCGCGTCGGATTTGTGCAGCTCGTAGATGTACCACCCTATAACTGGCAGCAACAGGAGTAGCAAAAATAAATATCCGGGATTAGCAAATGTCATGATTATTTACGATTTATTCATTTTCCTTTTGTTCGTCAGGCTGCTCAACGGGTGTCGTTTCCTTGACGAAATCATAAGCTGTGTTGAGTGCACTCTCGTTCTCGTCAGGTGTGGTATGCCATTTGGCGAACTTGACGAGGTCGGCGGTTTGCAGCATTTTCTTCAGCCGTTCGTAGAGAGCTTTGCCGTCTTCTTTGGTACATGGTACCTTGCCCCCTTGCCCCTTCACGAGTATGTTTTCCATCTCGCGGAGTGTCTCGTCGCTTGTTTTCTCGGTACTCTGAACGTCAAAACGGCGTCCGATGTATTCGCGCACAACGTCTGTCAGGTCGGTTTGGTACTCTTTGACCTTGCCGTCTTTCCATATCTTCGCCTCTTTGATGGCGTCGAGTTTCTCGAGTGCCACTTCTTCGGCTGGACGCAACAGTTCGGGCTCAATGATCTCTTCCTCTGGTTGCTGACGCTTGCGATACCATTGGACGAGGTAGTATATGCCGACGCCCAAAGCTACTAACAGGAGTGCTAACAATATCCACCGGATGATACCCCACCACCAAATGGGTGCTTTCTCAATATCTTTGATATCGGTAATTGCGAGTGTCGTGTCCACCTCGAACGGCTGTATGACGTTGAGCGCCATCGCCTCGGTGAAGAAGGTGTCTTCCCCGCTCGCGAAAGCAACAGGATTGATAGAGAAAAGCGAGTCCTGAAAACTGGTAAGTGTCAGATATTGATTCAGTTGCAACCGCCCGTCGGGCAGGGTTGTGGTATCCACTATCGTGCGGTCCACTATCTCCAAACCTTCCTGAAGGGTCTCGCCGAAAACTGGCCATTCCACTTTCTCGTCCTTCTCTTGCGTCACTTGCAGGTGCATGTCGGTCTGGTCGCCGAGCATCAGCATCGTCGAGTCGATGGACGCACTCACTACTATGGCTAATAATAAATTACAAAACATAACAGTTTAACGTTTTGTTCTAAACAAAACCATTTTTAACACATTAACGCTTTAGTGCGCAAACAATCGCATTAAAGCTTTCACGTAATCTTCGTCCGTCCGCATACTGATGTGGTTGATGCCGGTTTTGCTGTACATGGTCTCGAGTGCAGCCTGCTGCTCTTGCCATGCCTCTGCATAGGCGTTGCGAACGGAAGCGAGAGAGGTGTCCGCCCATATGCGTTTGCCGCTCTCTGCGTCACGCAGTTTGATAAGTCCCACGTCGGGCAATTCCGCGTCGCGTCGGTCGTAGATCTGTATCACGTTCAGGTCGTGTTTGCGGCTGGCAATTACTACGGGAGACACACCACGATCTTTTGTTCTTTGTACATTGCTAAATGCTACATCCATCAGGTCGCTGATTACAAACGCCGTGCAGCGTCTTTTCTGTGCGTTCGTCAGGTATTCCAATGCCGTGTTGATATTGGTTCCCTGACTTTCCGGCTCAAACGAGAGCAACTCGCGGATGATATGCAGAACGTGGCTCTTGCCTTTCTTGGGAGGAATGAATTTTTCTATTTTGTCGGAGAAGAAGATCACGCCCACTTTATCGTTGTTCTCGATGGTGGAGAAAGCGAGTGTTGCGGCTACTTCGGCCATCGTGTCGCGTTTCATTTGGCTGACCGTTCCGAAGTTACGGCTTCCGCTGACATCGACGAGCAACATCACCGTCAGCTCGCGTTCTTCCTCGAAGACCTTGATATAAGGTTTGTTGAGCCGTGCGGTCACATTCCAGTCTATCGAGCGGACGTCGTCTCCTGGCTGGTATTCGCGAACCTCGCTGAAAGCCATACCACGACCTTTGAATTGGCTGTGGTATTCGCCTGCGAAGATGTTACGGCTCAAACCGTGGGTCTTGATCTCTATCTTCCGGACTTTTTGTAATAACTCTTCTGAAGTCATAGTATATGCCTCATTAGTAATTCTCAATTTTGAATTTTTCGCGAGCAGATTTGGCTTTCCCGGTGAGGGAGTTATGGGGTCCATAATGACCGAACCGAAAAGCCGAAGATGCCGCGAAAAAGCAAAATTATGGTACTTGTACGGCGTTCAAAACTTGGGTTACCACATCCTCCGTCGTCATGTTGTTTGCCTCTGCCTCATACGTCAGACCGATACGATGACGCAGTACGTCGTAGCAAACGGCACGTACATCTTCCGGTGTCACGTAACCTCTTCTATGAATGAACGCATATGCGCGTGCCGCACGGGCAAGGCTGATAGATGCACGAGGCGAGCAACCGAAGGCGATCATCTGTTTCAACTCTTTCAGACCGTACTCTTCCGGCTGACGGGTGGCGAACACGATATCGACGATATATTTCTCGATTTTCTCGTCCAGATAAACCTCTTCCACAATCTTGCGGGCTTTGAGGATGTCCTCTTTCGACAAAATCGGCAATACCACTTTCTTCTCGCCGCTGATGTTCTGACGGATGATAGCCTGCTCCTCTTCTTTCTTCGGATAACCGATGACCACTTTCAGCATGAAACGGTCGGTCTGTGCTTCCGGCAGAGGATAAGTACCTTCCTGCTCAATCGGGTTCTGGGTGGCAAGAACGAGGAACGGTTCCTCCAGTTTGAACGTCTCTTCGCCGATCGTCACTTGGCGCTCCTGCATCGCTTCCAAAAGAGCCGATTGTACCTTTGCCGGAGCACGGTTGATCTCATCTGCCAGCACGAAATTGGCGAAGATCGGACCTTTCTTGATTCGGAATGTCTCGTCTTTGATGCTATAAATCTGTGTACCGATCACGTCGGCAGGCAGCAAGTCCGGTGTAAACTGAATACGGCTGAAATTAGCTTTGATGAGGTCGCTCAAAGTCTTGATTGCCAATGTCTTGGCAAGACCAGGCACACCTTCCAACAGGATGTGACCGTCACTCAGCAAGCCGATCAGCAAACTCTCCACCAGATGTTTCTGACCGACGATAACTTGGTTCATGCCCAGCGTCAGGGCATCTACAAACGAACTCTCGCGTTCTACACGCTCTTGCAGTTCGCGGATATCTACTACATTTTGCATTTTGTATAGTGTTTTTTTATGAATTCACGATTTTTGTGCGGTATCTATCTTTTTACTACAAATTTCGTGCCAAAACCCTCTTCTGTCTGTCTCTTTCCGTCATTTCGCCTTTCTATTTTCAATTTTCAATTTCCCTTCCCCTTTCTCCTTTCAATTTCTCTTCCCGCTTGGTCCCGTTAGGATGGGGTTGGCCTCTGTTTATATAAATGCGGGATGTCATCCCGCGTCCCTCCCCTCCTTTCCCGTCTCTTCCCGCTTGGTTCCGTTAGGATGGGGATGGCCTCTGTCTATATAAATGCGGGATGTCATCCCTCTTCTTCCCCATGCTTCCCGTTATGCCGGATTCCTCCTCCTCCCTTATGTGGATGGCCGGGGTGGTTTTTTGTTGGTTAAAATAGCGTGATTATAGCGTGATTATAGCGTGATTATAGCGTGATTCGCGGCTCGATACCGGCTCGATACCATGAAAATAAACATCCTGAAAGCCCCTGATTCCTTCCTCTCCATAGGAGGTGCTTAATTTTTGTACTCTTTTTCATAATAGCCGATATTGTGTACTTGACAAATTAGCAGTAATTTTGCACCCGATTAAAAATGCGCCTTTTTGAAGGCAAAAAACGTTGAATTTTTAATAAAAATCTTAATATGAGGAAATTTTTAGTAAGTATCTTGATTGTCTTGGCGGCAACGGCGAATGCTCAGCAACTGACAAATGCTAATTTCGAGGACTGGAGCGGAGCTGCTTTCGACGGTAACGCACAGCCGAAAGGATGGTTCGCTTCCAACGTGACACAATTCGGATTCAATTTCAACTTCGCCCACAAAGAGGCGGGACGCAACGGAGGCAACTCGATGATGGTTCAGGATCAGGATGTCGGAGCGGCCGGTATAACCGAGACAAGTCCGGGTTATTTTGCGCTCGGTCAGCCCTGGGTCTATATCGCCAGCCTGCTCAAGGTCAGCGAAGCCACCGCTGGAACCGCTGGAGGTATAGCTTGGACCTATCGTCCCGACACGATGTCCGTGTGGATCAAACGTACGGGTAACAATACCGACAAGGAGGATTTCTATCTCCTTTATTACGCTTGGAACGGCAAGACACGCGGAGACAAGTATAAAGCCAAGAACGGTTCGTGTACTTCGGTAACCTATTACGACGAGGAGTCGGACGTGCGTCAGGCGCTCAACGGTAACGAGTGCGGAACTGCCGAGAAAGCCACCCAGGTCTGCGAAGGCATGTGGCGTGAGAAAAAGACATACGGACAGTGGACGAACATCCGCGTGCCGATCTACTACATGAACAACCAGGTCCCGACCACGATGAACATCATCTTCTCGGCTTCCAACTACCCGAACTTCCGTGCGAACAGCGGGCTCTATCCGGGAAACTCGCTCTATGTGGATGATGTCGAACTCATCTATTCGGCTTCCATACAGAAACTCTTCGTCGATGACAAGGAATGGAAAGGATTCGACCCGAACAGTAGTGAAATCCAGACGTACGCCCTCGGCGAGAGTGCCACATCGATACCGTCTATCGAAGCCATACGTGGAGCCGGCTCGCTGACCAACGCCAAAGGAACAACGGTCAATTTTGCGGGACGCAAACTGTCGGGCAGCGAGATCAAAATAGAGAACGGAGATCTCGCCAGCAAACCGACGGTCATAACCGTCAAATCGGATGACGGCAAGACCACCAAAGTCTATAAGATCCAGTTCACTAAAGCGGCGAGCAGCAATGCCAAACTGGCGTCTATTACGGTCAACGGAACGTCTATCGAAGGTTTCAGCCCTGCCAAGTACGCCTATAACGTAGCGCTTCCTTACGGCACAACGGCTTTGCCGGTTGTTACGGCGGAAGGACAGGAAGACGGTCAGAAAATCGACATCACCCAGGCGACTTCGCTTACCGGAACCGCCACTGTCAAAGTGACCGCTCCCAACAAGTCTGCTACCCAGACCTATACGCTCACCTTCTCTGTAGCAGCTCTCTCGGACAATACCTTGCAGGATATCCGCGTCAACGGCAACTCCATTCCCGGATTCACACCTGCGCAAACAACCTACAAGGTCTCTCTTCCCGTCGGAACATCCAAACTGACCATCGAGCCTGTCTCGGCATACAAAGCCGGAGAACAGACCATCACCGTTACGCCTAACCCGCTTCCTTCGGGCGAAGCCATCAACGGAGCATCGGTTCAGCTCTCTGTCACCACACCGGGAAACAGTACACCTAAAGTGTACAAACTCAATTTCAAACTGGAGAAATCGTCTTATTCGCTCCTCAAGAATCTCGGCGTCCGTGGCGAACAGATCATGTATTGCAACCCCGCCAAAGAGGACGACCAGACACAGATCGCCTTTAATCCGGAGAATACCACGTATTACATCAACCTGAAAATGGGTACAAAACGAATGCCGGAAATCTTCTATACGCAAGGCGATGAGTACCAGACAGTTAAAGTGGATACAGCTGGTATAGATGGCACGACCCGCGTTACCGTAACAGCGGGAAATGAGGTGGATCAGACCGTCTATAAACTGGTGTTCTCTACCGTCAAATCGGAGATATCCACGCTTGCCGGAATCAAAATCGGAGGAGTGCTCCTCGACGGTTTCCAACCCGACCAAACGACTTATACCTTCCAACTGCCTATCGGAACGACCGAACTGCCTGAGATTGAGGCTATCCGAAGCGACGAGTTCCAGAAAATAACCATCACCCCCAACGGTGTGAATGGGGTGACACGTATCACGGTTACTGCCGAGAACGGCAATACGACCGTCTATGTCATCAATTTCTCCGTGGATAGTTATACCGACAATCATCTGGAGATGATTTATCTGAACGGAACACCCCTCGAAGGCTTTGATCCGGATCAGAACGAGTATTATGTCAACCTGCCGCAAGGCGCTACCCAACTGCCGGAGATCTCATGCCTGAAACGCGACGAAACGCTTCAGACCGTAAACATTCGCAGTAACGGTGTGAATGGCGACACCCGTATCACCGTCCGTCCGCAGACAGGTGCCAGCCGCGTCTATGTCATCCATTTCTCGGTGGCAACCTCTTCCAATACCGCCCTGGCGATGATCCTTCTCGACGGAGTGAAGATGGCGGCTTTCCATCCGGATACGCTCCATTATACGGTCGTTCTGGACGAAGGAGTGAGCACGATTCCCGCCGTGACATACGAGAAAGCGGAGGCTTCGCAACGTGTGCTGAGCGTTCTCGAAGACACCACGCAGCTGATTACCGTTACCGCCGAGAGTGGCGCTAAACGCACTTATGAGATTGATTTCCGCTTCCAACTCTCTGCTAACGCACTCCTGGAGATGATCTATCTCGATGGCGTCCCGATGGAGAACTTCGAGCCGGAGCAAACCAACTATATCGTGCAGCTCACGGGCGAGACATGTCCGGTAGTGACGGTCGGCAAAGCGGCTGGACAGCAAGTGACGATCACGACACCTGTCGGACCCGGCAAAGCCGTTATTCTCGTGGCGCCCGAGCAAGGCACAACCATGCAATATACCATCACTTTCCTGCCTGTTACCGCGGCTACCGTGCAGTTGCAGAATATCTATCTGGATGGCGTGGCGATTACTTCTTTTGCCGGCAACCAGCCTCATTACGAAACGACTTATAACGATGCTTTGCCGGTTGTTACATGGGAGGCAAGCGAGGACCTCAAAGTCAGCCTCTTGTGGAACGCAGATACGGCGTATATCAATGTGTCGGACGGCATGGGAGCCAGAATGGTCTATGACGTGGTATGCACACGTCTCTTTGAGAACGGCACACAACTGGCGGCTATCCAAGCCGACGGAGTGACCCTTCCGGATTTTGTGCCGGCTAAGAAACACTATGCTTACCAGCTGGCAGCTGGTAGTTCCTTCCCCGTGCTTGGTTATGTGAAAGCCAGCGAGAAACAGGTGGTTAACTTTGGTCAGACCGCTGAAGGCGAGTGGACCTTTGTGGTGAAAGCCGAGAACGGCGACACTACGGCTTACTACGTGCGCTATGAGGTGGCGCTCTATGCAGACGCAACACTGGAAAATATGACGTTGCTCGGTCTGCCGGAAGACCAGACTTTTGCGTTCAACCCCGAAACATATGAGTATAACGGCTTGGTATTGGACGAAGGCGCTCTCCTGCCGGATATGCAGATTACTGCACGCCCCGGACAGAAAGTGCTGGCTTTCAACGCAAACACTAACGAACAGCAAGTGCTTGTCACCGCTCAGAACGGAACACAGGCGAAATACACCATCCGTTATACCCGCAAGAAGAGCAATAACGCTCTCTTAGCGCAGATATGGATTGACGGCAAACCGCTGATGGCTTTCGACCCCGAGGTTCATGCCTATACCTATCCGTTGCCGCAAGGAACCAAGCTTATGCCGAATGTATTCCCAGTCGGACAACTGGACAACCAGACGATTACCACCTATCTATCTCGCCTCAACGGCGTGACACGTATCCATGTGGTGGCGCAAGATAGTACCGAGGCGGAATATACTGTCGCATTCCCTGTGGAGAAATGTACCAACACCAAACTTGGCAGCCTCACAATCAACGGCGAGAGCAAGGATGTGAATACAACCGAGTACACCTTTGACCTGCCTTTCGGAAGCGTAGAACCGTACGCTGTTACGTTCGAGAAAGCGGAACCCGAGCAGTTGATCGAATATATTGAGGCGCCTGTGAGCGGCGTGACAAAGATTATTGTTACCGACGAGAACGGCGACAGCCGCACATATTCCATCCGCTACAACGTGGCTCAGCCGCAAGGCGACAACATAATCAAGCGGGTGGTGTATAGATACGTGAATGCCTCCAATGTTACCAAGATAGATTCTATCGTACCCGTTCCGGGCGAGAACATCATCGAACTGCCGTATGGATCCAAGAGTTTCAAGGTGACACGCGTGGATAAGAACTACGACGAGCAATCTGTCATCTTCTACAACGGAGAAATCCGTCGAGGCGCTACCATCATCGCTTCGGCAAACCGCGAAGGAGCGGAAGATGTAACCTATACGCTGTTACCGCAGATGCCGGAGTTCGAGACCAAAGGCAAACTCTCGGACTTGAAGTTCAAAGGAACAACTATTCCGAACTTCCGTCCTGACGTCTATAACTACATGATTAACGTGACCGCTCAACCGGTTAAAGAGGATTTCTCGGGAACCGCATATGGCAACCGCGTGGTTACCAAATCGACTGTTAATGTCCAGAAAAAGCAGATAACCCTGACCGTTCAAAGCGGAGAAACATACAGCGTTTGCTGGTACTACACCAACTGCGAACCGCCTTTCACCTTCGAGTGGATTCAAACCGACAGGGCACATTATTACACCAAACCGTTCTCGTTGACCGATTACACTTCCGTGAACGATGCCGGCGAGCGTGACCCGACAGGTTACAAACCCAAAGGTTGGTCTGTTCCGGCGGACTTGTTGGCGGGAGTGGACTACGATGCTGTGGTCTCGCACTTTACGTACAACACCGGTAAAGAGGTAACGCGTATGGGCGACAAGGAAGTGATGCTCTCCACCGTACGTGGTGGCGCATTGAATAGTTCCTTGCCCGGCGCTATGACATTGGGCAAACTCACCTTGCCGAGCGGAGTAAAACTGAATGGCGGAACCAAAGTGTCGTTCAATAAATCTGCGAACGACGGTGTGGACTACAAGAACAGCCCGGAGCAGTTCCAATTTGAATACATGCCGATTAGCAATTACGGCATCAACGCTTGGAATGCCTGGGTGGCAATTGGAGATGGCGCTTCGAATACGAAAGAATACACCATTAGTGGTAACTTTAATAACCAAGGTGTATGGCAAACGAAGACAACCGATTTGTCTTATACCTTTACTGTCAAGAAACTCAATGTTCTGCTGTGCTCAAGCGAAGTTAGTGGCAATAGTTTGTCTATCTACGACGGTTCCGATGCCAAGAGTGCGGATTTGCAAATCCGTAACATCCGTATGGTCTATAACTCCGAACTGACCGCTGCAACGGTGAACGGCAAATCTACCACCAAGAGCGGTAATACCTTCACCTATAATGTGCCGGCCAACGAAGTGATCATGGGCTTGCCAGCTCTCAAGTTTACGGGTAAAGTGCATGACCAGATGCAGAAAATAGAGTGGATCAACAACGGCGAGTGGCTCAACGGAGAACTGCAAGCTCGCGTGACCAACTATGGCGAGAACTCGCTAGACAGCACGGTTTATACGGTTGTCCTCAAACGTGAGGCGGTTACTTCGCTGGACTACGAGATCTCGTTTGGTACGTACGCTCAGACAGTTAAAGGCGATACCGTGTTGGTAGATCTGCCTTATGGCACCAAGCGTCTGCCGGATGTGGACATCACACCGTCTAATATCCATCAGCGTTTTGCCATCACAAAGAGCGGCAATGCACTCAAAGTGACGGTTACGGCTGAGGATAACAGCAGCAAATCAACCGTGTATGTCTTCCGCGAGAGCAAAACCAACGACGCACTCCTGGAGTCCTTCGGCTTGGAGAGCGGTGCTCTGGAGACCATTGATGCTGAGGCGTTGCGCTACCAGGTAACAGCATCCCAAATGCCGGTTGTTGAGTTTGTGAAAAAGAGCATCGGACAGACCATTGACCTGCGTTACACCACCGATAGTGCCACCATTCAGGTGACAGCCGAAGACGGATTGACCCAACGCACTTATACTATTTTGCGTGTAGAGCCTGCCGTAACTACTTCCGGCAAAATTGCCGAGTTCGAGTTGGACGGCAACACGATGCTTGATTTCGGAGGCGACAACTACGAGTGCGAGAAAGAGCGTCCTTTATCGCCTGTTCTCTATACGCTGGAGTATGCACAGGATTCCGTAGTGTTCGTTCAGAGCGAGACAAAAATGGAATGGCAGGTTTATGGCGATGCCAACCACAACTATACTTATTCCTATCCCACCTCTCAATCCTCCAATGCCCAGTTGGCTAACATCCGTATCAACGGAACGGATTACGAGGAGTTTAATCCTTCTGTCTATAGTTATGAGTTGAGTATGGATAGTGTGCTCATAGAGGCTGTGGCTGCTGAGGATGGTCAGGCGGTTGCCGTGGTAGAAACAGCAGAAGAGACGGCTTTGAGTTATGCTGTTATCGTTACGCCGGAGGACCTCTCCGCTCCGAAGACATATACACTACGCGTGGTTCGTCCCGCCAGTGACGACCGCTCGTTGGCAGCTGTCTATGTGGACGGTGTTCTGGTTCCGGACTTCCGTTCCGATAGTACGCAATATACGGTCGTGCTGCCTTCTGCTGCTGTCAAGACCGCACAGCCGCAAATGCCGTCTATTACGTACGATGCGGGGCAAAAAGGCCAGACAATAGAACTGATGCCGGGCAAGATAGGAGAAACGGATCCGACGCTGATCACCGTGACAAGTGAGCAAGGCGCAAGCCGCGAATATAGTATCACGGTATTGGCGGAACCGAGTCATTGCGCCGAACTCACAGGTATCCTCGTCAATGGAGCGGCTTTGGAAGGATTTGAGACAGGACGTCACTATTACTCCGTCGAAGTGGAGAACGATGAAGTGGAAATCAGACCTGCTTCGGCAGACCGTTTCCAAACCGTCACCGTACTCTCCAATGGATCTGACAGCATCATTCATGTAGTGGCGGAGGACGGATACACGACTGCGGACTACTACGTGAACGTCTATCGGCAGATGCTCTCGGGTGACGCCACCCTGAGTACGATCCTTCTGGACGACCAGGAGTTCAGCTCTTATCGCCCGGAACTCAATCCGCATCTGGTGTTCAAACCGATGCAGAACACCTATACGATCAATCTGCCTTCGGGCACAACTGCACTGCCTGAGATAACTGCGCAACTCAAGATGGATGGTCAGCAGGCTGCGGTAACCAAGAACGGAATGGTTGTTACAATCGCCGTAACGGCTGCCGACGGCACACCCAATAACTATACACTCAACTTTGAAACACCCAAATCCCAGAATGCGCACTTGAGTATGATTTTCCTGGATGGAGATTCCTTGAACGGCTTTGTGCCCGGCACGTATTTCTACCAGGTGGAATTGCCGGAAGGAGTCCACTCGATGCCGGATGTGGCAGGCCAGAAAGGCGAATCTCACCAGCGTATTGGCGAGGTGGCTGTGGATAGTGACAAACTGCAAGCGACAATCCATGTGACAGCGGAAGATACTGCCTTTACCAACGATTACGTGATAGCATTCCGCTATACGCAATCAGCCGCAGACACCCTTCTGATGATTTATGCGGACGGCGATTCGCTGCTTGGTTTTGAGCCGCACACGTTCTACTATTCGGATTCGCTGCCTGTTGGTACCACTGCTTTCCCGGCATTGAACTGGGAGGAAGTGAACGAGTGGCAGCAGATTACGATGGACACCGTCCTGGCGAATAGTTCCGCACTCATCCGTCAGATCTTTGTCAAAGCAGAGAACGGTAACAGCAATACCTATACGGTTTCTTATGCTATCCGCAAATCTGACGTGGATACCCTGCATGCCATCATTATTGACACCAAGGTGCTTGAGAATTTCGATGCGCACACCATGGAGTATTACTACCAGCTGACAGCCCAGCAGGCAACCGAACTCGGCGGCGCATTGCCGATGGTGGAATATGTGGTCGGCGATGAGTATCAGACCGTTCAGGTGTCGCAGTCGCCTGATTCTCTGGGCGTCAAGTCGCTGGGCTACAAGTCACTCATTACTGTCACAGCTGCGACGGGCGCTATGCGTACCTATATGATTCACTATCCGGTGGAGATGTCGTCCGACGCTACGCTCAACATGATCATGCTCGGTGGTAAGCCCCTGAGCGGATTTGATGCCGAGCGTACGACTTATCGCATTGAGATAGAGGGACGAAGCGACCTGCCTGTTGTCTCTGTCGCCAAACGCGAAGAAGCGCAGACCTACGAGATATTCGTCAACGGAGATACCGTGTCTATCCATGTGACAGCAGAGGATGGAACAGGGCTGATCTATACGCTGGCTTTCGAGCGGATCCTGTCCGGCAATACGATGTTGGCAAATATCGTGATAGAGGGACACAACGAGTTCCGTTTCCATCCCGAGGAGTATGAATATACGATCGTTCTGCCTTATGGCGAAGACACTGTTCCTGCGTTCGAGATCTTCCTGCAGGATACGCTTCAGACGATCCCCGATGTGTTGCCTTGCGATACCTTGACGGATGGAAGCGTTCGCTATGCGATAACCGTCACGGCTCCCAACGGAGACGAAGGAAACGCATACCTCCTCACGTTCGTCTTTACGAAGAACAACGACGCCCGTCTGACCGCTGTCTATGTGAAAGAAAACCTGCTTGCTGATTTCAGCAGCGAGGTGACGGAGTATGAACTTTACCATCCGTATGGCACCGACTCCACAGCCTTCTACACCAAGGAGGATATTCGTGTGGAATTGAGTGATTCGCTCGCGCATGTGACAATCAGCCTGGATGAGCAAGGAACTATCTCCATTTGCGTAGTGGCGCAAGATGGCGAGACCGAAACAACTTATACCATCCGTCAGATCATCTCCAGAGATACTGACAATTTCCTCTCGGCTATCCTGCTGAACGGAGATACTATCCGTGATTTCGATCCGGAGCTGACGTTCTACACCCATTATTTGTTCGATGGTGTGCAGCCGCCGCTGGTAACAGCCCTCGCGCGTTCAGAAAATGCAGACGTGAGCGTGCGCGAAGTGCCCGCGGGCGATACGTGTATGATCCTTTGTACTGCGCAGGATGGATCCTCACGCAGGTATTATATCCACTTTGCCGTTTCAACTATCAACGAGGCAACCAACCCGACGACCAACGATGTGTTGATTAAGCGTATCCCTGGTTCGCTGAACATGCTGGTGGCTACTATCCGCAAGGATGTCTCGATCGCCCTTTACGATCAATACGGACGACTCGTGTTGTATGAGAAAGTGCCTGTGGCGGATCCGAATGACGTACAGGTGTCCGACGACCCGAACACGATCGAGCGTCTGAATGATGTGTCGGATGTGTCCTCCGGTTTGGTCATCCCTCTGATTCCGGGACAAATCTACCAGTACGCGTTCTTCGTTTCGGACAAGAAGATTCTCAAATCCGGCAAGTTCATAGCTTACTAAGCCGGATCATGACAAAGAGAGAGGAGGCCGTTCGGTCTCCTCTCTCTTTGTGCAATTCCATCCGCCGGACAAATCATCTTAGGGAATGATCCTGCGGTATAAATGAATGGGTACAATCCCGCTCTTCGGATGAATAGATGTAATTCCGCTATGCGAATGGATGAGTGTTCGTTCCGTTTTTTTTGAACAGAAGCTGATTACTCAGCTGCTTCCTCAACGGGGAATTCAGCAGCGGGTTGCTGTGCAGGCTCGTCAACCTGAATAGCCGAGTGCTGCTCTGCGCTCATTTGCTCGCCTTTGCTGAATCCGACAGCTGCGATGCTGAACGCTACGATGAGCGCAATCAAAGTCCAAGTGGCTTTCTCCAGAAAATCAGCTGTCTTCGGAGCACCCATAACTTGGTTTCCGCTTGCGAAACCGGCAGCCAGACCTCCGCCTTTGCTGTTCTGTACCAGCACGAGAAGCGTCAGCAGAATGGCTGCAATAACGATAAGAATAGTTAAAAAAATGTACATAATTTATAATAATTTGAGTTTATTTCTAATAGCCGATTGTCGGTAGCCGTACTACCGGAACATAATTCAGCCTGCAAAATTACAACAATTTTTTGATATACGCAAATATTTTGGCGTTTTTTACCATTTTGCTACCGTATCATTGTAAATATTCTCTGCAATTTCGGTAATCATGGCCGCGCATAATTCATCTTGTACGTCCGTGAGCAGGCGGCTTGAGTCGAAGGTCTGGTATGCCGTATAGGTCTTGTCAAACGATTCCTCGGGGTGTATGTTGTTGGTGAAATGGACGGACACACGAATCGTTAGTTTGCTTTCGGATGCGTAACTGTCGGCAGAGATAGCTCCCTGGCTGATGTCGTAGCCGACAATCTCGCCTTCCAGTTCCAGATCTCCGCCTCGCGGCAGAATCTCCAGACGTGTCTGGCGTTGGTATAGGTCACGGATACCTTCGCTGAGGTTGTTGCTCAGGGTGGGGTTGACCATGGCCGCGTTGTTGGGAAAATCGGCAATGGAGATGGTATGCGTGGTCTGATAGTTGATGTTGGCTCCGTTGAACTTGTAACTGATAGAGCAGCCGGCAAACATGCTCGAGATAAGCACGAGACATGCTATCAGTCCCGATGTAATACCGTCTCGACATCGTCTCAACAACGTCTCGTAATTTTGATGTACGTTTCTATAGGTCATATTCTTTGATCTTACGATAGAGTGTCCGTTCGCTGATGCCGAGTTGTGCCGCAGCCATTTTGCGATTGCCTCCGCAACGCTCGAGTGTGCGCTCTATCAGTTCCCGGCTGGCATCTTCAATACGCTGGTTGCCTGTGCTTTGTGGCTGCGTTACAGGTGTGTCCGCAGAAAGCACTTCCGCTTCGGCGTCCACCACGTCATTCTCCGGCTTCGCAGGTGCGATAGACGTATTGTTGAGCGTCTTGCCTTGTATCTGCTCGCGCAGTTCGTGCAACTCTTTCTGGGTCTGCATGATCATGTTGTAGAGTAAACCTATCTCGTGGGAATAATCCTTTCCCTCTTCTCTCGGTCTGCTCAGCACAAGGCCGGACTGGTTCTCCTCTTCGGGCAGGTATTTGCGGAGCGTATCGGCGTCAATATGATGGTTCATCTCGATGACGGCAATCTGCTCGGCTGTGTTCTTGAGTTGGCGGATATTGCCTCGCCAATATGAGTTCTGCAGCATCCTTGTCGCTTCCTCGGTCAGCGTGAGCGAAGGCATTCGGTAGCGTGTACAGAAATCCACGGCGAACTTGCGGAACAGCAACGGAATATCCTCTTTGCGCTCGCGCAAGGCGGGTACGCGTATCTCTACGGTATTGAGACGGTAGAACAGGTCCTCGCGGAAGCGACCGTCATCGATGGCCTGACGCATGTTCAGGTTGGTGGCGGCCACTACGCGCACGTTGGTCTTCCTGACTTCGCTGGAACCCATACGCAGATATTCTCCTGTTTCCAGCACGCGCAACAAGCGCACTTGGGTGGGCATCGGCAACTCTCCCACTTCGTCCAGAAACAGCGTACCGCCGTTCGCTATCTCAAAATAGCCTTTATGCTCGCTCTTTGCATCGGTGAATGCACCTTTCTCGTGCCCGAACAGTTCGCTGTCAATCGTCCCCTCGGGAATGGCGCCGCAGTTGACCGCAAAATACGGACCGTGTTTGCGGGCGGAGAAGGCGTGAATGATTTTAGGGAAATGCTCTTTGCCGACTCCCGATTCTCCGGTCACCAATACGCTCAAATCGGTGGGCGCCACCTGGACGGCAATTTCTATACCTCGGTTCAGCAACGGACTCTGTCCGATGATGCTGAAACGTTGCTTTATACTCAGTAATTCCTGTGGTGTCATATCAATTTTTTCCAAAATATCGCACAAAATTACAACAAAAAATCGAAATATGCAAATTTATTGAACAAAAATTGTATTCTATTTGCGTATATCAAAAAAAAATAGTAACTTTGCGCCCGCTTTAATAATTGTGTTATGACGAAAACAATCAAATCTATTTTATTTGTAGTACTGGTGAGTGTGTTTGCCACCAGTTGTGTAACCCAAAAACAAATGACGTATCTGCGCGACGTGAATGCAGATTCAGCCGATTCCATTAACAAAACTTTTCATGCCGTTTCCGAGATTGTAATCAAGCCCGGAGACGCGTTGACGATTTATATCTCGGCATTGGATAAGGAGGCTATAGCTCCTTACAACCTCCCGGCCGTGGCATATTCGACGCCGAACTCTACGGCTTTGACTACCGTGGGACAGATTCAGTCCTACCGCGTGGACGAGGCAGGTGACGTGGAGTTGCCGGTATTGGGCAAGATCCATGTGGAGGGCTTGAAGCGTGACGAAGCGGCGGAAGTCATCCGTCAGGCTTTGGCAAATCAGGTGGTGGATCCGCTCGTTCAGGTGAGCATGGTGGGGGCTAAAGTGTCGATGACAGGCGAGGTTGCCAAACCGGGTCAGGTGCCTATCACCAACGGCCGTTTGACGATCCTCGATGCGCTTGCTGCAGCTGGTGACCTGACGCCTTATGGCCGCAGGGATAATGTGCTGATTACCCGTGAGCAGGATGGCAAACTGGAGTTCGCACGTCTCAATCTGAATAGCGCGGATATTTTTGCATCCCCTTATTATTATTTACAGCAGAACGACGTGGTGTATGTGTCGCCTAATAAAGTGCGTGTCATCAATAGTACCAACGTCAGCCTGTGGTTGAGCATGGTTTCTACGTTAGCCAGTGCGGCTACTGTGATTGTGACCGTGCTCCGCTATAGCAATGGTAAGTAATCCAGTGCATCTTCCAGTTCTAAGTAAAGTAGCAAGAAGTATTTGAAATTCGAAAAATAACTATTATGGAACAGAATAATACCAACGAAATCGATCTCAGAAAGATAGTACGCATATTGCTGGAGCACTGGTGGTGGTTCGCACTGGGAGTGGTGTGCTTTACCGCATTGGGCTTGGCATATTATATGCGCAAATCTCCCCAATGGACGACTGATGCCAGTATTATGCTTCGTCAGAAAGAGGGTATTGGTGACCAACTCACAGCCCTTTCCACGCTTGGTTTGGCGGGGAACTCCGCTGCCGAAGATGAGGTGGTGGTGTTGTCTTCGCGTGGTTTGATGTATCAGGCGCTCGATGCACTCAATCTTTGGGAACCGACGTTTGTGAAGGATGGACTGCGCTGGAAAGGCGAGTTCCGCAATCCGGCTATCTCTGTGGAATATCTGGAGTTGACCGACGAAGCCAAGATTGATCCTTTCTCTGTGTATGTCAAACCGGTCAAATCAGGTTACAAAGTGCGTACGAGAAGAGGTTTTCTCCACTGGTCTTTCAACAAAGTGAATACCTTGGACGAGCCTATATCTACCGAGATAGGTACCATCCGTATTCATGCGAATCGTCCGCTTAGTTCGGATACTACTTATCGTACTATTCATGCGCGTCATGAGTTGGTGGTAAGCAGTTTCCGCAAGATGATGAGAGTGTCGCAGCATAAAAAAGAATCGAACATCATCCGTTTGTTCATCAAATCGCCGATGCCTGAACGCGACAGGGTGTTGCTTAGTCAGTTGATTGAGCAATACAATCTCAATGCGGTAGTGGACAAGAATATGATGGCTACCAGCACGGCGGCTTTCATTGACGAACGTCTGAACGTAATCACCAAGGAACTCGCAGAGGCGGAGCAAGCGGTCTCGGAATACAAAGAAAGCAATAATATCGCTGATATTAAGACCCAAGCACAACTGTTTATCCAAGCCAGCAGTGCGGAACAGCAGGCTTTGGTGGAGGTGGAAACCCAATTGACTTTGGTGGATTACGTGGATGAGTTCCTTCGCGATGAAACCAAGCATAGTAGCCTGATACCGTCGAATATAGGAATTCAGGATCCTTCGCTGACCTCCAGTATCTCCGAGTACAATACCATTCTGCTCCAGAAAATGCGTATCATGCGTACGGCTACCGACCAGAACCCTGTGATTGACCAGATGGATACGCAACTCCGGTCGCTCCGCCAGAATATCATCGCTACAATCGGATCCGTTCGCGAGAGCTTGCAGATCCGCCGCAGGAGTATCAAGTCGCAGGATTCCAAGTATGCCAAGCAGATCAAAGATGCGCCTGAGCAGCAGTTGGAATACGAGCGTGCTATACGCCGCCAGCAAATCAGCGAACGTCTGTATCTCTATCTGTATGAGAAACGCGAAGAGAACGCGCTCCTGCTCGCCGCTTCGGCTATGCCGGCTAAGATTGTTGATATTCCTCAACGCGATGTGCTGAGCAAAACGCCGAAAATCAAGAAGCTGGTGTTTATCTGTTTCGTGCTGGGATTACTGTTCCCCGGAATCCTGTTGTATATCTACATCCTTTTCAACGATAAGATTGATGATGTCAAAGATTACGAGAAGCGTATCAAAGCGCCTTACCTCGGACATGTGCTCGAGAACTCGCGCAACAGCCATATCGCTATTCACGAAGGCGAGTCATCGGCTTCTG
The DNA here is from genome assembly GCA_900319645.1 of uncultured Bacteroidales bacterium. Taxonomy (GTDB): domain Bacteria; phylum Bacteroidota; class Bacteroidia; order Bacteroidales; family Paludibacteraceae; genus Colicola. The sequence goes on from ONPG01000002.1 coordinate 48,241, forward strand.
CGGAGTTGTTCCGGTTGCTGCGAACCAATCTGCGCTATATCATACCTTCGGATGTCAAATCTCCTGTGATTTTGGTAACTTCTTGTATCAACGGTGAAGGTAAATCCTATGTGTCCAGCAACTTGGCTCTCTCGCTGGCTATTCTCGGCAAGAAAGTGGCGTTGGTGGGTCTCGATATCCGCAAACCGATGTTGGCTACCTATTTCAATCTGTCCAACAAAGGTCAGCTTTCCTATTATCTGGCTGACAAAGACGTGCCTCTGGAGGATGTTATTGTGCCTTCCGGCGAGCATGCTAATCTGGATATCTTACCTTGCGGACAAGTGCCGCCTAACCCTGCTGAACTGTTGCAAACATCTCGCTTGGACGAACTGTTTGCCGAACTGCGCAAACGCTATGATTACGTCATCGTTGATACCGCTCCTGTGGCGATGGTGAGTGATACCTATCTTCTGGACCGCGTCTCCGATGCATCTATCTTTGTCAGCCGCTATAAATACACACCGTACGAGATGATGGATTATATCAATCAGGTGGCTGAAAACGGTCGCATGAAACGTTTGGTATGCGTGCTGAACGGTGTCAAGGCCTATCGGAGCTATGGGTATGGCTACGGCTATGGTTACGGCTATGGCGCAAAATCCGATGAGTCCAAAAAATAACTTGTACCTTTATTTCTTTCGCAGTTAACTGTTATGATCGTTTGCGTTGCAGAGAAACCGTTAGTGGGTGAGTATATCGCCCGCGTGCTCGGTGCCAATCAGCGTAAGAACGGTTATTTTGAGGGAAACGGATATCAGGTTACTTGGACTTTCGGTCACCTTTGTGCGCTTTTGGATCCCCAGGAATATACCGAGCAATGGAAGGCGTGGAACTTAAGTTCCTTGCCTATGATTCCTGCGCGGTTCTCTATCAAGGTGCATGGCGATGAAGGTGTGCACAAGCAATTCAATGTGATCAAAAATCTGATAGAGCAGGCCGACGAGGTCATCAACTGCGGCGATGCCGGTCAGGAGGGAGAATTGATCCAGCGCTGGGTCTATCAGAAAGCCGGCTGCAAATGTCCGGTCAAGCGCCTTTGGGTCAGTTCGTTGACTGAAGATGCGGTCCGCGAAGGATTCGCCCAACTCAAAGATCAGTCGAACTACCAGCATTTGTACGAAGCCGGATTGATGCGGGCTATCGGTGACTGGCTTCTGGGCATGAACGCCACGCGCGCATATACAATAAGGTACGCGCGCGGGAGCGGGCGAGACAGACAGGTCCTCTCTGTCGGTCGCGTGCAAACACCTACCTTGGCGCTTGTGGTCAAACGTCAGGCGGAGATTGATCATTTCGTTCCGCGTACCTATTGGGAGCTCAAAACAACCTACCGGGATACGCTCTTCTCTGCCCAGATACCTGTCGAGGAGGGCGAGTATGCTATCACTTCACAGGAGCAGGGAGAAGCCATGGTGAATGCTATCAAGGACCTGCCGCTCGTCATAACTTCCGTCGAGAAGAAAAAAGGGCTGGAGTATGCTCCCAAACTGTATGACCTGACCTCGCTTCAGGTGGATTGCAACAAGAAATACTCTTTCTCTGCCGAGCAAACACTCCAACTGATCCAGTCTCTCTATGAGAAAAGGGTGACGACTTATCCGCGTGTCGATACCACCTATCTCAGCGATGATATCTACCCCAAAATCCCTGCCACGCTGGCGGGTATCAAGGATTATTTTCCCCAAGTGACACCTTTGCTCTCGCTCAAGGCGGATGGCAAAAAAGGAGCGGGTTCGCTGCCTAAATCCAAGAAGGTGTTTGACAACAAGAAGGTGACAGACCACCATGCTATTATTCCTACGGGCGTAAAACCGGATAATATCACCGCGGACGAACGCAAGGTGTACGATCTGGTAGCGCTGCATTTTATTGCAGCCTTCTATCCCGAGTGTGAGGTTAGTAATACCACCGTCATGGCAAAAACCGGAGAGATGGATTTTCGCGTCACGGGACGCGAGGTCCTCAAGCCGGGATGGCGGACGGTCTTTGAAAAAGAACCGGATTTGTCAGATAAGCCGGACGAAAACGACCAGACTGAGGATGCCGATTCCTCCAAGTCCCTTCCTGCTTTCACGCAGGGGGAATCAGGTCCGCACGAACCGCTTCTGAAAGAGAAGACCACCACGCCTCCTAAGTATTACACCGAGGCGACACTCCTTCGTGCAATGGAAACGGCTGGAAAAACCGTGGACGACGAGGAACTGCGTGACGCGCTGAAAGAGAACGGAATAGGTCGTCCTTCCACCCGCGCTGCCATCATCGAGAAACTCTATCAACGCAAATATATCCAAAAACAGGGCAAATCCATCCGGGCTACCGATGTGGGCATCGATTTGATCCACACCATCATCTCGCCCCTGCTCAAATCGGCGGAACTGACCGGCTTGTGGGAGAAGAAACTGCGTGAGATCGAGCGTGGCGAATATACGGCTCAGCAGTTCCTCGACGAACTCAAAGAAATGACAGCCGGCGTGGTGTACGATGTCAAAGCCAACAAGGCGGGTATGCTCTGTCCGGTATGTCATCAGGGACACGTCATCCGGGGCAATACCCGCTATGGGTGCTCGCGGTGGCGTGAAGGATGTACCTACGCTGAGGCTTTTTGATAAGTAAAGATTGCAAAATTTTAACTATTACACGAAATGTGTCAATTTTTACACATTGAATCATCGAATTTTTTGTACTTTTGTAGCCGTTTTTTAGAACGTAACTGCGCACGAAGATGCCTATTGCATGAACAACCAATTTAACTTTATTAATATCAACACAAACAAATTCTATTTATGAAACTGAATGTCAGTGTGTTTCGTACCATGATTCTTTCGGCTTTGCTCTTTGTGGGCATGGCTGCTGAGGCTCGTGTGATTAGCGGAACGGTCAAAGACCAGACGGGCGAGACGATTATCTCAGCCTCTGTGGTGGTCAAAGGTACCTCTTTGGGTACAGTGACGGACTTTGATGGTAATTACACCATCGATGTGCCCGATGATGCGAAGGTGCTTGTTTTCTCCTACATCGGTATGGTGACCCAGGAGATCAATATCACCGGTGATGTGATCAATGTGGTCCTTTCCGAGAATTCGGAAGTGCTGGAGGAAGTGGTTGTAACCGGTTATGGTACCACTAAAAAGCGCGATGTGGTTACTTCAGTAGCTTCTGTCGGTGCAGAGCAGTTGAAAGATATTCCGGTTACAAGTGCCGCGGAGGCATTGCAAGGTAAATTATCAGGTGTGACCGTCACAACCACAGAGGGTGCTCCTGACGCTGATGTCAAGATTCGCGTCCGTGGTGGAACCTCGTTGACTCAGTCGAACGATCCTTTGTATATTGTGGATGGTATGCCTGTTAGCTCAATCTCTGATATAGCACCAAGTGACATCGCATCGATGGACGTCCTCAAGGATGCAGCTGCTACGGCTATTTATGGTGCCCAAGGTGCTAATGGTGTAATCATCATCACCACCAAAGATGCGGATAGTAATGATGATAAGATGACCTTCCATGTGGACTATTCCGGTTATGTTGGATGGAAGAAGATTGCTAAAAAGTACGATGTCATGGATCCCCGTGAGTTTGCTCTTATGCAATATGAATGGGCTTCCATGAAATACAATACCACTGATCCCAGTAACTCCGATTTGCGCGGACAGTTCTTTGCATATTTCGATAAACTTTATAATGATACTAAGTACAAAGATCCTTCAGATATTGCAACTACCCCGATTGCAACCTTGTTGGACGAATATAATGATCGCTCGAAGCATGAGTTTATCGATTGGCAGGACAGAACATTTGGTCGTACTGGTTTTAATTCTAATCAATCAGTTAGCGTGAGTGGAGGTAATAAGAATGCAAACTTTACCCTCTCCTATAATCGCATCGACGACAAAGCGATTATGGAGCAGTCTAACTATACCCGTAACAATGTTGCAGGTAAAGCCAAGTTCAAACCATTCAAGAATTTCACAGTAGGTTTTACTACTCGTTACACCAGCACAGAGGTACTCGGTTCGGGTTCCAATGCAATTAAGGATAATGGTACTTCTACTGAGTCCCGTCTGCGTAACTGTGTTGTATATACGCCTACTACACTTCTCTCAAAGGATGATGGCTCATCGGATGATGCGGATGAAACTTTCGGCTCGCTTTATGACCCGCTGACGACCATTCGCGATAACTACAAACTCAAAAAGGATAAGAAATGGAATATTCAGGGCTATATGAGTTATAAGTTTGCCAAGTATTTCACAGCTCGCGTAGATTTGGGTTATGAGTCACGTCACATCACAACTGACCGCTATTATGGTCCTACTACCTATTTCGCACGAAATACAGGCCGTCCGGGAATTGAGCCGGGAACAGCTCAAATACAGGTAATTGACGAGTACAGCTCTACTCTGACAAACCACAACACCTTGGAGTGGAAGCAAACTTTCAATGCCGATCATAATGTCAGCGTTCTGGTCGGTGAGGAAACTGTAATCCGCAAAGGTTCTACTCAGACTGAGAATGGTTTCGGATACAAGGGTAGTTATGATGTACTTAATGGTGAGATTTTCAATTATATGGGTCAAGCTGCCTATTCAGAATTCACCAATTATATCAACCCGCGCGATAACCAATTGTCGTTCCTCGCACGCGCGAACTATGATTATAAAGGTCGCTACTACATCACGGGTACTTTCCGTGCTGATTGTTCTACACGTTTCGTCAAAGGTCACCAATGGGGTTATTTCCCCTCGGGAGCTTTGGCATGGCGTATGTCGGATGAGGAGTTTATGGAGGGAGCATCCTCTTGGTTAAGCAACCTTAAATTCCGTCTTTCGCTTGGTATGGCGGGTAATAATAATGTGGACCTTGGTTACCTCCACCCGGATTTCCTTTCACAGCAGATGACCTATTTCGATATGGGTCAGGGTGCTAGCAACATCCTTGTAGTAGGTGGTAGTGACAAGATTGCAGCCAACCCGAACCTGAAATGGGAAACTACAATTACCCGTGACTTCGGTGTTGACTATGGCTTCTTCAACGAGCGTTTGACAGGAACGATTGACCTCTATTGGAATACTACCAAAGACTTGATTATTCGCCAAACCATGCCGGCACGTTATAACTACCAATACCAAAACATCGGATCTACCCGTAATATGGGTATGGAGTTCTCTATCAAAGGTATCATTCTTGACCACAAGTCCAAGAGCTTGAGCTACAATCTCTCTGTTGATGCCAATATCTCGTTCAATAAAACACGTGTACAAGATCTCGGTAATGTGACCTCCATGCTTGCGCAGACCAGTTGCTTCGGTTCGTCCGAATATCTAACTACTGCAGAGTTCTTACTTGAAGTAGGTCAACCTGTTGGCAATGTGCTCGGCTATCAGACAGATGGTTATTATACAGCAGCTGATTTCCAAAGTTACCTCACTTCTACCCACGCTTGGGGTTTGGCAGAAGGTGTACCCAGCTACGGAGATGGATTCTTGACTAACAAACCGGTTCCGGGTGCTATCAAATTCAAAGACCAGGATGGTGACGGCGTGATTACTGATAAAGATAAAGTCATTCTCGGTAATACCGTTCCTACTCACTCCGGTGGTTTCAACATCAACTTCAATATTGGTGGAGAAAAATGGGGTAAGGTTGATCTTGCCGCTAACTTTACATTTGCTTTCGGCAACAAGATCTTGAACCTTTCCAAGATGGAGTACACAACAGTGACCGAAAAGACAAAGATGCGTAACTTGATCTCATCAATGAGTTTCAATAGTCGCTATTCGCTCTATACGGATCAAGGTGTTTATATGCCTGATGTATATGCTAGCGGCGCACTTGTTGTTGGTGATGCTTATACCGCTTTCGCAAACCAGATTGATCAAGCTAACGTGAATAAGGGTGCTCGCTTGAACAGCCCTATCATGTCGCACTATGTTGTTACTGACCAATGTATGGAGGATGGCTCGTTCCTGCGTCTCAACCAACTCACCCTCGGCTACTCTCTGCCGAAAGTTTGGATGGAGAAAACGAAAGTTATCAACAATATCCGTCTTTATGTTCAGGGTACCAACCTCTTCTGTGCTACCAAGTATAGTGGCTTGGATCCTGAGGTGGATACACGTTCAAGCAAGAATCCTTTGACTCCTGGTGTTGATTTCTCGGCCTATCCGAAGAGCCGCGGCATTAACGTTGGTTTGAATATTCAATTCTAATCTCGTAAATTCACAATAATATGAAAAAATATTTGATTTTAGGTGCTCTTGCACTTACATTTGCCGCTTGCGAGAAAGGTTTCTTTGAGACCGAGTCTCCTTCTGCGATGGACGAAGCGGTCTTCAAATCAGCTGACCTTACAGAACAAGCTATCGGCGCTATCTACAACACTTTCGGTGAGGATAAATCGTTCCGTAACCGTCTTTGTGGTGGCTATGTAGCCATGAATACGGATATTGAGCACGCATCCAAAACCGAGGATGCTGAGTATGCTGCCTATAACATGACAGGAGGTACAGGTAACCTTTCTACTTCCAATGGTAAGGATCCATGGGCTTACCTCAACTCTGCTATTGAGCGTGCGAATGTGGTGATTGACGGAATCCGTCTCCACTCGGATACTACAGATGCAGCGTTTAAGTATCTGCTTGGTGAAGCGCTCACTCTGCGTGCGTTCTGCTATTTGGAGATGGTAAAACTCTGGGGCGATGTGCCGGCAAGCTTTGCTTCGTTCAATGGTTTCAACCCCGAAGTGCTCTATACGGAGAAACAAGACCGTAATGTGGTTTACGAACAACTCCGCGCAGATCTTAAAGAAGCTGCCCGCTTGATGCCTTGGTCTGCTTCCTGCCCGGGTAAGGCACGTAACTATACAGGCCGCCCCAGCAAGGCTCTGGCTCTTGGTCTTCTTGCACGTATGGATATGATGTATGCCGGTTTGGCTATGCGACCTGATGTCTTTACTAAGGGAGGCACCAAATCCTGCTCGATTCAGTATAATATCAAAGATGCTGCTAAGCGTCAGGAAATCTATAAAGAGGCTGCAGAAGCTTGTGCACAAATCATAAAACAAGAGAATTGGAAATTCGAGGAGAAATTCGAAGATGTATTCAAAGATCTTTGCCAGGACGAAACAGATTATTCCAACTCTGAATGGATCTGGGCGCTTCCGTTCCTTGATGGCGCTCGCGGCCAGGTTCTCGCGCTTACAGGAAATAAGATGTCTACTAACTGTCCGGGTGCGTTGATCAATACCATCACTTATGGTAGTGGTAATAGCAATAACACCAAGACTCAGGCAATGATTGAGATCGTTCCGACTTTCTATTATGCTTATGATAAGGCTGACAAACGTCGTGATATTACTATCCTGCCTTGGACGTGGGAGTATGACGATGGTAGCGGTACTGCTCCTACTGGTTACACCGAAATGGTATTCCCTGGTGTAGGTGCTACGGATAAGAAAGTATATCAGAAAAACTCCAATATTGCTCAACTCTATTGTGGAAAACTGCGTGTGGAGTGGATGGCACGTAGCTATGCATCCAACGAGGACTGTGTTGATATGCCTGTACTTCGATATTCCGATATTCTGCTTATGTATGCTGAGGCTACTATCGGTTCTAAAGAGGGGAATGGTCCTGGAGAACAACTCGGTGTCAGCGCACAGGAGTGTATGGATAAGGTACGCGCACGCGCAGGTCTGTCTTCCGTTCCTGTTACTATCGAGAATATCATCAACGAGCGCGCCTTTGAGTTCTGTGGAGAAAATATTCGCAAATATGATCTGATGCGTTGGGGAATCCTCAAGGAGAAACTAATGGAAGCACAGGCTGCTACATATGACCTGCAGAATGGTACCGGTGCCTATGTCGGACGTCCTGACTCGATTTACTTCCACTATACTCGCAACGATGACTTTGCTCAATCCGGAGCTGCTTACGTATATGATAAATTTGTAGGTCTGGATTTGGATGCAAAGTGTCCTGCTGAGTACGACAAGGAGAACGGTTGGGTGGCTAAAGCCTTCTTCTTCAAGGATGATGTGCCCATTATCACAACTGAGAACTGGTATCTCTATAAAGAAGGAACTGATATCGATATGCATCAATACTGGCCTATTTTCGATGTGAACATCGCGGCTTCTAATGGTACGCTTTGGAATGACTACCTTTATTAATAAATGGGGAATTATCCTGATGGCTTTTGTCCTCTGTCTCTCTGCTTGCAAGGGAGACGGAGGCAATGAGCCTACGCCTTCTTCATCTGTCATCGCTTTCCCTGAAGCGGAAGGCGGTGGCAAATATGCTTCCGGTGGACGTGAAGGTGTGGTTATTCATGTCACAACGCTTGATGACGCACGCGACAAATCAACGGGTCAACCCGCTATAGGTACACTCCGCAAGGCTCTCCAGATGGATGGAACGCGTACTGTCGTCTTTGATGTTGCCGGTACAATCAATCTGAATAGCCAACTCGAAATAACTGGCGGAAACCTCACTATTGCCGGACAGACAGCTCCCGGAGATGGTATCTGTATCGCGGGCTATCCTGTGGTCGTCAAAGCCAACAATGTCATCATCCGTTTCCTACGCTTCCGTATGGGAGACCAAAATAAGGTGGAAGGAGATGCGCTCACTATCTGCGAGCATAAAAATATTATTGTGGACCACTGTTCGTTCTCATGGTCAACCGACGAGTGCGTCAGTGTCTATGGAAACACAGATTTTACCCTCCAATATTGCTTCATTACTGAGAGTTTACGCACGTCAGTACATGATAAAGGATCGCATGGCTATGGTGGAATATGGGGGGGAACCAATGCTTCCTTCCATCATAATTTGTTAGCGCACCATGATTCCCGTAATCCACGTTTCGACCATGATTTCGTAAATACCAAGTGTGCTGGACCCATTGATTATGTAAATAATGTGATTTTTAACTGGGGCGGCAACTCTGCATATGGTGGCGAGGGCACGAATAAAGGTGCTGGTGGACGCCATATTAACATGGTCAATAACTATTATAAATATGGCCCGGCTACAAGCAAAAAATCACGTATCGTCAACCCCACAACCAAAGATGCTGATAACTGCGGTAAGTCACCCGGAGGAACTGTAGAACCCGGAAAATTCTATATCACCGGTAATTATGTCTATGGTTCAACTACCGTCACTAACGACAACTGGCAGGGGGTTGACCCCGATGAGTCGAATAAAAAAGACATGTGTAAATCTACAACTCGTTGGACCGATGGCTTGACAGGTCTTCAGAATGAACAAACAGCCGAAGAAGCATATGAGACAGTCCTTGCGAAAGCAGGTTGTTCCCTTCATCGAGATGCTGTAGATATGCGAATTGTAGAAGATGTGCGTAATGGAATCGTACGTAATGGACAAATGGTAACTTCTGCTACAGTGACTGGAAGTGTAACTCCTAAAAAAGGTCAAATAAGTAAGGGGGGACTCATCGATACGCCTTCTGACGTAGGGGGATACCCACTTATCGCAGAGATCCACCGAGCAAATGACTATGATACAGACCGTGATGGAATGCCGGACGAATGGGAAGATGCAAATGGACTCGACAAAAATGCTTCTTCTGACAATAAACTCTATACTTTGGATAAAAATTATACCAACCTCGAGGTTTATCTCAATAGTTTGGTACATAATTTGTTCTGATGATCTAAAATTTGGATAATTTTGTCAATTGTTGACTAAAAACAAATACCCGATGAAAAATAGTCTTTTATCTTTGAGCGTAGCGGTCTTTGCGTTTTTTGCTATGAGCCAAACCGCTTCGGCCCAAACAAAGTATTCCCATTACTACCAGAACCTCCCCTGCGCAGTGGAGCAGGTGAAGGAAGTTGTAATCCCTGATTACACCATTTCCATCGTTGATTTCGGTGGAGTGGGCGATGGCGTCACCGACAATACCGAGGCGTTTGCCAAGGCGCTCAAGCACCTCAAAAAACAAGGAGGTGGACATCTCAATGTGCCAGACGGCAAATGGCTTACTGGCCCAATTAAACTCGTCAGCAATATGGATCTCCACTTGGCGGACAATGCCGTTATTCTCGGCTCGACCAACAAGGAACTTTATATCCAGAAATCCGATTCCCTTCGCGATGGCTCCAAGAAATGCCACGCGCTGATCTATGGTTCCAAACTCGAGAACGTCGCTATCACCGGTCACGGCACGATTGACGGACAGGGTATCTATTGGCGCCCGATCAAACAAAAGAAAGTCGTTGACCCGGAGGTCATCGCGGCCGACGGAAACGTCTGGGATGAGGTGCTCGCTATGGGAGGTGTTACACGGCCGGACGGAAATAGCAAGAAATGGCTCGTGTGGTATCCTTTCAACCTTAACAAAGATCTCAATGTCCCCAATATCGCTTCCGACCCGATTGTTCAGGAGAAAATGCGTCCCCACTTGGTGAACATCACCGATTCCAAGAACATCCTCGTGGAGAACGTACACCTCCTCAATTCCCCGAAATTCCACTTCGTGCCTACGCGCATACAAAACCTTATTATCGATGGTGTCACCATCCGTTGCCCGCATTGGGCGCAGAACGGCGACGCAATGGACCCGGGTAACATCCAGGTGGCGCTTATCGTCAACTGCAATATCTCCTGCGGTGACGATGGTATCTGTATGAAGGGTGGAGTTGGTCAGAAAGGTGTCGATGCCGGTCCGCAACGCGATTTCCTCATCACCAACGATACCGTCTATCGTGCCCACGGTGGTTTTGTCATCGGTTCGGAGTTCTCCGGCGGCATGCAGCGTCTTGTGGTCAAGGACTGCCGTTTCGAGGGGACCGACATCGGTTGCCGCTTCAAATCCGCTCCCGGACGTGGTGGATGGTGTGAGGATATCTACTGCTATGATATTATCATGAAGGATATCCGCGAATCCGCCTTCCTCATCTCCTCCGGCTATGCCGACAAGGGAGCCGGCGTTAGTGCTACAGACTCCGACGACAAGAATGCCTTCTTCCCGGATTGGTCCAATATCACCTTCCGCAATATCACCTGCGTCGGCTCCAAACAGGCGGTCGATATCCAGGGACTCAAAGGCAAACCTGTCCACAACATCCTCTTTGACCAGGTTACAATCATCGGAAACCGCAATGGTATTAAAATGGAGTGGGCGGAAAACATCAAGTTTGTCAACTGCCAGATCAACCCCAAACCGATGCCGATTACTGAGTACAAAAAGATCAAAAATGTCCTCTATAACGGCAAAGATCCCGACGCAGCAGAATAAAAATCAAAAAATCTACATTTTTCGGCAATATGTACTTGCATATGTCCGAAAAATGTAGTAACTTTGCACTCGATTTTGGAAAACAAGTGAATATCTCCCGTCGAAATCTCGATATATCGCTATCTCGATATCTCGAAACAATGAGAATTCAATTAATCAAACAATATTATTAACTTTTAAAAACTCAACAAATTATGAAGAAAATTTTCCTCTTTGCAGCTGCCGTTGTTGCAGCTATGACAATTAACGCTAAGGTTGTAGATCTTACAACAGTCGGTACTACTATTGACGAGTGGACTATTAGTGAGGCTACTTTGAACAATGGCGAGTCCAAACCGGATGAGGGCAAGTATGTTTACGATATCAAAGGTGGTGTCGCAAGTGTAAGTTATATCAAGAATTTTGCTGATGTAACATTTACTATCCAGAATGGCTCTGATAAGAATAAGGCTTTTGTCGTATATCCGGGAAAGTGCTATGAGTTTGGTGGTAAGAATGGTATCCTTACGCTTGAGAATACTACCGCTGGTGACAAGATTGTTCTGACTGTTGCTGCTAAGGGTAGTACTGCTTCTAACTTTGAGGATGCAGCTGGTGCTTACCCTAAAAATGCTGTTGCTGTTTCTACAGACCTCACTCTGCCGGCTAAAGGTAGCGAAGGTGCCGATGAGCAGGGTTATGTTTGGAAAACCCTGGAGTACACTTCTCTCGGTGGAAATGTAGAAATCAAGGAGTTCGCTGGCGGCTATCGTATCAAGGCTGTACAAATTGGTGACGCTCAGGCTATCGAGAACACCAATGCTACTGTTAAGTCTGAGAAGTTCTTCCGAGATGGTCAGCTCATCATCCGCAAGAATGGTGTTGAGTACAACGCTCTGGGTTCGCAACTCTAATCCTCCCCTGAATCCGTATCAGCCATACATGGCTGATCAAAAAAGGTGTGTCATTAATTGGCACACCTTTTTTTTTCCGTCTCCCCTTCTCCCTTTCAGTTTTCAGTTTTCAATTTTCAGTTTCCGCTTCCATTTTTCATTTTCTGTGAACAAAAATGCCTGTTTTCCTCTTTTTTTATTCTTTTTTGCATTTTTTTTGAAAAAAATTTGGTCATGTCAGAAAAAAGCAGTACCTTTGCACCCGCTTTTCGGTTGAACTTCAATCCGAGATTCCTCGGGATACGTAAAGGAGGTAATCCGAATGGTCATCGGGACTCATTTAAGTTTGTATCCGAATGGTCATCGGGACTCAAACAGCGAAGCGTTTGAGAACCGAAGAGGAGCAACTGCGGCGACCTTTTGTCGCTTTGCGACAAACTTCGTCGCAAGCCAGTTGCGACGAAGCCCAGGTGGCGGAATTGGTAGACGCGTTGGTCTCAAACACCAATGGGAAACCGTGCCGGTTCGATCCCGGCCCTGGGTACTAAACTTTCGGAGCATTTTTTTCAATCCGAACGTGAAGGAAAGGAGGTGTAAAGCTATGATTATCGTTCCTGTTAAAGAAGGCGAGAACATCGAGCGCGCTATTAAGAAATTCAAACGTAAATTCGATAAGACTGGTGTTGTCAAGGAGCTGCGCCGTCGCCAACAATTCGACAAGCCGAGCGAGCTGAAACGCGTTAAAATGGCTCATGCTAAGTACGTGCAATCGCTCCATGCTCATGACGACAAATAATTCTGTCTGTTGACATCATAAGCAATTTAATTCACAGACACAAAAAAAAGACACTCAAACGAGTGTCTTTTTTGCTGCTTGTCCTCCGTTCTCCCGAGCCGCTCCGTAGTACCTAAAAGGGGGTGATAAGGGGGTGATTAGGGCGTGATAAGGGGGTTATTAGGGGGTGATTCACATACCATCAACCCACCATCAACCTGCGACCGATTACGCCTTGGTGAACTGGTCTTTGCCAACTCCGCAAAGCGGACAAGCCCAATCGGCTGGCAGATCCTCAAATGCCGTTCCGGCGGCTATGCCGTTGTCCGGATCTCCTACTGCTGGGTCATACTCATAACCGCATACATCACAAACATATTTTGCCATATTGCTTCCGGCAATCCCTCCGTTTTGGAAGGCACCTCTTTGCCGTGAGAGGGAATAAAAGTTAATAATCGGCTGCAAAGATAATCAAAAAAAACTGATTTTGCAACAAAATTCAATTTTTTTTACATTTTTTTGCAAAAAAATTTGCTCATGTCAAAAAAAAGCAGTAATTTTGCACCCGCTTTTGAAAAATAAAGCATTCGGACTTTTCCGAATTAACATTTTGCCGAATTGTGTAATGGTAGCACTACAGATTCTGGTTCTGTCTGTCTGGGTTCGAGTCCTGGTTCGGCAACAAGAGACCTTCGGGTCTCTTTTTTGTTGACTTTGTACATGACAAAAAATATTCACGCGAATACAATCAAATAGCTTTGATAAAACGGAAAAGGAAAGGCGGGATGGTCACCGCCATGAGAAGAACAACCGACATGCCGATCAGCGTCACAACGCCGAGCGAGTGCATTGCTGGATGAACGGCAAAGACAAGAATCCCGATGCCGATCAGCATGATTAACGCAGAGAGCATAATCGATTGTTTGTATTGCGGCAGAATCGTTTGACCGGTTCGGCGTTCGTAGAGCAAGCCCTCCACAATAAAAATCGTATAATCGTCGCCCTGACCGAAGATAAACGTCGCCAGGATGATATTGACGATATTGAATTGCAGGCCAAAAATCTGCATGATAGCCACGATCCAAACCCAACTGAGCATCATCGGCACAAAAGCAATCAACGCCACCTTCAAACTGCGAAAACTAAGCCATAAGAACAGAAATACAATCAGCGAACAGGCGATGCCTATATAATCGAAGTTATCGCTCAACCCCTGCGTCAAACGGCTGAAATCAAAGCTCTTCGCGGGCTTCCAGCCTCTCATCATCTGATAAAAAGGTGCAAAAACACCACGCTTGAATCCCACTTGCGCGGCTTCGTTCTCAATCATCCCGATGACCGCCTCCGCATCGTGCGTCTGCCAATATGCCGTCCAGCGTTCCGCCCTGTTGGCATGGTCCGCAACTTGCCGCATCGGGTTCGCAACCGAATCAAAAAACGCGATATCCGCACGCTGCTGGGCGGTCATATAATTGATACTCGATGGATTCGGATTAAACAAAGGCTTTGGACTGCAGAATAGCGGCGAAAGAACAAGGAAAAGCCCAAGCAGGCCTGTGACAACCAAGGTGCCCTTCCCTAATTCGTGATTTCCCATTCGTAAATTTTCCCTCGGAAGTTTGATCTCGCGGAGCGGAGTAGGTTGCGCGGACATCAGATGCGGCAACACGAAGATGCAAAAAACGATAGTACCAACTAACATCGCAGCAGCAAAGATTCCCAAATGCTGCATCGCTGTCGCTTTGAGAGGCAGCAAGGCCAAAAACGCACCCACCGTCGTTATGTTCCCCACCACCAGCGGTGAGAGCACTTCTTCCAGTGTCTGCCTGACCGACCTCGTATAACGCTGGTGTACCAGCAGATGCAACGGATAATTGACCGCAATGCCGATGAGCACGCTCCCTATTCCCAACACCATAGCGCTCACCGTCGGGGTGAAGATCCTTAGAACAGCCATTCCTGTTAACCAACCGAACGAAACCGACAGCACTATCAGCCACAAGTCGCGCCGTCGCGGAAAAGCGTAAGCCAGCAACGCCACAATGAGAACCAGTGAAAGCGCAATACAAATCAGCGAATCCAGTTTGATGCGCCGTGCGTTCTCCACTGCAATCACCGGTGCTCCGATAAGCCGGAGACTCAATTCAGGAAATTGTGAATGGACAATAGACAACTGACCATTGAGGGAATCCAGCAAAGCCGTATTCCGCTGCGTCTCGGTGCTTCCGTAAGGAGAAGTGATAAAAGCGTAACTTCTGTTCGGGACCTGCTGCGCGCTGAAAGCGGAGAGATCCATCAAACCCAACGGATCCGATTGAATAGCAGTAGCCAGAAACCCTGTTCCGGGTGTTGCCAAAATACGCTTGTCGCGCTCCAACGCTGTACGAATAGCCTCCGCTGTAAACAGCGAATCCAGTTTCTCGTACTTCTCTTCCTCTATATAATAAGGTAATTGCGCGTAAAGATTTCTCAACTGCTCTGAAGGGTCTGTTGAAATATCCAACAACCCGTTACCGATAACCAGTTCCTCTATCGCTTCTTCGCGGAGGGATTCGTCTCCACCTTCTACAATGACCACGATCTGAGCCGCTGATTGCCGGGACTGAAACTCCTTAAGCGCCTCACGGTCTTCATCCTCCAGTGGCAGAAAATCCATGATGTCCTCGTTGTAACGAAGCGTCAATGCCAACACAATCAGCGGAATAAGCACTATTGTTAATCCCGACCACAGCCAGCGGCGGTGGGTGCTTAACCAATCGTATATGTGCAGCAACTTATCGTTCATCGATGAATTTCACAGGCTTGCGGCTCTTGGGAGGGAAAATGATTTGCTGGATCACATCTGCTGGCAGAATCTCCACAATAGGTGCGACCCGCAGACGCGAACGGAAATGATCTTTCAACGTCTTGATTGCCTCTTCGGGCTGAATCGTGTTGTCACGCAGGCCGACACGCACAATGACCTCGTCGGTTCCAGCGTCGGACGGACGAACCACCACCACATAATTGCTCACAAACGGCGTGTTGTCCAGCACATCATTGATGGCCGGCGGATAGATGGTAGTGCCTTTCAGTTTGATCATGTTGTGCTTGCGTCCGATGAGTGGCGTAAGGCGGTAACTGTTTCGCCCGCAGGCGCAAGGCTCCACCACTTTCGCGGCGATGTCACCTGTCCGGAATCGCAGCAGCGGCATACCTTCGACACCTAAGGTCGTGATCACCACTTCGCCCGGCTGACCGTCTGGAACAGGCTGATTATCTTCGCCGATGATTTCCACAATAATCAGTTCCGGGTGTACGTGTCCGCCGCAGCCGTGCTCGCATTCCGAGAACGTTGCCGACATCTCCGTCGATGAATACGTTGCGTACAACTCCACCTCCGGCCATTTGTCGTGAATACGTTGCCCTAACAGGTTCAGCGCAAACGCCTGGTCGCGCAGACCCTCTCCGATACCGATAATTTTTCTTATTGACGAATGCCGATAATCGATGTGTTGTTGCTCGGCGTAGTCGATTAGTTTGAGAATAAACGAAGGCACGCACATGATCGCCGTGGGATGAAGGCGTTCGATGGTGTCCCACTGTAGTTCGGGAATACCGTTTCCCACGCGGATGATACTTGCGCCCATACGGCGAATGCCCATCCAGTACGCCAAACCGGCCATAAACCGTTTGTCCATCGTCGTCATGAGTTGCAGAATATCCCCTTTCTTCAGACCCGCACAGGCAAAAGACTTGTGCTCGTTATATGCCAAACGCTCCAAATCTTTCTCCGTGCAACCGAAGACTACCGGGTCGCCCAACGTGCCGGAAGTGGTAATATAATCGATGATATCTTCCCGTGCTACGCACAGAAAATCATTGTTAAACTGTTGCAAATCAGCTTTCTCTGTAAAAGGAATACGCTGCAAATCCTCTATCGTGCAAATCGTCGAAGGATCAATCTTATTCTCGGCAAACAGCCGTTGGTAATACGGCGAGTGTGCCGCCAGATACGCTATCTGCGTGCGCAGTAATTCCTCTTGATATGCGCGGATATCCGCTACTGATTCAAACTCAATATCCATTGTATGCATTCTTTTTTCCATTGTTGACTTTCCTCTGTCCCCTTGCTCTCTGACGCGCCGAAACCGTGTCCGCCGGTGCGATATTGGAGGTATTTGTGCGGTATCCCCTTCGCCGTGAGCGCCGAATCCAGCATCTCGCTGTTCTGGTATTTCACAATTGGGTCATCCACACAGTTTACCAAAAACACCGGCGGACAATCAGCAGGAATATGTTTCTCAATCGACAGCGAATCCCGCATCTGCTTGTTCCATTGACGCCAAACGCCCAAAGCGCCTCGGCGCGAACGAACATGGGCATAACGCTTGTCGCTCATCGTCACCACCGGATAAATCGGGCACAAAAATGCCGGTTTGACCGCAGTTCGGTTGTGCGTATAACTCATCATCGTCAGGTGCCCTCCGGCGGAAAAACCCATTACGCCTATTCGGTTCCTGTCTATCCGAAGCGAATCCGCATGCTTGTGTATATAACTGAGTGCGTCCTCCACATCGCTCAGCATGTTCGGGTACTTGTTGCCCAAACCGATGACGCGGTAACCGACCACAAAAGCGCTGATATTCGCCACGCGGTATTTGAGCACAAACGCATTGATGCCGTTCGCCTGCAGCCATTCCGCCACTTGTCTGCCTTCGTAATTCATGTCGTGCCAGCAGTAGCTGCCACCCGGACAAACCACCACCGCAATGCCGGTATTCGTCGCGCTGTCCGCCAAATAAGCGGTCAGACGTTCGGTCTTCGCCCACAAGCATTGACCATACATGGTCAATACCAAGAACACTGTCATTTGCAAGTATCTTCGCATATCGCTTCTACTGTTTGTTGCGCGGTCATTGCTGTTCCGCATAGACCGTGCAGGAAAATATTCTGTCCGGTCTGATAGAATCCCGGCACACGTGTACGAACCGAACCCACGCCTTCGCTCATGCCGAACATAGCGCCTTCCGGCGAGAGATAATCGTCGCGGTAAGTCAACGAAGTGGAGCTGAAACAATCGACCACTTTACGCCGTATTCCAGGATAAACCGATTCCAAAATAGCAAGCACTTCTGCTGTCTTTCGCTCCTTAAACGCCTCGTATTCAGTATAGTTGGACTTCCTATCCTCCTGCCACGGTGCTAATTCTTCATAGCTCATCGGCATCACCGTTTCAATTGTCCGCGCATACACCTGCCCGTGTTCTGAACAAGGTGTCATGATTAACAGTTTGTGTTCCGGCAAATAATGGGTCACCGGATCGTATTCCAAACTATCCGGACGAAGTCGGATATACGTCTTGAACGAACCGGCTGTCTCTGCTGTATTTACAATCCGCTTTTGCGTCACCGCTCTGAACAACGGCAAATCCGTCATCTTTAGCAACTGCTTCGGATGAAGCGAACTAACCACTATATCTCCTTCTCCAATGATCCCTTGCGAATGATAAATCTCAAATCCGCTATTTTTAATTGCTAATTTTGAATTTTTAATTCTCTCAACTTTCTGCGCGAGCAAGATCCTTCCTCCGTGGCGCGTAATATACATCGCCAGATCATTTGCCAACTTCTGACTTCCGCCCACAAAACGGAAAACTCCGTTCCGGCATTCTTCCCATTCTCTCTCGCCGATGAGTTCCGCAGGCGAGTGGTCCACGCTCGTCGTTACTGTATCAGCACTTAATCCTATACAATTCAGCAGGGTAAATAAGGGGTCGCCCGGTCGCAAACCGGAGAGAATGTGCATGCCGGTTGACCAAGTCTCGCCGTTTTTCTCATATGAATAAAGTCCGCCGCCGAATACCGGCAACTGCTCATAGAGTGTCACTTGATAGCCTTTTTGCGCCAACAATGCACCTGTAAACAAACCGCCGACACCCGCTCCCAAAATTGCCACCGACGGACGGTCGCAATGCATCAATGCCTGGTAGTGCAGTTCTACCGACTTGCTCCGGCGTTTGTAATTGCTGCCGAAAGTGGTGTCATCCGTGGGGATAACAGGCAGAATAGTGAGTCGTACATCGGCCGGACGAATCACAAACTGCTTCTTCCCGATATAATCGACCATCCCTTCTATCAGCAGGGGCTGAATCGGAAGTTGGTAACTGTCAGCATAGTAGAACGCTCCGCGGTGGAATCGTCCGACTTCGCCGCTGACAGAACGCGTACCTTCCGGAAAAACAAATAGGGAATACCCTTCTTCAATAATCTGCTTGACAGCGGCTTCGCGTTTGTCGTCATCCATTGTGTTGGGAAAACAATCCAGATATCTGGCCACAATGCCGAAAAGCGGATGGTTCCAGATATATTCCTTGACCACCATCGAAATCTTCGGAGAGAGGGAGAGACACAGCACGACGTCGATGAACGACTGATGATTGGCTATCACAACGGATTGCTGGTTGGTCAACTCGCCCTTTACCGTCAGACGAAGTCCTAATATGTTCCTCACAAAATGTGCGGAAATGCGTTGAGCAAACCGATGGTAGTGTGCTCGTGAGCGCGAATTGCGACCATGTATGGCAAAGTAAATCAGCGTATAAGGATTGACAAAGAAAAGCATCACTAATCCGAAATACCCGAAACAGATAACCGTCCGCCAGTACATGTTTATATACCCGAAAAGCAGTGCGCCGATACAGAGGAGTGTATTCAAAATAGAGATCCGTGTGAAGTCGTATGCCGGCCGGAAATGACTGACACGTTTTTCTTTCGGCGGATAATAGACGCGTATCGGAACAGGTATCAGCGGTACATTGTGCCAGGCCGCCAAAACCAAAAGTTCCAGCTCTGCTTCGTAACGGCTGGTGAGGATATTCAGACCATACAAACGATGCAGAGGATAAATCCGCATACCTGTTTGTGTATCCGGCAGATCAATGGTCGTTTGCAACCGGAACCAGAAATTGGAGAACCGGTTGGCGAACTTGCTCTTGCCGTCCATGTTATCGTCCGTAAACTGACGGCTTCCGACGATGAGGGCATTCGGATGAACTTCCAAGGCCCGGATGAGCAACGGAATATCCTCTGGGTAGTGCTGTCCGTCCGCGTCAATTGTCAGGGCGTAGTCAAAACCCATTTCCAAGGCTTTCCGAAAACCCGAAGCGAGTGCGCGACCTTTGCCTTTGTTGTGCGGGTGTGTAACTACGGTAACCGGTACATCCATAGCCGATAACAGTTCCTTGGTGTTGTCCGTACATCCGTCGTCCACAACGATGATGTCGTGCACCTGCTGATGCACGCGACGAACCACATCTACTATTGTTCCGGCGTTGTTATACGTCGGAATCAAGGCACATATATGTAGCGGTGAATGAAGCACTTATAGAATGATTAATCGATATTTGACAATTGATAGTTTGTTCTTTGACCGCCGGAATAGTGATGGTCACTTCCTGGTCGGGTAGAACGGGTTGGCGGAATTTGAGATTGCGAACCGATGTGAAACGCACTTTCTGTTCCCCAAAAGCAGCCAATAACTCTTCCGCTATTTGTATCAAACAGGCGCCGGGTACAATAGGATGTCCTGGGAAATGACCTGCAAAAATCGGATGGGACGCATCAAAACGAACCCGGTATTCCGCTTCGCGGCTTTCCGATTCAGTTTCTCGGCTTTCGACGATATAATATAAACTATTTCGCAACAACATTCTTAAATTCGATGATAGTGGTGTCTCCGTTTTTCTCGATGAGTTCCACCTGTTTGGCTATGTGGGTCTCTTCATCCATACGGACGATAACCGATTGAAACAGTTTCTTGCTTTCCCGCTCCATTTTCCCGTCGGTCTTTCCTTCCGACGCAATAGATGCCATAATCATCCGTAGTAACTTTTGCACCTGCGGATTGACATTTGAGCGGTCGCCGTCTATTTCCCAAATGACGTTATTCGGTGTCTCGTACGCCCAATGCAGATACTCCGGCGCTCGATAGATCATTTTGCCCGTGGACACCTGCGGTTCGCTGAACAGGGCGGAGTTCTTCGTCTGTACAAAGTCAGCTTGGATACTTACTATCGCAGCTAAGATAAACGCTAACATAATAATCCTTTCTCAATTTACTACCAAATAACACCCTGCCATAATCAGCAGTATTCCAACCCATTGTGTCCAAGCAATCTGTTCGTGGAAAATCAGCATGGCGGCAATCATTCCGAATACGTACGCCAAACTGCTGAGCGGATAAGCCTGCGAGAATGACCAGTGTTTGAGTATATACATCCAAAGCAAACCAGCCGCAGTGAAGGACACGCCGCATGCCAGCCACCACCAGTTGGTCAGTTGGCTCACGAAGAACGACCACGTCCATGAGGCTTTGTCGAAGGCATTGAGTGCCATTTTCATGAGTATCTGTCCTCCGCAGAGAAGGATACTTTGCAGGATTGCCAGAATGATCAGTTTCATTTTACTCGTTCTTTATATATACACATGCACGGGCGATGTTCTGTGTCCGCTCGCCAATGAGTGCCAACACCTCGTCCCACGCATCTACTTGTTCGTCGAACTCCAACACCAACGCCGAACGAATCCGTCCGAGTGCCATCTGGCTTCGGATATCCGTCATTGCACAAGCCAGTGATTGCTTGCCCTGCGAATACGTGGCGTTGTAACCGTGATTGCCCGTCAGAATAGCCATAAGCGAAGCGACAGTGTTGTGCGTTGATTGAATGAACGGAGTGGGCTTGAGCTCTTGTTCGCCGGAGGCAATCATGTCCTGCAAGAAACGCATCGATTGCAACATACACCCCCATTGGGTCGCACAAACGATGGCGTCCGGCTGTTCGATGCCTGCGTCTTGTAACGCTTTACGCGCCACGCTGACCAACTGCCGCATCTGCGGCGTCATCCGGCGTGCTTCCGAGGCGGTTACTAATGATTCGGTTAGCATCTGCTCATCCACTTTTTGCACTAATCCCGATTCTTCCAAAATGGCTTCGCTTAGGTCGATTCCACGATCCGAAAGCACTAACGACGATTCGTTTCCGCCGAAACCGAAAGCATTGCACAGCACATGGTGAACGGGCTGATGAAGCGTTTGTGTCACCGGCGTAGTGAGTCCTTCAGCCGTCAGTTCCCAGCGTAAGTTAGCAGGCACAAAGCCATGATTCATCGCTAACACACAGATGGCTGCTTCGATGCCTCCGCTGGCAGAAGTCGTATGTCCCGTGAAGGCTTTGGTACTACTGATTGCCGGTAACTTACATACGCCTAAGAGACGCCTAACAGCCGCTGATTCCGAAGCATCATTATTCGGCGTGGCTGTCCCGTGTGCATTGATATAATCGATTTCTGAAGCTTGTAATCCCGCCATCTCCAGTGCGCCCTTCATCGCCATATAGGCGCCTTCTCCGTCGGGCGACGAAGCGGTCTGATGATACGCATCGCAGGTGTTCGCGTAACCACCGATATAGCCTAATATCTTCGCACCGCGAGCAATCGCATCTGCTTCATTCTCAATCACTAAATAACCGGCTCCCTCACCGAGATTCAAGCCGTTGCGGTTGGCGTCAAACGGTCGGCAAGGCTGCTGATCCAATATCATCAGCGTTCTAAATCCATTGAAATGGAATAGACTCAGACTCTCAGCTCCTCCTACAATCGCGCGTTTGGCTTGACCCGTACGCAGCATGTCGCAGCCCAGCATAATAGCATTGAGTGCCGACGAACAAGCGGTGGAAGGGGTGATAATTGATAATGGAGAATGGTCCATTGATAATTGTTCTGCGATGGCTCGTGTCGATTCTCCGGCCTCGTGAAAACGGATGTTCTCTGCCGCTTTGCCGACGTGGTAGTCCTGCCAATGCTGCTCGGTCAAGTCCATTCCTCCGACGGTAGTGCCGGAGATAAAGGTGTCGCAAGGTGCTTGAGACATTGAGATTGCTTCCCTTGCTGCCATGATGCCGAGCAGCGAAGTGCGAGGCAGCGGTTCGTCGCCAAGACCTAATCGTTGCCTGAGTTCGTCATTGCTCAGTTTGACTTCGCCAACAGGATATTCGGAATGCACGCTGCCTAAATAACACATCGGAGCAATTCCCGAGCGTTGCTCAAGAAGCGATTGAAGTGTCTCCGCGCAGTTGCAGCCGATAGCACTTACTATTCCTATGCCGGTGATCGCGATCTTCATTCGGGGAACTATTTCGTGCGGTGTTCCTGGATATATTCAGCCATCGTGCGCACGGACTGGAAGATAGCTTTGCCGGCTTTCGGGTCTGCAATCTTAATACCGTATTCGCGGTCCATGAGCATAAGCAACTCAAGCGCATCAATCGAATCCAAACCCAAGCCTTCGCCAAAGAGCGGAGCATCGGCTTCGATATCTGCAGGAGTCATGTCCTCAAAATTGAGTGCTTCAATAATCTGTGATTTCAGTTGTTCAATCAGTTGTTCCATATATAATTTGCATTTTAGCGTAAAATTCATTGGGTTTGCTACACTCACACCAGCCAACTATCAAAGTTGAAAGTTGAAAGTTGAAAGTGGAAAGGATGATTTGCTCTAACTGTTCCGGGTTGTTGAGAATGTAAAACGATGTTTCTCCTTGGATGTGGTGGCGGATAGCAATCTCTCCGGTAACAATGTTCGGCAGGGTATAAACGAAAAGTGCCGGGCTAGGGTAGTAGTTGCCTTCCGAGATTGTAGCCAGATAATCGGTGTCGTTCTTGATGCTGGCACTTCGGTTCGCCAAAATGATGGAAATTTTCTCATTTTCACATTTGCTTATTTTCTCTTTTAGCAGTATTTCTGCGGCAATGAAACCGAGTCGGCAAAGAGTGTCCATCTTGAAGAACTTCGGGTAATCGCCTGCAAAACGACGATAGAGTTCCACAAGCATCTTTTCGCCTGTTTCCGTCGTCGCTATCTGTTGCCCGTCCAAGAGAACTGATGTCGGCGTGATTTCTATTTCTCGTAGTACTTGGTACATCCTTTTACTTCTCAATTCGTATTGCAGCATTCACGCCTCCGAAGCCGGAAAGCATCTTTATTATTTTCACATTTTCACATTTGCTTATTTTTACATTTTTTGCCATTTCTGCGCAGAGGATGGTCTCGAGTACACCAGCGGCCCCCATCGTGTGACCGAAATAGGGTTTGAGCACACTCATCGGTACATCCTCTAATCCTGCCCGTTGGAGAGCGATACGCTCCATGTCATCGTTATAAAGCGTACCTGTTCCGTGCACGCCAACGAGTGCTATCTCGGAGGGTTGTATGCCTTCTGTTACGTCCATCAAACAAAGGTAAGCGCCTTCGCCCGTACGGCTTGGAGCAGAGATGTGGTTTGCGTCGTTGTGGATGCTGCCCGCCACTAATCGCCAGCTGTCGGTCGGCTCTGTTGTATAGATAATCGTCGCTGCGGCTTCGCCGAGATTGAGTCCTTTGCGATTCGGATCAAACGGTGTGCAGGGTTCGGGAGAGAGAGCCTTGAATGCCTGAAAACCACTGACGATGAACCGGCTCTGAAGATCACATCCCACGACTACGGCTTGTCGGTACAAACCGCTCTCCAATAAGCGCATAGCGGTTATCTGCGCGCAGACACCGGATGTGCAGGCATTGCTCGCCACTATCGGGGGATTCGGGTTGTCGAAATGCGCAGCTATCTGTTGTGCCGGAGTCCACAGGTCTAAATGGTCGCCTTTGGTGGTCGAGAGGATGAAGATGGTTTGCTCATTTTCACATTTACTTATTTTCTCATTTAAAGCTAAGTTAATGCTTTTGATGCATAGCGGAATAAATTCCTGCGGGGTGTCAAAGAGCGAAGCACAGAACGGCTCTACATTGGCAAATCGGTCGGAGTAGTGTTTTAATCCGCTACGACCTGCTTGCACAGCTTCTATATTCGCCTGTGTGCCTTCGCCTAAAGGCGAGATAATACTATGTCCTGCACAATAAATCATTCGATAGTTGCTATTTTGAGAGTAGTAGTAGCGATGAGTTCATCGCCGATGCGAGTAGTACATTCCATAAGCGAGATATTCATCACTTCTTGTACAATGACAGCTTCGGTGGTAAGTGTCTCTCCTACATGTGGAAAGCGTTTTACTTCCATTTGTTTGACCGCTCCGATGTAGCCGATGGTGTTTCCTGCGCGTGTAGCACAAGTCTGCGCAGCATTCTCCATGAGGCCGGATAGCGGCAATATATTTTCTGCCACTAACGGACAATCCGCCGGAACCGTGAAACGAGTGCGAGCAAGCGAATGATTCACATCTTCGACCGTATCAATGAATACAAATGGTGGCCTTTGAGGAATAAATGATAATATGTCTTTGCTTGCTTCCATTTTACTTTGCCCAAAAATCGTACATGTTAAACCATTGATACGGATAGCGAATGGTCATATCCTCTAATTGATTCGCATACTCATTTGCCAGGGCTTGCACTTGATCTTTCTTCGACAAATCATGGTCCACTTCCAACTCACGGCAATATACTTTGTATTTGCGTGCGCCCTCTTTTATAACAAAAACCAAGAGTACAGGCTTGCCCATCATTACACTTATCTGAAATGCACCCTTTGGAAACAAAGCATCAGCCCCCATAAACGGACAAACAATGCAACTATCCTCCATTCGGCGATCCGCTCCCATCGACAACACTTCGCCTCGCTGCAACACTTCGTTGATTCGATACACATGACTCATATCATCGTTTTGAACCAAAATCATTTCTATGTTATTCCGTGCCAGTACTTTTGCCCTATTCGCCGTAACTACAGGCGATTCACCTCCATATGCCAAAATGTGCATCTTCTTTTCCGGAGTCGAAAGAAAATAACCCGCCATCTCCGTATTCCCCAAATGGGAGAAAAGCATAATAAATCCTTCCTCGCTCTTCACACGGCCGTAATACAAATCACTATTCTCCACCTCCACCGCATACTCGCAACCCGCATACACCGCAAAACGATCCAAAATAGCTTTGCCAAATTGATAGAAACTACGGTACACATCTATCACCGACTGAATACGATTTCTTCCCCTGCGACGATGAAATCGGTATATCCCCCTCCTCGGAATAGGACGGACTATCACATACCAAACCAACCACAAATGCATCAACCCGTAGATGATTCGTATATCTACATGACGCATCATTCCCACTAATGCACGTTGCATCCAATGAGTGCCGCCAGTTTGTCCTGTCCACTTCTCCGACATACTATCCCACGTGTGTCTCTATGTAATCGTAGAAATCCTGTAAGGTCTTCACATTCTTCAGTTCCTCCGCTTTAGGCTTGAAACCGAACTCGCGGTCCACAAGAACTACGATATCCACAAAATCAAGCGAATCAATCTCTAAATCATTTTTTAGTGTCGCTTCGGGTGTCAGCATGGCGGCTTCCATCTCAAACTCGTCCACCAAAAGTGCATTCACCTTTTCGATAATTTCCTGTTTAGTCATATATTTTTTTATTGTTTTTTACAAATTAAAATGGAGTGTCCGCCATTTCCAATGCGGTCATGTATAGTTTCAATCTCGAGACCTGCATCGTGAATGAGACGACTCATATCATCCGTGTTGTACATCTTGCTGTTTCCGTTTGCCATCGCTGTGAAATACAAGCTCGTCATCGTCAAACTCATGGCTGCCGGCACATAATCTTGCCTGTCCCAAAGCGTTTCCATAATGTATATGCGATTGTCGGCATCCAGAATGGCTGCGGCTCGACGGAGAATAGATACGATCTGAGGTTCGCTGAAGCAATCTAAAAACTGCGACATCCAAATGACGTCAAAACGCTGGTCGGTGGGAAACGTTTGAGAATCGTCCAGCAGATTCATTCCGATACCATGAATACGATCTGACCCCTTCTTGTCTTTCGTCGCTTCACGCATCAACGCTATCTGTTGGGGCAGGTCGCAAATCGTCACCTCTATCGTCGGATTCGCCGCAACACAACGCATTGCAAACCTGCCTGTGTTACCTCCCACATCCAACAGAGTACGTGTATTATTTGCATCTATGATTGACAGAGCCTCGTCAAAGGAATGGTCGGAATAATAATGGTCGAACCCGAACCAGCTTTTCTGAACGTCCGCTGAAAGACTACTCAGTCCTTCGTAAATAGTTGGCCAATCACCGAAATGTTTCAGTCCTGCCGGACGACCTTCTTCAAGCGCTTTGTCCAACACAAACCAACCTTCGTAATTGACTTCATGGTTGAAATCTATGTCTGCGCGTATCATGGCATCACGTAACAGGAACCATCCTGTCTTGGCTATGCGGAACTTGTCCGTTTGCGTATCGATGAGCACTATATGCGTCGTCAACGATGCCTCCATCAGACATTTGACCGCATAAACGCTCAAGCCCGTTTTCGCTGCTATCTCTTCTTGTGTAAGCCCCTCCGGATGCTCGTTCAGCATCTCCAGAATCCCGTACTTGATCATCAAACGGGAAACTTGGAAAATCACAGGGCCCCACGAGTATATATGCGCCATCTCTTGCGCCTGACGAGCATTGTACGGCTCTTTCGTGAATGCAGATTTTAAACGTTCAAATAAATGCATAATCAGTTGGTTTATATTCTCCTTAGAACGATCGCACTATTTGTTCCTCCAAATCCGAAACTGTTACTTAACACGGTCTGAAGAGGTGTCTCTATCGTTTGTGTGGCAAGCCGTAAGGTGGCAGCACTCGGGTCTATTTGCTCGAGGTTGATGTTCGGCGCTACGAATCTGCCTTGCATCATCAGAATGCTATAAACCGCTTCGCTCGCTCCTGCCATCCAGCACTCATGTCCGGTCATGGATTTCGTGCTGCTGATCCATGTGTGCTTGCCTCCGAATATACGCGTCAATGCTATCGCTTCTTCCTCGTCACCTTGCTTCGTAGATGTAGCGTGGGCATTCACATAATCTATCTCCTCCGCTTTTATGCCTGCGTCCTCGAGTGCGCGTTGCATGGCAATGAACGAGCCTTCGCTGCTGGGCTGTGAAATGCCTCCTCCGTTGCTGGAGAACCCATAACCGCACACTTCTGCGAGAATGGTTGCTCCGCGGGCGATGGCATGGTCGTAGTCTTCCAACACCAACGCAGCCGCTCCTCCGCTGGGCACTAATCCGTCACGGGCGGTGTCGAACGGCCGGCTGGCTTTGGCGGGATCTTCCACACGCGCCGAGAACGTACCGAGCGCGTCAAAAGCCGCCATGGCGTACGGGTTCACTTCCTGCGCGCCGCCGACTAAGACCATCTCCTGCAAGCCCTGGCGAATGAACATCGCCCCTAAACCAATCGAGTGGCTGCCGCTGGCACAAGCTGCGCTGACCGAGAAATTGATGCCTCTCAGGTGGAAGATCGTACTGAGATTCATGTTCACGGTCGAGTTCATGGACTGAAAAATGAGTCCGCTTCCCAACAGCGAGGTGTCATGTTTCTCCAGCATCGTCTCGTGCATCTCCACGGTCGGTTTGGCTGTACTGTCGTTGCCGAAGAGGATTCCCACTTCGTTTGCTTGCAAATAACTATCATCTATCTGCGCTTGCTCGAACGCTTCGCGTGCAGCCATATAGGCATACATCGCTTCCTGCGACAAACCCACACGCAGACGGCGATGCAGATATTCTTTCAGATCCGGCGTCTCCACAATGCCGGTTAGCGGACTACGGAAACCGTACTCCGTACGCGCAGCATCGATGCCGATGCCGCTTTTTCCTGCGCGCAGCGAAGCTTCCACTTCCGCTTTGTTGCGACCGATGCACGACCAAATGCCAATTCCTGTTACTACAACTCTTTTCACAATTCTCAATTCTCAATTATCAATTGTCCATTATCCTATTCCTCCGGCTATTTCGATAACTTGTCCGGTGATGTATGCCGCTTCGTCGGAACAGAGGAAAGAGACGAGCGCTGCTACTTCTTCCGGCTGACCGAAACGCCCTGCCGGAATGGTCTTTTTCAGTTCCGCTTCATCCAGATCCGCGGTCATGTCTGTCGCAATAAATCCCGGTGCAACGGCGTTGACCGTCACTTTGCGGGCGGCTACTTCTTTGCTCAACGCTTTAGTCGCGCCGATAAGTGCCGCCTTGGCTGCGGAATAATTGACCTGTCCGGGCAACCCGCTCACGCCCGAGATGGAACTGATGTTCACGATTCTTCCGTTCCGCGCGCGAACCATCGCCGGCAGCACATGCTTGGTGGTGTAATAGAACCCTTCCGTCGTCGTCCGTATCACCTCGTGCCAATCTTCTTCTCCCATGAAGACCAGTAAACCATCTTTTCGGATACCCGCATTGTTGACCAACACGGATATATGTTCTCCTTCGTGCACCGCATTCCAAGCCGTCAATGCCGCTTCGATAGACTTGCCGTCCGAGACATCGAAAGGCAGCAACTCTGCCTGACCGCCATTCGCTTCAATAGCGGATTTCGTGGCTTCGGCGGCTTCGGTATTGCTGTGATAATTGATCAAAACCGTGTAACCGTCTTTGGCTAAACGTTCTGCTATCGCGCGACCTATTCCGCGGCTTGCACCTGTGACTAAAGCGTATTTATTCATTTCTCAAATATTTCTCAATTTTTGCCAAATCCTCATAAAACGGCGTGTCCTCCACGATGGTCGGTGTGAGTGCACGAATAGCTTCGTATTGCGCTTTGGTTGCCGGCGCTAACAGCCCGGCGATACCTAAACAATCCACGGCTTGCGCCATCGCCAAGTAGAGTACCGACAAAACCTGATAGCAGTTGTCAATCACCTGCGCGCACAACTCTGCGCTATTCGTACCCATCGACACAATGTCCTGATTATCATTGTTGTTCGGGATCGAGTGAACGTAGTTCGGCATCGCGAGTGTCTGGCACTCCGCGGTCGTACTCGTTGCCGTGAACTGACACGCCTGAATGCCGTAGTTCAGACCCAACGTACCTTTGTTCAGGAACGGCGGAAGGATGCCGTTGATGCGGTCGTGGCAGAGGTAATTGAGTTGTCGCTCGCTCACCATCGCCAGACGAACCATCGCTATTTTCATTTTGTCCGCCTCCAGCGATATATAATCGCCGTGGAAATTGCCGCCGTGATAGACGTTCTGCGTCTCGGGATCCACAATGGGATTGTCGCTCGCGGCATTCAGTTCGTCCTCTATCACGCTGCGGCTGTAAGCCAAGGTGTCGTATATCGGACCTAAGATCTGCGGCGCGCAGCGCAGCGAGTAATATGCCTGCACTTTATCCTTGAAAACCTTTGTACTTTGTGCCTTATCCCCTTGCACATACAATGTGTTTTCGCGTTTTTGGAGCCTCTGCGATCCCTCACTCATAGCGCGCATCTGTTCGGCGATGGCTATCTGCCCGGGGTGTCTGCGGCTCTCGTTGAGCGGAGCCGCCATCAGGTCGTCGTAACTGCCGGCTATCTCGTTCATCCACACAGCCGCTACAGTTGCCCAATGCAGCAGTTTCTCTGCGTGCAACTGGTTCACCGCGCTGATTCCGGTCATGACGCTGGTCCCGTTCGTGCAACTCAGCCCCTCGC
This sequence comes from uncultured Bacteroidales bacterium, assembly GCA_900319645.1. Taxonomy (GTDB): domain Bacteria; phylum Bacteroidota; class Bacteroidia; order Bacteroidales; family Paludibacteraceae; genus Colicola. The sequence goes on from ONPG01000002.1 coordinate 78,700, forward strand.
GGATGTGTATCTCTATGGGCTTCAAACCACATTCGTCCATCACCTCTTTGGTCTGTCTCCATTCGCCCTGATAGTGGACTTTTCCTTCTCCGATGAGGCATAGCGCCATGTGCGCCAGCTGAACCAAATCGCCGGACGCGCCCACGCTGCCGTGTTTCGGGATATAGGGATATATGCCGCGGTTGATGAACTCTGTCAGCAGCCTCACCAACTCAGGATGTACGCCGCTTTTCCCTTGCGCGAACGAGCCTATACGTGCGAGCATGCCCGCGCGTACAAAAAAATCGCTCAACGGCTCTCCCATGCCCGTAGCGTGCGAGCGGATGATATTGTACTGCAATTCACGCAGATGGCTATCCTCCACGCGCCATTGAGCCATCGGCCCGAAACCCGTGTTGATGCCGTAGATGATCTTATCGCTTGCAAAACGCTGGAGAAAGGCATAGCTCTCAGCGATGCCTTGCTCTGTTGCATCCTCTATGTGCAGGCTTTGCCCGCCGTAGAGGATGTCACGAACTAAATCGATAGTGATTCTCATTCCTTAGAATTGAACGACCATTGCCAAACCATTCGAGGCGGGCTTCAGGCCGAACGTTACTGCCATGTTGTTTTTAGTTTGAACTTCGTTATATACTTCGTGTGAGTTATTGCGTTTGATGCCTCCCACTACCAAGCACGGAATCGATCCTGCCATTAAGAGCGAACCTGCAGCTAATGTGATAGCTCCGCCGACAATCATGTTGGAGTTGTAAGGGGTACGAGTCTTGTTTTGCGTATAGATGTAGTCATATGCTCCCACACAATACACCGCTGTTCCGGCTACAAATACTCCAATACCACTACCCAATAAACCCCATCCGGCTTTCCACAGTTTGTTGCCTTTCTGGTAACTGTTCCATGCTTCGGTACAATTCTCCTGAATAAATTGCAGGTATTGCTCTTTGGTCATGGTTTTGTCCCCCCAAATGTAGTTGTCATCCACTTTTGTGATGAGCATACTACTTGGTTTCGGCTGAATGGCTGTTGCCACGTTTTCTTGTGCCGACATGTTTGATGCGGCAAGAATAATACACCCGAGAAGGGCTAACATTTTCTTCATAATATCATTCCTTTCTTAAAAAAGTTTGCAAAGATACAAAAAATAAATGGCATTTACAAATAAAGCGCCAAAAATCTTGCGTTTGTCATGTTTTTTTTACTAAAAAACATCTTATACAAAAAAAAGTGACCGGAAAAAGCCCGGTCACATTGATTTAAGAAGTGCGAATCTTATTGATTTACGACGAACTCAATATCCTGATTCTCGCCTCTCTTCAAGGTCACTTCTTTGTCTTTCCAACCTCTGGTTTCTTCATCATAAACAATGAAGATATACTTTGCGCTGGCAACGCCCATCATAATCTTGAGGTTTGCGAGACCTAACTTATTGGTTTTTGCGTACTCCCAAGTTCCGTCGTCAAGACCGATCAGTTCTTCGGGAGAAGGAATAATTGCACCGATGATCATTGAAGCTTTGTCGGTGTAGAACACCTCACGACCTGCTACCGGATCTCCGTCTTTGTCCTTAACGGACACGGTTACATTGGCGTTGTCAAATTTACAACTTGTGAAAGCGATAGCTAACACGGATAACAAAGCAAAAAATACCTTTTTCATAATTATAAAGAATTTGAATTAAACATTCTCTTTCAAAACTGGGTGCAAAAATAGTACTTTTTTTTCAAATAGCCAAATTATTGCATGTATTTTTAACAAAAAAGTATTTTTTTGCGCAAAAGGACCTGATTTTTAGAGCTTATTGTTCAGAAATGCTATCCAATGGAGCAAGTGCTCGTGCGTCATTTCGTGACCGCAGTCGTAAGGCTCCACTTGAAAATTCTTCCGGCAGGCGGAAAGACTCTCAGCGTTTTGATACGCAGAGTCAATCGACCGGATACAAGTATCGACTGCTGTTGTCGGGAAAAGGCGGTCGTGCAAGCCGTATTGGAGCAGGAAAGGACGCGGAGCTATATCTGCCGCCACCTCGGCAAACTCCCGCCATCCGCCTTGCGCCAACTCTTCTTTGTCGGTCGGGAAAATCCTTTTGCGAACCATACAAAGCCATGAGTCGTTGTAGCGGTTTTGCGCCAGAGTGGTCATCCAGTGGGCGGCGATACAGGCTTTGGCACGATTGTCGTCGGCAGCGAGGTTCCATGCGCGGTAAGCACCGTAGGAGAAACCGGCTACGGCAATACGTGCGGTGTCCACATAGGGTAGCGAACGCAAGTAGTCGATACCCGCACGGTCGTCCTGTAGCACACGTTCGTACCATTCGCCAGCTCCCCCCAGCGAGTCGCTGAACTGGCGTTGGGTAAGTGCAGACCGGCGTGTGCCCCAATAAAGTGCATCGGCACAAAAGACTACATAGCCGCTGGCTGCCAGGCTATCGCCTATCGCCATGCCGTTGTAGTAAGGTTCCGGATCGTTTCCGACCACCTTTCGCCAGCCTTTCGCAAAGCGTGCTCCGTGGTCGTGCAGCAGTAATACCGCCGGCCATCCGTTCTCCGGCTGCTGGCCTTCGGGCTGCAGCAGAATACAGGAGTCGCTTGGCGCAACACGGTTCTCCTTATGGGCGCACGCGCTCAGTAAGAGCAGGCAGATAAGTATCGCGGATAAACGCATAATCGGGATATTCTTTCAGCAGTTCTTCGCATTTGCGGATGGCTTGGTCGGTATCGCCCTGTTTGTCGTAGCATTGGGCGATATACATCATCGCCGCTGCACGCCACCAGCAGTAGTACCACTCAGGATCCTGAAAGGCTTTCTCGGCGCGCAGGAAAAGTTGCAAGGCTTCTTTCTTGTTGCCGAATGGTTTCGGCGCGTAGAACAACGCCATGCCGCAGTACGTGAGCGTCAAGGGATCTTCCGGGGCTTTTTTGACCGCTTCGCGTGCCAGATCAAGCGATTTGACAGGATGAAACGACTCGCGAAGCCTGAGTTCGTACACATAGACAGCGGACATATACATCTCGTAATGGCCTGCGGGTAGTGATTCTTTGGCTTGCTCCGTATGTTGGCGGAAATCAGCCACATAAGGCTTAGCCGCCTTTTTGTCGCTATCCATGAGTGCCGCGCAGTAGCCATATTCATAGGGCAGGGAAGAGCCTTGGTCAATATACGCTTTCCACACAGACATGTCGTTGCGCAGATACGCATTGAACAATTCCCTGTCCGCACTAAAATCGCGTGCGGACAGGGAAAAACCGCATACTATACAAAGGAGCAATAGTATGCCCCTTTGTACTTTGTACATTGTTCCTTTGTACATTATTATTTGCCTCTTTCGAGCAACAAAGTGCGTGTCGGCTGGTCGCAGACCTCGGTCGGACCGTAGTACTGAATCGGCCCCGGATAGATGTAACTGGTCTCAGGATCAGCCCAAGCCTCGCGATGTGCCTGCAGATATTGGAACGGCTTGCCGTTGAGGTCCACAAGTGCTTTCTGGATAACCGGTTTCATCTTACCGTTACGTTTCTCCATGTTCATCATCATCGTGATAGGTACACCACCTGCAATCCACTCGGCTGCGGGCTTGGTGAGATTGCGAACGAGCGACATGTATCCGGTCTTGCCTGCTGCGATGAGGTGCGTAGCATTCACGCCGATCGAGTAGCAGTAGTCGGCATCGAAGTTCGACGGGATAGCGCAACGGCCTTCGTAGCCGAAGAAGTGGTTAAGGGCAGAGAACTTGCCTTTGTACTCGCCGTTTGCTTTGAGCACAGCCAGACGTTTCTGAACCATTTCGATGAGCAGTTTCTCGGTCTCGATCTGCGATACCATAACGTTTCCGTGCGGGTCACGGTCGAGCGTGAGCTGCTTGGCGATGCCCTTCGGAAGCGAACGGAACAACTCGCAGGAAGCCGGTGTCAGTTTGGATTTTACGTATTCGCGTTTTGCGTCGTCACCGTCGAGCGAAGTGAACTCCTCGTTGTTGGCGAGCATGTCGTTGAGCTCCTGAATGAGGACACGCATAGCCGGAATAAACTCGATCAGACCTTCAGGAATGAGCACGGTTCCGAAGTTCAGACCTGCGTTTGCACGGGCAACAATGACCTTTACGATACCCTCAACGATCTCGTTCAGCGTCATCTTCTTGGCCTCAACCTCCTCGGAGATCAAGCAGATATTCGGCTGGCTCTGGAGCGCACACTCCAATGCAATATGGCTTGCCGAACGGCCCATGAGGCGGATGAAGTGCCAGTATTTCTTCGCGGAGTTAGCGTCGCGCTGGATGTTACCGATAAGCTCGCTATAAACCTTGCAAGCGGTGTCGAAACCGAAGGAAGTCTCGATCATCTCGTTCTTGAGGTCGCCGTCGATGGTCTTCGGGCAACCGATCACCTGAATGCCGCATTTCTTCTGCAGATAGTACTCGGCGAGAACGCAAGCGTTGGTGTTCGAGTCGTCACCACCGATGATCACTACAGCCTTGATTCCCAGTTTGTTGCAGATCTCGATACCATTGTCAAACTGCCAGGTCTCCTCCAGTTTGGTACGACCTGAACCGATGATATCGAAACCGCCGGTGTTGCGGTACTCGTCGATGATAGCACCTGTCAACTCCTGATATTTGCCGTCAATCAGACCCGAAGGACCGCCGAGGAAACCGTACAGTTTGTTCTCCGGATTGAGTGCTTTCAGACCGTCATACAGACCGCTGATGACATTGTGACCGCCGGGAGCCTGACCGCCGGAAAGGATCACGCCGACATTGAATGGTTCTTCTTTCGACTTTTGACTTTCGACTTTCGACTCAGCCACCGGCTCCATGGTAATAACCGGCAGACCGTATGTGTTCGGGAAGAGTTTCTGAATCTCCTCCTGGTCTGCTACTGACTGAGTTTTCTCGCCTTCTACGAGGCGAACTGCTCCTTGCAAAGCTACCGGCATCTTCGGCTTATAGGCCTGACGCGCAATTTGTAATGGACTTTTTTGCATAATGGTATATTTTAGTGTTTTAACGATTTAACAATTTAACGATTTAACAATATTGCCTGCAAAATTACTACAAAAATTGCACATATGCAAGTAAATGGGTATTTTTTTTGAGAAAATTGCGATTTTATCGCGTATATGAGGGTGCCGAGTGCCTATTGGGAGCTTGCTCACAGATAGGTAGTCGGCGCCCTCATACGCAGGACGTCAGTACGTTTTCTCAAAAAAAAACCGCTTACTTGCATACGCACCGCAGGGTGCGAACGTAATCTCGAGGTGGGACGGCATAGCCGTGTCGGTGCCCTCGAAATTACTACAAAAATTGCACATATGCAAGTAAACGGGCGTTTTTTTTGAGAAAAGTGCGATTTTATCAAAAAAATGCTGCTTGCTATTAGTTTTCATTTCCGTGACCATCTCGCGACTATTGCGGACGTTTAGGTATTTTTTATCCGTTTGTTGCCGTTTTTTTTGTCTGGCTCTTCCCGTTTTTCTCCCTCCAATGCTATCTGTGCCTCTGTGCTGACTTTACGCCACCTTTGGGCTACCCTTGCGAAATGTACGATTATTAAGATTTTGGTAAACACGACTCGCTTACGACTCACATACGGGACACATACGGGAGGATACCGACTCAAAAATCGCCCATTTTTGCCCCGAAAAGTGTACGATTTTTAAGATTTGCCTCTTTCTTCTCACGCTTTTTTTTGTTGCTTTATCAGCATCTCTCAAGCATCTCTCGAGCCACTATCAAGCTTTCTCTGTAAATGTCCGATTGTTAAGAATAAGGTAAAAAGTCAAAAGTCTCGAATTTTGAATTTCCATTCACGAATTCACAGATTCACACATAAATGTGTCTTGATTGTATTGGCGATTCTATAAACTAATACTATATAATATAATTATAATAATATATTAATATATTATTAAGGCTATTTGCTGAAGATAAAAAGATGTGTGAATTTGTGAACGTGTGAATTATCGGCGTCAACTTTTTCAGGATAGAAACTTGTCCAAGGCGTCAACTTTTTTAGGATGATTGTCAACTTTTTCAGGACGAATGTCTATGTATTTTGTAAATCGCATACTTTTGACTTTTTACCTTTTTGGGGACTTACAGTATCGGCATCCTACGGTCACGTACGGGATGCGAATGTAATGCAAATGGTTTTGACAGGTAGATGGAAGGCAATCTGCATACTACAACCACGTACACGATGCTCGCGAAATGGTCGCCATAACGAAATGGAGTTGAAAGGTATATGATTATTAAAAATAAGGTAAGAAGGAGATAGTCGTATTAGTTGTAGTACGTTGTATCAACCATTTGTCTATTATTTGCCTCATCATAGAAATAACTCAGGTGACGAACACATCTTAAATTGCATTTTCATCGGCTTGGTAAATATATTCTCCCCATTGACAATAACTTTCCGATGCGTGCCAAATAATACATCTGTTAATAGAGTTGTCAAACTTAGTATATTCATTAAAAGCAAACCAAGTGACTTCATTTTGCAATTCTTTCAGTACTAATCCATCGGCAGTTATATCATACAAATCAAAACTATTACAGCCTCTTTGACCTCCCCCATGATTGCAAATCACCAATTCATCTTCTTCATCGAAATCCACATCTGCAAATTGGAAATCCGCCTCTAAAAGCAAAGGGTTTTCACTACAAACCTCTTCGTCGTGATATTTGAATATATATGCATCTTCTTTTCCGAATCCTTTGAATGAGTTGCTGAATATGTTCATTATTTTTCTACTCAAAAAGTATTCGCATTCATCATTTCCGGAAATCCATTTTCCCATTTTGCTTAACGCGAATTCATTCCCTGTTTGAACATTATGAAAAATTATATATACACCTGATTCGTAACTCCAGCCTCCCCATCGGTCATTCTTGTATTCCTCTTGGTAAATAGGATAAAATATACCGCAGACCTTGTAGTCGTTAACGATCGTGTCATAACAAAAATAGACGTTTGTAATATTGGCGCTATCTTTCAGCGGATTCCTTTGCTTCAACTCTTGTACCCACTCGGCATTGGAAGATACTTTTTGTGGCACATAGGTATTAACTTGTTTCGTGCAAGCAGTGGCAAAAAGGAGGATATGTAGAAAGTATATTTTTTGTCGCTCATAATTTTATTCTCATATCAGGATTATAGTGTATCTCTAATTGTCTAATTGCGTCTATATCCGGTATCCACTTGCCGTTTATGTCTTGTTTCGCGAAGTCTTTCACTTTGTATTCATATCTTTGTGGTATACCTTTCCATATATCCTCTGATATATGAGAAGGACGTTCCAAATATGCTTCGTCGTTTACTATTGCTATATGGAATTTTCGATCTATATTAGGAAATAATATATTCATAAACTCTTCGTCCCAATCATCATATCCTCCACATATAGAATCTAATTGATATGTAGCTGGAGCGTCGAGAAGATACTTAACTAAGTTGTAAATATCTTTAATCAGTTCCTCACTCATCTCAAATATTTCTTCACGCCATACATAAGGTTCATAATCGTCCGGCTCAAAAGAATCAATAAGTTCTTGCAACTCCTCCTCTTCCGCCATTTTCCCTTTTTCTTCGGAGAAGTTGAATAAATCATCTGAATTATCCATAGTTATAATAGCGTGTCACTAATTGCCTTTTGCCTTTGTAGTAGTTCTTCAAATTCTTGGTCGGAATAGCCTAATTTATGTATTATTTCCAGAACGCGTTCTTCTGTATGAACTAATGGTTCAAAAGACCAAAGCGCATAGCAATTGAAAGCAACCATATCAATAACATTCTTGTCCTGTATAGAGGAGACCATTTGAATTATATCATCCATGAAAGAATCATCCTCTGAAGCATTAATGGTTTTTTGTAGATAATTTTTCACTTCTTCAAGACTTATTCCTACGCATTTAGAGATAAACGCTATCAATTTTTGTGACTCTTGTCTTGCGTGGGGTGTTTTTGCAAGTCCACTACAAAGAAACATCAAACTCATGCAATTGAGTTTTTCTTTGTGAGATAAATTTTGATATAAAGGTAAGCAATTTGATGGCGAGCCCGACATTGTTTTGTTTATCTCAGAATTGTTTTGTATATGCTTGCTTGATTGAGTCCTATCTGCATCATCTATTCTATCAGCAGCTCTATAAAACAATCGCGCCAGAATGAATAATACGATAGCAATGATAATAAATACTATAGCCATAAATTAAATATTTGATAAATTTTAGAATCTCTGCTTCATTTTTCTCAGTATGTCAGCAGCGATAACATTCCTCATTTCATCTTGATCCATATCATCAGGGAATGTCCATGTCAATTGAAAAGATGGAACAACAGGATTGTTCTTTACCTCGTATTGAATGATAACCTTGTTGTCAGTAGATTGTTGGATGTGGAAAAGCGTTGTTCCTCCATAGTTAGAAACACCAGCTTTAATATAAGTACGTGTTTCCACAAATATCTTACTATCTTTATGCCCACTAAGGATGTTATTCAAGAGTTTTGCATATTTAACTCTCATTCCCCCGCTATTATTTACACTACCAATTACCTGTCCCGATGTAGAACCTAACTTGAATGCGATGACAACAACTACCGCAATTACGATTATTATAACCCAAATCATAATATTTTAGATATTTATATTATTAACTAATTCGTCTTTATCCTCTTTTTTGGGTAAAGATTCTTTTACGAGACGTATTGCCCAATATACGGCAACTGGGAGAATAGAATATATAATGAACTCTGTTATATCATATACTCGCATATAATGTCCATACTCATCTTCAAATGGGAAAAATTCATTTTCCACATGACCTAAATAATGGTTGATTTCTATTTCTCCAAAGAAATTGTCTCCTGCTACAAGAAAAATAAGATGTAGCATTACCCAGCAAATATATGCTGCCAATAATTGTTTTGTTAATGGTTTCATTTTATTCAAAAATTTAATTAGTTATCTAGATAATTTAATACTAGCTATTTTTATTGTTTATGCTAAAGCATGATTTTCGAAAGAAATTAAAACATCATTTCATCTCGAATTTTATCTTGCGTATCCCACAAAATGTAGGATTTATATCTATCAAGAACTTTATCTATGAAAGTATTTATAGTTGCTTCCTGTTTCTCATCATAATCATAAACTACTGATGTGTCTTGTTTTAACCGTTGCATGAAATAGAGAGATTCCGTTATTTCATCGCATTTATTGTTTATTTCACATGAATCCAAACGGCAATATAAAGAATTTATCAAGTCTTTGCCCATATATAAGCCTTCCATAGAAAAAGAATATACTTCTCCAGAGAGAAAATCATTATATATTTTGGATATGATATATGCTCTTTTTAGAGCCCCTGAATAATTGGATGGAGATTTCATAACATCTTCCTTCTCTGAGTCTCTCACATACCGCAATGTACAATAATGTGCAGCATATAAAACCATTTGAGAACGTAAAGAATAAGGTAATTCGTTAGGCTCTTTTGTTGTTAATAAATAGAAAAAGGTATCCCCTAACAATGCGTAATGCTGCTGTTTTGTTAAATCTGCTCCTCCTAATGTAATAGCTTTTTCCAAACTATCACAAGCAATAGCGGTTTTAATTTCGTCACCGCTCATAAGTGCATTGTGAACATTCAATGCTTTTTCTTCTAATGAAGATAGATTGATAAATTCTGTTTCCATATATTATTTTGTTTTAAAGAATACTACTTACTCTTTATCTGATTTTTAAAGAACTCTAATAGTCAGTATCAATTTTAATTATTATTTTGGGATTCCCACTGCTATCATGGCTACACTTAAAACTACAAATACTCCATAAAGACAATAAGACAATAATTAATATTACAATCCAATTGTTAAATTTGTCATTCATATTTAATCCTTTTTTTTGGGGGGGGTATTATAACTTTTGTGCCTCATCAGTGGGGCATCTGTATGACGCGAGCAAAGCGCATCGGAGTCATACTATTTTTACTACTTTTGCAAAACGTACAAACTACTATATTTTAGTCTGTTTCATGGCTTATGTGCATGAAAAACGTGAGGCTTGTTAGCTTCAATTTGGAATCTTGAGGAATTCTGGACTACCTTAATTTGACCAAATATTTACTGAACAAGGCTCACGCATGACGTGAGCAAAGCCTTGTTCTTGGTCAAATTAAATCTTAAAAGTGTCCAGTTTTCAAGATTCCAAGCTCTTAGCTGAATGCTTTATTATTTATGTATGTTGTTTGTCTGTTGTTTTATGCCATAGGCGGTAATGTTGTTTTTGTTTCTATTTTTTTTATCGGCAAGCTTGGCCGATACATTTCTCTGTGTTTGACGTCTCGGAGATGGGACGGGATTATTTTACTCGATTCAATATCACTTCCGGATTCAAGTCCATCCGCATAATAGCAGATAGTTTCTTGCCTAAATCCTTGACCGAATGACCGCAGTGATACAATGTGTCATCAATAATTATCCAACGGTCATGCGAGGAGTTTGACCACTTATGCGTGTTAATAGGTTGCTTGCCGTTGGATGCGTTATGTGCGTCACGCAGGGTTTTATATTCACCATCAGAATAAATATCTGCGGATACGCCTTTTGTACGTACATCTAGCATTTCGAACGTTGCTGCATCTATATATGGATCAACAATAATCACACGTTTCTTTGCCATCTTGATTAGTTTCTCCAGTAGTACGCGCGCCTCAAAAAATTGTCCTTCAAAGAAAACTTGCTCTATCGGCGGTACATTCGTACGAACGAAGAAATCCACCTTGTCTTGCAAATCTTTTATCTGATCTGTATGTTCTTGGAGTTTACGGTCTATGCGATTTTCTACCGCCACAAGACGTTGGTTAATAGCGTAGCCTCGGAGCAAATAATCCTTTAATACTTGATTTGCCCATTGGCGGAATTGCGTGCCACGTTTGGATTTAACACGATAGCCAACAGAAATAATCACGTCCAAATTATAGTATTGCACCCTACGAGATACTTGTCTGCCTCCTTCGTTTTGAACTGTTAAGAAATCCTGAACAGTTGCCGATTTTTGCAAATTTTTGTATTATCTTTCGCTTTTAGGTCACCGCTTTTTTACGCTGTCGGTGAGGTCAAACCTGGGTATATTTTATGCCGGAGTGCCTATTTCATAAAGATACTCGGGGGCAATATCTAAACGACCTTCTTGCCATGAAACTGTCCAACCATCCAATTGGAATTGGCTAAACAATTGCTTGTCCTGAAGAGACGCAAACAAAGGATGTGACGCGATAAACTCCTTTGCATCAAACACACGTTGCTCGCCATTAGAAAAGGACAAAGACAAACGGTAATCGCCTAAATACTTGGCACTATTTACCCAAATCAGATTCATATCAGTCAAGTGGTTTAATGTTAATAATCTCTTCGCCTTTCTCCATGCGAAGCCAGTTCTCTTTCAGTTCGTCTTTATGCTGATCGTACCACTCATATACAAGATTCAGTACGCGGCGAGGTAAGTTACCATTGATTTCGCCTGTATTAATATCCATAGTAGCACGATAGTCATTATAACGAATATGAAAATGCGGAGGATTATGCTCCGAATTATACATTGTGATAACGATTCCATAAAAACGACTGATTTCCGGCATAAATGTTAGTGCTAAGATTTCGGCTGCAAAGTTACACAAAAAAAATGACACTTGCAAATAAAAGTGCCATTTTTATGGAATTTTGTATTTTTCAGAAAGTTTTATGCTTGCGCATTTTTGTCGCTCTCGATAAGTGCCAGGAGTTGCTCTACGGCTTCTTCCTGCGGGATATTTTTGAGGACACACTCTTTGCCGCGGTAGAGGGAGATACGGTCACGGCCGGCTCCCACGTATCCGTAATCGGCGTCCGCCATCTCGCCGGGACCGTTCACGATACAGCCCATGACGGCAATCTTGAGACCTGTGAACTGTACTGTCGCTTCTTTGACCTTGCGGATGGTTTCTTCCAGATTGAAAAGCGTACGTCCGCAACCTGGGCAGGAGATATACTCCGTTTTATATATACGCACGCGCGCGGCTTGCATAATGTCCTTGCTCAGGAAATTGAGTTTCGTCTCCGAGAAATTGGGATTTACCAGTGTTAACTCGCCGGCTTTGTATTCCCACAGCAATCGGCCTGTTTCTGCTGCGGCTTGCAGACAGAAGGTCTCCCAGTCTTCCTCCAACGAAGAGTAGCGCACTTCCACTTGACCGCCGATATTGTCCAACACCTCTGCGGTTATACTGCCATCGTAACGGGTGGAGTCTTCGTCTGCGAAATAATCAACCAGTTGTTGGGCTACAGGAATCTCGTTCTCCGGCGCTTCGCTGAGGCTCACGCGGATCGTGTCGCCTATACCATCAGCCAGCAAAGCGCCGATGCCCACAGCCGATTTGATACGTCCGTCTTCGCCTTCTCCGGCCTCGGTTACGCCCAGATGCAAAGGGAAGGACATATGCTCGTGTGCCATCGTCTTCACCAGCAGGCGTACGGTATCCACCATGACACGCGTGTTGGAAGCCTTGATAGAGATGACGATATCGTGAAAATCGTAGCGCACAGCCACGCGCAGGAACTCCATGACCGACTCCACCATGCCAGCCGGCGTGTCGCCATAACGCGACATGATACGGTCGCTCAACGAACCGTGGTTGACACCCAGACGAATAGCCGTTTCGTGTTCGCGGCAAATATCCAAGAGACGCACAAAACGGTCTTCCAGACGTTTCAGTTCCGCCCGGTATTCTTCGTTGGAGTAGTCAATGTGTTTGAACTTGCGCGCCGGGTCGATATAATTACCTGGGTTGATGCGAACGGCTTCCACCACTTGTGCGGCGGCATCAGCCACATCGGCTTGGAAATGCACATCCGCCACCAGCGGAACTGCGGTCAAGACCTGTGCGTGAATCTCTTTGAGCGATTCCACTTCGCGCAATCCCTGCGTAGTGAAGCGCAGAAGCTCCGTTCCGGCTTCTATACATCGTCGCGCCTGGTCCACGGAGCTTTCTATGTCGTTGGTATCGGTGTTCGCCATCGTCTGAATCCGAACCGGATAATCCGAACCCAAAAAGATGTTTCCAACCTGTACTGTTGTCGTCTTTCGACGGTTATATGTAAGATTTATTTGCATAAAATAGGGCTTTTATATCTAAAAATGTATTATTTTTTAAAAAAAATCAAAAAATATTTGGTCATATCAAAAAAAAGCAGTACCTTTGCACCCGCTTTTGAAAAAAAGCCGGGAAATAATCGTTCGAGGCTTACGAGCCGAGATAAGAATCAGTAGCTCAGCAGGTAGAGCACATCCCTTTTAAGGATGGGGTCCTGGGTTCGAGCCCCAGCTGGTTCACAAGGAAGAGAGTTTCGGCTCTCTTTTGCAAATAAAATTCATTTTATTTTGCCATTTGCAGGATTTTGCGAACGTAATTTCGGGGGAAACATAGTGGCGGAGTCCGAAATTACTACTTTTTTTTTGCAAGCAACTGCGCAAAAAAGTATTCCGAAAGTGCTTTTTTTCTTTGGCACGGAGTTTGTAGTGCTCTTTCAGCAAATTTTAATTTACGACACTATGAAAAAGATATTTAGATTTTTTGGCATCGTGCTGCTCATTGCAGCCGTCAGTGCCGGAACAACGCTCGCCGTGCTGAAATACGGCAACTCCAATTACCAAATTTCAAATCTCAAATCCCAATTAGTTTCCGACTCCGTTGAGATTCCGGCTGCTTATAGCCGCTTTGCTTCTTTGCCGCAGGCCGGAGAGACGGATTTTACGCAAGCGGCCGAACTATCTGTCAACGCCGTTGTGCACGTCAAGACGACGTATCGCAATCAGGTTTCGTCGCAGCAGATGGATATCTTTGAGTTCTTCTTCGGCCGTCCGGGGCAACAACGCGAAATGCCGGCACAACAGGCTTCCGGTTCGGGTGTGATCATCGACCAACCTGCCGGTGATCCTCATGGGCAACTCCGACGACCTGCGTGTCGGCGAATGGGTGCTCGCCGTCGGCAACCCGTTTAATCTGACTTCGACCGTCACAGCAGGTATCGTTTCTGCGAAAGCACGTAACATCAATATCCTCAACGCGGAAATGAAAATCGAGTCGTTCATCCAGACCGACGCCGCAGTCAATCCCGGCAACTCCGGCGGTGCGCTGGTTAACACGCGCGGCGAACTGGTGGGTATCAACACCGCCATCGCTTCGCGGACAGGTTCGTATTCGGGCTATAGTTTTGCTGTTCCGGTGAGCATTGTGCAGAAAGTGGTGAGCGACATCCGCCAGTACGGTATTGTGCAGCGTGCTATCCTCGGCGTACAGATGCGCGAGATCACGTCCGAACTGCAGAAAGAGAAGAAACTCAGCACGTTACAAGGCGCGTACGTGGAGCGCGTAGTGCCGGACGGCGCGGCAGAGAAAGCCGGTATCCAAAGCGGCGATGTGATCACACGTATTGACGACGCAGCGGTCAAGACAGGCACAGACCTGCAGGAACATATAGGTCGTCATCGTCCGGGAGACGTAGTCTCCGTCACACTCCTGCGCGACGGCAAAACGCTGACCGTCCAAGCCACACTGACCAACCGCGAAGGCGGCACAGGAGTCATCTCCGCAGAGGACAAAGTATCCGTCTTAGGTGCTACTTTCTCCGAACTGACCGACGCACAGAAAGAACGCCTGGGCATCAACTACGGTCTGCAGATCAAATCCCTCAAAGCGGGTAAACTGAAGAGTGCCGGCGTACCGGTGGACTTCATCATCCTCAAGGTTAACAACCGTTCTGTTCGTACAGAAGAAGACCTGAACGACATCGTCCGCCGTGCCAACTCCGCCTCCGAGCACGACCGCGTCCTCTTCATCACCGGCTGCACCCCTCAAGGCCGCGTCCGCTATTACGCTGTTAATCTGGCAGAGTAGAAATGTACGTTTATTAAGATTTAATCACGGTATCTCGTCGGTATCCCGTCGGTCTATCGTCCCGTATCTTTCCCGTATCCTAGCCGTACGCGGCAGGTAACCACAAAAAGTGACGATTATTAAGAATTAGCGGGCAACCATCATGGCTGCCCGCTAATTTATAGATTTGTTTGAGTTTTTACATCACAATATTCACAATTCTGCCGGGGACGACGATGATTTTCTTAATCGCATTGCCGGCGAGGTACTTAGCCGTGTCTTCGTGCGCGAGAACGAGTTTCTCCACTTCCTCTTTCGGGGTGTCTTTCGGGCACTCGAAGGTGAAACGCACTTTGCCGTTGAACTGAACCGGATACTTCTGGCTGTCCTCAACCAAATACGTTTCGTTGCAAACCGGCCACTCGGCATTCACAACGAAGGAAGAAACCTCGTCTAAACATGCTCGAAGGTCAATGAAGTTTTCTGAGGGAACTTTCTTGCTGATTGCTTGGCATCTATGCCACATTTCCTCTGCGATGTGCGGGGCGTACGGAGCAAGAAGGATAGCTATCGGCTCAAGGATCGCACGCTTGTTGCATTTGAGGGCAGAAAGTTCGTTCTGCGCGATCATAAACGCCGGAATAGAAGTATTGAACGAGAAGTTCTCAATGTCCCACGTGATTTTCTTAATGAGTTTGTGCAGGCTCTTGAGCTCTTCTTTTGTCGGCTCTTCGTCGGAAATCGTCTCGTACATGTTCCACAAGCGTTTGAGGAAACGATGCACGCCGTCGATACCGTTCGTATCCCACGGTTTGGACATCTCCAACGGACCGAGGAACATCTCATACAGACGCAAAGTGTCTGCTCCGAACTTAGCGATGACATCATCGGGGTTGACGACGTTGAACATAGACTTGGACATTTTCTCTACAGCCCATCCGCAGATATACTGCTTTGCGCCGGCGGTGTAGCCAGTTAACTCGGACGAGGTACCATCGGCAAAGACGAACTCGGCGTTCTTGAACTCCGGCATCCATGCGCGGAAAGCGTTGATGTCGAGCACATCGTTGTTGACGATATTCACGTTCACGTGAATCGGCTGCACTTTGTCCTTGTATTCCGGGTTCTCGATGAGGTTGTAACTGATATAGAGGTTACCCGTCGCGCCCTCGCCAATATACCGATAGACGAAGTTCGAGCGACCTTGAATCATACCTTGGTTGATGAGTTTCTTGAACGGCTCATCTTCGCACACATAGCCCAAATCATACAAGAATTTATTCCAGAAACGCGAGTAGATTAAGTGTCCCGTAGCGTGCTCCGAACCACCCAGATACAAATCCACCTGACGCCAGTAGTCGTTCGCCTGTTTACCCACGAGGGCTTCGTCATTATGCGGATCCATATAACGGAGATAGTAAGCAGACGAGCCTGCAAAGCCCGGCATAGTGCAGAGCTCCAGCGGATAACCTTCGTACTCCCAGTTCTCCGCATTGCCCAACGGCGGACGACCATCGGCGGTCGGCTTGAAGTCTTTCACTTCCGGCAACTCCAGCGGCAACTTGTCTTCCGGCAAGGTATAAGGCATGCCGTCCTTGTAATACACAGGGAACGGTTCGCCCCAATAACGCTGGCGAGAGAAAATAGCGTCACGCAGACGATAATTGACCTTCACGCGACCAATACCCGTGTTGGTGATATATTCCTTCATCGCCTGGATCGCGTCCTTGACCTCCATGCCGTTGAGGAAACCGGAGTTGATCATCTTGCCTTCCTTGGCATCGAACGACTCTTCGCTCACGTCCGCTCCTTCAATCAGCGGAATAATCGGCAGGTTGAAATGCTTCGCAAACGCGTAGTCGCGGCTGTCGTGAGCCGGAACCGCCATGATAGCACCTGTTCCGTAGCCCGCGAGCACGTAATCGGAAATATAAATAGGAATCTCGCCTTGCGTAAGCGGATTGATAGCATAAGAGCCGGTGAACACACCCGTCACTTTGCGGTCGGCGATACGCTCACGCTCCGTGCGGTTTTTGCAGCGTGCCAGATAAGCGTCCACTTCCGCTTTCTGCTTCGGCGTTACGACGCGGTTGACATACTCGCTCTCCGGCGCAAGAACCATAAACGTCACACCGAACACGGTGTCCGCACGCGTGGTGAAGATCGTAAACGGCGCATCCTGCCCTTTCACGGCAAACTGCATCTCTGCTCCTTCGCTTCTTCCGATCCAGTTACGTTGCGTCTCTTTGAGGGATTCCGTCCAATCGATTCTATCCAAGCCCGCCAACAGACGTCCGGCATAAGCGCTTACGCGCAAACACCACTGTCTCATCACACGTTGCTCCACCGGATAACCGCCGCGCACACTCAAGCCTTCGGACACTTCGTCGTTCGCCAACACGGTTCCGAGCTTCGGACACCAGTTCACTTTGGTATCCGCCAGATAAGCGATACGGTAGTTCATCAACCGCTCTTGTTTCTCGCGCTCGGAAAGCGTCGCCCATTTCGGGTCGTTCGCCTCAAACTCCGCAATCAGTTTGCTAATCGGCTGGGCTTTCTGCGTCTTCGGGTCGAAATAGGAGTTGAACATCTGCACGAACGCCCATTGAGTCCACTTGTAGAACTTCGGATCACACGTGCGCACCTCGCGGTTCCAGTCGTAGCAGAAACCGATTTTCTTGAGCTGCGAGATATAGCGGTCGATGTTCTCGAACGTCGTTTTCTCAGGGTGTTGACCTGTCTGAATAGCGTACTGTTCCGCCGGCAGACCGTAAGAGTCAAAGCCCATGGGGTGGAGTACGTTAAAGCCCTTCAACCGTTTGTAACGGCTGTAAATATCGCTGGCAATGTAGCCTAACGGGTGACCGACATGCAGTCCCGCTCCCGAAGGATAAGGGAACATATCCAACACATAGTAGTGCGGCTTGTCGGATTCATTGGAAACGGTATAAACGCCGTTCTCTTCCCACGCTTTTTGCCACTTTTTCTCAATCTCTGAAAAGTTGTATTCCATATAGTATAATTTACGATTTACAAATTTACGATGTACGATTTATTTACGATTTGGTCATGTGACCAATTAATTACGCTTTTAGGCGTAACGCTTGTAGGCGTAATCTGCTCCATTCTTATTCCGAAGCAATTTTGCTTGCAAAATTACTACATTTTTTTGATATATGCAAGCGTTCGGGCATTTTTTTGCCCAACAGAACAAAAAACTTCTACTTTTCAAAGAAAATGAAGAAAACTTTGCATCCGAAATCGTAATGTGTATTACGGTATCGTTTGTTACTATCAGTGAATAATTCCGACTATTTCTTGTCCGTTTATCCTAATCTCATGTCTTATACTTGCGCTCTTCTATCGCTATCAATGGAAGATATGTAAAAGTATCCGATTATTAAGATTTTGGCAAACACGAGCGACATACGGCTCACATACGGGACACAACCGTGAAGCGGAATAGGCGCACCGCAGAGTGTCCAGTGGACAGTCAAGGAGTAAGTGCGCCGCGCGAGTTCGCGGAGCGAACATAGAACTCCTTAAAGCCGACACAACCGGCTCCAAAATCGCCCTTTTTCGCCCCGAAAAATGTACGATTATTAAGATTCACGTAAACGGAAAGCATACCAACTAATGACCGTCAATCAGCATATCTCAAGCATCTCTCGCGCCACTATCAAACTTTCTCTAATAATGTCCGATCATTAAGAAAGAGGTAAAAAGTTAAAAGTATCGAATTTGAATTTCCATTCACTCCTTCACAGATTCACACATAAATGTGTCTTGATTGTATTGGTACTAATATCAAAATAATACTATATAATATAATTATAATAATATAATATTATATTATTAAGGTTATTTATTGAAGATAAAATGATCTGTGAAAGTGTGAACAAGTGAATTATCGGCGTCAACTTTTTCAGGATAGAAACTTGTCCAAGGAGTCAACTAATTCAGGAAGATTGTCAACTTTTTCAGGAAGAGTGTCTATGTATTTTGTAAATCGCATACTTTTGACTTTTTACCTTTTTTCAGTACTTTTGCTATAGGCATCCTACAGTCACGTACGGGATGCGAATGTAGTGCGAACGAGAATGGAAGGTAAATGGAAGGTAAATGGAAGGTGGTTGAACGGAATATGATTGTTAAGAATTGTTTCACGGAACACTACAATTATACTATATCAAGTTTTTCGAGTCACAATTCCTCGTTTATTATATATACAAAAGCAGGCGGAACATGTCCGCCTGCTATACATTAAAACGGTAGCCTTAATAATTATTCTGCAATCACAAGTCTGTCTTGTGTGGGATTCGGATAAACGAGGCAAGTAGTGGCACTTTGCACATCTTCAATGCCTTGTTGTTCATCTGGTTCACCATAACGAATGTGACGAATGTCCTTGATTGCTGTCTTTGAAAGCAAGAAGTCGCCATGTGAGAATACAAAGAGAGAATCCGGCGTTACTTTTACATAGCCGACTTGCGCAAGTGCATTTGCCTGTTCATCTCCATTTAACGGCTGGATGATTAGTGCCGTTTCTGCCCAACTTATCTCTATGCTTGCTGCTACAGCGAACAATAGGGTATGTAATTTATTCTTCATATTATTACTTCGTTATATCAACTATTTCCCCATAATTGTCCTTGCCGATTGTGGGTAGAATATATTGCATATTACGTGATTTTGAATCCCTCTAAGAACCGTTTACTCCCCGGATAGGGCCTTTTAAACACGATAACATGCTTTCGCTAATACATTAGCTACACCTTATTTCGAAAAAACTCCTCGTACAGAAGCTCCTATATGCCTATCCCAACTCCTCGATATGTTGAATACGTCAACATGATCTCTATTCGTAAAACAATAAGCGCCTGCTGCATATTCTGGATCTACATTAGAACTCCAATAAATTGCGCCTTGCCCCTCACTAATAAAATTGCCATAATCCCCCCAATCATCATAAGTATCATACCACATATCGCCTGCTAAAGGCATGAAAATTGAGTTGCCATTTAATGCTGTAAAACGTACCCCAGGATGAAAGTTAATGGTATCAAAAGTGAGCGTGCAATAGTCTATAAGTTCTTGCCACTCGGCTTTAGTCGGAGTTCTCCAGATCCCTCCCATATTAGTAGAAGCAGCATCGTCTTCTGGAAGTAGTGTTGACAACTCATCTATTGTCCCATGATCAGAGTCCAAACAATATTTGTTCATTGTTTTGTAGTATCCATATTTGTAATTGTAGAAATGATAACTATCCTTAGGTTCAACTTCGCCCCAAGCATAGTAATTACCATAATCCTCAGGATTCTCTGCTCCGACATTGGCATCTGCCCACATAACACTCAATCCTAAATCGACATAGCGATATCCATTATGAAATGTTTCTTCATTTGGACAAATTGTATCATGAACAGTGATGTACACGGTATCATGCACCTCTTTGATAATTGTGCGCGGGAGAAGAATGTGTAAGGTGTCGGCTGGCTCGCCTTCTCCAAATGTAACACTGTCGATTTGAGCAATCGGGTTGCCCATCATCAAATTACCATTGTACCAGAAGTACTGATTTGTTTGTGCATTTGCACAGAGTGCCATTACGAAAACGGCAAGAGATAAAAAGAACTTTTTCATAACTTTAATGTTTTATAAATTTAACTGTTTGAGTGTTCAAAAGAAGCAAGTACTCGCCTTGCGGCAGAGGACTTACATTGAGTGTCGCATTCCCATCTTGCAGGTTAGCGGTTTGCAGTAAGCGTCCGTTGATGTCAAATATATACACTTTTTCGCCTTCTGCATTTTCAATCACAAGCTTATCTTGTGTGGGATTCGGATAAACACGGCAAATTGTGGCACTTTGCACATCATCAATGCCCGTTAATTCCTTTGGTTCTCCATAACGAATATGGCGAATATCCTTGATTGCTGCCTTAGACAGCAAGAAATCGCCATGCGAGAACACAAAGAGCGAATCAGGTGTCACTTTCACATAGCCGATTTGCGCAAGTGCATTTGCCTGTTCATTGCCGGTTAACGGCTGGATGATTAGTGTCGTTTCTGCCCAACTTATCCCTATGCTTGCTGCTACAGCGAGCAATAGGGCAAATAGTTTGATTTTCATTTTCAAAATAATGGATCGGTATGATAATTCGTTTGATTATTCCTTTTCGAACCTCTGCATTCTTCTATCTCTTCTATTTCACGTATCTCATAATCCTCAACATCATCAAAAGGATATAGCGTGAATCGCAACTCAAGGGGTGCCTCGCATTTTTCACAATAGATTGTGCCTACGAAAAATTGTCTTTCTCCCATACCTTCTTTAGTTCCTACTTCATTCCTCTCTAGTTCAAAATTACTGAGATTCTTGATTACATCATACTTAAATGAATGTTTACATTTTGGACATTCAATGTCAATAAGTTTATTTGCCATAATATTAAACTGTTTTTGATTTGCCTACTCTTCATCGGATTTTCGGCTTACTCCGTTTATAATTAATTGTTTGAATATACAACAAAAAACGCGAATAACTATTTGTTATCCGTTTCTCGAGGCTGTAGGAAATGCCTTAGTTATCAGATATGCAAACAGAAACTCGCGCCGTGTATATATCCGCCAACACACTATTAGAATTGTCCAATAGTGTGGGCGAGTTGTACACTCGTGAGCATCTACTTACTTGTTCTCTGAATAACTATCTCTCAACTTCCTACATTTCGAGAAATCAGATTACAAGCGTGTAAACGCTTTTTCAATATGTTTTGCGCAACGCTTTGCGCGGTTTATGTCTTTTTGTTGTTTTCTCCTTTCCCTGAGTGCTCAGAAGCACCGTCTCGGAGAGGGACGATGATTTTATTTTGCCATCAGTTGGCGTTGGACGCTGCCGATGGTGGCACAATGGATAATTGGCATGTCACCTGCCGTGTGTTGACGCGGAAGGAAACGACCTTTGGTGACAGCAGAGAGCATCTTCTCTACAAATGGTTCCAGATTGATCAAATCCACATGCATTTCGCTATGCGTGAGGTTGTAGAGTTCATCTGCTGCCGAACGGGAGATTTGCTCTACACCCTCCATATCCAACAGATATTCGTTCTCTGGACTCAACGAAGCAGCCAAACGCTCCATCATTTGACGCGTGTGCAACTCAGCGCCATATTGTTCTTGTATGTTAATAATCTGTTTCATACTCAACTCATGTAATCATATAGGTTAAAACCATCGGGCACTTGTGCTGGAATACGTACCATAATCATTGTGCCCTTAAAATCTATCTCCGGCGGCAAGGCGAGGATCTTACGGTTATTTGCCGCTTGCAGCAATAAAGCGCTTCCCGATAATACGGCAAACTCGCCCTTTAGTCCATCCACCACCATTTTCATATTCGAAGAGATGCCATAACCTCGGTTCTCTGTGTCCGGCAGGTTTTTTACAGAATATCCGTTTTGCGCGAGATTAAGGGCATCGGCATCGCTATCTCCTAATTTGTCAAGGTGTTTTTGTGCCGCTACATAGCTTCCATATATAGTTATACCGAAATCTGCAATAATGATCTCAATGTTTTTTGCCGCTTTGTTGTACATCAAATACGCATAGCCTTTGTCCGTTTGGGCATGTTGCTGAATGTTACAAATCAATTCGTCCAGCAAATAAGTCAGCGGCATATTAAGCGACTTTAATAGCTCTGGCACATAAGGTTGCAGGTGTTCTTTCAGTTGCGCAATAACACTCGCCGTAGATTCGTCGTCCAATGCAAACGGCACTATCAGCGCATTTGTTTCACCATAGAAGAGAGTGGTCATCGCATCCAAATAAGGATATGCTGACCCCTTTAGATTGCTCTTGGTGACACAATCAAAAAATGCCGACAAAGTGCTTTCCAACGAAAATATGTCTGTGTCGTTTCGCATGTCTTTGCAACTTTCGGCTGCAAAGTTACTACTTTTTTTTGAATTATGCAAGGGTATTGTCGTAAAAATCGAGTTTGCAAAAAAAATCTGCACTTTTGATGCAGATTTTTTCTTTCTCCTTTCCCGGAGTGATCGGAAGCTCCGTTCGGAGAGTGGACGATTATTTTATCCTTTTAAAATACGTTTGCTTTCTACATTCTAAGACCAAAATCTTCAATTTCTTGCGTATGGGTCATCTATTTATTTTCCTTGTCTTCGAATGGCAATTCTGCTTTGCCTTTTTCTTCTATGGGGCGGATGTGGTCCGAAGCGCGTTCAGATGAGATGACGGAATGACCTAAACGACTCTCGATGTCAGCGCGTGCGTTGCGAGCTACCTCGCCACCTTCTTTAGCTGTTTGGCGGCTCTGAGCCATGCCTTTGGGATTACGCTGACGGGATATTTCCGTGGCGGTCACTTCTGCAAGCGTGTTTAGCGCCAGTTCCACATTTGTCATGTTATCACGCAGGTTCTCTTTGGTCAGACCTTTGTGGCGTTTGTATTCACCGGTGGTCATTCCGCTCCAAGCCTGCGTGAGGACATTTGTGAGAATTGCAAAATCCTTCTGCTCTGTGATACCTGCACGATGCCATTCGTCCGTCAACTCTTTGCGCATCTCGATGGAGCGCATCCTTTCGTTAATCCATTTGTCGGAATAACCTTGGCGGCGATAATCCTCTACCGCCATTTGGAAGGTCAGCTCCGGATCAATCATCTGGTCTATGCGCTGCTCGCCTAATTTTGCCAACCATTGTTTGACAGGCTCCGCTTTCTTAGATGGAATAGACTGAATGAGACGGAAAATACCTTGTAAATCAGCCGCCAGTGTAAGTCTTTTCTTTCCTGTTGGGGTCATCATCATTACCTGGGGACAATTTGTCCCTAGGAACAATCCAACTTCTTGATCACGCTTGCGTAACTTCTTCAAATAGTCTGTCGGATTGGTACTATCCGTTAACACCTGTACTATATCTACGACAGAGAAATAGTACTTTTCTTGCTCGGCATCCCACACGATGCGGACACGCTTTCCTTCAAACAGTTGTATGGCAAAATTATCGTCCATCGTTTTGTGGTATTCTTACAGCAGCTTCTTTACTTGGTCATAGACGTTCTGGGCGGTGAAGCCGAGTTTTTCGTCGAGGACCTTGTACGGAGCGGAGAAACCGAAGGAGTTGAGACCCCAGATGGCACCGTTTTCGCCGACGAGACCTTCGAGCGTGCAGGGCAGACCTGCGGTCATACCGAAACGCTTAACGCCTTTCGGGAGAACGGCATCTTGGTACTCTTTGGGTTGCTCACGGAAGAGACCTTCGCTCGGAACGCTGACGATCTGCAAGCGGATACCTTCTGCGCGGAGCAACTCTGCGCCTGCTAACAACGTACTTACTTCGCTTCCCGATGCCAAGAGAACTACTTGCGGATTCTCGTCTTGACTCACGATATATGCTCCTTTGCGGAAGCCTTCGAGGTTGACATTAGGCACCGGAGCTATGTCCTGACGGCTGAGGATAAGTGCAGTCGGGGTATCGGTGTTCTCGATCGCTGCACGCCAAGCGAGCGTCGTTTCTTCGGCATCGGCGGGACGGAGAACGAGCATCGAGGGTTTGCCGGAGTGGTTGTGCAGTTTCTCCATGAGACGGATCTGTGCTTCTTGCTCTACAGGTTCGTGGGTCGGACCATCTTCGCCGACACGGAAGGCGTCGTGCGACCAGATGAACTTAACCGGCAGTTCCATGAGGGCCGCCATACGTACCGCGGGTTTCATATAATCGCTGAAGACGAAGAACGTACCGCAGGCAGGGATGATTCCGCCGTGGAGCGCCATACCGATCATGACGCACGCCATAGTGAGTTCGGACACACCTGCTTGGAGGAATTGGCCAGAGAAATCGCCTTTCTTGAAGGCGTGGGTTTTCTTGAGGAAACCATCGGTCTTGTCGGAGTTCGAGAGGTCCGCGGAAGAAACAATCATATTGCCCACGTTCTCTGCGAGGAAGGAGAGAACCACACCGCTTGCGTTGCGGGTAGCTGCTCCGGCTTTCTGCTGGATCAGACTCCAATCGATGCACGGCGTCTCGCCGGACATGAAGGTCTCGTATTCATTGGCAGCCTGCGGATTAGCCTGCTTCCACTCGTAGTAAACCTCGTATTTCTTGTTGCACAACTCACGCAGTTCCGCCGCACGGTCGTCGTATAGTTTCTTCACTTCGGGGAAGATTTGGAACGGGTCTTCTGGGTTTCCGCCGAGGTGCTCGATGGTCTTCTCAAAGGATGCACCGGCTTTGGAGAGCGGCGCGCCGTGAGTCGAACATTTACCTTCCCAGTTAGCACCTTCCGCGGTCACGCAGCCTTTGCCCATGGTCGTATGACCGATGATGAGCGACGGCTCGCCTTTGTGGGCTTTGGCTTTGATGATAGCCTCGCGGATCGCATCGGGATCGTTACCCGGGATTTCTTGTACGTACCATCCCCACGCTTTGTATTTGGCGGCGACATCTTCGGAGGTCACTTCGCCACAACCCGTAGATAGCTGAATCGTGTTACTATCATAGAACATAACGAGGTTATCAAGCCCGAGGTGTCCTGCCAGACGACCTGCGCCTTGCGAGATCTCTTCTTGTACACCGCCATCCGAGATGAAAGCATAGATGGTCGGGTTGTGGATCTCTCCGTAACGCTGGTTGAACCACTTGGCTGCGATGGCTGCTCCGACAGCAAACGTGTGTCCCTGACCGAGCGGACCGGATGTATTCTCAATCATTCGCTCAATCTCACGCTCGGGGTGTCCGGGTGTGACCGAACCCCATTGACGGAGGTTCTTGAGGTCTTCGAGCGTGAACTTTCCGGCTAAGCAGAGTTGTCCGTAGAGCATCGGCGCCATGTGTCCCGGATCGAGGAAGAAACGGTCACGTGCTTCCCACGCGGCATTGTCCGGGTCGTATTCGAGGAACTCGCTAAAGAGGACGTTGATGAAGTCTGCGCCTCCCATGGCTCCGCCCGGGTGACCACTCTTAGCTTTCTCTACTGCTGCAGCAGCCAGGATACGGATGTTATCCGCTGCACGATTCAAAACTTGTGTCTTTTCCATAATATTGTAGTGTTATTGATTTATAAATTCTTTGATTTATAATTTCTCCCCTAAAACCTGTATCCGATATAGTAACTCATTCCCCAAGCCATGTCGTCGCGTGAACCGTAGCCCGGGATATAAAGAGGATAGGCGAGGGCTTCTACGCGGTCGGTGGTTTTCTGGCGGGTAAAGAGGAATTTCATGCGTAGCATCCACCCCATTGTAAAACCTTTATAGACATCGACCTGACATCCTGCGACCACTTCTCCCCAGCAATCCGCGCGTGTGCCGTAATAGGGCAATGCGGCTGTGCGGGTGTTCTCCTGCCGCATGTGTTGGACAGCCGTTCCAAGTCGTACGCCCACCAGTAGTGCGTGAGGCGACGTGGCGGCACTTTTCTTGAGCGGGTTGATATCGAGTCCCACGCGGAAGAATCCTCCTTGCCCGCGGTAGTGGAGCGAATCGCCTTGTGTCAGTTCGCCTCGCGTGGGTAGAGAGGCCGTGGCGGGCAATGTACCGGCGTAGCCGGCTTCGAAAGTAGGGTAGAGGCGGTTGATCAGCCTCCAGTTGATGCCGGCTTCGTAGTGCTGCACGTATCCTTTGTGGACAATCAGGTCGAGGACAGTGGCACCCAAATCCAGTTTGACCGTCATGCCTTGATATACTTTGTTCACATTCGCCGTGTCGGTCTGGGTTTCGTGCGCACGGAGAATGGAAAAAGGAAAAGAGAAAACGGAAAGGATTATCCATCCTAACAACCATCTGCTATGTCTCCTTTCGTTATTCATCTTTCCGTTTTCAGATTTTCAGCTTACATAAGCGACTTCGCCTCGTTTTTCAGTTCCTCCATAGCTACTTCGTTGGGCGTAGTTCCGTTTTCCGCGTAAGCGGTCAGGAGAGTTTTTGCGTAGTCCATTGTGGTAGCGTCTTTGGGCATTTT
Organism: uncultured Bacteroidales bacterium; assembly: GCA_900319645.1. Lineage (GTDB taxonomy): Bacteria > Bacteroidota > Bacteroidia > Bacteroidales > Paludibacteraceae > Colicola. The sequence goes on from ONPG01000002.1 coordinate 105,580, forward strand.
GGAGGCTATTCCCACCACGAATGCTGCCATCTCGTCCCGTGCATGGATAAGATGGCTCCACACTTCGTCGCTCACGTATATCTGCTGGCTTTGATTGTGGTCAAACTCCGCGCGGATGGCTTGCAAGAGATATTGCTGCATCTGTCCGATGGTCCAAGAACTCATGGCTTCGGGCTCTTTGGCACGCAACTCCATGATTAGGTGTTCGGGCGTAGTGCGCTCTAATAAGAGCGCCAGGCGCTCGTAGGCACGCAGACGAATGGGAGATATAGCTTTCTGGCTCTCCCTTTTGAGTTCAAACTGGCGTTTTTTCTCCTCGTTGCGGAACTGTGAGTACTGAATCAGCCAGAAGCCAAAAATCAGTATGGCTACGACCAATATGATTAATAACGCTGTTTGCATAAACGACATCTTTTTAATTCCGCTGCAAATTTACTACTTTTTTTTTACATATGCAAAAAAAATCGCCCCGAAGGACGATTTTTTTCATTTCAATATCTTTCAACGTATCATGTCGTCGCCGAAGAACGGTTGGAGTGCGGCAGGGATGCGGATGCCTTCGGGTGTCTGGTTGTTCTCCAGAAGGGCAGCTACGATACGCGGGAGTGCAAGCGCAGAGCCGTTCAGCGTGTGGCAGAGTGTCACTTTCTTATCCTCCGTACGGCGGTAACGGCACTTGAGGCGGTTTGCCTGGTAGGTGTCGAAATTGGAGGTCGAAGAAACTTCGAGCCAACGATGTTGTGCTTCGCTATAGACTTCGAAGTCGTAGCAGAGGGCAGCGGTGAACGACATGTCGCCTCCGGAGAGACGGAGAATACGATACGGGAGTTCGAGTTTCTGAAGCAGACCTTCTACGTGTGCGAGCATCTCTTTGTGTGAAGCGTCGGAGTGTTCGGGTGTGTCGATACGCACGATCTCGATCTTGGAGAACTCGTGCAGACGGTTGAGACCACGAACGTCCTTGCCGTACGAGCCAGCCTCGCGGCGGAAGCACTCTGTGTAAGCGCAGTTCTTGATCGGCAGCTCTTTCTCGTCGATGATGACGTCGCGGTAGAGGTTGGTTACCGGCACTTCGGCGGTCGGGATGAGATAGAGGTCATCCACTTCGCAGTGGTACATCTGTCCCTCTTTGTCGGGCAGTTGACCTGTTCCGTAGCCCGAAGCAGCATTCACTACCGTCGGCGGCATAATCTCTGTGTAGCCGGCTTTGTTGGCTTCGGCGAGGAAGAAATTGATGAGTGCGCGCTGTAATCTTGCGCCTTGACCGATATATACGGGGAAACCGGCTCCCGAGATCTTTACTCCCAGGTCAAAATCAATCAGGTTGTATTTCTTGGCGAGATCCCAGTGCGCCAGTTTCTCGCTCTGGGCTATACGCTCGGCGGCGATTTTCTCATCCGTCTCGCTGTCCCAATCACGCAGCGCTACTGCGCCGTTCTTGGCGATCGCATCCATCATCGATTGGTTGGGCCAGTTGCCGATAGTGACAGCCAGGTTGTCCTCGGCGGAAGCACCTTCGGGCACGATGTCGTACGGGATATTCGGAATCGTGAGCAGCAGTTTGGTTTGTGCCTCTTCTGCTTCGGACATTTTCACGTCGTACTCAGCGATTTGTGCTTTGAGTGCACCTGTCTGTGCTTTGGCCTCTTCGGCTTCGGCACGCTGGCCTTTTGCCATGAGAGCACCTATCGATTTGCTGATTTTGTTCATTTCGGCAGAAGCTGCGTCTTTCTGTTGCTGTGCTGCTTTGCGCTCGGCGTCCAGACGCAACACTTCCTCGATGGCTTCCGTAGCTCCGGCGAAATGCTTTTTCTCCAAACCCGCAATCACACGGGTTTTATCGTCATAGATTTGTTTTAATGTTAACATAAATTAGACCATTTCATTAAAAGAATAAAGACCGCTTCGCTAAAAGACAAAAGACAAAAATGTGTCAGTCGATAGTAATAAGTCTTTATTCCATTGTCCTTATACTATTGTCAATAAATTCAAACAAAAATCTCCCACCAGAGCCGAAGCTTCGGTGGGAGATGGTGATTTCTCTCTCGCCGATTAAGCTTCTGCAGCAACCGGCTGGATGGAGACGTACGATTTGTTGTCGCGACGCTTGCGGAAATTAACGATTCCGTCGCAGAGCGCGAACAGCGTGTGGTCGCTACCCATTCCCATGTTTTCACCGGGATTGTGTACGGTACCACGCTGACGTACGATGATGTTACCTGCCTTTGCGAATTGACCACCGAAGATCTTCACGCCAAGACGTTTGCTTTCTGATTCACGGCCGTTCTTGGAACTACCGACACCTTTCTTGTGAGCCATACTGGTTGTCCTTTCTTTTTAAGCAATAACAATTTCTTTAACTACTACGTTGGTCAGATCCTGACGGTGACCATTGAGTTTGCGGAAGCCTTTGCGACGTTTCTTGTGGAAAACAAGGATTTTCTCGCCACGGCACTCGTTGTCGAGCACTTCGCAAACCACTTTAGCGCCTTTCACGTAGGGAGCGCCTACTTTAACTTTGCCATCTTGGTCGATGAGCAGCACGTTCTCAAACTCAACCGTTGCGCCCTTCTCGAGCTCGTTCATGCGGTTGATGAACAGTTTTTTGCCAGCTTCTACTTTAAACTGCTGGCCTTTCATTTCTACAATTGCGTACATGTAATACGTTTGTTTGAATGTTAGTGCGGTGCGGCGGTCTTTATACGAAAAGACACTTATACGAGCCTAATCCGCGAAAAATATAAAATGCTATTTTTCTCATGTGCGAGACACACTCGACAAAAAAGCGTGCAAAGTTACTGCTTTTTTTTTGATTACGCAAATATTTCTGCTTTTTTTTGCAAATTTTACGCATTTTGGCCATTTTGAGTTTGCGTTCCGGGGTGTAGAAAGGTGTGTATTTTCGGTTTGTCGTCAAGGTATCGAGCCGCTAATCACGCTATAATCACGCTATAATAACGCTATAATCACGCTATTTTAACCAACAAAAACCCACCACGAGGTAACCATAGCCCGACCCTTCCACAATGGGAGAGAGGCGGGGGAACGGAGAGGCGGGATGGGAAAGGGGCGCGGGGGAAAGGACGATGAGAGGGACGCGGGGGGGGGGCGATGAGAGGGACGCGGGATAACATCCCGCATTTATATAAACAGATGCCCCCCATCCTAACGAGACGAGGCTGGAGAAGGAAACGGGGAGGCGGGAAGGGAATGGGGAGGCGGGATGGGAACGGGGGCGGGAAGGGCGATGAGAGAGACGCGGGATAACATCCCGCATTTATATAAACAGATGCCAACCCCATCCTAACGAGACGAGGCTGGGGAAGGGAATGGGGGCGGGACGGAAGATGGAAACGGAAAGGGGGACGGAAGATGGAAACGGAAGATGGAAACGGAAAGGGGAACGGAAAAGGAGGAAACGGAAAGAAAAAGGCTGACAAAATGGCAGTTTTTTCTTTTGGTATAGCTTTTGTGCAATAAAAATGAAGGTAAATTTGCATATATCAAAAAAAAGCAGTAACTTTGCACCGCTTTTTATGTGCGTGTGCGCAAAACTTATATATAAATAACGCAGAACAATGCACATGAATCAGATGCCCGGATGAGCGGAGATTAGAGCCCGGAAAAGCGGGGGATTATAATGTAAATATAGAAACGAGATATGAACTTTTTAGAAATTATTACGAAACTGTTCGGCAACAAGGCGCAGAAAGATATGCGCGCCATTCAGCCGATAGTGGATCAGATTAAGGCTGAGTACGAGAAAATCGACCAGCTGAGCAACGACGAGTTGCGTGCACACAGTTGGGCGCTGATGGATAAACTTCAGGCGGCTGTGGCGGACAAGAAAAAACGTATTGCCGACCTCAAGGCTTCTATCGAAGGCACCGAGATCGAGCAGCGTGAGAAGATTTACAACGAAGTGGACAAACTGGAGAAGGAAATCAAAGAACAGTACGAGAAAGTGCTGAATGAGATTCTTCCGGAGGCTTACGCCATCGTCAAGTCCACAGCGCGGCGTTTTGCCCAGAACGAGACCGTAGAGGTGACCGCGACCCAGATGGATAAAGATCTGGCGGCAGACCCGCGGTTCGATTTTGTGGAGATTAAATCCGTTGCACCTGCCAATACAGAGGATTACACGGTGGGCGATTTAGCCAAGCCGGCTCCCAAAGAGATAGCCGTTTATCACAACCACTGGATGGCGGGCGGTAACGAAGTGACTTGGGACATGATCCACTACGACGTGCAGTTGTTTGGTGGTGTCGTTTTGCACCAAGGCAAGATAGCCGAGATGGCGACGGGTGAAGGTAAGACCCTCGTGGCGACGCTGCCTGTTTATCTCAACGCCCTGACGCACGAAGGTGTACACGTAGTGACGGTCAACGACTACCTCGCCAAACGTGATAGCGAGTGGAACGGCCCGATTTATATGTTCCTTGGTCTGACGGTGGATTGTATCGATAAACACCGTCCTAACTCTGACGAACGCCGCAAAGCTTACGCTTGCGATATCACGTTCGGAACCAACAATGAGTTCGGATTCGATTACCTGCGTGATAACATGGCTACTTCGCCGCTTGACCTTGTGCAGCGCGGACACAACTACGCGATAGTGGATGAGGTGGATAGCGTCCTGATTGACGATGCCCGTACACCGTTGATCATCAGCGGTCCGGTTCCCCGAGGCGAGGACCAGATGTTCGACGAATACAAAGACCGCGTGGCGAACTTAGTACGCCAGCAAACGACGCTGACGACGAAGTTGCTTGCCGAGGCGAAGGCGAAAATGGATTCTTCGGACGAGAAAGAGAAAGAAGCCGGTGAACTGGCTCTGTTCCGTTCGTTCAAAGGTATGCCAAAGAGCAAGGCGCTCATCAAATATCTCTCAGAACCCGGTGTGAAAGTGCGCATGCAGAAGACCGAGGAGTTCTATCTCCAGGAGAACGAGCGGAATATGCACGTGGCAACCGATGAACTCTATTTCGTCATCGACGAGAAGAACAAATCCATCGAGCTGACCGACAAAGGTATTGACGCCCTGACCGGAACTACCGACGACCCGGATTTCTTCGTTCTGCCGGACGTGGGTTCGGAAATGGCGGAACTGGAGAACGAAACAGGTCTCTCCGCCGACGAGCGCCAGCAGAAGAAAGACGAGATACTGACCAACTACAGCATCAAATCCGAGCGTGTACACACCGTACACCAGTTGCTCAAAGCCTATACCTTGTTCGAGAAAGATGTGGATTATATCATCGATAACGGCGAGGTGAAGATCGTGGATGAGCAGACAGGCCGTGTGATGGAAGGTCGTCGCTGGTCGGACGGTTTGCACCAGGCGGTCGAGGCCAAGGAGAACGTGAAGGTAGAGGGCGCAACGCAGACTTTTGCTACGATCACGTTGCAGAACTACTTCCGCATGTACAACAAACTTGCGGGAATGACCGGAACCGCTGAGACCGAGGCGGGTGAGTTCTGGAATATATACAAACTCGATGTAGTGGTAATCCCGACCAACAAACCTATCGCCCGCAACGATATGAACGACCGTATCTATCGCACCAAACGCGAGAAATACAACGCCGTCATCGACGAAGTTGTTAATATGGTGGAGCAGGGCAGACCTGTTCTGGTGGGTACGACCAGCGTGGAGATCTCGGAATTGCTCAGCCGCATGTTGAACCTCCGCAAGATCAAGCACAACGTCCTCAACGCCAAACTCCACCAGCAGGAGGCGCAGATCGTAGCCGAGGCAGGACGTGCAGGTGTCGTAACGATCGCCACCAACATGGCAGGTCGTGGAACCGATATCAAACTGACACCTGAGGTCAAAGCGGCGGGCGGTTTGGCAATTATCGGTACAGAGCGTCACGAGAGCCGCCGTGTGGATCGTCAGTTGCGCGGACGTGCCGGACGTCAGGGTGACCCGGGTAGTTCCGTGTTCTACGTATCGCTGGAGGACGACCTCATGCGTATGTTCGGCTCCGAAAGAATCGCAGGTGTGATGGACAGAATGGGATTCCAGGAAGGCGAGATGATCGAGCATTCGATGATCTCCAGCTCTATCGAGCGTGCGCAGAAGAAAGTGGAGGAGAACAACTTCGGTATCCGTAAGCGCCTGATCGAATACGATGATGTCATGAACCAGCAGCGTAACCTCATCTACGCCAAGCGTCGTCACGCACTCATGGGAGAGCGTATCGGCGTGGATATCACCAACATGATCTACGAGATTGCAGAGAATATCGTGGCTGACGCCAAGACGGCAAGCGACTACGAAGGACTGAAAGCCGACACCTTGCAGGCTTTTGCGATTGAAGTGCCTTTCGATGAGGACACTTTCAGCCGCGGCAAACGTCAGGAGTTGAGTGACCGTCTGGCTGAAGCAGCACTCGACAGTTTCAAACGCCGAATGGACAAACTGATGCAGGTGGCAGATCCGGTGGTTCAGAAAGTGTATGAGGAGAAAGGACAGATGTATGAGAACATCCTTATCCCGATTACAGACGGCAAACGTGTTTATAACATCTCCGTCAACCTCAAGGCGGCGGCAGAGAGCCACTGCAAGGACGTGGTGAAGGAGTTCGAGAAGCGGATGTTGCTGTTCGTGATCGACGACGAGTGGAAAGAGCATCTGCGTCAGTTGGATGACCTCAAGCAGAGTGTTCAGAACGCTTCCTATGAGCAGAAAGACCCGCTGTTGATCTACAAACTCGAGTCGTTCAATATCTTCAAAGGAATGCTGGACAACCTCAACCGGCGTGCGATAGCAATCTTGCTTCGCGGTCAGATCCACACTCAGGAGCCGGATCGCGTACAACAGGCTCAACAGCAACGCCGCATGGATTACAGCCGTTACCGCACGCAGAAAGATGCTGTACAGCAGGCCGCCCAAGCCAGCGGAGCCGCTGCAGCAGCAGGTCGTGACACGCGTGAGAACGCTCGTCCCGAGCCGATTCACGTAGATAAGCGGCCTCGTCCGAACGATCCATGCCCATGCGGAAGCGGCAAGAAGTATAAACAATGTCACGGCAAAATGAATCCCGCAGGCATTTGAGATTCCCGTTTGTAATAGGGTTGTTGTTTTGTGACGTCACGTTTGTGGCGGCACAAAACGATAGTACCACCATGTACGAAGGGCGTGTGATTCAGTACGCCGACACGTTTCGTATTGACACCCAGCAGAAAACCGCAGATATCGATCTCCTGCTGTTGGATCTGGTGGCGAAGCAGAGTGCCGACTTGTACGAAGGAGACACGGCTTACGTGCTGACCCCCGAGGAACGTATTCTGCTTGATTCGCTCCAACGCGAAGCGGCAAGGCTTGATTCGATCCGCGTGGTAAACGCCCAGTTCGTGCAACAGGTGGAGGCGAAGATACCAGCCATCGAGGTCGAGAAATCGTGGGTCAAGGACGAGGTGGAGGACCGAAACGACGTCCTGTTGGCGATCCGCAATATGCGCACGCCTTGGCGCAAAGAGGCGACGGTGATGTTGCAAGTGACGCAGAACTACGTTACCGACAACTGGTATCAAGGCGGTTCGTCCAGTTTCGCTGCTATGGGAATAGCCAAGGGGCAGGTCAACTATATTACCGACCGTTTTACATGGGAGAATACCGGCGAATGGCGAATGGGCGGCTCTACCATCTCGGCTGACTCGCTCCACAAAGTGAACACCACCGACGATCTCTTCCGTCTCTACACCAAAGCGAACCTCAAGGTTGTGGAGAAGATCTTCGCCTCGGTTTCGATGGAGTTTGAGACGCGTTTTCTGCCCACCTACAAATCCAACTCGATGAACATGAAATCCGCTCCGTTCTCGCCGTTGCGTTTCACGGCAACCGCCGGTGTGGATTTCAAGCCGGTTAAGAACCTGAGTATCACCGTATCTCCCTTGGCGTACAAACTGGTTCACGTCAACGACACCGCTCACGTGCTCGTGACCGACTACGGATTGAAAGAAGGCGAACGGACGCAGAACAACGTAGGTAGCGCTGTGCGTGTGGAGTATAAATGGAAACCTGTGCGCGAGGTGCAGCTGGACGGTAAGTTCTATATGTACACCAACTACCAGGACATCGAACTGGACCTGGAGATCAACTGCGATTTTATTATCAACCGTTTCTTCTCCGCCCGGGCGATAATCCATCCCCGATTCGACAGCTCGGTGATTATGAAAGGTGATACGCGCCCCAAGATACAGTTCCGTGAACTGCTCTCAATCGGTTTTGCGCATAAATTCCGGTAAACGGCGGAGGATCAACCTTCGCAAAGAATAACGAGTTCCTGCCAGCGGTTGAACGCCTCGGAACCGTATTTCCAGATATTGTATTTGATTTTGTCTAAAGCCACTTCTTCGCCGAGGTGGCTTTTTGAGTAGAACTTGTCGGCGTAGCAAACAATCTTCTCTTCGAGCGACTGGGGGCAGTAGTCCCGTTCAGGAATAGGGAGATCTTCGCGAATAATCTGCTCGATGGTGATACCTGTCCCAGTGTGTCGTTCTGCAACGAGTGCGTGCTTTGGAAACCCTTCGTTGCGCAACAGTTCCGCACCTAAATAACCGTGCTCGATGTATGTGTGCGTACCGTGGCAGTGGATCTTAGGCGCGTTGCAGTAGAAAATACCTATATCGTGCAGCATCGCAGCCTCTTCGACGAACGTACGGTCCACCAACCCGTCTGCAACCCACTGCGGGTGCCGATCGACGATTTGCAGCGCACGGTCGGCTACTTGTCGGCTGTGTGTCACCAACACGTGCCGCAACTCTGCCTGCCCGCCGTAATACTTATCTATGAGTGCTAAATAGTTCAATTTCAGGAAAATTTAAAATGAGGATTGACGATATTTCGAGATTACGTAACTATTTTATCCCGTTGAGGAATGCCTTGGTTTCCATTCGTTTTTTGCCGGGCACTTGCAGTTCGAGGATACGCACTGCGCCCTCTTTGCAGGGGATGATGATATCTTTCTTCGATATCTCGGTATCTCGATATTTCGATATTTCGACCTTATAGATCTTGACGTTCTCGAAGGTCTGTTGGTTGATAGTGAGGTTCGCCCATGCTGCCGGATACGGACTCAGTCCGCGGACGAAGTTGTGTACCTCTTCGGCGGTTTTGTCCGCAAAATTGATCTCGCAATCCTCTTTGAAGATCTTCGGCGCGGGTCGCAGTTCCGAGGATTCGGGCTGCGGTGTTGTAGGTAGAGCAATGCCTTTGTTCTCGCAATCTATGATGAGATCCACCGTGTTCAGTACCATTTTCTTGCTTAATTCCATCAGCCGGTCGTGTACAGAGCCGACGTTCTCATCGTCACCGATGGGGATACGTTCCTGCAGGATCATGTTGCCTGTGTCTATCTCATGCTTGAGCATAAAAGAGGTCAGTCCGGTCTCTTTGTCGCCGTTTATCACTGCCCAGTTGATTGGCGCTGCACCGCGGTACTGCGGGAGCAACGAACCGTGGATGTTGAATGTACCTAAACGCGGCATTGCCCAAACAACTTCGGGCAACATGCGAAACGCCACTACGATCTGCAGATCGGCGTGGTACGAACGCAGTTCTTCCACAAACGCTTCGTCTTTCAGTTTTTCCGGTTGTAGCACAGGAATACCTGCTTCCAATGCGTATTTCTTGACGTCCGAGAACTGCATTTGGTGTCCGCGTCCGGCTGGTTTGTCCGGCATAGTAACCACGGCTACCACGTTGTAACCGCCTTCTACCAACGCACGCAGACTTGCCGTAGCAAACTCCGGCGTGCCTAAAAATATGATTCTAAGATCAGATTTATTCATTTTCGCATTTCCTCATTTTTTTACTTTCGCATTTTGTCTGTACTTAGGATCGAGACTTTCCGGCTGTTTCTCCACCACGGGACTGAGCGGTCTTTTATACGCGCGTATAATAAGGTACGCGCCCAGGAGGATAAATGGGATACTGAGCAGTTGTCCCATATTGAGCACGTGTCCTGCCTCGAAGGCTTCCTGGTCGTTCTTGATAAACTCCAGCAGGAAGCGGGTGACGAACACGATTTCGAAGAACACGCCGAGCAGCAGTCCTTCGCGACGGCGTGCATCGGTGTACCAATACAGAGGCCAAGTAACAGCCAACGCTGCTAAGCAATAGAGCATTTCGTATATCTGCGTCGGGTGGCAGGGGACGGTTTGACCGTCGCGGACGAAGATGAATCCCCACGGCAGGTCGGTCGGTCCGCCGTATATCTCGCTGTTGAATAAGTTGCCCAAACGAATCAGAAAACCCGTGACGCACACACCTACGCAGAGCCGATCAAGGATCCACAGCCAACTGGTGCCGAACTGCGGGTAACGGCTGAAACGGTATTTATTGAGCAAGACGGCTGCGATGATGATGCCGATCGTTCCTCCGTGACTTGCCAAACCGCCTTCCCAGATCTTAAGCATCCACAAAGGGTGCTCGATATAAGGATTCCGGTACGTAAATTCCCAGTTGAACAAATACCACGGGTTGCCGTATTGATGCCACTCGTAGAATAAGCAATGCCCCAAACGAGCACCGACGATAGCACCTATCGTGATCCAGAAAAAGAGCTGATCAGACCATTCTGCCGGACAATTCTCCCGTTTGTACATCCGCTCATTGATCACCCAGCAAATATAAATACCGATTGCCCAAAGCAGGCCGTACCAGCGTATTCCTCCGTCTCCGAAATGTATAAGAATGGGATCTACGTCCCAAACGATTGAATTAAGCATCAAAATTATTTACGATTTACAAATTCGTTAATTTTCAGTTTTCAATTTTCAATGTTCCCCCTACTTTCCCCAATTCAGCTTCGCTTTGAGCGATTTGAGGAAACTGTTGTCTCCTATCTGTACGACCTTGACGGTGTACGGGGCGCGTTCGATATGCAGCGTCACGTCTGTGCTGAGGCTCTGGCTGCGTCCATCGACGGAAACCATAAACGCATCGTAACGGCTCTCCACCCGGATGTCGAACCTCCAGTCGTCTGGCACCACAATCGGCTTGACCGTCAGGCTATGCGGAGCGATAGGGGTTAGGATGATACCACGGCTCTGCGGGACCATCAGCGGGCCGCCGATAGATAGGTTGTAGGCCGTGCTGCCTGTCGGCGTGGCGATGACCAGACCATCGGAGTGATAAGTGTGCAGATGCTCGCCGTTGACCTTCAGCTCGATGGTGATCATACTACTCAGACCTTCCTTGAGAATCGCAATCTCGTTCAACGCGTTGGGAGCCATGATCAGTCCCTCGCGTTTGTTGCCTCGGTTGTCCAGAACTGTCACGTTCAGAAGGCGTCGTTGCTCGATAGTGTATTGTCCTTCCATCAGCTTGTGCAGAATCATATCCACGTCCTGGCTCTGCACCTCGGCTAAGAATCCCAAATGTCCGCAGTTGATGCCGAGTATCGGGATATTCTTCTGCCCGATAGCCGCTGCACTGGTGAGGAACGTACCGTCACCGCCTACCGAGAGGGCAAAATCAATAGCGTTGATCATCTCAGAGGCAGACCTTCCACTTTCCGACCATTCGCCGTTCAGTTCCGGGAAACCGGCGTACTCGCGAAGGTTGAGCTCCTGCCTTAATTCTTGCGAGAGATACACCTCTACGTCCTTGTCGGACATAAACTGCAGAATGTGCTGCACCTCCTGCAAAGTCTCGCTTTTCATCGCGTTTCCAAAGATAGCTATTTTCATATACCCGTATTACGCAGATAGTAATTAATTTGAGTGCAAAAATACAACAATTTTTTAAAATATGCAAATTTTTATTGTTTTTTGTCCGCAAATGTAACAAAATTCTCTGTTTGTATTTGCATATGTCGAATTTTTGTTGTAATTTTGCACACATTTAATACCAAACACAGAAAACAGTGAAAAATATTGTAGTTCGATTTTGCGGAGATTCGGGTGACGGCATGCAGTTGACGGGCAATATGTTCGCGCAGTTGGCAGCCGAAATGGGAAACGAGATCTCCACGTTGCCGGATTTTCCGGCAGAGATTCGTGCGCCGCAAGGGACACTGGGCGGCGTGAGTGCTTTCCAAGTGGAATTAGGCAAGGAGGTTTATACCTCGGGTGACAAAGCGGATGTGGTGGTGGCGATGAACGCTGCTGCACTCAAAGTATGTACATTGGGTTCGCATTTCAACCACCCCGAGGCGCGTTTTGACGACCAGTTCGCGCTCTACCACCGTCACGCTATCGTGATCGTGGATACGGACAGCCTGACGGACAAAGACCTTGAGAAAGCCCAATACCACACCGCCAATCCGTTTGAGGAATTAGGTGTACCCGAGTCTGTCCAGATTGTGCCCGTGGCGCTTACCACGCTCACGAAAGAGGCTTTGAAAGAAAGCGGAATGGACAACAAAGCGGTTCTGAAATGCCGGAACATGTTTGCGTTGGGACTGATCTACTGGCTATTCGACGAGCCGATGGAGAAAGCTATTCATCTGCTGGAGGAGAAATTCAAGAAGAAACCGGCTCTTGTGGCTCCGAACACCAAAGTGATGGTGGACGGCTATAACTACGGTCAGAACCTTGCGCTCAACGTACAGCAAGTACACCTGGAGGAAGTACAAGGGAAGGACGTACAAAGTACAAAGGGCACATATACCTCTATTGCGGGCAACAAAGCGACGGCCTGGGGACTGATTGCGGCGGCAGAGAAAGCCGGCAAACGGCTGTTCTTGGGCTCGTATCCTATTACTCCTGCGACGGATATCCTGCACGAGTTGGCAGGACGCAAAGATATGAATGTGATGGCTGTTCAGGCCGAGGACGAGATAGCCGGTGTGTGCACGGCTATCGGCGCGGCTTTTGCCGGCGACCTGGCTTGCACGAGCACGAGTGGCCCAGGTCTGAGTTTGAAGAGCGAGGCTGTCGGTCTGGCTGTGATGGCGGAGTTGCCGTTAGTGGTTATCGACGTGCAGCGTGGCGGTCCGAGTACGGGTCTTCCGACCAAGACCGAACAGACAGACCTGCTGCAGGCACTTTATGGTCGTAACGGTGAGTGTCCGGCAGTGGTGATTGCGGCCTCTTCGTCCGCCAACTGTTTTGATTACGCGTACGAGGCGTGCAAGATAGCGTTGGAAAATATGACACCCGTAGTGTTGCTGACCGATACCTATCTGGCAAACGGGACGGCGCTGTGGCGGATCCCGAAATTAGCGGAACTGCCGGAGATCAAGCCGCAAAGTGTGCCGGAAGAACTGAAAGGAAAATACAACCCGGCTCTGCGTGACGAGCGTGGAGTTCGTTACTGGGCGTACCCGGGCTTGGAAGGGTACGAGCACAGGAATATCGGTCTGGAGCGTGACGCCGAGCGTGGCACTATCTCCACCAACCCTGAGAACCACGAGCGGATGGTTGTTGCCCGTAAACATAAGATCGAGCAGATAGCCGATGCTATTCCCGAGCTGAAGGTCATCCACGGTGAAGGACTGGGGGGCAAATGCACCAAGGACACGCTGCTGGTAGGATGGGGTAGTACCGAAGGCCATTTGCATGCAGCAGCCAATGAGTTAGGGTGCGACTTGGCGCATTTCAACTATATCTGTCCGCTTCCGAAGAACACCCGCGAAGTGCTGAGAGGATACAAACGCGTGATTGTCTGCGAGCTGAATACCGGTCAGTTTGCGGCTTACCTCAGAAGCCAGTTCCCCGAGATTGAGATAGAACAATATAACGAGATCCAGGGACAGCCGTTCGCTGTAGAAAGAATAGTGCACTTCGTGCAGAGTGAATAATTAACAATTAATAATTAATATCTCGTGAAGCGGGTGTAAGTGATGGATAATTCCAAACAAAACATAGGAGTTTTAGAGGAAAAGACCTATTTGTTCGCATTGAGAATCATAAAGGCGTATAAATATCTAACCAATAAAAATGTATATGTCCTATCCAAACAACTTCTTCGTTCCGGTTCTTCCATAGGCGCAAATTGCAGAGAGGCAACTTATGCACAAAGCAAACAGGATTTTATTAGTAAATTAAGTATCGCCCTCAAAGAAACTAATGAAACAATCTATTGGCTGGAGTTATTACATGATTCAGACATTATCTCAGATGATAGTTTTGAATCCATTCACAAAGATGCGCTCGAGATTCTAAAATTATTAATATCAATTATTAAAACCACGAAGTCTAATATCCAAAAATAAAATAAATATTAACTATACACTATTAATTATTCATTCATATGGAAGCTTCACAATTCAAATCTGATCAATACGTACGATTCTGCCCGGGTTGCGGCGACCACGCTATCTGTATGGCGCTGCAAAAAGCGATGGCGCAGATAGGAATCCCGACACACGAAGTGGCTGTCATCAGCGGTATCGGTTGCTCAAGCCGAATGCCCCACTATCTGAATACATACGGATTCAACACGATACACGGCCGCGGCGGCGCTATCGCAACAGGCGTCAAGACTTCGCACCCGGAACTGACCGTTTGGCAGATGAGCGGAGACGGCGACTGTCTGGCTATCGGCGGTAACCATTTCATCCACGAGATCCGCAGGAACGTGGATCTGAACGTGTGTATGTTCAACAACCGTATCTATGGTCTGACCAAAGGACAGTACTCGCCGACGAGTCCGAAAGGTTTTGTCAGCAAATCCAGTCCGTTTGGTACCGTAGAGCGTCCGTTCGTGCCCGCCGAACTGGTGCTGGGTGCCCGCGGTACGTTCTTCGCCAGAACGCTGGACGTAGATATGCCGACGACCGTCGATTGTCTGGTGGCAGCCCAGCAGCACAAAGGTTGCTCGATAGTAGAGTGTCTGGTTAACTGCGTGATCTTTAACAACGGTACGCACGCGTGGATAGCAGACCGTGAGCAACGCGCCGAGCATAGTATTGTGCTCAAACACGGCGAGAAAATGATTTTCGGCAAGAACAACGACAAAGGTCTCGCCATCGAGATTGACTCGCAAACGTTTGTGCCGAAGCTGATTGTTGTGCCGGCAGACGACGCGCGTGTGCTCGTACACGACGCTCATCAGCCTGATCCGACGCTTCACCGTCTCCTTGCCCTCATGGGGCAAGACCGGAACCTGGAGGTTCAAAAGGACGAGACACAAAACGCAAAGGACGACCTGCCTATCGCCTTAGGCGTGATCCGCAACGTGGAAGCCGAGACCTACAACGACGCTGTGAACAAGCAGATAGCCGAGGTGCGCGGCAAAGCGAAAGCCAAGTGTTTCGATGAGTTGACCGCTACGCTGGACCAGTGGAAAATGTAGAAAATTGAAAACTGAAAACTGAAAATTGAAAATTATGAAACAAAAAGTGCGGGGCTTGCGCCTCGCACTTTTTGCTATACAAGCAGAGAAAGATTCTCAACTATCCTTTGTCAACGGTCAATTATCCTCCGTCAATAGTTCAACGGTTAACAATCAACTATTAACTAAGAAACAACCAACTATTAACTATCAGTTCTCCTCTTCTTTTACTTTGATTCCTTGGAGATTGTAGATGCGACCGTTCTTGCGGATGTACATCTGTCCGTTGCGGAAGAACTTCTGTGCCGGCTGGAGGTCGTGGCTGTCGATATTGTCCACGCCTGTTTTGTTGACATCTTCAATCTTCAGATTCAGGATGAAGATTGAGTCACAGCCGTTGACGGAGGAATAAGTGACCGTCAGGGTAGTGTCGCACGCCGGGAGCAGGCTGAGGTCGATGTCCTGCCAGATGACGGAGTCGCCTTCGGAGATCGTGAGGTAGTTCGTCATGCGCATGATTGGCAGTACGCGTACCACGAGTTCGACGATGGAGTCGCCGCCAAACTGATTACGCTCGCTGACGAGCACGGAGTCCACGGTAGAGCGGCGGTAGGTCTTTCCCTCGTAGGTGAAACGCTCACCGGCGCAGAGGGTGACGGTGTCGTTGCCGTAAGTGGTGATCATCGGCAGCACGGTCAGACGGAGTGTATAGACCGAGTCGCAGCCGCTGAGGGAAGCGTAACGCACGATGAGCGTAGTGTCGCCTTCCGGCAGTTCGCCCACCGCTATCTCCTGCCATGTATCCGCCATTCCGGCGTGGATCTCCAGGCTGTCCTCGAAGAGGAATGTCGGGTTGACGTTCACCGTGAGGCGTACCACCGAGTCTCCGCCGAGGAAATTCTTCTCCTCCAACAGCACTTCGGTAGCGACAGAGTCGTTGTACCAAACGCCTGCAAACTCGACGGAGTCACCTTGGCAGATAGCGGTTTCGTATTCACTGTAGAGCGTAGGCAAGGGCAGTACGGTTAGGTTTTTCTCCACCGGCTCGGCAGGTGTGTATATCTCATTACCCTCCTGGTAAGCCGTGAGCGTCACTTCGCCGGCAGCCAACGCGATGATCTGGTTCGCTGAGTCCACGTAAGCGATTGTGCTATCGGAGCTGGTGTAGAGAACCGGCAGGTCGGAGGACGCCGTAGCGGTCAGTGCGAAGGTCTTGCCGATATAGAGTTGCGGGATCGAGTCTTCCCACGTGATCGTCTGGCTGAGCGGCAGCACGGTCACGTTGACTTCCAGATGGAGCGGCAGATAGAGGAACGTGTCTGCGGGCAGGAAGACTACTCCGGCGGCATGTGTGCCTACAGCAAGGATCAGCGTGCTGTCCGCCCATTGGAACGTTCCCTCTGTCTCTGTGGCTCCGTTGAGCAGTTGCGATGCAGCAAGCGGCTGCCCGTAGAGGATAGAGGTGGCTTCGGGTGCCTGAATGAGTTGCGGCTCCACGGCTACAATCTCCTGAACGGTGATCTCGCGTGCAACAGGTTGTGCAGCTTCGTATTGGTCGTTACCCTCCTGGGTTGCCGTAATAGTAACCGTTCCGACAGACACAGCGTGGAGCTCATTGCCATCCACGTAGGCGACCGTGCTGTCCGAAGTTGTGAAGGTGACTGCCAGACCGGAAGTGGCCTGTGCGTCAAGGACGAGGATGTCGTCGATGCCCATCGGATGGATAGACTGGGTCCATTCGATCTCCTGGGTGTATTTGCTGACGGTCACTTCCACCGAGGTGGTAGCCGGCGCGTAGGTGACTGCGTCAGCTGGCGTGAAGATCACGTCGTAGGCGTGCGTACCTTCTTCGGGTTCCGTCTCCGGCGAAGCCCAGGCAAACGAACCTTCTACGGAAGCACTACCGCCGGTGAGTTGCGATTCGGCGAGTGTCTGTCCGATCTTGAGTTCCGAAGCCGTCGGCAGGTCGAAGATAATCGAAGGAACCTGACTGATGACGATGGTCTTGGTCAATTCTGTCGCGTTATAGCGGTCGTCGCCCGGCTGGAGCGCCGTGATAGAAACGGTACCGGCATTGAGAATAACGAGTCGGCAGCTGTCCACATAGGCGATTGTGCTGTCCGAACTGAGGTACATCACCTCCAGACCGCTGGTAGCGGTAGCGGAGAGCGTGATCTGGTCGGTTGTCATCGCCGTTTCCGGCAAGTCGAAATCGTTGATAGACTGGTTGAAGGCAATCGTTTTGACGCTCAACTCAATCACATGCGTGTTCGGGTTGGCTTTTCCGTCGGTGAGCGTGATTCTACCGGTGTAGGTCACGCCTTTTTCGCGCGGAGTAACGGACACTTCAAAACTCTCAGTGGCACGGTCGTCACAGTCGGTTCCGATAGATGTTTTGCTTACCTCAAACGGGTTCTCGGCATTGTCACTTTCCACAAGAATATCCACTACATCCATATTGGAACGGGAAACAGAGATGGTCTTTGACCAACGTACGTTACGCTCCGCCTCCTCGTCAATGGCCGTCTCGCTGACGATGAACTCTTTCTTGCGAGGAACGGAGATATTCGACACCTCCTGCTTGGAATAATCACCTGTGCGGAAACGAATCTTGGTAGCAGACTCTTCCAAGTTGTACGGGCCATAGCCCTTATTGTTTTCGTCCAAAGTAAGCGCAGTAATCTGTTTCCACTCCAGACCGGAACCGAAATTAGCGTATTGGTCGATATATATCGGTTCGCGCTCCGACCAAATGTACTGTTTACCACCTGCTTTAGCAGAGAAAGTCAGCGTAGTCGGTTTGCCTTCGAGTTTATATTCCTGCACAGCGAAGGGGGATTTATGTCCCTGACCAAAGGTGAAACTCTTGTCTGCCAGAGCATATTCGTCGCAAGCGGCATTCGGATCGCGCACTTTCACGTGTTTGCGGTAAGTAGCGGAGATCCACTCTTCCTCGCCAATCAGTCCTCCCTCTTGGGTAGCAATAATATATGCCTCTCCGACCGCCCCGGTGACTGTCAGCGTGGCGTTGTTCTCACCGCCCAGCGTGATACACTCTGCGCTGCCACCTTCGATGGCGTACGTGATAACACCGCCGCTTGTAGCCGTAGCATCCAGAGTGATCGTGGAGTGTGCCTGGGTCGTTTTGAGTCCCAGCAGGTTCTGCTCCCAGTTGATGGTCTGTTTCTTTTTTGCCGTAACGATAAACTCCTTGGAATCCACTACGGCGTCGTAGATATCATTTCCGGAGGCTGTAATGGTAACTATCGCTGTACCATTGTCGATGGCATAGAGCGTTTTTCCGTCCGGCGAAACGGCAATCACGTTTGCGTCGGAAGACTCATAGGCAATCTCAGCCTCCTCGTTGTCGGCAGTAGCGATGGCATCTCCGGTCAGGTTCTCTCCTGCGTTGAGCGTGAAGTTGGTCGCCGTGAGAGCGGCGTTCCAATGGATAGCCTGGCTGCGTTTGGTGGTAGTACCGGAAACGCTTATGGTCTTGGTGTTCGAGCCGTTGGAGATAGTAATCGTAGCACTATGATCGCCCACTTCTTTGTCACGATCGTAGGTTACCGTGACCGTTTGCGAGCCATATTTGGCTTTAGCTCCAAACGAGGCTGGGGTAACGGCAAAGAAACCGGTGTTGTCGCATGTGACGCTTAATTCATTGATGTTACACCACTCTATGTCGAAGGATTTTACTGCTTTGCCGGAACTGATAGTGGCTGTACCAAAGTCAAGCGAAGTGATTATTTCGTCATCGACTACAGGATCGTTCACATAGGCCTGGTCTGTCACTTTGATATCCGAGATCGTACCGGAGTAGTTTCCACTATAGCACAGTTTGATGTACTTGGTGGATTTAGAAAGGTCAATCGGTGTGGCGGTATAGACATCGTCTGAAACGGAAACAGAAGAGGATGTAGGCGTAACCGTTGACCAGATGCGAGACCAATTGGAATTATCGGAACTTTCCTCCACATACCAATCCGGTGTGGTAGCAATCGTACTATTACACTTGTATTTAAATGACAATTGATAAGGAATACTGCTTTGATTCAACGCAATAACAATGTACTTGTCATCCCAATTGAAAGGAGCGTATTTACCTAATTTTACCCCGTTTTCCCAGCTGATAGATCCCTCTTTCTTTATGACGGTTTTGCTGTCGTTGTAATGACTTTGCGTCAGATTCGTGTTGTAGGGCAGTTGTGCAAATGTGTTTGTACTCAGCGCCATGAGTGCGATGAGTGTAAAAAAGTGTTTGTTAAAAGAAGTAAATTTACTCATATCTTTTTTGTATTATAAGTTCTTTGCGGTATTTTGGCAAGTGGAATTAGCAAAATGTACGATTGTTAAGATTAAACGATATTTTTGCTCTGTTTGAAGCCAAAAAACGTGTGCAAAGTTAATACAAATCTTTGATTTGTGCAAATTTTATTGACATTATTCGTGCGAATAATAACAAGTCATAGCCGATTATTAAAAAATGACAATAAATTGGAAGGACCGAGAGCGATATTAAATTGAAAATTGAAAGTTGAAAGTTGAAAGTTGAAAGAGGGCGTGCCAATTGATTGACACGCCCTCGTAAAACCTATTTGTTTCCTGTTATTAGCGAACGCGTACACCGGCAGCGTTGTACCAGGCGTCGTTGCTGATGATGAGGAACTGACCGTTGAAGAGCACTTTCTTGAAGCGCTTCTCACCGGAAAGGATGCTCTCAAAGCCTTCGGTCTCGTCTTCTTTAGGACCAAGACCTTCGGTCTCGCTATCGGTGAAGTCAACTCGGTAGAGGTTGTATTTGCCGGACTGAGCATAATCGTCAGCAATTACATACACAAAGATACATTTGTGTGCAGCGTCCATAGCGATAAAAGTCTGTGCAGAAATACCGTTATCTTCAGTAGCGTATTTCGCGCAGCTGTCGCAGTAGTTAGCGTCCACAGAAGCAATGTTTTTGTCGAAACTCAGCTCTGCATTGTCGCGAGAGAATGAAGCCAATTCACGGTTGTAAACCAGCTCTACGTCGTCCAAGTAAATTGTATCAAGGACAGAAACTTTGGTGATTGTACCGGACGAATAAGAAGAACCGCCACCCGGGAGCATGTTGGTCGTGAAGGTGGAGAGGATATAAGCAGGAGCATTCTCCAACGCTGCAGCTGTATATTCAAACGGAACCGAGATACGTTGCCAACCCATATCTGAGGTAGCTGCATAATTGACCACTGCTTTAGCCAGCACTACGGAAGAGTAGTCTTTGTCTCCCTCGGGATCCTGATAGCGGTCGTTGGTAGTAATGATTACGCTTGCACGGGCTTTATTCACCTCGTTGGCAGCATCGCGGTCAGCCGGCAGGTATTTAGCCCAGAAAACGAGTGAATCCGGATGACCCTGGAACGGAGTGTTGAAGCCTTCGTTGGTGGGATCGGAGAAGTTGTAGTTATTAGATGCATCGTCAGCAGTAGTAGAACCTGCATTGATTTGTCCGTTCGTGCAGTTGCCGTTGGCTTTTACACCCAGGAGCATTTCCGATGACAGCATCGCGCTGTTAGCACCTTTAGAACCCGGACGAACGTCAGTGGACTGAATGAACTGATAGGTGTGATCAAGCACGAAATCTTTCATGTTACCGGTAGCAGTGCCGAACGAATGCCATCCAGTAGGCTCGTCGTTGACCCATCCGCCTTCGAAACCACCGTTATTGAGCACATAGTTGTTGGCACGGACAGCCTCGCCCATGAACAAAACAAGGATAGGCTCCGGCAGCGAGGCAGGTGCTTCAATAGAAAGAAGTACCATCGCATCGTTCGCGGAAATAACCGAGTTGTAGGTAACGCCTTCGTCTTGCAGACCGTTGATAACAGTGATAGAAGCACGCTCGTGGATAGAATCCAGATAGAGAGTAGCGTTCTCCAGATGCAGCATACCATTGGCATCCATCGGGATGTTCGGGAGTACGATGTTGCCCAGTTTGCCTTTGCCAAATGTGAAATCAGGCAATACGAAGGTAACTGTGCTGTCCACTACACCCGGCAGCAGATAGATAGAGCGGCTGGGATAGGCATCGCCGCCGATGTTCAGATCGCCGTTAAACTGACCGCAGACGTCCTTGACAGACACGGCCATTACTTGTGCCGAGATCATCAATCCGGCAAAAAGAGTTGTAAAAATCTTCTTCATTTTGTGTTAATTGAGTTATTGTTATTTAATTTTTGTACCTAAAACGTCATAAATGGTTTCATCTTCGCGGATAATAACGAGTCGTCCGTTCCAGATGATTTTCTGTACGCGTTGGTTGCCATCCTGCGGCACGTTAGGTATAGCCGTTAGGTTCTGCTCCTCAACCACTGTGAGGTGAAGGATGAGTGTGGAGTCGCAGTCGTCGTCGGTGTAATAGCTGGCGTAAAGGTCACATTTGCCTTCCGGCATCGTGCTCAGATTCCAACCTTCCCAATATTTTTCTTCACCTACGGTGATCGTCATATATTCGTCGATGGTATAAGACGGCAGTGCGATGATGGACAGGTGGACGATGGAGTCTCCTCCGTAGATGTTTGGCTGCGAGAGCCGTACGTCTCCGTCAAAGGACTCCGTGTAGGTATCGCCGTTGAACTGAATGCGTTCTCCTTCGCAGATGGCCGCTTCGTAGTATCCGTACGTAATAGGGATGTCAGAGACATAGAGGCGCAACACATAGACGGAGTCGCACCCGTTAGCAGCCCGGAGACTGTCGTAGAAGAAATACGGATCCTGGGAGTGCGGCAGACCCTGAATCGTCTGACCACGCCATTCGAGGTCCGCCTCGTTCACGTACCGGGTTTCCTCTTTCTCCCAACCCGGCAACACCGTCAGGCTGAGCGCAAACACGGAATCTTTGCCATAGACGGATAGCAGCGAGTCGTACAGCACAAGCGTACCAGCTTCCAAGGTAGGCAGGGGTTTGTTGTGCCACTCGGTTTCTTCGTTTTGGCAGGCAGTCATTTCCTCGGAGAACAGATAGCCGATGGCTTCGACAATCAGCGTAAGGGTGAAGACAGAATCGCAGCCTGCTTTGGTAGGTAGCGTGTCAGAGTAGGTATGTACGCCCGGCGTCAGGTTGTTGTACTCTTTGCCGCGCCAAGTGTAGGACGAATCCATGCGGATGGTAGCCTCGGTGGGGATAGAGTAGGTAGGCAGGACTGTCAAGTAGAGAATAACCACCGAGTCGGTACCAAAAACCGATTTCAGCGAATCGAGTACGACAGCCGAACCCGCTTTAGCGGTAGGTAGCACTTTGCCATGCCATTCCGCTTCTTCGTTTTGGCAAACGGTCATCTCCTCTTCCGACGAATAGCCGATGGCTTTGACGGTCAGAGTGAGTGTGAAGACGGAGTCGCAACCGGCTTTGGTTTGCAGCGAATCGGAATAGGTATATACGCCCGGCGTCAGGTTCTTGTATTCTTTGTCTCGCCAGGTATAGGTCTCGTCCATGTTGATAGTGGCGGAGGACGGCGTGGAGTAGGCGGGCAATACCTTCAGCGTCAGGGTGATAATCGAGTCGTAGCCTGCTACGTTAGGAATCGTTGTTTTGTATTCGCCCGTCTTGGTGAGGTTGGAGAACAGGTTATCCGAATAAGGCTCGTTGGCGCAGGTAGAAGCCGTGTAAGCGTAATAAGTATCGCGAACCGGCTCTTTCATTTGTAGCGTATATAAGGAGTACGCGCGTGCCTGCGAGTAGTTGTCCGCCACGACATAGACGTGCACCTGATTGTTCGTGGCATCGAAGCCGATAAACGACTTGGCTGCCTTACCGTTAGTAGTGGCAGTGAAGTTGTATTCGCTGTCGCTGAAGACTGATGTCGAGTTGGCTTTGCCGTTGGTAAACGAGATGGTTTTGCTGCCCATCTTGAACGACTTGAGCGCGTGGTTGTAGATCATCTCCACGTCATCCAGGTAGATATTGTCGTAGTAGTACTTTTTGTTGAACATACCTCCCTCCGAGTAAGTCGAACCTCCGCCGGGAGTCATGTTGGTGGTGAAAGTAATCAGCATAAATGCCGCTTTGGATGGATCGAGAGAGGTGTAGGAAAACGGCACAGACAGACGCTGCCAACCCATTGAGCTTGTAGCAGCGTAGTTAATGGCAGCATCTGCAATCCTGACAGAAGCAGAATTGCCCGTCTCGGGATCCTGATAGCGTGCGTTGGTGGTGATGACTGCATGTGCGCGTGCCTTGTTGACCGAGTTGGAGGGATTCTTGTCGGCAGGAATATATTTCGCCCAGAAAACCAGCGAGTCCGGTTGTCCGACAAAGGGAGTGTTATAGCCGCTGTTGGAAGGATCGGAGAAGTTGTAGTTGTTTGCCGGTGAGTCAGCCGATGTGGCTCCGGCATTGATCTGTCCGTTAGTGCAGTTACCATTCGCTTTTGCACTCAACACCAGATTCGATTGCAAGAGGGCACTCTGGCTACCGGTTGATCCCGGACGTTTCTCTGTCGATTTCTGGAATTGCTGGGTGTTTCCTGTTACGAACGAGGCGAAGTCGCCAGTCGCCGTAGGGAAAGAGTGCCATCCGGAAGGCTCGTTGTTGGACCAGTTGCCCTCGAATCCACCGTTGTTGACGGCGTAGTTCTTGTTGGTGACCTTGTTTCCGGAGAACAACACCATAATCGGTTCGGGCAGCGAAGGAGCGGCAATAGAAAGCAGCACTTGCGCCGAAGAGGCAGAAACGACGGAGTTGTAGGTCGTGCTGCCATCTTTGATTCCGTTGAGTACGGAGATCTCTGCGCGTTCGGAGATGGCTTTGATATACAGCGAAGTGTTGTCGAGCGTGAGTTTGCCGGATGAGTCCATCGGCATATTTACCAGCACGATGTCACCCAGCGAGGCTGCTCCGTATTTGAAATCGGGCAGGACGAAAGTGATGGTATTGGCTGTAACGCCGGGCAGAATATACACATCTTTGTTTTTATATGGTGTGCCACCGATATTCAAATCGCCGTTGAACACACCGGCTACGTCGTTCACCGTCACGGCCATAGCAGAGACAGCCAGTACGCCAGCCATTATAATAGTAGTAAAAATCTTTTTCATAAGCATATATCTTTAGACTTTTTGCTTTCGATTTACAGTGTGATGTTCTTATCCTTCGGAACGATTATCACAAAGTGATGTTCATTCGGCAAACAAAAGTGCGCGGCGGAGCGAGTGCCATCGGGCGGAAGCTATACTCCGTATTGAGCAGGTTGTTGACGAGGAACTGCAACTCTACGTGCTCTTTGAAACGCACGGCAGCGCGGATATCCATAGTGAATACGCCGGTGTTGTGGGTCATCCAGTAGTCGTGGAGCGACATTCCATCCTCGTAGCCGAAGATGAACATACGTGCGTAGTCCATCAAATCTTTTTCCTCCTTGACGCGCTCGTCCACCATAATATAATCCACGGCAAGCATCTTGCTACGGTACGACAGGTTCGTGCCGATAGAGAACCATTTGTAGGTGTAGTCGATGGTGGTTTTGAACGAATGCTTGTTGCGGTATTTGAGGTATTTGGTGTCGTTGGATTTGTTCTTCATTTGCAGCGGGTCGGTATAGTTCTTCTCCTCCTCGATACGCTTGGCGTTGTCCATGTCTTCGGGTTCGGTGAAGGTGTAGCCGATTGAATAACGGATGTCCATGTCTTTGCGGATATCCACCTTGCCTGCCGTGCTTACCTCGGCGCCATAGATACGTGCGTGGTTAACATTGACGAACTGTGCGCCGATACCGATACCTGCGCCGGCAAGCGACTTGGTTTGTTTGATACCATCCACCATGTTTTGCACTTCGTCAATCACATCGTAGATAGAGTTGATCATCGTGTAGTCGGAGTTGCGGAAGAGACCGAACTGGTATTCGATCATGTTGCGGTATTCGGTGTAGAAACCAGCAATGTCCAGCGATCCGGTGATGGGACCGAACTTGTACAGCTGTTTGTAGCCGAGCTCGGCGTTGAAGCCGGATTCGGGTTTGATATCGTGGTTAGGATAAACGCCTACGCCACCGATATCCTTGCGTGCAAATTTCTCGGTGATGGACGGGTTGCGGTAGCCCTGACCGAAGCTGGCGCGAAGGAATCCGGCTTTGTAAATCTCCCAGTTGAGACCTGCGCGGAACACAGGACGTACCGGGCAGAGCCATTTGCCGATTTGTATGTTCGCCTCTTTGTAGTGGTCATCCATTCGGTAATACTCGAGACGCATACCAGCGCTGAGCGACAGACGGTCGGCAATACGGTGGTCGTATTGCAGGTAAGCCGCCAAGTTGTCTGTCTGGTGTGTGCCGGTGATGTTGGCAGTATTGGTGATGTGGTTCCAGTTGATACCCGTGGTAAGACGTACTCCTGACTGCCACTGCTTGGCAAACTGGTAGTCCAGATAGCCGTTGTAGGTCAACTCGGGACGGGTAGGAGCATCGCTGGTCAGCAGATTCATGGCGTACGCCACAGCGTCCTGCAACTCTGCTACGGTTCCCGTATAGCCCAAACCGTTGTTCACGAGGTCAATACCTTTGGTGATAGCCCCCAGCCAGTCTTCGTTCATCGCCGGGATAGCTACGTCCTTGAAGGTGACAATCAGCGCATCTTTGATGTCCATGCCGCCGTCCATGTATTTTTTGATCTGGTCAAAATAGCCTTTGCCTTTCTCCAGATCGAAGCTGGTAACGCCCCATTTGAGAAGGTCCTCCGTGCTGATGCCGGCAGTAGGTTTGGTGATATTGTCCGAGGTCAGATAGAAGCGTGCGCGGATCTTGTGCGACGTGCCGTTATCGGCGTTGTCGTAGTTCCAGAACGGGTCGATATTGAAGTTATGCTCCTTGCGGCCCATGTTGGTCAGCGGCGAAGGGTGAATAGGGTCTTTCGGGCTGCGCCAGATGAAGAAATCTCCAAATTGGTTTGCCACGTAGTTCATGTTGGCGCCTACGCTCATGTATTTGCCTCCGGGCATCGGAACGTGGTAGGTCATATTACCTCCCAGACGTACACGGTCGTTGAAACTCTGCTGACGGTATCCTTCGTCTTTGAAGGCGCTGATAGCTCCCGATACATCCCAGTCGCCCACGCGGCGAGCGTGGCTGGCTTCTGCTCCGTAGTACAAAGGCAGGCGAGCACCTGTGTAAGCGTATTGATTATAGTTGTCGTAGATACCCACGTATCCGCTTATTTTCGTCTCCGGTGTCAGGCCCGGACGCTGGGTACGCACGTTGATCACACCGTTGAGCGCCGATGAACCGTAGAGTACGGACGAGGCACCTTTGATGACCTCCACCTGTCCTACGTTCTCCAGCGGAACGTTGTTCCAGTTGATCTCGCCGGTCTTGGGGTTGAGGATAGACATACCATCCATGAGTACCTGGCAACGGCTACCCACACTATAGGTCCAACCGCCTCCGCCACGGATACTCGGCTGTTTGTCAATGATTTCCACACCAGGCAGGGTCTGCAGTGTAGCGCTCAGGTCTGTCGGAGCCTGGCTGCGCAGAGCCTGCGGCTTCAGCACTTCCATGGACACGGTTACGTCTGTCTGGCGTTGCTCGAATCGTCCGGCTGTGACAACCACGTCGTCCAGCAATTCGTTGTGAGGCAGCATGCCTACGTTCAGTTTCGGAGTGACCGTACTAACCACATACGTGTTTGTATCGTAGCCTACGTAGGAAAAACTGAGTTTTTCCGGCTTCTTGAGATCCAGCGTAATGGAGTAGTTTCCGTCAAAATCCGTAACGGTTCCTACGCTGGGGTTGTCACTCAAATAGACCGTTACGCCAACCAGTGGTTCGCGTGTGTTCAAATCGGTGACAACACCGGTGATGGTGGTGATAGTGGACTGATGAAGTGTGGTTGTGGTTGTGTGAATGGCTGTTTTCTGTGCCAATACACAGGAAACTGATAAAACCAATAGGTTGATTAATAATAGTTTAAATCGCATATTTTGTTTGTTGTACCTTAATGTTCGTTACTATTATGTGCGTAGTGCCGCAAAATCGGGTGCAAAGTTACTGCTTTATTTTGAAATACACAAGAGCATTTGTTAATAGAAAACTTACTTTTTTTACTATTTTTAGGAAAATCTTAATAATCGTGTATCTTTTTGGGCTTTTTTGCCTTAATTTTATATACCGAAACAAAAAAAACAGACCCTCTTTCGAGAGCCTGTCTTTTCTCTTTGCTTTCTGGGAGTTTACAGCAACTCCACAGAGCGGTTGACGAATTTTGCCAGTGCTTCGCCTTTGAGTTGACCGGAAGCCAAGAGGGCGATGTCAATGAGTTGTTTCAGGCGTTCGTCTTCGCCCTCGAGTTTATAGACGGTCTTGACGACGGTCTCTTTCTTGCCGTCTTTCTCCACCTCTTCGTTGACCTGTTCGGAGGTCTGTTTGGCTACTAACTCCTGAATCAGCGGGTGTGCTGTGTTGAGCACGAGGTTGTAGCTATCCGGCATCTGGCCGTAGAACGACATTCCTTGCTGGTGTGCGGACATCTCTTTCATTCGGCGCATGAACTCGTTCTGGGTCAGGAATACAGGCAGTGCGTCTGCGGCAGCTGCTTCGCAGGAAACGTAGTATTTCAGTTTCTCACTTTCGGGCAGCAGTCCCTCCACCGCCTTGCGCAAGCCTTCTTTCTGCTCGTCGGAGTAGTTGTCCTTGGTGGCATCCTCCTTGCGAATCAGGTTCTCGATGGTGTCGCTGTCCACGCGTACGAAACGCAGTTTGTTCTCTTCGGCTTTCTGCTCCGCCTGGCTCATGGTGTGCACATCCAGTTCGCCGTCCATGAGCAGCACGTCGTAGCCTTTGGCTTTTGCACGTTCGATATAGGTGTAGTTGGCGTCGGTGTCCTGTGTGTAGAGCAGGACGAGGTTGCCGTCTTTGTCGGTCTGCGCTTCTTTGACTTTCGTCTTGTACTCATCCAGCGTGAAGTACTTGCCTTCGATATTCTTGAGCAGGGCGAATCCAACGGCTTTCTCATAGAATTTCTCGTCGGTGAGCATACCGAACTGGATGAACATCTTGATATCGTCCCATTTTTTCTCGAAGTTCTCGCGGTCGTTTTTGAACATCTCCGCCAGTTTGTCCGCCACTTTCTTGGTTATGTAGCCGCTGATTTTCTTGACGTTGTTGTCGCTTTGCAGATAGCTTCGGCTGACGTTCAACGGGATGTCCGGGCTGTCGATAACGCCGTGCAGCAGGGTGAGGTACTCCGGCACGATGTTCTCCACTTCGTCGGTCACATAGACTTGGTTGCAATAGAGTTGGATCTTGTTGCGGTGTACGTCCAGATTGCTCTTGATCTTCGGGAAATAGAGGATACCTGTCAGGTTGAACGGGTAATCGACATTCAGGTGGATATGGAACAGAGGTTCGTCCATCTGCGTCGGGTACAACTCGTGGTAGAACTTGTCGTAGTCCTCGTCCTTCAGGTCCGCGGGTTTGCGGGTCCATGCAGGTGTTGTGTCGTTGATGATGTTCTCTTCGTCCAACTCGACCTGTTTGCCGTCTTTCCATTCTTTTTTCTTGCCGAAAGCAATCTCAACGGGCAGGAACTTGCAGTATTTCTTGAGAAGCCCTTCGATGGTAGCTTCTTCCAGATATTGGCTGAACTCGTCGTCAATATGCAGGACGATGTCCGTTCCGCGCTCGGCTTTGATGGTGTCCTCCATCGTGTACTCCGGGTCGCCTTCGCAACTCCAGTGTACAGCCTTGGCATCCTCCTGGTAGCTTTGGGAGAAAATCTCCACTTTCTTGCTTACCATGAAAGCCGAGTAGAAGCCCAAACCGAAATGGCCAATGATGGCTTCGGTCTTGTCTTTGTATTTGTTTACGAACTCTTCGGCGCCGGAGAACGCAATTTGGTTGATATATTTATCAACCTCCTCGGCGGTCATTCCAATACCGTGGTCGGAAACGGTCAAGGTTTTCTTGTCCTTATTTATGCTTACGCGCACACGCGTGTCACCCAAATCGCCTTTCACTTCGCCTACCGACGAGAGTGTTTTCAGTTTCTGGGTAGCATCTACTGCGTTTGAGATCAATTCGCGTAGGAAGATCTCGTGATCAGAATACAGAAATTTTTTGATGACGGGGAAGATGTTGTCACTCGTTACCCCAATATTACCTTTGCTCATTGTATATAAGATTTAATAATTCTCAAATGTCAGTTAGCAATTATCAACTATCAAATCTTGTGCCAATGAGTGTTGACTGCCAAAATGTCAGTTTATTCGTATCCTTTGTTCTGCTGCAGGTTATTATTGGTTTGAATGGCATTCTGCGGGATGGGGAATACGGTGAGGTATTGGTCGGAAGCGCTTTCTTCGTATTTGTCAAAGCGGATCTGGTCTTGACGATGCCATCCTTCCCACATCAGTTCCATCCAGCGTTCGTAGTAGATATTCTCTAATGTAGCGTCACGCGGTGTAGTCATCCAGTTCAAAGCAATCGGTTCGCGCAAACGAATCAAATCAAACTCTGTCTGACCGTCTTCGCCGTTGCGCACTTTGGCTTCTGCTATCATCAGATACACATCCGCCAAACGGTATAGTACTATGTCGTTGTTGCGGAGCTGCCCGCCGGAGATGGCTCCCGGGTCGTGCGCGTATTTGTTCATTCTGGCACCTGCCGTAGCTACATACGGACTTCCCGTCAGGTCTATTTTTACTTCCCGCGGATAATAGACAAGCGTATCACCTGTGGAGAGAACGAGAGGTTCGCCTTCGATATGCACGACGTCAGCAAAGAAATCCTCGGCGAAACGGCAATCTTGTTGGGATGTGCCGTAGCCGAACACGTCCAATGTCTCGATGGTGGCACAGGAACCATTTTCTCCACCGTATCCTAAAGCATCCCCGTGCTGGTAATGGAGGCTGCGGAACTGGTTCTTGAACCGGTTCTGGTACATGGTCGGATTCATGGGAATAGTGAAGATATTCTCCAACGCATTCTCATTGTATGCTGCAAAGCATTCGGTCCGGCTGTTGCATAACTCGTATCCGGCATCTGAACCGAGAATAGCATTTCCGTAATAAACGACGGTCTCCCATGCGTTTCGTTTGACGTGGTCGTCACATTCCAATTGGATTGCTTTGCCGTCAGGACGCACACCGTCTGTCCAGTTGTCGTCAGTCCAAATCTCCGCGTTCAGAGCCAGTTTCATCAGCAGGAAATGAGCGACAGGACGGGTAATACGGCCGTAATACTCTCCGCGGATGTTGCTTCGGGTGTCCGCCAGGTATTTCGAGGTGAAAGTCAGTTCATCCCAAGCAAAAGCAAAGACCTCGCTTCGTTCAGACTGACGGATGTCGTGCAGAGCAACCGTATCGCTTCGGATAATAGGTACACGTCCGAAGAGATCTACCAGATAGACATAGCACATAGCGCGTATAGCGCGTATCTCGGACTGGCAGGTCACATACTGGCTCTCGCTCATATACGTTTCGTATTTGTTCAACAATGCGAGCGAGTGATTACAAAGACCTATCAACTGGTAGAAATATAACCACGCGTTCTCGCAGCACTCGTTGTCGTTGGCCCAAGAGTGGGTGTATAGATCCATCCACACTCCGCCATCCCACCAGTCTCCTCCACGGACGGGAATCATCGCCTCGTTCGAGGCAAAGGTCTGCAGGTCGTACACCCCGAAATATGTGCCTTGCAGCCCCATTCCGTCTTCGCCGCTACCTATGCGGCTGTATAGTGGCAACAAGGC
Source organism: uncultured Bacteroidales bacterium (assembly GCA_900319645.1). Classification (GTDB taxonomy): domain Bacteria; phylum Bacteroidota; class Bacteroidia; order Bacteroidales; family Paludibacteraceae; genus Colicola. Next base: position 136,523 of record ONPG01000002.1, read on the forward strand.
TTGTTTGATAGCCGCTTCCGCTGATCTGATCACTGTCTCTTCCGGCTGACCCGAACCGGGTTCCTCGTTCAGAAATCCGCAACCGTGGAATACAAATATTGCGCTAAGAACAAATATATATAAGGACTTTTTCATTTTCATTTATATATTTTAGATTTTCTCATTTTTTAGGCGCTTAGCGAGTTAGAACTGCAGCTGCAACGCAAAACTATATGTCCGGCTTACGGGATACGAGCGTTTGTCGTCCATTCCGAGGGTGTTGTCGATGACCGTGCTGTTGATAATCGGTGTCAGACCCGAATAACTTGTCATAGTGGCGAGATTGTTCACGCTCACGGATAATCTGAGTGAAGAGATATGGTATTTCTTCTCCAGGTGTGCAGGTGACGGACGGTAGTTCCAGCCCAGGGTCACGTAGTCGATATTCATGTAGTCGCCTCGTTCGAGCCAGTAGTCTGTGACGGTCAGGTCGTTGATCTTTTTCTCCGGAGCCGCCTGCATCACATTGTAGGCAGGCAGGCTTCCGAGGTTCATATAACTGAGAGCCGAGCCGTTGTATATCTTGTGTCCGAAAGCTCCGTTCAGCTGCACGCTCAGGTCAAACTGCTTGTAACGTACGCTGATGTTGCTTCCCATGAGCACTTTAGGAGTTGCTTGTCCGCACACTCGTCTGTCTCCGCTTCCGTCAGACAGGTCAATTTCTCCGTCTCCGTCCAGGTCCGCAACCTCATAGCGGTATTCGCCTTTCTCGGTGGGAACGAGTCCTGTGCAATGAGGGAGGTAGAACACTCCTACGGAGTAGCCGGGTATCTGGTACACCACATCGGTATTACCTGCGTGCAAGCCTGCTCCATCCACGGAAGCGATAGGTGTGTAAGTCGGAGCGGTAAGATATTCACCTTGGTAATAACCGTTCAGCGAGATCAGTTTGTTATGCTGCCATGCCAGGTTCACACCGATGTTCAGGTCCCAGTCGCGGGTTTTCACAGCGGCTATGCCGAGACCTATTTCCACACCCTGGTTCTCCATTTTGCCCAAGTTGGCAAACAATTTGTCGTAGATAAACGGAGGAACAGGAACGGTATATTCGTACAACATATCATAGATATAGGAATAGTAGTAGTCTGCGTTCAGCACAATACGGTTGTGCCAGAATCCCCATTCCATGCCTACGTTCGCTGTCTGTGTCTTCTCCCATGTGAGGTTCGGGTTGGCGTTGCGGTTTAGCCCGAGAATGACGTTCGGCAGACCGTCGGAAGCGGTTATTCCTGTAGGTGTGAGCAGCGAAAGAGACTGATATGCGGCTATACCGCCCAAGTTGCCCGACAATCCCCATCCGGCGCTAATCCGAAGGTTGCTGATCTCATCTACGTCCTGAAGCCATTCTTCTTTTTTCATGTTCCACGCAATGTTCGCCGAAGGGAAGAATCCCCATTGATGTCCCCGGCTGGCTAAAGAGCTGGCATCTCCACGTGCTGCCAATGTCAGGGTGTATCTTTCCAAAGCCGTGTAACTCACTCGTCCCATGATACTTGCCATGCGTCTTTCTTCGCGGCTGCTACCCGTTCCATCCCACATCCTTAAAGCACCGGCAGCCAAGTTGTCGTAGCCGAACGCGTTGGATACCAGACGTGTGACCGTTGTATGGAAACCTGTTGCAGAGCGGCCTTGTAACTCGCCGGATACACTTGCATCCAGTTTGTGCAACGAGTTCCAGTCGTGTTCATAACGGATCATCGCATTTACCAGCCACACGTTCGTTTTGCCTGCTCCGCGATATATTTTTCCTCCTGCATAAGTGGGGAAGAAATGGCTGTCATCATCCGAGTCGTAGCTGTAACTTCCATAGACCGAGGCGGTTAGTCCGTATCCGATGTTACCTTTGATGCGAAGGTGGGTGTTGAAGTGCATGGCGTCGTTATGCTTGTTGATGGCCAGCAATGCGAGGGGATTTTTTATCTGGCTGGCATCGGCATAGCTGAAAGGAGATCCGTTCGGCAAGGATATGGTAGGAAAAGTAGGGTTGAATGCCGCCGCGGAATAGAACATCTGCTGCACGTCGTTCAGGAACTGGTTGTGACCGAAGGCTCCAAAGAGCCCCAAATCAAAGGTCAGCCGTTTGTTCAGCACATGTTGTGTCACATCTATTTTCGCGGTCAGGTTCTTTGTTCCCATCTCACGGATGATGCTGTTGTTCTGGCTGTAACTGACAGCTCCGCGGTAGTTGGCGTTCTCTGTTCCGCCACCTAAGGCAAGGTGGTGGTTGGTAATGAAGCCCGTACGGGTAATCTCCCGTTGCCAGTCGGTAGAAAAACCTTTGTCCTCAATCTTCAATCCCATTTGCGAGGTGAGGGAACGGTATGCATCGCCGGATAACATCCGCAGGAACTTGTCCGCATGTGCGAAACCGACGTTTCCAGCATAGCTGACGGAGATCTTGCCGGCTGCCCCGCGTCGTGTGCGCACTTCGATGACACCTGCTGCTCCTCGTGCTCCGTATTGTGAGGTCTGAGAAGCGTCTTTCAAAATGATGAAGGATTCAATATCTCCCGGGAAAACCGTTGCGAGTGTACGCAGATCTGAAGGCATTCCGTCAATGATAACCAAAGGTTCGTTGCCGCCTGTCAGCGAGTGGTTACCACGCACACGTACGGATGACAGCATCGCCTCCGGGTTGGTATTTGATCCTACGGTCACACCGGCGGTCTGGCCGTTCAGCACATCCAGCGCATTCACCAACATACCTCGTCTTGAGGTCTCGACGCGAAGCGTGTCCGTTTGGACTACAATAGGATTCAGGCCTGTTTCCCTTCGGGAGACCATTCTTGTTCGCCTCGGCAAAGCACTTTTACTGTTCACCTTCAGTCCGGCATTTGTTGGGGGAACTGCTACCTGCGTACTATCCGCCGCCGTTGTTGCGGGCGTCGTTTGTGCACTTACGGTTCCTGCCGTCCATGGGAGAACAATCAGTAAAAATACGGGAATAGAGTTTCTCAATGTGGTATGAATTTTAGTCATGGTTGACGTGTATTGAGAGTGTTTGTTTGTTTCGCCTGCAAAATTACAACTTTTTTTTGATATGTGCAAATTTTTTTTTTCACTTTTTCGGTTCTTGCACATTAATGATGTATGCAATAACGCTCTTCCATTTTAAATTTCTCCTTCTTTCTTGTCCCGCCTCGTCTCGTTAGGATGGGGTTGGCCTCTGTTTATATATATGCGGGATGTTATCCCGCGTCCCCATCCATCCCTCTTCCCTCCCTCCCTTTTGGGGAGGTTCGAGGTGTTTCCCATTCGTTGGTTAAAATAGCGTGATTATAGCGTGATTATAGCGTTATTATAGCGTGATTAGCGACTCGATACCGACCTGATAACAACATGCCTTCCATCGCCAAAGAGCCTGAATTTTTGCTTTTTTCTTGCATATGTCAAAAAAAAGTAGTACCTTTGTCGCCGTTTTTGCGGCGAGAGAGGCCGGGACCATTATTTATGAATGAATTTTTAGAGACAGAAGAACAAATACTGCGGATGTTAAAGACCGTTTTTGACCCTGAAATTCCGGTCAACGTCTATGATTTGGGACTTATTTACGGCATCGACCTGAAGGATGACGGTCTGTGCGAAATAACGATGACGCTCACGGCGCCCTCTTGCCCCGCGGGCGATTTCCTCGTAGAGGATATCCGTCAGAAAGTGGGGAGCGTGGAAGGCATCAAAGACGTGAATGTGAATATCGTCTTTGAGCCCGAGTGGACCAAAGATATGATGTCCGAAGAAGCCAAGCTCGAATTAGGGTTCCTGTAAGCTGATGTATAAGCGGTATATAACAAGGCGTTATATGACAACTAAAAATATTCAAGAGTAGTACACACGTTAATCGTCAAACCGTCAAATTTATGATATACTTCCTCAGCGACGCACATCTTGGAAGCCGGGCAATAGAAAAAGGATGGAAACACCAGAAAAAAGTGGTGGATATGTTGGAAGAGATGAGCAAAGATGCGGTCTCCATCTATCTGCTGGGCGATATGTTCGATTTCTGGATGGAATATTACCGGCGTGACCGTTCGAAGCGTCGTTTTGAGCCGTTCCTTCACGAGATCAAGAGCCTTGTGCGCAGAGGCATACACGTCCATTTCTTTATCGGAAACCACGACCTCTGGACTTTCGGAGGACTGGAACAGATGGCTGGTTGCGAGATCCATTACCATCCTGCGACCATCAGCCGTTACGGAAAAACGCTCTATCTCTGCCACGGAGACGGGGTGATGCCTTCCAACTGGACAAGTCTGTATCCGAAGCCTATTGTGAAGAAGATCAAACGCTTTATGTTCCTTCGCAGCATTTTCCAATCCCGGTTTCTGCAAGCCTGTTTCCGCATTCTGCCTCCATCGTGGGGCAACCGGTTCGGCTACGAATGGGCCAAGAAGAGCCGCCTGAAAGAGCTTGCCAACCCTTGTCCTTACAAGGGCGAAGACAAAGAGGAACTGGTGTTGTTTGCCAAAGAGCAGGAACAACTGGGCAACCACCACGACTACTATATCTTCGGTCACAGGCATATCGAGTTGGATCTGCAGATCAACGCTTCCAGCCGTGTCGTCATATTGGGAGACTGCTTCCAGCAGTTCACGTACGCGCGGCTCGACCACAAAGGACAACTGACATTACATAATTATGAGCAATAGACAAGAACAACTGGCAGCTTTCAATCGGCTGTTGGATATCATGGACGACCTGCGTGAGAAATGTCCGTGGGATCGAAAACAGACCTTTGACAGCCTGCGGGAGAACACGATTGAGGAGACGTTCGAGTTGGCGTCCGCCATCAGCAAACACGATATGACCGAGATCTCGAAAGAACTCGGAGACGTGCTGCTGCACGTGGTTTTTTATGCCAAGATGGGTTCGGAAGAGAAGAATAACTTCTCCGGCGTACCAGACGAAGCAGCTCCGCAAGAGCGATTCGATATCGCGGATGTGTGCAACCGTCTCTGCGACAAACTTATTTTCCGCCATCCGCATGTGTATGGCGAGCAAGCCGCGAAGGATGCAGAAGATGTCAGCCACCTCTGGGAGCAAGTCAAACTCAAAGAGAAAGGCGGCAACAAAACCGTCCTGGGAGGTATTCCCGACAGTTTGCCTTCGCTCGTCAAAGCCTATCGAATTCAGGACAAAGTGGCGAACGTGGGCTTCGACTGGGAGAAAAAAGAAGACGTCTGGGCGAAAGTGAAAGAAGAAATTGCGGAGTTTGAAGCCGAAATGCGCAAATCCGAGAATGAAGAAATGAGCAAATGCGGAAATGATAAAATGCTAAATGAGTTCGGAGACGTGCTCTTTGCACTTATCAACGCCGCACGGCTCTACAAAATCCGTCCGGACAATGCGTTGGAGCACACGAATATCAAGTTCATGCGTCGTTTCAACTACGTGGAAGAAAAAGCGCGCGAACAAGGTCGCGCGCTTCAGGATATGTCTCTTGAAGAGATGGATGCTCTTTGGAACGAAGCCAAAAAGTCGGAATAACGAATTACTTCACGGGCGGAGTATAGGTAACGGACCAGGGCGAGAATTTCTCGCCGGCAGTATTGGCTACCGTCATGGTAATAGGCTGGCTGCCGGCTCTCTGGGGAACAAACAGCACGGTTACCGTGCAGGCAAGAATCTGTCGGTCGGCAGGGAAAACCATTTTGCCTTTCTCCAGATCGCTTCCCGGACCGACAATCGTGGCAACGGACGAGTCCACCTCCAGTTTCACCATGTGATCCAGCGGATTACTCTCCACCTGGAAGGAAGTGAGGATATTGTATCCGCCGTAGAGGAGTACAGGCAGACGAAGCGTGTCGCCGACATGGAGCGTATCTATCAGCAGAACTGAATCCTTTATGCCCTCGGGAGTAGTGCGGTACATAAACGAATTGAACTTGATAATAGGCGAAGATGAGGCTGAGTCATTGAGACAGGAGTTCATCATACACGCGCAACACGTGAGCGCGAGCGCAAATAAAATAGTGTGTAACTGTTTCATAACATGCTTGTTTCGTAAAAACGAGCCCTCGTGGACTCGTTAGTGCGGCATAAAAGACTCGAACTTTCACTCCTTGCGGAACCAGATCCTAAGTCTGGCGCGTCTACCAATTCCGCCAATGCCGCGGAAATCGCAAATCGCAGGGTTGGTACAACCCGAGATTTAGAATTCCTTGTTTGCCGACGGCAAACGGAATTCGGGTGCAAAGGTACTACTTTTTTTTGATATATGCAAGAAAATACGCAAACTTTTTATCATATTTTGCCAAATGGCGTGAAATTAGTCCATCGTTGGACACCTTCTCCCGTCGCTTATGTGGGCGTCATGGTCGGAGCGGGAACACGTCATGAGTTGCCCGAAGAGAACGGGATGGCACACTATATCGAGCATTGTGTCTTCAAAGGAACGGCCCACCATTCGGCACGCCGGATCATTCAGGCGGTGGAAGGTATAGGCGGCGAGATTAACGCTTATACGACCAAGGAGGAGACGACTTTCTATGCCGCTATTCTTGCCGAACATGTGCAACTGACCTTGCACCTGATAGCCGAGATGGTGACCGAACCCACCTTCAAGAAAGAGGAGACCGACAAAGAGCGGATGGTGATTCTGGACGAGATAGAGAGCTACAACGACAGTCCTTCCGAACTCATTTATGATGATTTCGAGGGATTATTGTTTGCCGGACATCCGCTGGCGCAACCTATCCTCGGATCGCGCAAGACCCTCCGCCACATCTCCTCCAAGCCCGATTATCCCAAAGAATGGATGGCTGCCCATTACACGCCCGACCGGATGGTGGTCTTCTGTCAGGGCGACGTACGTCCCGAGCGCTTCTTTCGTCTCGCCGAACGCGAGTTCGGATTTCTTACCGGCGAGCGTTCGACCCGCGTAAGCGGATTGCCGGATGAGGTTGTTTTGGCTTCACAAGAACATGAGCGGGCATTCAAGAAACACACCCACCAAGTCCACGCCATGCTGGGCGGCAAGGCTTATCCGCTTGGTCATGACAACCAGTTGGGGATGTTTCTGCTGAATAATATCCTTGGCGGCGGAAGTTTGAACAGCCGCTTGAATCTCAGTTTGCGCGAATCGAAAGGTTTGGTCTATACGGTAGAGTCCACCTATACGCCTTTGAGCGACACGGGATATTGGTCGGTCTATTGGGCGACGGAAGCAGATCAGTTCGAGTATTGTTTGGGATTGATAAAGCAGGAACTAAACAAACTCGCCACAGTCCCCTTGAGCGAGACGGCTTTGCGGAAGGCTCTTCAGCAGATTCGTGGTCAGATGGCTATCTCTGCGCAAAATCAGGAAAACAGCGCTCTTTCGATGGCCAAGTCTGTGCTCTATTTCGGTCACGCGCCAGAATGGCAGGAAACATTCCAAAAAATTGAACAAACTGACACATGTCTATTGCAAAATATAGCAAGTGATATGTTTGATGACCAAAATCATTACATTTTGACATATGAATAGCCTTTAATCTCGTTTTTTGAAAGAAATTCGTGTTTTTTGAAAGCCAAATGTAACAAAAGTAAGTTTTTTGACGAAAATACGCTTTTTTTTGACAAAATATTTGGTAAAGTGAAAAAAAAGCAGTAACTTTGCGCACTTTTTCGTTTATGCGCTCACACGTGTACTATATTTATTGTGTATATGCGCACGTGCGTGGTGTAATTGATAATTGAAAAATAATAATCACAATACTAACAAACAATGAAGAAAATTTTTACACTATTGATGCTTGCTATGCTCAGCGTGGGAATCTATGCTGATCAGGTGGTGAGCGGTGTGGTAGTGGATGCTAAAGGGGAGCCAGTGATTGGCGCAAGCATTCAGGCTAAAGGTACCACACAGGGTACAATTTCGGATTATGACGGTAAGTTTGAGATGACCGTTCCCGATGATGTTCAGACGTTGGTTGTCAGTTTCGTTGGTATGGCTACCAAGGAAGTGGCTGCCGGCAAAAACCTGCGAATCTCGCTCGAAGAGAATACCGAGGTGTTGCAGGACGTAGTCGTAACCGGTTACGGAAATGTCAGCAAAGGTTCTTTCGCCGGTTCGGCGCAAGCAGTGGATGCTGAGAATATCGAGAAGAAGAGCCCGTCGGAGATCTCCAAGGCTTTGGCAGGTGAGGTAGCCGGTGTGCAGGTGGTAACGACTACCGGTCAGCCGGGTGAAGCGGCCAGTGTCCGTATCCGCGGTATCGGTTCTATCAACGCCAGCTCCGCTCCGCTTTATATTGTGGACGGTGTGCCTTACGAGGCTGCGTATATTGCCACCATCGATCCGGGCGACATCGCTTCCACTACCATTCTGAAGGATGCAACCGCTACTTCTCTGTACGGTAGCAAGGGTGCCAATGGTGTAATTGTTATCACTACCAAGAAAGGTACTTCGGGCGAGCAGGGCAAGATTGACGTGGATGTCAAATACGGTGCCAATATGCGTTTGCTGCCTATGTACGACGTGATTACCGATCCGAAAGAGTTCGTGGAGATGGCGTGGATGAGTATCTACAACACCAGTTCGCGTGCAACGGAGTCCGGTAAAGCCAACCAGGCAGGTAACGACTTGTTTAGCGGCAAGGGTATTCCTGAGCCGTATAACCTGTGGCAGGTAGTAAATGAGGATGGTACGATCAATACCAACCCCCGTGGTAACCAGTTGATCGGCAATGACGGTCGCTTCCTCGGCGCAGAGGACGGCGTGCAGTACAAGCCCGGTCGTGACAAAATGACCAGCTGGCGTGACGCTATCTTCCGTGTGGGACAGAAACTCGACGCAACTGTACGTATCTCCGGCGGTACCGAGAAGACGACCTATTTCACCTCTATCGGTTATCTGAAGGATGAGGGTTACTATATCGGTTCGTCGTACGACCGTTTCACGGTACGTTCGAACGTGGACTTCCAGCCCAAGAAATGGTTGAAGGGTAATGTGAATATGGCTTATACCTATTCCAAGCAGGACCGTGCCGGTCAAGGCGACAACATGAACAGCGGTTTCGTTTATGTCAACCAGATGGCACCGGTATTCCCCGTTTATCTCTACAACGCAGACGGCTCTATTCAGGTAGATCCCAAGACCGGCGGATACGCGTATGACTACGGTATGTTTGAGGGTTACGGACGTCCGTTCGGTTCGGGTATCAACCCAGCCGGTTCGCTTCGTCACGACCGCGATAACATCGTGCAGCACTTTGTGATGGCAGGTGGTCAGTTGGAGGTGAAGTTCTACAAGGACCTCAAACTCATTGTGAACGCCAACCTCCAGTATCGTGGCGCTAAGGAGAGTGAGTTTACCAACGCATACTATGGTGATGCCGCGGGAATCGGACGTATTGCCATCGAAGAGGCCAATCAGATGTGGATCACGTTCAACCAGTTGTTGGAGTACAACAAAACCATTGGCGAGCACTCTATCCGTGCTATGGCCGGTCACGAGAGCCAGATCGCACGTACTTCGTGGACTTACGGATCGAAGAGCCACGTAGCTGCTCCGAATGGCGAGAACGTATTGGAGTGGGGTAACGCAATCCGTAACACGGGTCTTACTTCGGCGACTAACACCAACTCGCTGGAGTCGTACCTGGCTACCGCTTCGTATATCTACAACGAGCGTTACGGTATCACGGGTAACTATCGTGCCGATGGTGCATCCAAATTTGCGAAAGGTCACCGCTGGGGACACTTCGGTTCGGTGGGTGCATCGTGGATGTTCACCAACGAGCAGTTTATGGAGCCTGCAAAGGACTGGCTCAAAGACGGTAAGTTGCGTTTGAGCTGGGGTGTGTTAGGTAACCAGAGTATTCCTGCGCAGTACGCATATGATCTCTATTCGATTGAGTATGTGGATGGTGAAGTTGGATACGTTTGGGAGCAGAAGGGTAATGAGAACCTGACCTGGGAGCGCAGTCAGCAGATTGACCTCGGTTTGGAGTTCGGGTTGAGCAAGTATCTGGATTTCGAGTTCGATTACTTCTGGAAACATATCGACAACCTGCTCTTCTATCAGCCGGTGGCTCCTTCGATGGGCTTTAGCGCACGTCCGATTAACGGTGGTGCCATGATCAACCAGGGTGTTGAGCTCCAGTTGAAGGCGCACGCAGTAGATACACGTAACGTCAAACTCGATATCCGTTTCAACGGTTCGCACTATGATCATAAGATCACCAAACTGCCGGACTTCATGGCATCCAACAAGGAGATGCAGTGGGCTGCCGGTTTGGATATCGGTCACAGCCCCTTCGAGTGGTCTATTCCTGAGTACGCCGGTATTGACGAGAATGGTCAGGCCGTTTATGTGGGTTACTACGACCCGTCACTCGGTGGCTTCGGTGGCAGTAACAGCGCAGACAACCTCCAGATATACGGTCAATCCGGTAACAACTACGTGTCCAACGTGCCTGCTTACATGAACAAGTACTATCCGGGCAAGAAAGTGGAGGATGTGCTGGCTACCCAGCCAATCACCGGCAACGATTCCCGCTACGCCGGTAGTAACTATATCGGCAAGAGCCGTATTCCGGACTTCCAGGGCGGTTTCGGTGTGGATCTTGAGGCTTACGGATTCTCGGTATCGGTTACCTGTTCCTATGGTATCGGCGGTTACGGATACGATAATATCTATGCCCAGTTGATGAACAGCGACAAAATCGGTAGATCCAACTGGCACGTGGATATGCGCAACGCTTGGAACGCGATGATGACAGACGCAGAGAAAGCTGCTGCAGTAGCGATGGGAACCAAGGCAGTACCACGTCTCTCCAATGGTTCGGATCTCTATGCTAATATGGGTTCTACCCGTTTCCTTACCAGTTTGTCGTACTTGAGTTTGAACAATATCCGTATCGGCTACAGCTTCCCCAAGAAATGGATGGAGAAGATCAAGTTCAACTCGCTCAATATCTATGTAACGGCAGACAACCTGGCAATCGCTTCGGCACGTAAGGGTTACAACCCGATGACATCGTTTAACGGTACATCTGACGCGTATCAATACACTCCGCTGTCCACGATTATGGGCGGAATTAAGTTCCAATTCTAAAAATAGGAGATGACAACAATGAAAAAGAATATCCAATATCTGTTTGCGGCAATCCTATTGGGATTGACTTTCACTTCCTGCGGCGACGGCTTCCTGAGTCGTGATCCGTACGGCAGCACTATTACGCAGGCTCAGTTTGAGAAACTGGCGAACCAGTTGGAAGGCTCCATGCGCGGTATCTACTCGATGATGTATGCTGTGTCCGACCACGATGAGTTCGGCAAGCGTTCCATTGATATGTACGGCGATCTGATGTGCGGCGATATGGCGCTCACCAGTTATACGTACGGATGGTTCTATACCGACGAGCAGTTGCAGGGTCGTACAGGTCGTACCAGTTATATCTGGTCGTACTACTACGGTATGCTTCACAACGTGAACGCGGTGCTCAAATCCGCTCAGGGCGGTGAAGCAGCTTCGGCCGATAACGTGATCAAACGTATCGGTTCGTATGGTCTGCCCACTGTTGTGCACAAAGGTAAAGACGAGGTGATCTATTACACCATCGATGCCAAGGGCGATACGCTGGCAACCTATACCGAGAGCGAGGCTCTTGTAGCCAACTGCTATGCTCAGGCACTCACGATGCGCGGATATATCTACAGCAACCTTGTGATGATGTATTGCGACGAGTCGAAGAAAGTACCTGATTTCAGCAAGGAGAAACGTTTGCCCCTCTATACTGAATCGAATATGGACGATACACAACCCCTGGCTTCGACGGCAGAGGTGTACCAACAGATTGAGAGCGACTTGACGACAGCTGTGGATTATTTCGCCGCATTCTCCGAGGTGAAACGTACCTCCAAACTGACGGTGGATGCCAGTGTGGCTTACGGTATCCTTGCTTACTCTTACCTCAACAAAGGAAGACCTGGCAGTTACGGAATGGAAGATACCAAGTCTTATACCAACGCTCGCGATTACGCCCAGTTGGCAATCACGAATTCGTCGGCTACTATTCTCCCGCGTGCCTCATTGTATGAAACGGGTTTCAATAACGTAAGCAACGTTTCGTGGATGTGGGGTCAGGACGTGACGGTAGAGACCGCCGGCGGTTTGGCCTCGTGGTTCGGACAATGCGATATCCACTCATATAGCTATGCGTGGTCAGGCGATACGAAAGCAATCGACGAGAATCTCTTCGAGCAGATTGCCGGAACCGAGGAAGTGGATGGCCGCCCCAACCACCCGTTTGACGGACGCCAGTATTGGTTCAACGACGGTTCGCAGAACTCCAAATACAAACTGTGTCCGGATGGCAAGTTCTTCTCTGCCGCCAACCCGACTTCGACCAAGGCAGATGATATCGACCGTGAATGGCTGAGCGACAACGTGTTCATGCGAATCGAGTCGATGTACCTCATCGCAGCGGAGGCATGCTACCGTCTGAATGATGATGCCGAGGCTATCAAGTATCTGACCGCAATTACCGACGAGCGTATCGCCACCGGTATGGAATCGGAGTACGCCACTTACAAGTCCGGTCTGAATCATTCAAATCTGCTTGCAGAGATTGAGTACAACTGGCGTGTAGAGATGTGGGGCGAGGGTTACGGTCTGATGACCTTCCGTCGTCTCTGCGCAGAGGTACAGGGCAACAAGGACCGTCATCGCGGTGCGAACCACAGTGCGAACGGCGGTAGCACGATCACTCCCGGAAACGATTATGTGTTCCAGATGCCGGCTAATGAGGGAACGTATAACCCCAATATCAATCAATAATTAAAAAAACAACACTTCCTTACTTAGAATAGGAAGACAATAAAACCATATATTATTAACTCAAAATTTTTTAAGTTATGAAAAAGAAACTTTTTGCATTTGCACTGATTGCATGTGCTGTAAGCTTTACTGCTTGCAAACCAAATGGCGGTGGCGGTGACGATCCTACGGATCCGACATCTGATGTTACTATTACTGTAAATCCGAAAGAGGTAGTCCTCAACGCCAACGAGCCTTCTATCCGTCTGGCTGCCAAAATTACTCCGGAAGATGCAGCTGCAGTAATTACCTGGACTTCCAGCGATACCACTGTCGCAACCGTTACCAGCCGTGGTTATGTAGAGGCTCAGGGTATCGGAAAGTGCTACATCTATGCTTCCTACAAGGACGCAAAAGATTCCTGCTCCGTACGTGTTGCTACCTATATGGAGTCGCTGATCTTCAACGGCGCGATTGTATGGGGTGAGGATACCACTTATGCGCTTGATCCCGCTACCGGCGAGTATATAGTGGATACTATTGAGTCCTCGGCAGGTGATACTTATTATGCATACAAAGCGCTGGCTCACCTCCGCGTGTTCAGTGATGGTTTCTATGTTGACAACACCGGCCATATTGCAGGTACATCGGTAGGTACCATTTTGGATCTCTATGCTCCGATGTACTACGCAACCGCTTACCTGAACAAGACGGATGGTGGTACGCTCTTCTGCCTTGGCAAGTGGCAGGTAGTAGATAATCCTGCTTATATGAAAACATGCGCACCGGGTGCTATCAACGAGGCCGGTTATATGGCTGAGATGAAGAAGTTTATTGCTGCTTACAATAACGAAGATTCAAGTTATCCTCAGTATCTGCAGAGTGCAGCTGAGTTTATCAGCGATCCGACCCTTACTATCTGGGAGTATGATGCATCTGATCCCGAAACAGCAGGTTACTACCACAGCTATATTCCAGACGCAATCTGCACGGGCGCAGACCTGTATCTGAACGGCAACTTCCCTGCATCGCAGTACATGTGCGGTATGGATTACTCCAGCGTAACCTTCAAGGAGTTTGACGGAACATGGGGTCTTGAGATCGAAAAGGATGCAACCACCGGTGAGATTAAGCTTCTTGACGAGCAGGTTCACTTCCTGGATCCTGTAACCTGTGTATATGGCGAGAAGCCGGCTGAGTCCAAAGCACTCCGCGCTTTGAACGTACCGGTTATCAGCGAGAATCCGGCTCTCAAAGCAAGCCTTGAGAAGCAGATCAAAGAGAGAGGTGTGAAAGTGCTTCGCCTGAAACACTAATCATTCTCTTGATTGAAACAAAAAGCCGTCTGCCTCAAACAGACGGTTTTTTGTTACTTTTTGCTAACAAAATAATAATAAATTTGGTCATTTGATATTTTTTTTGTACCTTTGCACCCAAATGCGTAAAATACTATACATAGTGCCCTTGCTGATGCTGAGTATGTGCCTTTGGTCGGTACCAGCGACGCGCGAACCTGTCGTGCGTATCCTTGCTGACGGCAGTACGGATACGGTCTATCTGCACGGAGACGAGTATTATCATTACTATACCGATTGTTTTGGGCGCGTGATAGAGGGAACTGAGTACCGTGATCAGGCACTCCAGACGGAGGCGGAGGGTATCAGGACGCGTGCACCTCAGAAGAAAATGTTGTATAGCTATGTGCCTTCTTCCGGCAAAGTGCGTATTCCTGTCATTTTAGTGAATTTCAGCGACCTCAGTTTCACTCTTCCTAACGCTCAGGCGCAGTTTGACGACCTTTTCAACGGCGCAGGAGGCTCCAACCCCAATGCCACGGGGTCGGTACGTGATTACTATACCGCTTCTTCCAATTCGGCAATCGACCTTGCGTACGAAGTGTTCGGACCCTATACGTTGCCGCGTGATATGGAATACTATGGTCAGAACAAAACATCCGGCTATTATACTGACCACAATCTTCATGCGCGTGAACTGGTGTTTGATGCCGTCAATCTGGCAGCCAATGCGGGCGTGGATTTCAGCCGCTATGACGCTAATGGAGACGGGTATGTTGACAATGTGTCAATCGTGGTGGCCGGTTACAACGAGGCGGAAGGCGGCGCAGCCAATACCATCTGGCCGCACTACAGCGTGATATCAAACAGCACTACGCAATACAACGGGAAGTATATCGGCGGATATCTGATGATCTCAGAGTACCGCAGTAGCGGTGGCAAGGTGCAAGCAGGTATCGGTACGTATTGCCATGAGTTCGGTCATGCACTCGGTTTGCCTGATCTCTATGACACGGAGAACGGAGAAAACTATACTGTGGGTGATTGGGACATTATGTGCTCAGGCAGTTATAACAACAACGGCTCAACGCCTCCAACCTATACTGCTTTTGAGCGTTTTACGATGGGATGGCTTGTTCCGGAGCAGATTCTCTCGTCAGGGATGCGCGTGTTAGAGCCTATAGAGAGTTCCAACCGTGCGTTTCTCATAGCCGCCAAGACTCATAACCTCAATGCAATGAGTCCTTCGCCAGCCGAGTATTTCCTTTTGGAGAACCGTCAGCGAGTAGGGTGGGACGGGGGCGACGAGGGTGCGTTGGTGGCGCCCGGTCTGCTGATTTCGCATATCACGTTCAACCAAGCGACCTGGAACTACAACACGTTCAACAACAACAAGCCCTTGGGTTTTGCGATCGTGAGTGCCGGTTCGGAGAATCCTTCTTACAGTACAGGGTTGGATGTGTTCCCCGGTTTGTCGAAACGCACCTCGTGGACTCCCGTGCTCAACAGCGGCAACCAGTTGGACGATTATGTGTTGACGCAAATCCGTCAGCGCGAGGATTTGAATGTGACCATGCAAGTGGGTGTCGTGCCCGGCGAGGCGTTGGTCTTTGACCAAGATATGTTGGAGGTAGAGACGTCTTATCTCAATGCACCTGTAATGTACGACACGGCGAGGGTCAATCTCATAGTGCCGGCCACCAAGCATGAAGGACTCCGAATGTATCTCTCTGCCGACCGTTTCCGTTTCAGCGCGGACGGAGGCAACACATGGCTGGGTTATCGCGACACGTTGGAGTTTGCGATGATACAAGACAGCGCCTATGTGATTCCTATTGAGGTAGTCTATCTGCCTGTGCGCAAGAACTGCAACTACGAACTGGCGTACCTGACGGCGGAGACGTCGGACGGCGAGATGGGCATCCAGCTTGCTTTGGCCGGAAGGGCTCCGAGACCCACCTATATCACAACGCCGGAGATAGACACGGTGCTTAACGTGACGGCTACTTCGTTTGTGCTCAGGTGGAAAGAGCAGGACGATGTGGACTGGTACGATTTTACACTCTATTCAATCAGCGAGGGCGCGACGACAGAGGAGGAGAATTTTGAGTCCTTTGATTCGATGGACAGCATTCAGACTCATGGATGGGAGGCTAATTTTACGAACACAACGATCCAAGGCAGCAGGGCATTGCTGTTTGACCATACGGGATACTATATCCAGACGCCGATGTACGTCCTTCCTCCCCAAGCGGTCGTTATGCGGCTGAACAACAACTACACTCCCTCCACCGCCGGTGGTGACGCAGGAGGTGAGTTGCTGTTAGAAGGGTCTATAGACGGGGAGAATTGGGAGCTTGTGAATCGTAAGGCGATCTTACGTACGACGCGCAATGTGGACTGGAGAGAAGAGGTAAACGGGATTTGGCGACAGTTCCGCCTTAGTTATTCCCACACGGCCGGCGAAGGAGGTGTGATTGTGGATGATTGGCAGGCCATTTTGAATAAAGAGGTACACTATGTTTATCGTCTCAGAGACCGGGAGGTGGGCGGAAGCGGAAACGAGTTGCTTTTTAGAGACCTGCAACCCGGTACGACCTATTATTATTCCATGCGCGCGTGCGAGACCAAAGGCTGCGAACCGCACATGACCCCGCTGAGCGAGCCGGTGGAGATCCGTACGAAAGATACAAACGGAAAGCTCTCTATCAAAGCTGTTCGTACAGGCGAAGGACAATTTACTATTCTGCTCACAGAGCCTGCGGACGGCAACCATTACATAGGAGTCTATAACTATTTAGGTGAGCAGATATGCCGTCTCCGACCCGGTTTGGGTACGACCGAAATGACCTTGCCGGCTTTGCCGTTGGGGCAGTTGTATATGGTGAAATACTATTCCGGCTCGATGAAGCGCAAGGATATGAATACCAAACTGTTATCGTATTAAAACTAAAAACAAAATGAATATGAAACATTCTTTTCTCTTTACCGCATTGATGTTTGTAGCGGCGAGCCTGACGGCTCAGACCAAAGTTCTCCAACCTGTGTATTTTGATGATCCGACCATGGACATCCAGTCGGCTTCGCTCACCCCAGAGCAGCGCAGTTTCTACGACCGCTACGTGCATGCCATGAAGCAGATTGAGCAAGGAGCGGCGGCGGAGGAGTATTTCGTTATGGAGCACGCGAAGTCGGATGAAGGCGTAGAGCCGCTGTTAGGTAATATCAATTTCAATCAAGGTGCGCCTTACAATAACCAGTGTCCTTACCTGAACGGCGGACGTGCTGTGACCGGTTGTGTGGCAACGGCGATGGCGCAGGTGATGCGGTACTATAAGTATCCGGCTTGCGGAACAGGTACTTTTACCTATACGGGTGGAAATGACGGCGCGAAGACGGTCAATCTGGAGGACCATCCGTTTGACTGGAACAATATATTAGAAGAATACCAGACTCGCGGATATACGGAGGAGCAGGCAGATGCCGTGGCCAACCTCATGCTCATGTGCGGCGCGTCGCTCAGTATGAACTACTCGAAGGACGGTAGTGGAGCAGACCTTGCCAAGATGAACGGATTGCTGAAGAATAACTTCGGTTACAGCCGTGATGTGCAGTTCATCAGCACGAAAAACAGTTCGAACCCTCAGGAGGAGATCGGTTACTGGGGCGAGGATGCCGTTCGTCCGGAGTTGGAAGCCGGCCACCCGTTGATTTTTGCCGGTTTTCCCGCTTTGGGACAGACAGGACACTGCTTTGTGATAGATGGTTACAAAGTGATGGACGGTCAGTATTACTACCACGTGAACTGGGGTTGGGGCGGCTCCGGCAATTCCTACTGTCTGCTGACATTGTTGCGTGATAACGAAGGACATAACTACTCCGGCTACAACCTGCAGATGGTATATTATATCTATCCGGATGGCGGGCAAGGCGTGGAAGAAGTGCAACGTGATGACGTGAAGTGTAGCAAAATGCTTCGCGACGGTCAGCTCATCATCGAGCGTAATCAGGTGCAATATAACGTACAAGGAACGAGGGTGAATTGAGAATGGTGATTTGTAATCGATAATCGGTAATAGGGGCCCTACCTAACCTCCCCTAAAGGGAGGGAGCGGGATATTATCCCGCGTAATGGAAGAAAGGAGAAGAACGAGGGTGTGTCAAGGAAATTGACACACCCTCGTTGGTGTGCTTTCTCATGAGTGAAGGAGTGGGTCCCGCTCGCAGAACTCGCGGGCACAAAACACCGTAAAGAGAAGGCGAATAGTTGAACAAAAGGTGCCATTAGGAGAAATGGCGAAATATTACCCCATTTTGCCCCACTTTTTGTGAAAATGTTAAAAAACTGTGTAAATAGTTGATTATAAGCGTTGTTTGTTGGGCGTGATTTTGTTGAAACTATGTTGATAAAACATTTGAAAAATTTTTTTGTGGGGAAATGTGGTGTATATCAATTTTTTTTTGTAACTTTGCACTCGCATTCGGTAAATGAGTCGCTATGTCTAAACCGCTCCGTTAATCGAGAGGTGCGACCACTACCTTTGCTCTCCCCACCGGACGCTTGCTCGGTTCGGATAGCCACTGGCGATCCTCCGTGTTAGCGCACATCGGGGAACCCAATTAAAAGCAAAAACAGAAAGAACGAAGATATGCAGACATTTGTTGGAAATATTGAAGGCCGGTTGGATGAGAAAGGGCGCATTTTCGTCCCGGCAGGTTATCGCAAGATCTTGGCGGAAGCCGAGTCGAAGCGTATTGTGATGCGCCGCGATACAGACAACGAGTGTCTGATGTTCTATCCGGAACAGGTTTGGAATGAGAAAGTGGAGCAACTGCGCCAGGCGCTCGACGAGTGGGATCCGGAGGATCAGCTTATTCTCATGCAATTTATGGCCGATGCCGAATATCTGGAAATGGACGGACAAGGGCGAATCCTGCTGCAGAAGAAAAATTTGGAGACAATAGGTGCGCAGCAGGATGTGCTCTTCGTCGGCATGCTGAACCGTTTTGCTCTCTGGGCTCCTGAGACCTTCGCAGCTAAGCGTCTGAGCCAGACCGAACTGGCGGCACGTTTGCGGGCGAAAATGAGTAAGAAAGGGGTTTAGTCCCAAGTCGGTCTCCCGGTGATGTGGGCTGAATAACCTCCTAATCACCCCGAAATCACCCCCTAATCACCCCGAAATCACCCCCTAATCACCCCGAAATCACCCCCTTTTAGCCAATCAATCAGGGCTGATTGAAAAACAAAAACTTTGAAATTATAAACCTCCGCAGAAATGGAAGAGATTTATCATATACCGGCGATGTTGAAAGAGACAATAAAGGGTTTGGCAGTCAAGCCGGACGGAGTGTATGTGGATGTCACTTTCGGCGGCGGCGGACACAGCCGTGCAATTCTTGAAAACCTCTCCCCAGTCCTCCCAACAAGGGAGGGAGGCCGGATGGCATCCGGCGTAATGGACGACGAGAAAAACGGAGGTGAAGAGGCACAAGGGAGAGTAGAAGGTGATGGAATAGGAGGTGGACATTTGTACTCGTTTGATCAGGATATTGAGGCATTTGAGAATGTACAAAAAGACGAAAGGGAGAAGGGGACGCACAGTAATGTGTCGTTTAGAGACAATCCGAGGTGGACGTTTGTGCACAGCAATTTTCGATATCTAAAGAACTGGATGGATTATTACGGGGTGGAGCAGATAGACGGTCTGCTGGCGGATCTGGGTGTGAGCTTCCATCATTTCGATTGCCCCGAGAGAGGATTCAGTTTCCGTTACTCCGCTCCGTTGGATATGCGTATGAACCAAACAGCCAAGCGCACAGCTGCAGACATAGTGAACAGTTATAGTGAAGATGAGCTGGCGCGGTTGTTCTGGTTGTACGGGGAGATGAAAAACGGAAGAGGCATCGCACGGAACATCGTGCGGGCACGCGCGCAGAAACCTATAGAAAGAACAGAGGAACTGGTACAAGCGGCGCTGAATATAAAAGTGCAAACCCTCCCTAATCCTCCCCACGGAGAAGAGGGAAGCCGGCTCTCAGCAAGCACTGCGGACAAAAGAGAAGGCGGGATGGCATCCCGCGGAAAAAAAGAAGCAGACATAACGGAAACGGGAGTCCCGTCCGTGGAACTCGCGGGCACAGAACACCGAGAGACGCAAGGAAAGGAAGAGAAAAATCCGCCAAGATTGGCGGATAGAAGGGAATTGGATATTCCGGCGCAGTACAAGAAAGACCTGGCACGGCTGTTTCAGGCGCTCAGGATCGAAGTGAACGACGAGATGGGTGCGCTGCGGGAGATGTTAGTGGCGGCAAGGGATCTGCTCAAGCCCGGCGGGCGGATAGCCGTGCTGACTTACCACTCGTTGGAAGACAGGCTGGTGAAGAATTTTCTGAGAAGCGGCAACCTGGAAGGGACGATAGAAAAAGACTTTTACGGCAATGCGCTGACACCGTTTGATGTTATCGAGAAGGGCTTGACCGCCAGCGACGATGAAGTGGAACGGAACCCGCGCAGCCGTAGTGCGAAGTTAAGGGTGGCGGAAAAGAAATAACCTCTCCCTAACCCTCCCCACAAGGGAGGGGATAAAAAATGAAAGAGATGCTTCCATATATAACTGCAAAGACGGCATCCTATGAGATGTTGAAGGAAAATGCACAGCATATGCGATCTAATCCTACTGAGGCAGAGGAAGTGTTATGGAAATACTTGCGCAATAATCAACTGGGACAGAAGTTCAGAAGGCAGCAGATAATAGGTAATTATATAGTTGATTTTGTCAGTTTGTCGCGGAAACTAATAATCGAAGTGGATGGCAAATATCATTCAACTGATGAACAACGTGAATTTGATCTATTGAGAGAGCAGTTTTTATCATCCTTGGGATACAGAGTAATCCGTTTTAGTAATGAGGAGATAGTCTGTAATATAGAACATACATTAGAACGTATAAAAGAATACTTATAAGCCGCAATGAAATTCTCTCCCTTACGGGAGAGTCAGAGAGAGGTTTTATATTTTTATGGCAGATATACACAACATACAATCCTGGCTCAATGGTGACCGACTGCGGGACAGC
This sequence comes from uncultured Bacteroidales bacterium, assembly GCA_900319645.1. Lineage (GTDB taxonomy): Bacteria > Bacteroidota > Bacteroidia > Bacteroidales > Paludibacteraceae > Colicola. The sequence goes on from ONPG01000002.1 coordinate 157,675, forward strand.
CGGATCAGAAAGCAGTACCCGTTGATCGCGCTGATCACGGTACTGATTTTTGTGTATATCCTGACCGGATACCGGTCTGCACAACAACAACACCGGCTGACCGACACCAAGAAAGAGATGTTAGACGCCAAGTACCGGTATATGACCATCAGCGCGCGGCTGACTGACGTGACGCGTCCTTCGCAGGTGAGTGCGGCCCTGCGGGCAAACGGCAGCGGACTGAAGGAAAACAACGTGCCGCCGGTGAAAATCGTTGAAAAGTGAAAGTTGAGAACTGAAAGATGTCAGACGAGCAGAGAAATACGGTATTGCGGTTCGCGGTCATATTTACTATGATCACATTGGGATTCGTGGCGGTGCTCGTCAAGATCGTTTATGTGCAGACAGTAGAACGCGAAGAGTGGATGAAAGTGGCGGAACGGCAAGTGCCGTCGAACCGCAATATCCCCGCTACACGCGGAAACATCCTGGATTGCAACGGTCAGTTGCTGGCGTCCAGTATGCCGCAATACTATATGTATATGGACACGCGCGTGGAGGCGTTGCATCAGAACAACGGCAAGCTGTTTCACGAACATATTGATACGCTGTCAGCCGACCTCGCCCGCATCGTCGGCGACCGCAGTGCCGCGGAATACAAAGCCCGCATCACACAGGCTTACCACAAAAGAGAGAAACGTCTGAGGGTTTGCGAACACCGTATCAATTATCTGCAACGTCGCGAGTTGGAGCAGAATCCGCTGATCAGGAAAGGCAAATACAAGAGCGGTGTGCTGTTTGACGACCAGCACCGTCGTATCAAGCCGTTCGGCATCCTTGCCAGCCGTACTATAGGCGGCATTTACGGCGAAGGCGGTTCGGGAAACTCGGGTCTGGAGAAAGGGTTTGACGAAGAGTTGCGCGGCAAGGACGGTCTGAGCAGTATTCAGCGTATCGGTGGTCGTAACGAGTCGGTGACGATCAAAGAGGCGGAGGACGGAATGGATGTGATCACTACGATTGATGCAAACCTGCAGGACGTGGTGGAGAATGCGCTGATGGCCAAACTGAAAGAACGTCACGCGCAATGGGGTTGCTGTATGCTGATGGAGACGCAGACGGGTTACATCCGCGCCATCGCGAATCTGGACCGTGCGAGTGACGGCGAGAACTATTTCGAGGCCCAGAACCACGCTGTGCAACGTGTGGAGCCCGGTTCGACGTTCAAGACTATCGCGCTGGTGGCGGCTCTGGACGACGGAAAGATACTGATAGACGACACCGTGAGTATCAGCAAGAAACCGTGGGTGTATATGCGTAAATCCAAACACACGGACGCCCACCCGATGGACACGATGCTGACCGTCCGTTCGGCTCTGGCCGTGTCGTCGAACATCGCATTGGCGAAACTGATCACCCGCAGTTATGAAGGTTCGGCACGTAAGTTCGTGCAGCGGATAGAGCGGATGGGGTTGTGCGACAGTTTGTATTGCGAGATTCCGGGAGCGGAAAAAGCGCGTATAGACGTGCCGCGCGACACGGTGACGCTCAGCAAGATGTCGTACGGCTATTCGGTGGAGTTGAGTCCGATGCAGATTATGATGTTTTACAACGCGATTGCGAACAACGGCCGGATGGTACGTCCGATGCTTGTGACCGAGATCCGCAACGAAGGAGAGACGGTGCGTTCGTTCCGGACAGAGACGGTTCGTTCGTCTATTTGCAGCCGTTCGACGCTGGAGGATATCAAAGGTGCGCTGCACGACGTGGTGTGGGATAATCACTTAGGCACGGCGGCGCACACCTTGGCTTGGGCTTGGAAAGCGCAGTCGCCTATCGTGCCGATAGCCGGCAAGACGGGAACGGCGCAGCTGATTATCCCCGGTCACGGCTATTCGGGAAGACACCACCGAATGACATTCGTCGGGTATTTCCCGGAAGATAATCCCCGTTACACCTGTATCTGCATGATAGAAGATCCGCAATACCCATACGACGCAGGAATGGATTGCGGTTCGACCGTGCGCGTCATCGCCGAGAAAACGATGGCCTATACGGGATGTTATGTTTATAAGAACGGAGAAAAGAAACTGGAGAAGAAATAGAAAAACTCCCTGACTCCCACAAGAGAGGAAAAGGGTAATACTATACAGATTATGAAACTGAGTGAATTATTGCAAGCGATAGCTCCGCTTGAGATTATTGGAACGACCGATAAAGAGGTCAGCGGAATTCATTTTGACAGCCGCAAAGTGGGCAAAGGAGACGTGTTCGTCGCCCAGGTAGGCACAGCAGTAGATGGCCACACGTTCATTGATGGTTGTGTCACCCAAGGCGCGGCAGCTATCGTACTGAGCAATCGTGCATATATGCCCGAAAAGGGACAAAAGGCCCCTGTAGCATGTACAAAGGACAGCAACGTGACCTATATTCTGGTGGAGAATACCGACCGTGCGTTGGGTCTGCTGGCAAGCAAATGGTTCGGCGAACCGAGCAAAGAGCTGACGCTGGTAGGCGTGACGGGCACGAACGGCAAGACGACCATCGCTACGCTGCTGTATAAGTTAGTACGCGCTATGGGACACAAGGCCGGACTGCTCTCCACTGTGGTCAATTATATCGAAGACGAGGCTGTTCCTGCTACTCACACGACACCCGATGCAATCGAACTGAACGGATTGCTGAGGCGGATGGTAGATGCCGGTTGTACGTACGCGTTCATGGAGGTCTCTTCGCACGCGATCGCCCAGGAGCGTATCGCCGGACTGGATTTCGACGGAGCATTGTTCACTAATCTGACGCGGGACCATATCGACTACCACAAGACTTTTGACAACTACCGCGACACCAAGAAAAGGCTGTTTGACGGTCTGAAGAAAAGCGCTTTTGCCGTGACGAACAAAGACGACAAGAACGGTCTGGTGATGACCCAGAACTGCAAGGCACCCGTTCGTACCTATTCGACGCGTGCGTTAGCGGACTACAAGGCGCAGATATTGGAGGAGGGATTCGATGGTATGTTGCTCAGTATCAACGGGAAAGAAGTGTTTGTTCCGCTGGTGGGCCGTTTCAACGTGAGCAACCTGCTCTGTATTTACGGCGCTGCGCTATGTCTGGGTTTTGACGAAATGGAGGTACTGCGTGTGCTGAGTACGCTGAAGCCCGTAAACGGCCGTTTTGAGACCATCCGCAGCCCGAAAGGCTGGACGGCGATTGTGGATTACGCCCACACGCCCGATGCGGTGGAGAATGTGATCCAGACGATAAGGGAGATCAAGAAAGAAGGCACCAAACTCATTACTGTAGTGGGTTGCGGCGGTAACAGGGACAAGGGCAAACGACCGATGATGGCGCAGATTGCGAAGAAAGGGAGCGAGCAGTTGATCCTGACCTCGGACAACCCGCGCGACGAGGAACCGGCAGACATCCTGAACGACATGAAAGCCGGTCTGACGGAGGAGGAACTCAGGAGCACGCTTGTTATCGAGGACCGCGCTGCGGCTATCCAGACGGCTTGCACGTTAGCGCAGGCAGGAGACGTGATACTCGTTGCCGGCAAGGGACACGAGGATTACCAGATCATCAAGGGCGTGAAACACCATTTTGATGATCACGAGGTGGTTCGGAGGTATTGTTAATAATAATTTTAAATTACGGATAAATGCTATATTCACTATTTGATTGGCTGCAAAGTACGTACGGTCATTTAGCCGGAGCACGGTTGCTGACCTATATCTCGTTCCGTGCCATTATGGCCGGTATCATCGGTTTGTTCATCAGTATTTGGTTCGGCAACTGGTTTATCAATTTCATGAAGCGTCATCACATCAGCGAGACGCAGCGTGACGAGAAAACCGACCCGTTCAATGTGGGCAAGAAAGGTGTGCCGACGATGGGCGGTCTGATCGTTATTGCGGCCGTTCTGATTCCTTGTCTGCTGTTAGGCAAACTGACAAACGTGTATATGATCCTGATGCTTGTCACCACGCTGCTGATGGGTGCGTTAGGGTTCGCGGATGACTATATCAAGACTTTCAAGAAGAATAAAGAAGGTCTGAACGGCTGGGTGAAGATAGGTGTGCAGGTGATGTTAGGACTGATCGTCGGTCTGACGCTGCGTTTCAGCCCCGTTGTGAGCATGAACGAGGTGGTGACACATAAGATTGAGAACAACATCGAGGTGTTTGAGAAAAGTCAGGAGATCAAATCCACACAGACGACGATACCCTTTGTCAAGCACCATAACTTCAACTACGCGGACCTGTTCAGCTGGCTCGGCGAGGAGAACAAATACCGCGCAGGCTGGATCTTCTTTGTGCTGCTGACGGTGTTTGTGGTGGCGGCAGTAAGCAACGGCGCGAACCTCAACGACGGCATGGACGGCATGTGTGCCGGCAACTCGGCTATCATGGCGATTGCGCTGCTGGTGTTAGCGTATACCAGCGGTAGCGTGGTTTGGGCGGAGTATTTCGACGTGATGTACATCCCCGGCAGCGAAGAGTTGGTAGTGTTCCTGGCATCGTTCGTGGGTGCGTTGGTGGGTTATCTGTGGTTCAACGGATTCCCTGCGCAGGTGTTCCTCGGCGATACGGGCAGTCTGACGGTGGGCGGCATCATCGGCGTGTGCGCGATGGTGATCCACAAGGAACTGATGATTCCGGTGCTCTGTGGTGTGTTCCTGATGGAGAGCATCAGCGTGATTCTTCAGACGCAGGTGTATAAATTCTATAAGAAACGCGGGCAGCACGTACGCGTGTGGAAGCGTGCTCCGTTGCACGACCATTTCCGCACGTCTGTGGAGCAGGTGCTCAAGAACGACCCGACGTGTACGATCCTGCTTAAGGGCAGCAAGAACCTCCATCATGAGACGAAGATCGTGTTGCGTTTCTGCATCGTGACGCTCATCTTGGCGGCAATAACCATATTAACGCTTAAAATCCGTTAATTATGAAAAGAATAGTAGTATTAGGAGCAGGCGAGAGCGGCACGGGTGCTGCTATCCTTGCGAAGGAAAAAGGATTCGACGTGTTCGTCAGCGACTGCGGGACGATTACGGAACCTTATCGTGCGCTGCTGGACCAGAACGGTGTGCAGTGGGAAGACGGAAAACACAGCGAAGAGCTGATTCTCAATGCCGACGAGGTGGTTAAATCGCCGGGTATTCCGTTGACGGCTCCGCTGATTCAGAAGTTGCAAGCGCAGGGAACGCCGATTATCTCCGAGATTGAGTTTGCGGCTCGTTACACGAACGCGAAGATGATCTGTATCACCGGTTCCAACGGCAAGACGACCACGACTTCGCTGATTTTCTATATCCTCAAGCAAGCGGGACTCAACGTGGGTCTGGCGGGAAATATCGGCAACTCGTTAGCGTTGCAGGTGGCGCACGAGAATCATGATTATTACGTGATTGAGTTGAGTTCGTTTCAGTTGGATAATATGTACGATTTCAAGGCGGATGTGGCTATTTTGCTGAATATCACGCCGGATCACCTGGATCGCTACGACTATAAGTTCCAGAACTATGTCGATGCCAAGTTCCGCATCACCCGCAACCAGACGGCAGACGATGCCTTTATCTATTGGGCTGAAGATCCGGTTATAGACCGTTGTCTGCGGACCCTCCGAGTGAATGCGACGCTCTATCCGTACGGCTTCACGGTGCCCAATCCGCTGCCTGTAGGCGAAGACGAGTTGGCACTGAAAGGTCGGCACAACGTCCTCAATTCGATGGCGGCGACGATAGCAGCGAATGTAGTGGGTATCAAGAAAGACGTGATCCGTGAGAGTCTCAAGACTTTTCAGGGAGTGGAGCACCGTCTGCAATATGTGGCGACCGTGCGCGGTGTGAGATGGATCAACGACAGTAAGGCGACGAATGTGAACAGTTGCTGGTACGCTCTGGAGAGCATGACTACGCCCACCGTGCTCATTTTGGGCGGCAAGGACAAGGGCAACGACTACTCGGAGATAGATGAACTGGTGAAGCAGAAATGTCACACCTTAGTGTTCATGGGGCTGCACAACGAGAAACTGCGGGAGCACTTCGGGAAACTAAAAGAGCAAAACGGCGAATTAGAAATCATCGATACGGATAATCTGCACGACGCCGTACAGGCAGCGTACCATGCTGCTAAAGAGGGTGATACGGTGCTGCTCTCGCCCTGCTGCGCGAGCTTTGACCTCTTCAAGAGTTACGAAGACCGCGGTGAGCAGTTTATGGCGGCAGTGAGAGCGCTGTAATGGAAACTGAAAACTGAAAATTGAAAACTGAAAGTTGAAAGTTGAAAATTCTCATCTCGCTTGCTTGTGAGTAGTTGATTCGGATAGCGAAAAAAACGGATAGTTATGGCAAAGTGGATCAATATCAAAAATATCGACCGGACGTTCTGGCTCTTGTTCGGAACGCTGATCATCGTGGCGATTATCGCGCTTTTTTCGGCATCTTCTACGCTCGTGTATGAGCGTCACTCGGTGTTAGGCCCTATCGGACAGCAGATGTTCTTCATTGTGTTAGGAATCGTGGCGGCTTTTGTTATCCAGTTTATCCCGACCTATTGGATCCGTTTCTGCGGCTACGGGCTGCTGGTGATTAGTGCCGTGCTCGTCTATTCAACGATGATACCCGGTAATCCGCTGGTAGTCACTATCAACGGTGCCGCACGTTGGGTGCGAATAGCCGGTATCACATTCCAGCCGTCCGAGTTGGCGAAACTGTCGCTGATCATCGTTATTGCCGACCAGCTCTCGCGTATCCATTGCGAGGAAGACAAGCCTAAGTATTTCTACCGCACGCTGCTTATCACCGGCATTGTGGTACTGCCTATTTTGGCGTCTAACCTTTCGACGGCGATTCTTATCTGTTTGATAATCTTTTGTTTGTGGGTGTTGGCGCGTATCCCGTGGCAATACACCGCCTCGGTGGTGGGTATAGGTATCGTGGCGCTGGTGTTGGGCTATAGTATCGTCGAGTTCGGTTACGTCAGGCCGGGACGCGAGATGCACGGACCTTTCAAGCGCGCGACGACCTGGGTGGCACGTATCGACCGGCATTTCGACAAAGAGGATCCTGCGGACAAGTACCGGCTCACAGACGAGAATATACAGGAGGTCTATGCCTCGGTGGCGATAGCCCGTGGCGGTGCTTCGCCGATAGGCGTACTGCCGGGCAACAGCAAAGAGCGTGACTACCTGCCGCTGGCTTTTGCGGATTATATCTTCGCTATCATCGTGGAGGAATCGGGTTTCTTAGGAGCCATTTTTCTTATTTTCCTATACTTGGCGATTCTCTTCCGCGCATGTAATGTCTCGAGTCGCTATTCGGACATGCCGGCGATGCTGATGGTGATGGGCTTGGCGCTGATGATCACCTGTCAGGCGTTGATCTCGATGCTGGTGGCGGTTGGACTCGGACCGGTCACCGGTCAGCCTTTGCCGCTCATCTCGCGCGGTGGTACGTCGGTGCTTATTACGTCAATCTATTTCGGAATCATGATGGGCGTGAGCCGTGAGCAACTTGAGCTCCGCGACCGCGTCAACGAGACCATCGAAGAGAGCCAGGAGGACGTGCCGGTGGTCACGCTGGAATAAAACAACAGACGATAAATAGTAACCGATTATGAGATACTTGATTTCCGGTGGGGGAACCGGAGGACATATATTCCCCGCAGTGAGTATAGCCAATGCGCTGAAAGAGTTGGATCCAGAGGCGGAGATACTGTTTGTAGGAGCACTCGGGCGAATGGAGATGGAACGTGTGCCGCAGGCGGGCTATCAGATAGTAGGTCTGCCCGTCCGCGGGTTCAACCGCGCGCAGCCGTGGAAGAATATCTCCGTGTTGGCGGATCTGGTCAAATCGATCCGGCAAGTGAAGAAGATCATCCGCGATTTCCAACCCAACGTGGGGGTGGGAGTAGGCGGTTACGCCTCCGGCGCAGCGATGTGGGCGGCAGCCAATATGGGTATTCCTATTCTTTTGCAGGAGCAGAACGGCTTTGCGGGTGTGACCAACAAAATCCTGAAGAACAAAGCCTCGAAGATCTGCGTTGCCTATCCCGGCATGGAGCGGTTCTTCCCGGCTGAGAAGATTATCCTTACCGGTAATCCGGTGCGTCAGAACCTCACTCAGGGCAAGCGTGACGAAGCACGCAGTGCGAAGGAGAAAAACCTCCTGATTATCGGCGGCAGTCTGGGCGCCAGGACGATCAACGAGGCGGTCATCGCTTCGCTTAACGTGCTGAGCGACAAGGACCACAGCAGCCGGTTGCACGTAGTCTGGCAGACGGGCAAGACCTACTATGACCGTTGCCGCAAGGCATGGCAGGAGGCAGGCAGTCCCGCCAACATCGAGTGTCTGGATTTCCTCTCGGACATGCCTGATCGTTATGCGCAGGCTGATCTGGTTATCTCGCGTGCCGGTGCCAGTTCGATCAGCGAGATCTGTCTCTTGGGCAAACCGGCTATCCTGGTGCCTTCGCCCAACGTGGCGGAGGACCACCAGACGCACAACGCGATGGCACTGGTCAACCGCGAAGCGGCTGTGCTGGTGAGAGATGCGGAGGCACAGTTGCGGCTGATGCCTACTGCGATGCAGCTCATCAACGATGCGGCGCAGCTGGAGAAACTGCACACCAACGTGCTGCAACTGGCAGAGAAAGACTCCGCCAAGCGTATCGCTGAGGAGGTTATACGGCTCGCGAAAAATGAAAAGTGAAAACTGAAAACTGAAAGGGAAAGGCTCAGTTGTTTTCCTGAGCGATGGCGATGGCGGCGTTGATACCGTCGAGTGCAGAGGAGGTGATGCCTCCGGCGTAGCCGGCTCCTTCGCCGCAAGGGTAGAGCCGAGGCGTGGAAACGGATTGCAGCGTTTCCGGATCGCGCGGAATGCGCACCGCACTGCTGCTGCGGCTCTCTACGCCCAGAATGACCGCTTCGTTGGTTAGAAATCCCGGATATTTGCGGTCGAAATCACGAAAACCTTGTTGCAAACGGCGGCCTATATGTGCCGGCAGCCATTTGTCCAAACGGCTCGGTACGATACCGGGCAGATAGCTACAGGAGGGCAGGTCCTTAGAGGGCTTACCCTCTACAAAATCCCTGAGCCGTTGCGCCGGAGCGGCAGCAGGTGAGTCGGACACCATAGCAGCCTGGCGGAAAGCCAGTTCTTCCAGTTTCTCCTGGTATTCCAAACCGCGTAGCGGATCCGTTCCGGGGATGTCCTCGGGGTTGATCTGCACGACCATTCCGCTGTTGGCATATGGCGAGTTGCGGTGGCTGGCACTCATGCCGTTGACTACGCAACTGCCCGGCGTGCTGCCAGCCGGCACAATGTGTCCGCCGGGGCACATACAGAACGAATAGACACCGCGTTCGTCCACCTGCGTGACGAGCGAGTAGGAGGCATTGCCAACGAATTGAATTGTTTCGGTATATCGATTTCCTGAGATATCGATATTTCGACCCTTGAAATACATCAGTTTATTGATGAGTGCCTGCGGGTGCTCGGCGCGCACGCCCATTGCAAAACCTTTGGTCTCCAGCGTTACACCTTCCTCCGCCAACATCCGGTAGGTGTCGTGCGCCGAATGGCCGATAGCAAGGATAACAGGCGTTTTCTCCGCGTCGCCCCGTACGTCTTTCAGACTCTTGACGCAGGTCTCAAAATGGATCTCGCCTCCGTGCTCGAGAATACAATCCCTCATCCGGCGAATGATAGTAGGCAGTTTGTCGCTGCCAATATGCGCATGGGCTTCGTAGAGGACTGTGTCGGGTGCTCCGAAATAGTGGAAGAGCTCCATGACGCGTTGCATGTTTCCGCGTTTCTTGGAGCGGGAGAAGAGTTTGCCGTCGGAGAAAGTGCCGGCTCCTCCTTCGCCGAAACAGTAGTTCGACTCGGGGTTGAGCCCCTCGTTGCGGTTCAGGAGGGCGATGTCTTTCTTGCGTTCGCTGACCTCTTTGCCCCGTTCGTAGATGACAGGTTTGATCCCGTGCTCAATCAGGGTCAGCGCAGCGAACAGTCCGGCGGGTCCGAGCCCGATAATCACCGCTTTGCGTTTGGCGTGGTGTACGTCCTTGAACACCGGCGGTTCGTACAGCGGGATAGGCGCATCTTTGGCTATAGGTTGCCCTTGGTCGTCCGTCAAAACGGTCAGATGCACTTTCAGCTCACGCTGACGTGCATCTACCGATCGTTTCACAATCCGCCATTTCTGCGCCGCTTCGTACGCCTCACGCGGAGAGAATATGTACTGTTTACTTTCCAATCTTGTCGAGTACGGCTTCCAAACCTTTCTCCTTGACCGCTTCGTTGATCTTGTTCTCCAGTTCGTCGCACAGATCCGGGTTGTCGCGCAGGACGTTCTTCACGTTGTCGCGTCCCTGTCCGAGTTTGGTGTCGCCGTAGGAGAAGAACGAGCCGCTTTTCTTGATGATATCGCAAGCTACGGCGAAATCGAGTATCTCGCCTATTCTGGAGATACCCTCGTTGAACATCAGGTCGAACTCGGCTTTCTTGAAAGGAGGAGCCACTTTGTTCTTCACCACTTTGACGCGTACCTGGTTACCTTTGATGTTATCGCCGTCCTTGATCTGGCCGGTGCGGCGGATGTCCAGACGTACCGAAGCGTAGAACTTAAGGGCGTTACCGCCGGTGGTGGTCTCCGGGTTACCGAACATCACACCGATCTTCTCGCGCAGCTGGTTGATAAAGATGACGGTGGTACCTGTCTTGTTGACGGAGGCGGTCATCTTACGGAGTGCCTGGGACATCAGTCGTGCCTGCAGACCCACTTTGTTGTCACCCATCTCGCCTGCTATCTCGGCTTTCGGCGTGAGGGCAGCTACGGAGTCGATGACAATCAGGTCAACCGCAGCCGAGCGGATCAGTTCGTCGGCGATGTCGAGTCCCTGCTCGCCGCTGTCGGGCTGAGCAATGAGCAGTTCGTTGACGTTCACGCCTAATTTCTCGGCGTAGAAACGGTCGAAGGCGTGCTCAGCGTCAATGATAGCCGCGATACCTCCGGCTTTCTGCACCTCTGCCATCGCGTGGATAGCCAGTGTGGTTTTACCGGACGACTCCGGACCGTAGATCTCCACAATACGTCCGCGCGGGTAGCCGCCTACGCCCAGCGCCAGGTTCAGACCTATACTGCCGGTTGGGATAACCGCTACGTTTTCAATATTCTCATCGCCCAGTTTCATAATAGCGCCTTTGCCGTAATCCTTGTCGATCTTGGCCATGGCGGCTTGCAATGCTTTCAGCTTCTCTGCCGAGGGTTTGTTTTGTTCTGCCATAAATATAGAGTTTTAAATTATTTCGTGATTTCGATATCTCGATACTTCGATATTTCGATTTTTCGATTTTTCGGTATATCGAGTGCAAAATTACAAAAAAAAAATGACATACGCAAAACGTGTGTCATTTTTTCGCAAAAAATCTGCAATAGGCTTGCAATCCGCACTCTTCGCACCGTGGTTTGCGTGCCTGGCAAACATAACGTCCGTGGAGCAGTAGCCAGTGATGCGCCTTGGGGATCACGTCCGCGGGGATGTGTTTGACCAGTTGGCGCTCGGTCTGCAAGGGGTTCTTGCTGTTGGTGGTCAGTCCGAGCCGTTCGGAGACGCGGAAGATGTGGGTGTCCACCGCCATCGTCGGCTGTTGCCAGATAACTGCGCAGACGACGTTCGCCGTCTTGCGTCCCACGCCCTGCAGCGTTTGCAGGTCGTCGATGTTGTCCGGCACCGTGCTGTTATAGACGCTGACGAGCCGCTGCGCCATCGCCACAAGATGTTCGGCTTTGGAACGCGGGTAACTGACCGAATGGATATATTCGAAGACTTTGTCGGGTGTGGCAGAAGCGAGAGCCTCCGGAGTCGGGTAGGCAGCAAAGAGTGCCGGCGTAACCATGTTGACACGTTTGTCGGTGCATTGCGCCGAGAGCATCACCGCTACCAGCAACTCAAACGGGTTGCTGTATTGCAGTTCGCTTTCCGCTACCGGCATGTGCTCCGCGAACCAACGGAGGATTGATTCAAATCTCTGTTTTGTTGACATAATACGTTTTGCTCAGAAACTGTAAGAGTTTGGTCACTTGGGCTTGGACAGAGGCTGTCTCCGGCGTGACGGGTTTTTGCTGCAAGCGGAGCAGCATAATCTGGTAGAGCAGGATGAGTCCTGCTTCCACGTCGCTCATCGTCGGCCTATCGGTTTTGGCTTTGAGGAGGTTGAGGCTCGGTTGCAGTTGCAGCACCGCAGCGCGGTACATGGCATCTTCGTTCAGCAGTTCCGAGTGCAGTTCCTCCATCTCGCTCAGCGCATTCTTCGCCAACTGGAGGTGACCGCTCTCCGTGATACCCTCGCGGTGAAGCATCTCGTTCAGTTCGCGCAACTCATCGTTAGCCTCCGCCTGGCCTGGGAAAGCCCGCAGGTAGTCCTCTATCTGCCACAGGTAGAGGATATATTCGGCTATATTGTCTTTCTTATTCTTCATCGTCGTCCCAGTCTATTTCGTCTAAATAATTGTCTGACATAAATGTCTCTATCTCGCGTCGGTCTTTCTTGGTCGGTCGTCCCATTCCGCGGTCGCGAGCTCCGTTGCCGGCCAAGCGCGCGAGTTCGAGCAGTTCCAGTTGTTTGGGATCGGTGCAGTCGCGCAGGTATTCCGGCACAAGTTTGGCGCCCAGGCGGTTCTCGCTCAGTTGCAGCACGCGGTAGGTATAGGTGATCGGACCTTTGCGGACGCTGAAGGTGTCGCCCACCTTGAACGTGCGGCTGGGTTTGAGTTGAACGCCGTTCATGGTGATGCGTCCGTTCTTGCACGCATCTGCGGCGATGGAGCGGGTCTTGTAGATGCGCATCGCCCAGAGGTATTTGTCAATCCGTACTTCCATAAGTCAGTTGGTCGTTGATCATTCGGGTGGTGTATTGTTGGATAAACGCTTTGAGGTAACGCAGCATAGCTTGCGTGTCTCTCACGTGTGTATTATCGTCCTTGATGTTGTGCCGGAGCAGCGGGTCGCTGCGGAAATCGTAGAGCCCGGTTATCTCCGAGCCGTCGAACTGCAGCAGCAGGCTGTCGGAGTAAATCTGGAAAAGAGGCGTGTTGTAGTTGACTACGTACGGCGCCGTTTTGTCGCCGATGAGCACGTCTTCACCAAAAGCGAAATAGGGTTTGTCGTAACCGGTGTATTCCAACACAGACGGCAGGATGTCGGTTTGCGCCACGGGATAGTTGCGTTCCCGCGTACGCAGTGTCTCGTCCATGTGCGGGTCAAAGAAAAGAACCGGCACCTCGTAGAGACCTTTGTCGTTGGTGTATTCGGGGTGGGTGAGGACGTTGGTGTGGTCGGCGGTGAGGACAAAAAGCGTGTGGTCGTACCACGGCTGGGTCTTGGCAAAAGCGAAAAACGCACGCAGCGCGTGGTCGGTGTAGCCGATACAAGGGTGGAGCGGGTGTGTCCCTTCCGGGAAAACACCTTTGTACCGATCGGGGACTTGGAAAGGATGGTGGCTCGTTGCGGTGAAGAGAGCGGTCATAAAAGGCTCGCTTATCGTGCTCATCGTCCTGCCGAAGAACTGCATAAACTCCTCGTCCCAGATAGCCCAGTAGCCGTCGTAATCGGCGTCGTTATGGTATTCGTCTTTGCCGTAATACGCCTGGAACCCGCACGAACGTGCGTAGGCGAGAAAACCCATCGAGCCGTTGGGTGCTCCGTGGAAGAACGCAGTCGAATAGCCCTCCTCGCCGAGGTAGGAAGCTATCGAGGCAACGGTGTTGGTGGAGTAGGGCGTGAGGATATACGGCGAGATGAGCATGGGAATCGACGACAATACCGACGGCATCGCGTCTATCGATTTGCGTCCGCACGCCAGACTGAGCGGGAACGTCAGCGAATGGGCTGCCAGCGAATCCAGAAAAGGCGTGTAACCCGTATAGGTTCCGCCGTCCAGTTGGCGGTTGAAATAACCGATATATTCCTTGGAAAAACTCTCCAGGATAATCACTACTACATTCATTTTCCGGCCGTCGGTGAGGTGCAACCCTTTGCCGTGGCGGACAGGCGTCATGATGGCGTCCCGCTCGTCGTCCGCAAAATAACGCATCTCGTGGAACACCTCTCCTTCCGTGGAACGCATCAGACTGAACGGCGTGTTGAGCACGATGTTCGCTTCGGCGGGACGGTCGGTATATTGGAGGGCGTTGCTGAGCGTGATCGGGCGGGTAAAAGCACCGAAACCGCCGCGGATCCCAATGACAATCAGATAGATGGAGACAATAAACAGGACAGATTCGGTGGCGTAATACACGACCGGCTTCCGGTTGTCGTCTGTCGTTACCCGGCGGCGCGTCAGGACAACCAGCAGCACAATCATCGCCACGCCGAAAAGTGTGACGTACCAGTACTGCACCGCCGAGGTGAAGAAGATACGCGCCAGGTTGCTGTCGTGCTGAAACTCCGAGAAAAAAGCGATGGTTGTCCGTCGACCGGTGAACTGCATGTAAACCATGTCGGCGCAGTTGACGGCAATCGCCAGACTGTTGGGAATCCAGAAAAACCACTGTGCCACGTGCTGATAGACCGTGTTGCCGCGAAAGCGGAAAGGCAGCAGTTGCATGAGCAGATAGACGCTGTTGAGATAGAGGGACGCTGTCAGGTCAAAACGCAGCCCTCCTACCATCATTTCCCACAAGTGTGAGGCGGTCACATCCGGATAGGTGCCTAAGTTGGTCAGGTAGTAGAAAAGCCGTGAAGCTGAAAAAACAGCCATCACTAACAGCCAGTTGCTGACTGCTACCACCCAAGGATGAGATAGGATTTTTGCTATGTGGGATTTGAGTAATGACATTCATTCAGTTTTCAGTTCCCCTTTTCAGTTTTCAGTTTAATAAGCGCCAACGCCAAAGCCAACGCCAAAGCCAATGCCAAAGCCAATGCCAACGTCGGGGCTTTATCGGTCCATTATCGAGCCAATATCGGGATAGCCCCCCTTTTTCTTCGCACTTACACCCCTCTTCGCACCTGTTTCCCATCTCCTCTTGATCGAGAAAAAGGGTGGGTGTTTTTATTTCCCGTTGAACTGGTTCATCGTCCGGTCGATGCCGGCGAGGCAGAAGGAAGGGATAATCTGGGTGGTCACTTGGAGACGTTCGTCAATGATTTTCTTCTCCTCGTCCGTCCACTCGCCGAGCACGAAGTTGATCTGCGTACCGCGGGTGTACTCGTTGCCGATACCGAAACGCACGCGTGCGTACGCATCCGTCCCTAATACCGATTGGATATTCCCCAGACCGTTGTGACCGCCGTTGGAGCCCTGTTTGCGGATACGGATAGTGCCGAAAGGCAGGTTGAGGTCATCGACAAGCACAAGCATGTTCTCTACCGGTATTTTCTCCTGCTGGAGCCAATAACGCACCGCATTGCCGCTGAGATTCATATACGTACTGGGCTTGAGCAATACCAACTCAGCGTTTTTTACACGACATTTGGCGACAAAACCGTAGCGTTTGTCCTCCCATTGGGCATTCACCGACGCGGCAAACGCATCGATCATCATAAAGCCGATATTATGCCGTGTGCCGGCGTACTCTTCGCCGATATTTCCGAGACCTACTATTAAGTATTTCATAATTGGTATAAAGACCGTTTCACTAAAAGACAAAAGACAATGGACTGATTGCTATCGGCTGGGACATTTCTGTCCTGAGTCCTTTAGCAGAGCGGTCCATTGTCTTTCAGCGGCATAAGCCGCAGTCATTAGCCTTGTTTGCTCTGGCGGGTTGCCTTCACCTCAGCTACGCAAGCGTCTGCCGGGTTAACGAACTTCAGGTTCTCTACCTTCACGTCTGCTACGGCAATCTTTTTGCCCAAGCCCAGCTCGGTTACATCAATATTGATGCGATCCGGGAAAGCGGTGTAGATACCCTGTACTTTCAGTTTGCGCATGTTCTGAACCAGTTTACCACCGGCTTTCACACCTTCTGCCAGACCGTTCAGCTGGATAGGAATCTCAACGATAACCGGTTTCTTCTCATCCACAGCGAGGAAATCGATGTGGAGCGTGTTGCCGCTGATCGGGTGGAACTGGAGTTCCTTGACAACAGCTTTGGTCTTGGTCTCACCGATAGTGAGGTCAACAATCTGGGTGTCCGGGCTGTAAATCAGTTTGCGAACGTCAGCTACGCTAACCGTAAATGTGCAGTTCAAACCGCAACCATAGATGTTGCAGGGAATCAATTCCTCTGCGCGAAGAGCCTTTGCGGCCTTCTTGCCGTACTCGCTACGAGGAGTACCTACTAATGCAAATTCTTTCATTGTAAAAAAATGTGTTACTCAATGTGGGGCAGTAATTCTCAATTGTCAATTATCAATTTCAATTTTCAACTGTCGTGTGGCTGCCCGTATCCCATCACACGTACCCCTTTTCATTAAATTCCCTCCTTTGTGGGGAGGGGAAGGAGGGGTTAACTTTTTTGTTGTCCACCGAGGAGTCGAACCTCGCTTCTCGGAACCAAAATCCGGTGTAATACCGATATACGAGTGGACACCGCTTGCATCAGAACTTCGCGTGACTCGTGACTACGTCACTCGATGACGCCTTCGTTTTGTGCTACGCTTTCCCCAAAAATTAAAATTTTCGGGATCCCCAAAAGGGGTTTCAATCAAAAGCGGGTGCAAAGGTACTGCTTTTTTTTGACATGTGCAAATTTTTGCAGTACTTTTTTGCACTTTTATGCTTTTTTTTTATTTCACCACTACCAAATAGTAGTTTTTCTTAGCCACAAGGGCACGATTAGCAACTTATTTGGCGATAACCATATAGTAGCTTTTCTTGCCTTTTTGGAAAAGCAGGTACTTTCCGTTGAGCAAAGCGGCATCGGTGAGCGGCGTTTGCGGGTCGGTGAGTTTCTCTTTGTTCATCGAGAAGCCGTTTGCCTGAATCATCTTGCGTGCCTCGCCCTTGGAGGGGAAGATTGCCGTTTTCTCTGCCAGCAGATCCAGCGGAGCGATACCGGCTTTTAGTTCCTCCAGACTGATCTCGTAGCTCTCCACACCCTCGAACACCTGCAGGAACGTCTCCTCGTCCAGCGCGCGCAACGCGTCCGCGGTCGCGTTTCCGAATAATATATTACTTGCCTCGACGGCTGCGTTGTAATCTGCCTCGGAGTGAACCATACATGTCACCTCTTTCGCCAGACGTTTCTGCAGGGCTCGCATGTGCGGAGCCTGGTCGTGCTCGGCTATGAGTGCTTCGATCTCCTCGCGGCTGAGGGAAGTGAAGATTTTGATATAACGCTTGGCGTCGTCGTCGCTCACGTTCATCCAGAACTGGTAGAACTTGTACGGACTGGTGTATTTCTTGCTCAGCCACACGTTGCCGCTCTCGGTCTTGCCGAACTTACCGCCGTCGGCTTTGGTGATCAGCGGACAAGTGAGGGCGAAAGCCGTTTTGCCGTTCATCTTGCGCATGAGCTCGATACCGGTGGTGATGTTTCCCCATTGGTCGGAACCTCCCATTTGCATGAGGCAGTTCTTATGCTCGTTCAGATAAACGAAGTCGTAACCCTGCAGCAGCTGGTAGGTGAACTCTGTGAACGACATACCTTGCGCAAACTCGCCATTGAAACGTTTCTTCACGCTGTCCTTCGCCATCATATAGTTGACGGTGATGAGTTTGCCGACATTGCGAGCAAAATCGAGGAAGGTGTAGTCTTTCATCCAGTCGTAGTTGTTCACCAGCTCGGCGGCATTCGGCTCGTTGCTGTTGAAATCCAGAAAATGCTCCAACTGCTCGCGGATACATTGTACGTTGTGGCGCAGTGTCTCTTCGGTCAGCAGATTACGCTCGGCACTTTTGCCGCTCGGGTCGCCGATCATGCCGGTAGCACCGCCCAAAAGAGCAATCGGTTTATGGCCGCAGGCCTGCAAGTGGCGCAACATCATAATTCCGCACAAGTGACCGATGTGCAGACTGTCCGCGGTCGGGTCTATACCCACATAGGCGGTGGTCATCTCTTTCATCAACTGTTCTTCCGTTCCCGGCATGATATCCTGGAGCATGCCTCTCCAACGCAGTTCTTCTACAAAATTTTTCATCTTTATACAAATTAGCGTGCAAAGTTACTGCTTTTTTTTGATATGAGCAAATTAAATTGTACTTTTCCTCCTATTTTCATAAAAACTGCACCCCCGAGGGAGTGCAGCGGAAAAAGAGATTGTTTGTTAGTAATATATTATTCATTACACATTTACTTTACGACTTGTCCTTGGATGGTGTAGATTTTACCAGCCCGGATGATGTAAATCTGACCGTTGATGAGCAGTTTCTGCGCTTTCTCCGTTACTTCGGCATTCATGAAGCCCACGCCACCTGCGGGTGATTGAGAATACTGCGCAGTATAGACCGCGTTGCCGGTAACGGCTGTGATCTCCGGCGTCCAGCCCTCGAAGGTATAGATCCATTCTTCGGTCGGTGCGAGTGTCGGGGTGACACTGCATGCAGGCATCTCGCCGTATAGGTACGGATTAGCTTCGATGAGCGAACCATCAGCGTTGAGGAAGGTCACAAGGTAGGTCTGCTGTGCAAAGATAGCAGTGAGCGTGATATCCTCGGTCAACTCGATGTAACGAACGTCATTGGTATTACCATCCGACCAGCGTACGAAGTTGTAACCCGGATTCGGCGTTGCGGTGATGGTGATGTTCGTTCCGTAGTCGTGGGTTCCGTTCACCTCGGTGTTAACCGATCCGCCTACGCCCGCGCTGATAGCCACTGTCACGCGCTTTTGCTCGAACTGAGCGGTGATGGTCGTATCTTTGCTAACCGTGATGACACGTGTTGCTTGCGCTACACCATCAGACCAACCGGTGAATTTCGCATGCTCCTTCGGCGTAGCGATGATCGTTACTTGGTCGCCGTCGTAGTAGGTGCCGCTCACTTGGTTAACCTCACCGAGTTCGGTATCCGACGAGAGGATACGTACTACGAACTGCGAGAGCGGAGTACTTACCTCTTGGAACTGTGCCGTGAGGTTGAGGTCCGCGGTAACCGTGATGTTACGTATTACATTGCGATCGCCATCTGACCAGCGAACGAAGCGGTAACCGTCATTCGGGTTAGCCTTGATCGTGATCTCCGAACCGTACGAGCAGCGATAGGTCTTGTTCGCCTTGATATACTCGTTCGCGCCGCTTACCTGTACACGTCCGCCTTCGCCGGCAGCTACGCTTACGTAGCAGATCGGTTTGAAGATAGCCATGATGGTCGTGTCTTTATTGAGGTTTACAGAGCGGAAGGAGCTTGCGCGGTCATAACCGTCAGACCACTCGTACAACTCATAACCCTCATTCGCAATCGCCTCAATATATGCGTTGTAACTCCACGTAACGGTGGTGTCAATACGAGCTACGGTATCGTTCTGATAAACCAAGCGGATACGTCCGTTCTCTGCCGCGATGACAATATGTTGCGGTACGATCTCTTCGTAGAGCGCGATGAGCGTCGTGTCTTGCGATACGGTGAGCATGCGGCACTCGTTGTCGTTTCCGTCAGACCAGCTAACGAAGCGGTAGTTTCCTGTCGAACTCGGGCAGAGGCGGAGTTGGTAATCATTCGGATAGTTACCCGAAGGATTCCTTCCATAGAACGAACCGCCGACCGTCGTGCTGACATTGACATGATACGTCTGTACTTGCGTGAAGATATTCACCGCTACATAGTTCTCTTCGTAAATGGTATAGTAGGTAGTCGGAGTTTCATCTACAATAGCATATACCTCAAATACATAGCGTCCGTCTTCGGTCGTTACGAAGTCGAAGGTGTTGCCGGAGATGATAGAGTCACCGCCGGGGAACATCGGTACGCGTCCCCAACCGCTCATTTCACGCCACAACTCAACGGCTACGCGCGTTGAAGCAGTGTTCCAACTGAAGTGGAGCGTACGTCCGGTAGCGGAACCTTGCAGGTTGCTTACCATACGGAGCGACGATTTCGCATTGAACGAATCACCGTTTACCCAAGTGGTCTGTGCTTCGCCCTGTGCGTTGACTGCGCGTACCTCCCAGTTGTATGAGCCATAACCGCTCAGCGCCGTGAAGTCGTATTGCTTAGCGCTCAATTGAGTATTCACCATGAGGCTACCGCTTAAGTAAACCAGAAGTTGGTACTGAACATTGCTGTTGTTGCAAGCCCAACTGAGGTGATAGTGAACAGAGTCGGTGGTGGTTGCCTTGAGGTTGCTGAAGATGATTTGGCTCTTGTGGAGCGTTACCGTCTCCGATGCGTCCACGTTATTGAGGTCGTGCGGACTAGTAGGACGCACACTCCACTTGATATCCATTCCGTCATACTCGTCCGGTACCAGATATACGGAGAAGGTGTCCGTTGCGTTCATACTTGCGAAAGTATACCAATAACCGTAGTTGTCATTGTATCTCATGAGTTGTACCTCATAAGACTCGGATTTCTCCACAGGCTCCCAACTGAAGGTTGCACGTCCGGCCTCCGATACAGCGTTGAGCGTACCGGCCTTGATACGATAGTCGTGTGCAACGGCATCGCAAGCTGCGGAAGTGAGGCTGTAGCGGGTGTATTGCAGACAGGTGTCTCCCTTTACAGTCGGTTGATAGCCGAAGATTCGAACATCCGAAGCCGGCAGAGTACTGTTGAAGGTGAAGCGGTACCAACCGTTGCCTTCATCGTACGGATCGATCCAGTTCCATATACCATCGCCTGTTTCGCATTCCATCTGCTCAATTACTTCTCCTGCATCCGGATGGAGCAACAGATGTACGTTGATGGCGCGTTCTGCGATTTCGCTGACGGTGAAGTAGGTAGTAGCCTGACCGAGCGTCTCATAAGTAGTACTTCTTGCGTAAACGTAAGCTGTGTAATTTCCAACCTTACCCAAGAAATGGGTTGCGCATGTCGTTTCACCTGCGTTCGGATAGAGATACTCGGAGTTACCGTTCGGATAGTTAATGTGTACCTCGTAATTCGTTACGGCTGCCGGCAGCGCATCCCAAGAGATGGTCCATGTGCCGTCTCCGTTCGGTGTAGCGGTTACGTTCTGCGGGATGAAAGCAGAAGCCTCGGCATGGAAGTTAGGACCGAACGCATGGTAGTCCCAGAGAGGAGTAGTACCATAGTCAATTTCCTTAGCGGGCACGATGTACCATACCAGATCCATTGTACTGTCGTTGTTGAGGCGAGTCGTTGTCTCTCGCTCATCGCCGTTCAACTGGGTGTTCCAAACAGAGGTGACGGTATCCGCCGTGAGGACATAGAGATAGAAACGATCCGGATTCTCCGCGCAATCCCACGAGAACTTGAACTTACCGTTACCTTGGTCGGCTACCTGCAGGTTACTGAGTGTGAAGTCTTGCAGGTGCGCCTTGGCGCAATCTACTACTTTGAAATCAGACTCATACTCGATACAGGTGTTATCAGCCAGCGTGAAGTCTGTTCCGTAATAGTAGTAAGCATTCTTTTTGAAGCGAACGGTAACGGCCGGATCGGTCGTCGTGAAGGTATGGGTAAGCCATCCTCCTCCTGCTTCGGTGAAGACAACCTGATTGGTCCAATCGTACTCAGCAGGATTGTAGGTGTATGCAGCCCAACCATCCTCTGCACCCGGTTGAACGAGCACGCGCAACTCAATGTCGCGTTCTGCTTTAGGCTCAACGGTGAACTCTCCTTCTGCATAGCCGATACGGCTGTAGTTAGTGCTATAAACGGTGATACTATAGGAGTGACGTCCGGTAGCTGCCATGACAGGAGTCTTCCATTGCAGTGCGTTTCTAACGTCATTTCCGCAGACATAGCTGCCGTTGGAGTCATTCACTTGTATGTAATAGTGGTCTACGCGCTCGGTGTAATCCATCGCCCAAGAGAGCATCCAACTACCATCGCTATTCTCCGTAGCCAGTAGGTTCTGCGGCATATAGTCGTTAGCATGTGCCTCGCAGTCTTCTGCTTCGAAATAACCGGTATATGCCAAACAGGTGTCGCCATAGATAGCGATGTTTCTCCATTCATTGTGGAGACGTAAGTAAGCACCGCGCTCGGTAGTGTTGATCGTGTATTTCCACCAGCCGTATTGGTCATCGGTAGCGTCTACGGTTACCCAACCGCTGGTTGCAGAACTCTGGATGTCAAATTGAACACCGGCGGAGGTGTCATAGCCGGAGAGCGGGTTGATGAGGATACGGATG
This sequence comes from uncultured Bacteroidales bacterium, assembly GCA_900319645.1. GTDB lineage: Bacteria > Bacteroidota > Bacteroidia > Bacteroidales > Paludibacteraceae > Colicola. The sequence goes on from ONPG01000002.1 coordinate 179,863, forward strand.
TTGATGTCGTGTGCCGGCAGCGGAGCAACCGTGAAGCTATCTACTGCATTGCCGAGCGTGCTACCCCAGTTGTTGTACGCATAAACGCGCATTGCGCAGCGTCCGCTGAACATAAAGTTGACATTCTCGGTAATACTGGTTGCTTGCATGTTATAGCGGCTGAATGCGTAATTGCCGGCAGCATCCATCACTTCGATACCATACTGCTGTACGGTGTCGAGTGCGATAGCGTCCCACGAGAAGGTCCATGTACCGTCTCCGTTATCTTGCGCATGGAGATTCTTCGGCGTGAACGGCGACGGTTGCACGGTGAACGGCGTGTTGTTCTCAACACGCAGAGAGGAAGCTGTACTCCAGTAGTTGGGGCGCGGTGTCACTGTCCATCTGGCAATCACGAACGCTTGGTCGTTATTGCTGGTATATTCATATCGATTTTCGTAGCCTTGGTTTTTGTAGCCTTCGATGATGATCTCGCCGGCCTCGTTATAGGCGTTGATGATGTATTGTACATCCTCGCCGTTCTCCCAGGTGAAGACAAGTTTGTTCAGCACTTGCGTCAATTGGAGATTGCGCGCTGCGTAGTCGTGGGGGTAGTAAGAACCGGAACCATCCAGATACAATTCGCCGTTATCATTGGTACCTAAAATGAGATAGGTCTCTGTGCTACCATAGTTGCCGAACGAACCGCCCTCTATGGTTTGGGTGGCTGCTTCTGCAGTAGTAGCATTGATAAGGTTGTAAATAATGTAGGAGCGGTTGAAGTCCGCGATAGTTACAACATACCAGTTCGGAGCTTCTTCGCCTTCTGCTACGAGCGGGAGGATATGATCGCCTGCAAACTCAGCATCGCGCCATAGGATAGCCGCGCCGTTTGCACCGATGAAGCCGCGTGCTTCGGGAATGTAGAAATGCAGTTTCAAATCACGAGCTTCTTGTGTGTACGTGTTAACAGACTTATATATGCTTCCCAAGTCGTTGTTTGCTGCATCGCGTGAATAGACGTAAATGGTGTAAGATCCGTCATCTGCTAAGGTCACTTGCTGCTCGTGCGAAGTGATGTTGTCAAACACTTGTTCGCCGTAGTTGATACTTACATAGAAGTGATCCACCGATTGTCCTGCATCCCAGCGGATGGTATATTGCTGATTGCCGTCTGCAGAGATTGTGAGGTTTATCGGGAGACGGTCGTCGCCGGCAACGGTGAATCCTTCGCCGCGAGCAGTATACCCTCCCTTATCGGTGCTTGCAGTTACCGTCCAGTAGTCAAAGTCCGTCTGCTCAGCTACATTAAGTTTGGCACGCAGACTGCGTTGGTCAAAATTTGCGTACATGTCGATGGAAGAACCATCCTTTTTGTACGCATAGATGTTGAAACCATAGTAACTGCCTTCGGCTACTTGCCATTCAAAGAGAACGGAGTCACCTCCGAGCGGGGTGGCTACCAAGTTAAACGGCTTGTAGTTATGATCGGCCAACACGCAGTCATAGACATCATTGAGATAGAACCAATTGTCGTCGTTGTCCATTACCTCGTAGCAATATGTTGTCATCTCGTTGAGGTAAGTTCTGGAAGACGTACGTTGGTAGCCCTCTACCGCTGTAGAAGCGGCATTGATAACGTAGTAGCCGAAAGATCCCTGCTCCATAGTAGGAGTGAAACTGGCACTGAAAATACGTCCGCCTTCTTCCGGCGTCATTTGCACGAAGGTGGGATTCGAATCCCAGTAACCGTCAAACCATGCGAGCCAAAGACCGTTACTGATGTCCATCGAGCAATCGGATGGAACCAGCACACGTGCGGTGGCTTGCTCTTGTGCATTCGCAGTCAGACATACCGTCAGCGCTGCAAAAAGAAAAGTTAGAATCTTTTTCATGGTAAATTATTGTTTGGTAAATACTTCAGGCTCGTTTGGGTGTTCCTCTCCGTAGTTGCGGATGATGGTGAGTTTCTTACCGTCGATGGAGAACTTGATCTTCTCGTCGTAGCCTTCCCAACCGGTAATGTATTCGATTTCGCCGTTATGGTTCCAACCATGTTTGAGGAAATGCGCATTAATGATGTCGCCATCGAGCTCGTACGTGCCTTCCAGCAGCATGATAGCAATAAAATCGGGGTTTTGAGGATCATGTTGCTGACCGTGGAACGCAAAGTCCTTTTCACCAATGATAAGTGTTTGGGTTTCATAGTAACCGGAAGCGTCTTTCTCGGTGTCTTTAGACCATGTGCCAACGAGCGCGCTGGCACCGTTTTTATCACAACTCGTGAATACCATAGCACTGGCTACTAATGCAAAGGCAAAGAATAAAATTTTTTTCATTTGTGCAATCATTTAATTGTGTATTATATTCAAAATGACGCACAAAATTACTGCTTTTTTCTCAAAAAGCATTCGCATTTCGTACAATTCGACTCTCAAATCGTACAAATCTACATTTTAGGCATATTTTGCCTCCTGAATTGGAGAGGAGTCTGCCCCGTCAACTCTTTGAAGATGCGGTAGAAAGTCTGATCGGATGTGAAGCCACTAAGGGCGATAGCCGAAGAAACGGCTTCATGGTCAGAAGTGTATTGCGGGTTCGCAAGGATAGCTTTAGCGCTCTCCACCCTATATTGCGCCACCAGCTGCGAGAAACTGAAGTTCGTCCGTCGGTTGATACAAGCGGAGACATACGTACGGTTAGACCCCACCGCCGTGGCGAGGTTCTGGATAGTAAGATCCGGGTTCGTATAGAGTTTATCTTCGCGCAGAACGGTAATGATCTTATTAAATAGTTCATCCGTCTCCTCCATCGTCGCTCGACGGGCTCTCTCCTCGTCCTCTGCCTCTACCTGCGCGATAGTCTCTTCCGGCATGAAAGTATGCGCTGCTACGTAGCCCAACCCGTACAAGAGCACCGACATCAGCACCGCAGGAATGGAGACGAGCACAGAGCCGTCGAACGTATCTCGTCCGAGGAGGTTGAGTAACATAGATACAAAGGCGGTGAAGCCGATGAAAAGGAGGAGCGTGTGCGTCGGCTGCAAGAGGTAACTACGATCGTCGGTATAGTTGTTGTCCAACCGCCGCTGAGTATTCCGGATCAGACGATACCCGCGAACCAGCACCCAAACGATCTGCGCGGCAAAGAAAAGACGGGCGATTAGATGAATACTATCTTCAATCCCCCATTGAAAACGCACGTTCAGCGGAAAAATGAAAGCCACAACCACCGCCGGAAGAAGCAAAAGCGGCACTTCATATGAGATCTTTGTGCGCGTGAGGGCGCGCAGGTACGCATAATATAAAGGATATACACAAAGGTTAACCACCGTGTAACTCCATTCGCCAAAGAAACTCGGATGATCGGAGAAATACAACCAATGGTCGGTATAAAGAACCGTCGCTGCAAGGTAAAATAGCAGAATCATACCCGTCACGCGCGGTTCTTTACTGCCGCGAAGGAAACGCGTAGCGAAGAAAATGCTCCAAAAGAAACAGAGCATCATCGGCAGCGATATAATCCATTGGTATAACATTTATGATTTTAATTATAGTTTGGCACGGTATTTGTAAGTATCTTAGTGAAAAGAGTAAATCACACTAAATTCTTTAGTGAAAAAATAGAGATTGTTTGTTATACCAAAAGGCAAGAGGTCGTCGGGAGACGACCTCTTGCTACTTTCTATGTGGTTGTCTCGCTTTGTCCGAACGATTGTCCGCAAGCGAATTTCAATTTTCAACTTTCAACTTTCAATTTACTTAAACCATTTCCCTTTGATCTGGTAGGTAGGTTGCGTGGTGGGGTGGTTTTCCTGTTCCTCCTTGACTGCTTTGACAGCATTGGCGCGTATCTGCTCCTTGGGAGCGACGGTTACCGCGTCAGTAGTGTTCTGTTGGTCCTGGGTGGCTGCGGACTCTTGCTGCAACCTCATCCGGTTGTCAAACTCTTCCATCTTGAGTTCCCACTCTTTGCGCTCGTCGGCTTCCAGTTTGGCTGAGATAGCCTGACGCAGTGCTTTGGCTTCGTCGTAGCAGGCTCCGTCCACGGGTACATCTTCCAGCGCTTTGGCTGTAGCGTCAATATCGCGTTTGGACCACGCTATCTGCGCTTTGTTGAGCGCCATACGGCAGACCTGATCGCGCCATGCGTGATAGATCACTACGGACTGGTCGAGCGCCTTCTGGTAACATTCCTCGCACACCTGCGGCACACCTGCCAGCTGATCAAGTGCAGCGGTGTATTCCTGGCGTGTGGCTTTGGCTTTCGCCTCTGCGATGACGAGGTCGCACTGGGTGTTGTAGTAATTAATAATCTCCGCTTTGCCTTTGTCCACCAGCATCTTGAAGGCAGGGTCGTTGACCTTTACATTCTTGAGAGCATTGAGATAGGCTTTGTCTGGAGTCTTTCCCACGCCCTTCGCCTCGATGGTGGTAGAGGAGAACAAACGTCCCTCCACGCCGTCGCCCACATAGAAATGGATAGCGAGCGTATAAGCGTGCATAGGCGGGGCGGTGGGGGTGATATCCTTGGTGAGAACATCCGCCGAACAGGTGATTACAAAGCGGCTGTCAGAGGTAGCAGCGCAGCCGTTTTTGGCGGCAATCTGCGTCATCTTGTTGATGAGCTGTTTGTGCGCATTGGCGGGGATATTGTCGTCCTCCACAATAGGGGTGAGCGCTACGCGGTCTTTGTCGCTGATGTGCTTGGCTTCCGCCTCTTGCGCTTGTAGCATAACAATGCTCAGCAAGCATGTGAGCCCTAAAAAGAAACGTTTCATATTATTTCTCTCCGATGATTAGTTGAACTTGTCCGAGACCTTTGGTAGAAAGGTTCGATTCGATAGAATATTTGTTCTTGAGCATTTTCTGCAGGTCTCTTGCCCAGGTGCGCGCGTCAAGGTCACGTCCTTTGGCGTTCTGGAGCGGGATACGTACCTGATCAATGGTCATCCGGTTGCCCGAAGGACTGAGATCAACCGTTCCGTACTTGCCGTTCACGGTGTGTTCTTGCACCCAGTCCTCGATAATCTCATGGAGCTCTTCGTCGTCAAACTCCGTCATCAGTCCGTCCTCGAATCCCTCCCAACTGAGGACGCGCATTTTGATAGCACGTCCATGCGCGGCGATGTTCTCAAAATGGGTCTTGAGGCTGTTGCAGAACGGGTCGAACTGTCCCTGAATAGCGGATTCCATCATAATAGGCAGTTGGAAAGAAGAAGTATAGACCGCCTGGCTGGTGGTAGGCGGCATTCCTGCCACCACTACGTCGGTATAGGCGTCAAGTGCATTCATGCTGAAGGTCAGACGCGTCTGGCTTCCGCCTTTCTCCTGGCTGGTGAACCAGTCGATCTCGATCCAGATGTCCGCTTTGGCGGTACTACGCAAGATGTCGATTGGCGATTCGGCGATGGCTTCACCGGATTTGGAAGTCATCATCGCGTCCTCAGCGCTCTCGGTCTTCAGCGTCTTGAGCGTAGCCTGCAGGTCTTTGAGCGGGAATCCGCGGTGTGCCATACGGGTGTTGATGGTGTTGATGGCTACAGCCAGTTCGCTGCTGTTCAGCAGGGCTTTCTCGTAGTCGGGTACCGACTCCATCTGCCCTTGGTTGTTATAGGTTTGCATGAAGCCGTTCTTGTTACACCACGTGCTGCTGGGAACGACCATGATCGTCGGCAGCTTGCCTGCCACCGCCAGAGGCTTGATAATTCCGTCCTCCTCCAGACGCTTGCGCAACTGATCGACGAGAACAACGACTACCACGCCTATTTTCCACTCTTTGCCCACTTTGATCTGCTGGTCGGGAATACCGTTGCCTATATAGGAGACATAGCGCTGGAAAGCTCCGCCGGACTGGAAAAACTCCGCGAAGTAGTCTTTGTATTTCTCCTCGATTTCGGGGTCGCTGACAAGCGGCTCACGTCCCACAATACGCGTGCCGTCCATGCTGGAGGGATACCCCTTGAAGATAATACCGTGAACAGCGTTCTTGCCTGCTTGTCCTTCGGCAATGGTAGGTTTGGTGGAATAGGTCCACACTCTGACCAGTGCGGAGCCCTCGGCTGCCTGACCTACGGCAGCCTGCAGTTCGTAGCGCCACTGCGCTGTTTGTTTGTCCGCTTTGCGCTGGCTTTGTGCCGTGACGTTCAAGCACAGGCACGCAATAGATAGAAAAAGGAATACAATACGTTTCATATATTTGTCAATTTTCAGTTTTCAATTTCCACTTATCCGTTGATTTGGCGGATGAGCATTCCGGGAACAATGCTGTTGGCACGGGTCTTGTCGCCGTCAATGCGGAACAGGGTGCCTTCGGTCTCGCCGTCGGAATCGTTCTCGAGCAGCGCGTTGAAGCGGTTGTCCCAGATATGGTTCTTGACCGGTTTGAGTATTGCCACGCGGCGGTATTCAATGCGTCCTTTCACCAGTTTGCACTCCAGCACCTCGAATTTCATGTTGTCCTCCACGCCCTCTTTCTCGCCGATTTGTGCGCGGAAGCCGACGGGATTGCCTTTTTTGTCGTATTCGATGGAGGTAATCGGAGCTTTCACACGGAACGCCTCGAAGCGTTTTTGCAGTTTGGCGATGTTCTTGTCGATAGAGCGGACGGTGATCATCTGCAGCAGATCCTCGCGGTTGTATTTGCCCACCAGTTTGGTTTTCTCGGCATTGGCGGATTCCGTTCCTAAATAGACGAGACGGAACATATCTTTGTCCTGCAGGAAAGCAGCCATCCGTTCGGGATTAGGCTCGGAGGTATAGTATTTCTCGTAGAACTCATTGGCGAGGCTGTCGTTCCAGACCAGTTGGAAGAGATAGGTGTGGGTCATCACTTTGAATCCCGTGAACTTGTCGGAGATGTCTCCTACGTCCTCCGCCAGGCGTCTTCCTGCGTTGCCTCCGGAGAGTGCATCCAGCACTCCGCCCAGGACAGCAAACGTTGTTTTGGTAGCCGTGGCGCGGTCTTCGGCGGTGATATAAGTCATATCACTGACGAGCACGAAAGAATGGCTGATCAGCTCTTCGCTCACGTCTTGCAACGCCGCTACGCCCTCCACCGTGAAGCGTGCTTTCTCCACGTCCAGCACGGAGGCGTTGTAGTCGCTCCGTTCTTCGATCAAACTGGTATTGAAATGTGCGTCCTGCAGTGTCTCGCCTGTCAGGTTAAACCATTTGGCGACAATCCGTTTGCCAATCTCCGCTTCGTTGAGCAGTTGGAGCAGCGCGTCCGCGTTGGCTTGTTTCTCTTCGGCGGTCAGGACAATACTGCTGCCGTAGGTCTGGCGGTGCAGACCATTGCCTTTATGCTTGCTGACATCGCTGATGAGCGAGTTGTCCAACACGTGCAGACCGACGTCGTGCATGTCGTATTTGTCCTCCGGCGGCAGGTCTTTGAAAATCTTGTACACGTCATAGCCGAACTCATCCTCCGGATGGTAGATCATCATAGAAGTCAGAGCGTTGCGGAAATACTTGCTGACAGTTTTCTTCTCCGCCTCTTGTGCGTGAAGCGTCACGCAGCCGAGCAGCAGGCTAAAGATCAGTAAATGTTTTTTCATCGTACGCCTCCCTTATTTGATAATCTGTTGGTATATTGAATTCACGTCCGCCAGCACGTAGAGGAAATCTCCCCGTTTGCCGTCCTTGCCATCTTTTCCGTTCTTGCCGTCCGGGGCTTTGCCGGAACAGCCGCTGCCTTTTCCGTGTATGCCGCCTTCGCCGCCCTTGCCGCCTTTTCCGCCTTTGCCGGCGTCAATGGTGGCGATGAGTCCGTCCAGACCGTAGGCTTCTACCAGCTCCGGGCTGATAAAAAACAGGAATTTGCCTCCGTCGGTTCCATCTTCGCCGTCTTCGCCGTCTTCACCGGGTTTGGCGCAGGTGCCCGCTACAGTACGGGTGTTACCGTCTTTGTCGGTATAGGTCTTCTTGTCTGTTCCGTTGGCGCCGTAACGACCTTTCTTGCCGTTCTTGCCGTCCTTGCCATCCGCGTTGATGGTCAGAGGCAGTTCCACAACCTCCATGTTTTTTGTCTCCAGGTCGCAAAGCAAGCCCAGATGGTCGGAGGTAGTGCTGCTGAACGGACTCAGAGCCAAGGTCCGGGTCTCACCGGACATCTCCAACTCTTTGGACCAGGACATCTGCAGGTCGAAGGTATAAGTGGCGTCGGAGGCGATGTGGCGACAACGGATCTTGTGCTCCAGCGGGTAGTCGCCGTGAGCGATGGCTATAGCGGGCACGTTCAGCACTATCTTGTTACCCTCCATGCGAATGGCTTCGCTGGTGGTGGTGAACTCGAAGTCGTTCATCGGAACGGCTTTGTGGTCGCGGTTGATAATCTGTATCTCGTTGCCGTTCTGGAGAATAGCGTACGAGAGACGGTCTTTCTTGACGTTGAACTTACCCTCGCTGCCCTTCACAGCCTCGCGTCCGTGCGAGGTGTTGAGAAGCCGGTAGTTGGGCGTGCTGATGGTGTACTTTTCTTCAGGATTGACCCGAATGGAGAAAGCCTGATCGTTTTCCAAGACCATGAAACGCGATTTCCTCGTTTCGATAGCCGCACTCACCACGGGGTGGGTGCCGGAGGTGGGAGTGATGTATTTATGGTTACGCTCCACGCGGGTGCGTTCGTATTTCTTAGCCATCGCTTCGGGCATAGCCGCCTCGGCGCAAACCGCTTTAGGTATCTGCCGACAGAGGTCGGACAAACGTTGTGCATAACTGCCGCTCAACACGAGCAGCGCACTCATCATTAGGGTGAATCTTTTCATGTGCGTATATAAACAAGGTGTTTTAGGGAATATAGCACCTTGTGGAGATTTTCTTGCCTATAACGGTGTATTGTATATCCAGCCAGTTCTGCTCGCCTTCGTAGCAGCCAGTGGAGTAGTCGTAACGGATGACGGCTGTGTTGCCGTTCATCTTGGTCTCGATGGCTGTCAGACAATTGGTTTTTGTCTTCGGAACCAGCGAATGGAGAAGTTGTGTGCTACCGTAGAACAATGCGGCAACTGTTTGTGTGCGGTCGGAGGAAAGAACCTCCACATGCAGGTTCTGCGTCATCATCTGCTCGTATGTCCTGCGGATGGCAGCGCAGATGTCACGCCGCTGATCGTCTTCGCGGAGTGTGGCGGCGAACTGTTTGAGCCGGCTGTGCTGCATCAGCATCTGGTCCAGGCTGGTGTAGGTGGAAAAATCCGCAGAAGCAAACGCCTGAATCGTGTCGTTGATGGCTTTCTGGCGTGCGTTGTACTCGTCAGACAGCAGACGCAGTTGCGAGCGGGTGAACGGATATTTGACGTGGTAGGAATAGTAGGTGGATTTGTCGCTCTTGCGGATCTTCATCCAATAGTAGTCCGTTGCGCGTGAGGGAGATACCTCGGACAAGTAGGGGATGTCTGCCGCCTCCACGTTCAGGCGGCTTTTCATCTCATGGCGGGACTGGATGTCTCCGTTCTCGCTGACCTCATGGAGGGTGATAGAGGTGGCGGACTCGACGTGCGTTGCCACGGCAGAGATGATCTGCTCGCGTACGCTTGTCATGGCTTTCTGCTGAGCGTCAGCCAATGTTCCCGCCTCGGCGGAAACAATGATATAATCCTCCTCCATCCCGCCGATCCATTTCGGAGCACGGCGTGCAGACGAGTCCACCACTTTGTCAGCGGCAACTGCCGCTCCGAGGAGCAGCAGTGCCGTTGCAAAGCAAAATAATCGCTTCATGATTCTTTTGTTCTTTGTCTATCGTCTTGGATTAGAAGCCCAGCACTTTGTCCAGTTGCTCGTGGAGGTTCTGGCCTTTGGCTTCCAGTTCGTCGCGGATAGCTTTCTTGGCAGCAGCCTTTGCCATCTCGCTGTTGTAAGCGATACGAACGAGTACCTCGTGGTTCTTCTTGCTGTTAATGCGGAAGCACTCCATTACAGGAATAGTACGTCCGATAGACTGGGAGATGAGGTTTTTGCTGGACATAACGGTCTCCGAGATAGAAGCGGCCTCTTCGGGAGAGAGCTGTTTGTTGGCAACCGTGTTCTCCAACAGAGCGGAAACCTCAGTCTGGATGTTTCCAGCCAGGTTGGTGATAGCCAGCGAGTTAGCAGCTACTTTGGCTGCGTCGTAGTTCTCGCCAACAGACGATGCCTCGCCCATGATATATTTCGGGAACTGGTTCTCGTCATACTCATACTGCATCAGATAAGCACGCTCCAACTGTTTCTCCAGAGGCAGTGCGCCCGGCTTAACCTGCCAACCTTCTTTTTTGAGACGTTTGGCTTCCTTGCGGGTGTTTTTGTCCACTTTGGCTTTCAGGTCTTTCTTTGCCATTTTCTGGATTTCCTGACGCTCCTTGCGGAGTTCTTTGGCCGTCGGCTGATCAGCAGCCATAACTGTACCACAGGCTACTACTGCAGCCATCATGATCATTAAAAGCTTTTTCATAATAATACGAATGTTAAGTTAATGTGTTGTTATTTGTTTCTATTATTTGTTTTTTCCTAACACGTAGGCAATCATCAGCCATATTAGCAGCACTACGCCGGAGGTGAGCAGATAGGTGGGCTGCGAAAGACCTGTTTTCAGCGCAAAGACAAATTGCATCGCAATGACCGCCACGGCAAAAATACCGTTGAACACTTTGAAATTGACGTTACGTGCTTTGTCTTCCAGCGCTACGGCCATCGTTCCCGCCCATGTCAGGAATGTGCTGATACCGCCCGTTACGGCTATCACCCAGCGTAGTTCTTCCGTGCGGCAATAGGAAAATAGTGCGTATGCAACCAGTGCACCTAATGCCAGCGACAAAATAGTCATAATAGGATTGATTTTCATTGCTGTATGTGTTTTTGGGGTTACGATTGAAACAACGGTGCTAATTCCGCTACCGTAGAAGCCTGCTGCCAGGCTGCCATGCCTTGACACCACACAAGTGTCTGCGACGTGATTTGCCCTGTCGGAACAAACGGTCGCAACTGCTCAATGGTGAACGGACCGTATTGTTTTCCGTTAATAGCCAGAAAATAGGCGGTAGCCTTGGGAATTGGAGGGGGAGTCGGTTGGGAAGCAGACGTATTCGCCGCATTCATCATCTGCGGTATTTGTTGCACAACGGCCATACCCAAGCCCAGTTCCACGACTTTGTCAAACATACCGGAATCACTCATAGTACTGCGTATTGGAGGTTATTATGGGCACTTCTAAAAATTCCACGTTTTTAGTTAAGCCCGTTTTGTTAATACATTTGGCATTTCAAAACTCGAAATCAATATAAAGCAATTTTTAGAATTGCCCTTATAGATTTGCCAGGCAGTTTTTCAGATTTACCCATTCCGGCGTCCCTTGTTTCCAAACCTGTGTATTCTCGTCTATCACGTCAGCGATAGCCAAACCCTTGAGTTGCTCCAGCGTCAACGGGCCTTTCTGCGCACCGTTGAGCAGTACAAAAAACTGTGCTTCTGCAACTTTGCGCTCCTGCTCCAGGCGGTCAAAGACGGGCGAAGAGGCGGCTTGGGGGACATTGCCAACTGCCACAGGCGTCTGCATAGCCTGTATGTTCTGTAGTGCTTGTTGGGTCATCTGGCTGTTTACACCCGATTGTACCATTTGGTTCTGGGTGTAAAAACCGCTGCCGGCACTAACCAATGCGTCAAATTCCTGAGGGTTCATATTGTTTCCCTTTCTATTTTCAGTTTTCAGATTTTCTTATCTCGCTCTGCTCGAACGATGGTCTCAACGTGCAACTTACAGCACAGGCGGTGGTGGAGGAACGCTACCCGGCATAGGCGGGGTGGGCGGTGCCTGGAATAGAACTGCCAGTGCAGGAACGGCGCTTATTGCCGCCCATTGCGGCATACCTTGTGTCCACACCAGTGTCTGCATGTTAATCTGTCCTGCGGCAGCCATCTGACGCAAGGTGTTGGTATCAAACGGACCAGCCTGCTGGTTGTTGACCAACACAAAATAGGCTGCTGCCTGCGGGGTGGGCGGTGCAGGAGGCGTCTGACCCGGCATAGGCGGAGGCGTTGGGGCACCTGCTTGTGCCACTTGGTTGTTGAACGCATTGCCCATGTTGCCCATCATCTGGCCCATTTGACCAGCCATGCCTGTAGCCATGCCCATGCCCATCATCATGCCTGCGGGGTTCATGCCGCCGTTGCCCATATCCATGGAGGACATATTGCCGATGTTCTCCATGCCGGTACGCATAACTTCTCCTTGTACGTTGACGGTGTGAGCTCCCAGATAGGCCTGCTCTGTAGCGAGGTCGGTACGATGCATCGTAGAATCGGTCTGCGCGTGCTGAGCGTATTGTGCTTCTTCGCGCATACGAGCCAGCATATCCTCCTGGTGATCCATCTGGATCTCCGCCTGACGAGCCACCGCTCCGTTGCGCACAGCGGCATCGGTAGCCAATTGGCTGAGTACATTGGCCTGGTTTTGCATAGAGATATTGTATGCCTGACGCGAAGTCAGATCCTTGAGCTGCTGGTAGTCCTCGCTGCCCTCGTTGAAACGGATATCGGTGATATCCAGTCGTGTCGGCCAGATACCCAGGCTATCGCGCAGGTCTCTGTATATCTTTTGGTAGATAAGGCTAGACCATTGCTCTATCATCTCATTGGCCTGGAGCACAAATACGCCTTCCGGTATCTTGGAGAACGTACCTTTGACAGAACTGGTCACCATGGCTTCAATACGTTTCTCCACCTCGTCCATCGTGGTGTCTTTGCCACCCCATTGACGGAAGACTTTGCGTGCGGCTTCTTTGGTGGTCTCTATGCGGAAATCCTCAAAATCCAACGTAGTCAGTCCGTTCTGCTTCTGGATCATGTATAGTTGCTCCATCTGCATGTCGGTGGGTGCAGCGGCAAAAGTGAGCGTACCATCCACTGCCATCTCGATGGTGAACATGGAATACTCTCTCTGCGAAGGACGAACGGTGAAGAACGGCACGGTGAAATGAACCTGCATACCGCCCTCGTTGAGAGTGATGAAATATATCTGTGCCTGGAACGGCGTACCGCCGGCATAAGCCGCGCCGATGATATTTGCCAATACAGGCATGTTTCCGGTGTCGATAGTGCCGTTGAAATAGCCTAATCGAACATCCGACTTGCCACCACTATTCGGATAGATAAAGATGGCAGCTTGCCCTTCGTTCACCAGCAGACTGCTGCCTGTGCGGATGGCGTTCTCCTTGTTGGTAGAATTGGCTTCCTGGCCTTTCGGACGCCATTTGTAAATCAGGTAGTTTTTTACATCACCAATGTTGATGGCATCCATGATACCGCCTTCATTCGTTTTCTTTCCAAAACCAAAAAGTCCCATAATTATTTACGATTTTATGATTTACGATTTATGGTTTATTTGTAGGCTGCTACAATCTTGTTGAGCCTCTCTTCCACGCGTGCTTTGCTGTAATACCCCGATCGGTTGGCAGCAAAATGCAGCGCTTTTTTTGCGATGAACTCGTGTGCAGGAGTGATCAATCCCGCCGCACACATCAGTTTGACGCACTCCTCCATATAGCCGTAGTATTCCGTGTCGGTGGGCTTGCTCTCCACGTTGATGTAGCCTTCCGCCTGATCGTAGTCGCCTATGGAGAGGAGGTAGTTGTACAAACCGTGGTTGAGAGGCTGTGTGTAATTGCCCTGCCCGTAGAATTCCACCAATGATTTGGCGTCTTCCCACATGCCTTTGTCCAGATATTTGCTCAGCAGCGTGACGTAGCCCTCAATCACGTCATCTTTGTCCTTCTTGTATCCCACCACATAATTGCGTGCGGATTTGAGATTGTCTTTGTCCACCGCCTTGGTGACTGCAGTTACGCACCGGTTGGCATTGTTGGCAGCTGTGTCGCGGAATGCAATCAACACTCCTCCACATACCAGCAATGCGATCACCACGCAAGCGGCTATCACCAGTGATCTGGTGTGCTCGCGCAGCCAGTCCTTGCGGTCGGCATCTTTCTTTTTCTGCTGAATGGCCGCATACAAGCCGTCGAACTCATCGGCAAAGGGTTTCAGTTGCTCATCCTTGGGGAAGGAAACTTTGATCTTCTCGATAAGCTCCTGATATTTCACCATATAGGCATCAGCCAGCGGGCTGTCCAGATTTTTAATACGTGGTTTCAGTGCCGTAACAAACTCCAGCAGATCGGCTTTGGAATTGGGGATAGGGAAGGTTTCGATAGCCTGGCATTTGTCTTCGTCATATTCCAACAAAGCCAGCTGAGCTGCCAGAATGCGCGAACTCATATTGGCCTCTATGCCGCTGAACTCCCAGCCGCATTTGGGGCACACGGATGCCGATTCGGGAACAGTAGCTCCGCACACAGGGCAATGCAATGCCTCTCCACCTTTAGTCTTGTATTCACTCATAATGATATCAGGTATTAGTTTTTTACGCTCTATAGTGTATAGAAAATACTATCTTGGGCGCAAAGGTACGAAAAATATTTCATATACGCAAATTTTTCTCTCTTTTTTTGTGCAAATAGTAATTATATACCCGATTTTATATATTTTTAGGAACACGCGTGCTTGTGCGTGCGCGTAATGCTACACCTTAAAAAAGAACAGAGACCGGTCTGTTCAGACGCGGTCTCTGCATTCGATTGGGTACTACTCTTTATTAGAATTTGTAGCGAACGCCGAGGGTGATACCATCGTACAGACCGAGGGTGTTGAAGCCGAAGCCACCACCATTGTTGCTGTGACGACCTACAACACCAACAGACGGACGCCAGTCAACCGACAGTTGGAGGGGGAACCAGAAGTCATACTCGATACCGAAATGACCAGCTGCACCTACGAACCAATCCGGAGCCGTGAAGCCATAGATACCGGCAGCTCCACCGACACCCATGTACCAGTGCCATTCACCTTTCTCGTTCCAAGGAACAGTAGCACCGAACGGATCAATCCAGTCGTAGGTTACTTTACCATTGATACCCCAACCGCCCAGAACAGGGATGTTGGCAGATACATCCAACATGTTAGCCTCACCAAAACCGTGTTGATAAGAGAAACCGAGACCGGAACCGAGGTTAGCTCCGATAGCACGGGGCTGTGCATAAGCCATTACGCTTGCCATAGCAAGCACTGCAATGAATAAATACTTTTTCATTACCTTAAAATGTTTAAATTAGTGAATTGATTATTAAATTGTGTGTTCGTTGTGTGGTTTTCAGCAAACACCCGGAACTCCTGTGAAAAACCAGGAGACCGGGGTGCTTTTTTTCTTACTTGTTGAGCGCCAAAGCTACGTTGACGTTTGCAACGTGTCCCCGTAGGCGGGTTGAGCCTCCTATTGGAGTCTCGACCCTTACTTGCTAAGAGCAAGTGCTACGTTGACTGCGCAAGCGACAGTACATCCTACCATCGGGTTGTTGCCGATGCCGAGGAAGCCCATCATCTCTACGTGTGCCGGAACGGAGCTCGAACCTGCGAACTGAGCGTCGCTGTGCATACGGCCGAGGGTATCGGTCATACCATAGGAAGCAGGACCTGCCGCCATGTTATCCGGGTGCAAGGTACGACCTGTACCACCACCGGAAGCAACACTAAAGTACGGTTTTCCGGCGAGGATACGCTCTTTCTTGTACGTACCTGCTACCGGGTGCTGGAAGCGGGTCGGGTTGGTGGAGTTACCGGTGATGGAAACATCCACGTTCTCGTGCCAGAGGATAGCTACACCCTCACGAACATCGTCTGCACCGTAGCAGTTCACCTTTGCACGCGGACCATCGCTGTATGCTTTCTTGCGAACGATCTTGAGTTCGCCGGTAAAGTAGTCGAACTCGGTCTGTACGTATGTGAAACCGTTGATACGGCTGATGATCATAGCGGCGTCTTTGCCCAGACCGTTGAGGATGCAGCGGAGCGGGTTCTTACGAACCTTGTTCGCCATCTCAGCGATCTTGATAGCACCTTCTGCGGCTGCGAAGGACTCGTGTCCTGCCAGGAAAGCAAAGCACTGGGTCTCCTCGCGGAGCAGACGAGCTGCCAAGTTACCGTGACCGATACCGACCTTACGGTCGTCAGCTACAGAACCCGGGATACAGAATGCCTGCAGACCGATACCGATGGCCTCGGCGGCGTCAGCGGCGTTCTTGCAGCCTTTCTTCAGCGCGATGGCGGTGCCCACTACGTAAGCCCATTTCGCGTTCTCAAAACAAATACGTTGGGTCTCCTCGCATGTCAGATAAGGATCGAGGCCGTATTGCTCGCAAATCTGGTTAGCCTCCTCGATGGAAGCGATACCGTTAGCGTTCAGAGCGGCGAGAATCTGTTTCTCGCGGCGGTCTTGCGACTCAAATTTTACTTCACGAATCATAGTGTCTCCTCCTTAGTTTTTGCGTGGATCAATCGATTTAACTGCACCTTGCTCTTTGGTCGTGCGGCCATAGGTACCGGTTACGCTCTTGAGCGCCTCATCTGCCGGAACACCTTTCTTGACAGCGTCCATGAACTTGCCCATGTGAACGTACTCATATCCGCAAACCTCATTGTCCTCGTCGAGGAACTCCTTGGTGATGTAACCTTCGGTGAGCTGCAGGTAGCGAACACCTTTCGCCTTGGTCGAATACAGCGTACCGCACTGGCTGACGAGTCCCTTACCGAGGTCCTCCAGACCTGCGCCGATGGTCAGACCGCCCTCCGAGAACGCAGACTGCGTACGACCGTAAACGATCTGCAGGAAGAGCTCACGCATAGCGGTGTTGATAGCGTCGCAAACAAGGTCGGTGTTGAGTGCCTCCAGAATCGTCTTGCCCGGCAGAATCTCAGCAGCCATCGCGGCGGAGTGGGTCATACCCGAGCAACCGATGGTCTCTACCAGAGCCTCCTCGATCACACCGTCTTTTACATTCAGACTCAGCTTGCAGCAACCCTGCTGGGGTGCACACCAGCCGATACCGTGCGTCATACCCGAGATGTCTTTGATCTCAGTAGCCTTCACCCATTTGCCCTCTTCGGGAATAGGAGCCGGTCCGTGCTTCGGACCTTTGGCTACTACGCACATTTCTTGTACTTCTTTCGAATAAATCATGTGGATTAATTATTGGTTATTTGTTATTGTTGATTTTTATTAAATAGCTACTGTGAATGGATCGACGAACTTGACTTGGCCGTTCTCACTGAAAACGAGCGGCTGATTGTCGCGGCGATGTTGTTCTACTATTTGGCGATGGGTTATTTTCAGCCCTTCGTTAATTTTGGACTCCAATTCTCGTTCGCTCATATGTTTTGTATTATTTGGTTCCACATTTGCGATTCTGTCACTTCGATTTCCTCGCCTTGGTTTCTTTTTCTTGCAACCAATATAGCCGGTGTTTGGACATTGTTGTACACAAGCAAGCTATCACAAACCGGCGCATACAAATGTATCAGGTTGTTGATGCCACGTTTGAAACGGCGGCGGATATCTTTTTCCGGAATGTTGTGTCCACCTTGTGCTACCCGCTGCGCTACACGTTGGATGGCTTGCTCGGGCGTTTCGAGATAAAAGAACAATAAATGCACCTTATATCCCAACTTCTGCGCGCGCTTGACCAAGCTCACGTACGAACGAGTGGAGAGGGTCGTTTCTATAGCAAAGTCCACTTTTTGGGGCAGTAGCTCTTCTATGCGTGCCAGCATGATTCTTCCGGCCTGTATGGCAACTGTCTCGGGGGCAAAGGGTGACAAACCGCGTGCGATCTCATCTGCATTTACGAAATTCGGGCAATGCAATATTTCGGGGAGCAGGTTAAAGGACGCGGTGGTTTTTCCGGCTCCATTCGGGCCTGCGATAATATACAAATTCGGCTTTGCCACTCGTTTCACACTCTTTGCGGCTGCAAAGTTACTGCTTTTTTTTTACATATGCAAGCGCACGCGTGATTTTCTGCAATTTTTTTAGTTTTTGCAAGGTGAATGTTTGAAAATACGGAAATGTATGCTCTTTGTTAGCGCAAACGGCATTTCGTTTCCGCCGGAATTTTTGGAGAATCATTCTCCCGCTTGTCTCCCGTTAGTGTTCCGAGAATATCCCCCTAATCACCCAGTTATCACCACCTAATCACCCCCTAATCACCCCCTTTTTGGAAACAAAAAACCATCCACGAGGTATCGCCGATGGGCTTGGGCTTATCCAAAAAATCTTTATAGTAGTCAACAATTAAAGACAATTATCAACAATTAATTAAAATGTGGGTGTGCCAAAATAGATTTGACACACCCTGTGTATTATCCCATCGCCTCGTCGGTTTTAATTGATAAACGGTTATTATATGTCATAAAAAAAAGTGAGCCAACTGCAACTGGTTCATTCGGGCTACCACACCCACTATCTTCCAATATATGCAGAAAGCTCACGCTATAAACGTGAGCGTTTCGCATTATTCTCGGAAAGATAGTATTCGTTTTGTGGTAGTTTGAATGAATCCTCAAATTTACGTCGGCAAGCAACGATGATTAATTCTAATTATGATAAAGCAAACTATGACATGCATCAATCACGTATGCAACTAATTCTCCGGTTTCTTCTATCTTGTATATCCTATATGCAAAATGAAAATCTTCAGCAATAAACTCTTTGTAGCCAGCGTCTATCCATGCTTGTTTATAGCGAGCGTTTGGATATATGGTTGCATATTTTTCGAGGGCACGAATAGCTTCGAATAAACGACTCTTTTTCTTTTCTACGGTCACCTCATCCAATGTTGGGTGCAAAGCCATAGAAATAGCATAGAACTCGGCTATCTGCACATGTACATTTTTGTCTATACGAACGATCATGCTTTCGGATGATAGAAATCATGAATCATTTGAGAAATCTTTTGTTCCGATTCCTCAACGGATAAACTATTGTTCTCCAATTCGGTAAGATGCATCGTTGGATAAGACGCACTCATTCCGAGGTCGTAATTCGGCATGTCACCAGTATTGGGTATAACTGAAGGTCTCATAATTTGTATCCTTTCAATATTTTCCGCTGCAAATTTACTGCTTTTTTTTGATATATGCAAGAGAAAAGAGAAAAATCGCCCCAAAAGAGCGATTTTTCTGTTAAATTGTTAAGCTGTTAAGCTGTTAAACTGTTAAGCTGTTATTTTAATTTCTGGCCTGTTATGGTATATATCTTCTCGTTGCGGAGGATGTAGAACTGACCGTTTTGCAGTACTTTTTGCGGAACAGAGGTGGAATGAACGCTTTCTATGCCTTGCGGCAGGTAGAAAAACGTACCGTAGATGGAATAGTCCCAAGACGGGTTCGTCAAAAGTAACTGATACTCGCCTGATTCTGTGATTTGTAGCGTGATTTCGTCACGGAACGTGTCGGAGGTAGAAGCTTGCAAGTGAGCAGGCATTTTTGTCGGCGCATTGTGTTGCAGCGAATAGGCAATGTCCACACCAGTATGCTCACGGATGGTCAACTCATCGCCCCTCAACGTTGCTACTACTTGGTTCGGGTCCACAGGATCGACCGTAGAAGAACCCGGGTCGTCGCCAATGTACGTGAATAAAGGAATGGTGTCGGAAGGAGTATATGGATCATAATTATATACGCAACCATACTGCTCGCCCATTTCAGACACATAGACTTGCTCGCCGTTTTTGTAGGCGCAAAGAACAACTTGCCCTCTGCTATCAGCATAACCGTCATAACGATTGCCGCCAACAGGTCCGTCGGGTAGCCCTACGCCTTCTATCCATGTAATATATAACGGAAAGACCTCAAGATCTTCTTCCGGATGGGTAAAACCAGTGCTCAAGATAAAAGTTCGCGGATTCGTCTCTAGTATTTCCTCGACAGTCATCGTCAAACCGTCCGGATTGTCCGAACCCATTCTTCCTACCCATAGATTGCTCAATACATCGCCAACTTGTGCGTTAAATGCGTACAATAGGTATTCGTGCGTGCTTTCTGCCGGAATATAATAAATGTCTGTATCATTTCCTTGACGTATAGCGCCTTTATACATGCCATCCTCTATCAGGCGAGTGTACACTATTTCGTTAATAACAGTGTCCGTTGTTAACCGGGAAGTAAACGTTCTATACGCCTCGCATCCCCCGCATGTTACATTGGATATTTCCAATATATTCCACTCGTCACAAAGGTGGTATGGTTTTGTTGAAGGGATACCGTTAAATTCGCAGCCATACCGTTCTGATTTAGAAGATGAATAGACTTGTTCGCCGTTTTTGTAAGCACAGAGGAGTGTGTAAACACCAAGATCAGCCGGAACATCAGGAACAACGGCTTTACCCATCGGTGTTTCCGGAGAACCGACACCTTCTATCCATTGAATAGATCCCGGTTCATATTCATATTTGACATCAATGGTAAAAATTCTCGTAGTGTCATCACTGATTGCTTGGACCACAGCTTGATAAGAATCTCCAAATCCACCGGCCCACAGATTCGACAAGGTATCTCCCACTTGAGCATTAAAGGCATATAACAAATACTCGTGCGTTTGCCATTCCGGAATATAATAGATGTCACGGTTGTTGCCCTCGCGTAGCGCGCCAACATAAGTTGAGCTGCCAGACACCAATCTCAAATACGTCTGTCCATTGATAATGGTATCGGTAGTTAAGCGGTATTTGATAACTTGG
The DNA here is from genome assembly GCA_900319645.1 of uncultured Bacteroidales bacterium. Taxonomy (GTDB): domain Bacteria; phylum Bacteroidota; class Bacteroidia; order Bacteroidales; family Paludibacteraceae; genus Colicola. The sequence continues at coordinate 200,435 of ONPG01000002.1, forward strand.
TTGAAATTAATAGGTCCAAACGACTCGAAGCTCTCATGCCACACATTCCACTCGTCGCAGAGGGAGGGAAGTTGTGATGTATGGTCTGTCTCAATATGGCTCACTTGGATGTAGTCATAGCTGCCATGTTCGAAAGGAATGCCGGAAACAGTTGCCTTTGTGCCCAAAGGAATAGTATCCAGATACTCAATCAGTTGTCCTTTATCCGTTACCAGATAATACGTCTTGTCGCTTGTAACTAAAACTATCGTCAGGCAGGGCGGACATGGTTCATCCGGTTCGCAAGGAAAACCTTCAGCTTGGAATGTTCCGTTTACTTCAATCCATAGTTGGGTCATGGTACGAATGGACGGCATACACCAGTTGCTTGCCTCATTAATCATCCACGCGCTGCTTACTATCGCAAGCACAAGCGCCAAAATCATCTTTCTTCTCATAGTATTGCTGTTTTATATAGTTTGTCTTGTAGTTGCCCGCCGGAAACGCCGAGTTTGTGGGCGGTGAGGTCTTTGAGTTTGCCGATACTTTTAGGCGAACAGTTGAGCATTCCGGCTATCTGTTTGTGGCTCAAGCCGATGAGTACAAGCACACAGATACGGATGTCCTGTTCGTTGAGACCTTGTGCGGACAGTTTGCCGGTAAAGGCATTGAAAATGCGGTCGGTTTGTGTGCAGAAAGTTGTGAAATCATCCCACGCCAGTTCCTGCCGGAGATTCTTGGATTCTTGCAGATGGCGGATGTTCTGCTCCAACTCAAAGAGGCGAGCCTGCTCAAAGTCCGATTTCTCGGATTGCAACCGGCGTTGCCTTTTGGCAATAAGTGTTGCCCAAACGAGCAAACATGTGCACAAGGCGAAGAGAAGTGCCACAAGCCATAGAGAAGAATGCTTTTGCGGGCTTAATTCTTGCTGTAAGATCTCGACGGCTTTGGTCAGTTCGCCGTGTCGGACTTTGATGGCTTTCTGTATGTCTGCACGCTGGGAAGAGAGGTCGCGGATGGTCTCTTTGTCAGCGGAATAGTCGTTGTGCGTCAGGATAAAATAGAGGTCATCCAGGGCAAAGAGATTTGTTGTTTCGGGCAGTAACAGTTGCGCATAGTACGTTGCCGAATCGTCGATTTGCAAAAAGGAGAACGCTTGTGCGCGGAGCGTGAGAAGGTAGTTGTTCGCAGGCGGCGTGGTATAGACGAGTACCGAGTCGTACTCTTGTTTGAAGAAGCAGGCTGCGGCTTTGGTCTCAATGATCTTGTCGGTTAATGGCGGTCGCGGATAGATATGTACGGCGGAATCGATGAGCGTCATTGCGGAGTCTTTGTGGCTCATCGCCGCCTGTTCCCACGCCATGTTATTGAGGGCATAAGCGTACGCAAGTGTGTCCTCGGCTTGTAGGAAATGTCCGGCCGAAAGTGCATAGACCTTGTAGGCTGTTTCATGTTCGTTCGCTTGCCGGCACATGTTCGCCATGTTGGAACAGATACGTCCGAGCAGGCCCTCGTCGTCGGTAGAGCAATGCGTCGCTTTGATGAACGTTCGCATGGCTTCCACCTGTTTGCCCTCTTCGCGCAACGCACGTCCTTGTTGATAGAGAGCGAGTGGGTCTTCTTCCGTACGAGAACACCCCGCCGCAAGCAGGCAGAGCATACAGAAAACGAATATGTAGCGGCTTAGTTTGAGGAACATAGCACATGTCTTTTCAAAATCGAGTGCAAAATTACTGCTTTTTGCTGACATATGCAAGAAAAAGCATTTGAAAAATGTGAAATGCAACTAAATGAAATACTGCAATTTACGAATAAGTGCGTTTGAAATGTGCGATTTAGGGGCAGATTTCCGTCGATTTATTCCCAAGGCATGGCATATTCTTCCTCCTCGGAATAGATGTTTTTGATACTATCGCAGACATGGCGGGGATTGCGGAGGAGGGGACGGGTGGAGTAGAAACACTCGCCGGTGATCTCGGGGATCGTGCGGTTGAGACGCATCTGGCGGGCGATTTCGTTGCCGGTGGACCAGGCGTTGGCTTTGGCTTTGGCATTGGGCTCTTCCAAGCGGTAGGGTGCCATGCCGATGTAGAGTTTGCAGGTCGTGCCACGGACTTCGTTTGCCCACCAGTGTGCGAGGATCTCGTAGTCGGCCACGGTTTTGCCTATCTCCCAATAGAGTTGGGGGAGGACGTAGTCGATCCAGCCTTTTTGGATCCAGAGGCGGATGTCGGCATAGAGGTCGTCGTAGTTGGTGATTCCTGCGCGTGTGGCGGAACCCGTGGAATCGACGGAGGCGTTGCGCCAGACACCGAAAGGCGAGATGCCGAACTCGACATCGTTGCGGCACTCGCGGATAGTTTCGCTGATGGCTTGAATAGCCAGATTGACATTGTCCCGCCGCCAATCGGCGATGTTGTCAAAGCCGCGCGGATAGCGTTCGAAGGTCTTTTGGTCCGGCAGAGGCTGGCCTCCCACGGGGTAAGGATAGAAATAATCATCCATGTGAATCGCCTGAATATCATAGCGTTGCACGATGTCCTGCACAACCATGCAAATCCATTCTCGGGTCTGAGGTAGACCGGGATCGAAATACCACTGTTTGGCGTAACACCAGAACCAATCGGGTTGGCGGCGAATGATATGGTCTGGCGCGAGGATAGAGGTGTCGTTTTTAGCGAGATTGACGCGGTAAGGGTTGAGCCAGACGTGTACCTCTATGTTGCGGGCGTGGGCTTGTTCGATGGTCCATTCGAGGGGATCAAACCATTTACTTATTTTCTCATTTTCGCATTTGTTCATTTGGACCCCCCATGAACCTTGTTTGCCGGTGAGCCAGTGTGAGACGGGTTCTAACTCGCTGTAATAGAGTGCGTCGGCGGTAGGGCGGACTTGGAAAATGATGGCGTTGATGCCGATAGAGTGCAGCGAATCGAGCAGGAAAAGCATTTCGGCTTTCTGGAGTTCCGGGTTGCCAACCGCTTCTTCGGAAGGCCAGTCGATATTCGCCACGGTGGCTATCCAAGCACCGCGGAACGTTATTTGACCCAAGACCGCTACGCTAAAGGACAAAAGACCAAAGATTACTATGTTACGCAATTTGACCATTTTCAACATGGAAGATTTTGGCGTTGTTGTTTGGGCGGAGGATATCGGTGAGGTGTTGGCGGTCGGTATCGGTGATGAAAATCTGTCCGAACTCAGGGCCTTGGATCATTTCGACGATGCGTTCGACTCGCTCGGAGTCGAGGCGGTCGAAGATATCGTCTAAGAGCAAGATAGGAGAAACCCCTCCCAGCCTCCCCTCAAGGGAGGAGTTGTGATTTGATAAATACAAAGCTTGTGCCAGTTTCATGGCGAGTACGAAAGTGCGTTGTTGGCCTTGTGAGCCGACTTGCTTCAAGGGGAAGTCGCCGAGGCGCATATCGAGGTCGTCTTTGTGAATGCCCTGGGATGTCCAGCCGAGGATGAGGTCGCGCTGGCGTGTACGTACGTACGCTTCTCGGAGATCGCGGTCTTGGAGTTGGGAGATATAACTCAAAACCGGTGTTTCTTCGTCTCCCGCAATGCGGTGATAGACCGATCCGAAATACGGCTCAAATCTCTCAAAGAACTCTGTCCTTTTGGCGAAGATATACTCGGCGGGTTCGACCATCTGCCACTCGAGGACTTCGAGGAGGTCAAACCCCACCTCGTTCCTCCCCTCAAGGGAGGAGGGATATTCGTCTGCTATCTTTTTGAGCAGGGCGTTACGCTGTTTGAGGAGGGCGTTGTAGGTGGTCAGACAATCGAGGTACTTTCTGTCTAACTGGCTGATTACCACATCCATGAATCGCCTGCGTTCGTCGGATCCTTCGTCGATGAGTTGCTGGTCGGAAGGCGAGATCATGACCAAGGGGATGAGGCCGATGTGGTCAATGAGCCGCTGGTAGTCTTTCTTGTCGCGGCGGAACTGCTTCTTCACGCCTTTGCGGAGACCGCAGGAGATGGTGATTAGACCGTCCTTCGGACTCAAAGTAGAAAGACCACTATCGTTCAAAGTAGAAAGTGGCTTTGAGTCCTGTAATGACGTGCTTTCTACTTTCGACTTTGTACTATACACCCCTTGAACCATCGCCATTTCTTCGCCGTGGGTGATGTTGAGGGAGTCCTGGGAGGTGAAAGCGGATTTGGCGAAACTCAACAGATAAATCGCGTCCAGAACGTTGGTTTTGCCCTGACCGTTCAGCCCTACGAAGCAGTTGAGTTTGGGTGCAAACTCAAGAGCGGCATCGCGGATGTTGCGATAGTTCAATATGTTGAGCGACTGTAGAATCAATGTGATTGACGAGTTTCCGTGAAATCGATATTTCGATATATCGATATTCCGAGATTTATTTTGAATTAGGCATATAGTTCAACATCGGCGGCAGTTATTTGGGGACCGGCGAGAATGATGAGCCGCTCGACGACGTTGCGGAGCTGGCGGATGTTGCCCGTCCATTGTTTGGATTGGAGGGCTTGGATGGCATCGTCGTCAAACGCCTTGACTGCTATACCTTGCTCGTCGCAGATCTTCTCGGCGAAATAGTTGACCAGCAGCGGAATATCTTCAATGCGGTCGTTGAGCGCCGGGACGTGGATGGGGATGACGTTGAGGCGGTGGAAGAGGTCTTCGCGGAAATTACCCTTTGCTATTTCTGCGGCGAGGTCTTTGTTGGTAGCGGCGAGCACGCGCACGTTCACTTTGACGGGTTTGTCTGAGCCGACGCGTGTGATTTCGGATTCCTGGAGGGCACGCAGCACTTTGGTCTGCGCTGCGAGCGACATGTCGCCTATCTCATCGAGGAAGAGTGTTCCTCCGTCGGCTTGCTCAAACTTGCCTGCCCGGTCTTTGACCGCTCCGGTGAACGAGCCTTTCATGTGTCCGAAGAGTTCAGATTCAATCAGTTCGGACGGAATCGCCGCGCAGTTGACTTCGACCATCGGTCCGTTAGCACGGGCGGAGTTTTGGTGAATGAGGTGTGCGACCACCTCTTTGCCTGTTCCGTTGGGACCGGTGATGAGCACACGTGCTTCGGTGGGCGCGACCTTGTTTATTATTTCGCGTACGCGCATGATAGCGGCACTCTCTCCGACCATCTGCGGCCCCTTGGCTGCCACGCGTTTGCGGAGCTGTTTGGTCTCCTGTTTGAGGGTTTTGGATTCGAGCGCGTTCTTGGTGGTGATGAGTATTCGGTTGAGATCCAGCGGTTTGAGAAGGAAATCGTACGCTCCGAGTTTGAGCGCCTGAACGGCAGTCTCCACATCTCCGTGTCCTGTGATCATCACAACGGGGGTGTCGGCGGACTCGAAAGTCTCGCCATTAGTCCCTTCGCCGTTGGCTTTCAGTTGTGCCAGCACTTCCATTCCGTCCATTCCGGGCATTTTGATGTCGGAATAGATGAGGTCGTAAGCCGTTTGGCGCGCCATGTCGAGTCCTTGTGTCCCGTTTTCGGCTACGTCCACCGTGTGTCCTTCGTCGGCAAGAATCTCACGGAGCGTATTGCGGATTCCCCGTTCGTCGTCTATGATAAGTAATTTAGCCATTTTCGCATTTACCTATTTTTGTATTTACGCATTTTCACATTTTAGCGTGCAAAGGTAGCACTTTTTTTTGACATGTGCAAGCATTTGGCTATTTTTCTAAAAAAATCACTTTTTATTTTGCCATGTGAAAAATTTTTCGTATCTTTGCACCGAATATGTGGAATCGTGTTTTCACAAACATATTAACCCAATTTTTTATTTAATCAAATTTCAATTATCATGAAAAAATTATTTACTTTTGTTATCGCTGCGATGGCAGCCATGACAATGAGTGCAAAGGATGACATGATTACTTTTGGTGATTCCGCAGTAGCCAAAGGTGCATGGTCAAACGACAAAGTGTTTACCGGAATCGAGGAAGTTCTTTCAGTCAAGCTGGTAGATCCTGAAGGAAAGATGGAAATTGACCTCAACAAGGCTAATTTCGGCACGAAGGAGAATTACGACGTACTGGGCAGCCGTCTGAAAACAGGTGGCAAATCGACTTCGGAGAAGAACTACATGGAAGTAACGGTAGCCGAGGACGGTCTGTTTTACATTTTTGCACGTACGGGTAGTAACAGCGCAACCGACCGCAATGTGGTTGTTGCGAACGAGAAGGATACCCTGCTGAACCAGATTCTCAAAGAAGAAGATGCTGAGGAACTCAAAGTAAACGACAGCACAACGATTAAGATCTATCCGGCTTATTCGGCAGACTTGAAAGCAGGTGTAGTGTATCGTCTGAGTTACCCGGTTGGCAGTATTAACTTCTATGGTTTCGGTTTCTCGAACGAAGCAGAGGAGGTTTCGCAGGTTGTTACATTTGATTTCTCGACCGCAGCAGGTGTACAGGAGCTGAATATCGCTCTTCCTGATTCCTCCAAGGGAACCGACCTGTCGGGCGCAACCTATACGAAGGATGGCGTTACTTTCAGTTGCGTAAAGAATAACAACAACGATACCCGTATCTGGAACAGCAAGAACAACGGTGTTTATGAGCTTCGTACTTATAAAGATAACACCCTGACTTTTGCAGCAGCAGAAAATATTACTGCCATCGAGTTTGAGGGTTCGGTTGTCAAGTTTGCCGAGATTGCCGCAGGCAACGTGTGGGAAGGTTCCGCTAAGGAGGTTACGTTTACCGCTACTGAAACTTGCAAAATCAGCAAGGTAACCGTTTATGTAGGTGGCAAGCCGGCCGAGAAAGAGGTTATCGAGGTATCTGTAGCACAGGCTCTTCTGGCAGGAAATGCATTGGATTCGCTGGCTACTTCTACCGAGGATTATGCAGTAACCGGTTATGTAGTAAGTTCGCAGCCGTTCAACCCGCAGTACGGCAACCAGATCTGGTTCATGGCTGACGATGCTGAAAACAGTTCTTCACAGGAGTTCGAGGCTTACGCTTGCAACGTAGTTGAGAACGGTACTCCGAAGCAGGTAATTGACGGCGACATCGTGAAACTGACCGGAAAACTGACCAAATATTACGACAAGAACGCCGGCAAGTTCATCATCGAGATCAAGAACGGTATTGCTGAGTTCGTACAGAAAGCAGAAGGCGATCACGATCTGCCGGTAATCAAAGTAGATACTATTACTGTAGCAGAGGCTATCGCAGTAGCTCAGACACTGACTCCGGAAGCCAGCCAAAAGGCTGTTACCGAGGATACCTATGCTGTCAAAGGTTATGTGGTTAAGATCAAAGATGCTTACGATCCGAAGTACGGCAACGCAACGTTCTATATGTCAGATACGGCAACGGCTACTTATGGTAACTTCCAGGTTTATCGCGGCAAACTGAAAGCTGAAGATGCCGAGAAGCTTGTGCCGGGTGCATTTGTGATGGTAACCGGAAAGATTGAGAACTACAACGGCGGCGATTACAATTCTTATCAGATAGCTTTAGGCAACGTTGAGATTTTGGTAGAGGCTCCGGAAGTTAAGATTGATACTGTTTCTGTAGCTGAAGCTTTGGAAATCGGTCAGGCATTGGCAGACAACACCACCACCGACAAACCGTATTGCGTAAAGGGTTATGTAGTGAAAGCTTACGACTACGACACCGAATACAACAACCAGAACTTCTATATGGCAGACGAGGCTGATGCGTTTGGTGAGTTCTATGCTTTCCGTGCTAAACCGGCTGAGCCTGTTAAGGATGGTGACCTGATTATCCTGACCGGAAAGATCAAGAAATATGTCAGCAAAGATGGCACCAAGACCACTATTGAGCTTGAGTACGGCGAGGTAGAGGTTATTCAGGCAGCAGAGGGAATCGAGAACATCGTTCTGACCGAGAAGGCTCAGAAAGTGATGGTTGACGGCGTAATGTATATCGTACGCGACGGCAAGATGTATGACGTTCGCGGTACGCAGGTTCGCTAATTTCTGATACTGAAAGATCCGCCCATGAGACGGAACGGAGGGACGCAATTTTGCGTCCCTCTTTTTGTAATAGCACGATTTTGCAAAGTGGACTTTACAAAGAAACTTTTGAAGTGCAAAAAGTTTCCGAGTTTCTTGTGTATGTCGTAATTTTTTTGTAATTTTGCAGCCGATTTCGCAAAACTGAAAACTGAAAACTGAAAGGTGAAAGGGAAATAAGTATGGCTGACGATCAAAAATGCCAAATAATCAAGACGGCTGGCGAGATGTTCTTTCGTCTGGGAATCCGTAGTGTGTCGATAGACGACATCTGCAAGGAATTGGGGATGTCGAAGAAGACCTTCTACGTTTATTTCCCGAGCAAAGACGAGCTGGTAGCACAGTTGCTGCACAGCAATGTGATGTATATCTCCCGCAAGATGGAGGAGCTGGCGCAAATGAAGGACTTCCGCCAACTGGTAGTTAAGTTTCTGAGACATCAGGATGCTGAGAAAAATGATGTGCGGAGAGTGCCGCAGTTGGTATATGACCTCAAGAAATACTATCCCCGTCAGTTTGCGGATTTCCAGAAAGAGTGCTTCGAGTCGCAGAAAGCCTATATCCAGGCCTATCTGGAACAAGGTCAGCAGGAAGGTCTCGTGCGCGCGAACCTTAATATAGAATTAACCGCCACGCTTTTTGCTCGGATTCACAACGGAGCCATTCGCGATTTCGAGGACATCGAAGCGCAAGGCATCAATATGCACCAGTTGGGCCACACGGCAATGGATGTGTTTGTTCGCGGCGTGCTGAGCGAGGAGGGACTCGCTCTCTATAATGGGAAAGTATAGAATCCCAGAAATCCAGAAATCCAAAAATCCCAGAAATCCAGAACATAAATGAAACGATATATGAGAAAGATCTTATTTTTGATGATGGCACTTGTGATGAGTGTTACGATGATGGCAGAGGACCATGTGATGGCAGCTACGCACGGATCGCGTGACATCCAACGGGATGTACCCGATTCGCTCAGTCTGAGTCTGAAAGAAGCACAGGAGTATGCTATCCAGCAAAACCGCACGCTGAAGAACGCTTCGCTGGCCGTTCAGGAAGCGTACGCGAAACGCTGGCAGACCATTGCCGCTATGCTGCCCCAGGCAGACGGAAATTACACCTACAGCAACTACTGCGGCTATAGCGCCACGCTGAACATGGCCGGAACGGAGATTCCTATTAGCATGCCGAACGTGGGTGCGTTAGGAGTGACCGCTTCGATGGGTATCAACGGAGCCGGAATAGTTGGGGCTTTGCTCAATAACATCGCTATCGACATGAAGAAAATCGCGTTGCAGCAATCCGAGAGCGAGTTGCGCAGTAGTGTGATGAGCAGTTATGTGTCTGTGCTGGCGCTACAGAGTATATCCAATCTTCTGGATTCCAGTTTGATGAACATCCAGAACTTGGAGCAGATCACCCAGAACTCGGTTTATGCCGGAGCCGCCGAGCAGACTACTGCCGACCAGATCCGCGTGCGTGTGAACACATTGAAGAACTCCATCAACACCCAGAAACGGAATATCGAGTTGGCAACCAACAGTCTGAAAGTGCTGCTGGATGTGCCGGTAGAGACCAAGCTGTTTCTGACTGAGGAAATCGACGCTATTCTTTCTCCTGAGCGTGTGCTGACGCTGCTGAGCGAAGATTTTGACATTCATAACAACCTCACCTATCAGCAGGTAGCCAAATCGACCGAACTTGCCAAACGCAATGTGCATCTGGCAGGCTGGGCTTACGGTCCGACGCTGAGTGTGGCCTATAACTACGCCAACCAGCGTTACTACGGCGAAGGAGGTATGCGTATGACGCCTCCGAACACCGTTCAGTTGCGCGTGACGATGCCGTTGTGGTCGTCAGGCAAGCGTGCAGCGGGCGTGGTAGAGAAAAAGATTGCGTACGAAGAGGCGAAGAACACTCTCTCGGAGACCACCGACAATCTGGCTATCCAATACCGCCAGTTGCGGTTCAACCTGACGAATGCGTACGAGACCTATCTGAACGAGAAAGAGAATATCGAGGTGACCCAGCGCGTGTTCAATTCCGCGACCGAGAAATTCAAATGGGGAGCTGCATCCAACCTGGAGCTCACGAACGCATCCAACGACCTGATTAACGCGCAATCGACCTACGTGCAGGCAATGCTGACGCTGATCAACGCGCAGTCGGATCTGGAGGAGTTCTTGAATAAATAATAACGTGATTTCGTGACCTCGTGATCTCGTGACCTCGTGATCTCGTCATTTCGTAATAACGATAAATCGAAAAAACAACAATATGAGAAAGAACATTCTTTATCTCCTCGCAGCCTTGGCGCTCGTAGGTTGCGGCAGTAAAAAGGAGACTGCGGCAACGCAAGAAGAAGAGCGCGTGGAGCAAGTTCGCACAACGGTTCTCCAGCCGCGTGAGATCCAAAGGGAGATTAACGTCTCGACGAACCTGCAGGGCTATCTGACACAGAACGTAGCCCCTTCGCTCACGGGCAAGATTGAACACATCTATCGCGAGGTGGGTGACAAAGTGAAGAAAGGGGACAATCTCGTGCGGATGGATCAGACCCAGTACAAGACCACCAAGATCACGATGGCGAACCTCGAGGTGGAGAAGAACCGTGTGACCCAGTTGCTTCGTTCGGGTTCGGCTACGCAACAGCAATACGACCAGGTGCTCACGCAGTACAACTCCACTAAGGAGCAGTTGGAGTTTCTGGAGCAGAACACGTACGTGAAGGCTCCGTTTGCGGGAGTGATCTCGGCGAAGACCTATGAGGACGGCGAGCTTTACAGCGGCCAGCCGATTCTGGTGTTGACGCAGATCGACAAACTGAAAGCACTTGTGGCTATCCCGGAGACTTATTTCCCGAAGTTCAAAGAGGGAATGAAACTGACGCTGACCTCGGAGATCTATCCGGACAAAGTGTTCCCGGCTAAGGTGGAAATCGTTTATCCGACAGTGGATCCGTCGAGTCACACTTTCCAGTGCAAGATCGTTATTCCGAACGACAAGAACCTGCTTCGCCCGGGTATGTACGTGACCACTTCGATCGGTCTGGGCAAGGCGAACGCCCTTGTTGTGCCTTACCAGAGCGTAGAGAAACTGGTGGGCGCCAACGACCGTTATGTGTTTATCAACGAAGACGGACACGCCAAACGTGTGGCTGTCACCCTTGGTCAGCGTTTCGACCAGGATATAGAGATCATCGCTCCGGAGATTGTTCCCGGCGTAGAGGTGGTTACCACCGGCCAGCACAAACTGGTTGACGGCGTAAAGATAAATGTAGTAGAATAACTAAATACCTCTTACTGGCTAAGAGGGCTCTCCTAATCGGGACGTAAACCGAAGCCGCTTGCGGCTGTTTGCGGACCGAAGAGCGAGGGCATCCGAGTGCCCCAACGGCGACGTGGTCGCCGGTCAATGCGCTCGGATAGCCAGCAGCGAATGGCAATTTATAAATCAGCAATCGAAAAACCGGTAACGACGGCGTTGATTTTTATCGCCGTGATCGTAATCGGTGTCTTCAGCTTCATGAAGCTGCCGGTGGATATGTTCCCGCAGATGGATCCGCCGTATATCAACGTGATGACTACCTATCCTGGTGCTTCGGCGTCGGAGATGGAGACCAACGTGACGAAATATATGGAGAACGCCCTGACCTCCGTCGATCACCTCAAGCATATCACTTCGCAGTCCAAGGATAACATGTCAGTTGTTGAGCTGCAGCTGGAGTGGGGATCCAACATGGACGAGGCGGTCAACGACGTGCGCTCGTACGTGGATATGGTCAAGAGCAATCTGCCGGATAACTGCGGCACGCCGGTTATCTTCAAACTCTCCACGTCCTCCATGCCTATTTGTCAGTACTCGATCACGGCAGATGAGACCTACGCGGGTTTGGACAAGATCCTCAACGACGAGGTCATTCCGCAGCTCAACCACATCGACGGAATCGGTAACATATCCCTCTCGGGAGCGCCGGATCGCTATGTCTATATCGACATCGACCAGGAGAAACTGGATGCTTACGGTCTGACGATCGAGCAGGTAGGGCAAGTGGTGCAAGCCAACAACCTCAACCTCTCCTCCGGAACGGTCAAGATGCCGCAAGAGCAGTATCAGATGCAGGTGCGAAGCGAGTATATCGAGTCGTCGGAGATAGCCGACCTGATGGTGACGATGACGCCGCAGGGTCAGCAGGTATTCATCCGCGATATCGCAACGGTCAAAGATACGATCAAAGACCTATCTCTGGACGAGAAGACCAACGGCCGTGAGGCGGTGCGTCTGATCATCGCCAAGCAGACGGGTGCCAACACCGTGCAGGTCTGCAGCGACGTGCGCAAGGAACTGGCGCTGATACAGAAACAGCTGCCGTCCGATGTCAAGATCGAGAAGATCTACGACCTCTCGGATACCATCCAGAACTCGATCAACTCGCTGGAGGAATCCGTGCTCTACGCCCTGCTGTTCGTCGTCTTAGTGGTATTGTTCTTCTTGGGCAAATGGCGTGCGACGATCATCATCGGTATCACTATTCCTATCGCCCTGATTGTGGCGTTTATCTATCTGGGTGTGGCTGACTCCAGCCTGAATATCATCTCGCTCTGTTCGCTGACGATTGCTATCGGTATGGTAGTGGATGATGCGATTGTGGTGCTGGAGAATATCACTCGTCACGTGGAGCGTGGCGAAGACCCGCACGAGGCGGCTATCTATGCCACCAACGAGGTATGGGTATCGGTTATCGCTACCACCCTGGTGCTCGTGGCTGTGTTCGTACCGCTGACGATGCTGAACGGTATGGCGGGAATCATGTTCCATGAGTTGGGATGGATCGTCACGGTAGTCTGCTGTACCTCGACATTAGTGGCTATTTCGCTGACGCCTATGCTCTGCTCCAAGCTGCTGAAACCCAAGAAAGTGCATGTGGACGAGAATGGTAACCTCATCGACGACGAAGCCGGTAAGAAGAGCTGGTACGACAGGACTGTGGTGCGTGCGCTGGATGTGATTGACGAGTATTACGCCAAGTCGCTGGGCTGGTGCCTGAGACATAAGTTCCTGACGGTGCTGCTGATCTTCGGTGTCTTCGGCGCGTCGCTCATACCGGTTATCACCGGCCGTATCGGAACGGACTTTATGCAGGAGCAGGATAACGGCCGTCTGAGTGTGACGGTCAAACTGCAGCGCGGTACGCGTATCGAGGAGACCCTCAAGACCGCACGTATGCTGGAGACACGCTTCATGGTGCTGGTGCCGGAGATAGAGCTCATCAACACCTCCGCCGGATCGAATGACGACGCTACTATCGCGGCGCTCTTCTCTTCAACGATGAACAACAAGATCTCTATGACTGTCCGTCTGCCGAAGAAATGGGAGCGTGACAAGACCGTTTGGGAGATTGCTGAGATCCTGCGCCAAGAGATGGCGCGTTATCCGGAGATAGTCGAGTACCAGTGTCATGTGGCTTCCAACTTCCCTGGCGGAGGCGGCGGCAACACGGTGGATGTGGAGATCTACGGATATGATTTCGACAAGACCTCGCAGCTTGCCGACCAGACACGCCGTCTGTGTATGGCGCTGCCGGGTGCGCGTGACGTCAATATCAGCCGCGAGGATGACCGCCCGGATATCAAGATCACTGTGGATAAGGAGAAAGCTTCGCGCCTGGGACTCAGTTCGGCTACCGTCTCCACTTATCTGCGCAATCGCGTGGCAGGTATGAACTGCGGCTACCTCAAGGATGACGGCTCGGAGTACGATATCGTAGTGCGCCTGCAGGAGGATGACCGCAACTCGATCTCGGATATCCTCAACCTCACTATCCCGACGCCGACGGGCAAGAAAGTGAAACTCTCTGAGGTAGCTACTATCGGCGAGTACTGGGCGCCGCCTACTATCGAGCGCAAGAGCCGCCAGCGTATCGTCACGGTCAAAGTGACGCCGTACAACACCTCGCTGGGTGAGTTGGCAAGCGAGATCCAGGCTTCTGTGCTGCCGCAACTCGACCTGCCGGTAGGCTATTCCACCCACATCGGTGGTGACTACGAAGACCTGCAGGAGACTTTCGGCGATATGGGATTGCTCTTCGCCCTGATTGTGCTGCTTGTCTATATCACGATGGCTTCGCAGTTCGAGAGTCTGAGGATGCCGTTTATTATCATGCTGACGATTTTCCCGGCGCTCACGGGTGTAATCACCGCCCTCTGGCTCACCGGCCGCTCGCTTGATATGGTCGGCGCATTGGGTGTCGTGCTGCTGGTAGGTATTGTCGTGAAGAACGGTATCGTGCTCGTCGATTATATCAACCTGATGCGTGAGCGCGGACACGAGCTCAATGAAGCAATCACGATGTCCGGCCGAAGCCGTATCCGCCCGATTCTGATGACCGCTTTCACCACTATCTTGGGTATGGTGCCGATGGCAGTCAGCTCGGGTGAAGGTGCGGAGATGTGGCAACCGTTAGGTATCGTCGTCATCGGTGGTCTGACAGTCAGCACGTTCCTGACTCTGTTTCTCGTGCCGGTGCTCTACGGATCGATGACCAAACACGGTGACCGTGACAAGCAGGAAGCCCTCCGCAAGAAATTCATCTTTATGGATATAAAAGTCAAAGACCGTCCTTCGGACTCAAAGTAGAAAGACCGCTTCGCTCAAAGTAGAAAGAATAATATGGGACACAATTTTAGAGAATTAAATGTTTGGAAGAAGTCCATTGAACTATCCAACCGGATATATCTGCTGACTAAAAACTTCCCTCCTAATGAATTATATGCGTTAACATCCCAAATGCAACGTGCCGTAGTATCTATACCTACAAATATTGCAGAGGGAGCAGGCCGGGCAACGGATAAAGATTTCTCGCATTTCTTAAGTATTGCTTTAGGCTCTGCATACGAGTTAGAGACAGAGTTGGTTCTTGCGAATAACTTTGGGTATGTAGCGGAATGTGAATACAACGAGATAAATTCTCTAATTGTAGAAGTACAAAAAATGCTTTGTAATTTAATAAATAGATTGAATAAAGTTTAACAATAAAACAATGGAAGTTATGAGAGGAAAAGTCTTTCGACTTTCGACTTTCGACTTTCGACTATTTCTTATGAAAAGCGTAATGATTGTATTCAACCAGGCAAATACTGGTCGTGTAGAATATATGTTGGATGTCTTGGGCATCAAGGGCTTTACGTTCTTTGAGCAGGTGCAAGGTCGCGGCACCCACGGCGGTGAGCCGCGTCGCGGCACACACGCCTGGCCGGAGATGAACAGCTGTGTGATCACCGTGGTAGAAGACGAGCAACTGCCTGCGCTCCTGGAGTCTGTCAAGAAACTTGACCTCCGAAACGAGGAAGTCGGCGTCCGCGCCTTCGTCTGGGATATCGTCGCCACCGTATAAATAGAGGCATTGGCATTGGCGTTGGCTTTGGCTCGATATTTCGATATATTGAGATCCCGAGATCTCGTAATCTCGTAATCTCGTAATGTCAAAAGCGAATAGCCCCAACCCCAAAAAAGCGGCTCGTATGAGTCGCTTTTTGGTATATGTTTAAGCGGTGTTTAATGAACGGTTGCCTTTCTTCTTCCTTTTCACGTTACCACATCGTTACCACTACGCAGGGTCCGAGTACTATCTCATAAAAAATAGAAAAATAGAATTTTTATTTGCACATGTCAATTTTTTTGTGTAATTTTGCAGCGTGAAACAAAAATATTGCTTTTACGGGAAATTTTGACGATTTCAAATCTTGGGTGGAAGCTTTATAGTTATTGAGAACCGTGTTTTGTCAATTTATCGCACAGAACCCCATTCGGGTATCATAGAAAAAGGTAAAAACGATAGATTGTTGAATTCATCTCTTTCGTCTGCTCCGTGACGTTAAATCGGAGCGCTGGGGCTGGCAGCGTAAAAAAGCGGTGAAATATATAAGACATACTGGCGCAAGCGTGCGCCATATAAAAGCGTAATAAGCCGAAAGCTTGATTCTTCGAAAACTGGACACTTTCAAGAATCATTATGTATTCAAGTACGGTTTATGCACGCTCACGTATCAGCGTGAGTTTTCCGTGCATTTATTTGAATACATAAGGTAGTCCAGAACCTCGAAGAATCAAATGAAGCAAATGAAAGCGCACGCTTTTGTTGTGCAAAAACTACAACTATAATAATAGGAAAAAGCCGAAGCGCCTGAAAGGCAGTAGGCACAAATGAAAACCAATCTAAAAAAATGAAAAAGATCCTCTTTTTTGCAGCAGCCATGCTGTGCGTGACCGCTGCCAACGCCAAAGTTTGGCGTATCAATTACGACGAAAATGCAAACGCTGACTTCCGTACTATTACGGCAGCATGCTCCGATGCGCGCGTTGCTAACACTGACACGCTATATTGCGAGCCGGGGCGTCATCAAGCATCCGGTGATGACAATAAGGTTACGCGTGACGGAATGAAGGTCTTTGGTCCGGGATGGGGATTTGAGCCTAACTATGGCGGTACGTCTACTTTGGCAGCTGCCGAATTCTCCTCTGCAATAAAAATTGCTGCCAACAACGTGAAAGTGTCAGGTGTTGTGGCTAGCATAGATTTTATTGCTGTTTCCTATAAAACGCTAAAGAACATTACCATCGAAAGATGTAAATGCGATTATATTGAATCAAATGCTGTTAATGAGGATTCATTGAAAAATATTCGGATAGAAAGATGTAACATTACTAGTTCGTTGAATTTGAGAGCTGCAGCAAAGAAAGACATTTACATTTGCAACAATATTGTCAGAATTCGTTCTTCTTATTGTTTTAACATAGAAGGCAACACTGGAAACATCAATATATTGAGAAATACCATATTGATTGATAATGATTATGGTCGGGTTGTAGTAAATAATGCATTAGTTCAAGATAATATCATGATTCACACATATAACGCAAACTACAAGCCTTTTGATTTTAGCCAAACAGGCAATGTTATCCGCAAGAATGTGTTCTCGTTGTCAGGCGGTGCAACTGAAAATGCAGAAATCGTAGCCAACTACCCAGACAACTATTATGTAGGCGCAACTGTAGCCGGCACTTTCACTTGCAAAACCGGTTCTATCTATCGCACCGAAGAATATTACATGCTCAAGGACGGTTCGCCGGCTAAGGACGCTGCATACGACGGCGGTGACTGCGGTGCTTTCGGCGGTAGTACTCCGTTTATCATCTGCGGCCGTCCGCAGGGTATCCCGTACATCACCGATGTAGAGGTGCCGGCGCAACCGAAAGACAACAAACTGACTGTTACATTCAAAGTAGCCAACCAAAATGAATAAGCTCAGAATACATAGTCTGCTCTTGTGTTCTGTATTATCCGTTGCTACACTGTTTGCCCAAACCCAAGCGGAGTATTTCGTGGATACCGACCCGGGTGTGCGTCGTGCCACCAAGGTCAGCATCAATGCTACTTCCGCACAGATAGATGTACCTACAGGCGGTTTGACCGCCGGATGGCATCTACTCGGCTTGCGGGCATTAGCCGGCAGGACAAGCCAGACATACACGCATCGCTTTTTTATTCCCGAGCAGACGCAGATAACTGCACTCAGCGGTGCGGAATATTTCGTGGATTCCGATCCCGGACGAGGGAGTGCCACCCAACTGCCTTTCGCAACGGGGCAGACGGCGTTCTCGTTCGACCTGACGGATACCGACACCCTATCGGACGGCATACACCTGGTGGGTATGCGTGCCAAGTACGGCGACCGGTGGAGTCAGACATACACGCACCTTTTCTTCGTGTCGCACGCTCCGTCGGCAACCGAGCTGACAGGTGTGGAGTATTGGCTGGATACCGATCCCGGACAGGGTGAGGCTACCGCCTATGCTTTCACTCCCGGTCAAACAGAGTTTGCTTTGGAGGCGGCTATCCCCAATGAGTTGGAAGAAGGCACACACCTCTTAGGCGTGCGTGTTAAATATGGTGACCGTTGGAGCCAGACGTACACACATAGGTTCCTGCACACCGTGGCACACAGCGTACCCACGGTGGTGGAGGCTGTGGAGGCATACTGGGATGCAGATATGGAGAACCCTGTCAGTGTGCCCTTCGTGCAAAATGGCGACACCGCTTATATCAAGAACTTCGACTTCGACACGCAGGCTCTTTCGTACGGCGTGCATTATTTATACATGAAGGCGAAAGTAAACGGCGTGTGGAGCATCCTTACCCGCTATGAGGTCTGCAAGAACGCTATCCCGCAGTTCAGTGTTCTGGACGAAGAGAGTATTTGCGTCGGCCAGGAAGTGATTTTCCTTGATGAGAGTACCGAGGTACAGCCCGAGACCACCTATGCTTGGGATATGAACGGTGACGGCAATACAGATATTACAGAAAAAGGCGATCAGTTGTACACGTTCACCAAAGCCGGCAAATACACCGTCACGCTGACCGTACAGACCGGAAACGGCTGCGAGAGCGTTTATAGCCATGACATCTATGTTCACCCGACTGCCGCGCCGAGCGTTTCGCTCTCCCGTACAAAAAGTAAGATATGCGCAGGCGAAAGCGTAACCTTTACCGCTAATCCTACCAACGGAGGCGAACACCCGCAATATACGTGGTATCGTAACGGTCTGGTGATAGAAGGTGCAATCGAGGCAGAACTGACGCTGGATGACTTACAGAACGGCGACAAGGTGAAAGTACAGCTGACTACGGACAATCCTTGCGCAGCGGTCAAGACGGCTATGTCTTCCGAACTCACTCAGACGGTGAACGCCCTGCCCGAGGTAGCTATCACACTTGCCAGCGTTTATTACACGGATGACAAAGCCTTCTCGCTCAGTTCGTACGGCACACCTGCCGGTGGCACGTTCTACATCAATGATGCAAAGGCAACACTCTTCAATCCGAAGAATAATCCTGTCGGAACTTACACGGTGCGTTACGTAGCTTCGAACACCAGCGGCTG
Source organism: uncultured Bacteroidales bacterium (assembly GCA_900319645.1). Lineage (GTDB taxonomy): Bacteria > Bacteroidota > Bacteroidia > Bacteroidales > Paludibacteraceae > Colicola. The sequence continues at coordinate 219,325 of ONPG01000002.1, forward strand.
TACGGCTGAGACGGAGACGACCTTCGAACTCAAAGTGCGCACGAATGCCACCATCACCGTTCTCTCATCGAACGAGACGATGGGTACCGTCACAGGCAGTGGCAGCTATCCTGATGGAACAATCGTAACGATCACAGCTACACCGAACACCGGGTACCATTTCGTAGAGTGGCAGGATGGTCTAACAACTGCTACACGCGAAATCACCGTTAACGGTGACGCAACCTATACCGCCACCTTCGCAGTGGACGTATTTGTTGTGTCGTTCTTGGATTGGAATGGAGAGGAATTGAAGAAAGAAAATGTGGAATACGGCTCTGCTGCTACTGCTCCAGCTGACCCGGCACGCGAAGGATATACCTTTACCGGTTGGGACAAAGACTTCAGCAATGTTACGACCAATATGACCGTAACGGCTCAATACAAGATCAACCGATATGAGGTATTGTTCTTGGATTGGGATGAAACGGAACTGAAGAAGGATAGTGTAAATCATGGCTCTGCTGCAACCGCGCCTGCTAATCCCGAACGTGAGGGTTACACCTTTATCGGCTGGGACAAGGAGATCAGCAATATTACGACAGATTTGGTGGTAACGGCTCAATACAAGATCAATCGGTATGAGGTGTTGTTCTTGGATTGGGATGAAACGGAACTGAAGAAGGATAGTGTAAATCATGGCTCTGCTGCTACTGCTCCAGCTGATCCGACACGCGAAGGATATACCTTCACCGGATGGGACAAGGATTTCAGCAATGTTACGACCGATTTGACCGTAACCGCTCAGTATGAGAAAGATCCGGAACCGATAGATCCGGAAGACATTATCACGCGTGAGATTCTTGACTTGTCCGTCGATGGCTATACTATTGACGATTGGACCATTAATGATGCTACCTTAAACGAAAAAGAATCCGATGTGTCCAAAAAGAAATACGCATTCGATGTCAAAGCGGGTATCCCGAGTATAGATTATGTGACAAGCAAGCCGCGTTTCCAATTCCAATACGGAAACTCCGCTGATAAAGCAAAAGCATTCTTTATCTATCCGGGTAGATGCTATGAATCGGGTGGTAAAAACGGACTCATTCTTATTTCCAATACGCAAAAAGGCGATACCATCAAATTGGAAGTAGCAGCAAAAGGCTCAACCGCAGGTAGCTTCAAAGATCCCAATGATGCATATCCGGTAAATGCAACTGCTTTGACGGAAGACTTGACGCTTCCGGCAAAGGGTTCTCCCGGAGCAGACAATAACGGCTATACTTGGAGAACATTGGAGTATTTGTCGCAAGGAGGAGATGTGATTCTCAAAGAAGTTAACGGCGGATATCGTATCCGGTTAATTGAAATGATCCATGTAGAATCGAGTATCCAAACAGATATAACGTCTGCGGAAGGCTATCAAGATGCATCTGTCCGTAAAATCCTCCGTGATGGTCAAATCTTCATCCTCCGCGGTGAGAAGGTTTATACCATTACAGGACAAGCCGTGAAATGATGTTCAAAGGAACAATGTACAAAGAAATTCCCGAGCCAATTAATTAATCTACATCTATTGAAAATCGGGAAGCGGGGCGCTGTTGGGCGCCCCGCTTTTGGATTCTTCTTGTTCCCCTTTCGGGGCAAGATGATAGCTTTAGTCTTTAGACATCGAAGAAGCCGAGTTGGCTGATAGCAATAAATATCTTGTCGAAATAATCGCTATCGAGTTCGGTCCAACGGAAGCCGAGGCGGAGGAGCACTTGCGAGGTGTAGGCGTTGTCGCGGTCGGTCTCCTGTGCTGGCTGACCGTTCGCCATGTCCTGATAAGCCAGCATAGGAGTAAGGAGCGATGCTTTCTTAGGATCAAGCGCTTCCTTCTGCATGATGGCATTGAATTCCTCGTTCTCCACCAGACGCAGTTCGGTGCCGATCTTCTTGAGTCCCGTGAGCACATCACCCAAGAGCCTTCTATGGGTGTTATAGGGTTGGAAGACGGTACACTCATCCGGCGTGTGCGCCAGGAGGACAATCGCTTTGGCGGTCTCGTTAATCGGCGAGAACTCGGTCAGTTCATCAAACTGCTCGTAGGTGCAGCAGCCCAGCATCTTGAAGATCTTGATACGGCCCATGTAGCTGTTGGATGTGAAGTTCACCTGGAACTCACCGTCGTAACTGCGGGCAGCGAGGTTACCGACTCGCATGATCTTGGCTTTCAGACCTTTATGGACGATGGCATCCAAGATAAGACGGTCGGCAAGGAACTTGGAGCGCATATACTGGTTATCCAAGTACTGACCGAAATAGAGATTCCGCTCCGTCAGTTTCGGGGTGTTCTTGCCAATCCATATACCTCCGATCGAAGTAGTGGACACGTGTACAAACGCCGCTCCGGTAGCGAGACAGAAATCCACGCAACGCTGTGCCCCGCCGGTGTTGACATCCTCGATGTCGGTGCCTTTGGAGAAGTGTTTGACGTTTGCCGCGCAGTTGAAGACCGTGTTGATGGCTTCCTCGTTCGGTCCCGTAATGTGTCCGAAATCAGAAGTCACATCGCCCGGAATAACGAAGATTCGCGTACCGAAGAGTTCATCGAAATGGCGGTTGAAATAGTAGAAGAGCAAGTTGCGCACACGGCGCTCTGCGTCTTTCTGGTCCTTACCGCGTACAAGACACGTGATGGTCTTTGCGTCGGAGTCAATCAACTCTCTGAGCACGTGAATACCCAAGAAACCGGTAGCACCCGTGAGCAGGACATGACCTAAACCATTTACCATTTTGTCATTTACCATTTGACCATTTAGGAAGGTGTCCAAGTTGTTCTTCTGGATCAGTTCGTTAATCGGCTCATAATCGAAATCGGTGATCTCTGTGTTGGATTTGGTATTGGCGTTGGCGTTAGCGTTGGCGTTATCCACCAGTTCGCTTAGTGCGCGTGGAGTGGGGTGGGAGAAGAGGTCGGAATAAGCGATGTGCTTGCCGGCTTTCTCTGCCTCGATGATGACGCGGGTGACCATAAGCGAGGTGCCGCCTAACTCGAAGAAGTTATCGGTTGCACCCACTTTGTCCAGACTCAGAATGCCGGCAAAGATCTCAGCAAACAGTTTCTCGGTATCGTTAGCGGGTGCCACGTAGTCGCGGTCATCGGCTTGGATCTTCGGAGCCGGAAGAGCTTTGCGGTTCACTTTCTGGTTCTGGTTCAGCGGAATAGCATCAATCTGCATCGTGGCAGCCGGAACCATATAGGGCGGTTTGGACTCGCGGATAAAGGCGTGGAGCGCCTGGATATCTATCTGCCGGTCACTGACGATATAAGCCGCGATATACTTTCCTCCGTTCGGATAGTCGAAGGCTTGTACTGTAGCATCCTGGATACCCGGGAACTCACGGATAATTGCCTCTACTTCTTTGAGCTCGATACGGAAACCGCGGATTTTGACCTGTCCGTCACGACGACCGACAAACTGGATGTTTCCGTCCGGCAGGTAGCGCACGATGTCACCTGTGCGGTAGCAACGAAGTGTCGTGGTCTCGTGATCACCTGATCTCGTGATTGGCATTTCCACAAAAGCCTCTTTGGTTTTCTCCGGCAGGTTAAGATAACCTCGACCCACTTGCGGACCGGCAACCCATAACTCACCGGCAGCTCCGAGCGGCAGACGCTGACCGTTGGTGTCCATGATGAACAACTGCAGGTTATCCAGCGGCTTGCCGATAGGCGTGTGTTGCTCGTATTCGGATACCTGATAAATAGTGGTGAAGATGGTACATTCCGTCGGTCCGTAGCCATTATGGAACTTATATGTCGTTGGCGGATTAAGCGGCAGGAGTGCTTCACCTCCCACAGACAGATGTTTAAGCGAATGACACTCCACGTTCGCGGCAAACTGACAACCGATCTGCGTGGTCATGAACGAGTGCGTGATTCCTTCGGCATCGAAATAGCGTCCGAGTTCCGGCAGGTTCAGTCGCAGGTCTTCGGGGATGATACAAACGGCTGCGCCGCGAGTCAAAGCCGAATACATATCCATCATACATGCATCGAAACCGAACGAAGCGTACGCTGCCACTTTGTCACTCGGCTGCAAATTGTAGTAACGGTGGTACCAGTGACAGAACGCCACAAGATTCCTGTGCTCCAACATCACACCCTTCGGCACGCCGGTAGAACCGGATGTGTAAAGTAAGATAAACAAGTCCTCGGGCTTTGGTTCGTGATGACGAGATGACGTGATCTCGTGATCACGAAGTTCTTCCAACTCTTTCTCAGTCAGGAGCATGCAGGAGTTACCGTCCTTCTGCATATACTGCAGTCGCTCTTCGGGGTACGAAGGATCAAGCGGCATATACGCGCAACCTGTTTTCATCACCGCGAGGGCTCCGATAGGCATCCATTCCGAGCGCTCGACCATGATAGCGATGACACGTGATTGACGATTGAACGATTTACGATTTACGATTCCTGCTGCGATACGGTCGGTGATCTCGTCCAACTCACGGTACGTAATCCGTTTGTCGCGGAAGATAACCGCTATATTATCCGGCACGGCGGCTACTTGCGCTTTGAAAAGCGAGAGCACCGTTTGCGTATTGTCGTAGTCCACATGCGTCTCGTTGAACGAATCGAGTACCGCCGTTTGTTCGGCATCCAGCAGCGAAACGGAACGCAATGCCACCTGATCGTCTTTCGCAAAAGCGGTCACGGCATTGCAAACCGACTGAGCCAGACTTTGCATCATGGCTTGGCTGTAACGGCCGTTATCATATTCCACTATCACAGATGGAACACCCTCTACCTCCATGACGTAGAAAGCGATCTTGAACTTCGGTACATTAAGCTCCATCAGTTCCGGATGAAGTGCCTGACCTCTGGTCTTATAGGTAGCGATAACGCCGATCTGGTATGCGAACATGATCTCTGCCGAGAGGTCGTAATCTGCCGCTATCTGCGCGAACGGATAGTTCTCGTGCGCCAGGGTCTGCTCAAACGCCTCGCCTGTCTCTTTGACGAACTGCTGCACACTCTCGTTACCGATCTTGCAACTCATCGCCAAGGTGTTTACCATCATACCCATCGTGTTCGACATCTTGAGATTCGAACGGCCGTTGGAGATCGTGGTGATGCACAGGTCATCGGTGTTCGCGAAACGTCCCAAGGTGTAGTAAACCGCAGCCAGACACACTCCTGCCGGAGTAATACCGGCGTGGTTCGCCACTTTCTCTGCTGCTTGCAGATCAATAGGCACAGACACTTGGGCTATCTCGCCGCCCTTGGGATTTGTTATGTCTGCCTCCAGTTCGGTCGGACCTTCCACTTCCGCCAGACGCGAATGGAAGAACTCCTTCGCAGCCGTATATTCGGCTCCGTCCTTGGCGGCTTGCTCGTCTGCTACGAACTGTGCGTAAGAACACATCTCCGGCTCAATGGTCTCGCCATCAAGCAGCGCACATAGTTCATTGTAGAAGACGTCATACGAAGCGCCGTCACAAACGAGGTGATGAATATCGCTGAAGAGGTATAGCGCCTCTTCGGTCTTGGCGATCGTGAAACGGCAAAGCAGGTCTTTCGAGAGATTGAACGGCTGTACAAACTCCGCAAGATAAGCGTCGAGTTCGGTCTCTTTCAGCTCGCGGCTCTTGATAACCACCTCTTGGTCTCTGTCAACAGTCTGCACAACACCGTTGTCGTTGGTTTGGAAATGTACGAACAATCCCGGGTGATTGTTCACCACTTGGATAATCGCCTGTTTCAACTCCTCTTCCGTTACGCTTGCCGGCATCTTCGTGCGCATAGGAATATTATATAAGGTGGAAGTGGGGTTCTTCATGCACTCGAAATAAACACCCGTCTGGCTGTTGGAGAGAGGGGATGTAAGCTCTGTAGCCGTTTCAGAAGAGTTTTCGGTATCTCGAGATATCGATATATCGGTATTTCGATCGCCGGCTAACATTGCATTCAGAATCTCATTCTCGATGGACTGAATGCTCGCACCTTTGATGACCTTTTTGGCATCAAGTTGCACGCCGAATCGCTTGTAAATCTGGGTGGCGAGTTTGATGGCAGAGATGGAACTGAGTCCCACATACCGGAGGTCGGTGGTGATGCCGAAATCACTATTTCCCACAAAGCCGGCAACGATCTCTTTGATCTGCTCTTCAAGCACATTGAGCGGAGCAGCTTCTGCATTGGTTTCCGCATTGGCATTGGCATTGGCTTTGGGTTCCGGCAGCGCACGCTTATTGACTTTTTGGTTTTGGTTCAACGGAATAGCATCAATCTGCATCGTTACCGCAGGAACCATATACGGCGGTTTCTGATCCATGATAAAGGCATTGAGTGCCTGAATATCGATCTTCTGGTCCGAAACGATGTACGCGGCGATGAACTTTCCTCCGCCGTCGGGATAATCGAAAGCCTGCACAGTAGCATCTTTGATGCCCTCGAACTGACGGATAACCGCCTCCACTTCCTTGAGCTCGATACGGAAACCGCGGATCTTGACCTGTCCGTCTTTTCGACCGACGAACTCGATCGCGCCGTCCTGACGGTAACGCACTACATCGCCGGTTTTATAACATCTGGTGGTCGTGATCTCGTGATCTCGAGATCTCGTGATCGGCATTTCCACAAAAGCCTCTTTGGTCTTCTGAGGCTGATTGAGATAACCGATACCCACTTGCGGACCCGCGATCAGCAACTCACCGGCAGCACCCCATGGAACACGCTTGCCCTGTTTGTTGACAATGAACAGCTCTACATGGCTTAAGGGGTGACCAATAGGGATGTTCGGTTCTTTTTTCGTGACCTCATAAGTGGTGACATACACCGTGGTCTCTGTCGGACCATAGGCGTTCAGCAGTTTGTAGCTCGGAGGATTGATACTCATCAGTTTCTCACCGCCGGTAACCAGTACTTTCATCCCCTTGATATCGGGATAGTTGATCGCCATCTGGGTGCCCACTTGGGTGGTCATAAAGACGTTGGTAATCCCTTCCTGCTCGAAATAATCGTGCATGCCCTCCAAATCAAAGCGAATATCTTCGCCGATGACATAGATGGCGCAACCCACGTACATACATCCCCACAAGTCGTGCATGAAGGCATCGAAACCATAGCCGGCGTACGTAGCGTAGCGGCTCTCCGGCGTCAGGCCGATGAGTTTGGCGTTGCTTTCGCAGAAAGTGAGGATATTATCTTCGCTCAACATCACACCTTTCGGAGTGCCGGTAGTACCGGATGTATAAAGCAGAATGAAAGCGTCTTTGCCGTCATATTTAGCGGCATCGCCGCGCATAAACTCCAGACGCTCTTCCGGATAACTGCTGTCCAGCGGCATAGCGGTCATGCCGGCTTTGGCGATAGAGAGCGGCACGATAATCATCTGCTCATTGCGCGGCACGGAATAACCGATCACGTGTTCGCCGCAAGGGATCGTGTATTGCGGATCAAGGGTGTCCGACAACTTGTCCACTTCGGCGTACGTCAGACGTTTGTCACCGGCTACTACGCAGATAGCGTTCGGATGTTCCGCCACGTGCTTCTTGAATATTCCGACCAGGCTTTCGTCTTTCGACTTTTGACTTTCGACTTTCGACCCTTTATATTGGTCAAGCCATGCAATTTGTTCCGGCGAGCAGTAATCGATGTCTTTCACCGTCTCCGCGTTCACCATCGAGCGGATGATTGTGCTGTAGCATTTCACCATCTCTTGGATAAACGCCTCCGAATAATCACCTGTGTTATAGCTGATTTGAAGTAAATAGTGCTCTTTTTCCTCGATTAGTTCGGCACAAATCTTCCAAACGGGAATAGGCTTGCGCAGATCTGTCATTTGTGCTTGCTCATCGCCTAATTGCAGGATTTGCCGCACGTCAATCCCTTTTCCCTGATAAACGAACATCACTTGATTGCTGAGGCCTAAATCTTGCACAGCGTCCGGATAAGAGTAGTACAGGTATTTGCGTGCCTGTTGTTGCTGTTCGACCAAAGCGGTCATCAGCTCTTTCAAAGGTATAGCCGCAGGTCTGTTACCCCAGTTGGCGAACACCGGCATAGTGTGTGCCATCATCGTTACCGTGTTCAATGTGCGGCGATCGCTTCGACCAAAATAAGGGGTGCAATAAGATGCTTTCTCCTCTCCCGAATAAGCCGCTAACAGCAACGTCCACGCGGTCTGCATGATCGTCTCCTCTTTCGCATCAAAACGCTTCCGGATAGCTTGCACCTCTTCTTTGGTGAAAGATAAGGGGAACGATTGATAACGTTGTTCCAGATTAGGGATCTCAGACTGCTGCGGTTCCGGTATCGGCAAACTGTCTGTTTCCACAGCGTCGCAGAATGTATGTGCATACCATTCGCGAGCCTCGCTCATCTGTTTCTCGTCTGCACGCTGAGCGGCTTCGGCTTGCGCGATAGCTGCTCCGTCCATGGTCTCCGGCGTGAGCGGCTGACCGTTATAGGCTTTGCTGATGTTACGAACTAAGACCAAGAAAGACGCACCGTCGCTCAGCACATGGTGTACATCGAGATAGAAATAGCTCTTCGCACCTTCTACATCGTATATCTCCGTGCGGAAGAGCCGTTCGCCATGAATATCCATGGCGCGCGAAAAGGTCTTCTGCACTTCTTTCCACTCCGCCTCTGACACCTTGCGTACAGGTACCATTTCTTGGGTACATGGCACTTCGGCACGTACTACTTCGGGCACTCTTTCCGTATTCACCTCAATATGGCTGCATAGATACGGATGTGCAGCGATAGTGTCCAAAACAGCTTTTTGCAAACGCTGTAAGTCCACACTTTCCGGCAGGGCGTACAATAAGGCGTTCTGGAAATTGACTTGTTCATCTGCGCTCGTTTGGCTGGTATAATAAATACCATATTGCGCTTGACTTAATGGACTTTTCATGGTTTTCAATTATCAATTGTCAATTGTCAATTCTCAATTTGAAAAATGTTCTGGAATCCGCTCATGCGGAAGATGTCGGCTACGTCTTCGTTCAGATGCTCGACACGAATCGTTCCGCCTTTCGCTTCGCTTTCACGTTTCAGTTGCATGAAGAAACGCAAGCCTGCGGAAGAGATATACTCCAACTCGCTGCAATCGATTACCAAAGCTTCGTTGGCGATGGCGGTCACTTGCTGCAATTCTGCTTCGTTGGCGATGGCGGTCACTTGCTGCAATTCTTCTGCCTGCTCGGTAGTTGCTACCGTGTCCAGTTCGCCGATGATGCGAACGATGGTTTCCTCATTGTTTTTTTGAATCTTGATTTCCATATCCTATATGTTTTTAATAATTGTCAATTCGTTTTTGTCTTCTATCCTGCGATAGCTGACCTCGTCGGCTATTTGTTTGACGAGGGCGATACCTAAACCGCCTATCTGCCGTTCTTCAGCAGCCTTCTCGATGTCTTTCTCCGCCTGTGCTGTCGGGTCGAACGCGGTTCCGTTATCGGAGAGGATAAGAATAATTTTTAATTCTTCATTTTTAATTTTTAATTCTATCCATCCGGCCTGCGAATAGTGGATCACATTCACCACGGCTTCCTCCAGAGCTACCTCTAATTTCTTGAGCGCACGCGCGTCCATGCCTGCGCATAGCGCGTAATTATGGAGTATGTTGCGTAGTGCCGGCCACTGGTCCATCTTGTTTTCCACGCGGAGGGAAACAGGTTCGTCGGCGCTGGTCTTGGTTATCGTCATGATCGTCATGTCGTCTGTTTGCTCCGCTTTGCCCACAAACTGCAAGCCGATATTGCTGATAGCCTCGAAATCGCCTTCACGGAAGGCGTTGTGATGCTTGGAGATGATGTCTATCCACCTTTTGCTGCCGAGCATCTCGTGTTGCTCGTTGCGTGCTTCGGTGATTCCGTCGGTATAAAGCACAAGCATCTCGTCCTGCCGGAGCATCGTGCCTTGCTCCTTGAACTTGAACCGCCCTTCGTACCCCATCGGGATATTGGGGTCGAGCGAAAGGATCTTCGTCGCCTCGGATCCCTGACGCATTGAATACACTATCGGCACCAAGTGTCCGGCGTTGCAATAGAGCAGTTCGCCTGTGGGGATATGCAGCCTGCCGATAAAGGCGGTAACGAACATCATACTGGGGTTGTTGTCGCTCAGTACGGCGTTCATATCTTCCATGATCGCTTTAGGCGATTGCAAGCGCCTTACTGCCGAGCGGAAGAGGTTGACCGTAGCACTCATAAACATCGCGGCCGGTACACTCTTGCCGCTCACGTCGCCGATGATAAAGAACAGGTCGTTCTCCTTGCGGAAGTAGTCGTACAGGTCGCCTCCCACTTCTTTCATCGGAACCAACGCGGCTTGCAACATTACGTCCGTCCATTTGTCGCCTTTCACGTTGCTGCGTTGACCTTTTCTGAGGATTCCCATTTGGATTGTGCTGGCGATGTGCATCTCGCGTTCGATCACCTTGTTTTCTGTTTGCACGCGTGCGTATTCGGCTTGGTTTTTCCAAATCCGCAGGATGAGCAATCCCGCCACGATAATACCGAACATCAGAACGACAAAAGTGATGATCATTTTGTTGCGCACGCTTTTCCAGATGTAGCTCTTCGGCACTCCCACCTTGAGCCTCAGGTCCATAGGCGAAAGCATAGACGACCGGATGATCATGCTCTTTTCATTCAGTTCGGTTCGCTTGCCCATGTTGTCGCTGGTGAGCATAACTGTCCCGTTGGAGTTGTATAGCACACAACACGCTTCGTCGAACGGTTTGATGTCCTCCAGCATTTTGTCCACCCATATCATGCTGAAATCGAATCCCACTACGCACGCCATTTCACCGTCCTTGTCCACGCGGACGGAGTGGGTGAAGATCGGATCGGAGAAATCCTCGTCGAGGTACGACGAACTCCAGTAACCGGCGGAGAGATCTTTGGTCAATGCCCCTTTGTACCATTTGGCCTTGAAGTAGTCGTGCTCTTTGTCGCCGTACATCGCCATGGCGATGGAGTCCCCTTTGCGCCACGAGCACGGACAGAACCAGTAGTCTTCTTCATCATAGAACCCCGGACGAAAACTGACGTAGCAAGCCAATATGTCCGGGTAGCGCCGCAGGGTCACGCGTGTCTGATGCAGGAGTTTCAACGGCTCGTCAATGTGGTGTAATACGTAGCTCTGCATCTCTTCGCCGGCATCCTGGATGTCGTACAGCTCAAAGATGAAGTCTTTCTGAGCCAGCTCGATCTCGGAGTCGATACGCTCAATAACACGCTTTTTCTCAGAACGGTATGACACAAAGAACTGGATGGTCATAGCCAGGATGAGAAAGGCTGCGCCAACTATGGGAAGATACCGCATTTTCATGTTTTATCGCACTCTGCTTCCTTGTATATTGTACATTTTTCCTTCGTACATTAAATAGAGTTGTCCGTCGCGAATAACCTTTGTTCCTTGTCCTTTTTCCCCTTGTACATTCTCCACGTCTTGTGTCTGATTCAGCACTTCGTTCAGCATCGCGCGGATGGCTGCGCATTGGGTCGGATCTGTGTTCGATGAGTAGCTTACCAGATGGTTTTGTCCCGGCAGGATGTATTTCCGGACGTTCTGGCCGTTGACAAACTCATCCTTGATAGCACTTCCTGTCCAGCTGTCGTCCTCGCCGTAGATGAAGATAATCGGTTTCGTGGCATTCTTGGTCGCTGCCATCATTCGGTCGTACAGATTGCGGCTGAAGCTGAGCGTGTAGAAACACGGATCCGTCAGATCGCGCAAATTGTTGCATTTGGTTACCCAGAAATCGTTGAGAAACGCTGCATCTTCGGGCGTAGAGGCTATCTCATCGAACCGGTAGTCGTAGTATCCCAACTCGCGTTTCGACTGATAGTGGTACGCTCGGTTCGAGCTTTTGTCCGGAGTGAACCACCAGTCTTTCTCGCTGATACCGAACGGGATATTCGCTTGGCGCGGTAAGCGGAGTGCCGGTTTCTTGTTCAGATTCGAGTATTTGCGCAATGTGTCAAGCCACGGACCCATATCTTTTAACGAGTATTTGTCAAAAATGAGCATATAGGCCAGGGCGGTGTCGTTGTAGTTTGTCCAGCCGTTCGAGCGTATAATACTGTCGTTGGCTGCTGTCTGCTTACGGAGGGAGACGGTGTCGTTATATGCGTGTGCTAAAAATCCGAAACCGGCTACTGAGCTGATGTAGTTGCCATAGAGCGTGTCTATTCGACCCTGACTGGGGGCTGTTCCGCTGTACAGAAAGGAGTAGATTTGCCACATCCCGTTCTGCTCTGTGTGGTACACCATTTTTGCTATGCCTGCTTTGCGGATCTTCTGGAACAGATCCAGGTACTCTTTGTTCCAACCCTTGTTGTACCAATAGGTGTACATCGTGGTGTCGGCCACTGACTCGAAGAACGGAGCCGAATAAGGCAGGTATATATCCATGTCTTCGGGATAGAACGTGTGCTGGAGCAGGGTGGTGATGCCGCCTTTGCTTGCGCCGCTCATCACCCATTTGCCTTTCAGCACTTTTTTCATTCCCTCGAACAGGTTGTGGAAATCGGCTGCGGCTTCTTCGGCGGTCAGCGGATCCAGGTTCTCCCAGCATCGCGAAGGAGCCGAGTACTCGAAATACCGATGCTCGATGCTGATATAGTTGGCGTTATAATCCTGAGCGATTTCGGTGGTTCCATCCTTCAGCGTGTGAACGAAAAACGAATCGGGATAAGTCGTCATTTCCGGCATGATTCCGTAGCCCGAGCAATACACATGGTTGATGGCTTTTGTCGGGTCGCTGTCACGGTTGAAGGTGATGAGTGCGCGCATCGGGAACTGAGCGCCGTCCGGCTGGGCATGCAGCAGAGGCTGGTGGTAATAAATCACGAACGTGCAGTAGCCTTTGCCCTTCGGATCCTTGGGGTAAACTGCCAGCGAGTCGATCAGACCCTTGTTCTGTTTCTGCATATCGGCCAGCCAGTTCGGAATCGTGTCGTACTCTTGCGCAAAACCGGATGTGATGGCAAGTACCGCCATCAGTAGGAATAGTATTTTTTTCATTTTCTAATGAATTATTGCTCGGTTTTCTCACTCCTATTACTCTTCGTTCGGACTGATGTTGTAATCGTCGTCATCGCCCCTCGGAGGATTGTTATACGGCATAGCCGGGTTGGCTTTCAGCCATTTGGTCCAGCCTGTCTTCTGATCGAATACGGATTTGGCGTAACTGTAGTCCCAGTTGTGTTCGATGAGTTTTTCCGTATCTTTAGTCCACACCTCTTTCTCGCCGGCTTTTGTGGCAGGAGAGTAATACCAACGGTTACCCTCGTAGTCGTAGCATGTATAGCCGTTCTTCTCGTCGTCTTTTACGAATTGATCCTGCAATATGCCTTTTGCACCGAGCTGAACGCTGATACTCAGGGCGTGAGCCGGCTTGTATCCTTCGATATATTCGTGACCCTCTTCGTGAGCGATGGTTGCGCTTTGGATAGCTGTCTCCAAACTCTTATAGGCGGTTTGGAAGCCTTCGTCGCCTTGATACGGAGCACCTTCGCTCTTCAGCAACGTCAGGTAGTCCAGCAGGTCGTATTTGCAGTCGTCGTTATAATACTGATAGCATTGGGTCGAAGCCGATACATACTTCGCGCTGTCTTTCACGTGCTCGCACATATAGTTCACAACTGCTTGCAATCCGCTCCAGATAGCCGGCATGCCGCTCATCTTCAGAACCGCAAAATCCGTGTGTCTGCCACGCGGGTCATTTCCCTTTTTGAACGCATCGACGTGCTGATCTCTGTTGTTGCGCGCTTGCACTTTCAACGCATCTTCTATGTTGCTGTTATCGTATAGAGCGTTGACCACGGTGCCAAAGTCACTACCTTTGGTCGTGTGACCGGAACCTAAAGTGTAGTCGGTCACGTCTGTCAGCTCCGACAGGTACTCGAGGTTGTTCATGAAGCAGCAGTCGAAGATGATGGCACTCAGGTGCAGACCCGATTGTTGAATACCGTCATGCAGCTCTTTCGCTTTGATCGAACGGCCGTTGTAGTGCGGGTCGGCAATCGCTGCTGCCGGCTTTTGGTTGCCGGACGGATATTCGCCGTCGCTTTCCGGCTCCCAACCCATCGAGTGACCCGCTAACAGCAGGATATAGTGCTGTGCTGGAGCGGCTTTGGCGGCATTCTGAAGAACCTCGGCAATCGATTTCGGGCTGAACATGGGATAGCGGCCGTCTTGCGCAATCCACTCGTCACGAAGCGACAAATACTGGTTAACGCCTTCCTCTTCTTCAAAATCTATACAATCGGGACCCACTTCATAGAAATAAACCATACTGGCTTTGCCGCCCGGTTCGTAGTCATAATCGTATTCTTCTAAGTTTTTCTCTTTCTGGGCTTGCAAGCCTTCCTCGTCGGAATACTTCATGCACACAATCATACGCACCGACAGATCTTCGCCACGTTTGCTAAAAGCATGTGCTGCCCGTGAGATGTCGTCTTCGATATCGATATCGAGATCACCGCCTCCGTTGGCATAAACGATTACCGTGTACTTGGACTTTCCTTCCGGTTCTTGTCCTTTTCCTTTCTCGCAGCTCATGAACAGCAGGCCCACCGCCGCAAGCATCAATAAATAAATCTTTTTCATTGTTTTGGTTGTTAATAGTGTTGGTTTGTATAGAAAATTTGTTATTTTGCTAAATAATTCGCCCAATTCGCCGTTTTGTCCGATTTTGTCATTTTTTGTGTTTTATTACAATTCGCCGTGCAAAGTTACAACTTTTTTTTGATATATGCAAATTTTTGTTTCATTTATCTTTATTTCTGTTCCTTCCTGTCTCTTTATCCCCTTTTCTTTCCCTTTTCCCATGGCCTCTGTCTATATATATGCGGGATGCTATCCCGCTCCCGCCCGCCTTCCGCATCCCCTCCCTTGAGGGGAGGGCTGGAGAGAGGTTATTTGTTGGTTAAAATAGCGTGATTATAGCGTGATTATAGCGTGATTATAGCGTGATTCGTGACTCGATACCGACTCGATACCAACATCTTTTCCGCCCAAAACGCCCTTTTTTTGCGCTTTTTTGTCTCAATCCTTGCGTATCTCAAAAAAAAACACTACCTTTGCGCCGGATTTGCAATCAGCTCACTATTCTATGAGAAAAATAACGAAAATTCGCATCGTGGTCTTGGCGATTGCCATCTTGGCGATCATCCTCGCGTTCTTCACGCCGGTTCTCTCTTTCTATTCGGATACCGGCATCTACTCGGAGCGCTCTTATCAGATGGATCTCCACTATTTCCGGGTCATCCACACGGGCCATGCGACCGGCAACTCCGGAGTGGTTCGTTCGATGTCTGTTGCGGGGCTTCGATACTGCCTTTGGGGACTTCTCGTCCTGACCTCTCTGGCGCAACTCACGCTCCTCTTGCGTTTCTCGCGTTCAACCTTCCTTTATCTGGCGCTCATGGATATCATCGTTGGAGGTGCATATTACACATTAGCAGTTATTTACATCGTCCGTATCAACGCTCTCTACTACCCGTCTTTCTATCCCAATATAGGTCTCTTCCTGCCCGGAATAGCGGTCGCTCTTATGCTTCTTGTCCGCAGGAGTATCCAGATTGAGATCCACGACCAGCAGGACGGCGTACATCACTCTCACCACAACCAATAAAAAATCTGTCTTTTTTTACTTTTCTCTTGCGTATTCCAAAAAAATGTTGTAACTTTGCACCCGCAAATTACAACTGGGGTCCCCGACAGGCGCTAACGTAGTGCGTCTGGTGGGGAGAGCGGAAGCACAAGTCGCCCTAACAAATCTTTGATTTGGTCAATGCGATCTTGTGGCTGAACGCGAAGTAACTTTGCACCCGATTATGGTCTCTTTGCAACACATCAACAAATCTTTTGGCTCGCAGCAGGTTCTGCGGGACGTCACGCTGGAAATCCCTGCGGGACAGATTGTAGGTTTGCTCGGACCTAATGGAGCCGGCAAGTCCACCCTCATGAAGATCCTCATCGGGCTTTGGCATGCAGATAGCGGTTCGCTCTCTGCCCCTGAACGTATCGGCTACTTGCCGGAGAACAACCCGCTCTACGAAGATATGTATGTATCTGAGTACCTGGACTTTATGACGAAAATGACGCAGGGCAAATCCCTTGTACCTCGTTCCTCGTCCCTTTCTACCTTTGTTGATCATCTCATCGACCTCGTCGGTCTCGCGCCCGAGCGTCACAAGCACATACGCGAACTAAGCAAAGGTTACCGTCAGCGCGTGGGGCTTGCGCAAGCACTCATCGGCGACCCGCAACTCATCATCCTCGACGAACCGACCACGGGACTTGATCCGAATCAACTCGTCGAGATACGATCATTGATTCGAGATTTAACTGCCAACTCTGAATCAGTCTATCAGTCCGAAGGACGGTCTGTCAGTGAAACGGTCTGTCAGCAAAGCGGTCTGTCAGCGAAGCGGTCTATCATCCTCTCCACCCATATCCTGCAGGAGGTGCGTGAGATGTGCGACCGCGTGATCATCTTGGACCACGGCACGATCAAAGCCGACAAACCCATTAACGAAATAGAAGACCTGGAAGCCCTCTTCCATACAGCAACGAATTAATTATCAATTATCAATTGTCAATTATCAATTATCTCAATGGATTTCGATATACGTAACCAGATGTCCGAGAAGGAGCAGGACAATGCCCTCCGACCTTTGCGCTTTGCCGATTTTGCCGGACAGAGCAAAGTCACTTCCAACCTCAAGATCTTCGTCGAGGCGGCTAAAATGCGTGGAGAAAGTCTCGACCACGTCCTCCTCTTCGGCCCTCCGGGATTAGGCAAAACAACTCTTAGCAACATCATTGCCAACGAATTAGGAGTGGGATTCAAGATCACTTCCGGTCCTGTGCTCGACAAACCCGGAGACCTCGCAGGTCTGCTCACCTCGCTCGAACCCAACGATGTGCTTTTTATTGATGAGATCCATCGTCTCTCGCCCGTAGTAGAGGAGTACCTCTATTCGGCTATGGAGGACTACCGTATTGATATTATGATAGATAAAGGTCCCTCTGCGCGTACTATCCAGATCGACCTCAACCGTTTCACCCTCATCGGAGCTACTACCCGTTCGGGTCTGCTCACTTCGCCTTTGCGAGCACGATTCGGTATCAACTGCCACCTCGAGTACTACGACGCCGACATCCTTGCCGGTATCGTGAAACGCTCTGCAGGATTGCTGGGCGTGGAGATCAACTCCAAAGCAGCAGGTGAGATAGCACGACGCTCACGCGGCACGCCGCGTATCGCCAACGCTCTGCTCAGACGAGTACGAGACTTCGCACAGGTCAAAGGCAACGGCTCTATCGACCTCGAAATAGCACAATACGCGCTCGAAGCACTCAATATCGACACTTTCGGTCTCGACCAGATCGACAACAAACTGCTGACCACTATCATCGACAAGTTCCGTGGGGGACCTGTCGGCCTCAACACTATCGCTACGGCCATGGGAGAAGATGCCGGTACGATCGAAGATGTCTATGAGCCTTACCTCATTAAAGAAGGTTTCATCAAACGTACTCCGCGTGGACGCGAAGCTACCGAACTCGCCTACAAGCATTTAGGCAAGAAAATGATTGCTGCTGACGGACAACAAAGTATCTTCTGATTATGAGGAAACTCCTGGACAAAACCCTGCTGAACGACCACGTCATTCTGGTGGTCATTCTGCTTAATTCGGTTGTTATCTATCTCGAGGAATCGGGAATCAACCATCCTGCACTCCTCGGGCTGGACATGGCGTGTACCATCATCTTCTTTCTTGAGATGATAGCCAAGCAGGTCTGCTACGGGTTCAAAAACTACTGGCACGACGGGTGGAATATTATGGACGGAGTGCTGGTGATTATCTCGCTCCCTTCGCTTATGCTGCCTTTTCTGGACTTGACGACCTTCCATTTCTCGGCTGTACTCACGCTGAGGCTTTTCCGCGTCGTAAGGTTCCTGCGGATCTTCCATTTCTTTCCCAATATCGTCCAACTCGGACAGGGACTCAAACGGGCGCTCCGTGACTCGGGCATCGTACTGCTCTTTTTCGGAGTGTTGCTCGTCCTCTTCGGACTGATCAACTGCAGCCTCTATCGCGATGTCGTGCCGGAGTATTTCGGCACTCCCATCCGCTCCGTCTATTCCGTCTTCCGTGTCTTTACCGTCGAAGGATGGTACGAGATACCCGATGCCATAGCCGCCAACACATCGCCTGTTATAGGAAGATTGTCACGGCTCTATTTCAGCCTGCTGCTCTCTGCCTTCGGTATTCTCGGGCTCTCGTTTATCAACTCGGTCTTTGTGGATGCTATGGCGGAAGACAATAACGACGACGTCAAAGAGCAACTCAGCCGGATGGAGCAGCAACAACAGCAAATGGCGGAACAACAACAACGTTTGGAGCGCCAACTCGACGAACTGAAAGGCCTGCTCGGCAAATAATTGCTAAAAATTGCACTTTTATTTGCATATGTGCAAATTTTGTTGTACCTTTGTACCCGAATTGAAAAAATCGAATCATGACCAGACTAAGTGTTAATATCAACAAGGTGGCTACGCTCCGCAACGCACGCGGTGGCAATATGCCTGACGTTCAGCGTTTTGCTGTGGATTGTGAGCTCTTCGGAGCACAGGGTATAACCGTCCATCCGCGTCCTGACGAACGACATATTCGCAAGGAGGATGTCTATCAACTCAAATCGATGGTAACTACCGAACTCAACGTCGAGGGCAATCCAACTGATGAGTTCCTGGCGCTTCTCGAGGATATCAAACCCACACAGGCGACGCTTGTGCCGGACGACCCGAACCAGCTGACCTCCAACCACGGATGGGACACGAGACGCCATCTCGATTTTCTCAAAGGGGTGGTCAACCAGCTCCACGCCTCGCGTATCCGTGTCAGCATCTTCGTGGATCCGGATCCGGTAATGGTGGAGTATGCTCTCCGTACGGGAGCTGACCGCGTAGAACTCTATACAGGACCGTACGCCGAGCTCTTTGAGACGGATCCTAAAAAAGCGATTGAGATGTACCGCCCGGCGGCGATGAAAGCCCACGAACTCGGACTGGGCATGAATGCCGGACACGACCTCAATCTCAAGAACCTCAAACCCTTTATCCAGGCTTTTCCCTGGACGGCAGAGGTCTCTATAGGACACGCTATCATCTGCGACGCACTCTATCTTGGTATTCAGGAAACGATCCAGGAGTACTTGGACCTCCTCAAATAAATGTCCAAATGACAAAATAAATCGTAAATCGTCAAATCGTAAATCGTAAATCGTCAAATCGTAAATATCTATGTTGTTTTTTCAAATCGACACAACAGCTCTCGCTGAGGAGCTGATGCAGGTGGAAGAACCTGTTCAGGAATCTATCAATTTGTGGCAAATGGCGCAATACGGAGGCTGGATCATGATTATTCTGGCTCTCCTGCTTGCCGGTGCATGTTATATTTTTATCGAACGCTTGGTGGTTCTCAAGCAGGCTACCAAGGAGGATAAGTCGTTTATGGACCGTATCCGCGATTATATCCACGAGGGTAAGATTGATTCCGCACTCAACCTTTGCAAGCAGACCGACACACCTTCGGCACATATGATTGAAAAAGGTATCAGCCGTATCGGACGTCCGATGCAGGACGTACAAGTGGCGGTGGAGAACGTCGGTAACCTCGAGGTCGGCAAACTGGAGAAAGGCCTTGTGATTATGGCTACTATCGCCGGAGGTGCTCCGATGCTCGGTTTCCTTGGAACCGTTCTCGGTATGGTTCAGACTTTCTACAACATGGCGCAGACTTCCGGAGGCGTGATCGAGATGTCCGCACTCTCAACGGGTATGTATCAGGCTATGGTGACCACTATCGGCGGTCTCATCGTCGGTATTCTGGCTATGTTCGCCTATAACTACCTCGTCTCGCGTATCGACCGCGTGGTTCGCCTCCTCGAATCCCGCACACTCGAGTTCATGGACCTCCTCAACGAGCCGGCATAAATAAACAAATTGTAAATGACTAAATCGTAAATAACGTTATGGCTCTCAAGAGACGAAACAGGGTAGAAGCCACATTCGCTATGAGTTCGATGACCGACCTCATCTTCCTGCTCTTGCTGTTCTTTGTGATGGCAAGCACGATGTCTTCGCCCAACGATATCAAAATCAACCTGCCGCAGTCACGAGCCAAACAGGTGACACGACCGCAGGTGGCGAAGGTCTCTATTGACAACCTCGGCAATTATTACGTCGCACTCGGCAAACAGAAACCGATACCGGTTGATCCCGACAATCTTGAAGGATACCTCAGCGGCATTCAGGCTTCTGACAGTACGATGTATATTGCCCTGCACGCAGACGAAGACGTGGCATACAAAGAGGTGGTTCGCGTGCTCGACATAGCGAACGAACACCATATGAAACTCGTCGTGGCAACTAAACGGTAGTTGCAGAAGAATCTTTAGTAACGAAACGGTAATCAGGTATTTCGGACGTAAAGAAATAAATGACAAAAAAACAACAACGACATATTATCGCCTCTTTGGGCACGTTGCTTTTTATGCTGCTGCTGTTCCTTCTGCTGTGGTTTGTCTATCTGACCGCAGTTGTTCCCGAGGAACAGGAAGGCATAGAAGTGGCATTTGGCGAAGTGCAGGAAGCGGGTGGCTATATGGCGAAGCAATCAGAAGCAGTTCCGCTGCCTTCGCCCCAACCAACTGCTCCAAAACAGGCGGCCGCTCCTTCGGACAACAATCTGATGACCCAGGAGGACGAAGAATCGCTGGCGCTTAGACGCCAGCAGGAAGAGGCGGAGAAAGCACGCAGGCAAGCCGAAGCCGACCGGCTCCAGCGCGAACGCGAAGAACAAGCACGGCTGGAGGAAGAACGCAAAGCACGCGAAGCGGCTGAGGCTGCCGAACGAGCCAAACAAGCCGAAGCCATCGCTAAGGCAAACGCACTCGGTTCGCTCTTTGGCAATAACGGCTCGGACGCGCAAGGTTCCGGTGATAGCCAGGGACAAGGACAGAAAGGCAATCCCGTCGGACACGGCTCTTCGGGCGGAAACAACTGGTCGCTCGCAGGACGTGGTATCCACGGCACGTTGCCTAAACCGGCTAATTCCTTCAACCAGGAAGGCCAAGTCATAGTGGAGATACGCGTGAATGCCGCCGGAACGGTAGTTAACGCTACGCACAAGGGTGGTAACATCTCCGACAAACAAACCATACAACTCGCTCTCGACGCTGCCCGCAAGGCCAAGTTCACAGAGGGCGACCATGATCAGATAGGAACAATCACATATAATTTTAAATTCAATTAACAATTAATTCTTAATTCGTAATTTTTGATTTTATGAATTATCTCTTTTTGGACAACGGCTTCGAGGAGATTGAAGCCATCACCACGATTGACTTGCTTCGTCGTGCCAACATCGCTGTCACTACTGTGTCTGTTACCGGCAACCCGATGGTTCTCGGCGCACACAACATCGCTGTGGAGGCGGATGGCTTGATAGAGCGCATTGATTTCTCCGACGCAGAGATGTTGATCCTTCCCGGCGGACAAACCAAATTAGGTGATTGTTCTGCTTTGTGCGAATTGCTTGTAGAGCACAACAACGCCGGCAAACTGATTGCAGCTATCTGTGCCGCTCCGATGGTATTGGGCAAACTCGGTATCCTCGAGGGCAAACAGGCTACTTGCTATCCCGGCTGTCAGGAACCGCTCGGCGAGAGTTATGTCGGCGGACTTGTAGTGGAGTCCAAGAACATCATTACCGCTAAAGGTCCAGGTCTCAGCTCCGATTTCGCCTTCTGCATCATCGAGCGTCTCGCCGGCTCCGAAGTCGCCGACGAAGTCTACGACAAAGCCCAGTACTGATCAGATTATTCCGATTATTCCGATTACTCCGAATACTCCGAATACTCCGAATACTCTGATTACTCCGATAAACTCCGACAACTATGCCATCTAATACCTTTCTCCCTCAAAATGGCTCATACCGTGCGTTGAGGGTGTATCAGGTAACGGAGGTTATATATGATATTACATACTATTTTGTACCTCAGTTTTTAGAGGTGGGAGATCGTACGATAGATCAGATGGTTCAAGCTGCAAGGTCGGGCAAGCAAAATATTGCTGAAGGTAATCAGGCGGCTACTACATCTACTGAAACGGAAATCAAACTGACAAATGTGGCAAAAGCCAGCCTGGAGGAGTTATTGATAGACTACGAAGACTACTTGCGAGTACGCGGTTTGCCTCATTGGGAGAAGACGCACCCTCGTTATGAAAAAATGCGCCAATATGCGCAGTCGAAGGAATTGGCAGATAACTACAAGATTTTGTTGCCACAACTGACAGCAGAAGAAATCGCTAATTTGTGTATAACCCTTATCCACCAGGCAATCTATATGTTGTACAGATTGCTTGCACATCAGCAAGAACGTTTTGTCAAGCAAGGCGGAATCCGTGAGCAGATGCTCAATGCCCGCCTTGCCTATCGCAATAAAAATAAATAGTTCAGATTACTCCGATTACTCAGATTACTCGGATTACTCGGATTACTCCGATTATTCTGATTACTCTGAATTCTCTCTGGCAAGTGGAACCAATTAACACAAAGAATATGAGTGAACGGGAATTAGAAGCCAAATTAAGCATCGGCTTAAAGCAATCTTATCGCCGTGTTGTCGAGGAGCATCGCCGCAACAACCAGCCGCTCATTTTTAGTGAGAACGGCCAAATCCGGTACGTTGATCCTTTCACGGTCGCGTTATAATAAGAGTAGATAGATAAAACTATAGTAACAAACAAAACCTGCCTATGGTATAAAACAACAGACAAACAACATACATAAATAACAGCGTAATAAGCCAAAACTTGATACTTTGAAACCCTAGACAAGTTTACAAAGATCATTTATTCTTCAAGAACGGTTTATGCACGCTCACGTATTGGCGTGAGTTTTCGTGCATTTATTTGAAGAATAAAGGTAAGTCTAGGACCTCAAAGTATCAAATAAAGCGAATGAAAGCGCACGCTTTTATTGTGCAAATTTCTAACCCATTAAAATCAATAACATTATGAAAAAACTATTTACTATCCTCTTTGCTTTGCAAGTTATTACCGGAACTTTGTTTGCCAATACTTCTTCTGGCACTTGTGGTGATAACCTTTTTTGGAATTTGAGCGAAGATCTCGTTCTGACCATTAGTGGTACAGGAGCGATGAATGATTATGTATTTTCATCAAATAAAGCACCTTGGCATGATTTTACAGATCAGCAATACATAGCAGATGGAACTTGTGGAGCAGAAGGAAATGAATCCAATGTGACTTGGAAACTGACTTTTGATAGTGTATTGACAATTAGTGGCAGCGGAGCAATGAAAAATTATAGCTTTTCTAATCCGTGGTATTTGTATCGTAATTCCATTAAATCTGTAATTGTCGAAAACAATATTACAAATATTGGTGATTATGCCTTTCATAATTGCAGTAATATCATTTCTGTAACAATGCCTAATAGTGTTACTCGTATTGGGCAAAACGCTTTTTATTATTGTTATAATCTTCAAACTATTGATATCCCAACAAGTGTGACTAATATTGGTATGGCGGCCTTTGAGGAATGTAATAGTTTGACTACAATAGAAATTCCCAATGGAGTTACTATGCTTGACTACTGCGTTTTTGAAAAATGTCAAAACTTGAAATCGGTATATCTTCCTGCTAGCCTTACAGAAATCAAAAGTGCTGTATTCCGGAATTGTCCGAGTTTATTGGATTTCATAGTAGATGTGAATAATCCAAACTACTCATCAATTGACGGCGTTCTGTATTCAAAAGACGGAAGCACACTAATCCAATATACTGCTGGCAGGTCGGGGAATTTCAAGATACCTCAGCAAGTAACAACTATAGGTAGTGAGGCTTTTAGAAATTGTGAGAAATTAGTATCAATAACTATTCCTGAAAGTGTAGCATATATTGGCTATCAGTCATTTAGCGAATGTCTTGGACTAAAAACCATAATATGCAAGTCTTCAATACCTCCAACATTGGAAATTATGGAAATGAGTGATGAAATGTTCTACGGAGTAAATTCATCGATTCCCCTATACGTGCCGAAAGGATGCGTTGATGTCTATAGAACAACTACTGGATGGAGTTATTTTACAAACATTGTAGAAGATGTCAATGAAGGTCAATCTTTTTCAATAACATATCTTGATAAGCACACGGCTACTATTGGCAGTGAGGATGTTGTATTGAACCTTCCTGAACCTCCTGTATTGGTAGGCTTTACTTTCCAGAAATGGGTAGTTGTTGCAGGCGATTTGGAAGATGGTATCACAATCCAAGCAGTTTATCAAGCCGATGTTCCTTCTGCTGCTCCGGCGGTATATACGAATCCGGCTAATCCTGCACAAAAACTGATCAAGAACGGGAATGTGTATATTTTAAGTGATGACAAGACTTATACTATCACAGGACAAAATGTAAAGTGAACAAGTCATTAAGTACCAAATCCCAAGTATAAAGAGAAAAAGATCGTCGGCTTCTTAGCGGAGGCCGACGATTTTGTGAAGCTGGACGCTGAGGCGCCAGAAGGGGTGGGAGAGGATATAACGGACTGTCTCGTCCAGATTGTCGTTGCGGTCGTCTTCCCACTCGTCAATGCCGCTCTGCAACAGCCACTCGCCGTTGTAGCGCAAGGGCTGCAAGAGCCAGTGGTCGGCCTCCAAGTACTGGCGCCAGACGGCAGGATCGTACTCGCCGGTGAATACCACTTTCACTTCGTTCACTTTTTTCAAGGCGAGTGGCAACTCTTCTATGTCCTGCCCTAATGGGAAGGAGTTTCTTTTCTCTCCTCTTTGCTGAGAGGGAGTGGGTGTCAGTTTATTTTGGGAAAGACGATGGTAAGGCAGTTTGGGCGAGCAGGTGATCCAGTCGATGCCGGCGGGCAGTGGACGTGTGCCGTTGGTCTCGATACAGATATAGAAACCGGCGGCGTGCAGGGCTTCGACGAGTGCGTCGTCCACCTGCAGGGAGGGTTCGCCGCCGGTGAGGACAACCATTCGCCGGCGCTCGTTGGGAATATCGTAGAGCGAAAGGACTTCGGCTACAATCTCTTCTGCCGTCATCTCCGTGTAGTCGCTGAACTCCGTGTCACACCACGGGCAACGGAGATTACAACCGCTGAAACGGACAAAAACAGCCGGGATGCCGCTATGACATCCCTCGCCTTGCAAGGTATAGAATATTTCGTTAACGCGATACATTGCCAGAGTTCTGGATTCCTGGATTTCTGGAGTTTCAGTCTCTTTCGTAGATGGCGACATTGCCTTCGGACTCCTGAACGGAGACTTTATAGCAGTTCTCCACGTGGTCGCAGATCCAACGGGCGATATTCTCCGCCGAAGGATTGACATCCAGCACTTCGTTGATATATTTATGGTCGAACGTGTCTTTCACTACCTTTTTGATGTGCGTGAAGTCGGTGACCATGCCGTCTTGGTTGAGTTCTGCCGCCTTGCAATAGACGACAATAATCCAGTTGTGACCGTGCAGGTTCTCGCATTTGCTCTCGTAGGACAGCGTCAGGTTGTGCGCCGCTGAGATCTCTATCGTTTTTTGAACGTAGTACATCGCGTTATTGGGGTTGGAATTCCGGGGTTCTGGAAATCTGGATATCTGGAGTTCTGGATTTCTGGAATTCCGGTTTTTAATTATCATAAATGGTTTTATCTTCGATGCCGGCTTGGGCGAGTGCTTCGCGTCTTTCGCGGCACGTGCCGCAGACACCACAATGATGCTCCAGTCCTTTGTAGCAACTCCAGGTCTCGGTGTAGTCGATACCAAGTTCTTTGCCGTGCATAGCTATCTCCGCTTTGGTGAGGTGGGTATAGGGCGTGAGCAGTTGTACACCGTTCCACGTGCCGTAGTGGATAGCTTGGTTCATTGCCTCCACAAACTCCGGCCGGCAATCCGGATAGATAGTGTGGTCGCCGGCGTGGTTGGCAAGCATTACATATTGCAGTTTGTTGTTCTCGGCAATACCTGCTGCAATAGAGAGCATAATACCGTTGCGGAAGGGCACGACGGTAGATTTCATGTTTTCTTCGTCGTAGTTGCCTTCGGGGATAGCATCTGCTCCTTCCAAGAGCGAACTCTTGAAGAACTCTTTGATAAACGGCAAACGGATCGTTTTGTGGGGAATACCCAGTCGCTCGCAATGCAAGCGTGCGAACTCCAGTTCACGGTCGTTGTGGTTGCTGCCATAATGGAACGAGAGTGCGTAACCAATACGATGGGCGTACTCATATAGTAAGGTGGTGGAGTCCAAACCACCGGAGAGAACGATAAGAGAATCTTTCATATTTACGATTGGACGATTTACGATTGGACGATTTACGATTTGACGATTTATTTACGATTTATTTGTGATTGAGCACAACACTCAGTTGTTCGCGGAGACGTTGTGCTTTGAGTTCCTGGTGGTCGGCGTCGGCATAGTTGGCGAAGGGATAGATGCTGATGCCTCCGCGGGGCATGAAATAGCCGGTGACCTCCAGGTATTTCGGATCCATGAGCTTGACCAGGTCTTTCATAATGATGTTGACGCAGTCCTCGTGGAAATCGCCGTGGTTGCGGAAGGAGAAGAGGTAGAGTTTGAGACTCTTGCTCTCTACCATCCGTTCGCGCGGAATATAACTGATATATATGTGTCCGAAATCGGGTTGCCCTGTTTTGGGGCAAAGGGTAGTAAATTCCGGGCAGTTGAAGGTCACCAGATACTCGTTCTCCGGATGTTTGTTGGGGAAGGTCTCCAGTACGGACGGATTGTAGTTGTCGCTGTACTGCACGTGCTGGTTGCCAAGCAGGGTTACGCCCTGCAGTTCGTTTTCTGTTCGCATAAATATAGTGCGGCGTAAAGCCGTGTTGAGTGTTATTTCATTATTTTCAGCGTGCCGCCGTTAGCTGTTACAACGATATACATTCCGCGCGGGAGGTCGATTTGGTAGATGTCCTCGTTGGTGGTAGCTATCAATCGGCCGTAGATGTCGTAGATGTTCACCCATTCGCCGGAAATGTACGTCTCTTCGATACCTTGCGGATTGTAGGCACGTACGATGACGTCGTATGTGCGGCGGTTGATGTAGTCGGTTACTGTATAAACAACCGGCGCCCAAACGCTGTTCTTGAAGTTGACTTCTTCTCCGTCCAGCGGCTCGGCGTGAGTATATGGGCTTGCCACTTGGATAGCGGGTTTCGCTTTGGCGAGGTCAATCTTGTGAGCGACAGTATCCAGTTCCAGAACAATCTGGTCTTCGCCGATCTTGGCGGCTACGCCGTCAATCGAGAAAGAGGTGATCTTCAGTTCGGGTGTGCTGATAGCTGTCTGTCCGGCAGTTGTGAGGTATTCGATGATCTGTGTCAGCAGTTTCTTGCCGTCTGCGGTAAGGATATTGCAGCTGCTTGTGGCAACCGGGAAACAGATATATTTGTTGCTGTTGCCGTTACGCAGGGCGCTACCAGCCGGAATCTCGTGGATGATGGTCTGCTGGTAAGCGGCACTCTCGTAGTAGTTGTTGATGTCACGCGGATAGGCGGTAGCCAGAGCCAGCGAGCCGTCGCAGTTGTTGATATTGATCGGCATCAAACCTTTCTGGTTGATGCTGTCCAATACCTGGATCTTGTCGCCCTGCTTTTTGCCCAAGGCTTTGAAGATCGGGTGGTCGTCATGTTGTACGGTAATGTACACACCATCTTCTTTTTTCAGCGTACCGTTGTCGGGTTCTCCCCAACCGTCTTTGCTGACGCGCTCAGGTGCGTATGTGAAAGCTTTCATGTTCAATACCGGGATATTCACTTCTCCGCGGATGAGTGCGAGTGCTTCCGCATTGTCGGCGTCCACGTTCTCGGAGATAACCACGAAGTTGTATGCCTTGTAGCTGTCCACAGAGCCTGTTTTGGAAGCCGCTGCGCGGTGGAGGTAGTTGTATTTGGTGTCCAGATAACTGCCCATTCCGGTGGGTTGCTCGTCCTCTGTGCGTGTGAGGAAGAGCATCGTTTTGTCCGCTCCGTCCACACTCGTCGGCTTGTTGTTCTTGACGCGGATGATACCTTTGATCGGCTCTGCATCGGTAAGGCGGACTACATAACTGTAGTCGGTGGACTTGGTCGGTGTACCGCTGATAGTGAGGGTATTAGCGTCCTTGTCCTGCTTGACGCTTATCTCGCTCTCAGCGGGTTGGGTAGCAGAAGTCCATTCGAGTGAGATAGCCTCGTCGTCGTTGCTGTAATAGCGGATGACGATAGGCGTAAGGGCTGTCTCCTGGTTGACAAAACAGAAGGTGTCGCGTTTGTTCTTGAACTCCACTTTGCGGATGACGGAGAATTTACCTTGCTGCGAGCGGCTGGTTTCTACGCCGTTCATTTTGGTGACGATATAGTATTTGTATTCTCCGACCGGGCAGTTGGCTACGCCTGAGATATAGGAAGTGTCCCGCAGGTCGTTTTGCGCTTTTTGTTTCAGGGAAATACCTTCTGCGGCGTTGCCGTCCCAAAGAATCTCCGGCATACCTTTCTTGTAATACTTGGTAATATAATATACCGGCAGCGGCGCTTGTGTTTGGAGGATTACTTGCGTCGTGTCGTTACCTTTGAAGTACTTGGTACGCGGTTCTTCCGCTACGCGGAGGGAGAAAGCGTACATAGCACTCTTCTCTGATCCATAGTGTTTCACGCGAACGACGTGCTCTGTAGCAGAGACATTGTAACGACGAATCGAAGGATTGGAATTGAATTGCAATGGTTGCAGCACATCGTCAATATATACTTCCAAATATCTGTTGTTTTCCGGTTTGGTTTGCCCGGAAGAAGTGTCTTGTTTCTTGTCGCGAGCCACTAATGCAAACTGGTCAAATCCTTTGATATGCATGGTGAACTCACAGGAGTTGTCCATATCCAGACGACGTACCATCGTTCCAAACTCATCTCCCATAGCGTCGGAGGAGCTGCTCCATCCTGTTCCTGAGAATTTGAACCATCCGTCATTCGCTGTGCAAGAATAATCATTCGATCCGCGCGTGGTGATACCTGTGGTGTTGTCCTGATTGGTGGTAGCAATACAGAACTTGCTATCTCCGTCGCGTGTCATAAAATACACCTCATATTCGCGGTTGTTGAATGTGGTGAGTGAACCATCGTAACCGCCTTTGATACCTTTGTCTTCGTATATCTCGGGTGTGTGGCAGGTGAGGTCGGTATGCGGAACGGGAGTGGATTTCTTGTTGACGGTCACAGCGCAAGAAGCGGTGATCGAACTCTTTGTTTTAGAGGTCGCGGTAATAGTGGCGGTGCCTGCATTGAGACCTGTCACTTTGCCGTTAGCATCCACAGTTGCAATGGAAGCATCGCTGCTGGACCATGTTACCTCTTTGCCGGTGTTGGCATCGGCAGGGGTGTAAGTGACGGTCAGTGTCTCTGTGCCGCCGATAGCTATTTCCGTAGCGGTTTTGATGGAGATGCCTGTTACTTCAATAGGCGCCGCCGGAGCTGTAACCGTTACGTTGCAAGTAGCGGTCTTATTGCCATCTTCGGTGGTTACAATGATGATTGCTGTGCCGACATTGAGGGCGGTAACTACGCCATCTGCCACTTTGGCAACGCTCTCATCGGAAGAAGACCAAGAGATGTTTTGGTTCGTTGCGTTATTAGGCAGAACGGTAGCGGTCAAGGTATCTGTTTGACCTTGCTCAATGGAAGTTGCTGGTTTATTGAGCGTAACACCTGTAACGGCTACTGTAGAAGGCGTGTCTCCGCCTCCTCCTGTGGTAAATTCAACAGCATAAAAACGAGTGTCACTGGAAACGGCATAGAAGGAAACAATATATTCTTTGGTAGCGTCTAATCCATCTTTTGCAACGATGAATGAACCACTATTACTGTTGCGAGTTACAGTAGCGACTTCTGTTGGTGTAGTTGATACAGACGCAAATTCATCACATCCGATAGCCATACCTCTACCTGAACTTGGTGTTGCTCCATGACCGATAATACCTGTAATACCTTTGACGTGCATGATAATAACGCGCTTGCTGCTATTATAATCGTTGCCATCTGCTTTAATTTGGATCATATTAGCATTGCTGCTTGTTGTTTCCAAATTGTCGGTAATACCATTAGGATTTCCATTGGAGTCATTGTTTGTATTGGTATATTTAGTTCCGGAAACTCCATAGCTTGGTACCACTACCCAATCTGTAGCAGGATTGCCGGCTCCAGTAATGTCCGTACAATAGATGGTTGTGTTGGTCGTGATCGTTTTCAAACCCAGCGGCACATATTTCGGAAGGTTAGAAGGCGTACTGCCGCCACCGGGAGTGTCACCGCCACCGGGAGTGTCGCCGCCACCGGGAGTGTCGCTCGAAGAGGCAGATGTCGTGAAATGAATACCATTGTATTTGTAATCATCGCTTGTGCTAAATACAAGCCAGTATTTGTTTTTTTTGGTTGCTATGTCCGATGATGTGAAAGAAATATCCACATAATTTTTCGACATCTCCATTCCGCGGGAATTATCTTGGGTAGCACCTGCATCTTTATGGATATATATGAAGCGTGAACTTTGGTTGCCTGTGCACTTAAAACCAACGGTGCCAGACGCATTGGCAGCGGGCATCTCTACGTAAATAACTTGCTTGCTGGCTTTTTGTTCTCCCAAGGAGATTTCATACGTATCTCCGGTTTTGGAAAATTGGGATAATTCGTAGAATGTGTCCGTCGCAGCTGACGAAACAAGTGAACTCATGAATAGAGTAATAACGGTTAGCGTTAAATTTTTGAATGTGTTTGTCATATTCGTTTGGTTTTATTATATTCGGTGGTTAAAAATGGTTATCTTTCGGTAGTTTAAAAGCGTCATTTCAAATTCAACGGCATAATATACTATGTATATTATAGGGCGGGACAGGATGCGATAATGGATCGACTCTGTTTTGATCCGCTCGCGGCGGAAGTGTTGCAGTTCTGCGTCGGTATGTCGTCGGTATGTCGTCGGTACTTCGTCGGTACTTCGGCTGCTTACGGTCGGCACAAGGTCAGCACAAGGTCGGCTTAACGTCGGCTCCATGTTATGTTGTTAACGGCTGATCGAGCTTGTGCCGGTTGGCAGTTATCGTCCCGTATCTGTCCCGTAAGCGAGTCGTAAACGGACCGTAAAAAATGAGCCTACCATTTCAGGGTACAAAGGTACAACTTTTTTCGCATATGCGTGTGTACAAATTTAAATAAAATGTAGAAAAATTGCCGTTTTTATCAAAAAAACGCCTTAAAGGACAAAAATATTTGCATATGTCGATTTTTTTTTGTAACTTTGCGCGATTTTTGGGGTGGAGTGGAAATGTGGAGATAGGAAGAGCCGGAATTCCGGAAATTCGGAAAACGGGAAATCCGGAAATCAGGAGAACTGTAAACCCTGAAAACAAACGGAACAATTACAACAAACAAACATACATTTAACTAACAAACAAATCTATTTGAATATGCAACGTAAAATCTTTTCTTTGGCGCTTTGCCTGATGGCAGCGCTGACGCTGGCTGCACAGGAAGAGGCAGCCCCGGAAAAAGCATGGAAATTTGACGGAACTGTAGGTCTTAACGCCGCTGCGACGGGTTTGGTGAACTGGGCAGCCGGAGGTAAGAACAACATGAACGGTTTCGTTTACGCCAAACTCCACCTGCTTTACCACAAGAATGCAATCGCTTGGGAGACCAATCTCGATACGGACTACGGAATGACGTGGATTCAGCAGAAAGAGGATCCGTTCCAGAAATCGAGCGATAACATCAAGCTGGCTACGAAGTTCGGTTGGGAGTTCAAGGAGACCTGGTATCTGACCGTTCTGGGTTCGTTCCAGAGCCAGTACGCCATCGGTCGTAACTATCAGGATGGCTACAACAACATCATTTCGAAATGGCTGGCTCCGAGCTACACCGATATCTCGGTCGGTATCGACTGGAAGAAGAGTGTGAATGGCGCCGACTTCTCGATTTATCTGTCACCTATCGCAGGTCGTATCACATCGGCTTATGTGGGCGAGGGCTGGAACAAGAGATATACGCGTGAAGGTGCGCTGGGTGCATACCAATACGCTATCGACCACGCCACTCCTGCGGGAAAAGCCGATGCTCAAGCGGCCTATAACGATGCTGCTGCTTCTTATGACAACAATATGCCTTTCGACGGCTACGCATTCTATCGGGAATCGCATCTGGATCTGCGCAGTACGCTGCAAGACAAATACGGAACCATCGGCTATGACAAGAATACCGGCGATAAGATCTACCGCAATGCGCGTGCTGAGTTCGGTTTGAGTTTCAAGGGCTCGATTGCCTATACCTACAAGGATCTGAAACTGAGCACGACGCTCGGTCTGTTCACCCCGTATCAGGGCAAGGGCTTCAATGTGAAAGAGGCATGGGAAAAAGCCAACCCCGGCGGTACATATGATGGATACTTCATCTATTCGAACAACAACCGCTATTTCGGTCATTTCGACGTAGATTGGGACTGCGCGCTGAGCTATCAGTTCCTGAAATGCCTGCAAGTGACGCTGACCACCAGCCTCAAGTACTACAATGGTACGCTGATTGCTGACGCAGACGGCAACGAGGCAGAGCGCGTACAGTTCAAGGGCGTCATCGGTCTGGGTGTAGGATACTCGTTCTAAGTATGCAAGCCCTCGAAGACCTTTCGCAAAATGTGCATCTTTTGTTGGAGCGCTACGAGGCGCTCCGGCAAGAGAATGCGCGGTTGCGTGAGGAGGGCGAGCGTCAGCGCGCGGAGTTGATCCGTTCGCACAGCGAGTTGCAGCAGTTGCAGCAGCAATACAAGAGTCTGGCGACGGCGAACGCATTGACCGCCATGGAGAGCAAAGAGGTGGCGCTGAAACGTGTGAACGCCCTGATTGCCCAGGTGGACCGGGCTATCGGAGCGCTGAAGAGGTAAAATAGATTGACGATTGGACAATTGACGATTTGACGACTGATTGTCTGATTGAAAAAATGTACAATTGTTCGCATAAAATCGTCCATAAATCCTAAAATCGTAAATCGTCAAATCGTAAATATGGTTGATGGCAAGCAACATATCACTCTGCAGCTGGACGCACACCACGTGAGTCTGGATGTGCCGGTAGAAAGCGAAGCGGCCTACCGCGAGGCAGCAGAGTTGCTGAACCAACGTTTCCAATTCTATCTGCATCGTTTGCCCAACGCATCGGCAGAGCAGTTGTGGCTCTATACCGCCCTGGAGATGGCTGTATCGCTCCGCTCTGATGCCCGTGAGAAAAGTCTGCAACCGGTGGAAAAAGCGCTCAAACTGCTTAACGAGGAAGTGCTTCGGGCGTTAGAGAGTTAAAATGGTTGCTTACGCAACGTTAAAGAGTTAAAATGGTCGCTTAGCGACGTTAATAATTTATATAGATGGTATTATATGTAATCATTAGTGCAGTAGTCGGACTCCTTGCAGGAGCCGGAATCTACTTTCTCATTTCCCGTGTATCGGCGGCAAACATACTGAAGAAAGCTACCGAGGAAGCGGAGGTAATCAAGAAAAACAAAATAGTTGAGGCGAAGGAGAAATTTATTGCCCTCAAGTTGGAACACGACAATAGTGTGCGTGAGCAAGACAAGCGTATTCAGCAACACGAACAACGCTTGCAGCAACGCGAGCAGCAGCTCAACCAGCGTCAGGGCGAGATCCAGCGCAGTCTCAACGAAGTGAATCAGAAAGTGCAGCAAGTGGAGCAGCGTTCCCAGGCTTTGGAATACAAGCAACAGGAAGTGGAACGAATGCACCACGAGGCAGAGAAACAGCTGGAGCAGCTGAGCGGCATGAGTGCCGAAGAGGCGAAGAAACAGTTGGTGGAAGCACTCAAAGACGAAGCCAAGACAGCAGCGATGAGTTACGTGAACGAGATCATGGACAACGCGCGTCTGGAGGCTAACAAAGAGGCGAAGAAAATCATTATACAGACCATACAACGTGTGGCTTCGGAGACCGCCGCAGAGAACACCGTTTCTGTTTTCCATATTGAGAACGACGAGGTGAAAGGCCGTATTATCGGTCGTGAGGGCCGTAACATCCGCGCGCTGGAAGCAGCAACGGGTGTGGAGATCGTGGTCGATGACACGCCGGAGGCAATCACACTATCGGCTTTCGATCCGGTTCGCCGCGAGATAGCTCGTCTGTCGTTACACCAACTGGTTCAGGACGGACGTATCCACCCAGCGCGTATCGAAGAGGTGGTAGCGAAAGTGACCAAGCAGGTGGAGGAAGAGATTGTTGAGACAGGTAAACGTACCACGATCGACCTCGGCGTGCATGGTTTGCATCCTGAGTTGGTTCGCCTGGTGGGTAAGATGAAATACCGTTCTTCGTACGGTCAGAACCTGCTGCAACACGCTCGTGAGACTGCTAACCTCTGTGCGGCGATGGCCGGCGAGTTAGGATTGAATGTCAAGGCCGCCAAACGTGCCGGATTGCTGCACGATATAGGTAAAGTGTCCGACGAGGATGTTGAACTGCCGCACGCAGAGCTTGGTATGAAACTCTGCGAGAAATACGGCGAGAAAGCAGATATCTGCAACGCTGTAGGTGCTCACCACGATGAGTGCGAGATGACGACGCTCATTGCGCCGATCGTGCAGGCTTGTGACGCTATCTCCGGTGCCCGCCCGGGAGCCCGTCGCGAGATTGTCGAGAGTTACGTGAAACGTCTGAACGACCTGGAGAACATGGCAATGTCGTTCCCGGGAGTGGTGAAGACGTACGCTCTCCAGGCAGGACGCGAGTTGCGTGTCATCGTCGGAGCCGACAAATTGTCGGACAAGGATACCGAGCTGCTGTCGTTTGACTTGGCAAAACGTATCCAGGATGAGATGACTTATCCGGGTCAGGTCAAAGTGACCGTCATCCGCGAGGTTCGTGCTGTCAATGTGGCCAAGTAAGGACAATGGACGATGGACAATGAATAATGGAAAAGGACTGCTTGGGCGGTCCTTTTCTATAGATAGAAGTCTTGTGCTAATAGCCGGTAGGCATCGGAACGGCCGCCGTGATCGTCCTCGAGCACAAGGGAATCTTCGAGGATTGGTGATTGGTGGCTGGTGGTGGGTAGTTTGGCAAAGCAGAGCAAAACGCGTCGGGCAGGTTTCGACACCTTACTAAACACGCGCGTGATACGCGTGAGCGCGAGAGATTGTGCTTGCGCCAGCTGACAGATCTCTTTCTCCGTTTCTGCGGGCAGGATAAGGGCTAATTGACCATCCGTAGCCAATAGGTCGGCACTACGGGCAATCAGTTCTTCGTACGACAAACTGTCGGTGTGACGTGCCTGCTCGCGTCCTTTGTCCGGATTCTTCAGACTGTTGCGGAAATAGGGCGGGTTGGAAACGATGAGGGAATAGGTTTTTGGATTGGTTATTGGTGATTGGTGATCGGAGATTGACCAGTCCTGCAGGCATGAATGATAGGCGGCGAGATGGTCGGACCACGGCGAGTGACGGAAATTCTCCTGCGCCTGTGCTACTGCTTCGACGTCGATGTCGATAGCGTCTATCCGTGCACTCGGGCATCGTTGCGCCAGCATGAGGGCAATCAAACCGCTGCCAGTGCCGATATCCAACACCCTAAAGGGCGATGGGTGATTAGGGACAGGTGTCCACGCGCCGAGCAGGACCCCATCGGTGCCCACTTTCATCGCGCAGCGGTCGTGCCGCACGTAGAACTGTTTGAATTGAAACCCTTCGGACATCAGTCGTGTTGGAAAAGTTCGATGTGGTGATGGTGGTGGCAACCGTCGCAGTGTTCCTGTTCGTGTGCCTCAACGACACAATGGACAGCCAGATACACGCCAAGAATAATGAACAGCACGGCGCAAATATGACGGAACCATTTCTCAAACGTGCCCATCCGGCTGGTCAGTTTGCCGATGCTTACAGCGCTGTAGCTTACCAGCCATGCAATCAGCATGATAGGTAGTCCCGTTCCCAATCCGAAGACCACCGGCATCAGCCAGTTCCAGGTGTTGGGCAAGGTCAGGGTGATATCTATCATCGTCAGGAAATACACTAATCTGTGGGGGCAGAAAGCGATAGCGAAGAAGATACCCAGTACGAACGACCACAGCCAACTGGAGTCCGAATCGGCTTTCTGCAGCATTTTGCTGATACCATGGTCGTGCTCGTGGTGATGGTGTCCGCTGAAGAGCAACACGATGCCGCACACCAGCATGAATGCTGCCAGAATAGGTTCGCCCCAGTGGCTCAGCACGTGCTGAATGCCATCGGTCTGCGCACCGAGCAGGAACGGTACGCTCAGCAAAACGTACGTCACCAGTTTACCCAAAACGAACATCAGTCCGTTGGTGAGCACCTTGCGCCGGTTGTTGATCTCTTTGTCTATGTAACTGATGGCTGTGATGCTCGTCATGAGGGTGCACGGATCCAGAATGGTGAGCAATCCAAGCAGCAAAGCAGTAAAAATTTGTACCATAATGCTATTTTTTTTCAAAAAAGTTTGCAAAGGTACGAAATTTGTTGTAATTTTGCAAACGGAAATGAGAAAAATCGCAAAAATAATTCATTTAGGCCTTTTTCTTGGGCTTATTTTCGCCTTTTCGGCGTGTGATTCGTCTTCCTCGGAGAACGAACGGTCGTTGGCGAAGCGTGAGTTGTACGCCGAGCAGCGTACGGCACTTTTAGTGGATTGTCTGAACCGCCACGTGTCGATGGATAGCATCCGGGCGATAGCCGAGCGCGACAAAGATGTGCTGTTCTACGTCTTCAATGCGCGCAAGATGGTCTATTGGTCTTCCAACCGTCTGGCTGCGGACGAGCTCTATTTGTCGGCTTACGACACATGGCGTTCGCTCCCGTTCTCTAATGCCAAGACGGTGGCGCGTTGGACAAAAGCCGAAGCCTATAATATCCTGACGGTGATACCTATTGAGTACACCGAGTTGCAGGATTACACGGAGATGTATTCCGTGGCTTCGCAGTCGTTCTCTTTCCGTCCTTTGCCGGCAGACAACGAGCAGCAGCCGTGGCAGGGAAGGTTGTATTTCACGCTCTGTATCGTCCTGTTTGCCACTATCGCCGTGCTGGCGGTGGTGGGACTTATCCGTTACCGCGGGATACGCAATATGCCGCTTTCCACGCGGATTATGTATGTCATTTTGGCATGCGTTCTGGCTGTTTTTGTCTATGTGTTTGCGATGTCGGTGCGCTACGTGCGAACCAATTACGAGCAACGTCAACGCGAGAGCCTGATTACCAAATCGGAGTACGTCCAATCGTATCTGCGTTCGCTCTATTATTGGGACGTGTCACTTACCTCGGATCAAGCCACGGGTTTGGCTATCGATCTGCATGATTTGGGCTACGATATCAACCAGGATATCCACGTCTATTCGCTCTCAGGCGAGCTGATTGCTTCCTCTTCGCCTGCGTTGTTCAACAGCGGTTTGCTTTCCCGTCGGATGGCTCCCGAGGCACTGTTTGCCGACGACCACTCTGCTCTTTGCTACGAGTATATCGCTACGCATCCTTATCTGGTTTATTATCAGCCTTTTTACAATGGTTCGTTTGTGCCGGTAGGGTATATAGCCGTGCCGTATTTCCTGAGCGAACAGACCCGCAATCAGGAGGTGGACAACCTCTTGGCGCGACTTCTGCCTCCGTATATTATTGTCCTGCTTCTGGCGCTTCTTTTCTCGTACTGGGCGGCGCGTTCTATGACAGCTCCGATAGCTATGATGAACGAGAAAATGCGCAGTTTCGAGATAGGCTCCAAGGACAACCACATCGTCTATCCTTACCGCGATGAATTGGGCGAACTGGTCCGCCGTTATAACCTGCTGGTGGATAGGGTGGAGGAGAGTGCCGAGCGGCTGGCGAAGGCGGAGCGCGAAGGAGCCTGGCGTACGATGGCACGCCAGATTGCGCACGAGATCAACAACCCTCTTACTCCGATGAAACTGTCGGTGCAAAGGCTGCAACTCAAGCGTGGCAAGGATGGTTTTGATGAGTTCTTCGACAAAACGACCAAGATGCTCATTGCCGAGATCGACAATCTGGCGCACATCGCCCAATCGTTCTCTACCTTCGCCAAACAACCTGAGGTGGTGGCTACAGAGGTGGATGTGGCGCAGAAACTGAGCAATGTGATCACGCTCCAGCGAGCTAATGACGAGCAGATTCCTATCCGTTATGTAGGGCCCGACTCGGGTGTTATCGCCGTGGCGGACAACGAGCAGATCGCCCAGGTGTTCATCAATATCCTCCGCAATGCGATTCAGGCGCTCAGCGATACCAGCCACCCAACGCCGGTAGCCGGACCGGATATCATCGTCGTGCTCAACGCCGCCTATTCCGACACTGAAGTGCAGATATCCTTCTCCGACAACGGTCCGGGTATTCCGCAGGAGCTTCAGGAACGTATTTTCCGGCCTAATTTCACGACCAAATCCAACGGCAACGGACTGGGGCTGGCTATCTCGAAGCACATCGTCGAGGGAGCCGGAGGAAGGATCTCGTTCGCCAGCAACGACAAAGGAACGACCTTCTTTGTCTATCTCAGGAAAGGCTGAGTAGCCGTGATTTTTGGGTAACTTCGGTCCTCCCTGCTTGAAGGCTGGAGCCCATCGAGGGATAAAATCGCGTTTTTCTCAAAAAAAATGTCTATTTTACTTGCATATGTGCAATTTTTGTTGTAACTTTGTACCCGAATTGGAAAATTGTGTCTTTAGACACATCCTAAAAACAAAAATATAACCATACCATAAAACACTAACACAATGAAAGTACAAAACATTATGCAGCAGTTGGCTGCGAAACATCCGGGTGAAGCTGAGTATCTGCAGGCAGTGCAGGAAGTGCTTGAATCGATTGAAGAGGTGTACAACCAACACCCCGAGTTTGAGGCTGCGAAAATCGTGGAACGAATGGTTGAGCCGGACCGTATCTTCACTTTCCGCGTAACGTGGATTGACGATCAGGGCGAGGTGCAAACCAACCTTGGTTATCGCGTGCAGTTCAACTCTGCGATTGGTCCGTACAAGGGCGGTCTCCGTTTCCACCGTGCTGTGACACCTTCGATGCTCAAGTTCCTGGGCTTTGAGCAGACTTTCAAAAACGCGCTGACAACCCTTCCGATGGGTGGCGCCAAGGGTGGTTCGGATTTTGATCCGGTAGGTAAGAGCGACGCCGAGATTATGCGTTTCTGCCAAGCCTTTATGCTGGAGCTCTGGCGTTGCATCGGTCCTGATCAGGATATCCCGGCAGGAGATGTGGGTGTCGGCGGACGCGAGATAGGTTTCCTCAACGGCATGTATCAGAAGCTCGCACGCGAGTATCACACAGGTGTCCTCACCGGCAAAGGAATGACTTGGGGCGGTTCGATCCTCCGTCCGGAGGCTACCGGTTACGGCGCACTCTATTTCACGCAACACCTCCTGCATACCGCAGGCAAAGATATCAAGGGCAAGAAAGTGGCTCTCTCCGGCTTCGGAAACGTAGCTTGGGGTGCCGCAAAGAAGGCGGTTGAACTGGGAGCCAAAGTAGTGGCAGTCTCCGGTCCTGACGGCGTAGTGGCTATTCCGGACGGAATCACCAAAGAAATGATTGATTATATGCTTGTTATGCGTGCGTCGAACCGCAATAAAGTGCAAGATATGGCGGATAAGTTCCCGAGCTTGTGCCGGTTCACCGCGGGCAAGAAAGCCTGGTCTGTTCCTTGCGACATCGCCCTGCCGTGTGCGTTCCAGAACGAGCTGAGCGAAGACGACGCGAAAGAACTCAAAGCCAACGGTTGCTGGTGTTGTTGCGAAGTGTCGAATATGGGCTGCCAGCCGGGTGCGATTCATTTCTTCCAGTCTAACGGCATCCTCTTTGCTCCGGGCAAGGCTGTCAACGCGGGTGGAGTAGCTACCTCCGGTCTCGAAATGACACAGAACGCCGAGCACCTGAGTTGGAAAGCCGAAGAAGTGGACGAGCGTCTCCATCATATTATGGAGTCTATCCACGAGCAGTGTGTCCGCTACGGCACACAGCCGGATGGCACGATTGATTATGTCAAAGGCGCCAACATCGCCGGCTTTATGAAGGTCGCTACTGCGATGCTTGAGCAAGGAATCATTTAAGAAACTCGAAATATCGAAATATCGATTTGTCGAAATATCGAAAAACTATGTATCAGGATTTTCAACAACATCTGCAAAAAACGCTGAATGAGATTCGCGATGCAGGTCTATATAAGAACGAGCGCGTGATTATCACTCCGCAGTCTTCGGGTATTGCTGTCGAGGGCGGCCAGGAAGTGATCAATTTCTGCGCGAATAACTATCTCGGTCTTGCCGATAACAAAGAACTCATCGAGGCTGCCAAAGCCCGTATGGATGCGCGTGGCTACGGCATGGCGTCTGTTCGTTTCATCTGCGGCACCCAGGATACGCACAAGGAACTGGAACGGGTTATCTCCGATTTCTTCGGAACCGAAGATACTATCCTTTATGCCGCTTGTTTTGACGCGAACGGAGGTCTTTTTGAACCGCTTCTGACCGACGAGGACGCTATTATCTCCGACGCTCTCAACCACGCTTCGATCATCGACGGTGTGCGTCTGTGCAAAGCCGTGCGCTATCGTTATGCTAACGGCGACATGGCGGATCTGGAGGAACAACTCAAGAAAGCCCAGGCGCAACGTTTCCGTATAATCGCTACAGACGGTGTGTTCTCGATGGACGGCAACGTGTGTCCGCTTGACAAGATCTACGAGCTGGCAAACAAATACAACGCTCTGGTGATGGTGGATGAGTCCCACTCGGCGGGTGTGGTAGGCCAAACAGGTCACGGTGTGACCGAGCTCTACAACCTCCGGGGCAAAGTGGAGATTATCACCGGTACGCTCGGCAAGGCCTTCGGCGGTTCGGTGGGTGGTTTCACGACAGGTAAGAAAGAGATCATCGATCTCCTGCGTCAGCGTAGTCGTCCGTATCTGTTCTCGAACTCTATTCCTCCGATGATTGCCGCTGCAGGTATCAAGACGTTTGAGATCCTCACGCGTTCCAACGAGTTACAGGACCGTTTGCACGAGAACACCGCGTATTTCGTGGAGAAGATGAAAGCGGCTGGTTTCGACATCAAACCGACCCAGTCGGCTATCTGTGCCGTTATGCTCTACGATGCACGCCTCAGTCAGGAGTTCGCAGCTGCCCTCCAGAAGGAAGGTATCTACGTCACGGGCTTCTATTATCCGGTGGTTCCGAAAGGTCAGGCACGTATCCGCGTCCAGGTTTCCGCGGCACACACACGCGAGCAACTGGATCGTTGTATTGCCGCCTTTACAAAGATTGGCACGATTCTTGGTGTATTGAAATAATAAGACCGAAACGAAATATTCATTATTCATTATTCATTATTCATTATGAAAGCTCTTGTCAAGAGATTTCCGGAGCCCGGCATCTGGATGGAAGATGTGCCGATGCCCGAGGTGGGAGTCAACGATGTGCTGATCAAGGTCATCAAAGCCGCTATCTGCGGCACGGACCTGCATATGTATAAATGGGACGCATGGTCGCAGGCGCATTGCAAACCGCCCTATAC
This sequence comes from uncultured Bacteroidales bacterium, assembly GCA_900319645.1. Taxonomy (GTDB): domain Bacteria; phylum Bacteroidota; class Bacteroidia; order Bacteroidales; family Paludibacteraceae; genus Colicola. Next base: position 261,003 of record ONPG01000002.1, read on the forward strand.
GATGGGGCACGAGTTTGTCGGCGTGGTGGCCGAGGTGGGACCGGGTGTCCGCAATTTCCAGGTGGGAGAACGCGTCACAGCCGAGGGACACATCGTCTGCGGACACTGCCGCAACTGCCGCCGGGGCATGGGACACGTCTGCGAGAACACGATCTCGGTCGGAATCATGGGCAAGGACGGCTGTTTTGCAGAGTACGTCACTATCCCGGAGTCGAATGTGGTCAAACTGCGTCCTGAGATTCCCGATGACTTCGCGGCTATCATGGATCCTTTTGGCAACGCCACCCATACTGCCCTTGCTTTCCCCTTGTTGGGTGAGGATGTGCTCATCACCGGAGCGGGGCTCATCGGCACGATGGCAGCAGGTATATGCCGTTACGCCGGAGCCAAGAACATCGTCGTGACGGATATCAATCCGCTCCGCCTGGAGATAGCCAAGAAAATGGGTGCCACGCTCACGGTGGATGGCTCCAAAGGCGAGACCGTTCAAGGTGCGATGCAGCAACTCGGTATCCGGGGCTTCGATGTGGGACTGGAGATGTCCGGTGCGCCCGCAGCCTTCAACGACATGATCGAGCATATGTACAAAGGCGCGAACATCGCACAACTCGGTATCCTTCCTTCGGATACGCAGGTCAACTGGTCCGACGTGATCTTCAATGCCCTGACGATCAAGGGAATCACTGGTCGCCGCATGTGGGAAACCTGGTACCAGATGGAGCAGATGTTGCTCGGCGGACTCGACCTTAGCCCGGTGATCACACACCGTTTCAAGTTCGAGGATTTCCAGAAAGGCTTCGATGTGATGGTCTCCGGCCAGTGCGGTAAAGTCCTCCTCGAATGGTAAAAACCTCGATATCTCGTAATCTCGTAATCTCGTGATCTCGAATAAACAATTAACCAAAATATTAACAACAATGAGAAAATTTTTACTTAGCGCTCTGCTGCTTATCGGCGGCATCGCCACGGTCTCAGCTATTACCCGTGAGGGATTGACTGAGTACAAGTTAGAGAACGGTCTGACCGTTCTGTTGTGGGAGGACCACGACGCTCCGGATGTTACGGGATATATCGCCGTGCGTGCAGGAGCAGTGGACGAACCCGCGGAATACACGGGTCTCGCACACTACCTGGAGCACATGCTCTTCAAGGGTACACAGAAAATCGGTGCGCTCGACTGGGAGAAAGAGAAACCTATCTACGATTCGATCATTGCGCTCTACGACCAGTATTGCGAGGCTACCGATCCGAAAGTTCGTGAGGAACTCTCTACCCGGATCAACGAGTGCTCCATGCGTCAGGCTAAGGTCTCCTCGCTCGAGGATTTCTTTGTCCTTCTCGACCTCATCGGAGCCGAAGGTGTCAACGCCTTCACTTCTTACGACCTCACGGCTTACATGAACTCCTTCCCGGAGGCTGAGATGTACCGTTGGCTTCAGATCTTCTCCGAGCGTCTGATCAACCCTGTCTTCCGTACGTTCCAGGCAGAGCTGGAGAACGTCTTCGAGGAGTACAATATGTACGCCAACGAGCCGTCTTCCCAAGCGCAGAAACAGCTCATGGAGGATATCTTCAAAGGTTCGCCTTACGAGCGTGACGTCATCGGTCTGCCCGAGCACCTGAAGAACCCGCGTCTCTCGAAGCTCATCGAGTTCTACAACACATGGTATGTGCCTAACAACATGGCGCTTATCATCGTCGGTGATTTCGATGCCGAGAAAGCCAAACCGATGATTGCCGAGACTTTCTCGCGTCTCCAGCCCAAGGAATTGCCTGCTCGTCCTTCCTATCCGGAGGTATCCTTTGCCGGCAACCCGACCAAGCACTATAACCTCGGTTACAACCCGCAGGTGGCTTGGGTTTACCAGGGCGTCAAAGAGGGTGATCCCGACCAGGACGTGCTCGATTTCGTTTGCGCGTTGCTCTACAACGGACAGATCGGTCTGCTCGACAAGGTCAACACCAAAGGTGACGTGACCGCTTCCTACGCCTACAGCGACGCTCGCCGTAACACCGGACGTGTGATGATCATGGCGGTGCCTTACTACGATGCCAACCAGCAGATGTTCGAGTCTGACAAAGCTACCAAGAACATCATTATGCGCGAGGTAGAGAAAATCAAATCCGGTAACATCGACGACGAGCTCATTGCGAACGTTAAACATCTCTATGCGCAATCCGCTAAGGTTAACGAGGAGTCGCCGCAGTTCAAGATCCAGAACCTCCTCTATTCCTTTGTGTACAACAAACCGACGGAGGACATCTTTACCGCGAACGAGCGTATCCAGAACCTCACCAAGGAGGAGATTGTGCGCGTGGCCAAGAAATATTTCGATGCACCGTACATGACCGTTTCCTTCGACGAGGATACCAAGACCCCGAAAGCCAAGACCTTGCCCAAACCGAATATCAAACCGGTGGAGCCTTCGCGCGAAGAAACGGCTTATGCCAAGGCTTTCAAGGCTATGCCTAAGAATGATATCAAGCAGACTTTCAACGATTTCAGCGAGGTAAAAGTGGCTTCGTTGGGTGAGAACGTAACGCTCCACTACACCCCGAACACCAAGAACGATGTCTTCACTCTCCAGCTCCGTTATGGTGTGGGTGCTCACGAGATGCCGTTGCTCCCGTACGCAACGATCCTTATGGAGAACGCAGGTATCATGGGCAGCCCGAACATCGAGGGTAAGGACTTCGACCAGAAAGTGGCTGAACTCGGTGGCTCTGTTTCCTATGGTTGCAGCGATTCCTATTTCAGCGTAGTGATCTCTGGCGAGGAGCAGAACCTCGGTAAGATCATGAACCTCGTTTCGCGTCAGCTCCTTATGCCTTATCTGGAGCAGAAACAGCTGGATGCTATCAAGGGTTCTGAGTTCTTCTCTCGTCTCAGCCGCCAGAAACGTACGGCTGTGCAGAAATCCGCACTCATGCAGTATGCCCTCTATGGCAAGAAATCCGCTTACTTGGACGAAGTGCCGTTTGCAGACATCTGGGGGCTTGGCCTCCCGCGCGTTCAATCGCTCGTTGCACAGGCTCGTGAGTATGCGCTCGATGTGTTCTACTGTGGTTCGCTGCCTAAGGAACAACTTGTTGCTGCTCTGCCGCTTACCGAAGGTATGAAACCCTCCAACTCGCCGTTCATCCAGGACCGCGTGTCTTACGACAAGCCGACCGTGCTCTTCCTCCCGAACAGCAACGTGCAGCAGGCTGACCTCTATTTCTACATCAACGGACGCCCGTACGACATCGCTTCCGACGTGCAGTCTGATGCCTTCAACCAGTATATGTCGGGTGGCTTCTCTGGTCTGATTATGTACGAGATCCGCGAGAAACGTTCGATGGCTTATACCGCCTATGGTGTGGACAGAACACCTTCGCTCCCCGGCAAGGATTGCTATTTCTACGGCTATGTAGGAACCCAGTCGGACAAGGTAGTCGATGCTATCAGCACATACATGGATATCCTCACCGACATGCCGAAAGACTCGGCTAACTTCGAGGCGCTCCGGGCTTCACTCAAGCAGGCTGGACAAACCGCTAAACCCACTATGCGTAGCAAAGCGGCCACCTACGAATACTGGACACGTCTCGGCTACAAAGAGGACCCGGCTAAGGTCAATGCCAAGAAGATTGATGAACTCACCTTCAACGACATCGAGAAGTTCTACGAGGAGAATATCAAGGGCAAACCGGTTACGATTTTCCTCATGGGCGATCCTAAGAAGATTGACCTGAAAGCGATAGAGAAGAAAATCGGTTGCAAAGTAACCAAACTCTCGCCGGCTAAGCTCTTCAACTCTGTGGACGAACTCTACGACGCTGTCATGTAATTGCGAAAATGACTAAATGCGAAAATGATAAAATAGTGCATCGCAGTGGCTTCGTAAACATTGTTGGTAACCCCAACGTCGGCAAATCCACGCTGATGAATGCCCTGGTGGGCGAGCGTCTGTCAATCATCACTTCCAAGGCGCAAACCACCCGCCACCGCATTCTCGGTATCGTCAACGGCGAGGACTTCCAGATGGTCTATTCCGACACGCCGGGAGTCCTCTCGCCGAACTATCGCTTGCAGGAGAAAATGCTCGAGTTCAGCCGTTCGGCCCTCGTGGATGCCGATGTCCTCCTCTATGTCACCGAACCGCAGGATACCATCGACCGCAACCCCGACTTCATTGAGAAAGTGAAGAAACTTGCCGAACGCGAGGGCACGCGCGTGTTCCTTATAATAAATAAGATTGATCTGACATCGCAAGATACCTTGGAACGATTAGTGGAATTCTGGCACAACCAGCTCCCCGAGGCAACTATCTTCCCCATCTCTGCGCAAGAACGTTTCGGCGTGGCGCAACTCTTCGAT
>ONPG01000011.1 GCA_900319645.1 uncultured Bacteroidales bacterium
CAAGTGGTGGCGATGCCCTTCATGGCGATCTGCTATCCGGCTATTACCTATTTCCAAGCCATGCAACGCACGCGGGAAGCTCTGGTCTGCAGCATTCTCCGGAAAGGAGTTTTGGACATCCCTCTTTTGTTCCTAATGAACGCGTGCCTGGGCTTATACGGCTGCATGTGGGTCCAACCCATCGTTGATTTCACCTCGATGCTTTTTGCCGTCTTCTTCCTCTACCGCATCCACCACACACCCATCGACTAACCGTTTGGCAACCCTTTGCTACTTGTTTGGAATGGATTTATTTTCTCGGGGCATGCTCCGAGACGTCAATATGCTCTGTGCGGGGAATCCATTCGGAATAGACCTGCGCGGCTGTTTCGGCATCGTTGCGGGCAATCGAGTGGAGATAGTGATAGACGTGTTCGTCGGTCTCGTTGGGTAGCAAGGTCAAACGGCAGGTGAGTGTGTCTCCCAGGAACGTCTCTTTGAGCCAATGGATGGTCAGGCAACGGATCGCGTACGCGTCCATAAACGCTTCGTCTGCAGATTGCATGGCGATACTCAGGTACGTGCGGTTGTTGACATGTCCGTTAAAATCGAGGTTGATCGGATTGACCCTGTGTTCGATCTGTTGCAGAGGTGTGCCATCCGTCGGGTAACGACGTTTTCTGTGGGTCTCAGAAGTCATTTCCGGCAGGACGGGTATCTGCGGCTGAAAAGGTGTCATAGGCGCGAGACGATGTGCCTCGGTATCCAGCAAAGTCCAGCAGCCGTAGCCATGCGCCACATCTACCCCATCCGACCGGCGCACGCGGAACTCGGCATAGAGCCGGAGTGCGCCCACTTCGCTATTCCAAACGGTCACTTCGATGTCGTCCGACCAAAGGGCAGTCTGCTCTTCAAACCACGCGTTAAACTCCGTAATGACCCAGAGGCGGTTCTGTTTGACCACATCAAAAGCCGCCAAATGGAGACACGACATATAGCGTGCCCAGCAGTCCTGATAATAGAGCAGCACGGCATTAGGCGTCATTCGGTAACGCGTGTCCATATCCGCCGCCGTGAGCGAATAGGTGTGCGAATATTGATTCATGTTGTTCATATGTTATCTTCGTAGTAGCCGGTGAGAAGATGGCTGTAATAATGGCGGTCGATTTTCCCGACGATATTGATTTTCAGTTGTTCCTGCTCCAAGCGGTATTTCTCGATACGCAGCCCCTCTGGCAGGTACTCGGACATCGTGTTGTCCAGCCGTCGGATCACATCGCGTTCTGTTTCGCGGATGTTTTTCTCAAGCACGATATGCGCCACCAGAGGTTTGCCTTCTGTGACCAAGGGACATACCAACGCCTCTTTGACGGCAGGATCATCCCGCAGCCTGTTGGCTATGTCAAAGAGATAGACTTTCTCTCCTCCGGGCGCCTGTACGTATTGCGCCATGCGGCCGTAGATATACAGTTTGCCGTTCTCCGCCAGTTCGCCGATGTCCTCGGTGTGCAACCAGCCGTCGCGCAGTTTGGTTTGGCTCAGTTCGGGGTTGTTCATATATCCAACGGTCAGGGATTGTGTCTTCACCCATATCTCTCCGCGTTGATTGCAACTCAGTTCCTTGCCGTTCTCGTCAAAGATCCCGACCGTGACGCCCGGGAAAGGCGTTCCCACGCACACGGCATGTCGGGAATAATCCTTGTCGAAACCTGTGGGATCGTAGTCCACCGTGCAGACGGAAAACGTCTCGCTAAGCCCGTAACCGGACGTCAGGGCAACCGTACTGCCGCAAGCCTGCATGACTTCGTTGATATGCCGGAGAGCTTGTGGCGTGCAGCCTTCGCCACCCATAACCGGGAAGCGGAAGAAACTCAGATCAGGCCGTTTGCCGCTTTGGATCAGTTGGTCTATATGCCGGATGAGGAACACCCAGGATGCGCCTGTAGCCAAGGCTGTCTGCGGACGGAAAGCGAGGATATTCTTGGTGAAATGATGCACATCCGGTCTTGGGTCGAGATAGACGGTCATGCCTCGGAAAAGAGGCGCTAACACGAGCGCAAAGAAACCTGTGCACACAAATGGCGGCAACTGGCAATACGAGGTGGTTCCTTCGCAGAAAGGATTGCCTTTCTTGTTAAAAGCCAAGGCGTTCGTAAACATGGCTATCATGGCTTCGTCGCTCATGCCAATCTGGTTGGCTACTCCTTTGTTGGACGTGCCGGAGGAGCAGAAGAAGAATGCCGCTTTGCCTTTTACGGGAGCCGCCTCCAAGGCTCCCTCATAGTGTCCGAAACGCCGGATGACGGCATCGGCGGTCAGGTATTTGGTTCTATGGCGGGAACTGAAATGTCTGATGCTGTTCAGGGGTGAAGCTATCATCTTGAGCGGATAGCCCATCGATCGGGTGGCGGAGAGGATGACGACTTGTTCAAACTGCCCGCGTTGGAGCGTGCGACGAATCGTTTTCTCCATTCCGTCGAACACAAAGGCTACGCGGCTTTTGCCCGCCATGGTCTCCAACGCCTCAGCCGACGCCATCAGGTTCGGCAGGTTGGCGGTCACGCCTGCCATGTCGGCGGCTAACATGATATAGATGAACTCCGGTATCGAAGGCCCGAAGAGCAGCAGTTCGTCGCCCGCTTTCAGCCCCATCCCTTTGATGACACCTGCCCACAGGTGTACCTGCTCCACGAATGTCTGACGGCTGATCCGGCGTCCGAAATAAACCAGAGCGTCGTGGCGGTTGTTGTCTAAAAGGATCCCGCGCTCCATAAATTTCCACAAAGTCATTATGATGGACGATTTGACGGTTTAACGATTTAGGATTTATTGGACGGATTTGAATATTTTTTGCATGCCTTCGGGGTTCTCCACAAAAGCCATCGTCATCTGTCCCATAAAGGCAAGAATAAAATGCCGTTTCATGCCTCCGCGGGGCACAAGACGCATAGACGGGACATTCAGCATGTGCACTTTCGGGTTCTTTCTTCCGTTACTGATGGCCATATACTGGTCGTACGTGTATTCGTAAGGGAACATGTCATCTGCGGGGCTGTGCGCGATATAAATAGCGTGCTCGGGTGTCCAGCCGCTCAAGTCGTTTTGCACACGCAGACATTCCAGCCAGGCTTTTATCTTCGGGCATTCCATATCCACCTGGCCATCCGGCGTGAGCATATCCGGGGCAACCAGTTCCGCATAGCAACTGATGGTGTCGGAAAGAGGGAACATCGCCTCCGGGATGTAATGACATACGGCGTCGAAGAAGGATATCTCACGTCCGTTCACTTGAAACTTGGTGTCGTTCCACCATTGAGGAACCAATTCCTGAGGCTTGTAGCCGCCCAACTGTTCCGGAGTAAAGGCTTTGAGATAGCCCACCAAAGTAACCGGTTTGAGCGGATAATCCTGCCCGTTCTGGTATATGTATGTCGTCAGCACATGTACTTTGGCAACACCTTCCACGATGAACGACGACCGCAGTCTAAGTTCCTCTTTGAACCATTGTGGCGCTTCGGTATCATACCATTTGTCGAAGCAAAGTGTCGGCATAGCGCCTTGCGAACCACCCCAGAGAGTGGTATAGCCTTCAGGCGCAAGTTCCACATGGTGTTGGCGCATGATCTCCAGGGCAGCCACCACACAATCGGCTATCTGGCGGGCTGTACGGATGGCGGATCCGCTTCCGTCGCTCTCGATACCGTGGGTGATACCCCATTTCTGCAAATCCGGCTCGATCACTACCGAATCACGCATCACTTTGAGCGGCACATACATCAGACTCCGCGAAGGAGCCCATTCGGGATTGAAGAACGCCTGGTGGACATGTAGCGAGATCGTTTTCGCCCGGTGAGGGATGTTAGCGTCCCGGTTGTTGAGAAAAGTGACGCGTCCCGAGAGTGTCTGGTTGCGACCGTCGGTCGTCTGGCTGCGATAAGAAAAGGTATAGCTCTGTATCTCCCAGCATCGTTTGGCAAACAAGCCCAAGCCGCACTCTTTGGCAAAGCGTCTGTTCATTTTCGGCACGCACGACAGTACGGCGGCTTTGAAAACCGTCTTTATTCCCCAAGGGGCAAAGGGGTTGACGCTCTTGAGCAGTTGGGTGAAAGAAGGAGAGCCTAACGCGTCCGCAAACTCGCCCGGAGAATAATGGCTTTCCGTGAGGATGCTCACCAGCGTTTTCCGGGACAACTCCCATTTATCCTGCTCCAATACACTCTTTCCCATGTTGATTTGTGCTTTTGGTTGTTTCGTCTATTCTATCTCCATCGTGTTGTCCTCGCGAATCTGTTTGATGGTTGCCAAGGCATGATACGGGATGCCGTGGTCACGCAGGAACTGCCCGCCTTTCGCGAAACCTTTCTCCACCAGGAAACCCATTCCCACAATCTGTGCGCCCGATTGGCGGCAGAGGTGGATAATACTTCCCGAAGCGTGACCGTCCGCCAGAAAATCGTCAATAAACAGGATACGGTCTTTCTCTGTCAGGAACTCACGGTCGATACATACCGTTTTCTCGTCTCCGCGGGTGAACGACCACACCCACGATTTCCACGACTCGTCGATGGTCTTCGGCACGCTTTTTTTCACAAACACAACCGGCAGGTGCATGATATAGCCCAATAGGATTGCCGGAGCGATACCGGACGCCTCGATGGTGACAATCTTGTTGATGCCTTGGTTGGCGAACAAACGTGCGAACTCCTGCGCACAATGCATCATCAGTTCCGGATCCAACTGGTGGTTCAGGAAACGTCCGACACGTATTATATTGCCTTCTTTCCGGGCTAATCCGTCCTTTAAGATTCGTTGTTTCAGTTCTTCCATTTTGTTTTCAGGTTGTGATTAACCGATTAAAATAGTGTTTTGCTTAAGCGAGCACAAAGGTACAACATTTTTTTGACATATGCAATAGTTTGTCCCATAAATTGTAAATTTTGTCCCACTACTTGTGCAATATGTTCCATTACATGTGCATTTTGTCCCTAAGCGTCTAATGATTGTTGGTTAACAACATAACATGGAGCCGACCTTGAGCCGACCCTGAGCCACTTTTGATCCGCCCGCGTCTCGAAGAAAAGTCGAGTTTGCGTGGGTTGTAACATGCGTGAGAGATGCTTGAGAGAAGCTAAAAAGCAAAGGCTATGGTTTATCCTATTTTCTCCATGATTACTTTCGTCTCTATAAGGACAGAAATGATCTTGCGATAGTGCTCAATATCGTCAAACGAAAGCGTACGTCCTTTACGATCTTTGAGCCATTTCTGCGCAGGTTGATAGCCTCCGATATAGAAATTCCACGCTTCGGTCGGAACACCCTCAAAACATTGAGTTTCGTTGATCCATATATTGCCCGAATAACCATCGTCTTTATTCCACTCCCAACGCAGATAATCCACTTGCATAGTTCCGGCATTGGGGAAAGAAACAGGCGAATCCGGCACTTTGTGCATCAAATGCAACTCACGGAGTTGGTTGCCGAAAGAGCGAAAATGCTCGAATTCATCGGCATTTTTCGGATAAGGAATACGCGGGAAATCCACCTTTAGAAACTCCTTATATTTCGCGCGATACGCAGGCGAATGCAATACACCATAGATATAATCGAAGATGTCTTCAGGCGTTGCTTCTTTGCCGATTATTGTATTGATTTGCGCCCAAATCTTCTCATCCAAATTCGCACGACGCTCGGTTTCTATAGAACCTTCCTCCGGATAGAGGTAGAGGGGGAAAACCGTACCGCCTCCTCTATAATATATATTCAAATCGGAAATCGTATCTATTGAATAGATAAGATTCCATTCCATCTTTCCAACAGCTTGTCCTTGACGTCCAATAACGAAAGCTATATTTGGGGATAACATATGTGACAATATGGCAGACTGCGGACTAGAATAAAGACCTCTAGAGTTTCCAGTATAATATGTGTATCGTGTATCGAAAGGTCTATAAATAACTTTCTTAACTAAATTATTTCTAAACGAATGCGCATCTTTTCGAGCAGTTTCATATTTCCAATCTCTAGAATCTTTCTCTCTGCCATATTTTATTCTCCATTCGATTTCAGGCATTTCCAGAAACTCTTGAATTTTCTTAATATGTTCCTCTTGCGAGAATGATATATTGAGTTTATCATTTGCTGTCACAAATCCTAATGTCCAAGTCGAGAAAATTTCATCTACACCAAAGCCCGCCATATATTCAGATTTTCCTTCCTCATCCACTTCTACAAATGGATAAAAAGGCTCTGAATAGTTTAATTTTTTAAAATCCACACTCGATAAAACATGTGATACTAAGTATTCATACTTGTCTCCTCTTAACCCATACAAGTCTTTATAGAACACTTCCGCTAAATCCCCTTTCTTTTTCTTTCCTGTCTTGATAAATATGTTAATGGATGTACCTACCATGATGTCAAAGACATTTTCATCTTTTTCTCCATCGGGTGTGGTCTCTTTCGTTTTACTATTTCCATGTAGATTGATAATATAGATTTTATCAAAACTGTGTAGTAAATTCCAGCGCATTCCACGGAAAGTAGGAGCTTCCAAAAAGCCATTATTGCAAATATAGGCAAGTACGCCCTCTTTATTTCTATCTACATAATACTGCCCTAAACGTATAAATTTACAATAATCATCGTTGAGCCAGATTTTGCGTTCTTGTAATGGCTGAACACCTCCCGGCTCTTTCTTGTAATCACTAAGCAAATTGGTAATCCATTCCCCGTTATTTTGCGAAATACCCGAATACGGAGGATTTCCCATAACAATCATTACGGGAGCATTTTTCTTGATTCGTGAAGCAGAATTGGCTTCCTCTGCCAAATAAAGTCCAAAAAGAGTGTTAGCATCTTGATTCGCTTCCTCCAAAGAGTTGGTCAGGAAGACCTTGAGACGTTGTTGCGCCGGAATACCGATCTCCATGTCGAGTTTGAGATGGGCAATCGTATAAGGCGCCATCATCAGTTCAAAACCATGCAAACGAGGCAAGAGATGTTCGGGTACGTAACTTGGCCAAGCGCCCATTTGTCCACCAAGGTCACGTTTGATCTGTCGTACCGTTTCCGCCAAGAATGTACCTGTTCCTGTAGCAGGATCAAGGACTTGCACACGATGAACGAGTTTCTTCTCCTTGCGATGTTTGAGGTCTTGTTCTATCTCTTGCTCTATCTCCACTTTGGAGGTGTCTGCCAAACCCATCGGCAAATTAAACTCCGTACGCAAAATATCATCCACGGCTCGCACAATAAACTCCACTACCGGTTGCGGCGTATAATAGACACCACATTGTTTCTTGGCTGCAGGGTCATATTGGAACAAGAAATCTTCGTAGAAATGCAGCATCGGATCGGTTTGTTGTGTGCTCTTTCCAAAACCCTGCATGATCTTCTCCATGTCGGTTGCCGCAAACGCAGAAACAAGGTCATCCACTATCCATGCAATACGTTCGTCCAAGTCAAAACCGGCTATCTGTTGGAAGATCTTGCGCAAGAAAGGATTTGTCTTCGGAATAAGGTTCGCAGCCTCAGCACGTGAGAAATCGTCCGGACTTTCGTCATGTAGACGTGCAGCAAACATACCATATGCGATGGTCTGCGCATAGATATCCGCAAAGGTTTTCGGCGTTATATCATGGATAAGAACCTGTTGAAAAGCCTGCATATAGCCGCGTAGTTCCGTGGGCGTGTCTCCGTCTTGGATAAGTGCCTGCTCGATGATGTCACGCAACAAACGCGCCTTGCCCGCCATCAGTTGCGCCAATTTAGAAGCCGAAGTGATACGTTGTGGACGGGCGTTTTTGATATGCTCCATGAGCGAGACAAAACGGTCTGCGTCCGACAAACGGATCTTATTGCCTTGTATCTCCGCCAAGCGAACGGATTGTTGCCATTCGCCATGCTCATACAAATGAAAATCAAGATAATCGGTAAAGATAATAGTGTCCAACGAAGCCTTGTAGCGGTCAAACTGCTCTTTGTTCTTCTTGCGTCCGTCCAGGTCACCGTCTTCGAGGTCTTTTGCCTCGATATAAGCAATCGGCAGTTGCTTGCTAACCAAAGTTAAATCCGGCGCTCCGCAATCAATATGGCTTTGCTCGTTAATAACAATACATCCTGTGCAATCATGTAATAGACGCTGGAGCGCAGGACGAAAAGAATGTTCGGTCGTCAGACCTGTCTGATACAGTTGATTGATCTCCTTGATATACGTGGAGATAAATTCATTCATGGTAGCGTTTGTTTATGGTTCGCTACTTATTCCTTTTGATATGAGAAAAGCAAATATGGAGACAAAAAAAGTGAGCTTCACTTAAGTCTCCGAGGTATTTGCCTTACCCATACCACATAAGTTCCGCCCACACTTTCGTGGGCGTTTACCGAACTTATTCGTGTGGTATATTCTTTCTATTGGCAAATTTTCGGAATACCTCGAATAAATAGCAAACGCTAATTATTAATATGTTTATAGCACAACGCTTTGTGCTTGTTTTATGTCTATCTTTCTCCTTCTTTTACGTCCCGGAGAACGGACGATGTTCTCTAAAATGGTCAAATTCGACCACTTATTGATTACGTTTTTTCGTTCTTGAACTCATCTAAAACAGATACCGGGTTTAGCCGTTTTATCGTTTTTCGTAGCACTCGACTAAAAACTGCTGCAAAATTACAACTTTTTTCTGAATTATGCAAATAAATACACAAAAAAAGTGCCCGAAAAGAGCACTTTTAATGGGGTTAAACTTGTTCTGGAACGTGTTAAAATGCCTGTTTCAACCTATTTCGGGTTATTGTACAAGCACGCCTTTGGCGTCATACACGTGTCCTCCGAACGAAACATACACTTTTCCTGCGTGAACAAATTTCTGCGCGGAACGAATCTGCTCGGGCGAGAGTTGTCCTATAGACGTCGGTTGCTGTTCCTGACTCGGCAAAATAGTGAATGTCTGCATAATAACCGTAGTCGGCAGATAGTTATGGTTGCCCGGATGATATGCAATTACCGTCACTTCGCCTTCGTTCTCCGGCGTGATCACGCCATCCTCTATCGAGAGCAGACAAGCCGTATAAGCGTACGTAACAGGCAGACCGGACGAGAGCGTGGCGGTCGAAATAGCTTGCGTACCAACCGTCAGAACCGAATCCTGATCCTCCCAGACGATTGTCTGCACAGCCTTGTTCACATGCAAAGCAACGGGGAGCGTGCGGAAATTATATATACCCGTATCTGCCGGCGTGAAGAGGAGCGAAAGGATGTAGTCTCCGGCATCAAAAATCGTGTCGGTCGTGATATCCAGCCACGAGAACTCGCCGGGCACCTGACCGTTCGATTCATGCAAAACGGCTTCGCTCAGACGCTGGCCGTACGTCAGGTCCTCAGCCGAAGCGCTTACGTTCGGATCGGCTTTGCGGATAACCAAGGCCTTCTCCTCGGAATTAGCTGCGTTATACTTGTAGTTACCCGGCTGGGTGGCGGTCAGTTGGATCGTACCCGAACGACGAATCTGCAGAGCGTTACCCTCTACTTTGGCAATCGTGGTATCGGAACTCAGATAAACAACATCCAGTCCGGATGTGGCATAAGCGTTAAACGACAGTTCGTCGGTGGTCAGACACTCGTCAAGCGTTTGGTTCCAAGTAAGCGTCTGGTCGTATTTCTTGGTCGTACCGGCCACTTTGATGCGCGCCTCACGGCCTTCGCCGGAAATGATGATCTCGCCTTCGTGCGTACCGGCTTCCTCGTGCGAATAATAGAGGGTAATGGTCGTCTTCTGATCAATCAGGTTCTTCTGTCCCACGGACTCTACCGAAGCGCTAAACTGCGGGTTGGTCGAAGTCACAGAAGCCACGATATTCGTCCAGTTGACCGTCACGTTCTTGGTAGCAGGAGCGTCGTCCACCATAGCCGAAGCAGGTTCCCACTCTTCCAAGCCTACAGAAAGGCTCTTGAGCTCACTAACGCGGATTTTGCTGATGGCTGCGGCGGTACGACCTGTAGCCGCGAACTTGATATAACGGGTGGTGGAAGCCAACGAAGCGGAATCAGCCTTAGTCAGAGATATCGTGTTTCCTTCCGTAGTAAAGACCGTTGACCAATTGTTATGATCCTGAGACTGCAACACAGAGATCGTTCCGCTGGAAGCTCCTTGCCACGAGAAATAGATCTTCTCGGCAATACCTTCTTCCGGCAGGGCAATAACGCACTCGTCATTATACGCGGAACCCAAAACCACAATTTTTCCGATTTGCAGACTCGCTCCCATACCGAACGCGCCGTTGTTCCAACTCACGTTATCGGACTTGGAAATGACAGTCTTGGCATTGTTGAAATCAGCCTGTTTGAACTCTGTGTCCCACGCCAACTGGGCGGAGAGCGTAATGGTCGTTGCTAAAGCAACCAAAAGGGAGAATATTTTTTTCATTGTACCTTGTTTTTGTTCTTTTTTACGTTTATCCGGACAAAAATCCGTGCAAAATTACGAATTATTTTTCACGCGCACAAGACTTAGGCGCATTTACATAACAATCGGCAATAAATTAACAAAATATGCTATTTTTTATGGAACAAAGCAAATTTTACCCATATTTGATATTTTTTTGTGTACTTTTGTTAATAAAAACCGGAATTTAATTGCATATTTGATGATTTTTTTGTAATTTTGCACGTTTTTTGTCTCCTGACAAACGAAATGGTGAGACTCGTCGCTTACGACTCACATACGGGACACATACGGGACGATAGCATACACGATTTGCAAACACGGTATCTCGTCGGTATCCCGTCGGTATTCCGCCGGAAGCAAATCGAGAGACAATCGCATCCTGTAGCACCTTATAATATACTATGTATATTATCCCGTTGATTTTGAAAATACTGTTTTTATTATGAAAAAATATCTTTATTTACTAACCTGCCTTTTGCTGGCAGGAACGGCAACAGCCCAGAGTCTGTTGACCCCGGAACAACTGGCGAAGCGCGAAAAGCGCAAGAACCTGACCGTCAAAGAGTGGAATACTGATTCCAAAACCAAAGTGCGCTGGCTCGACCACGTCAAAGTATATGATAGCGAAGGACGCTGTGTGGAGGAAATCGAGTACGCCAGCTACGGCCAGCGAAGCCGCGTGACAAGCAAATACGACGACGTTACCGGCAAAGTGATCGAAGAAGTCGAATACAACGACCGCAACAAACCCGTTCGTATCCGCAAGTACGAGTGGAATGAGGATGGCACTAAAGCCAAACAGTACAACTATCTGCCCAACGGCAAACTCTTTAGCGTGAAAGTATTTGAGTATATTTTTAGCGACAAGTAAACCGGACAGACAAAAAAAAAATGCTCTTCGGGGCATTTTTTCTTGCATATATGAGAAATTTGTTGTACCTTTGTCGCGAATTTTGAAAATTATGAAACGATTACACTACTTGATTATCTCACTTTGCGTTGCCGCAGTCTGGTCTCCGACGGCTAAAGCCGAGACGAAAACAGACTACTTGTTCCAACGTAATGAGATTCGTATCGGCTGGGGAGACCAGCTGTTCGAGAGTCTCGTTTGGCACAATCCCACGAGTATCACGAAGCAGATGCCGACCTCGGCACAATACACCTACAAAGAGCGTTACCGCCACAACCAGCATCTCTGGGTCGAGTACCAATACCGCTTCAACCACTGGTTCTCGTTGGGCGGAATGATGGACATGAGCTCCGTGGGTTGGGATCTGGTCACGCGTGACGGAAAAGGAAACGAACTGGCACGCGACAAGAAAAACTATTTCTACAACCTGGCGATTATGCCTACCGTCCGGTTTACGTATTTCCACCACCCGAATGTCAATATCTACTCCGGACTCGGAGCAGGAATCGATATCAACGGCGGAACCGAAGTGGATGGCAAAGGCAACCACACGGTCTGCGCTCCGGCACTCAACTTTACCCTGGTCGGTATTAGCGCCAACTACAAGCGGTGGTTCTGCGCCTTCGACTACGGAGGACTCTACGCGCTCAAAGACATGAATGCAATCTATATGCTCAAATCACGTATGTTGAATTTCAGTATTGGAGCACGTTTCTAATCTGACTAATTAAGAATCATTATGAAAGCAAAGAAAATACATACACTCATGTCAGGACTGATAGTCCTGTCCATTTTCAGTTTTCTGTTCTCACTTTCCTCTTGCCGTTTCCGCGAGAACGAAGTGGTGGATTTCACGGATATAGAGGCAGCCAAGAACTTGAAATTCCGCGTAATCGGACAATACGAACGCGATCTGTCGGAAGGTATTCCGTACGATTGCTACCTGCCGGATGGCACGCGGGTAGAGGATTTTACTAAGGAGGAAGACACCCCTTCACCTCTCCGAAAGCCAGCCACAACCGGCACAACGGGAGCCGGATTCCTGCAGGAACTGCTCCGATGGGGCAACCAGAACAGTGTTATCGAAATAGCTGGTACCTACCCCAGTGTGGATACCGAATGGAACGAAGTCACTCTTTCCGGCAAAGTCATTCTGCCGCGAAACGGTCGCCCGAAGCGAATGATCTTAGTGAGCCATTACACCACCTGCTCCAACGCAGAAGCACCCAGCAACTGCTTCCCGCTGGAGGGTATCTTGGTCAAAATGGGTTATGGTATTATCTCGCCGGACTATCTGGGCTACGGCGTCACAGCCGACAAGATCCACCCCTATCTGGTGATGGACGTCACGGCTCGAAACGTTGTGGATATGTACTTAGCCGTCAAGCCGTGGTTGGAAGCGGTTGACCGCAAACCCGAGGAGGTGGATTTAGACTTAATGGGTTATAGCCAGGGCGGAGCTACTACGATGGCTGTTCAGAGCCTCATCGAGACAGAATACTGTTTTCCGGATTACGACGATTATATTCAACTCCATCGCGTGTTCGCCGGCGGAGGACCCTACGATGTTCAGGCTACCTACGAGCGCTTTGTCAATACCGATACGGCCGGCTACCCTGTTGCCGTGCCACTCGTGCTGCAAGGAATGATCAAGGGTCACAACCTCAATATGCAGATGGAGGATATGATGCAGCCGTGGCTCTGCGAGCACATGGACGATTGGATCAACAGCAAAGTCTATACCTCGGCGCAAATCAACAAACTCATTGGCACCAAGGTGACACACAATATCCTGACCGAGGAGGCGATGCAACAGAAATCCGAAAAAGTGGCAGAACTATACAAAGCCATGACACTCAACTCTATCATCGCTTACGACTGGACTCCCAAAGCCAGCGTGTATATGATGCACTCCATGGACGATGAGACTGTGCCTTACACGAATGCGGCACACGCCAAATCCAAATGGTCAAACGCCAATATCACCTATAATTTCGGGCACTACGGAAGCCATGTGATGACCTGTTTGCGTTTTATCTATTCGGTACAATCGCTCTTGAAACAAGAGGAAGAAGAAAGGAAAAAATATGAGGACTAAATCGTACAACGATAGCGGTCTTACCGCAAAGCGGTCTTACTGCATCAGCGGCCTTACAGCCATCTTGATGGCGGTCGCAGCTCTGCTGCTCCCCTCTTGCAATCCGGAGGCTGAATATGAGACCAAAAATGTCAAGGTAAAGATGGAAATCAAGACGGTTTCCTCGGGATTCGTAGAGTGCCAATTCTCTACCGACAAGGATGCCTATTACCTCATTGGCATCATCGAGCCTTGGGAGGATTTCAATCCTGTGTACAACCAGAAACAGTTCATGCAGCTGGCACTGGACTACGCTTATGCCGAATATCTGGTGTGGCGCAACGACCTGTTGATCGGCAAGGAGTTCAATGTGGCTTCCTTTGCCAGCCACTCGCTCCAGTACGGTAGTTTACACCATTTCTTCACAGGACTCGTGCCGAATCATGACTATTGGCTGTATGCTTTTGCGGTCAATCCCGAAACGATGCAACCCATTAGTAATCTGCAGCTGGAGAATGTTCTTACGAAGGAGGAAAGTATTATGGATATTCATTTCGAGTATCGCGTCATGGGAGAATGGGACTACGTATATCCGGTAGATACCAACGGCAACCTCAACAGCCATTTCCCCTATATCGCCATAACATACGATAGTCTGACACTGAGTCAAGACTCTGACTTCTTAGAGGTATTGGATTATGTAGAAGACACTGTGGCAGACACAACATTGGCGGCAACAGCATATTATTTCGCAGCATGGGCTGCGGAGTGTTTCTTGGAGCCGGAGAAAGCCAAGGTGCGTTATGGCGTCCATGCCGTTAAAAACGACGGCATCCACTCCGACGATGCATGGCAGGAAGGACATACCTATTATACCGCTCTCAGCGGCTACGATGGTAGTTTCCGCCAAACTACCATCTACCGGTTCGTTTGGACGGGAGATTCATGTAATCTCTATTTCAAGGATACCGACCCGGCTAACATCATCAATATCCTCAGCGAGGAAGAATAAGGCTGCAATAGAGAGTTAACGATGAAAATCACTCTTTTGGTTGTCGGAAAAACAACCGACCAACGGCTCGTTTCGCTTATAGAAGACTACCGGCAACGGCTCACGCACTACGTGCCGTTTGATTTGGTTGTTATTCCCGACCTCAAGAACACCAAAGGTCTAAGCGAATCGCAGATCAAGACGACGGAGGGCAACGAGATACTCCGCTGTCTGACGCCCTCCGCCGAAGCGGTTCTGCTGGACGAGCACGGACGGGAGTTTCGGTCTGTCGAGTTCGCCGAGTGGCTGCAAAAAAGAATGTCCTCCGGCAGAGATCTGACCCTCATCATTGGCGGACCTTACGGATTTAGCTCCGAGGTATATCAGCGTGCGAATGGCAAAATCTCGCTAAGTCAAATGACCTTTTCGCACCAAATGGTCCGTCTTTTTGCTATCGAACAACTCTATCGTGCTATGACCATCCTCCGAAACGAACCCTACCACCATGAGTGAATTGATAATTGACAATTGATAATTGACAATTGATAATTAAAAGAGGCTCATTGCACGAATGCATATAAAATAATGAGGGTGTGTCAAAATTGACACACCCTCTCGTAATGATATTAGGCAATGATTATTGTATCTCTTGACCTAAGATGGTATAGATCTTATCTTTCCTGAGTATAAGAATTTGGCCGTCGCGCAAAGTCTTTTGTATGTCGGTGCCATTAACATTAACATTCTCTACTCCTTCGCCAATAGGAGAAGCATCATAAGTCGCAAAATATGTAGCATCCATAGTTACAGCAACTATTTCAGGAGTCCATCCCTTAAATGTATAAGTATATTCTTCGTCATTCGGACGAGTTGGAGGAGCGCCTGCGTATATAGGTGTTGTTCCATAATCCCACAAGTCGGCAGATAAAACATTATCTCCATTCATAAAGGTAATTGTGTACTTGTTAATAATGGAGTTATAAGTGGCTTTGTAAATGGCATCTGTTGTAACTGGAACAATTTGCGGAGACCAACCTCCAAACGTGTAAGAATATTGCTCATTTCCTGTTTTAACGGGATCTGCCGGTGGTATCGGAGTAGCACCATATTCATATTCTTGTGAAATCAATATAGTATCATTATCATCTACGAAAGTAATCGTAAATGTTTGCGCAGCAAAAATAGCTGTGAATGTTGTATCCTGTGATACATCTTCGTATCGAGGATTATCTGTTACCTTATCTTCCCATTGAACAAAATAATAACCGGGATAAGGAATAGCTTCAATTCTAACAGCCTCACAAATACTGCCTGGATTTTCAATTTGCACATATCCAGAATTATTAGGCTGTACCTTTCCGTTTACCGTATAAGAGGCTGCTGAGTATTGCAGTTGATAATTAGCCCAATCGCTTTGAATGTACGTATCGTAGGTTCCGCAGGGGATATATGTAGGCACATTATTAGGTAATGCACAATTCTGACATATAGGAGGCGTCGTTGGATGCAATATAATACGATTGATATTTGTGCATCCACTGAAAGCCCAAGGCTCAATCGTTTGTACATTTTCTGGAAATTCTACATATCTCATGTTCCAACAACCATAAAAGGCACTATTTTCAATGGTTTCTATTCCTTTTCCGAACACTATAAGTGCCAAATCTGTACAGTTCTGGAAAGTATTTGAAGCTATTGTCTTAACATTGTCGGGTATAGTTACCACATTAAGTCTGCTACAGCCTTTAAAAGCTAAAGTATCTATACTTTGCAGCGCATTAGGCATATATATGTAACGAAGGTTTGTGCAATCTGCAAATGACGATCTACCGATATGCAGAATGCTTTCTGGAAGAATAATTGAATCCACACTCATACCCGAGCACAAATAATTTGGCACTCTTTCAACGTCATCTCCAAATTCCAAATGCTTTATTAAAGAACTAAACGGGGAACTTGTATGAATGTCTGGGTATCTTATCGGATTCCATATGACAGTATCAATTGAGGAAGAAAAGGCATACTTACCAATTGACTCTACGTTCGATGGTATAACGACAGAATGAGGTGCACAAAATAAAGACAAATAAGATGGTATATGCTTTACATTTTTTCCAAAGGTTAAAAACTGCGCCTTATTATCTTTTATCTGTTGAAAAGATGTTGAACTCTCAAAATTAACAGCATTCCAATGAACTATTTTAATATTTTTGCAATCACTAAAGGAAAAAGGATCAAACCAAAGCATTTTCTCTCCAAATGTTATTTCAGCAATAGATGTGTCTCCCGAAAAAACATAAGGTCGCACCATTTCCAAACTATCTGGTAGCACCACATACTCCAGTTTCCTACAAGCATAAAATGCTCCATTCTCAATACTATATACCGTATAGGGCAGAATAAGACTATCCAATACAACGCATGAAGCGAACGCACTTGTACCTATAGTTTCAAGTCCTTCATTGAATCTAACAAACCGTAATTGGGAACATGAAGCAAAAGCATTCTCACCAATAGTTTTAGTACTTGGTGAAAGGATAATAGAATCAAGCCGGTTACAACTATAGAAACAATTTTTATCAATATTTATGATGTTGTTACCGAAATGGATTCGTGTTAATGTGTCGCAATTATAGAACGCAGCTTCACCTATACTTTGCATGTTATTAGGAATGGTAACTTCTAAAAGGGAACTACACTCTTTGAATGTGGTTTTACAAATACTATCCAATGATTCTGGCAGAGTAATAGATGATAATTTCCTACAACTTTCAAATGCCGAGGAGCCAATATATTTTGTCTTATTGGGAATTGAGATTGAGGTCAAACCGGTGCAACCAGCGAAAGCATAACTTCCTAAACTCTCTAAAGAGTCAGGAAGAACAAATTCAACAAATCCAGTACATTGCCCAAAAGCTCCACTTCCAATGTGAATGACTTTCTGAATGTTGGTTACGCTTTGCAGTGACGTGCAACTTTCAAATGCTCCATCTCCAATTATCCTTAAATTTTCATTGCCAATTACAGATTGTAAATTAGGACATACATAGAAAGCGTCATCTGCTATTAATCGAGTATCTGTTTTTATAGAGTAATTTCCATCTACAGTTTCGTTCGCTTTTATGAGACAATCTCCTATATACAAGACTCCATTTTCCCAATTGGCTTGTGTATTATAGATTCCAGATCCATCAAATACTTCGCTATCAATATCTATTACGCTTTGAGGAATTGTGATTTGTTGAAGTTTCTCCATCTTGTAGCAAAAACATCTGGGTATTCTTTTTACTTCATTTCCTATAATAACGGAATTTATGAAGGGTCTGGTAGATTGGAATATATCGAACGTATACATATCATAAGAGTATTGCTGACCTGTCTCCATATCAATCCCATAACCTTTCGTGTAAGCATAACCATCACATACTTTTTCGCAATCTATCACATTCCAAATAATCTCCTTTAGTTTATAACAATCCATAAAAATCTCATTGCCAAATTTGGTTACATTTTTGCCAATTGTAACAGAAGTCAAACTCGAACATTCCTTAAATGCCCGTTCGTCAATATGTGTTACACTATTAGGAATTTGTAACTCGGATAATAAGCCACATTGTGCAAATGCGTATTCTTTAATTGCTTCAAGTCCAGCTCCAAAGAAAATTTTATTTAGTTTTCTACAACCGAAAAAAGCCCGTCCACCTATAGATCTGACACTATCAGAAAATACTACATATTGGGGGTTATAATATGCCCATGGACCTTGATTTCCATAGGAATTCATATAGCCAGAACCATTAATGTACAATGTGTCATTACTTATTGTCCATGTTAGATTTTCGCCACATGTACCAGAAGGATTGTCAGCATAAACCATCGTTACGCCTATTGCAAGTGCAATAATAAAAGATAGTGTTTTGAGTTTCATATTACCATTTATTAAGATACATAAAAAGTGTGAATTTCTTATCACTTACCAAGGTAGCCCTGCGACGGAAACCTTTTCCACTTTAAGAAACTCACACTAATGTGTAAGCATCTATTATAGTGGAAAAGGCATACCTATATGCAGGTCGCCTTCACTGATTATTTCAGAGCTTTATATCCGTCAACTTTCGCAGGGCTTTCGGTAAAAGTGAAATAATAGCAATGCTTTGTTTATACGTAACGCAACGCTTTGCGCTTAACCTTGCTTTTTTAGGTCAGCAAGAGACTATTTTAAGTATTCCTATTGAATAATTCTTTTTTATATGACTCGCTACAATAAGCCAAAGAAGCACGGAAATCTTCAGAATCCAAAAGGCCTTTTGTCAAGAATGTTAAATCAACATCAAAATCCTTTAGCATAGCGGAATGAATAAAATACAACACCAAGGCAACATTTGCGGATAATGGCTCGTATAAATCTTTATTGGCTGTCTCAATCGTTAAATTACTCATGCTTAATCCATGAACATGTTGAGACAAATAATCACAAAAGTCAGAATATAGACCATGAAACTTAGATGGAAGTAAATCATGCAATTCCGACCACTTATATCCCTTTGGATTCTCAAAACTCTTAAACTTCCAATTGCGTTGGAGTATCAATCTTTCTATTAGACTTTTCCGAGATGTATAAATCTCTAAATTCTCTATCGCTTTAATGCAAAAATCTTTCGCCTGATTCAGATTATTCCTCATAAACGAAAGTTTCTGTGCAAGAAAGTTGTATTCCTTTTCTGTAATCTTATCTGTACGGTTAAGTGGATGTCTTGAATCAATGTCTAATTTCTGCGAAACTCCGTCTAAAATGTACAAATAATGTCTTAATAGTACTTCTTCTTTATTTGCATGATAGATTAAGTGGTAAACAGAAATGCCGTCTAACAAACTTCGTAAAATAGATGATGCTACTATATAATCTTGACATTCTTCTACAACCATTACATAAGTGCTTACGCTATGCATCAATTTTTCTAAAAGAAAAACTTTATATCCACGCAAGTCATTGATATTATTGGAGGGATGTTTTTGTTTTAGTTGTTTTATCTCAAATCCAAATAATAACAAATACGCTTTTACTGCATTCATACTTGAGAATCCGAACATCTCAAGTTCCGGAATTGTTATTTTGGAAACTGATTGCATATATAGTCTTTTTTCTTATGGTAGTAACTTGCGATCGGTTCGTTTAATATCCAAAATCGGGTGCAAAATTACTACTTTTTTTTGACATATACAAGTTTTGCTGCCGGAAACAACTAAATTTCTACATTTTTTGTAAACGAAGTCTGGAAAATTCCGCTTCAAAAATTTTGCTCTGAGACTTAAAGAATAGGAGGTTTATGGGTCAATTTGCAGGCGGCAACATGTTCTCTGCCTTGATAAATACAGAGTAAACGCGCATTTCAACCTTGTCAATGCTAATTTTGGGCTATTACGCGGTTCCCCAAGCCGCATACTACGCAATCCCAAACGTATTGATTATAACACGTTACGAGCAGCCAGCAAATTGCTCCCCATAAGTCCAAAACAACGAGAGTGTGCCAATAGTTTTGACACACCCTCATTTCCTTTGTCCTTTGTCCTTTGTCCTTTGTCCATTGTCCTTTGTCCCTTACCTGACTCTAATCCGCTGACCTATTCGTAGCACGGACGTCTCTTTGATCTTGTTCAATCGGCATAGCTGTTTGACCGAAGTGCGGTAACGCTTGGCTATACCGGAGAGCGTGTCGCCGGACTTGACTTTGTACCATTGCATAGCAGCTTCTTCGGCACGCTGTTGCTTGATAGCTTTGATGCCGATCACATACTCGTCAGCGTGGCGGAGTTTGCCCGTCGAGAAATCAACGAACGTCTCCGGATCCATGGCGTTGCCCAAATAGCGGATCTCCAAATGCAAGTGGCTGCCTGTGGATCGGCCTGTGTTACCACCCAAACCGATTACTTCGCCGCTGAACACTTTCTCGTATTCATCTACCATCGGACGGCTGAGGTGACCATAGATTGTCTCCAGTCCGTTTTCGTGACGGACTACCACATAATAGCCATAGCCGCGCGGATCCCAACCTACTATACGTACCTGACCGTCCCAAGCAGCACGGATTGAGTCTCCTATCTGCACTTTGATATCCGTTCCTCGGTGCATCCTGTAACGTCTCCAGCCGTATT
This sequence comes from uncultured Bacteroidales bacterium, assembly GCA_900319645.1. Taxonomy (GTDB): domain Bacteria; phylum Bacteroidota; class Bacteroidia; order Bacteroidales; family Paludibacteraceae; genus Colicola. The sequence continues at coordinate 20,556 of ONPG01000011.1, forward strand.
TGCTGGTCACGTAGCCCGGATGAGGAAGCGAGAATCCTTGCATAGGAATACGCACGTTGTCCTGCAAACTGTCAAACAGATTACCATAAGGATTAACGCGCGCGTCCGTCCATATATGCCGGTAAATACTATCCGCAGGATGGTTGACGGTATCGCCTACCATAAACTGGGGAGCAAGCTTGTAGATAACATCTCCGTTATTGGTGTGAACCACTAATTTGCTGGGCAGCAACTCCAGATCGCAGCCAATAAAGAGCGTGTCGTTCTGGAAATGGCTGGAGAGCCAATCAGGAATAGCGCCGGACTGCGACACATCCAACTCGTCCATCTCGTCGAGTTCGTCCCCTACTCCTTCGGCAAGTGTCGAGTCGATAGGTGGTTCCGGCATTTGCGCCAAAGGCGCCTGATTTGCAGGCGCCTTGGCGTAAACCGACAGACTAATACCCAGGCTGAAAACGATCAGCCCTAATGATAATCTTTTCCTCATTATTTGGCTTCCTCCTCAGCGGGTGTTTCAATAATGGATCCTGCCGCCTCAGCTGCTGCTTGCGGATCCACAGCCTGCTCTATCTGCTCGATAGTGGCAGGACGAGTGAGGTAACGGTAGATTCCCCATCCACCCAGACAGAGGATTGCAATAATACTGATGGTAAGCAACGTGGCTTGCCAGGGTTTCATATTTTTCTTCTTCTCAGCCAATGGGTCTTTCAGAAGTGGGAAACGAACCTGGTCGGTCAGCAGTCGTCCGAACAGCACGGAGATGAGTGCATCTGCGTTGACAGCCCAGCCGTTGGCGTTCAGCACGGGAGCCAGATTACGGCGACGCAGTTTCATCCAAGCCATGACCATACTCGGACCGCTGATAACCAGCAGCAGGACAATAAACAGCAGCACGTATTGCCACCAAGTAAAACCGCTCATTCCCTTGGCTACTGCCACCAACGCCGAACCGATCATTCCTAACGCCATACCGATTGCAGCGAAGATACCGGCGAACTTGGCGATGTCGAAGGCTGGTTTCGGAGCGGCGTCGCCGCCTTTGGTTTTCTCCTCAATTCCGGCTGTCAGGTCGCCCATTACTTTCGAGTCTTTCTCGGCTGCGGACTTGTTGATACGCTCGGTAATCCAGTTGCCCAACTTGCGGTAAGGAGTCCAGAAAGCCTGACGGATAGAAATCGGGTTGTCGATGATCTTGGTCACAGTAGCGTCGTAGTCGTTGCCCGCGTTGTCGTAGAACACAGCGTTCTTGCCCACACTCAAGTTATTCACCTCGCCTTGCGTCATAGCGGCTGCTATCGTCATTTTCTTGCCTAATTTCTTGGAGTTGCACTCGCAGTAGATCAGGAAAATACCCGATTGCATAGCTTGCATATCGTGTTTGCTCATATCGTTGACACGGATACAGAGGTGGCAGGCACGTTGGTCGATAATAAGCGTACCGGCCTCGAACGAAGCGATGGTCTTCGGGTCGCGGTCATAGAAATCCTCCAGCGAAACAAAGTTACGCAGCACGCGGCAGAAATCACGATGCAGAATCAGCAGCTTGCGAAGCGGCGCATAAACGGCCTTGGCATCTGCCCAAGCCTTGGCATTTGCTTCCTCAGCAGCGGCTTTTGCGCCTTCCCACGCAGTTATCTGAGCACCCATTTCCTCGAATTTCTTCTGCTCCATAGCGGGTTTCGGAGTATCTTCTGCTATCACGGCAAGACCGAGTTTCTGCAGTTTCTCCTGCTCGAAATAAGCGGCATACTCAGCCTGTTTGGCTTTGTAGGCGGCGATGACGTCGGCTTCCAGAGGAGCGGCAGGAACTACTTGTTCCTCCACACTCACGGCGGTGATAGCAGCATCTACGTCTTCCAGCGTGACAGTCTCTTTGTCGCCGGCTACCTGTTTGGCTACTGCCAGAATGGCCTCGTCGGCTATCTCCGCTACAGCCACTTCGGCTTTCTGCTCGAACAGCGTGTCAGGGTTCTTGAGGGTTGCGCAAAGCCAATCAGCATTGCCAATCACCTCTTTCATGCGCAACATTCCGTCGCCGTCCGTGTCCATCAGTTTGAGGGTCTCTTCGTTAATCTCCAGGCCCACGGTCGGACACGAGAGAACGGTCCACATTTTCTTGTCCAGTTCGCCCAGATGGAGAATGTCTTCGCCCGACTGAATGCGAACGCGTGTTACGCCGCCTATACTGGCGAACGTCCAATTGTATTTAGCCATAACTATTGATTTTTAACGCATTAATACTCACTCATTTGTTTCTTCACTGTCTCGTTGATGAAATCAGCGAACTCTTGTATGGTCATCTGGCCCTTCTCTTCTGCGCCTTGCTGGCGAACGGACACAAGTCCTTGCTCAGCCTCTTTCTCGCCAACGATAAGCATGTACGGAATACGTTTGAGTTCGTTGTCGCGGATCTTGCGGCCGAGTTTCTCGTTACGGTCATCTACGATCACGCGTACATCTTGTTGCTCAAGTATCTCTTTCACTTTCCATGCGTATTCGTTGCTCTTCTCCGAGATAGGCAGTACTACCGCCTGATCCGGTGTGAGCCACAGCGGGAACTTACCGGCGGTGTGCTCGATCAGCACAGCCACGAAACGCTCCATCGAGCCGAACGGCGCACGGTGAATCATCACCGGACGGTGTTTCTGGTTGTCCTCACCCGTGTATTCGAGTTCAAAACGCTCCGGCAGGTTGTAGTCAACTTGGATAGTACCCAACTGCCAGCGGCGGCCGATGGCATCTTTCACCATAAAGTCCAGTTTCGGACCGTAGAATGCAGCCTCTCCGTACTCTACCTTTACCGGCAGGTTCTTCTCCTTGCAGGCATCGATGATGGATTGCTCAGCCATAGCCCATACTTCGTCCGAACCTACGTATTTCTCGTGGTTTTCCGGATCGCGGAGTGAGATCTGCGCCTCAAAGTTCTCAAAATCAAGAGCTTTGAAGATGATCTCGATGATCTCCATTACGCGGATAAACTCCTGTTTTACCTGGTCTTGACGGCAGAAAATATGTGCATCATCCTGCGTGAACGAACGTACACGGGTCAATCCGTGCAACTCACCCGACTGCTCGTAGCGATAAACAGTTCCGAACTCCGCACAGCGGAACGGCAGGTCTTTGTACGAACGGGGGCTATTCTTGTAAATAGCACAGTGGTGAGGGCAGTTCATCGGTTTCAGCAGATACACCTCGCCTTCTTCGGGAGTGGTGATCGGCTGGAACGAGTCTTTGCCGTAGTGGTCCCAGTGCCCGGAAGTGACATACAGGTTCTTCGATCCGATATGCGGAGTGATCACCTGCTGATAGCCGTAGCGTTTCTGGATTTTCTTGAGGAAATCCTCGAGACGCAAACGGAGTGCCGTTCCTTTCGGCAGCCAGATCGGCAGACCTTTGCCTACCATGTCGGAGAACATAAACAACTCCAACTCTTTGCCTATCTTACGGTGGTCACGTTTCTTGGCTTCTTCCAGCAATGCAAGGTATTCGTCCAGCATCGCTTTCTTCGGGAACGAGATTCCGTAGATACGGGTCATCATCGGTCGTTTCTCGTCGCCACGCCAGTAAGCGGCTGCGCAAGACAGCACTTTGACGGCTTTGATCGGTTCGGTACTCAGCAAGTGCGGACCTTTGCACAGATCGGTAAAAGCGCCCTGTGTATAGGTCGTAATGTGTCCGTCCTCCAGTTCGCTGATGAGCTCGCATTTGTATGTCTGACCTTTGTCGCCGAAGGCTTTCAGAGCGTCAGCTTTGGCGATCGAGCGTTTCTGCAACTGCTCTTTCTTAGCGCGCAGTTCCATCATCTTGTTCTCGATGGCTGCGAAATCGCTGTCTTTGATCGTTACACCCTCGGGAGGCATTACGTCATAGTAGAATCCGTTCTCGATAGCGGGACCTATACCGAACTGTATGCCGGGATAGAGTTCCTGCAATGCCTCGGCCATAAGGTGCGACGAGGTGTGCCAGAACGCGTGTTTGGCTTCGTCGTCATCCCATTTATGCAGCTTGATAGCAGCATCGGTTGTGATCGGGGTGTTGAGTTCTACGATTGTCCACTCGGGTTCATTGTTACCGGGTACTTGATTGACTGATGCGCAAAGAATATCTTGCGCCAAACGAGTGCTGATTGATTCAGCCACTTGGAGCGGAGTTACGCCGCTCTCATACTCACGGACTGATCCGTCCGGAAATTGAATTTTAATCATAATTTTATAAACCTACAAATGTTTACGGCTTAGGGCACACAAACGCCCATTCGCCAAATCGGCTACAAAATTACTACAAATATTGCACATATGCAAATAATCGGGCATTTTTTTTGAGAAAAGCGCGATTATTTGCATATTTCCGGCAGGATGCGTACGTACATTCGGCGAGCCGCTGCCTGCAGGGAGGACCGAAGTTACTACAAACCTCCTCTCCCCGTTAATTCGAGTAGGCGTGCAACCCGCCCAAAATCAGGTTCACTCCGAAATAGGTGAAAAGCACGAGCACAAACGCCACGATACAAGCGACATAATAGTGCACCGGTTTCTGTAGCCAAGGAATACTCCGCGTATGGATCATAAGCGCATAGACCATCAGCGTGACAAGCGCCCACACCTCTTTGGGATCCCAACCCCAGTAGCGTCCCCACGAGAGGTTAGCCCAGACGGCTCCGATAAAAACACCTATCGTGAGGCAGAAAACCGCCGGATAGAGCAGGATCTGCGCAAGGGTCTGCAAGCGCTTGGTCGTGGCGGGCGAACGGAGCATAAAAAGTCCCACTATTCCGATAATCATCATCGTGCCGAACAAAGTGTAAGCCATCATAATGACCGCCACATGGATGCCCAGCAGAGGTGTCTGCAACACGGGCAACAACGGCGGTTTGGGCGTCACGACTTTGGTCATCACCCACGCAAGCACGATAATAACTGCCGCCAACACTCCTACTCCCACCTTTCCTGCACGGGGCGAACGGTCTATCAGTTCGCGCCAGAGCACACGGAAATACGTGCCTCTTTGGAAGAAAAAGCCGATTATACTCAGCAGCAGCAAGGCGTAACCGGCATAAGTGACGCCGGTTCCCCAAGGGTCGTAACTATAGGCAAGAACCACACCGTTGAGGTCGCTGTCGTAATCGGATTGACAGAAACGGTAACCGTGGTAACGGAGCGGTTTGTTCATGCGGATCGTACCTTCGTCGATCGTAGTCTCCTCGCGGCTGCGGTCAAGCAGACGCAACTCGGTGATATAATCCACCGGTGTCTCGCCGTCTGCGGCATATACCACCTGAAAATCCCAAAGAAAAACCGACACCGACGATTCACTGTGTACGGTCTGTGCTTTGTCCGAACGCAGATGCAGTTCGCCCTGCACACCCCATAGATGCGTAATCATCGCTCCGGCAAGGATCACGACAAACGAAAAATGAAGAAGAAAAGTGAACAGGTTCTCCCATCCTTTGGTTCGGAATATAGTAATCAGATAAGCCAGCCCGCTCACAGTTGCGAATGTCCAGAGCGCGATCGTCCAAGGCGCGGTATAGACATAACGCACGGCAAATGCAGTGCCGTAGATATGCTCTACGACACTGCCTGCTATCAGCAACAAAATGATAACTCCCATCAGGGAGAAACTAAACGGACGAAGAAAACGTTGCATCAGATAGCATTGATAAAGGCCACCACAGCGTCACGGTCTTCTTTAGGAAGCTCGTAGAATTTCTGGGTGGGATAATAAGCATCACTCTCTTCACTGTAGCCGTGCCACATGATTGCCTCGATGACGTTGCGAGCACGGGTGTCGTGCATACGAGCCTCGTAGGCGTCGCCCGTTGCCTTGCGGTGGAGACCGCGTCCCCACAACGGAGTCGTTCTACACCAACCGGTGCGAATGTCGTTCGCCATGTGCAACTTATGCTGAACCATATCGGTGTAAGGCCAAATCTTCTGATTCGGGTAGCGTGGCAACTTGCCGTCTCCGGCACGGAAGAAGCCGTTCGGGTCACGTATCTCGTCTGCTCCCGTAGTCCAAGTGGGACGGTGGCAGTAGTCGCAACCTATCTGCGTAAAAAGCTCTTTGCCGCGCAACACCTGTTTGTCGGTGACGTTACGAGCAGCCGGAACAGCCAGACCACGGTGCCAAACCATTACCTGCGTAAACTCGTCGTCGGTCATCTCGGCTGGCAGGTCTTTGCTGGTCAGGAAATTATAGACGTTCTCCTGCATGTTTTCTCCCCACCATTCGGAGTGTTTCTTCTCCGGGTCGATTTGGGCGATATACTCCTCGAAACCGTCCTGAACGGACTTGTCCTTGCTGGCATACTCGGCATAGATCGTGCCGTTGAGATCGAGGTAATGGCTCTTGCGGTCGGAACGGGTGACGTTGGTGATGTTCCAGATGGCGTTCGCGCCCGCCGCGTCCTGCAACGGACCGCGCGTCAAAGCGTACGTGAAGCGCTTGGGACCCCATTGTGCATCGTTCTTGTAATAACCGCTGGTCTGGAAAGCGCCCTCATAGAAAGCAGGATTCAAACCGTTCTTGAGCTTACCGTCTGCCGCTTCTTTCTCATACTGGGCGATGATATCCTGGTCGGTGATGGCGTCCAAAAGACCCGTTCCGTACACGCCGATCGTGTTCTCTAATACAACGACATATCCTTCGCTCTCCAACAGACCGTCCGGATCGCGGTAGCCTTGGTTATACACATACACCGCCTCTTTCGGCATCTTGACCTCGGGGTAGCGCAACTCGTATTTCTCGCCGTCGGCGAACTGGTTGCCGTGTGCGTCGGTTGCGGTCTTCCACTCCACGGTGATCTTGTCCGGATCAAGCGGAGCGGGGAAAGGCTTGGCGCCGAACAACTGCGGCATTCCTGCCAGCCAGGGCACATAGGCGTTGGTCGTCGGGTTATAAACCACCAGCAGCGTTCCGTTGCCTTGATCCTTGGCGTTATAAACACCGGCAGGAACAGACGTTCCGTGGCTGTAGTTGGGGTGGCAGTGCTGGCACGACGAACGTACATACACCGGACCCAGACCGTGCTGGCGGCCGGAAGCGTTGGTCACGAAATCTTTCTCTGCGATGTTATCGCCTTGGGCGAAAGCCTGCCCCATTCCGGCATTTTCGGTAGCCGGTGTTGGTTGGCGGAAGGTCATCGAAGAGGTGTTGGTGGTCGTTCCTAACTTACCTCCGGTGTAGTACCAATCCGGCATCTCGGTCTCCGGTTCGGTGGACTCGCCTCCGCTCTTGCAGCCGGCTAACGCCACGGCGGCAAGTGCTATCCATAGAAATTGTTTTTTCATTGTGTTGGTCGTTTAATAGTTATTTACTTGGCTAACAGAGCCATTACTTCGTTGTCAAGCACCTCCTCGAGTTCCTGCACTTTGTCGATGGCGTTCTTCACCAGCGGGTTCTCCTTGGCGGTGTTCTCGAAGTCTTCTATCTGTTCGATGGCTTTAATAGCCTCGTCGATAGCCGTACGCACCTGTGCGTCAACATCTTTATCCACACTCTTCACGTAGTCAGAGATACAAGCATCGCCGCTCTGCGCGCCGCAATAAGCGTTCTGGATAGAACGGATGTTATCGGCGAAATCGATGGTGGAAGTGCAGCTGTACGGGCTCTCGATATAATCGCGTTCGTCTGGGGTGGAGCTGATATACGGGTTACCCATCTTCAGTTCAGCCACCTCGCCGGCTATATCGACACATCCGGCAATGATTTCCTCAGCGGCTTCCTGATAGCTGACGTAGATCGAACCGGCTTTGCCGGCATTGATCATCTGGTGACCGTAGCGGTCCTCAAAAATCTCTACTTCGGCCTCGTCGAGCACAGCCTGTTTCTTCTCGCTGACCTCGCCAGCCCAGCAGTACTCCAAGAGGATTGCCTGTTGTGCCAGATCCTCGACGATGCCAAGCAGATAAACAGCCTCGGCGTGAGTGAGGTTGGCAGGATGAGGTTTGCCTGTTCCTACTGCACGGCCTTCTTTAATAACCGACTCGAAAAGCAGGTACTCGCAAGCGTGGAAGCCCTTGAGCGCATAGCCTAATTTCTCGCCTACATACGCGCCGCCCTCTTCCTCGATCTGCTTCATCTGCTCTTCGTTGTGCAGCATAGCGTTCATCGAGTTGAAATCCAAAGGCCAGGAGTCGATGTGCGGGTCGATGGTGTGAGTCGCTGCAGGACCGTACAAAAACGCCTCGCTTTGTTCCCAGTACTTACGCATAGCGCGCCAGGTCTCTCCTGCGGACGCCAGCGTACTGCTGTAATCACGGGCGGAATCGATGGCAGTCAGGATCTGCCGGCATTGGCTCACCAGCGTCAGACCTTCGTCCGCCATACTGCTGTAGGTGGCAACGACCGTGTGATCCACGTAAGGTGTCATCACACGCTGCAAGGCTTGCTCTTTCTCCGAGATCACCTCCGAACCGCCTTTCTTTTCGCATGCGACCAAACCGGTTACGCATGCAGCACATAGTGCCAATTTCAAAAGCTTTTTCATTGTGATTGAAATGAATTAAATGGTTACTATATACTCTTCGTCTTCGTTTAATTACGTTGTTATTTCGTCCATTGTGCCGGCTGAGAGCCAGCATCCTTTCCCTTTTCAGTTTTCATCTGTCCAGTTTGTAGAACCCCGCATACACAATCCCCACGGCTAACTGCGGCTCGTCGTTATACAGTTTCCCGCGCGTGCCGTCTGCGCGCACGCCGTTCTTTAGTATTCCGTACGAGAACTCCGCCTTTACGCCTATCTGCTTGATCGGGAAATAGTTGATTCCCAGGGCAGCACGATGCCGTCCACACCACGCGTACATGTCGGTCGGCTGATTGTCGTAGCGGAACATCGAGTCGTAGTAGTCGTACCGCGCGAACACATAGAACTTCTGCTTTTTCTCCACGAGTTTCTTGTTGAGCGAGAAGAAGTCGTAACCTGCCTCTATTCCTGCAGCCAGAGCATCCGAAGCCACCCATTGTTTACTCGACACACTACCCTTTCGCATCGCTATATTGTATTGCGTGATCAACGCCGCGTCGCTCAGGTGGCCGTACATCGCACTTCCCCGGAGAATAACGCCGTGGTCGTTATACGCAAAATCGAACGCGCCTATACTCACCGTTCCTTTGACGTTCTTATATGCACTCGCGTCCAACTCCGCATTCGATTTGCTGAGGGTGTTTCGGAACGAGTTGCCGCAATAACCGCTCAGACTCAGCCTCAATCCCTTCACGCCCGTATAATCCACTCTCGCCGCGCCGGCGAACACGTTCGCCAGTTTGAACTCGTACGGGCTGCCTGCGCCCGGTTTCACCCAGTTCTTCCGGTTGAACCGGTCGCTGTCCAAGCCCGGAAGGAACATCGCCTGATAGTGCCAGCCGTTCTTGGTCGAGCCCATAAAGGTCAGTCCCACCTCGTGCCAGGTGGAAGGGATTATCGTGAACTCGCCTTCGTTACGATAGACGCCGAAATACTCTGTCGGCTCGTGGTGTGCGTTCAGTCCGCCTACAGGTATCACCTGCATTCCCGCACGTAAAATGGCATAGTTGTTGAATTTCTTCTGCAACCAGAACTGCTCTAACGCCACTTCGCCGCCGCGTTCCACTTCGGCTTCGTACTCTCCGCCCTCTTCTTCCTCTATCTCGATGGCAGATTCCGTTCCGCCGTGCTCGAACTCGATCTCGGTTCCCACGCTCCAGCCTTTGCCGAAGTCGTAACCCATATAAATGACTACGTGCGGCAGGTCAAACTCCCCGTAGTGGTCGTTCTTGTATTTCTCGGGATTCTTGCCGTAACGAAGGTAGTTATTGCTGAAAAAGCAATGTTTGGCGGTCACTTCTCCGTAGCCGCCTATTATAAAGCGGTTGTGCGGTCGTTCCAGACCTTTTGCTTCTGCTTGTTCGGCGTTTTCACCTGGTTTTTGCGAAATTTCTTTCGTCACCATTTTTGGGGATTCGGCAAGTGCAATGCTGTCGGCTTTCTCACGTTCCGACACACTTTTTTCCAGTTTCTCCACGCGTTGGATGAGTGCCTGCAAATCCGCGGAACTCACTTTGATAGAATCATCTGCGTACGCACCCAATGCGCACGTAATCAATAATATACAGCAGATAGAATGTTTGCTCACCATGGTTGTGTTGTTTATTTTTTTGGTATATTGTTTGTTATTTCCGAGATTGTTTCAATATGTTTATTATCCCCTCAAAATCTTTTGCAAAATTACTCATTTTTCCGCTTCCCCACAATCCCAACAATTAGTTAATTTTCCATTCGCTCAAAAAAATTCGTTTCATTCGCTTCTTTCGCGAATAAAAACTCACACTCTTCGTCTCATCTATAGTTAATTCGCCTTATTCGCCGTAAAAAAACGCAATGTCCGTTTGTCCGTTTGTCCTTTTTGCGTAACAACCATATATCCAGTTCGTTATGTGCGATATGGACATATACAAACGGACATTCGGACATTCGGACATTCGGACATTCTTTCATTCGGACATTCGTTCATTCGGACATTCGTTCATTCGGATAGGGACCATGCCATTAGCGTGTAACAACATAACATGGAGCCGACCTTAAGCCGACTTCATCGTCTTCCGCGCATGGCGAATGGAGTGGTTCACCGACACAAACAATGTGCGAAGCCGTTGCTTACGCTGAAGATATGCTTTTCTCCCGTATCTCTTCCGATAATCACCCATGAATCACCCATGAATCACCCAACAATCACCCATGAATCACCCATTGTCAGGTAAGAAAAGGGTAACAAATAAGGGCAGTTCAAAAATTACACTTTTTAAGAAGTCCCCTACTGATTTACAATGCTTAGAACAATGCTTAGGAATAGAGAGGGCGAATATTGGGGATGGAGAAAGTTGAGTTACATAAATGAAACGATTGATTTTGGTTCGTTTCGAACCCCAAAAAATGTGTAAAAATTGACGCAATTTGCAGAAATTCCTAAAAATTCATCTTTTTCTTGCTCTCGCGCTTGCGTATATAAAAAATTTGTAGTATCTTTGCACTCGGATTTTGTGTTCAATGCACCAATTGTATAGTATTCCTACGGGTAAAACCATACATTATTATTTTTAACAACTACATTCGATGAGTGTTACACAAACAATAGCAAGCAAACGTTTCATCTCTGCAATGGGATCAATGGTGGAAGATGAGAAGATGCTGAATGAGGTTTTGGGGTATATTGAGTATATCAAACTCAGACCTGCATACCCGCAAATCACTCAGGCGCAACTGGATGCCAATGGGATGCCACTCCATGAGGCAATGAATCAATTACGTGCCAAAGCACGGGCATTCTATCAGGCATGAAATTTATTATCATGACGCAGTGCACGACACCTTGAATTATAACCCAGAGGACAAATAACCAACGCCACGAATTTAATACACGCCAATTAGCAAAACGCTATATTATATCCAAACTTTTTGTTTAACTAAAAAATCATTTAAAACATGAAAAAATTATTCACATTAGCCGCTGCCTTGCTGGCAAGCTTCAGCTTGTGGGCAGCGACAGAAACACAACCCTCAGAGGTGCCTGGCAAAGACAATGCTATCGTTGGAACCAGTTACACCATTGCTGGCGCTTACAACGCTGGTTCTGGAAACAAAATTGACCCGATGACATCTGGAGGTGTAAAATTCCGTTTGAACAAAAACACTTCCGGTATCTCCAATGCGATTGAATTCACGGTAAATGAGGGTTACAAAATTACCAGTATCGCTTTCTGTGGATACGCTAATGATAACAGCAAAGTAGGAACACTAGAAGCCGTTTATATTGATGGAACAGAAGAAGCAAACAAACTCGCTTCTATCCCTTCAGCAGGACTTCCAAATAAAAGCAGCACTCCTGCCTCTTTCACTATTAATGGTTTTGAAGCCACTTCTAAAGTTATCGTAGCATTTTCATCCACCAACTTGGCAAGTCAAGGTTGCATTGAATACACCGTTACTTATGAAGAGCTGAAAACTTGCACCAATCCGGAGGCAGAGTTGACTTTGAGCAAAACGGCTATGTTCGTGAACGAGGAAGCTGATCTGACTTTCACCACAAAAGGTACTGGACTCTGGACTTCTGAGGTTACTTTAAATGGTGAAACGGCCTCGAATGGTACTGATTATAACATGATTGGAGATCCGTTCTCACTGCCGTTAGCAGTTAAAGTAATTCCTTTGAAAGCTGGTACATTTGAGATTACCATGACTCAGGAAGCATGGGATGGCTACTGCGCAGTAGAAGAGAAAGTAACAGCAGAAGTTAGCGCTGCGAACCCTGTAACCGCCGTTTCTATTGACGGTCCGGCTACTGGTTTTGTTGGTCAGAAGCTGACCTATACCGCTACCGCAGAGGGCGCTACTGCTTACCAGTGGTTGGTAGATGGTATTGATGCAAACACCAACGCTGCTACGTTCACTTATACAGCCGTAAAGGGCAATCACTCTATCGTCTGCAAAGCTCGTAACGAGTTCAACGTCCAAAACGAAGAAGAGACTTGGGTAGAATCTGATCCTATCGCGCTCACTGTTGCCAATGTAAGTGGTACGATAATTTCTTATGCCTTAGAGACGGCAAGTGGTAATATTGATAAAGATTTCACCGTTCCCGCAGGTATTAACAACGTTATTGGCGGAACTGGTCACCAAAAGACGCAGAAAGACAAGAAACTTGGCTCCAACGGCCATTACGTTAGCCTTAAATTAGCGAATGGCTCTTTCCAAATGGAGGATACAGTAAAAATCTTCATTAACTTAAACGCAAGTGTTCCTGCTCGAATTGTATTATCAAGCGATGCTAATATAACGGATACCGTTGGCATTGTTACTGGTTTGACCAAAGAAAATGCTAATCCTGTAGTGATTACGCTGATTAAGGAAGTAGAAACATTGTATTTGGCACGTACATCGGCTATCGGTCAAAACCCGACTGTAGATTCCATCGCCGTCATCCGTCCTGAGCAACCTGATCACGTTGATGTAGCGCTCGTAGGCGCAACTGTTAATGAAGTTGCATTAGGTGAAGAGGATATTACTACCTTACTTACAAGCAAGGAGTTGAATATCGCTACTTCTTATGTTGACGCTCCGACTGTTACATTCGTTAAGCATAGTGACATTTACTATGAAGGTGAAAGCGAACCGGTAAGCAAAAACGAAAACATTGAAGTTATTGCAACTGAAGTTGCAGGCGCATGGCAAGCACAGGCTACAATCGGAGATGAGACATATACCATCACATTGGCAAAGACAGCATCCTTCACTGTTCACTATATGGATGGCGAGAACGAACTGGGCACAGAGAATGTTGAAGCCAACGGTTCTGTAGCTAAATACGCTGATTTCCAAAGCAAAACACTGGCTACCTTCGTTGGCTGGTATCAGGATGTAGATCTCACCATCGAGGCTGTCCTGACTGCTCCTATTATCGCTGAGACCTATCTCTATGCAAAATTCGAGAACAAGTATGCTGCATCTATCAACATCGAGCAACTTGTTTTGGACAATGGTACGTCTTACAACCTGCTGAATACGCTCGGCACAAACGGCTATGCTACCAACTGGACGAATGATTTGGACTCTCTCAATAACAAAAAGGAACAACGCAACTACGCATACTTGGGTCAGAAAGTAAAAGATGCCGGTAAGATGATCGACTTCCGCCTTGCTCAAGGTAGCACCGTGAAAGTGAAATTCGGTAACGCTCCGGCTGACATCAAAGTGGTTATCAACGGCGTTGAGAACATAGTTGCGGCTGCCGCTCTGGCTAATCCGTACGAGTACACAGCTGCTGAAGAGACCTATATCTCTATCCGCTCCACTGCTACCAGTACTTTGGTATTCAAACAGATCATGATCAACGAGGATATCCAGACTGTTGTTCTCCCGGCTCTCTTCACCGTAACTTATAACGCAGGCGCAGGTGCGTGCGAGGTTGCAACGGCTGAGACTCAGTTCTCCGGCGATGTAGTTATTCTCCCCACAGCCACACGCGAAGGCTACACCTTCGACGGCTGGTTCGATGCCGCTGAGGAAGGCGAACTGATCGGCGTTGCAGGTGCCGAATATACTCCGTCTGCTGACATCACACTCTATGCACAATATACCGCGGAAGAGGAAGAAACCGGCTGCGACTGGTCGAAGCTGAGCTGGATCGGCGATGGTAGCCCCGAGCAAACATTTGGCAACCAGTTCAAGGTTTGCGTAGGCGATCCCGCTCCTGCGATTGTGAATATCCAGAAACCGGGCTTTGCTTCGGAATCAGGTATCTACATGACCTTCCCGAGCGCTGCATTCACTTCCTTCTCGCTTGACGCGACCATGTACGACATCCAAGGAGCAGGTATCATCTTCCACCTCTCTGCATTCTCCAATAAAGAGACCGAGGTAACCGTTGTTTGCCAGGGTGAGAATTATGTCTTCACCGTTTACAACGACAAGGGTATTGCTACCGCTATCGACAATACAGAGGCTGCTGTTAAAGCACAGAAAGTGCTCCGTGACGGTCAACTCTATATTATCTACAACGGCAAGACCTACAACGTACAAGGCGCGGCTGTGAAATAAAACGAACCGGAATTCCAGATATCCAGATTTCCAGATTTCCAGATTTCCAAAAATCCAGAATTCCAGATATCCAGATCTACAGAATTCCGGAATTCCAACAAAAAAAATCGGCATACACTTGCGTATGTCGATTTTTTGTTGTACCTTTGCACCGAATTTCAAAAAAAAGAAATCCAGAAATCCTGAAATCCTGAAATCCTGAAATCCAGATCTCCAGAAATCCAGAAATCCGGATCTCCAGATCTCAGGATCTCCAACACCTCTCATTCTTTCACCCTTAAATTCCCAACACAATGCCTACCGTACTTAACCATTGCGTGAACTACAAGTCTTTGATTGTTTATCAAAACGCAGTTATTATCTACGACCTTACCTATTTTTTCAAAGAACATTTCCTGCTGCACGGCGACAGAACACAAGATCAAATGGAGCAAGCTGCGCGCTCTGGCAAACAAAATATTGTAGAGGGACTCACAGATGGTGTCACCTCTATGGAAATGTCCATTAAACTACTCAATGTAGCACGTGGCAGCCTCATGGAACTGCTGGAAGATTATGAGGATTACTTACGTGTGCACAATTTACGGTTATGGCCGGTAGGAGACGAGAGACATACTAAGATGCGAGACTACACCTATCGTCACAAACGGGCTGAAGACTATAGCCGTTATTACGACCGATGGGACGACGAGACACTGTGCAACCTCGCCATTACACTTATTCACCAAACCGACAGAGGTTTATACGCATATATAAAGAAGATTGAGCAAACGTTTCTGGAGCAAGGCGGGATAAAAGAACGAATGTCCTCCGCTCGCCGTGAAGCCAGGGGATACTAAACCAGATTTCTGGAACTCTGGAAATCTGGAAATCTGGAAATCTGGAAATCCAGAACTCCAGCTCTCAGAGTATTCCGAACACCGCCACGGTGTGGCAAGCCGCGCCAAGGATGATAAACACGTGCCAAATGGCGTGATAATAAGCGTGTTCCTCGTCTTTGTTAAAGAAATACGCGCCGCCGGTATAAGCCACTCCTTCCGCTATCACCCACCAGAACGCCGCACGAGGCATCAGTTGCCACATCGGCCAGATAATCACCAAAGCCGTCCACCCCATCGCAATATACAACGCCAGCGACAACTTGGGGTGCTTGCCCAAGGCAATACTCTTGCCGATGACTCCCGCTATCACACACGCCCAGAGAAAACCGAACACCGTCCAGCCTATCCATCCTCCTATCACCGACAGACAAATAGGCGTATAACTGCCGGCTATCATCACAAAGATACTAATATGATCGAACACGCGCAGGCGACGCTTGTGCGCGGGACGCGTCTCCGCGTGATACCACGTTGAAGAGCCGAACATCAGCAGCATCCCGAATAGAAACACAACGGTACTTGCCAATTGATAATTGAAATTTGACAATTGAGAAGAATACGCTGCCCGCAAAAGCGGGTAAGCCACGGCCAATGTAGCGATGACGGCCACGAAATGAGTCAGCGTATTCACACGCTCCTCAGCCGGCATAGAAGTGATTATGTGTGTAATTTTTGCCATTTTGTGTGCAAAGGTACAAAAAATTTTGCATATGTCAAAAAAAAATCGTAACTTTGCAGTCGATTTTGCAGGCACGAATACATAATTCGTAATTTCGGAGTCTCGACATATCGACATATCGACATATCGACATATCGACATATCGATATTCTGTAAATCGTAAATCGTCAAATCGTCAAATCGTAAATAAAAAAATATACTATGACTACACAAGAAATGAATGCTGCTTTCGAGCAAGCTTACGGCCGCAAGGCAGAGAAAATCTTTTTCGCCCCCGGGCGCGTTAACCTCATTGGCGAGCACACCGACTACAACGGTGGCTGCGTCTTCCCCTGTGCGCTGAGTTTCGGTGCCTGGCTGCTGCTGGCTAAGAACAACGACAGCGTCCTTCGTTTCCGCTCGATGAACATGCCGCAGGTCTATGAGATTCCGGTCAACGCCATCGCTCCGCAACCTGACCGCGCGTGGTGTAACTACGCACTCGGCTGCATCGAGATCATCACCCGCCGCCATCCGGAGGCCAAACTGCAAAGCGGCTACGACCTGCTCTATTACGGCAATGTGCCTGCAGGCGCAGGACTCAGCAGCAGCGCTGCTATGGAAGTGGTCACCGCACGTGCCTTCACCGAAGAAATGGGCTGGAGCGATGCCGACGACAAGAAATACCGCACCGAACTGGCACTCATCGGCCAGGCTTGCGAACACGAATACGCCGGCGTTATGTGCGGTATCATGGATCAGTTCGCTTCCGCGCAGGGCAAGAAAGACCACGCTATCTACCTCAACTGCGACACGATGGAGTTCGACCACGTGCCCGTCAAACTGGACGGTATCAAAGTGGTGATTACCAATACCCACAGCCCTCACCATCTGGATAGCGGAGCTTACAACGACCGTGTACGCCAATGCCACACCGCAGTGGAGCAGATCAGCAAAGTCAAACCGATCAAGTTCCTTGCCGAACTGACTGAGGACGACTGGAAAGAAGTGGAAGGCGCAATCACCGACCCCATCGCCAAGAAACGTGCCCGCCACGTGGTAGGCGAAGTGGCTCGTACTGCTGCTGCCGTAGAGGCTCTTAAACGCGGCGAGATCGCTTATTTCGGCGAACTGATGACCGCCAGCCATGTCTCGCTCCGCGATGACTACGAAGTAACCGGTCCCGAACTGGATGCACTGGCAGAAGCAGCTTGGCAGGTAGAAGGCGTACTGGGTAGCCGTATGACCGGAGGCGGATTCGGCGGTTGCACCGTCAGCCTCGTCAAAGACGAAGCCATCGAGAATTTCAAAGCCTTCGTAGGCGCTGAGTACGAGAAGAAAACCGGCCTCAAAGCCGACTTCTACGTAGCCGAGATCGGCGACGGAGTTGCACGCCTCGCATAAAAAAATCCAGAACTCCAGAATTCCAGAAATCCAGAAATCCAGAAATCCAGAAATCCAGAATTCCAGAACTCCAGCTCCTATGAAACCTATTCAGTTCTATACGATCAAAAGCAGCGGTGGACTGGTAGCCGAGATCAGCAATCTCGGCGCTAAGATCACCAAACTGCTGGTAGCCAACCGCAAAGGCGAAGTCAAGGATATTGTCCTTGGCTTTCGCACCGCGGAGGAATGGCGCACTCAGGAGACTTATTTCAATGCTATCTGCGGCCGCGTAGCCAACCGTATCAAAGACGGACGTTTCACGCTGGACGGGCACTCCTATCAGTTGCCGATCAACAACGGAACCAACAGTCTGCATGGCGGCATCGAGGGCTTCAATGCCAAGATATGGGAGGTAACGGCACAGAGTCTCTATGAGATCACGCTCCGCTACCGCGCCAAGGACGGCGAGGAAGGCTATCCCGGCAACGTGGATATCTACGTCACCTATACCGTCACCAAGGACAACCGTCTCGTGATTCACTACGAAGCCAAGACCGACGCGCCTACTCTGGTGGCAATGACCAACCATGCCTATTTCAATCTGGCAGGGGAAGGCAGCGGCACCGTACACGAGCACCTGCTCCAAATCAACGCCGACCGCTATACGCCGTTTGACGAGACCGCCTGCCCGACAGGCGAGATACTGCCCGTAGCCGGAACACCGATGGATTTCCGCGAGCCGACACGCATCGGCGACCGTATTGATGATCCTTTCTTCGCACCCGGACGAGGCATAGACAACAACTGGTGTCTTTGCGACGGCGACGCGCCCAAACAGTTGCGCCACGCCGCTACCCTCCAAGCCGACGGACGGACGATGGAGTGCTGGACCACGATGAAGGGTCTCCAGGTCTATACCGGCAACTGGGTGGAGCAACACACCGGCAAGAGCGGACAGACCTACGACGTGCAACACGCCGTGTGTCTCGAAGCACAAAACTGGCCGGATAGTATCAACCATCCTGATTTCCCGAACATCGTCCTCCGTCCCGGCGAGAAACTCGACGAGGTAACAGAATACAGATTTCTGTAAGACCGCTTACGCTCAAAGAGAAAAGACCGCTAACACTCAAAGAAGAAAGCCGTTCATGCTTTGAGTAGCCACAGGCTACGGTCTTTCGACTTTCATCTTTTGTCTATAAATTTCAATTTATACTATGCTCAGCATTTTATTAGCTGTCAGCACTTTGCTGACGACTTGGCAGTTCCGTCAGGAGCCGTCCGAACAGATGCCCCACGTGGACACCGCTTGGCACACCGTAACTATCCCGCACGACTGGGCTGTCTCCGGTCCGTTTGACCGCAAGAACGACCTGCAGGAGGTGATTGTGGTTCAGAACGGGGAGAAAGAACCGACCTGGAAAACCGGCCGCAGCGGAGGACTGCCGTGGATGGGCAAAGGTCACTACCGCACACGTGTGGCTGTCAGCCGTGACAAATGGTACACGCTCGTTTTCGACGGTGCAATGAGTCACGCCGACGTATATGTCAACGGCGAAGAAATGGTCTATTGGCCGTACGGATACAACACTTTCGATTGCTATATTCTGCCCCACCTCATCAAAGGTGACAGCGTGGATATAGATGTTTTTCTGGAGAACAAACCTCAACAGAGCCGTTGGTATCCTGGAGCGGGATTGTACCGCCACGTGCACTTGGTGGAGTCCGACCGCGTCCGTATTCCTACCTTCGGCGTGTGGGTCCAGACACCCGTGGTACGTACCGACAGCGCCGAGGTGAAGATTGCCGTCGAACTGATGAACGGCGTGGACACGACTACCGCCTCACAGGCAGGAGTGGAAGTAATAACCGACATTCTCCTCAACGACCGCGTACTGGCGAATATCAAAGGCACGGAAGGAAGCGCTTGGGTAGCGCAGCCGCAGTGGTGGAGTCCGGAGACGCCTAATCTCTATATTGCCCGTACACGCGTTCTGCGCCAGGGCAAGGAGATAGACCGCCGCGACACTCGCTTCGGTTTCCGCACGGTCAGCTACACGCCCGAACATGGTTTTCAACTGAACGGCGTCACCCGTAAGTTCAAGGGCGTGTGCCTTCACCACGACCTCGGTCCGCTCGGAGCAGCGATCCACAAGGACGCCTTGCGCCACCAGCTGACGATGCTCAAACAGATGGGTTGCGACGCTATTCGTACCAGCCACAATATGCCGGCTCCCGAACTGGTGGAGCTCTGCGACGAAATGGGACTGATGATGATGATTGAGCCCTTCGACGTGTGGAACCACGGCAAGACCGAAAACGATTACCACGTGGAGTTCAACAACTGGTGGCGGTGGGACATTACCAACATGGTCAAGCAATACCGCTCCAACGCGTGTGTGATGCTCTGGTCAAGCGGTAACGAGGTGTGGAACCAGGTTCTGCCGGACGGTATCGGTATTGTCACTCAGCTGCAAGCTCTCTTCCACCAGCTCGACCCCACCCGTCCCGTTACCAACGGAATGGATCAGGCGATGCATATTATCCACAACGGCTTCGGCGCAGCGGTCGAACTGCCGGGACTCAACTACCGCACGGGACGTTACCACGAGGCGTTTGAGTATCTGCCGCAGAAGATGATTCTCGGTTCGGAAACGGCCTCCACCGTCTCCAGCCGCGGAGTATATAAGACGCCAGCCGTCATCCGTCCTGACGCTTTGTATAAAGACAATCAGTCCAGCGGCTACGACTTGGAGTACTGCGCATGGTCGGGACTGCCGGAGCAGGATTTTCAGTTGCAAGACGACTACCCGTGGACGCTTGGCCAGTTCGTCTGGACGGGCTTTGATTATTTAGGCGAACCCTCGCCGTACGACACCGACGCTTGGCCCAGTCACAGCAGTTATTTCGGTATCATCGACCTCGCTTCTCTCCCCAAAGACCGTTACTGGCTCTACCGCAGCCAGTGGAACAAGGAGGAAGCCACCTTGCATCTGCTTCCTCACTGGAACTGGAAGAAAGGCGAGAAAGTGCCGGTGTTATGCTATACCTCTTATCCCGAGGCGGAACTGTTTGTCAACGGCAAGCCCTACGGCCGTCTCCGTCACGCTACGCCCGAGGAGACCGAGCGGCTGAAAGCCGGTAAGAAGATTGCCGGCGTGAGCAAGATGCCCGCTGTAGGCGAGTTTGATATTCCCGAATGGGGCTCTGCGCCTTGCCCGGAGCTGCTGCCGCGCTACCGTCTCATGTGGTGGGATATTCCCTACAAGAAAGGTAAGATAGAAGTGGTGGCTTACGATGCCGAAGGCAATGTGGCAGCACGCCAAACGATCCGCACAGCCGGCAAACCACATCATTTGGAAGCCGAATGGGCGAATCGTGACGAGAATCCCGAGGAGTTGTGCTACATTACGGTCAGAGTGGTGGATCGCGACGGCAACTTGTGTCCGGATGCCGACCATCTGATTCGCTATGAGGGAGACGGATTTGTAGCTACTGCGAACGGCGATGCCGCTTGTCTGGACAGTTTTGTAAAGCCTGAGATGCACGCTTTCGCCGGCCAGTGCACGTTCATCATCCGCAAAGGCAGCATCGGCTCTTTCCTTGCGAAAGGTATCCGTCCTGCCTTCCTGAAACAATAAGTTTTTCCCTACTCTGCTACGCAAAAAGAGAGTGCTTCCGTTCGCTTGGAGGCACTCTCTTTTTGTTTTCTCTTTCAACTTTAATCTTTCAGCTTTCAACTTTAATCTTTTTTCAGATATTTCGGATAGTTCTGCAGCAGCCTGTTCATAGCAGCTTGGAGAGAACCGTAGAATTCTCCGCCGGAGGCATTCATGTGCCCGCCTCCGCGGAAGATTTCGGCGGCAAAGATATTCACAGGTCTGTCGCCCTGCGAGCGGAACGAGAACTTGATTCGAGGATTAGGCGTGCCGGGTTTGGCAGGTTCCTCGCGCAGAAGAATCGAATAATAGACATCACTTATCTGCAACGGCAGATTGACCACGCCCTCTGTGTCTCCGGGTTTGAAATGGAACTCCTTGAGTTCGGCGTGCGAGAGCGAAATAACCGCCAGATGATGCTCCTGGAAAAGCCTCATTTTGCGGTAGAGGCAGTAACCCGTCAGCCGCAGACGATCAGCCGAAGCCTGGTTGAAGACCGCGTTGTAAATCTCGTCTTTGTTCACTCCTGCACGCAGAAGGTTGGCGATAATCTCGTACAAATCAGGATTGTTCGAGTTGTAGGAGAAATTGCCGGTGTCGGTCATCAGTCCGGTATAGATAGCCGTGGCGATCTCGAGGGTCAGGACAGAAGGTGTAATCTGTTCGAGCAGACGATAGACCAGTTCGCACGTCGAGGAAGCCTCGGGATAAGAGAACACCACGGAGGCAAATTCCTGCGGATTAAGATGGTGGTCAATCAATATCTTCGGACAGGTGTTCTGCAGCAGTTTGTCGCCTACGGGACCTATCCGTTTCGGGTCGTTGAAATCGAGGCAAATATGCAGGTCCGCTTCGGCTATCACGGGATCCGCCGCTGCAGAATTGGTCTCGTAGATCAACACGCGGTCCGATCCCGGCATCCACGCCAGGAAATCGGGAAAAGTATTCGGTGTCACCACGGTCACAGAGCCTTCCACGGCTCTTGACTTTTGCCGTTCGCCAATCCAGTGCCACATAGCCAGCGACGAGCCCATCGCATCGCCGTCGGGTGCCATGTGGGTAAAAATCACGATGTGGTGTGCTTCGTCTATCAGACGCTTCGCTTCTGCCACTTGTGACGATTCAAATAAGGTAGATATCATATTTTGTAATTGTTCTATTCGGTTAATACTTATGCGGCAGTTTTATCGCACAACGCTCAACCGCAAAGATGATGCAAAGGTACAACAAATTTTCCAAATATACAAATAATTGCGAAAAAAAGACAAATTTAGCCGAATTTATTTGCACAATTGAAATAAATGTTGTAATTTTGCAGCCGATATTCAAATCGGCAGATAGTGCACGCACGGAAATGCGAACCATGCTACCATGTAGCAGTATGCCCGTAGTGCAACGATTGTAAATAACTAATTGCGAATAAGAAATAGGCGCAAGGCGTTGTGCCACAACAAAAGCGTAATAAGCCAACTTGATTCATTGAAACCCTAGACAAGTTACAAAGAATCATTAAAACTTCAAGTACGGTTTATGCACGCTCACGTGTTAGCGTGAGTTTTCCGTGCATTATTTGAAGTTTTAAGGTAAGTCTAGGACCTCAATGAATCAAATGAAGCAAATGAAAGCACACGCTTTTTTGTATAAAAACCATTCCCGAGCCAATGTTAATTAATCTGCATCAATTGAAAAAAATCGGGAGGCGGAGCGCTCAACAGGCGCTCTGTTTTAATGTATCCACGAGACCTCCAAGAAGGGAAAAGACAGAATCTTAATAATCGGACATTTTCAGGAATGGCCTAAGAGTGGCGCGAGAGATGCTTGAGATATGCTGACGAACCAACAAAATACAAACAAGTGAGAAAGTCGAAAAATCTTAATAAAAGTACATTTTATGGACAATGGACGATAGACAATGGACAATGGACAATGGACGATGGACAATGGACAATGGACAATGGACGATGGACAATGGACTAAGGTGCAAAAATACAATAAAATTGTTTTTTTCTTGCATATATCAAAAAAAAGTAGTAACTTTGCACGCTATTTGTAGGCATTGCCTATAAACAATTAAATTTGTAATTTAAAAATCAACACATTAACATATGAGAAAGACTATTTTAGCAGTTACTCTGGCGGCCGCAAGCATAGCAGCCTTCGCCCAGGAAAAGACGCTGATGACCGTAAACGGCAAACCCGTCAGCGCAGAGGAATTTGTTTACATTTACGAGAAGAACAACCAGGCAGGTGCCATCGACCCCAAGACGATGGACGAGTATCTGGACATGTTCATCAACTTCAAACTCAAAGTGGCAGAAGCCGAGGCACAAGGTATTGACACTACGGAGTCCTTTAAGAAAGAGCTGAAAGGCTACCGTGCGCAGGCTACGCCGAAATACCTGCAGGACCAGGCAGCCATCGACAGTCTGGTAGAGATGAGCTGGCAGCACATGGCCAAAGACCGCCGTGCAGCACATATCGCAATCCAATGTCCTCCTACTGCCGACAGTGCAGCACAAGCAGAGGCTCGGGCGAAGATCGAGGACGCCTACGTTCGCGTCACCACCGGCAAAGAGGTATTGAAAGGCAAAGGCAAAAAAGCCAAACTCGTGCGTCAGCCGGTAGAGGATTTTGCTGCCGTAGCCCGCGAGATAAGTACCGACCCGAACGTGCAGGAGACAGGCGGCGAATTAGGCTGGATCACTCCCTTCCGCTACGTTTATCCGCTGGAGGAAGCTGTTTACGGAACCGAGTTAGGCAAGATCAGCCGTCCGTTCCGTACACAATACGGCTGGCACATCGTGCTGGTAGAAGAGGAGCGTGACCACCGCGAAGTGAAAGCCTCGCATATCATGAAAATGGTTCCGCGTGGAGCCGGCGACAGCATAGCCGCAGTCAAGAAAGCCGAGATCGACTCGATAGCCAAGATCGTTACCGCAGAGAACTTCGCCGAAGTGGCTCAACGCGAGTCGGAAGACCGCGGCAGCAGCATTCGCGGAGGCGAACTGGGTTGGTTCGGACAAGGAATGATGGTCAAGCCGTTCGAGGACGCCGCTTTTGCGCTGGAAATCGGACAAATCAGTGCACCCGTTCAGAGCGCTTACGGATGGCATATCATCCTCAAGGAAGGCGACCGTGGCATTCAGCCGCTCGACTCCATGCGTACACAGATTCTCCGTCAGGTACAACGCGACGAGCGCTTCGGCGAAGCCGCCAAGAGCTTTGCACGCAAGACCCGTGCGGAATACAATCTGCCCGAGACCATGAGCGACAAAGAGGTGAAAGAGTACGCTGACGCTCATCTGGAGGAGAAATACCCGGAGTTGCGCCATCTGGTACAAGAGTATCACGACGGTATTCTGCTCTTCGAGGTTTCGCTCCGCGAGGTCTGGGACAAAGCAGCCAAAGACACTGCCGGACTGGAGAAATACTTCAAGGCCAACAAGAAAAATTACACATGGGAGACTCCGCGCTGGAAAGGCTATCTGCTGCAATGCAAAGACCAAGCAAGCGCCAAGGCTGCCAAAACGATTATCAAGAGCGCCGACAAAGACTCGATTGACAGCTATATTAACCATCGTATCAATACCGACAGCGTGAAGTACGTCAAAGTGCAGCACGGCATGTGGGAAAAAGGCAAAGAGCCGATGATTGACAAATACGGCTTCAAACTGAAAGGCGCCGAGTGCACTCAGAACGAGCAACTGCCGGTTATCATCTGTATCGGCAAGACGCTGAAAGCGCCGGAGACATGGAGCGACGAGAAAGGCAAAGTGACTACCGATTATCAGGATTACCTCGAGGCAGAGTGGATCAAGCAGCTTCGTGCCAAATATCCGGTAGTGATTAACCAGGAAGTGTGGGAAAGCATCAAAAAATAAACAATAGTGAAAGGCTATCAACTTATAGGATTAGCGGTAGTGCTGGCGGCAATCAATGCCGTCGCCTACCTGCTGCCCGTCCGTTGGGATCTGACGGACGACAAGCGTTATAGCCTCAGCGAAGCCTCCAAACAGCTGCTTCGCAACACCGACGAAACGGTACACGTGACCCTCTTTTTGGACGGAGACCTCAACGCCGGTTTCCGCAGGCTGAAAAAAGCCGCCGAAGAGACCATCGAGGAGATGGCAGTCTATGCCAAAATCACCCATCACCAATCACCCGTCACCACTTCCCTCGCCGATTCCCTCGGGCTGACGCCCATTATTATCCACGAGCGGGAGCAGAACGGCAAAACGGCTCAGACGACCGTTTATCCCTATATGCTTGTGCGATACAAAGGCAAGAAAGCGGTGGTACAACTGCTACGCAACACTCGCGGAATGAGCGGCGAAGAGAACCTGAATGCCAGCATCGAGCAGTTGGAGTTCGTGATTATGGAAGCGCTGAGTCTTTTGGAGCAGAAAGAGACACCACGCGTGGCGTTTATAGAAGGCCACGGCGAGACCGACGAAGCGCACACCTACGACTTAATGACAGCTCTCAGCCGCTATTTCCAAGTGGATAGAGGTCAGCTGGGAAATGACATTCATGTGTTGGACGGCTACAAAGCGATCATCATCGCCGACCCGCAGACTCCGTTCAGCGATGCTGACAAATATATTATTGATCAGTATATTATGCGCGGCGGAGCCGTTCTATGGGCGCTTAACGGCGTTCGGCTGAGCGAGGAAGTGCTACAGCAAGAGGGATTCACACCCGTGCTACCGCTTGACTTGGGGCTCACAGAGATGCTCTTCCGCTACGGCGTCCGCGTTAATCCGGCTCTCGTGCAAGACATCCAGTGTCTGCCCGTTCCGGTGAACGTGAGCACTGATCCCGCTCAGACCAATCTGCAGCCGATGCCGTGGACCTTTGCGCCTCTGCTGCTGACCAGCCAGATCAGTCCGATCACCAAAAACCTCGGCCAGGTGATGAGTACGTTCGTCAGCCCGATAGATGCCGTGGGCGGCGAAGACGGGATTGACAAACGTGTGCTGCTTGCCACCAGTACGGCAAGCCGCGTCACTGCCACTCCGGGCAAAGTCGATCTGAGCGATATGAATCCTGATACGGAACAGTTCCGATACCAGTACGTGCCGGTTGCCGTTTCGTTGGAAGGCGTGTTCGGAAGCACTTTCGCACACAGGATCGCACCCGAAGGCCTTATTACCGACGAACCGGTACGCAAGCAAAGCCCTCGAACCCGTCAAGTGGTGATAGCCAGCGGAAGCGTCCTGAGCAACGAGTTGCAGAAAGGTCAGCCGCTGCCGATGGGATACGACCGTTACAGCGGCATGCAGTTCAGCAACCGCGATGTGGCTGTCAACAGCGTGCTCTGGCTCACCGATGCGGAAGGACTCATCAGCCTGCGAGAGAAAGATATCCCGCTCCGCTTGCTCAACGACCGTCGCGCACACGATGAACGGCTGAACGTACAGCTGGTGAGCACGATCAGCCCCGTTGCAATCCTGGCGCTCATCGGATTAGTGGTGATGTTTATCAGAAAGAGAAAATACCAAAAAGCATGAAGAAATACGTTTACATATTGGCGGCATTGTTGGCCGCAACTACTCTCCGCGCGCAAAAACCGGAATGTCCGGTGGACACGGTAAACGGCGAAGAGGTCTATCGCTACGAAGTGGAGAAGAGTATCGGTTTGTACCGCATCGGTAAGAATTTCGATGTGCCGCAAAGCGAGATCGTCCGCATGAATCCACAACTCAAAGAGCGCGGATTGCACTTCGGCGAGACACTCTATATCCCTACCGGCCGCAAGATAGAAGCCCAAGCACCGGTGAAACACGACACGGTCGTCATAGTGGACACCGTGACCATCGTACGTCACGACACGATCATGATTGCCGCTACCAACCAAGTGGCCGTAGCAGATACCTTGGCTGCCACCGACACAACGGCTGTGGACAGCGTCGCAGCCCAAACCATTATGCCGGCCGACACTATTGCAGCCGACTCCGTTGCGGCTGTAGCACCTGTTGTGCCCTTCCTGACACAGCCCGCCGATGGTCAGCGGACCGTAGAACTGGCGTTGATGTTGCCGTTCGAGAGCAAACAGACCAAACGCGGTGCGAACGCAGAGCGTATCATGGAGTTCTACCAAGGCGCATTGCTGGCGTTGCACGAAGCGCAAAACGACAGTATCTTCTACCGCCTGCGTGTTTATGACACCGAACGTAGCGACCGCCGCGTGGCGGAGTTGTGTGACACCAGTTGCATAGAGTTAGAAAATACTCAAGGTATCATCGGACTTGCCTACCCTGTTCAGATTGAGCGGATGAGCGAATGGTGCCAGGCGCACAACGTGCCGTTGCTGCTCCCGTTCAGCGATGACGTCAATCTGGCGGGCAACCCGCAACTGATGCAGTTCAATTCCACAGACGCACAAGAGGCAGAGGCTTTCTGCCGATGGATCAGCCAACGCGACACGATCCTGCATTGTGTGACCGTCGAAGCCAAAGAAGCGGAAGTGGCCGGTTGTGTACGCGAATTGCACAAAAAGATGAAGACCGACAAGATCGCGTCTGTCTCCACCACCATTCGCGACGTACTGAACGACTCGATCGAATACGCACTGGATGCCGCCAAAACGAATCTGATTATTCTCCACAGCGACAAATACAACCGTGTGCGCACGATGATTCCGCATATCGAGCAATATGCCCGCCGCGGATACGATATTATCCTTCTCAGCCAGTACTCCTGGCAGCGCGAAGATATCCGCCTGCCGCAGATATACACGTCGGTATTCACGGGCCTCGCCGACCTCACGGCGTACGACGCTCTCTGGAACAAGTATTTCGCTACGGAGCACGTGTCCGACACGCCCCGATACGACTTGTTGGGCTATGATCTGATGAACGCTATGCTCCGCTGGCTGCAGGGCGAACAGGAATACACCGGCATGCAATCCGACATCCACTGGTTCCGCGCCAACGAAGAGGACGGATGGCAGAACACAGGCGTGCAGGTGGTGGAAAGGTGAAAATAAAAACTGAAAACTGAGAACTGAAAACAGAAAGGAAACATAGTAGTGCAAGATGGTGGGGACTGATGGTTCTTACTGCTCTCTGCTTACCGTTTTCCGCTTTCGCCCAGCCGCGTTTGCGAGTGCCGGAGTTCTATTTCGGCTTCCATGCAGGCGTCTCGGCGAGCAGTGTGATTTTCCAGCCTACCGTCGCGAACATGACGCCCATTACCAAAGCGAGCGTCTTAGGCGGAAACGGAGGATTGGTGTTCCGGTACGCCGGACACAAATACTGCGCAGTCCAAGTCGAACTGAACTACATGCACCGCGGTTGGGCGGAGACAGGCGATGCCGGACGTTACAGCCGCGAACTGCACTACCTCGAACTGCCGCTGCTGATGAACATCAATTTCGGCAGCGAACGATGGAGAGGTTTTTTCAACCTCGGTCCGCAGATAGGATACTGCGTCAAAGACGGAGGAGGCAAAGGACAGGAACTGACCACCGCCGGCACACAATATGCGACAGTGGATCATCCTTTCGACTGGGGATTAGCTGCTGGAGCGGGATTCTATTACCGCTCACGCAATGCCGGATTGTATCAGTTTGAAGCACGCTTCAACTACAGTTTCGGAGGTGTCTTCGGCACAAGCCTTACCGATTATTTCAACATGGCAAGCCCTATGAGCCTCAGTCTCAATCTGGCTTGGCTTTGGGAATTCAAAAAGGACCGCCTCAAAAAGAATACTAAAAACAACCAATAATATGAAAACAAATTATGAAGTACGGTACGCGTCAAACCCGATTGACGCAAAGAGTTACGACACCACACGTCTCCGCAAGGATTTCCTGATTGAGAACGTGTTTGTAAAGAACGAAGTGAATATGGTTTATTCCATGTACGACCGAATGATCGTAGGCGGTGCAATGCCTGTAGGCGAGACCCTGCTTCTGGAAGCAATCGATCCGCTCAAAGCACCGTATTTCCTGACACGCCGCGAGATGGGTATCTTCAACGTGGGTGGCAAAGGCCGCGTGATAGCAGGCGACGAGGTGTTTGAGTTGGACTACAAAGAGGCACTCTACCTCGGCCGCGGCGACCGCGAAGTGAAGTTCGAGAGCCTGGACGCCAACTGCCCTGCCCTCTTCTATTTCAACTCCACTACCGCTCATTGCGCTTATCCGAACAAAAAAGTGACCAAAGCCGACGCCGTGGTTGCGCACATGGGCAGTCTGGAGATGTCCAACGAACGGGATATCAACAAGATGCTCGTCAACCAGGTTCTGCCTACCTGCCAACTGCAAATGGGAATGACCGAACTCGCACCGGGTAGCGTTTGGAACACGATGCCCGCACACGTTCACAGCCGCCGTATGGAAGCGTATTTCTACTTCGAGGTACCCGAAGAGCAAGCCGTTTGCCATTTCATGGGCGAAGTGGAGGAGACACGCCACATCTGGATGAAAGGCAACCAAGCCGTGCTCTCGCCGGAATGGTCCATCCACTCGGCTGCTGCTACACACAACTACACCTTCATCTGGGGAATGGGCGGTGAGAACCTCGACTACGGAGACCAGGATTTCAGCAAGATAACTGACTTGAAGTAAACAACCTAATACATCCAAACAAATGAACAATCTTTTTTCTTTGGAAGGCAAGAACGCCTGGGTTACAGGTGCATGCTACGGAATAGGCTTCGCCATCGCAAAAGCATTTGCACAAGCAGGAGCGGAAAACATCATCTTCAACGCGCGCAGCCAGGAAGCGATTGACAAAGCGCTCGAGGCTTATCACGCAGAAGGAATAATGAACGCGCACGGATACGTGTGCGATGTGACCGACGAGAATGCCGTCAAAGCACTTGTTGAGCAGATCCACCAGGAGGTCGGAGCTATCCATATTCTCGTCAACAACGCCGGCATCATCAAACGCATTCCCATGCACGAGATGAAGCGCGAAGAGTTCCAGCAAGTGATTGATATTGACCTTGTTGCGCCGTATATCGTTTCCGCTGCAGTTCTGCCGGAGATGATGGAGCGCCGCGAAGGAAAGATCATCAATATCTGCTCGATGATGTCCGAACTCGGACGTGAGACCGTAAGCGCATATGCCGCTGCGAAAGGCGGTCTGAAAATGCTGACCCGTAACATCTGCTCAGAGTACGGCGAATACAACATCCAGTGCAACGGTCTCGGCCCGGGCTACATTGCTACGCCGCAGACCGCTCCGTTGCGCGAACCGCAACCCGACGGCAGCAAACATCCGTTCGACAGTTTCATCTGCGCAAAGACACCGGCCGGACGCTGGCTGCAAGCCGATGAGTTAGGAGGAACAGCCGTCTTCCTTGCTTCGCACGCATCCGACGCCGTCAATGGACAAATTATTTATGTAGATGGAGGCATCCTCGCCTATATTGGAAGACAGCCGAAATGAAAAAAATAGCATTTTTCGCATTGATGGCGCTCTGTTTGAGTGCTTGTCAGAAAGAAGCCGTACAACCCAAAGTGTATGGTCGTTACGTGCCGGAACGCAAAGATGACTTCGCGTGGGAAAACGAATATGCCGCTTTCCGCATGTACGGTCCTGCCTTGCGTCCCGAGAACCCCTCCAACGGTGTGGATCTGTGGCTCAAAGCGTCGCCCGAACTTATCGTGGACAGTTTCTACTACCGCGAGCACGTTATGGGCCTGCCCTACCATATCAACTATGGCAAAGGACTGGATTGCTACAAAGTGGGGCACACCTGCGGAGCGGGCGGTTTGGTAGTGATGGTGGACGAAGATCCGGACGACCAAATCTATGTAGGCGGAGCGTACGACCGTTATGAGATTCTGGAGCAAACGCCGGAGAAATTCATCTTCCGTCTGAGTTACGACAGCCTCTTGGTTCATGGTCACCTGCTGAGCGAGCAAATCACGATTACTGCTGAAGCAGGCAAAATACTGAACAAAGCGGAAGTGGTACTAACCGGTGACAACACCTACGAAGGAATCATGTGGGTCGGCGGCGGCATCTACCTGCACGAAGGAACAGACACCACCAATATCTACGCTGATGGCAACGAAGGTATTGTCACCTTAGCCGAAGACGCGCTGAGCGACAAGACCGCTGCCAAAATGAACTACGAATACAACGGTTCCACCACCCAGGGAAGCAATTATCTGGCGGTAGTGATACCTCGCGGAGGAACTTGTATGGTACAAGGCGATGTGTTGTTCGCAGCGCGCGCGTATAATTTAGGAGATACACTGACCTACTATTTCGGCGCGTGTTGGAGCCGGTGGAGTAACGGCAAACAGTCGTTCCCCGACAAAGAGGCGTGGCTGGAGGCTGTCAAACAAGAAGCAAGCAAGTTATGACTTATCTGATCATCCGGTTGGCAACTTTAGGAAACGTGGCTATGACCGTTCCGGTTGTAGCATCGTTGAGCCGGCGCTACCCGGATGACCGATTTGTCATCGCCAGCAAGAAAGATCTGGGCGCCATGTTCGCCGGCATGCCCAATGTGGTGTTTCACGAGGTGGACAACCACTTGGACTGGAAAGGTGTCCTGGCGTTATGGCGGCAACTGCGCGGACAAGTGGACTGCGTGATTGACCTGCAGAACGTCCGCAGAACACGTGTGCTCGATGGGCTGATGATGCTGAGCGGAAAACCTGTTACCATCATTCGCTACGGACGACTGCAAAAACAACTGATCACACAACTCGGTTGCACCCGTCTCCGAATTCCCAGCGAGTTCGACCGCTACTGCGACACTTTCCGGCGAGCCGGACTGGAGACCGACACGGACTTTACCGCCATTCCTGTCAACCTGAAGGCGGCAAGCGACGTGAGCAAACGTTTCGGTACGAAAACAGGCAGGTGGATAGGCTTGGCGCCTTTCGCCAAATCCAAATCCAATATGCTGCCCTACCGCGTGACCAAAGAACTTATCGAACGGTTGACGGCGGACCCGGAGACACGTGTTTTCCTCTTTGGGGCGGGCAAGATTGAATGCGAAATGCTACGTCAATGGTCTACTGTCTTTCCGCGCACAGAGAGCATAGCCGGACAACTCCGTCTGGCGCAGGAACTGGAACTGATGCGACAGCTGGATGTGATGATCTGTATGGATAGTGCCAACCAGCATCTCTCCAGCCTCGTAGGACTACGCGCGGTCAGCGTCTGGTGTGCTACTCATCCGGTCATCGGATTTGCCGGCTGGAAACAACGCAAGGAAGACATCGTACAACGAAATGACCTCAAGTGTCGCCCCTGCACTTGCCACGGAACCAACCACTGCCGGTATGCCAATTATGCCTGCCGGCAAATAGATACAGAAACAATAATAGAACATATATGAGTAAAGTTATTTCATTAGCAAACCAAAAAGGCGGCGTGGGCAAAACCACCACCTCTATCAACCTCTCGGCGGCTTTAGCCAAAGAGGGCAAGCGTGTGCTACTCATCGACGCAGACCCGCAAGCCAACAGCTCGTCCGGTCTAGGCGTGGAGATACGCGACCTCGACAATACAATCTATGAATGTCTGGTAAACGGCGTTGACCCGCACAAAGCTATCGTTGAGACACCTACCAAAAACCTCAGCCTGATCCCAAGTCACATCGACTTGGTGGGCGCAGAGATAGAGATGCTGAACATGGACCACCGCGAGCTCCTGCTTAAGAATTTGCTACAGCCGCTACGTAGCGAATACGATTATATTCTTATCGACTGTAGTCCTTCGCTGGGTCTCATCACCGTCAATGCCTTAACTGCAAGCGATAGTGTGATTATCCCTGTTCAATGCGAATTCTTTGCGCTGGAGGGTATTGCCAAACTGCTGAATACAATCAAGATTATCAAATCCAAACTCAATCCGGATCTGAAAATCGAGGGATTCCTG
Source organism: uncultured Bacteroidales bacterium (assembly GCA_900319645.1). GTDB lineage: Bacteria > Bacteroidota > Bacteroidia > Bacteroidales > Paludibacteraceae > Colicola. The sequence continues at coordinate 53,561 of ONPG01000011.1, forward strand.
CTGACGATGTTTGACAACCGTCTGAGATTGAGCAATCAGGTCTATGAAGAAGTGAAACGCCATTTCGGAGACTTGGTCTTCAACACGGTCATTGCCCGCAACGTGCGCCTTAGCGAAGCGCCTTCGCACGGACTTTCAGTTCTGGACTACGACGCCAGCTCCAAAGGCGCACAAAACTACAAAGCATTAGCCAAAGAATTGATTAAGAGACAATGAAAAAGATCACAGGCCTGGGGCGCGGTTTAGACGCCCTGATTGACACAAGCCACGTGGACACTAACGGTGGCAGTTCGATTTCCGAGATTGAGTTGAGCAAGATCGTGGCAAACCCGGATCAGCCGAGACGCACGTTCGACGAGGAAGCCTTGCAGGAACTGTCCGACTCCATCCGTGAGCACGGCGTGATCTCGCCGATTACGCTACGCGACAACGGTGATGGCACGTATATGATCATCGCAGGCGAGCGCCGCTTCAGAGCCAGCAAACTGGCTGGTTTGGAGCGGATTCCTGCCTATATCCGCACGGCGAAAGACGAGCAGGTAATGGAATGGGCGCTCATCGAGAACATCCAACGCGAAGACCTCGATGCTATCGAGATAGCACTCGCCTACCAGCGTCTCATGGACGACTACAACCTGACGCAGGAGCGGATGTCCGAACGGGTGGGCAAGAAACGCGCTACCGTGGCGAACTATCTCCGCTTGCTCAAACTGCCGGCTGAGATCCAGGTGGGAATCAAGGAGAAGAAAATCGACATGGGACATGCCCGTGCTATCCTTGCTACGCCAAGTGCTGAGCGTCAATTGGCTCTCTATCAGCGTATTCTGAAAGAAGGTCTTTCCGTGCGCAAAGTGGAAGCGCTGGCGCAAGAGGACAAGACGGACAAGCCCAAAGAGCGCAAAGCCAAAGCCGGAAACGACTACGAAGAGCTCCAGAAAGACCTGAGCAATGCCTTGGGACTGAAGGTGAAGATTCAGGATGGCAAAGTGGTGATTGCTTTTGCCAACCAGGACGAACTGAAACAAATCATCCGCAAACTCAGTTGAGATACCGTTTGCTCATAGTGCTGCTTACCGTGGCTGCGTCACTCATGGCGCAGTCCGGCGAGATATACTACAAGCCGGACACCACTACCACGGAGGAGAACTACCGCTATTATGTGGACCTGACCAAGAAACCCGATGCGATCAAGGCGGTTTGGCTGGGTGCTATCATTCCCGGAGCGGGACAGATCTACAACGGCTCCTACTGGAAACTGCCGATTGTCTATGGCGCGTTCATGGGATGCGGCTATGCCATCAGTTGGACACAAGGACGTTACAGCAACTACAAAACCGCTTACCTCGACCTCTACAACGACATCCAGGCGGGAACTGTCACCACCGATGAGCAGAAGAGCTATATAGCCGTTATGCCTGCGGGATACACCTTGGAGCGGCTCGGTGGCGAAAGCACATGGCTCAACACCCTCAAAAACCGCCAGAGTACCATGCGGCGATACCGAGACTACTCGATTCTTGCAACGGTCGTGGTCTATGCACTCTCCATTATTGACGCCTACGTGGACGCACAACTCTTTGACTACGACATCTCGCCCGACTTGAGTATCAATCTGGAACCGCAGATTCATTTTGACCCTTACACACAGCGATCCGCTGAATTAAAATTAGCTATACAATTTTGAGAAATCTACTGATAATCATCTTCCTCCTCTCTGCCTTCCTGCCTTTTGCTCAGGCAGAGGAACACCTCAGCGACACACTCGCTGCAGACACCGTCAATGTGGAGTCACTCGAATTGATTCCGCTGGTGGCAGCCGATAGTGCCGAAGCGGTTCTTACCGACAGTCAGCCGACGGTCAACCGACGGTCAACCGACACGATAGGACTCTCCAACATAGAAATCAAATGGTTTGAGCATTGCCTCCAGTGGCTCGACACCACAGATTGTGTGGCGGTTCACGACACGACTACTCTACCCGATTCGGTCTATAAAACGCGTCTCCAAGCGTTGCCGTGCGTCATCGAGTTGCCGTACAACGAGCGCGTCCGCGCGTTCATTCTCAGATACGTCAAACGCAGCCCGAAGCAGGTTGCCAGACTCATGCGCATGGGAGAATACTATTTCCCGATCTTCGAGGAAACACTCGGCAAATACCAACTGCCATACGAACTGAAATACCTGCCGGTTATCGAGTCTGCGCTGAATCCTATGGCACGTTCTCACATGGGAGCTGCCGGACTTTGGCAATTTATGCCCGGAACCGGCAAACTCTACGGACTGGAAATCAACTCGCTCGTGGACGAACGGATGGATCCGATCCGCTCCACAGAAGCGGCTTGCCGCTTCCTGAGCAACATGTATAGCATTTATGGCGACTGGAATCTCGTCATTGCCGCCTACAACTGCGGTAGCGGAAACGTCAACAAAGCAATCCGGCGTGCTGGAGGCAAACGCGATTTCTGGTCTATCTATCCCTATCTGCCGCGCGAAACGCGTAACTACGTGCCTATCTTCATTGCCGCCAACTACGCGATGAATTATGGCGAAGAACACGGTATTTGCAAAGCTCCTATCGAGCAAACAATGATCACTGACACCATTCGTACTACCCAGCGAATGCACTTGCAGCAAGCCGCTGACAATCTGGGTATTCCCATCAGCGAACTAAGACGTCTGAATCCCCAGTATTCGCGGGACGTATTGCCTGGCGGAAGCAGCTATGCCTTAGTGCTTCCGGCGGAGAAAGTCGGACTCTTTATCGAGCAGCAGGATACGATCATGGCATACAAAGCGGATAGTCTGATCAACAACCGGCGTGCCGAGATCGACCTCGCAAAAGTGACCTCCATCAACGGAGCTTATCGCATCAACGGCGTAACATATTACACCATCAAAAACGGAGACAGCCTCAGCACGATAGCCAAGAAATTCCATTGCTCGGTCAAGCAACTCAAACAATGGAACGGACTGAAAAGTGATGCTATTCGTGCCGGCAAGAAACTGAAAATCTGCAAATAATGGAACCGGGAAAAAGATATTATTCTATGCGCGAGACCGTTGCCGAAACAGGTGTGATGGATTCCACGTTGCGGTATTGGGAGAAAGAGTTTGCGGAGTTGAGTCCACGCAAGGATGGTCATGGCAACCGCTACTACACCTTGGAGGATCAGGAACTCATCAAACGTATCAAATACATCCGTGACGAACTCCATATCACGCGTCTGGAAGCTATCCGCCGGGAGTTGCAAAGCAACAGCAAACACTCCGACGAGCGTCAGGCGGCTTTGGATATTCTTCTCCGCGTCAAAGAGGAACTGTGTGAAATCAGAAAAATGCTGAAGTGATCAGTACTTGATCGAGAACGGATAGTGAAGCGCAATCAGGAAATGCGCCCACAACGTACGCGCTACTCCGAAATGAGTACACATGATATGAAAACGCTCCTTCCAGGCGCGTTTTCTTTGTTTCTTGCTCACGCCTTCCGTCAGGAACTTGCACACATATTCATCCAGATACACATTCTTCCGCGAAGCCGTTACCGCACGCACACACCAATCGTAGTCTGCACAAATGCGATAGCGCGTGTCATAATTCGCAGCAATAGTGCGGCGAACCAATATAGCCTGGTGGCTCACGACCAAACCGTTCAGAAAATGCTTGCGCTGTAAGTCCGGCGGTGTCACTTTATGATGCTCGCTTACCTTGACACCCTCCGCATTGACGATACACGCCTTGCCATAGACAATATCCGTATCTTCCGTAGCCGCAGCTACCACATGTGCCAATGTATCCGGCGCATAGATCTCGTCGCCGGCATTGACGAACCAAAGGAAATCGCCTTTTGCACGCGCAATCCCCTTGTTCATAGCATCGTAGAGTCCCTTGTCCGGTTCCGACTTCCAGGACAATCGTCCCTCAAACAACGGCTCCAAACGCTTTACGATATCGATTGTGCCATCTTTTGAACCGCCATCGACGATGATATATTCATAGTCTTTGCAACTCTGCGCCAGCACGCTCTGCATCGTCCGTTCCAGCCATCGCTCGGCATTATAGGTAATCGTGATAACAGATACTCTCATGGTTTCTTCTGCATTAGTTGGTCAAACAAACTCATCCATTGGGACGCAATTTTCTCCATACGAAAGGCCTTACTGGTTTGGATAGCCTGCATGGCCATCTCTTTGCGCATTGCTTCCTGGCTCATCACTTCGCGCAAGGCTGAAGAAAATGCTTGTATGTTATTATTCGGAACGATGCGTCCGTTCTCTCCGTCCTTTACCATATCATGCAGTGATCCAAACGAATCCATTGCCACAACAGGAGTTCCCATTTGAGCAGCCTCCATTAATACCATCGGCCAACCTTCTGCGGAACTGGTCATTAAGAAGATGGACGCACGCCTGTAATATTCCATAGGGTTTTGTTGCCCGGTGAATTCAACGCGTTGCAGATTCCATTTCCTCACCAGATAGCGATAGAATGGCATGTCTCGTCCGGCTCCTACCAGTTGCAGTTTCCAGTCCTGATATAGAGTATCTTTCTCTATTGCCCGCCATGCTTTCAGAGCAAGCGAGATACGCTTGGTATCTTCGTCAAAACGCGCAACAACAATCACCGTTTTCTCTTTGGTCTGAATATCTTCCTCCGTAGCAAATTGAGAAAAACGTAACGAATTTCCAATCGCCTTCATTTTGTCGGTATGCTTGATACCGGCATAATAGAGGTAAGGCGCGAAATAGTTTTTGGAAAGCACAACTACTCTGTCGGAAGACTCGTATGGTATTCGATACTTGGATTGCAAAATGCGTCTGGCTAAAGGTTTCCATACGGGTTGAGTCTTCGTCATCAGCCATTTCTTGGTCTCAGGAACCGCACTATCGCTATGTTTCCATCCGTATAGCATCCTTTCCCAAGACCCGTATGTCACAACCTGAAAGCCGGGACACATATGGAAGGCATATATCAGTTTAGCGCCGCATTGATGTGCTATCTCGTATAGTTGCGGCATTACCACCAGATTCTGCTTTTTGAGGAAGTTCACTTGGACAACATCAATATGATTACCGGTAAGGAATTGTGCAAATGCCTCTCTATCCAGATTCCTGTTGAGACAGATGCGTCCTTCAAACAACGGCAAGGGCTCTTTGTCTGGAGGCAAGGGCTCGAAGAAGCCCAAAAAGCAATGGATTCCACAATGCTTTGTAAAATAGGTGGTCAGCGCAACGGTTGTCTGGTTTACTCCGCCGGAAGCCTGCGCAGAGCAATCGAAACTATTGATAGTTAGAAGGTTCATTCCTTTTCAATCTTTTTGCGGAACACCAACAGGAGCAGTATTGCTAACACGGCGGCACAAGAAGCGATGATAGAAATGATCTGTGTCTTTTCCAACAACTCGTCTTGACAGCGGAATTCGATCGTATGTTTGCCGGCAGGCACCTCTACCGCGCGCAAGATATAGTTCGCGCGTACAACAGGCACTTCCACGCCGTCCACAAAGGCTTTCCATGTCTTGTAATACACCTCCGAGAATACTGCCAAACCATCCTCCACGCTCTCGCTCTCATAGAACAGGTTACCCGGATTAGCGTACTTCGTCAATACGATCTTCGCAGGCTGCGTCATCATATTCTGCCCCTTAACCTTACTCCGCCAGCATGTATCCACAAACGCAACCGCCTTTAAATCAGCATCGCCGATAGCCTCAATCTCCTCATTCGGCGAGTTCACCCACTCTACTGAATTCACGAACCACGCATTGCCGAACGCCTCGTAGTTGCGCTGTACTCCTTGCTGCGTGATCACATAGCGCGTATTCAACATATTGATTACATTCATATTGATGCGACCGGACAGATAATAATCAATAATATCCTGGTATCTGCGTAACTTAGCCGGGCTGTAACCGCCTATTGTCTTGTGGAAATAACTGGTACGCGACTCATTGAATGTGTTCGATGCCAGATTCAGCACACGATAGTCCGGATCTTTATCCGCCAGAATCTGCTTGTCCGCTGCGGTCGGAGTGATCAACTGCTGCTTCTTCGCTACAAAATGGCTGTCGTTCAGATAGTGTTTATCCACCGCCCATAGATCAGCCAGCGTGAGTGCTCCTATGATGCCCACCAGCACAACACTTTTCATCTTCTCCGCTCTCAGATATACAACGATTCCCACCGTAGCCACCAGAACGTAAACAATGCTCCGCCAAGCGTCTGCGGTCAGCATATGCCGACGGTCTGCGATGATGGCATCTGTCAGCCATTCCGGCATTTGTGCATCTACTGAAGCGGTAAACGCCCCCGCCAAACCGGGGAAAAGAACAAACAGCAAGCAAATAACGGCAGTAATTCCTCCGGCTATACCCACCTGATTGAGACTCACTCTGCGCTCTACTACTTCCTTCATCGCTAACATGCCTAACATCGCCATCGCTGTAGTTGTCATCACCAACGCCATACTGGGCGTACGGAATTTGTTGTACAGCGGCAGATGGTCAAACAGCCAGTTGTTCAACTCCGGGAAGTTGCGTCCCCATGAGAGAACAATACCGATAACCGCAGCCACCAACAACCACCAGCGCTCTTTGCCCGGTACTACTATCAGACCCAACACAAAAAGGAAACAGATGATAGCCCCCGCATACACAGGACCGGAAGTGAACGGCTGGTCGCCCCAATAGGTCGGAACGGCCTTCACAAACTGCTTCGCCTGCGATGTGCCGGCGTATTTCTTAATGGTCTTGTAGGTCTCGCTGTCTTCGTCCAAAGAGTAATGGCTGCTTCCTCCGTAGAAATTAGGAATCAGCAACGTCATCGTCTCCGCTTTGCCGTAACTCCACATAAACGCATAGTCCCTGTTCAATCCTGACTTGCCCGCCTCGCTGTCAGCAGCTCCGTGCAACACAGCGCCGCCACGCATCGTCTCCTTGGAATAGTCCCACGTCGGCACTAACTTGTCTGCCGCAGGAGCAACCGCCATGACGGCAGCCAGCAGCAAGATACACGATGCGACCCAGAAATGTTTCTGATCTTTCTCTCGCAACGCATAAATGAAATAACTGACCGCTAATGGTATCAGCATCAGCAGCGTATAATAAGAAATCTGCTGGTGGTTCCAATACACATTCAGCCCCGTTGCAATCAACGTCACGATGAATCCGGCTATATAATGCTTGCGATAACATAACATGCAGCCGCCGATAACGGCAGGCATCGTCGCCAATACCCATCCCTTGGTCACGTGTCCGGCATCAATAATAATCAGGTTATACGACCCGAACGCAAATGCGATAGCACCCACTATACTCAGCCACGGACTACATCCGACCGCCAGCATAAAAATATAGAAGCCTATTAACAGCAGCCACAGCACACCGCTGGTCAAACCGTTAAAGCCGCATTTCACCCATTGTGCTAAAGGACGAAAAACACTCTTCGAGTCCACGCCGGAAGTAGCATTATACGGCATGCCACCGAACATCGCGTTCGACCAGTGACTCCATTCGCCTGTCTGCTCATGGTATTCCTTCGCGTCGTGTCCCATGCCGTACGAACTGATCATATCGCCCTGCGGCAACTGCTTGCCCTCAAACACCTGAGGGGCAAAATACACCATTACCAGCACAACAAAAATACTCACCGCCACCAAATGCGGCCAACTCTGCTGCCAAATGGCTTTCCAATTGATTTTATTCATATATTGATATTATTTTCCGATTGTTGTTTTCAATATCTCAAATATCTTATCTGAAGGCATCACACCGTCTTTCGGATAGAGGTATTGCTTGTAGAATTGTTCACGTTCTGCTTTCTTCGGGTCTTTTCCGGCAATCACTACCTCGCGAATAAACTTCTCCGTCTCTTCTCTCGAATAAGCCAAATAGTGTTTATCCAGACACATCTGCCCGAATGTATTAAACTCCTCTTTCACTTTCTCGTCCCGTATCTGGAATAATACCGGCTTTTGCGCGTAGAGGTACTCTACCGTGAACGAAGCACAATCATGTATCATCGCGTCCGAGGTCTTAAACAAATCAATATAATCGCCCTGCTCTATCTGTCCGTTCTCCAGTTCTTTCCATCTGCGGTAATACGCTTCCGTCTTCTCTAATCCCCATAAGTTGATGAGCTTGAATTTCAATACCGGATGCGGCTTAAACGCAAATTGTACTTCGTCTTTGTACTCCTCTGCCAGCCGCAACATGTCCTCGCAGTAATTCAGGAAATTAGAGAAATTAAACAAATAATCGACCGTGTGATGCGGCGCCCAGATAATCCGTTTCTTTTTCTTTTCCTGCTTTTTCCAGACATCTTTTGCCACGTACTCTTCCTGCATCAGTTTCTCTTCCGCCAGAGCACCCACTATCTCCACATTATCACCGTGGCTCTTCTCATAAATCTCTGCATAGTGCTTCTGAAACTCCGTCTCTACCAGAAACTTCCATAGCAAAGATTGAAAAGGAAGCTCGTAATTATTGTGATACAGATGCATACAATTAATTCCGTACGGCACATATAATGTCAACACGTCTGTGTAGTGATAAATGTGGTATGCCGGCAATGTATCTTTATACGGTTTGGTAAAAAACACCACATCCGGACTACACATTTTCTTTATATCTCTCCATTGGCGTTTTTCCCAATTGTATGCGCTGATATATTGATACCCTCTCTCTCGGGCAAAATCTTCGGTCTGATGCATCACTCGGAAACACTCCTGCATATCATAATTAAGATGCACATTATAAGGAGATACCACTATCAGCGGTTCAAACCATTCCGAACTTTCCAGTTTTCTATATAGACTGTCATACTTCCACACAGACGGAGTCTGCAAAAAGAACAAAACACGGCATTTGTCTTGTTGCTTTAATGCCTCAATTTTTTGCTCTTGTTTCTGTCGCACTTTGCGGACTTTCCGCAGCAAACAAGAAGGAAAGGCGGCTATAAAAAAGTCACGGAACGTTATTGCCTTGTATAAACTGTCCACAAAGTTTATACCAACAAATTGTTTTATTTTTTCTTGTATCTTTTCTAACATCTTTTAATCATTTTATTCCCCCACAACAACACTCTATCTATTACAGGTGTCTCTATTTGATGTGTTTGCGCCAAATCTTTTACGATCTGCAATCCATATGGAAAATCTTC
>ONPG01000004.1 GCA_900319645.1 uncultured Bacteroidales bacterium
CCTTTACTTGATTGTATATATTTATATGGATAGTTTGTAAGAAAATCAGATACTTGGTAATTAGTTAATATTATTTGAGGAAGATAAAAAGGCTGCGTAGTAAAACCACAATGCTCCATTAGTTGATATAACTCGCAACATTCCGGCACCACATGCCCCACCATATCGGACATAGACACCTTTCTCAAGAATGGTGCCAATGTTTTCCCTTTGGTATCATAATTAACCTCTATACGCACACGCTGATGTGCTATAGGATTTTTCTCAAATATACACAATAAACGATATTCGGTCATTTAAAATGATATTTATACATAAAACTGTCTATCATTTTACGTAGCAGACGCTGTTTTTTCTCAGGAGTACATGTTACATTCTGTAATTTATCCAAGTTATCTGGAATTCTTCCTTTAAAATCACAATCATCTATTCTACAGCAACCTCCACAAATATATTTCAGATAGCAGTCTTTACACGGATATATATGATTAACATCAGTCTTCTCATATGCCACTTTCCCTTGTTGAATAAAATACGCAAGAGATTTGTCTCGAATATTTCCACAACTATCCAAATCTAATATTCGATTACAATAGAACACTTCTCCATCAGCCCTTATGGAAAGTCCACCATAACCACAATTTTTAATGATAGTATTTGGACTATGATTCTCCATAAAGAAATCATATGTATTTACTGTGTTAGCCAGTCCTTGGATCTTATTTATTTCCACTAAATACCGATCATTTTGCTCGGCAGTATAACTTATATCCCGTCCAGGAAGAATTTTAGTGCTTAGTTTAAAATGCACTGGCGAATCAGATTGCTCATTTATTGAGGCAATGAGGTTTTGATATCTCTCAGAAGTGTTTTCATCCATTGTCTCTAATGTGAAAGTAGTTGACACTGAGGTATGTACTCCTGCATTTGCAAAAGTAATGATGGTATTTTTTATCTTCTCAAAGTACCCCTCACCACGAATTTGAGCATTCGTCTTCTCATCTACTCCATCCAAACTAATCTGCACTTCCGAAATATAAGGGGAAATATCATGAATCATCTGCTCATTCCATAATATACCATTCGTCAAGATAGTGACTTTTAGACCAATTGCAAATGCCTTTTGGACAATAGAAGCAAAGTCACGTCTAAGTGTTGGCTCGCCACCAGTTATTGTTACTGCTTTCCCACCCAAAGAAAAGAAATCTTGTAAAACGCCATTCCATTCGTTCTCAGATAGTTCGTTTGCTAATGCTTTCCCTGCTTTGACAAAACAATGACTACAGCGCAGATTACACGCATTCGTCAAATAGATATTGAGGGTATCAAAATCTTGTATTATATTTTCCTCCAGTACTCCATCCACAATTGCAAACTGCCGAGCAGATATAGCTGCTAGCAAACGCATATATCCAGCCATCATACCAGCACGCTCAGCTTTCTTATACACCTCTCCTATTGTTTGCCCATCCATCAGGCTTCTCAATAAAGTCTTTTGCTCCTCCGACTCCAATACAATCCAATTAGCCGTTTTTGGAGAAACGACTACCCACCTGTCTTCACATTGTTTAAACACAATACCAACAGGAAAGTGTAACACATCGGTACTATTCAGCGATTTCCTCTCTTTCATCAATGAAAACGACTTTAAACAACGAAGTGTTCCAGGACATTATCCCCGGAACACTTCCTCTCACACCCAACAACGGGGCAGTCCATAGAACATACCCGGCAAAATCAGTTTTGATTCACGTCACAATGTTTAAAGCAATACATCGCACCCACACGTCCGGTGTAGTCTGACGTTTCTGTTTCCCATTCAAAAGAAACTACAAATTCTTTTTTCATAACTAATCTAATTTCGATTTAATATTTATTCATTATTTTTAATATATGCCTCTAATATACTAATAACCTTTTCTACATCATACATAGATATTCGTTCATTAGGTGTATGCATATATCTACACGGAATACCTAACACTGCCGTAGCAATTCCTTTTCCCGTAATCTGAACCGCATTTGCATCAGTACCTGTAGGTCTTGCAGTTGGTTCTTTTTGGCAGACATACGTTCTATTACTAGCACTTTGCAAACGTTCATATAATATTTTATTAATATTAGGTCCGGAAAACAACACCGGTCCTTCTCCCAATCTTATATCTCCATATTGCTCGATTGAAACAGTTGGATAATCAGTAGCATGTGTTACATCAATTACAACACATTCATCCGGTTGTATAGTAGCGGCAGCTACACTCGCCCCTCTTCCTCCTAACTCTTCTTGTGCAGATGCAACAAAATACACATCTGCATTCAACTTCTGTCCTTTCAACCTCTTCGCAAGTTCAGCCAAAACAAACAATCCTACTTTGTCATCAAATCCCGCACCATTATAGACTTCCTCTTGCTCACTTTGCTCCATATGACGATAAAAAACAACCTGAGCGCCTAAATCAACATGTTCTTCCGCCCATTTCTTACTAGGAGCAGCTATATCTATCCACAATTTTTCTGATTTATTTTCTTTTCCGTCACTAAGCGATTTTTGAAAATGAATTGGCTGTTTACCTATCACTCCGCGTATCCATCTATCATTCTTTCCTTCTACATTAACCTCTATTCCCTGAAGTATCTGCGAATCAACAGCCCCACTCTCTTGACAATACAGAAATCCCTTTTCATCAATGTGCGATACCATTAACCCCACCTCATCTGCATGAGCAACAATCATAATTTTTCGAGGCTCGGACTTTCTCACAGTACACGCCTTTGCTTTTATATACGAAATACAATTCCCCAACACGTCAATTTTAACATCTTCAACATATGGCGAAATTGCCTCCTTATATAGTTCAACAATTCCAGACTCATGACCGGATATTGAGCCTTTTTGCATAAATTTTCCCAAAAGTGCAACATCAATATTTTGCATATTATACTCCATATCAAGAAAGCCGTGCAAAGATACTACTTTTTTTTGACATACGCAAATATAAATTGAATTTTTTATATTTTTCTTAAAATTTATCACTTTTTTGTCCCGAATTAACGCTTTTTTCTTATAATTGAACTATTCCAAGCATATGGATCAGTCTGGAAATTCACCTAAACTTCTCCCAAAACTCTTTATCAGCCTTCTTTGTTTTCTCGACCGACTGCGGATAATTCTCAATGAACCAAGTTAAGAAGGCTGTGCAGTCGATTTTGGTGGAAAGCCATGCCTGATGACGCTTCGCGTATGAAGCAACATCGAACTTAGCATCAGCAATCTCCTCTGCCTTAGCGATACACTCCTCTACTCCACCGGAGATCCAGGAGGGTTCACCGGGTTTGAGGGCGGAGCTATTGGGGACGGGACGGAACATCCACAACAAGCCTTCACGCGCTTCTTCGTCTGTGTAGCCGCGTCCTACTTCATCTATATAGATAGCCGGTGTGCCGAGACAGACGGATTCCGAAGCCATGGTCGCGGACTCGCCGACAAAGAGTGCAGCCGCAGCTTGCACATCATGCATGCGTTCGATAGGTATCTGAATGCGATACGGCTCCAAGTCTGCCGGCAGTTCCAATTCGGAGGAGATAAAGACACGCATATGTTTCTGCAGCCGCGCGATGAGTTCCCGTTTCTGATCAAGCGAGAATCCCCCGATGAGGTGTGTATCATGCCAAGCATCCCATTTGACAAAGCGTACAATCGCGAAGCGGGTGTTCGGTTCGACGCCCAGTAAGTCCCATACGGGAGTTGGAGTAAAACGTTTAGGATGAAGGTAATGCAGCTCTATGTTTCCTGGGAAATAAAGCATGTCATCCGTCACTTTTTCGTAAAAACAGGTAGGATAAAGAGCTGCTTGACACATCTGAATGAAAAGTTTGCATTTGATAGCCGCATGCTCTGTGTCTGCAAGACAAATATGAGGTGTGCGATTTAGCCATGAAGCCACGGTAATAAAAGGTTCGTAACGATCCACAACTAAATCTATTTTATGACGACGTAAATAAGGGATAAGCCTGCATATATTACGAAGCATATACCAAACGCGGCTGATGAAGTTCTTCGGTGCTTTAAGAATTAGGAAATACGCTATACCAAACTGCTTAAGAAGATTGATAGCGATGTCTTTATCCGTGGTCGCCCAAAAAACCTGATGTCCATGTTTGAGTAATTCCTCTCGGACAAAGCGAAACCCATGCACTTGCGCTGGATGCGCACTAACTATTAATATATTCATATCATTCTTAACCTTTTAACAACTTAAGGATCTTTACTCCCAACACACCAATTCTATACATAAACGGGCGATGTATCTTCTCATAGCGACCAAAGTTAACTAATTCTCCTCCCATCTGCTGTTTGAATGCACGTACGCCATAGGGTTTATTCGGCTCCCCTGCGCCGCCATAATCAAATGTCTTATATCCATTCTTGATTCCCCATCTCAATGTCTCCCATATCAGAATATCATTAGGAAAGAGACTATAGAACTGGCTATAACTTCCCGCATACCATCCATAGATTGAATCTTTGTATAATAGTCCGAACCGACAACCCAACATCTCTCCGTTCGTATTTCGCACCACAAACATCACCAATAGTCCATGCCTATTCGTCGCTTTTATCTGTTCTATATCCGTCAATGGTAATCCTGCACGCTGATAGACGGAACGTATAACCTCATACCCTTGCGCTATTAACTCGTCATTTATCCTTCCTGGTTCATAGACATCCACGTATAGTCCGTTCTTCTGTGCTTTATTAATCTGCTTGATTCGACCCTTTCCGATACGGTTCCACACTACCTCTTCGTCATCAAGCGTGATGATAAAGTTCAGATGAGATTCAAACCGATACCCACATCGTTGAAAAGCATCATTAACAGTAAGCATCTCAAAATGATTCCGTACTTGCGTGTATATTACACTTTTATCACGCATATTTTCGTATGCTTCAAGCAAAGCTACGATGTACTCCGGCTTATCATCTTTGGTTAACGGAGCACCTTGTATGATTGATCGAGCAGAAAACCGCGCTTTGATGCCCTTCTCACGCATCACAACCCATAGCAATACACCTACTAACTGCTTATCTAATTCCAAAGCAATCATATGAGGTTCATATCCGGGAGTCTGTGTATAGACATCATACATTTCCGGTGTCAGAAAGACATTGCCTTTAGGATGGGATTCTACAAATGAAGCCCATTGTTTTCTATCTATTTGTTCGTATGTTATAATTTTATAGTTCATAAACTCTTATATCTTAACTCATGCAATTTCTCTAAACCTTTCTCCGTCAAAAAATATGTCTTTGTATTGTTCTGATGTCATATTCAAATTTTGTGTGTTTATATTTATTTCATACTCAACACTTTCCAATAGCCATCTTACGACAATCCTCCTACACGCACGATGATCTTATTCTTTTTCAGTTTCCGTATATGGTAATACACTCCGTAATAAGTCAGTCTGAACTTGTCTGCTATCGCATCTATTGTTATTGACGGATTTTGTATGATTTCAGCTAACACACGTTGGGTAGATGCGGTTGCTGTTCTATTTGTAGTTCTATTTGTAGTTTTATTTGTAGTTTTTGGAGAATCCGACGAACCTTTATCCATTGTTTTATAGGCAGTTGTACCACTTTCTCTTTTTGTAGTATTTGTAGTTTTATTTGTAGTACCATCTGCTTTGTTTGTCAAAATCTCTGCCAGATACGAACTCGTCTGCTCGTCTATTCCTTTCAATTGAATAGTCGTCACGAACATATTCCGTTCGCGCGACGACACAAATGCAGGAGGAGCAAACATAGCTTCTTCTAATAACTTCTGAACGATACTGATACTACGACCTTTCGTCTCTGCCAGATTCGTCTCATGAAATATCGAACTGATGAACGGATTACGCAACTCCGAACCAGGCTGCATAAATGATTCTGCTGGCTTCAACGAGTAACCCGGATTTTTTATCTCGATACGATTATTATACCTAATCACTTGTATCGGCTGATTCTCTTTGTACGAGCGATGAATCAATGCATTCACCAATGTCTCGCGTAGCACCTTACTCGGCAATCGTATCTGACGCGCTTGCAACTCCCCTTCTTCCAACATGAACCCATTCGGCAAATCAGCAGCTACCGCATTGTAGATGCGGCTTAATAATAGTAACATTGCTCCACGCATATCTATCGTACAGAACCTAATCTCAGGGTCATCCATCCATTCATTTCCCGGGACGCGGATATAATCCACACGTACTGCCGGCAACAAACGACGTAAAGCCAAGGACGTACCGAATGTCAGCAATCCGGCATTCGTCAAGTACACTTTAGCATTCTCTTTCTTCGCGCATCCTAATGCAAGCAGCAAGTCCTCGTCGTTGTACATCAACTCCTCTGCCATCGGATTCACTTTCTCGCGCAACTTTCTATAACGCTCAATTGCCACTTCGTCCACATCACTCACATCCGCATCATATACTACCACTTTCTCAAACGCATCGCTTCGACTATAGAAACGTTCCATATCTTCATCTGTACATCGCTGATCGGTTGTTCCGATTCTACGAAAAGCCCCTCTTGGTAAACCTTGAGCCTTGAAATATAAAGGTTTCTGAGATGGTGCTAATTCGCGCACATGAATCAATAGTACTGCTTTCCCGTCTATCTCTTCCACTTTGATTGTCGGACGAATGGGAGTATTAAACACTGTTGCACATTGGGAAGCTATATCGCGTTGTACTTTATCTATCTGATCAATGTGTTTCACTTTGTAGTTGCCAAATAGATCCACTTGTTCTACGCCTAACAATATATATCCTTCTACAATTCCCGGTTCGTTGCTAAATGCACATATCATCTCCAAGACGGATTTCCCCGCCTCGCTACCTTTTTTCACTTCCAGTTGTACACTCTCATCCAAGCGCAATAATTTCTCATATAATTCCTTTGCAGTCATATCAACAAATTTTGCGTTGCAAAATTACAAAAAAAATCCCACATAGGCAAGCATATGCGGGAAAATCTTTATTTTTTCATTTATTTTTCATATTTTAGGGACATTTTTGCCAGAGCCGTTCATTCAATAGCGTTTTTTTTGTGATTTATATCTTTTTCCGCATTTTCAGCATCTTTACTCCCCATTTGCCTATGATATACAGCCATGGTTTGGCGACATACAGGAATCGTCCGTGTTCGACCAGTGTGCCTCCGAACTCCGCCTTGAAATCCCTTACGCCGTACGGCACGCCGGGGACTCCGGCACCCATCATGTCATACCGCGGGATACCATGCTGCGCTGCATAACACATGCCGGCAAAGGTGGCAAAGACCGACGGATATTGATCTTTATATTGCCCATTCAGTCCGCATTCGAACCATTCATAAACCGCTTTTCCGTCCGTTACCACCATGCTACCGCCGATGATTACCCCTTCGTGCCGGGCGAACATAAACCGTCCTATACCTTGCCGGGAAGCCTCGATAAAGAACTCTGCTGGCCACAGCGGCATCCGCACTTTCGTCTTGTATAACTCCGCTAAGATGGCATACCACTCCCGTACGTCCTGCTCGCTGACGACCTCATTCGTTAGCCCGGTTTCAACTTGCCCTTTTCTGATCTGCCGTTTACGATTCTCACTCATCCGTTCCCGCATCTTCTCTCTATCAGTACAATCGACATGAAAGTTCAAGTGCGGGTTGTAGTTATACCCAGCTTTTCCAAAAGCCTCTTTCCATCGACTATAATCATTAAAGTTCCTTGTCTCAATATAGATAGGGGAATGATTGAATGAGTGAATGAGTGAATGAGTGCATGAGAGACGATCTTTTACTGCACCCATCAGTGCCTCAACTTCCTCATCCTTCGCATCATCCGCCAATACAGGTCCTCCAATAATAATTGCTCTCCTTGTAAAATACTGCTTGATAGCCGATTTCTCCTTTGTCACATAGCCGACGCAAACGCCACGAAGCGTTTGTAATGATGAATTGATGGAATGCAGCGCTTCGCTTAATAATGCATCGTTAGAAATAGCGATAACAAACGGCTTAAATAACTCCGGCTGTGAAGCAAAAAAATCATACGCATCTGGCAACTGAAACCACGTTCCCGTTGCGCTTGTTTCCACCAAATTAGTCCACGCCGTTCTATCTATTTGTTCGTATGTTAGGATTTTATGCGACATTCGTTTCTTCACTTCCTATCAAACTATTGAATTCGCAGATTTGTATTCGTAAATGAAGGTATTGAACTTCTATCATTTACCCATAGACAAGTCATTCATAAAATAGCGTCGTTTGCCATTTTTGAGGACATCAAAATGGTCCACGTAATCAATCGAGAAATCACAGCCATCCCCCACAAAACGCTTCATTTCTTCGTTCAACAGGTTCTCTTGGTTCTTGTCCCATCCATCAGCCACTTGCAGTTGCATTTTGACTTCTTTACCGCTAATTTTCTGGATATCATAGGCTTTCACATCAAAATTACGCATCAAGATGGTAAAGCCGGGTGATGTGAGGACGTGCCCATTATCCAAGCGTAAGACGTCAGATGTGCGACCATATATTTTATGAAGAACTTGTCCATTATATACCGCAGAATTGTTATCCAATTCCGCCACATCGCCGTAGTCATACCGCAGCAGCGGGAAAGCCATACTTAGCAAATTAGTGGAGACTAACGTACCAACATTGGGTTCAATTTCATCAACCAGTTCCACATAAGCACTATAGCCCAAATAATAATTACGGGAAGTAACCTCATAGGCAGTAATGGCAGCATCTCGCGCTCCATAGCAATCCATGACACGGCAGCCAAAAGCCTTCTCTATTGTCTCGCGATATACATTTGTGAGATTCTCGGATGTGGTAAAAGCCCCGCGCATATGGCTCATGTCCAAATGATTATCCAACGCGTATTTGGCCAGCAGATAGATGGAAGACGCATAACCATAGATATAATGTATCTTTTGCTTTTCCAAGATATCAATATACTGTCGGCACAACTCACCATCCATATTCATGCTGTTGTAGGCATGTTCGTTGCGTATCCGATCCAATATACGTCGAGCAAAAGGTGCGTTTTTCTTGAACAGCGATGCACTCCCTAAAGCCATAAACTTATCGCCAAAACGATAACCTGTTGATTGCCAAGCAACAATCTTATCAGCGCTCACATATCCCCAGATATTCTCATCTACCAGATACTGCATCGGCTCGCCTGTGGTTCCACCTGTACGTTCAGAACGATGAGGAAACAGTTTGACGTTATCCGGAACCATTTCTTCATAATGTGCGCGGATGTCTGCTTTTGTTAAGACGGGCAGTTTCTTCAGGTCTTCCATCGTATGGATATCTTCCGGTTTTAATCCTCGTTCATCAAAAACCTTCTTCCAATATACAGTGTGACAGTAAGCCTGCTGGACAATCAAGTGCAACTGTCCTTCCTGCCAATTACGAATTTGGTCGCGAGACCAATTGTTCATCGTTTGAATACGATGATACCACTCCATGGAATTAGTTCCTTTGATTTTTTCTGCCAAAGGATAAATTATTCCCAATCGTAACCACTCATTAAATTTGCTCATATAACGGTAATATTTGTTTTCTTACATTTTCCCAACTATATTTCTGCACATCCTGATGTGCCTTTTCTATCATCAATAAACTATCCTTCTGATGTTCCAATGCCCAAAGGATTTCATTCGTTAGTCCTTTCACCCCTTCATCTTTAGAGCCGTCGAAAAGCAATCCACTTTTCCGATGTTCGATTATAAATGGGACTCCGCCAACACGACTTGATATGGCCAACAAGCCAGCATTCATCGCTTCCATAATGGATACGGGCATATTATCCACCTTTGGAGCAGACAATAAGATATCATTTTTCTGTAAGAAGTCATAAATTTGCTCATTCGGCACTTGCCCCACGAATCGCACTCCAGTCAAATGATTATCTCTTACATACTGCTCCAGATCAGCTCGTTTATCTCCGTCACTAAGGACATCCAACGTGGCATCGGGATAGATCAAGAGTACCTGCTTATATGCTTGCAATATTAAATCAATACGATACATTTCAGACAAAGTGCGTACACTAATGAGTTTTGGACGAATCTCAGTTTTAAAGCGATAGATATTTTGACGGAGTTCTATTATATTTGGTATTACCACGCATGGAATTCTGTATTCCTTAAATACTTTTTCCAAATAGCCATTCAGGACAATAACTCTATCAGCCCTATTTAGCCATCTGCGGGCAAATTTTCCATGCCGAACAAAGTAATCAGCCGCTCCACCGCCATGATACGTGACAATGATACGTTTATGCCATATTTTCCCGGCAATGACTCCATATACAGTCGGCAGCATTCCCCATTCGGAACATGCGTGGATATGCAAGACATCATACTGCCTCGCGCTCCACAACAATTTAAGGAGCAGCCATATCCGCAACAAGGGATTAGCTTTCGTGGAAAAAATCTGCGTTGTATAGTCGTCTTCACATGCTATACATTTTGTCAGCATCTCCACTTGCCCGCTGATACCGCCTATTCCTTTGCGATAATTAGATATATAAAGTATTTTTTTCATTTGCTATTGAAAATATGTGTGTTTTCTGCCTATAAACTTGCCATCTGGCAAATATTGGATTTGCGAGTAGTACATTATAAAGATTAATATTAGCTGCATTATTGGTTCGCGTAAGCATTGCGCATTATAAAAAATGAAATCAAACATCACCAATGCATATAAACAAAGCCTTAATCGCCAATATTTGACAGGAATAAAAAAGTTCCAATAATACACAAAAAACATAATAATACCGATTATTCCAATAGCTAAATACAACAATACGAATCCCGTCATGGCTCCTCTACCATTAACTCCAAAGTTATCTTTTCTGCCACTATAATGAAAATGTCTTGGAGGAGCATATAATCTCGCTAATCCATTTCCAAACCAATATTCTTGGGAATAATTATCTATATCAACTATCCTATTTAGCATCAACTTGACCGCACCCACTCTACCATTACCTTCCCCACGATCCCCTTGTTTATTTTCCACACCCATAGAGTAATCCTCCGCATAGTTCAGGGCATATTCCGGGTCAAAACTGCCCCAGAATTTTTTTTCCGGGTTTAATGATGGCGTCAATCGCAAGCCAAAATAGAAAAACAATGGCACTATTAATATTGTTGATATCACAACACCACGTTTGTATCGCTTTCTTGCCACATACATTGCTAATATCAGGAAGAATACTGGGAACAAAAAAATAACCGCTCGTTTTCCGGTTGCTATTCCGACCATCATCAATCCCGCCACAAACAACCATGATTTCCAACCCTTGATATCCATATTAGAATTCAGCAATACCCATGCTAATGCAACTAAAGGAAAACTCGTTCCAGCTCCGCCACCACCAATACCTCCGAATGTTCCAACCATTCCCTCTAACATATGTCCCGGTAGCAATATAAATTTCACTACTCCAGATATAATCTGAATGAGTATAAACTCAGTAAAGAACTTATTACAATAGACGGTATTAGTAGGATTGCGATGATGATAGTACCCAAAGACCAACAACGCAGCAAAAGGTACATAATACATTGAATATTGCGAGAACGTCATTAAGAATGTATCGTCATTCATATAAAGAGCATCCCATATAAAATACGCAGAAAAAACAACAAACGTCCATAGCAAAACCAGCATTTTACCCTTTATTACACTCCACGCATCCAGTTTAAACACTAAATATGTTATCCATAGGGTATATATCATACGCATATATTGTGATATTAATCCCGGAACCCAATATGTTAAAGTTCCTTCAAAGCCCATGCATAGCATAAGAAGAAGGAAAGCACTACTTCGATAGCGTCTCGCCATCCATAGAAATGCTATGAATGCTAAGGCATAATATATGTTTTGAACTATTATTAAACTCATAAAGGGCACATATTAGTGCAGACGCGTTTTATTTTTATACACTTGTATTAAACCATATTGTTTAGTCTCTTTTTCATAAACCAGTTTCATTATGCTATCGTTTATTGGTAAAATCTCTTTGTAAGGTTGATAACGAGGTATATCTTGAGAGTTCAGAATGATATAATCATATTCTACTTGTTTATTTATTCGGAAATAAGCATGGTCTGAATGATAATCTGTTTCCATCAGCATGGGCCATTGTCGTATAGGGCCGAATACTTTTGCTCCTTTAGGCACTATCTGCTGCAAATCGCGCCGAAGGGTTGTATTTACTCGCTCATAATGCTTGATGTAATTATAACTATAAGTCACACCCAAGTTCATGATACAGAAACATATATATAGCGCAACTATCCATTTTTTCTCATATCCTACTTTATCCCAAAAGATAGCCAATAATATAGTAGCTATTAGAACGAAATAATCCACTCCGTATGTTGCCATCACTTCATCACTTGAGAATGGTATTGGAAAGATAGCAAGATGCGTTAGAGCAATAATTGCTAAATCTTTATGAGCATTTTTCTTAACTATTAAAAATAGTAAAATGGCTATCAAAAACAGAATATATAGTACTCGCTTTCTATTTAAGAACATGGATTTGAAGTATATCGGAATTGTGTAGAGCGCATCTCTAGGCGAAAATCTCGTTTCCACATAATCTTCCCCAGCAATATTGTAAGTATTTGACACCCATGCAATAGAAGCAATGGCTGCAATTGCCATCATCAGTAATAATACTAATTGCCATAGACGCATCCATTGCTTTTCTTGAATGGTTTCTACTAATTGATATACTCCCATCAATGCGAAAGGTAGCAATGCAAAAGGATGAGCGCAAGCGGCGATATACGCGAAGAAACTCAATCCTACCATGTCCAACCAAGACCTCGATTCCTTATACCGCAGATACATCCACACGCCTCCGGCAAGACACATCATCGCGCAACCTTCAGGTCTTCCCCATCGAAAAGCTGAGTTGTATAGGTCTATAGTAACAAAGAACAAAAATGCCAAAGCACATGCCTGCCAACTGACTTTGAGTTGACGGAAACACGCATAAATGAACAACAATGTCAATACGCCACAGAAAACATTTGCTAATCGAATAGCCAACAGGTCATATCCAAACAGATGCATAAACGTACCGGCAATCATCGGGAATAAGAAATTAGCATTCCCACGCGAACCCACTATCGTATTAAGGAAACCGTTTCCATGAGCAAAATTATAGGCTGTACTGCCATACCATGCTTCATCATAGTGAACAGGATACAAATCTACAATATTCACCAATTGGTTCACTAAGAACACCATAATGGCTATTACGAGCCAAAACAAATTGTTTTTATACATCTCTTTCATACAGCTTGTAATTTATTATCAAAAAGTGTGCTGACTTGATGCTTTCTTGTTACGATACACCTGAATCAATCCATATTGTTTTGTATCCCTTTCATAAATCAGTTCCATCAACTCCGAATTTTTTGGCACCATTTTTTCATATATAGGATAGTTGGGGACATCCTGAGAATTCAAAATAATAAAGTCATAATATTCTTGATTGTTGATTGGGAAATAGGCATGATCTGAGTGGTAATCAGTTTCCATTACCAATAACCATTGTCGTATTGGTCCAAATATTTTCGATCCGCGTGGTATTAATTGCTGAAAGTCATATTCCAATATTCTGTTAACACAATCATATTGTTTACTATAATTAAACCAATATGTTACTCCTAAATTACAAACACAAAAGATGATAAAGAGAGACGCCTTCCATTTTTTTTCATATCCAATCATATCCATAAATGGTGCAATTAAAATGGTTGCTATCAATACAAAATAGTTAGAACCGAATCCAACCATATTTAAGTCTGTTGAAAATAAAATCGGGAAAAGAGTCAGGTGTACTAATGCTATCAGTGCCAAATCTTTATGGTTGCTTCTTCGCCATACCATAAATACTGTCACAAATATCAAGAATAACATATAAAGTACATGCCTTTTATTTAAAAATATTGATTTAACATACTTAGGGACAGACAAAATTATATTCACCGGAGAGAACCTCGTTTCGACATAATCTTCTCCAGCGATATTGTATGTATTGGACACCCATGCTATAGATGCAATGGCAGCAATGGCCGCCATAAGCAATAATACTAATTGCCATAGACGCATCCATTGCTTTTGTTGAATAATTTCGATTAACTGATACACTCCCATCAATGCAAATGGCAGCAATGCAAAAGGATGAGCACAGGCAGCAATATACGTAAAGAAACTCAATCCAACCATATCCCACCATGACTGTGATTCTTTGTAACGCAAGTACATCCACACTCCACCAGATAGACACATCATTGCGCAACCTTCAGGGCGTCCAAGCCTAAAAGAATAATTATATAATTCTATCGAAACGAAGAATAAGAAAGATAGAGCACATGATTGCCAACTGACTTTCATTTCGCGGAAGCACAAACAGAGAAACACCAATGCCAATACACCGCAGAATACATTTGCCAATCGGATAGCCAGCAGGTTATATCCAAACATGTGCATGAACGTACCCGCTATTGTCGGAAATAAGAAATTAGCATTACCACGCGAACCAACTATCGTATTAAGGAAACCATTTCCTTTAGCAAAATTATAAGCAGGATTGCCATACCAAGCTTCGTCATACCCAGCTGGATACAAATCAACAATATTTACCAGTTGATTAATTAAAAAGACTAGAACTGCTAATCCAAACCAAAACCAGCTATTCTTATAAACGCTTTTCATATCGCTTCTTCAATTATATACCGTGGACGGCGTTTGACTTCAGTATATATTTTGCCAATGTATTCACCAATAACACCTAAGGATAGCAATATAACCCCTCCGATAAACCATAACGAAATCAACATAGAGGTCCAACCTGCCACAACATTACCACAAATGTATGAAACTAATGCATATATAGCCGCCACAATAGATAATACCATAACGATAAAGCCAAAGGAAGTAATTAAGCGCAACGGTTGAACTGAAAATGAAGTAATTCCATCCAATGCAAAGTTAATCATCTTTTTGAGAGGGTATTTACTTTCTCCCGCAAAACGTTCCTTACGGTCGTAATATACCTCACTTGTTTTATATCCCAACAACTTAACCATTCCACGTACAAACATATTACGCTCAGGATAAAGCATCAATTCTTTGGTGGCACGTTGGCTCGTTAACCGAAAATCTGCATGATTATACACTATATCAACTCCCATTTTTTGCATGAGACTATAGAAACCAAGTGCAGTCCACCTTTTAAATGCAGTGTCTGTTTTACGCTCTTTTCGTACACCAAATACTACATCACACCCATTTTTATACTCATCCACCATCTGCTCTATCACAGATATATCATCCTGTAAATCAGCATCTATTGAAACAATTGCATCACACCTATCAGCAGACCATTCCAAACCAGCCCAAAGAGCATGTTGATGCCCAACGTTATGCGCTAATTTGAGACCGTGAACGTATTTATTCTCGGCTTTCAACTGCTCTATCAATGTCCATGTAGAATCCTGACTTCCATCGTCAACGTAAACAATATCACAAGCCTTTATCTTGCCCTTCTCAATAAGCAAATCCATCAACATTGATAGTTGTTTTGTGGTTTCTAGTAAAACCGCTTCTTCGTTATAACAAGGTACAACAATATTCAGTTTCATATCACTTAAAATATTTTGATCTAAAGACATATCTTACCAATATAAAATTTATCGGAATAACTATACAGAAGACGGGAATAGGCGCCCACGTTTCAGGTATCCCTATCCATAAGAACAGATTCAGGAATGCTAAATGGAGCAAATAATTGACACCGTGCGAGAGTGCAAATCCTACACCACGTTTGACTGATGTATTACTCTTGAATGTAAAATGTGCGGATAAGTAGAAATTACAAACAAAAGCGACAATATACCCAATAGAGTATGCCGCATTTGTAAACAACGAGTTTTCTCCGCCTGCTCCTTTAATCCATAGTAGTAGCAAATAAATTCCATAATGGATAAATGTTGCCACCCCTCCTACAATACAAAACCGCATAAACTCTCGTACTTTTGAGTTTTGCAACAATTTGGATATTTGGGATTCTATGTTTGCCATCTATAAATTTTTTCAGCGTACAAAATTACTACTTTTTTCGCATATATGCAAATAATCACTAAAGATTTATGCATTATATGACTTGTATTGGGGCATTGAAGAATATTTTTCGTAGTTTTTTTTTAATACGGCGTCGCCAGAATTCCAATTTAGAAGGATATTCAAAGCGAATTTCAACCTCTTGACTTGTAAAGAATATCGTGTCCGGTGGGAGAGGAACAGAATCACCTACCAATTGCCATGAAATGGTGGGATCGCCATTGTCAATAATAGGGAAATAGCTCGGCAACATCACCCCTTCGCTTTTATCCCCCAAAATAAGGACTTTTTGGCGTTCTCCTACACACCCCCATCGATACGGACATGTATTGACAATTTGTATACTTATTATGTCATCTGGGTCAGATATCCATAATTTATACAAGAAATCACTTCTTTGCTGAACGCCATTCTTAAACTCTGGAATATACACATTTAGTATTTCTTGTAGACTATCCAGATAATTAGAATGAAGCATGTTTTGAACAGTTGGATAAACGTCCTCAATATAAGTTTTTGCGACTATGTTACGAAAATCTTCATGTTGGTACAAATGGTAAAAGATACCACCACTTTCACCGTACCAAGAACATACATATAATGTATTTTTGAAATATGGATTATTGTACGAGAATATATCAAAATCCCATATTGGACCTGCATATAGCAGAGAGTCTATTCTATCAGCATCTTTGTACATCATAAAACTATTTTGGCATGCATCGTAATGCTGAAGTAATTCTTGAATAATATAATATTTTGCAAACGAACTAACATCTATGTACTGTGAATAATGTTTCCCAGTTTGAGAATTATAACCATCTAATGACCAAATAGCATCTTCTACTTCATTATAGAAGGTCTCAATGTAATCAACCTCGCGTTTGCCTGCATATTTGGGTACACGAATTCGAAATCCGTCCCCAGCATTGCTTGTAAATCCACTTGGTGATTTAAGAAGAGGGAAGTCTCCCGTACGATTATGTTCAATAATATATCCTCCTGTAACATCTTCTGGTTCTTCATCCAAAAGCACGCCTCTACGATATGGTGTCTGTTTGCAATTATCATCTGGGAACTTAGGATAACAGCTTTGCTTGTCAGGGTTAAGTATTTTGTTTTCTTTGCTTAAATCTGTTATGGATACTGTTTGCGGGATAGCATCGGCCTTGTTTGTCATTTGATAAATGCCTTTATACACACCATTGCAATATAAATGCAGATGCGTATACTTCGGAACTGGTAAGCCCACTGCTTGTGCTAAATCAAAGGCAAAGGGATTGTTTAAATAATGTAGACCATCAGTCCAATTTGCCAAAAGATTATATGATTTATCTTTCTGTAAACCAAAAATCTGAATTTTTTGAGGAAACGTAATGCTATATGGCTTCTTATTTTCCACACTAAACGAACTATTTCCCCTAGTTTTGATTTTTATATCTCCTTCGTAAATGGTATCATTATCGGCTGTAACAAAATACGCTTCGGCCGCGGTTTTTACTTTCTGCGAATTGTGGATACTATCTAACCTGTCTGAATCTATTGTAATATACAAAGATGGCAAAGTACTGGCCTGTCTATCTAAAGCCAAGCGTTCTTCAGCTATTCTATCTGATGTATACTTATTACAACCGTTACACAAAAAAACGAGCATAAAAAACAAGTACTTATTTTTCATGACAGATAGTTTTCTATTTTTGTCAGTACTAGTGGGTTTCATTTTTTATTAATTTCTAAGCCTTATGGGGATTTCGCATTGTAAAATTACGACAATGAACTGACATTTTCAAATAGCACTCATATGGTTTTATTGGTTTTTGTTTATTTTAATAGTCCACGTAATTTAGCGAAGAGTTGGGGGTCACTTGATACAACAATCTCTCTTCCGATTCCAATTGAGATACGTATTGCCCTATGCATTTTGTCAAATAATATACCCCAACTTCATTCATATGGGACAAATCGTGCATTATCAGACTGTCACTAGAAATGTATATTGTATCGCTTTTGAACGAATACTTGTTTATCAATTCTTCTTTCAACATTTCTGTCTCTCGTCTGTTAATAGAACCGACTGCGAATGATTCTACTTCTTCTGAAAACGGAAACTGTAGCAATATTATACGGCATCTTTTATCTATTAAACAGGATATTCCCCTTTTATACGCATTAAGTTTACAATTCGTATAATTCTTTCCATTATTAAACATATCGTAGAATCCGGACAACGGCTCACTATATACAATCTTAGGAGCATATTTATATGACTCGTGAGTGGAAGAGAAATTAAAGTGTGTCAAAAAATTATTTCGAACAATATGAATACATCCTTGTATCGGATATCCTGATTCCAACATAATCAGTATGCTTTTAATATCAAACCCACTTCGGTTATAATCTGAGTTCAATCTTCTATATAAACAACATTCTGGCAATGCTATAATACATGTGCTTTCTTCTGGTATTCGCGCAACTGTGACTAAAAAATCATAAACACCTGCTCCATGTTCAGCGGAAGAGAATACCTTTTTTGATGTATTCTCTGATAAAGTCTTTATATCTAATCCTTGATACATTTGAGAGTCACCCCAAACATATATTGACGATTGTGTATATATATCTTCATCATTATTACTCTTACTTTGTAGTACGAAACACAAAACTACAATAGCAATGCATACGATTAATACAGATAATATGGTTTTTATTAAAAATCTTTTCATGCCTTTAGAATTGAAAATATACAAAGTTTGTTGGCAGACCTCCTATACACAACAATAGTATTGCAAAAATAATATATGTAAGCCATCTAAATGGCCAATAAAACGATCGTATATCTAATCCATGGCTTTTAGTTCTTTGCAGCCACTCAATACTAGACATGGTAAGTATAGATAGAAAAAGAGGAATATAAAATTTACGGCTGATTAAGAATGGAGTTGTAAAGATTGATGAGTCAAAAAGCATTTGTAGATAATTGGAAAGCATTAACATATTCTCTGCACGGAAGATAATCCAACCAAGGACGACTAGAGCGAAAGTGACAAGCATGTACAAGGTTTCGCGCCAAGTGGGAAGGAGACGGAGATGCTCTTTGCCGTTTGCGTCGGTATAAGTGGCTACTTGGTTGATGTATTTGCGGTTTGCGCCAAGGAGGATAAGAGGAAGGAATAATAGCGCGTGGTACGCACCCCACGCGAGGAAGGTCCAGTTGGCACCGTGCCAGATGCCGGACACCAAGAAGATGACGAAGGTATTGCGGACAATAATCCATTTCTTGTAACGGTCAGGGTTCTTGACTGAGGCAGGAACTTCGGGACGACTACCTCCTAACGGGATATACACGTAATCACGGAACCAAGTGGTGAGCGAAATATGCCATCGACGCCAAAATTCTGCTATGTCGCGCGAGAAATACGGGTTGTTGAAGTTACGCATCAGTTTGATGCCAAAGAGTTTGGCAGTACCGATTGCGATGTCCGAGTAACCGGAGAAATCTCCGTATATCTGGAAGGTGAAGAGTATTGCGGCAAGAAGCAAGGTACTGCCTGTTTGTGTGTCGTAGGTTGCCCATACTTGGTCCACATAAGTGGCGCAATTATCGGCTATGACGATTTTCTTAAACAAACCCCACAAGATTTGACGCATACCATCTACGCCTTGGTCATAACTGAATTTGCGGTTAGTAAGGAATTGTGGCAAGAGGTTCGTGGCTCGTTCGATAGGTCCGGCAACGAGTTGCGGGAAGAAAGCGATGAAGGCAAAGAAGGCAATGATGTCCTTGGTCGGTTCTATCTTCTTGCGATAGACATCAATGGAGTAACTGAGGGCTTGGAAGGTATAGAACGAGATTCCTACCGGCAGGATGATACGCAATAACAGGCTAGCCGTGGAGATGCCGAAAAGTTGTCCGAATTCCGAAACAAAGAAATCGTAGTATTTGAAAATAGCAAGAATAGCGAGGTTGATGACAATATTTGCCGCTGTCCATGCTTTCGCTTTGTTTTGAGTGGGGGCATTGCCAATTAGCAAGCCGCTTCCCCATGAGCAGAACGAGGTGAAGGCGATAAGTAGGAGAAACCTCCAGTCCCACCAGCCGTAGAACACGTAACTGGCGATGACAACAAATGCGTTTTGCAGACGCAGTTTCAGCGTGTCGCTGATTTTTGCATAGCCTATTGCCCAATAAATCAGAAAGACAAGAGGCAGGAAGATTGCAAATTCTAAACTATTGAATAACATTGATTATGACTAATTTACATTATTTCTTATTTCCTCACCATCTTCTTTATCTTATGCTGAGCTTTTTGTATATACCTACTTAGCAACGGCCAGATATCCTTTTTATTATAGTAAATATATCCATCCGCAGACAGTAATTGCCAAATCCATTTGCCATAGCCTACTTCCTTGGCGAAATTAGCATCATACATTTCATTCATGTACAAATATCTATCATTACGTAGAGTTGTCTTATCGATTTCTATTCTACCCAATAACGTCGCTTTCGCCCATTCGTATGGTAGGCTGAATCCACCCACATTAGTTCCATAATTGTACGCTGAGAATCGCAAATTGATTTCCAAAAAGTGCAGCTCTTTATTTTTATCCACCAAAAATTCCACTTCAAAACATCCTGAAAAGCCTATTGCCTTGAACATCCTTTGTAGTTTATCTTGGATTTCTTTATTTTTGAATGGTTTAAAATCCATATAACCTCCAAAGGAATCCTTTGTATAACGCAAAAAAGTAGTTTCAAATGGCATATATACAGACTCCCCACCATTAATACATATTCCCTGCATATCATATTCCGTAACTTTCTCTACATACTCTTGCAGCAACAATCGCTCACTCACCATGTGCTGATATGCTTCCTGCAACTCTTCAGGAGAATAACAGATTGTTACATCAATTTTCCATCCTTTAGAATATGAATTATATGTTTTGGTTATAACGGGATATTGTAGAGTTCGCGGAAGTTCCCCTCTTGCTACCTCTTCATATTTCGGAACCCGCAAACCACATTCCTCTGCCAATTTGTTTTGCTCCTGTTTGGATAGAAACCGAGTTAATCTCCCTTGTTCGCCTGCATTAAAGAAAAAGAATTTGCCCTTCAATAAATCATAGTTGGCGTCAAGTAATTGTAATTGTGTATCATCCGTTGAATACACAAATGGCGGACACGATGTATCTGCATATTTCAGTAACTCGGTCAAAGCCTCTGCATAATTGCGCACATAGATTACTCTACCTATATATCGAGACTTAGCAACCTTCCGCAACCAATCGTCTCCCGCAATAATCGCCATAGGAGTAATGCCTTTCTCTCCCAAACAACGAACGATATTGAGGGAATTGATATTATCCCCACAGACAATAATATGCTTGTGACGCTTGACTTCTTCGTCTATTCTTTGCCTTTTATCCATCTCTTTATTGCTACTAATTTAGATACTATTTTTTCATATGTATAGTTATGGTAATGAAAATCTATAATTGTAACGCCTTTGTATGTATTAAACGTGTGCAGCCCTGTCAGCAAATACTCTTGGGGATGATCGATGCGGCGTATTGGAGCATATTGCCATTTGCCATCAGCATAAGACAATTCTTTTATTTCTACTGCCTTACCATAAATAGTAGGTGTACTGATTTGTGATGGGCAATATACCTTGTCGTCTATTTTAAACAATGCCCCAGCCATTCGCATATTTTGCTGATTGCTCTTTATCGATTCGGAATACAAGAAGACACCTTGCCTTTTATCCCATCTATATATATCAAGATGAAAATCATCCTGTTTGCAAGTAAAAAGAATTTCTTCCCCGAAAACATCAGAAATCTCCGAATCCCAAACAATAGCGTTGCATAAGATATCTACCCGTTTCAGTGCATGGTTGCCTTGATTATCCTTGATTAATTCATATCGATATAGTTTGCCACTATTCAACGATTCCGGATAAACAAATATCTTCCCATCCTTTCGCATAATATTAGGAAAAGAGAGATGCCATGGTTCTGCTAACACAATCTCCACCCGATTAATTGCATTCATTTCCATTGATATCGTCAGTAGTGCAATTTCTCCTTTGTGTAACTGTTTTAGCGGCATAGCCTCCGCTAAAACATAAACGTTATTATCATCCACATCCAGTATAAACGGATCCGCAAACCAATACTCCTTAAAATATGGATTGTGTATTTTGGTTATATGAATAGGCCGCCCCCCTACTACATCCTCTACTTTCTCGTCTATAAAAGCCAGCTCCCAGCGATTCATATACGGAGCTAGATGATTATTAATTATTTGACCGACTAATGATTTCATATCATTCACTCACATTTAAATCATATACTGCAATCAACTTATCCGTCTGCTTATCCATATTAAACATTTCGTCTGCCCGTTTCTTTGCAGCCTCTCCCATCCTATTACACTGTTCTTTATCTTCAACCAATCTGCTTAGCACATCTGCCAATTGTTCCACATTTTCTCCATCTACAAGATATCCATTCTCGCCCTCACAGATAACATCTGCTATTCCGCCCACATTGCTCCCTATTAATGGTAACCCAGCCACAGATGCCTCCAAAAGAGCACTCCCAAGCCCCTCAGAGCGGGAAGGATGCACATAGATATCAAATGCAGACAGGATTTCTTGTATATCCATTCGTTTGCCAAGCCAAACTATTTTATCTTCAACACCCTCTTCTTTCGCAAGCACACGCAAACTATTTGCATATTCTTGGTTAATCTGATTGTCTGAACGCAAGCCCCCGATATGGGCAAATACAACATTTATGCCTTTTCTTTTGAGAATAGCAATTGCTCTGATGATTAGATCTATTCCCTTTATATACTCAATTGCAGAAATATTTGTTACAATTATAGCATCCGTAGGCAACTTCAATCGCTCACGCGCTTCTACCTTAGTACATTTAGATGGAGTAATGTCCGTTCCACCATAAATCGTGATTACATTTCGTTTGTCGCCATACGCCCATTCCTGGTATTGACGTGCAATAGCACCTGATATACATACCACTTTTCCTGATTCGTTCAAAAACGCATAGTTGAGACCCAACAATACGCGTTTTATCCATCCTTTTTTCTTTTGATATTCTGCTGGTGAGCTGTCGGCTATCAAACTACGGACATGAGTAAGATGCTTAATTCCCCGTACACGAGAAAACAAAGCCGTACATACCTTCACAAAAGGAACGAAGTGGACATCTACCAATTCTGGCTGATATGTATTGTATAAATTACGAATAAACTTGATTATATTCCATTTCCCACGCTCCGGCATCGTTTCTACGATAGCACCGGCGCACATTAAGTCCTCTCGAATCTGCGGAACAGCATCCATAGTTTCACCATAAACAAAGACGGGAGTATACCCTTTATTCTTTAGTTTATGCGTAAGCATCACAAACTCCCTATCTAATCGGGCATATATCTTCGGCGAATAGCACACGAACTGAAGTATATATCGTTGTTGCATAATTAGCCAAGCTTATAATTGATATATTGTTTTTTTAGCCATCCATATGTAGCAAAGATGCATATTCCTATACGAATTCCCACTAAACCAACAACCTTTTTCATACGCAGTGACTTTTTCGAAGCCGCATAGTTGAGCAAGTTCTGATGCTTGAGTAATATCTGCTTGGCCTCACTACTATTTTTTTGAGCCACGGATAAATAGTTATAGCAACAACTTACAAACAAGTTTGCCATGAAGGCGCCTATGGCGTAATGATTAATACAGTGATTTACAATTTGTTCTTTCCAGTAAGTAAACATCTTGTCATACGACTGCAAGCTACGGATCGAATAAGAGGTTGATATACTATTCGTTCGGTGGTGATAGCCATACATATCTATGTTAAGCACATCTACAGACTGCGCGGTTTGCCATAATTTACAGGAAAAATCCACATCTTCACTTATATATCCAACAGGAAACTGCATATGGTTATCCATAAGCATATCCCGTCGCAATAACTGGAAGCAAGCACTCATACAAAACTGCTCTGTTAACATCAGTCGTTCAAACACCTCCTGCGCTGAATGCGCACGAATAAATTCCGCATCATAATCCTGCATCATAGTTTGCCGATTAGGATAGATATCCACTCGCTTAAATAGCAGGATATCACTTGCTTTTTCTTCTAATCGGCGCATCATCTGCTCTATTCCATCCGGTATTAGCCACTCATCGTCTGAATCGAGAAAAACCACATACTCGCCTGACGCGAGTGCCAATCCCGCATTACGGGCATCACTTAGTCCTCCATTAAGCTTGTGGATGACTTGTATTCGGTCATCCACTACTGTCAACTCATCACAAATAGCACCACTCTCATCCGTAGAGCCATCATCCACAAGGATGATTTCCAGACTACGATAAGTTTGGTGCAAGACACTTTCCACACAGCGGCGCAGATAAGGAACTACATTATATACGGGTATGATTACAGATATAAGCATGGTTATTCCTTTTAATTTATTTTCCTGTACACATTTCCCATTATTGTATTTGATAACAATGCTTTTAACACTTTTACCCAATATCCAAACGGCAAAAATGGTGTACGTTTAAATCGTTGCCACACACGGATCAATCCGTTCTTTCGTTCTCCCCTTCTTATCATTAACAATTCATCTGCCCAGGACATATTCCATAAATGAATACCACATGTATTGGGCGTGGCTGCTGTACGTACATCTTCATAAAGAGCCAAGTCTTCTCTGCGCCTGATGGGATAAAAATAATCGCTTTGATACACCACCCATCCATTAGTGAGAAACTGCGTCTTGTCTTCTTCCGTCATACCGTATTGCTTAAGATAAGGAGTTACAAAATGTGGTATAACAGGAGGATTGACAAGATCAAACTTTGTTGATTCATACTTATCAAGTACAATCTTGGCAAAATCATTACACTTCTCTGTTCCAATAATTCCCATACTGGCATATTCAGCACATTCTCTTCCCAAAAAAGCTTTTTCTTTAAGAAGTTCATCTATCGGTTTAACGAGCAACATATCCGTATCCATGTAAACGCCGCCTTCATGATAGAGCGCATAGAAACGCATATAATCGGCAACAAAGGCATATTTCTGGTGTTTGTAAGCCTCGCATACCCATGGATTTTCCATAGGAGAGTTGTCTTCATCCCATCGTTTAATGGTATAATCCGGGCAGTATTTCCGCCATGATTCAATACACATTTCTATCTCCGACGACATCTGGCCTCGCCCAAACCAACAATAATGAATTATCTTCGGAATCATAAAATTGTCTGCTTTAGTTTGCGAATTTTCATATATATATATCCCAAGAATGGCGGCAAAGCATAGTGTAGTTGATGTTTTACATCTTTTAGAGACATTTTACCTTGTTTCCATAATAGCAAGGGATGATAATCGAATCGTTTACGTAAGTCTCTATATTGCGGCCATGTGTTTTTAAATAGTTGAATAGAAGCGGACAAATATGCGCCGAAGAAACAACATACTATTCTATTCCAAATCTCAATTTCTACTTTTGCTGGATGGCTGAGTACATAATCAATTGATGCATACAATGATTGCGCTAACTTCTCTGAATTCTCTAAGCGTGTACCAATAACACTGTCTTTTCGCAAACGATAAAAGTATGTTATATAATTTTGAACATAGAGGGATTGCAGTACGATACAACATTTGTATGTCCATAACTCATCCTCATGCAATTGACCCTCAAGAAACGACATATCATGCTCCGCAAATAAACTCCGTTTCACCAATCTATTCCATGCCATTCCATATAATGGATTATCTCCATACCAAGCCCTTAAAATTGCCTTGTTAGACAATACTGCTCCCGTTGCTTTTTTTAGCGATTCTACATGGCGTGAAACTCCAAAAGTTTTCATTCCGCCTATTACCATATCATACTCAAACTCCCGTAATGGTTGCGTAAGCACTTCTATGCAATCATCGGAGATATAATCATCACTATCTAAATAATAAATATAATCGCCCGTTGCCGCATCTGTGCCAGTGTTGCGAGCGGCAGATAAACCACGATTACGTTCATGATGCAGTATTCTGAATGATATACCACCATTCGGCGAATGCGGCTCATTAAGCGAACTGAGTCCGCGACTCTTTTCATCATTATAGGTATTGATTAGTTGCTCAGCAATCTCAGTACTTCGATCCTTGCCACAATCATCTACAAGGATGCACTCAATCTCGCCTTTATACGTCTGCCGCATTACCGATTGTACACATTCTGCAATGTATGGTTCTACATTATAGATGGGAACTATGATGGATATTTTAGGTAATGATTTCATGTTCTTTTAAGCATTCTATTTTTTATCTATAAAATTCATGCGAGAAAAATCTCCCGTAACCCCATCATACAAAGCACGAAACACTATTCTTTTTTTTTGACAAGACGGTTCTACAAAAGTATAATAATAAGCATATTCTCGCATTAATATATATATCATTTTCGCGACGTGACGAGTATGTATGGAAAAAGATTTTATATTATATATAGTATTGCGTACATAAACATACAATTTCCAATTCTGCTCAGGCACCGCATAATGCTTCTTATATAGTTTTGGACGTATTTGCCTATCTTTAGGATGAACATGAACGGCTTTTAATACTATTACCGGCTTATATCCAGCCTTTATGCACCTTCCGTTATAATTGGTTTCATCCCCCCATATAAACATTTCTTTTATCGGATAACCTATCGCATCCACCAATCTACGCGAATAGAGTACGCCATTGAACGGATTTGCTTCGTTTGGAATCAAACCATCTATTGCCATTGACTCGAATTCATCAACCGAATAATCATAGAATGCGCAACGAGTATTATCCTCTTTTGCCACTACCAAAGGCGCAAGATAATCATATTGATCGGAATAAGCAAGCAGATTTCGCAGTTGTGCTTTATCCGGCACACCATCGTCATCCATCAGCCAAAAGGCGTCGAACTTATCTTCTGCCTCATGCGCCATTTTTAGTCCCGTATAGAATCCTCCGGCACCTCCGATATTCTCCGGCAGACGAACATAGCGGAAATCAATCGAGTCTTTAAGTCCATCATACCCATTCTCCTTTATCCATTCATCCGTGCCGTCAGTGGATGCATTATCAATCACATATACACACACAGGCTTAAACTCCTGCGCGCAAATGGCGCTCTGACATTCAGCAAGCAATTCTTTGCGATTATACGTTACGACTATGGCTGCAACCTTTTTTCCCATATCTCTATATTTCTTGTTTTAGAGTCGTAAGAATTCTGCATAACGACTCCCACACACAATTCAGCATGCAAAATTACAAAAAAAATCCCATATATGCAAGAAAATAGCCAACTATTCGTTAAAAAAATTGATTTTTAAGTAAAATATGCAATTTGGGGCAATTTTAATGATGCCTAATGGCTACGCGGACAAGGTTCGCATAATGATGATTCTAATTTGCACTATTCGCAGCAAAAACTGCCATCGTGCGTTCTGTCACTTTGTCCATGTCATTCATGTTCAGCTACTAAATCGTGTTTGACTAAACCGCTACGCTAATTAGTAGGAACGATTAGTGCTTCCACTCTCCCCAAAAATTAAAATTGTTTGGGGACCCCATTATATTTTGACATGTCTCCATCATATCTCCATCGCAAGGACCTTCTCGATGATAGGCGCCATGTCATAGTACTTATACTCTGCTAATCGGCCACCAAAGATTACATCCTTCTCCTGAGCGGCCAGAGCACGATATTGCTCCGCCAAGGCATTATTACGCGCATCATTTACCGGGTAATAGGGTTCCATGCCGGGTTTGTACTCCGTGCTGTATTCCTCGCTCACGACCGTTTGGGGATAGTCATACACCGCTTGGCCGAACATCTCAAAATGCTTGTGTTCAATGACACGGGTGTATGGCACATCGTGCGAGGTGTAGTTGACAACCGCATTGCCTTGATAATTCGGTGTATCTTCTATGCGTGTTTTGAACGTTACCGTGCGCCAATCGAGGCGACCGAGTTTGTAGTCAAAGTATTCATCAATCGGGCCAGTATAGACAATTTTATCAGCAAGCGCAAAAGCAGCTTGCTTAAATGATGCAAATGGTGACGCTGCGCTTAATGATGAAATGATGAATGGATCATCGTGCAGATTAAAGAAGTCGCAGTTGGTCTTCGTCTCGACGCCTTCAAGGAGTTTGTCTATGAGGAGATTGTAACCGCCAATAGGGATTCCTTGATATAGGTCATTGAAATAGTTGTTGTCAAACACCATACGTACAGGAAGACGGCGGATGATAAATGCCGGCAGTTCCTTGCAATCACGCCCCCATTGTTTCTCCGTATATTCCTTGATAAGTTTCTGATAAATATCTTTTCCCACAAGGCACAATGCCTGCTCCTCCAGATTCTGCGGCTCACGGCCGTTGAGGGCTTTTACCGCCTCTGCTTTTTGTTCAGCTATACGCGCCTCCGCCTCCGCCGGTGTATGCACATCCGGCCACATGCGGTTGAACGTATTCATGTTGAACGGCAGGTTGTATAGCTCACCATGATAGTTCGCTATCGGGCTGTTGGTATAACGGTTGAATGGCACCAGTGAGTTCACAAAGTCCCAGACCTCTTTGTTAGATGTATGGAATATATGCGCACCGTATTTGTGCACATTGATAAGCCTCTCCCCTAGCCCCTCTCCCGCAGAGAGGGGGATATGTACGGGTTCGCAATAGACATTGCCGCCAAGATGGGGACGTTTATCAATCACCAAGCATTTCTTGCCCGCCTGCTTTGCACGGTAAGCAAACGTCGCTCCGAACAATCCGGAACCGACTATCAAATAATCGTATTTCATATCAGATGGCATGATTGTTCGTATTGATTTTTATATTAACCATCGTCCACTTTTTTGTCAATTTCTAATCGTGCAAATTATTTTTTGTGGAAAACGAATAGAATTCTCGCCAACCAGTTAGGTAAATTATATATAAAAGTCGCCCTACGCCATATACCACTTCTGCCATTAGTAAATATCAATTTTAGCCAAGATACCTGATCAACATAGGACGAATATTTTTTAAATGTACCATTGTACGCATAAAACTGCGTTAATGCGCTTAGATAGTGCTTGTGTGGATAAACAAAAAATTGGGTGAGCGTTGGCATCGCAATGTGTTCGAAAATCTCATCAACATATTTCATCAACCCTAATTGAATGAGACTGTCTAAATATTTCAGAGTTAACGTCTCATGTTCTTTCTGCCAGTACTCAGCATTTTTTTGCCAACTATTTTCATTGTCATCTTCACGAGTAAAAACAGGTTGAGAGACATGATTTTCATCGAATGCATAATCAATAGTTTTAGGGAAATTGTTCATCGAGAAATAGTCCTCATACAATTGCCAGTTAGGTAATAGTCGAACCATCCCTGCGTGGTAAGACAGATATGCATGGTTTGCCTCACAATAATAAGGATTGAAATACCTCATCTCTTTAAGTGTATACATCTCGAAATAGTATCCGAATACCTCCTTATATCCTTTGTTCATTAGGAAATCACTCAAAAAGCGTTGAGTCTTACCCTGCGAGCGAACATCAACAATAGCAACCTTATCGGCCATTGTTGCAAGTCCTATTCGTTCGAAATATGCGATTTTAGCCTTATCTTCTCCTTCGTATAATGATTTTCGTGAGACATATAGATATTGGACTCCCACTTGGGGAAATTGGTTTTTCAATTTTCCAGCAATACAATATAACGGCCATGCATCGCGTGCACAGAAATACAATCGCTTAATTCCTCTTTGCTCGGCATCGCGCATCATACGACAAACCAGAGAGCAATAGAATGGTGCAATTATATCCAGCACAAAATCAGTATGTGTATTCCATTCTGTGCAATAATGCAAAGCACGTCCTAAACCGGCAAGGATGCTGGGATATTTGAATCCAAGCGAATAGTCATTGTCTATCCACTGTTGTTGATAAGGAGTATATGCGTGATTGATTAGCGTACATTTTATGCCTAATTTCTTTGGTGCTTTATAATCTCCCTGTTTATTATCTCCATAATGATGCCAATGGCGGAAAGAAGAAAGCCCTTCTTTCTCTTTGACGTACCGAAATAACTCGCCATTGTATTTGGCTGCATGACATTCGCAGCTCACATACAACGCATCGCCCTCTTGATAGAATCCATGCGCCCGCATCACATCAATCAAGAAAGCAGCAGACAAGTACATATCTGAGATGAAGATGATCTTATCCCCACTCTTGCGACATTCATTCACTTTGTCACGCATAGTTAAAACAGAAACAAGCATTTCTCGCTCTAATTCTTGCTCCAACTCGCATAGTTCTTTCTTCGATTTTAAGAATGGATGCGACCAATCCATTTCCGCCCATATATCTTCAAGCGTGTAATGCGGATTCTCTGCCCAGAGTTTCTGCTCTGTCAAACGCCTTGCAGCTACAAACTCCTGTCTTGCCCACTCCGGTGGTTCATGCTCAAATGCCCGCAAAGAGAACACATCAAAGAAATTCTCCGGTGTCCCGCACTTGCGCACCAGACACGTATCAAATATGTCAAAAGATGATATTTTCATAAATATAACAAGTATCTACGCTTCATATGATTAAGGACACGAAAATACAACAATTCTAACCGCGAGTATGTTCTATTATACTTCCACAGATTCCTTATCTGCTGTTTGATTTTTTCGTCATTTATATCGGTTATTATCCATGGATTGGAATACACTATATAATCCTCGCGAAACTTTGAAATGAAATAATGCTTTTCTATGTACTGTAACAATTCATAAAATCCTTGCGAATTAGAGCCATTTATAGACTGCTTGCTCGTTACAACTCCCTCATGTCTTCTAAAATAACTAAGATGTTTATTGACAATAGTCACATCCCCTTGCTCAACCAATAACACCCAAAACCACCAATCACCCAGTCCAATATAAGATTTATAAATGTTATTTATTAACATAGCCTTTTCGCGTGAGAAGATTGCGCAACTCGCATTCATTATTGTATTATGCAATGCTAAATAGTTTTTTATAAATCTTTTCCCTCTTACATATTGAGTCTTCCACTCTTTTGAATAATAGCCGGTAATATTTCCTATCTCATTTACATAAACCACCGGTGCATATGCTAATACAATATTTGGCTTAATGGTATACGCCTTCACTAATTCCTCTAACATAGTCAATTCGCAATAATCATCGCTTTCTGCTATCCATATGATTTCTCCTTTTGCGAGATTTATTCCTTTATCCCATTGTTTGAAAGTGTTCCCATAATTCGTTTCATTAACAACAATCTGAGACAAATGCGGATTA
Source organism: uncultured Bacteroidales bacterium (assembly GCA_900319645.1). GTDB lineage: Bacteria > Bacteroidota > Bacteroidia > Bacteroidales > Paludibacteraceae > Colicola. The sequence continues at coordinate 31,602 of ONPG01000004.1, forward strand.
TTTTTGTAGCGGTTGATAACCTCCAAACTATTATCCGTAGAGCAATCGTCCAAGATAATCACCTCGAAATTCGGATATGTCTGTCCAAACACACTATCTAACCTCTGCTCCAGATACTGGGCATGGTTGTAGTTCGGTATTATCACCGATACAAACGGTTGTTTTTGTTCTGACGTCATATATTGTTTCAACTTATATTACAATAATTTTAATTAACAGCGTATGACCATATTTTGATAAAAATGACGAATTTCTTGCTTATTTTTCAATTTTTTCTTGCATATTTAGCAAATTATTTGTACCTTTGCACCAAATTTTGTGTTATACACGACACACTAACAATAGAATTGTGTTTCCCGCAAGGAACAAAATATAAATAAATTTGCACCACATGAGACACAAACGACTCGCTTTTGTATAACTAAACACATACCCAATATGGATAAATTATTTGCTCAACAAGACCGTTTACTATCGCAAACTCCTATGAAAATTATTAGGAAATGCGGCATGGACATCAATTGGAATGCTCGGATGATGGCGATCAGAGGCCCTAAAGGTATTGGTAAATCAACTCTTATAAAGCAATATATTCGTCAGCATTATAAGGCAGGGGACAAAACAGTACTCTATTGCTCAATGGACAATAACTATTTTGCAGACCATTCTATATTGAATCTGGCAGAAGAGTTTTATTTGAAGGGAGGAAAGCATCTGTTCATAGATGAGATACACAAATATGCCCATTGGAGTCGGGAGTTGAAAGAGATATACGATGTCTATCCGGACATGCAAGTGGTGATTAGTGGCAGTTCTTTACTGAGTTTGCAACAAGGCGAAGCAGACCTAAGCAGACGATGCATCAACCATGATTTTCAGGGCCTCAGTTTCCGGGAATACTTGCAGTTCTACAAAGGAATCGACTTGCCCACATGCACATTGCAGAAGATGTTGGAAGATCCGTATCCATTCCTTGAAAGAGTATACGCTCAATGTAAGCCCATGGCTTTCTTCGACGACTATCTCTCATACGGTTACTACCCCTATTATATGGAAAATGAGATTGATTACTATTCCGTCATTAATTCCGTAATGGGTTACGTGATTGATGATGAGTTACCGAGAATATGCGGAGTGGATTTGGAAAACACCCGTAAGATCCGTGCGCTAATGAATATCCTTGCTGCCGGCGAACCATACGAAGTGGATATTTCGCGCATGTCTGTACAAAGCGGATTGCAACGAAAAACCATTTTGACGTATTTGAAGTACTTATCCGATGCAAAATTGGTCAATCTGTTATATAGCGACTATATCAATGTTAAGAAAATGCAAAAGCCGGACAAGATTTATATTGAGAACACGAACATGCTGAAAGCTTTAGCAACTCATCCTATAAAAGAAGGAACTTTGCGGGAAACATTTGCAATCAACCATTTAGCATTCACGCATTCAGTAGAATACGGCAAGCAGAAAGGAGATTTTGTAGTGGACGGCAAGTTCACAATCGAGGTGGGAGGCCAAGGCAAAACTACTAAACAAATTGCCAATGTACCCAATGCCTATATCTTGGCAGATGACATTGAATTTCCTATTGGAAATAAGCTACCACTTTGGATACTTGGCTTCCTGTATTGATTTTTATCAAAATATGTCAAAGATCTCGTTCCCAACCATCCACACGGGTGGTTGTTTTTATTTAATTATGCCAACACTCTGGCATTTTGGGGGTTACACCTTACTCACTTTCACCACTTTCGCGGGATTGCCGACGGCAACTGAATAGGCAGGAACTTCTTTGGTTACCACACTATTAGCTGCGATCACAGCATATAGTTGTATTGCATTCTCTTACCATCTATGCAAAATCAACACTTTATAACACTTGCAGATAATATGCCATACTATTTTATTATCAGCAATACTCATGCGAGTACGGAGATATTTATATATAGTTTCTCGTTTATTGCTACTAATCTTATATTCTTCGGGAAATTGATAATATATATACATTAACGTAAGCGATTTTCTATATGCCGGAGAAATATTATCCATATTCGTAGATAAAGCATTATCACTTACTCGATATCTCACTAATTCTTTGTCTATAAAATCAAAATGCACTCCTGATTTAATAAGATTTATCCATCTTGGCCAATCGTCAAGTAATGGAATGCGTGCATCATACCGAACTCCAAGCTTTTCTACCATTTTTCTATTATAAAAATTGGTTGCTGCGGGTATGCAATTACCTTCAAATACCAATCTCTCATATTGTTGTTGTAAAGATAATGAAAAGAAATCATATCTAAACTGCGCATCTACGCGTTTTCTATTATCTTCTTTCCCACCAAATGTTTCACAACGAGAGAATATATATATAGCGGACGGATGCTTCCGTATATAATCTATATATGTGTGTATGCAGTCAGTTTTAAGGATGTCATCTCCCGCTATTCCTTTTATCCACTCACCACGACATGCCTTTTCTGCTCTTAAGATATTAGCCGATACACCTGTATTTTTATTAACCGTAAGCATTTTAGTTCTAGTAAAACGCTTACTATTTTGTTCCAACCATTTTTTACATATTTCTATTGTATTATCACTAGAGCAATCATCGGATATAATAAGTTCTATATTCTGATACGTTTGAGCTTTAATACTCTCAAGCGTTTCAATTACTGTTTTTCCAGAATTATATGTGATAACCCTCACAGATACTAATGGATTTTGCTTATCTTCCATATCACTTGAACTCATTTACACATTCTACGACATACTCGATTTGTTCCCGTGTCATACACGGGCTAATCGGTAAGCTCAACTCGGTATCTGCGAGGTATTCTGTAATCGGCAAACATAATTGCGGAGTGTTCCAAACCTCTTCTGCATAGCACTCTTGCTTATGCGGAGCAATGGGATAGTGAATGACAGTCCCTATCTCTTTTTCTGCTAAATAGTCGTGCAATGCATTACGCTTACCGTCCTTTACGATAATCGGAAAGAGATGATACACATTATGAGCATCATCTAGCCGTTCCGGCAGCTCGATGAGCGGATTAGATATATGCTCGTAGTAATATGCGGCAACCTTCTGACGACACTTGATATCTTCGTTCAAATATTTGAGTTTAACATCCAAAATAGCAGCTTGTATCTCATCCAAACGACTATTTCGTCCACAATATTTGAAGACGTATTTTTTCTGCGAGCCATAGTTAGCCAACGCACGAACTGCGGCCGCCAAATCCGGATTATTAGTGGTTACCGCTCCGGCATCGCCCAACGCACCGAGGTTCTTGCCCGGGTAGAACGAATGTCCCGCTGCATCGCCAATCGAGCCGGTGCGCTTGCCGTTAAAGCGGCAACCATGCGCTTGCGCATTATCCTCAATCAGTTTGAGGTTGTATTTCTTGCACAAATCGGCAATCCTATCCGTCATGGCATTACGGCCATAAAGATGAACGATGCATATAGCCTTGGTACGCTGAGTGATGGCGGCTTCAATCAGCGAATCATCTATCTCTAGCGTCTCGCAGCGAGGTTCAATTAAAACCGGTTTGAGACCATTCTCAGTGATTGCCAAGATAGTGGCAATATAGGTATTAGCAGGCACAATAACCTCATCACCAGGCTGCATGACTCCCAATTCGATGTATGCGCGGAATATCCATATCAATGCGTCCAAACCATTGGCACAACCAATGCAATACTTTGTGCCAATATATTCGGCATAATGCTGCTCGAATAACTCATTCTCCTTGCCTTGCAGATACCAACCGCCATCTATCACACGTCGTGTGGCCTCACGGATTTCCTCTCCGTGCATCGCGGTTACATCATGTAAACTCAAAAAAGGTACGTTCATATTATCTTAGTCTTCTCTCATCGTTTTTAATAACTTAGCCGGAGTCCCAACATGTATCTCTTTTGCAGGCACATCCTTTGTAGCTAATGCTCTGGCTCCTACCATCGCATAATCGCCGACTTTTACATATGCCAGACATGCTGCACCTATCGCCATATCCGCACATACTCCCAAAGAAGAGTACCCTGTCATGATTGTTCCTACAGAACAATGGCATAATGGACCAGTCGTAACATTATGACCAATAGAGCAGTTCGCCATAATGAAAGTACATTTTCCCAATTTCGTCAAGGGACCTACATAACTCCCTGCCATTACCATACAACCGGGACCTATCTCAGTTTTAGACCCAATAAAAGCAGATTTATGAATGATAGTTGCTAAACGTTCATCTGGAATATTTACTTCGTTAAACATTTCCATCGTTTTTACGCTACGACCAACTAAATGGATTGCCCAACTGAAATAATAGTCGGTTTCTGCAAGCAAACGAGGTATATCTACCAATGTACCAATAACAGGATATCCACAAACTTCAGTTTCATAATCATTGATAAAGCCCACGATCTCCCATTCAGTATCTCCATAACGATTGCGATTATCTTCTATGCAAGAAGCAACTACACCGCCATTACCTTCTCCACCTATAATTACTACCTTCTTACTCATTGTCTTCTCCTTTCTATCAAATTTTGTTTTTCAATAATATTTTGAGCCATCTTAAGCATCGGAGGTCCGACAAACTTACCATTCATTAGAGCGACACCTTTCCCTTCTGCTTTGGCTTCATCACAGAGTGTCACCATCTCACGTGCCCATGCCACTTCTTCTTCGCTCGGAGAAAAATACTGATGTACCAGCGGCAACTCTTTCGGATTGAGTACCAACATTCCTTCAAAGCCTAATTTCTTAGCCAAAATAAGGTTGCGCTCCAGATCCTCCAGATTATGCACATCAATATGAACAGTATCAATAGGTGCCACCCCACATGCTCTGGCACCATTGACAATCATATTGCGAGCCCAGAAGATACTCTGCCCTTCCGGATCATGTTGACCATGCATATCGGATACATAATCCTCGCAGCCGAAAGCTACAGCCACCACACGATTGGGACACGCATTGCAAATATCCGCTATATTCATCACTGCTCCAGTAGTCTCTATTAGAGGAATAACTTTAAATGTACCGATCGGTAATCCTTTTTCGTACTCGATTGTCTCGAGCAATTTGCCTACAAAGTACACATCCTCGCCTTTGGTGGATTTCGGATACACAAATCCTGTTATTCCAGGGATTGTCAACTGATACAGATCACGCAACAATTCGCCACTCTCACGATCATTGACACGTGCAAAAACAACTTTCTCTTTTGTCTCAGCAATATTCTTCGCAAACTGTTTAATATTATCTCTTGCCGTTTGTTTGTCGCATTGAGGCACAGAGTCTTCAATATCCAATAGCAGAACATCCGCATCACGGCGAAGCGAACTCTCCAACAGATGTTGATTATGCGCAGGAACAAACATCAAACTGCGCATCAAAAATGGCTGATTCATACGTTACGCTTTTTTATTAACACATGTCTACGGAAAGATAACACATCTTGTCCGTTCTGATTACTTGCAATCGTCTCAACATACACAATTCCCCTATCCTGCTTGGATTGCGATTCTCGTTTATCCAAAATCTTAGTACGTACATAGAGCGTATCATTAATAAACACAGGACCAAGATGTTTGATACTCTCGTAATCCAGATTGGCTATTGCCTTTCCACTGATATCCGGCACTGTCATACCTACGGCCAATGAGAATACTAACGTACCTACCACCAGTATCTTCCCGTGTTGATTTTGCTGTGCATAATCCAAATTGGTATGCACCGGATGATGATTCATCGTCATCAAAGAGAAGAAGTTATTATCGCTCTCGAAGATTGTCTTAGACAACGAGTGCTTTATCGTTTCGCCTACTACAAAATCTTCGTAATATAAGCCTAAAATAGACTGGGTCATATGCTTTTATTTTTATATTCTAGAAATTTTTGATAATCCCTAATATAATCCTCCGCATCATAATGCTCACTCGCAAGGCATAGCAATACGGCGCCGGAAGAAAAGTCATCCAAGTCACGCCAAATGCCAGGCACAACCAATAGACCATAGTAGGAGCGATTGAGATTGAAGGACTTTTTGTTCTTCCCATCATCCAATGTCACAGTAAATGAACCACTTGCAGCCACGATAAGCTGCTGCAACTCCTTATGAGCATGGGCGCCGCGACTCTCTCCCCCGGGGACATCATAGAGATAATACACGCGTTTGATATCAAACGGCACATCAGTTCCTCCTTCTATCGGAGTCAAATTTCCCCGTGGATCATGAATCTTGCGCAAGTCAATAATGCGACAATCGTTTATAGTTGAGTGTTTCATTCTATATCTTCAACATTTTTTGATAACGTATATATAAGTATTTGCATCTATAATATCGGCATAAACCAATAATATCCCTCCGATCAGATAGGCTTAAAAACGCCTCTTTTATTCGCTTTTTATGAAAGTCATTTAATTGCTTTGCTACCGAGTCTATATTTCTACTCATATAGTCAAACGATTTTATATATACTCTATACAATTGGATAACCGCCCCCTCTGATAATATAGAATGTCTCCCATACCGTTTATTGAAATATTGACAAAGACCTACTACTGTAATTAGGGGATATAAGATTCCTGTAGCAGACGGCGTTCGGCTTACCGAATCGTGATTACAAGTGACCCAATATGTAGTATCTGCAAATGCTACTTTATTGCAATTATTCAAATACATACGTGTATCACATTCATCTGTGTAAAAAAAATCGCTATGTTCTGTTATGAGATTCGAAAATATACTACGTTTTCTTAATGAGCCATTCAGTCCAATTTCCCAGTTAAACAATGTCCGTAACATGGCTTCCTCTCCACTCATCACCGTGTTCATATCAAAGTCCAACGATGGAATAACAATTGGTAGTTCTTTATCACCTTCCTTATATTTCATTCGCCCACATACCCACTCTGCATTTGTTTCAATATGCCGCAGCCACAATTTTGATACATGATGATTATCGATAGAATCATCGGAATCCACAGACACTATCCAATCGCCAGTTGCCCTTGCTATTGCATTGTCTCTACTCTCCTTTACTGTAGACACATGAGTTATCTCAAAAAATTTAATTCGATGATCTTGTTGGGCGTATTCACGAATTATAGTATCAGACTCATCAGTAGAACCATTATTTAATAGTACTATCTCCAAATTAGGATAGTCTTGCGCCATCACAGATGGTATTGACTTTCGAAGATATCTAGCTGTATTATATATCGGCATTACCACCGAAATCAACGGATATGTTGTATTCTCTTTCATCTATTGAACATTCTACTAATTCCATCTTCCAAACAAATCTGCGCTTTCCATCCACATTGATTCTTTTCCACCGGCGCGACAGCATGCATAATATCTCGTTCGCGATACTCACGTCCTCCCCAGTTGATATTGCATTTCTTGCCGGAGATCTCTTCCATCAATGCAGCTACCTCGCGGATAGAGGTGCCCACTCCTGTGCCCAAATGGAACTCTGCCCCATTTTGTTCCAGAGCCAAGAACTCATCCGCATGTGCCACCGCATATGCAAAGAACCCGGCTACGTCATCTACATGGATGAAATCCAACACCTGTTCGCCTTTGGTCATATCTACCGGACTCGGAGCATCAAGGCTCTCAGCCATGTAATCAAACAAACGCTTCACCGTCATCGTGCCTCCATACACGGAATATGGAACAGCTGTGATGTACTTAAATCCCCTACCCAACCCTGCATAGTAAGCGACAAACGCTCTGAATGCCGTTTTGGTTGCCGTATAGAGATACGCACTATCGAAATGATCCGGACCAAAACGGTACTCGGCAAACGAACCCGTATTGACGAACAACTTGAAGTTATCGCATTTCTGGAGCGCATCCAGCAGCAACACCCCAAACTCAATGTTCGCCGCAATCATCGGATGGATAATCTCCGTATTGTTGGCAGCCGTAGTTATCGTCGCCAAATGCAGCACTATATCCGGATTGAAAGCTACTAAAGCGTCCAGATCCGTTGTGTGCACATGACGGAAGTTCGTATATTGTGCTTTCGGATACTTGCGCTCCGCTTCGTCCACGTCGATATTCAGCGTCAGAAACTCATAGTCCGAACCCAACGCCAACAATTGCGGCATCAAGTTCATCCCTACAAATCCCGTTATTCCTGTTAAAGCGATTTTCATTGCCATTTATATGGTATTTCGTCTAATTCTTTTTTATCAGATTCCGATGGTTCGTGCAATTCCGGGATCAGGTCAATCAGCATCGCTTGTTCCTCGCTTACACCTTGGAACGCCATCCATAAACCGGGAGCAACTGTCAAGCGCTGGTAGTTATCTTTCGGAGACAAAGTCACCTCTGCAAACTGTCCTTTGGTTGCGCTGCCTTCCCGATCATCATAGAGCACAAAACGTACTGTGCCTTGGACAACAACCAAGTTCAGCGTATAGCGATTATGGCGTTTCCAGCCTTTGACTGCTCCACCATCAATATGCGTAAAATAGGCTTCGCCGAAACCGACAAACCCTTCGTCGCTGCACTTGAAGGCATGCCAGACGTCCCCTTTCGGAACGGCTATCTGCCGCAGCGGGTGTAAACTAACTCCTTCTAACATAAATTACCAATTACCAATCTGTTAAAGTGCCCACTTTAACTCCTGAGCTTTTGCCGCAGCCATATACTGCTCAATCTGCGCACAAGTCAACTCAAACATATCTTTGCGGCCATCCACATAATATGCACGATACCAGTCCGCAATGAACTGGATGCACTGCTCATAGTGCAGCGTCGAATGCCAATTGAGGTACGCCAAGGCCTTATCACAGTTCAGTTTGAGCAACGTTGCCTCGTGGAACGGCACATTTCCCGTCAGACGTACAGCCTTCTCCGGATCAATGCCCCACAGTTTCGCCAAATCTTGCACCAGTTCAAACACCGTCTTCGTCTGCTCGGCTCGCGGACCAAAGTTATATGCCTCGCCATTCTCGGACTTGCTTTCATACAAGTACTGCCCCAAGGTCAGATACCCGCTCAGAGGCTCCAGCACATGCTGCCAGGGACGAGTTGCCTTCGGACTACGGATCTCTACTACTTCGTTCTTCGAGAAGGCTTTCACGCAATCCACTATGATTCGATCTTTGGCCCAATCGCCACCACCAATCACGTTTCCGGCACGAGCGACACCCATCTTGATGTTTTCCTTCTTACTGATGAACGAATGCCAGTAGCACTTAATCGCCAACTCCGCCGCACCTTTCGAACCGCTGTACACATCCTTGCCACCCATCGCATCAGTCTCGCGATATCCCCAGATCCACTCAACGTTGTCGTACGCTTTGTCGCTGGTGATAAGCACGCAGGTACACGGCCAGTCGATATTGCGAATCGCTTCTAGCACCGATGCCGTACCAACCACATTCGTCGTGATGGTATCAAACGGTTCCTTATACGACGTGGACACGATCGCTTGTGCTGCCAGATGGAAGATGAAATCCGGCTTCACTTCTTGCACATACGCATTCATCACCTCTCTGTCGCGGATGTCGCCAAAACGATGGTGAATACGCTCTTGTAAACCGTCCACTTCAAACATTGCCGGACTTGTCGGTACACTCAGGCTGTAACCGTACACGTCTGCACCCAACATCTTCAGCCAGGTAGTTAGCCACGAACCTTTGAAACCGGTATTACCGGTTACCAGCACTTTCTTGCCCTTATAAACATTATTAAAAGCCATATTCCATTTACCAATTACCATTTACCAATCTCGAATCACATCCACGGTGCCTTGCCGGATGCGATGAGTGATTCAAGTTTCTCTTTATCCCGCAGCGTATCCATGCATTGCCAGAAGCCTTCATGCTTGTAGCAATCTAACTGTCCTTCTTGCGCCAAACGCTCCAGCGGTTCACGCTCAAACATAATAGAATCGCCATCAATATAATCCAGCACTTCCGGTTCCAACACCATAAAGCCTCCGTTGATCCATCCAATATCTTCCTTACTCTTCTCGCGGAACGACATAATCTGCACACCATTCATATCCATCACGCCAAATCGTCCCTCGGGTTGCACGCCGGTCAGCGTAGCCTTGTGTCCTTGCGCCTTATGGAATGCAATCAACGCATTGATATCCACATCGCTCACGCCATCTCCATACGTCATACAGAACGGCTCATTACCGATATACTCTTTCACACGCTTGATACGTCCGCCGGTCATCGCATTCAGTCCGGTATCTACCACCGTCACTTTCCATGGCTCCGCATGCCGACTATGCACAATCACCTCATTGCCGTTCGCGAAGTCAAATGTGATATCGGACGTGTGGATGAAATAGTTCGCGAACCATTCCTTGATCACATCCTGCTTGTATCCGGCACAGATGATGAACTCATTGATGCCGAACTTGCTGTACCATTTCATCACATGCCATAGAATCGGTTTGCCTCCGATCTCAATCATCGGCTTCGGTCTCAAATGACTCTCTTCACTAATTCGAGTGCCGAATCCTCCTGCTAATATTACTGCTTTCATTGTATAAATATTTATCGGTCTCCGTACGCCGCCATAATCTTTGGATGAATTTTAGCTCCTAAGCGAATAACTTGAGTCTCATTTTCATCAAAAGAAGATACGGCAGATGAACATATAGTAACCGCTTGTTTGACTTTTATCTTTAACATTTCTGACAATAGTTGCATCGGTGCTCGCGACTTGAGCACTAATGCTTGCGGGAAATATTTCTCATAATCGAATTTGTCTCGTGGATGTGGTTTTATAACTAGACCCTGCTTCTGATACTCTGCAAAATAAGGCGTATATAATTGAACAATTTCTTCATCTGTCATATTCGCGTCTTCTTTCAGCGGAGATGACAAAAACCAAATTTGAAATTTTTCTAACCGAGATAACACTTCATTGTTTATATCATATACCTTTAGGATATAAGATTTTTTCCAATCAGAAGCTTTATTCCATAACTCTAAATGATCCACCTTTTCATATGCTTTGCCTCTGACATATTGACTTTGAATATCAATATCTTGAGTTAACAAACGATTTATACATTGCTGATTAGTCCCTGCAGGATGTCCAAAGACCGTACCATATTTCCACACCATAGGTATACCCAGTTTTGTTCTTGGCGGGAACTTAATAAAATCCACTTCCGGCCTTACCAAACTGATACATTTCGGGCTATCCTCCAAATATATATACTTACTATTTCCAATTAGCCATGATGCCATCCAATGACAATCTTGTGCATAGATTGTTGTTCTACGAATTCTCCATCTATATTTAAACAAAATACCCAATCTCTGCTTCCACATACTTTCATCGGACACATAGTACACCCATTTAGCAGCTCCTAAGCGTTTAACCATATCTGCATCAAAAGATCCCGGATGAACGAGATAGAAAAATGTCTTCTTTAATTGTTCATCGGACGCATATAACAAATATTGCATTAATGCATATACGTTATAAACTATACATGTATACTTGTAATATTTCGGAAAATGTTTCATTCAATAAATTAATATGTTATAAATAAACTCTTGTTTCTTTTTGTTCTCCGCCCCAATTCATTTCCTTGATATCCATAGCTCTTTCCCACCTGACATTATTCTTTACGATTCTACATGGATTTCCAACCGCTATGCTGTTACATGGCACATCTCTTGTTACTACAGCTCGAGCACCGATAACAGCATTATTGTATATATTGACTCCTTTAAGTATGTATGCCTGATGAGCTACCCATACATGATCTGCGATAGAGATATTACCATATTTATTAATTCGTTCACCTGTTTCAAGATTATATATAGGATGTCCATCACCATTCCTCACCGTAATTTGTGCACCAAACATACAATCTTCACCGATAATAATTTTACTTCCATTTTCTCTTGCAAAGATTTTACACTGGTGTCCGAATGTACAATCATCCCCAATCTCCACCTGAATATTATCACCTATCACATGAATATCACACCATTTCCCCATACGTACATTTTTTCCTATTTTCACAGTGATGTTATGTCCATTTATTTGAATTGTGAGGTTGGGGATTCGCGAATGGCACAATATAGAATTCCCCCCCCCCGCTTCGGAGTAAATATAGCACCATTTTTTATCTACATGGAAGAACGTAGAAAAAAGCACAGCACAATGATTGCGAATTAGAGGAAATATATGATTTGTTAATGATGCATTCATATTCCTCCAGAAACGTCTCGGATGAATGTATTTCATGTTCTTTTACAATATAAGTTCTATTGGATTCTTTATAATCACATCAATATTAAAAGCACTTGAAATATGTGGTTGGTTATACCCAAATCCCCATGTAACTGCACAAAATTTTATACCTGCATGCGCAGCGCCTCGAGCATCATGCTCTGTATCACCAACCAAAATAATATTTTTCTTCTGAACGCCTAATTCATCTATACAGAGATCAATGATATCTGCTTTTGTTAATTTATTTTCATTATCTGCTCCATGCATTACATCGCAATACTTTGCAATCTCAAAATGCTTTAGTATATCGATTGCATAATCTTCCCTTTTGTATGTTGCTACTCCTATTTTAATATCTTTCTTATGCAATTGCACCAATAAGGGAATAATACCTTCGTAAAGCGATGCTTCATACAAAGCTTCATTCTTATAGTAATCACGAAATATGTTAGCCCCATTTTGAGCATCCTCTATAGACAAACCCGCATATTTTATCAAGGATTCCTGTATTGGTGGCCCCACAAACTCTTTTATTTTCTCGTCTGAAGGTTGTGGTATATTTAGCCTATCCATAGTATACCTCACACTATGGCATATACCCGCACTGGTATCCAACAGCGTTCCGTCTAAGTCAAAAAGAACTGCCTTTATGTTATTATCATTCAACCACATATCGCGTAGGAGTTACAAACTGCACTCTGATCATAGTATTCCAATAACTCAAATCTTGTGACATGATTCGATTCCTTTCCTCAGATTCTTTACGTTCAAATTCGTACCCACGCTCGCAATAATCTCCGCTTGCATTACCAAAACCATCAAATCCGGCAAGATAGACTTCTTTCACATCTATCTTGTGCAAAATAGACAGAAGCAACATAAGCGCATTATCACTATTTTTGCAATTCGGATTCAATAGAGCATCATAATTAAACACGAAATCTGCCGGATAATCCAACACGGACACATTCGATGTCAGCATCAGTTTGGCATTAATTCTCGCTCCGGCTAATACATCCGACAATTTAGAATAACGCTTTGCATTACTCATGAACATATAGTTCGCAGGAAACGATTCCGTATAAAAATTCGTCAATATCACTATTGCATTCCTCTCGGATATAAACCGATGTATCTCTTCTTTATGAGCATCAATGCTACCGCCAGGACCTACAACAAGAATTGTTCTTTCTGCAACTTTCTCTGTTTGTAACTCTTGGTAACATTGCCCATCATCTACTTTGTTACTTTGGTATGCAATATACGCCTTCTCAATCCATTCCTTATCGTAATGTAACTTCTTCGGTTCAGGAATGCTTGCTAATATTTCATTTACCGCAGTTATAGACAAGGTTTTTTTATCCAACAATGCTTTCACATATGTCGGATGACATTTCTGCATCGCTGAAATATAGAAATCATATTTGTACCCCCAATAATGCTGCTGATAAATGTACAATAAATCAGTATCGATAATCTCCAATATCTGATTCAAATCCAATGAACGATGATAATAATCATTCAAGTGCATTGCCAACAATTCCGTTGCACAGTTTCCGGCACTCTTGCCCATTCCATACGCTGTCGAATCTGCAACCAATTCTCGCTCCGTCTCCATAGATAGGAACTTGATGGTATTACTGAATCCCAATTGGAAATTGTTATGCTCATGATAGCCCATAACTATTTCCGGATCCATATTGTTATCAATCAGATAGAAATAACGAGTTAGACTTTTGTCGTCCAACAATCCGTATGTATCCACGATAGAGAACGCATAAGGCTTGATCTCATTAATCTGCTTCACGTAGGCCAGCATCTCCTCATCCGAATAAGCAGTAATGGAAATAGCCTGAATAAACAACTTATATCCTTTCTCCTTTATTGCTTTGCAGAAAGGTAAAGCCTCAGCTATCTTCTCTTTCTTGAAGATCACGCGAATACCATCGATAAAGGTATCTTCACATCGCCCAATACTATCGATTCCGCATGTGCCATAGTCTATCATGGCTACTGGTATTGCATGCTTCTTCTCTACATTTGCAAACACCTTATTGATGGCATCTGTATTCGGCATAATAGAGCGATTGATATCGAACTCTCTTCTGTCATCCAAGAAACCGACTTCGATATAATCCACCCCAGCCTCATCCAGACGCTTATACGTGCCCGTGATAACACTGTGACCGAAATCCCAGTCATTCACATATCCTCCATCGCGTAATGTGCAATCTAATATTTTGACATTATTCGCCATGTAATCCTTGCTTTTTGATAATATCAATTACTTTTTCTAAATCGTGCGGCGTATCTACAGACAATGATACCGAATCTACCAACCTATAGATTATATGAATCTTATTCTCCAAGAATCTCTGCAATGTCACGTCTTCGATGCTCTCTAATGGTCCTTTTGGTGTGCTCACAAAGAAATCTAGTGCTTTCTTGTTATAGCACTCCACACCCACCACTTTCTTGTATTTAAACAAAACTGTCTTATACGGAAATGGCACTGCTGCGCGGCTCAACAGGATACACTCGTCCTTATCGTTTGTAAACACTTTGATATTTGCAGGATCTATAACTTCTGCGGGATCTGTAAAGTATCGGCACAAACCACCTACATACATTTCATGTGGGTCATGATTTTCTTTCGGGAAAGCGGCTTTTATTACCTCCACACTTATCAATGGCTCATCACCGCAGACCACCACATAATAATCGGCCGCTATCTTCTCACTCACCTCATGAATACGATGCACATGCGTCGGATGGTTATCAGACGTCATCACTACTTGGATGCCATACTGTTTGCATACATTGGATATTCGGTTATCGTCTGTAGCAACCACCACTTCATCAAACTCATCTACTTTTTTTGCTTGTTGATACACCCACCATATCATGGGTTTTCCTAATATATCAACTAATGGTTTGCCTGGAAATCTACTTGATTGCCATCTGGCAGGAATAACTCCTATTATTTTCATTATATTGATATTTTTATGATTCTTTTGTTTATCGTCCATATATAACTTTTGTATTCGGTGTTACATTGATTTTATAATTCCATCATTGTGCATCAGCACATTCCATCATTCGCATCATTTAGCAAACATCGTTTGCGTCATCATTCCATCATTAGTGCTTAGCACTCACATCATTTCTTTATATGCTTCTTCACCGTAATTATACTAGCAGTTAGCATGCGCATTATTTCTTCCGCTTCCTTCATTAAGTCCTCGAACTGCTCCTGTGCAATATAATTTGTTTCTTTCAATAACTCAAGCCAATAAAGCGTTTCATTGCATTCTTTTTGAGCGATAGATAGTTTATGAACAAAATCTGTTTCACTTTCTGCAAACGTAGCCTCACGATGATTGGCCCCAATAGATGTACCGGAACGTAATATCTGGTCTGATATACTATGCTCGTGTTTCTGCTTATTTAGATAATCCTTAAGCTTTACTATCCGCACAGCAAAAGCCATGAATTTTGTTTTATATGCCTCATCTTTAGCATTCATAATTGCATCATTAAGCAAACTCCAGTTTGCATCATCATTAGTACTTTAGTACGCTCATCATTGGCATCATTTGCAATAGCGTGCTATTGCACTATCTCCCAATCTATCAATGTACTAAAGAAACCTGTTCGTTTATTACCACGCGGCGATACGTAGTCATTCAACTCAAAATTAATAAAATTTCTTAACGAATCCACTACATTACTTTGCGAATATAAAGTACTCGTCATGGCAAATTTTAGCATGTATTGTCCATGTCCTAAATATCTTTTAGGCACATGAATACTAATATTTGTTATTCCTTTGGGCAGATTCTCTAATTTATTAATGCCTAAATCATAACTTGCAGATGTGAAGACACTTACATTATCGCTAGTTCTATCTATCACAAGCAAACCCTTAAGCCCCGGCACTTTTTCATTAACATCAATTGTCAACTTTATGTAAAAATCTTCATCGCAGGACAATGAATATGTAGGTTCGCCTTTTGTGTTTTGGATTTCAGCATGGATGAGCTGGACTGGTTTGTCCTCGAGGACGTCTTTGTGCCAGACGGCACCAATTGAATCGGTCTCGACGGCGGAATCAGCGATATACTGATCAATCACATCGCCCATTTCGCCCATCATCTGGATAGTACCTTGATTGAGAAGGATGCCGGTGTGGCAGAGTTGGCGAACGGAGGCCATGTTGTGACTTACGAACAGAACCGTGCGGCCGTCACCTTGGCTAACATCCTGCATCTTACCTATGGCTTTCTTCTGGAACTCGGCATCACCCACAGCGAGCACTTCGTCCACAACCAGGATTTCCGGTTCCAAGAACGCAGCAACAGCAAAGCCGAGACGGACGGTCATACCCGAACTATAGCGTTTGACCGGTGTGTCGATATACTTCTCGCAACCGGAGAAATCAACGATCTCGTCCAACTTGCGGCTGATCTCATCCTTGGTCATACCGAGGATCGCTCCGTTCATATAGATATTCTCACGACCAGTCATCTCGCCATGGAAGCCGGTACCCACCTCCAACAACGATGCGATACGGCCGCGAGCGCGGATAGTGCCTACAGAGGGAGCCGTCACTTTGCTCAGGAGTTTTAACAAGGTGGATTTGCCGGCGCCGTTTCTGCCGATGATTCCGACAACATCGCCTTGCTCGATCTTGAAATCAATATCGCGGAGTGCCCAGACGTATTCAGAATTTGCCTTGGAAGCACGGTCGTTGACGTCACCTATCTTAAGATAAGGATCTTCCTTGCCAAGGATAGAGGTTTGCCACCAACGATTGAGGTCATGGCTGAGGGTGCCCGTAGAAACGAGACCAAGGCGGTATTGTTTGCCGACGTGATTAAATTCGATTGCTGTTGCCATATATGATTGTTCACAAATTAAACAGATTAGACAAAAAAATTTTTAGTTGTGTTTGTGCGCTTCGCGCTGTTTGAAGTGTTTGAGGTGTATTATGTTTTACGCCTAACATCATTTATCCTCAATATATCCACATATTAATCGCACGATAGATGTAGTTTTATCACACGATGCGCAATTTGGGTGCAAAGGTAGTAAAAAAAAATCATATGTGCAAAAAAAAGCCAAATATTCGTCAAAAAAACTTAGTTTTTTAATTTAAAAACGAAGATTGGGCTTTTTTTTGGATTGCTAATTGATTAATGGTGACGCGGCAGAGCTGCTTAATGGTGAACGATAATATTATTGATTATTAATTAATGGTGAGCGCGCTTCGCGCTAATGGTGAAGCGCCATTTGCACCATTTTCACCATTTAGCAAACTTTGTTTGCGTCACCATTCAATTATTCTCCCGCTCATCGGTCTGTGGTGAGTCAGTTATTTGTTTTCATCATCAAAAGGTAATTCGCCTTTCTTATCTTTCTTGCTTGTCTCGATGATGTAATCCGAAGCACGTTCTTTCGATACTACCGAACGACCAAGGCGTTTTTCCATTGTCTCACGAGCTTCACGAGCCACATCGCCACCTTCACGCGCTACGCGCTTGTTCTCCTCCATTGTTTTTGGATTTGACTGACGAGAGTATTCGGTGGTTGCTACCTCGGCTAATGTATTCAGCGCCAACTCGATATTCGTCATGTTATCACGCAAGTTCTCTTTGGTAAGACCTTTATAACGCTTATACTCTCCGGTTGTCATACCGCTCCATGCTTGCGTGAGGACGTTAGTCAGGATCGCAAAATCTCGTTTTTCTGTTATACCACTGCGTTGCCACTCGTCTGTCAACTCCTTGCGCATCTCAATCGAACGCATGCGCTCGTTGATCCACTTGTCCAAATAGCCCTGACGACGGTAATCCTCCACTGCCATTTGGAACGTTTGTTCCGGATCAATCATTTGGTCAATACGTTGCTGACCCAACTGCGCCAACCATTGTTTCACCGGCTCGGCTTTCTTGGACGGTACGGACTGGATGATACGGAAGATGCCTTGAAGATCTGCCGCTTGCGTCTTATACATTTTCCCATCTGTTGCGCGCATTTCAGTAGGGGTACAAATTGTACCCCACCTGAGATTCAACTCTGGATCACGCGAACGAAGACGCTTGATATACTGCTTAGCATCAACACTATCGGTTAATACCTGGATGATGTCCACTACCGAAAAGAAGTACTTTTCCTGATCTTCGTCCCAGACGACACGTACTTTACTCCCCTCGAACAATTGTATTGCAAATCTATCTTCCATAATCCTATTCTATTTGGGTGCAAAGTTACGAAAAAAGACTCACATATACAAATATTTGCTCTGAAAATTTCATTATGCTCGCATCTTTATATGTTTTCAGACACTCGTATCCCATAAAAAAATGGGAAAAAATGAGAAAAATGCAAAAAAGTTGAAAAATTATTTGGAAAAAGCATAATGTTCATCGTATATTTGCAGTCGAATTCGGCAAGGAACACAAAGTGCGGGACAAAGTATTGCGGATATCAAAAATTTGCAGTAATTTTGCAGTCGATTTCGAGAAACTGAATAACGGGACATCTAAAACAGATATTTGTCGGATACTATCCGACGCAATGGACATTGATTATGTTCACAAATTAAACAAATTAAACAAAACACATTCATCAAAACTAAAATTAACTATGAAGAAAGAAATGCTTATGGAGGCGGATGATCTGAGTCTGACGCCTCATGTGGGTATTGACAGTCTGCCCACGATGTTGAAAGACTGTCTGGTAGTGGGTCAGACCACACAAACAAAGGACATTATGCTGCTCAGTTCGCTGACAGCCGTGTCGAGTGTATTAGGGAACATATCGTTTCGGTATGCCCATTACGGGAAACGGTATTGGCCTATGCTTCAGACCTTTATCATGGCAAGTCCGGCGAGCGGAAAAGGTATAGCCGATGTAGCCAAAGAGTTGGTCAAACCAATTCATGAAGCGTACGGATTGTTCATTCCCGGCGACAGCACATATCCGGCTTTTTACGAGTTGCTGTACGAGCAGAACGGTCGCGGTTTGCTGTATGAGACCGAGGGAAGTGTGATCACGGACATCTGGAAGAACGGTTGCGGGAACTACAACACGGCTCTTCGTAAGATAGCGGAGCATGAGACGCTGAGCAAAAACCGGATGGCAGACGGTCGCACGGAGATAGATGTGCCCCGAATGGCGATGCTGCTAACCGGTACGTTCGGACAGTTTCGCACTTTGGTTCCGAGTATAGAAAACGGATTTTTCAGCCGATTGACACTATTGGTGGTCCGCGGAGGAAACGCTTTCGACGAAACGGTATTCATGCCTAATAATGAGACAGTTAGCGCAAGCGAGAAATTGACGAAGTGGGGAAAAAGACTGCATGAGACGGTAAGACGGCTGAGAGGAACGAATGTGACATTCCGTCTAAGTGACAGTCAGGCAGCCCAAGTAGGAAAAACGATGGCCGGCGAGTACGGGGAATACCTGAAACATTTAGGTGAAGGCTTTCATGCGAACATCGTCCGCAACGGCGTGACGATGATGCGTGTGGCCGCCATACTGAGTGCGATGCGGCTGGTGGAGGACAGAGAAAGTCCGGAACGATTGCTCAGCGAAGAGACGCCTGTGATAGAATGTACAGAAGCGGATTTTCAGACGGCGATGGTGATTGCGACCAAGCTGCTGCTGAATGCCGCCGATGCATACAACCAGATAGGCGGGAAGAAACAAGAGTTGGTTCCTGCGCCACAAGGCAGTTATCAGAGTCTGACATTCATGGCGTCCCTGCCGCCCGTGTTCACCACAGGCGAATGTGTGGAACAAGCTCAGACGATGGGCGTTTGCGAAAGGACCGCACGGAGGTGGATCAACAACTGGATGGAAACAGGTCTGCTGCACAAAAAAGAACATGGTTTGTATAAGAAAGTCGGCTAAAAACGGAATGTCCGAATGTCCGTTTGTCCGTGACCATATCGCATGTAAGAAATTGGAGATGTGATTATTACACGAAACGGACAAACGGACATTGGAATTGGGGTTATGAGTGGTCAACAATTATCGACAACAATTTCTTTGATATTCGGGTTATCGGGATTTCGGGATATCGAGTTATCGAAGATCTTTAAGGCAACAATTATCGACAACAATTTAACAAATAGAGAATATGAGTCAAGTGATATTTGAAGATCCGGTGAAAAGGATTACCGGAAAAGTGGAACCTCAATCGAACATGAGCTTCCGGCGAAACGGAGAGAAAGTGTTTACATACACCCTTCAACATCCGCGGACAGAAAAGGATTTCTCGGAACATGAGAAGAAATACCGACGATCGTTCGGAGAGGCATCGAAAGAAGCATCCCGGCTGTGTCACGACACACGGTATGCAGAGAGATGGAATGATTACCAAGAACACGGGTACCTATCGAGGCACAAATACGTGCTGCATCTGATCGTGAACGGTGAGATAGAGTCGGCTTAACGTCGGCTCCATGTTATGTTGTTAACCGCTTAATGGTAAGCCCCCACCCCACCAAGGAGAGAGACGAACGTTATTCGGCAAAAATGGACGAAGCAAAAATGGACGAAACAAAAAATGCCGGATTAAATCCGGCAAAAAAGAATAGCATGTGTTGGCAGGGAACGGCTTAGCGTTCGGCGCGCATGGGGTTCTCAAGGAAGTCTTTGTAAGCCAAACGGATTCCGTCCTCCAGTTCGGTTTGGTAGGTCCAGCCGAGTGCCGTGGCCTTGCTGACATCCAGCAGTTTGCGAGGCGTTCCATCCGGGCGGGTGCTATCCCACTCGATGCGTCCGATATAGCCGACGACTTTCGCCACCAGTTCGGTCAAGGCTTTGATAGTCAGTTCCTTGCCCGTTCCGGCATTGACTGTTTCGTTGCCGGAGTAGTTGTTCATGAGGAAGACGCAAAGGTTTGCCAGATCGTCCACATAAAGGAACTCGCGCAAGGGCGCGCCTGTTCCCCAGCAGGTAACCGACTCTGCGCCGCTGATTTTCGCCTCGTGGAAACGGCGGATGAGGGCCGGCAGGACGTGGCTGTGCTCGGGATGGTAGTTATCGTTGGGACCATAGAGGTTGGTCGGCATGACGGAGATATAATCCGTTCCGTACTGGCGATTGAGGAACTCGCAGTATTTGAGTCCGCTGATCTTAGCGAGCGCATAAGCCTCGTTGGTTTTCTCGAGCTCGCCGGTGAGGAGGCAAGACTCCTGCATGGGCTGCGGAGCCATGCGCGGGTAGATGCAACTGGAGCCAAGGAACTCCAGTTTCTTGCAGCCATTCTTCCACGCCGCATGGATGACGTTCATCTCGAGAATCATGTTGTCGTACATGAAATCGGCGAGCGCATTCTGGTTCGCCACGATGCCTCCCACCTTGGCTGCAGCCAGGAAGACGTACTCGGGTTTCTCGGCTGCGAAGAAAACTTCGACCGCTTCTTGGCGGCAGAGATCCAGCTCCTTGTGGGTGCGAGTGATGATATTGGTGTAGCCCTGACGTTGCAGTTCGCGGACGATAGCCGAACCGACCATTCCACGGTGTCCGGCTACGTAGATTTTAGAAGATTTCTCCATCATTTGTCAATTCCTTTCTCTAAGAACTCAGCGAGGTTAACTTTGCGGATCTCGGCAGCTGCATCGTCGGCTGCGACTTTTTTCATGTCGTGCGCCACCATCAGTTCGACCAGTTGCTCGAACGAGGTGCTCTGCGGGTTCCAGCCCAGTTCGCGTTTGGCTTTCGAAGGGTCACCAAGGAGATTGACCACATCAGTCGGGCGATAGAAATCCGGGCTGACGGCTACGACTGTTTTGCCGGTTTGGATGTCGATGCCTTTCTCCTCGACGCCTTGACCTTCCCAACGGAGCTCGATACCGGCATGGTGGAACGCCAGTGTGGCGAACTCACGAACGGTATGCTGCACACCTGTCGCTATGACGAAATCTTCGGGTTGGGGCTGCTGGAGGATGAGCCACATGCACTCCACGTAATCCTTGGCATAGCCCCAGTCGCGAAGCGAATCGAGGTTGCCGAGATAGAGGCAATCCTGCTTGCCCTGCGCGATACGAGCCGCAGCCAGGGTGATCTTGCGGGTGACGAAAGTCTCGCCGCGACGCTCGGACTCGTGGTTGAAGAGGATGCCCGAGCAGCAGAACATGTTGTAGGCCTCGCGGTACTCTTTGATGATCCAATAGCCGTAGAGTTTTGCAACGGCGTACGGACTATAGGGATGGAAAGGTGTGGTTTCGCTTTGCGGGACTTCTTCGACCTTGCCGTAGAGTTCGCTGGTGGAAGCCTGATAGATGCGACATGACTGCTCGAGATGGTTGGTACGTACCGCTTCCAGGATACGCAGTACGCCTACGGCGTCCACGTCGGCGGTAAACTCCGGCGCATCGAACGACACCTGGACGTGGCTTTGTGCCGCGAGATTGTAGATCTCGTCCGGCTTGACTTTGCCGACCAGTTTGACAAGCGACATAGAGTCGCTCATGTCGGCATAGTGAAGATGGAAATGCGGCGTGCCCTCGAGGTGGGCGATACGCTCACGATAATCGACCGAACTACGGCGGATGACGCCATGAACGTCATAGCCTTTCGCCAGCAGGAACTCGGAGAGGTAAGACCCGTCCTGGCCTGTGACACCTGTGATTAATGCTGTTTTTAGCATATGTTTGTTTATTGATTCTTCATTGAGGTTGCAAAGTTACGAAAAAATTTGCACGTGTGCAAATAAATGTGCAAAAAAGCGCCGAAAAGGGCGCTTTTTTTGATTGAATATACAATTTTTCTAAATAGACAGTATATCTTGAGAGTGTTACTACAGACCTTTTTCGACGAAGTCGTTTTTGTTCTAATTGTACTATTTTTAGGTTCTCCTAAGGAGATGGTCCCGTGATGGTCCTGTTCTAAACCGCATATTCGCTACTCGGAAGCGGCACGAAGTGCTTATGCTTCGGCGGCAGGAGTTACGTTTTTGGCATCAGATGCCGGAGCGGATTATTCTGCAGAGGGTTGGTCGGCAGCAGTTTTATCTGCGGCAGGTTGGTCTGCGGCAGGTTGGTCGGTGGCGGGTTGGTCGGCGGGGAAAGCGAGGGCTTTGTACACAGCAGCTTCGACACCTATCAGAGCCGGAACGGCAAAGATAACCAACAGGAAGACAAGGATTACTCCGATCACCTTGAGCATAGCCACGTCGCCGATATGGAACAAGGCGTTGACCACAGCAACTGCGATGCAAAGGCAGAGAGCCAGCAACATCTCAGCGCAGAAAATACGCCATTTGTTGCCATATGTAAGGCGGTTGCTTTCGCGGAGGGCATCCAGCGGAGCCATATCACGGTCAATAAACAGAATAACAGCCAGATACCACGCATAGCTGATCACGATTCCGGGAATAAATCCGAACGCAATGCCAACCCATACAGCTCCCATCATAAGCGCCATAAGGATAAAGAACTCGCCCATATTGCGACGGTATTTGCTGTCGAAAATGAACGTAGGGTTAATCACATTGCCTTTTGCCATCTCGGCCGGCAGGGAAGCCATCGCAATCGTGGTTCCGACGTTGAGATAAGGAATCCAAACGGTTAATACGTAGAGGATTACGGTGCAAACAACACTGAGGTAATTCAGCAGAGCCAAGGACACACCATCTTTGATGGTTGCTAAAATGTCAAGACGTTTCATAGAATTTGAGTTTTTAGTTTATTCTTTATTATCATTACAGCCGTTGAGCGGCTTTGGAATTTACCATTTGACGGTTACGCCTTTGAGGGTGCTTCCCCACTCTATTTCTGGTATTTGCCGACGAAGCGAAGCGCCAAGAAAAGGAGCCAATCGGGCGTGTGTTTCAAGAGAGGCGTGGAGAGCCAGTTGATGATACCCGGAGTATCGGCTTTCTTGTTGCGGAAGAGGTCGCGCAGGGCACGTTTGACCAGTTTCTCGGGCGGAATACTGACCGTCAGGCTGACAGCCAACCGGCGAAGATTAGGTGCCAAACCGAAGAGAGCCGTGTCCACCGCCCCGGGAGCCATTACCGTAATACCCACATTCTGAGGTTTTAACTCGTACCAAAGAGATTTGGAGAAATTGTAGATAAAGGCTTTGGAGGCATTGTAGGTCTGAATACCCGGCATCGCCATCCAGGCGGACATCGAAGACATATTAAGTATATAGCCTTTCATCCGTTTGCGGCCGCAAAGGCGCTGTTGTGCTTCTTCGTCCGTCAACTGCCTGCTGACCATATCTGCGGCGAAGAGCCGCGTGAGTTTAGCCACCGTCATGACGTGCAACTGCAGCATCAGTTCGATTCGACGCATAGCCGTCTCGGTATAAGGATTGAAGAAGAACACGCCTGCGTTGTTGATAAGGATATCCACCTGCAGACGGTTGTTGAGACAAAAGTCGTGCAGTTGCTCGGCGGCATCCGGCAGACTGAGGTCGGCATAGTGCGAGACAGCCTTGATGTTATGTTGTGAAGCAAGCTCTAAGGCTACCTGCTGCAGTTCCTTCTCCTGGTTGCTGACCAGGAGCAGATCGCAGTGGTAGTCGCGCGCCAACTGGGTGGCGTATTGCAGGCCTATGCCGCTACTTGCTCCTGTTACTAATGCGAGCATGAATCCATTTACGATTTGACGATTTACGATTTACGAGTTGACGATTTACGATTTACGTTGTTTTTGTGCTTCAACGGATTGTTTGGCACGTGCCTCGAGTTGGGTTATCTCACGCTGGAGTCGCTTGGGAATCACCTCTCCGTCGCGCTCCACGCACTCGTGACACTTCATATCGAGCGTGTACATACGTCCGACGCAATAATTGGAACGTCCGCAACCAGCGTGGTAATGCGGGTTCTCCTTCACATGATTGACAAAATCCGGATCCTTGATGAGCACATGCGCCAGTTGGAAGAGTTCAAATCCCTCGTCCATGATTTGCTGGCAGTTATCGCCCGACTGGACACCTCCGACGTAGATTAACGTTGGTAATTGGTGATTGGCGTCAGATGATTGCAGCTCCTCAAAGGCTTTCTGGAAGATCTTGGCTTTTTCCATAAAATAGAGTTCGCGGAAAGGCGAAGTAGGAGTCATTACCGCGGCTACACCGGGAATATTGAGAGCCGCCTTGAGCCACCAGAAAGATTTCATATCCATGTAATGGGCGAGTGTCTTGTGAGGCATAGCGCCGGAGAGGATGGTCATCGGCGAACGGCTGACCGTTCCGCCCGAGAGGACGATGCCGTGCACGTGATGTTTGGCAATCTCCTTCGCAATATAAATACCTTCCTCGACGGACACGCCACGCCAGCAATCGTCCCACATATTGGTTTTGACGACAACCGCCAGATCGTTTCCTGCGTGCTCCATTACAGCGTCCAATACCTCGTTGAGGAACCGGCAACGGTTCTCCAGCGACCCGCCGTACTCATCGCAACGGTGGTTGGTGCGTCGAGCGAGGAACTGCGAGATCAGATAGGCGTGTCCGGCGTGGATCTCCACGCAGTCGAAGCCACATTCGCGTGCCCAGTCAACCGCTTCGCCGAACTTACGCACGAGGGTCTTGATCTCCGACACCTTCAAGCGGCGATGAATAGTAGGGCTGTAGAGGTTAAAACCATTGGAAGCGGAGACCGGCATACAATGACAAGTGTAGAAATGCGTCATATTGCCGCAGTGACCGAGTTGGACAGACGCCTTGGCGCCCTCGGCGTGGATAGCGTCGGTCATCTTTTTCATATCCGGGATTATCTCCGGCCGCACATAAAGTTGTCCGTCGAACGAAACGCCGGATAGATCCACAGCGCAGTAAGCCACCGTGGTCATCCCGACTCCACCGCGCGCCACAGAGACGTGGTAGTCCTGCAACTGCTGAGTAGGCCGGTTAGCACGCGCCATATTCTCGAACGCTGCAGAACGGATAAACCGGTTGCGCAACGTGATGGGTCCTAATTGAAAAGGAGTAAATAATTTGTTCATTTACGATTGGACAATTACGATTTACGATTGGACGATTTACGATTTACGATTTAATAAATAAACGGAATAATACGTTTGAGTTTCTTGGGGTCGAACTCGTCCGGGAACTCCTCGGCGTATTTCTTGTAGATGGCGTTGGAACGCGGCACAAGGTTGCAGCAACTGAACCAGAAGAACAGCAGTCCTGCCACCGACCAGGTCAGAATAGCAAATCCCAGCCACTCCGTAATCTCACCAAGGTAATTGGCGCTGGTGACGTATTTGTACAAACCTTGTTTAGGCAGATAATGGTTGGTGTCGCCGGGTTTGCGCAGATGGCGGATAATATAGTCCGAGTGCATATTGATACACCAGCCGGTGAAGAAAATAATTGTTCCGATAATAAACTGCGGCGAAGTCACCCAAGCCGTGGTATAAAGGTCGGGATAGTACTGCGGCGCAAGGTGGAAGAGCCAGAAGCCCTGGATATAGCCGTTAATGAGGTTCCACACCACCGAAAGAATCATAATAGCGAACGGCATCTGGCCGTTTCCCTTCAAGAGAAGCGGGAAGATGAACGAGCGCTGGAAATAATGGAACTCAAAGAAGAGGAAGAAGAGCCAATACGGCACTTTCTGTGTCAGTCCACCGTAAAGCGGGATGGACTTCATATAAAGATAGAACACCACCAGGAAGACAGGCACCTCCATCAGGAACCAGCCGGCCTTGTTGCTCATCGTCGGTCCCCATTTGTCAGAACGCATCTTGCCGTAGCCGGCATCCACGAAATACAAAGACACAAAGACCACCAGTCCGACGATAAACATAATATAGACCAGGTCGTAGAAAAAATCAATTGTATAAAGATTAGCCATAAACTTTGTTTTTTTGCAAATTTGGGGCAAAGTTACTAAAAATATTTGATACTACCAAAAAGTTCTTAATTTTTAGCGTGTTTTACCTCTTTTTGGCAGACAAACAGGCCAAAAATAATCAAACCTATACCAATCCACTTGACAAGTGGCAGTTGTTCGCCGAAGAAAAGCAGCATCCAAAGCGCCGTGAAAGCCGGGCGGATATTGTTGAAGGCATTCGCTTCGGTGACGCCTATCTGCCGAAGGGCGTAGCAGAACAAGATAAACGCTATCACGGAAGCAAAAACCGTCAGGTAGCCCACGGAGAAGATACTTATCGCCAAGGGCGAATGGATGTCCGCCAACTGCGACCAGTCGATAGCCGTCACCGCTTCGGGTCCCTCGCGGAAGAACCACAGCGGATAGAACAGGCAGAGACTCACCAGTTGCGCATAGAAAATGATGGTCAGCGGGTTGTATTTAGCCGGCAGACGGCGCATGATCACCGAGTCGGTTACCGCGGCGGTCACCGCCGCAAAAGCCAAGGGGATGCCCCAGTAACTGCCTACGGAGAGTTGCGAGTCAAGCGACGAGGGGTGTGAGAAATTGAAAAGGAGCGCAAACATCCCGAGCGTAGAAATCAGGATACCCCATATATTATTCCGCGTGACGCGCTCGCGTAAGAGGATGGCTGCGAAGATCGGGCTGAGCAGCGGCGAGGTGGACAACAGCGCCTCGGCTATCGTCGGGCTGTTGAGCGCGCGGTAGGTAAACGTCTCGAGCAGATAATAGAGGAAAGGCTGGCAGATACCGGCAAACACAAACAGCGGCAGGTCTTTTTTGTCCGGCAGTTGGAGCGCGAACAGCGAGTGTCCCTGACGAACCAATCCCACTATCAGCATCAGCAGAACCGCCGGCGTGAAGCGGAAGATGATCATCGTCAACGGCGGCAGAGAAACCAGCGCGTGCTTGATAGCGATGCCGCTAATAGACCAGATAATCATCGAAATGATGATAGCTATTGTAGGCAGAAGTTTGTTGGACATTGGCAGTTGATAATTGATAATTGACAACTGATAATTGACAATTTATTCCCGGTCAGGTTTGGCAGGCCAGGAGTTACGGGTGATACCCGCCAGGCGGCACATCGTCTCGTGGGCAAGGAGTCGCAGACGCTCGGTCTCGGCAGCGCGCGGAGCCGTTGTGTCCGGGAAAATGGGCGCACCTATCGTAACTTGGGTCAGCGGTTCGTCTTTGGGTCCGAATAAACGGTAGAACCCCGTCCTTGGACGATACGTGATCACACACGGGATGAGCGGTTTGTTGTACTTATACGCCATCGTGAAAGCGCCTTTCTGGAACGGACGCAGAGGCTTGTACCAATCCCAGCGTTTGGCTTCCGGGAAAATATGGAACCAGTAGCCGCGACGGTGGAACTCGTCGAAGGCGGCGTTGAACGCTTTCATCGCACTCAGTCCCTCCTCGGGCGCTGGAATAGGCACTCCGCCGATGATTTGCAGATAGTATTGGTCCTTTGTGCGGAAATTAGGCGCGAACATAGGAATACGCGTGTGGGAGGAGGCGTGGAGCGCAGTGAAGATCGAAGCACAATCATGGCGGTAACAATGGTTGCCGAGGGTGATAGTCCCTGCGCTGAGATCGAACTGCCGGAGCCAACGACGGACGTGGCACGACGAGCGATACCATTTCTGCTCGCCGTCAATACGCCAGCGCAGACCGTATTTGACACGCAGAACAATACCCAATATACGTAGCACGACGTTGTAGCCCCACGCTATTTTCAAGCGGTTGCGAAACGAGAAATCAGCGTACGGATAGTCGGCATCTATCTCCGGATACGGGCGGTCGTAAACAGGTTTGTAGAGTCCCTCGTAGGGGTTGTCCTCGGGATAATCGATTGCAACAGGCGGGACGTAGGTATCCGCTGTCACTTGAAGAGAGGTATAGCGTTTGTTAGACATTGAACGTTGAAAAATTAGTCTTTTATTATCATGTAATGTGCGCCGACTGCGCGTGCAGCTGCTCCGTCTTTCTCGTCACGGTCTCCGATAAAAAGCGTGGTCTCAGGTTTGGCGGAAAGCGCTTTCATCACTTTCATGACGGAAGCTTTGGCGGGTTTGAGTGCACCCGTGGAGGGCGCATCCAGACGCAAGGCGAACCGCGAAGGATCGATGCCCAAGACCTGCAGTTTCTCATCCACACAACCATAGTCGGAATAGATTGCCAAGGTCACGGGGAGGTCCCGAGTATTGTCCAGAATTTGCAACACGCTCTCCCTTGGGCGGCAGGACTTGCCTATCACGCGTATCATCGCGGGCAGATAGACGTGGTGGTACCATTTCTCCGCCACTCGCGGCGACCACCAGTGTCCTCGTGCCATGCGTGAGAAGAAAGCGTCGTAGAAGGCCTGTTCGGAGCCGAAATCGTGGTTGTGCATGGTCTTACGTGCCATCCGCTCTGCCGCCAGCAAAGGCAGACACCACCAGAGGCGGCGTACCATCCGACGGGCTAAACCGCGCTTGTCGTAGAGCGTGCCGTCGAGGTCGAAAATGATGGTTTGTATGTTATCAGGAATTTTCACTTTTCTTTTCGCGTTTCTGGTTGCGTGCTGCACGGCGTTCAGCACGGCGTGCGACACGTGCCTTGTGGCGATCGTCAATCGTGTTGGCTCGGTTGATAATATTCTCGCTGATACGATCGAAGCCCGTCTCCAGACGCTGGATAAGATTGAACTTGGAACGTCGTTTCTCGTCCTGCATCAGCAGGTTGAACTTAAACTGGCCGTCGCGGAAACCATCCTGAAGACACGCGGCTTTGAATCGCGCGTACGCGTTTGAAAGGAGTATGTGCGTCTCAGGATCGTGCAGGCGGAATGACTTCCGTTTGGATTCGTACTCGAGGTTGATCTGCTGGAGTTTGGCATCGACCACTTTGGTGAACACTTCGGCTTCCGTCTGGCGAATTTTTTCGTTCTCGAACTCGTAGTAGAAATGGTATCTGGACTCCTCCACATCCGCAAAGCCGACAAAGAACTTGGTCTTGATGCCGGTTTCCTCCTCTGCCTTGTGCACGGCATCAAGGAACTGGGGTTCGTAGAGTTTCTCTCCCGTCATGGAGACGATGCCGTTGACCTTGCTGATCATGTGCACGGTAGGCGTGTTGCGGTAGAAGCCGCCCACCTCGATGAGGTCGTTCATGTTGTAACGGAAAAGACCCGAATAGGTCGTCACGTAGGCGCAGTAGCGTTTGCCGAGCTCGAGTTCGGAGATCTGAAGGAAATGTTTGTTGGGTTTGTCCAGTTCGCTTTCCTCGACGAACTCGTAATAATGGAAATGCGGGAAGAGGACCGATTCGTTGGTGTCGTCGAGCGAGAAACCGAAACGGCACTCGGTGGCGATATAGCCAAGTTCCTGGTAGAAGGTCTTGTCCCAGTCGAACATATCCATATATTTGTCCATGTAAATCTTGGTGTTGCCGCATTTCCACGTGCTGAGGTATTGCAGCCACGGCCAGAAATCCTTGGGTTCGAGCGTCCCTTTCTCCGCCAGGATCTTTCTCAGTTCGTCCGCCCGCTCGGGATTAGGCGCCATATACGCGTCGAGTTCGTCGCGGATGTCAAAGGGTATCTCAAAATCCTTGGTAAGCGTACCGTGCTCGATGTCGTTGATCATCAGATCGGTGTTCTCGTGGAGCGCACGGAGGAGTTCGAGTATCGTGGATGGGTTGGCGGTCGCCCAGAGTGTGACATCGCGATGCTGTAGCGCCAGACGCATAAGCGTATAGTTGCGGGCGGCGTAGTCCGGGATAGACATCACGCACGAAGGCGCCGTGTAATGTTTTTTGATAATAGCCGGAATGTCTCGTACGAGCACACCGCTGACCGAGCCGTAGAGGGTGCCGTCCGGAGCGTATCCTTCGCACTCCTTGCCCACCGTCGTGAAAATATGTCCGCCGAAAATACGGCTGCGGTGCTTGACGAAGTTCCACGTCCAGATGTGGGACATCTTGCCATAGACATCCTTGAGATACTTATGGGTCATCGGAATCCATTTGGGTTCGGAGGTAGTGCCGGAAGTGGTGGCGTACATATCGGGTTTGCCCGGGAAAAGGACGTTCTCCTCCCCGTTTTTATGCCTCTCCACGTAAGGCCGGAGCGTCTCGAAAGAGTCGTTGACGGGCACGTAGAGGCGATAAAGCCGGAAGAGGTCGTCGGCGGTGGTAGCGGAAAGAATACGATCGAAATGATGCTCCTTGCCATAAACCGTGTCGCGGCTGATAGTCAGGATGTCACGCAGGGTTTTCTCCGCCGTGTGCTTGGGTTTGCGACTCCAGAAACGCAGACGGAGTGTCTGCGAGCCGCCTACCAGCATCAGCATGAAGTTGATCAGAAACGGGTATGGCAGTGCTCTGCCTTCATTGTCCAGATACGGTTTTTGTTTGTTGCTCATCGTCCGTTTGATTTGGTTCGTCCGCGGTTGCAGGCTCTGAGAAACGGTTCTTCTTGCCGTAAACCCCCCATTTATCCAACGCCACAAGCACAGCCGGGACAACAGTGAGTATTAAGAGTATTGCGACAAATGCACCCACAGCGATGCAGCCGACAATATTAGAAATCATCAAATCGTCAATGAGTGCCGCCATCACGCCCGGAGCAATAACCATAATCAGTCCGGAAGTCATGATTGTGCGGATCGAACCTCTATAAGCCGCAGCGGCTGCGTCCTTGGGCAGCATCGTACGGCGGTATTCGCGGTAGTAGTTCGTGAGGAGAATACCATAATCAATCGTGGCTCCCATCAAGATGGCCTGCACGATCAGGTAAGCGAGATACAGCATCTGTCCTGCCACCAAACCGGACACCACCACATTGACGTACACCGCCGTCATCACAGTCACCACGAGAATAGTCGGAACGATGAGGGAACGGAACGTGACAGCCACAATCAGGAAGATAGACAGGATGGTGAGCAACGTAACGATATTCATCTCGTGGTTGAAGCCGTTGCGCATTTCGGCGTACATCACCGACTCGCCCACGTAGAAATGTTCATTCTCCAGACAAGCGTCCGCCATCGAGGTGAGTCTGTCCACAAACGCGTAAGTCTCAGGCGACTCAGGAGGCAGCGAGGTGAGTAGCACTAACAGCGAATGGTCGGGCTTGCGCATTTGTCCGATGCCGTCCATCACTTGTGTGCGGACCTCAGCCACTTGGGTGCGCGAACTATCCGGGATAATTGCCGCCAGGCGCGGGTCATAGACCAAGGTATCGCACACGAAGAGAAGCAAGCGGTCCAGTCCCAAGTGGATTGTATCGCACTTGCTGTGAACGGCTGCGTAGTAATCGTACAGGAGCGACATCTGGTCGGCAGTCACAGGCTCGGACTGAACGCCCGACAACTCCATGAGACGAGCCATTTTCTTAGCCATCTCGTCCGCCGGATAAGCCTCGTCGCCAAAGACCAGTTCGGTGAACAGCTCAGCCTGCAGGTCTTCGCGTGAGGGTTTCTTGTGTACGGGTTTAGCAGGCTCTTTCTCCTTGATTTCCGCTATCTCTTTCTCTTCTGCCTTGTTGGCAGGCTCGGCAGCCACGACCACATCCTCCGGCAGTGCGATCGCACGCGGTTTGCTGGGTTTGAGCGGTTCCGCCAGAGCCACGGGCTCCACGGGTTTGGCAGGCTGCACAGGGTGAGCGAGCGCATAGAGTTGGTCATCCGTATAGTTGTCAATACCGAACGAATGAAGCAGTATATTCAGTTCACCGGGCGTGAGCGAAGCGTTTTCGTTCGCCAGATCCATCAGGTAAGCACGCTGCTCCAGCTGCTGACGCTGCTCGTCGGAGATCATACCCGCCAAACCAGGACGTTTGAACAGATCGTCCTTGAGCAGGTGTACGTACTGCAGCGGCGTGAGTCTTTTGGCTTTGCCGGGCGCGTAGCCATAGACAAGCTGGGTCTGTATCTGCGAGGAGCCGATGAAAAGCGACATCTCCTTGACCGACATAGGCAGGCGTATTGCTACCGTGTCCGTCAGTTTGTGCATCTCGATGGTCAGCGGCGTAGGCTGGCTGGAATAGAGCGAGTTGAAGAACGGCACAACGGCTATACGGTTCGATTCGATGACCGGAGTGACGAGCGTGTCGGTGACAATAGGCATCGGTTCGGCTATCAGCATATCGACGGGTGTCGTGTCGCGGACCACCACCGTGTCGGGTTCCTCCGCCGGGACTGCCGGTTCGGGTTGCGGTTCAGGTTCAGGCTCAGGAGCCGGAGCCGGCATATCGAGCATCGACTGCAGCAGTTCCACCTGATTGCGCATGTCGTCGTTGATATACGATGCAAAAAGCGGACTGTTGACACAGTGACTATGGAGGAAGCGTGCCAGGTCCGGGAACTTCATCGGCTGCTGGGCTTGGCCTTGTGCCGAACGCATATAATAGAGCAGCTGCATCGTCTCGGGCGAGAGCAATGCCAGCTGTTCGGCTGTCGGCTGGGGAGCATCGGCGGGCATCATATCCGCCAGCATCACCATCAGCGACTGGATGTGGCGCGTCTGCTCTGCAGGCGTGAACGGTTCGCACATCAGCGTGGGATAAGAGATCACCGTCTGGATTCCCGGTTGCGCCGAGAGACTGTCCGCCAAGCGGAGGACTCGGTTCTCTTCGGAGGTCTCATAAACCAGCACAAACGGATTGAGAGCCGGGAACACCTGCTCTATCCGCGACTCTTTCTCCGCGGAGAAGAAGATCGTTGTGGTGTGTGAGAAATACCATGAAGCGAAGAACAACACGACGGCACCGATAGCCATACTGACTTTGTGGCTCGTAACGAAACGTGCGAGACCGTCGGTAGGCGGCACGTAGGCTTTTTTGGCTGTACGATTGATCGTGCGGCGGAACAGCAGCATCAGCGAGGGCAGCACGGTGAACGTACAGATGAGCGAGCAAACCACTCCTTTCGCCAGCACGATACCCATATCAGCGCCTATTTTCAGACGCATGAAACAGAGCATCAGCAGTCCCACGACCGTGGTGAAAGCCGACGAGAGGATAGACGGAGCCGCACGGCGAACCGCTTTGTTGGCGGCAATGCCGGCTGTCTGACGGTCCGTGTGCTCGTCCTGCTCCTGACGGTAACGGTTGAGCAGCACAATACAATAGTCGAGCGAGAGAACCGCCTGAAGGATCGATCCGATAAAATTGGTGGTGATAGACACCGACGGGAGCAAGGCGTTCGTGCCCATATTTAGCACTACCGCCATGAGCGTAGTAATCAGTATGACCACAGGCTCGAACCACGACTGCGCCATCAGGAAAAGTACCAGCATAATCAACACCGCTGCAATGATCATCACCGATACGGGTGGTGTGGCTCCGTCCTGGCTGGTCTCGACCACACAGGTCTCGCCGAAACGGTGGCTGATTTGCTTGCCCAGCGCTTTCTGGTCAACCGACTTGGGTACATCCAGGTCGAAGACCGTATAGGCGCTGTCGGCGCTGTAACGATAGGTGACGCCGTGCACGTCGGGATAAGCGTCGAGCAGCGAGGTGATGCCCGGAATCTCCTTCGGGCTGACGCCTTCGAACATCACATGTACATCCGCTCCGGACATCTGCGCAGCCGAACCGAACTCGGAGGTAACGATCTCCAGTCCGCGCTTCATCTGCGAGTCGTCCGGCAGATATTTGGTGAGGTCGGCATTGACATTCACGTGCAGCATCAAGATGCCGCACACGACGGTCAACACCACCGTCAGTCCAAATAATATGTAATGTGTGCGCCGTTTCAATTGTCAATTATCAATTGTCAATTTCCATTATTCAAAAGCCCCCATTTGCAGCATTGCCACCTCTTTGGGGTTGAGGAAACGGTATTTGCCGCGGGCTACGTTTTTCTTGGTCAGTCCGGCGAAGGAAACACGGTCGAGCGAAACCACCTTGTATCCCACTTTCTCGAACATGCGGCGAACGACACGGTTCTGCCCCGAGTGGATCTCCAGACCTATATGTTTGCGGTCGGATTTGGGGAACTCGAGTGCGTCGGGGATAATACGCTCATCGTCCAGCACTACGCCGGCACGCAGGATAGCCTCATCGACTTCGTCCAAATCACGGTCGAGCGTTGCGGCGTATATCTTTTTCTTGTTGAACTTGGGATGTGTCAGTTTGGCAGCCAGGTCACCGTCGTTGGTGAGAAGGAGCACACCGGTCGTGTTGCGGTCGAGACGACCGACCGGATAGATACGCTCGGCACACGCATTGCGGACGATGTCAATCACCGTGTGACGCTCCTGAGGATCATCCGTGGTGGTCACCGTGTTCTTGGGCTTGTTGAGCAGGATATATACCTTGTGCTCACGACGAACCGGCTGATCGTGGAAACGAACTTCGTCGGTCGGCAGCACTTTGGTGCCTAACGAATCAGCCACCTGGCCGTTGACCGTGATTACACCTGCCTGGATAAAATCATCCGCTTCGCGACGCGAACAGATTCCTGCGTTAGCAAGGAACTTGTTCAGACGGATAGGCTTGGTCGGATCTTCGTTCTGGCGGTTGTAGGTGTAGCGTTTCTGAGCCGAATAAACGCCCTGATTGCGTTTGGGTTTGTTGAAACGCGGACGTTGCTGCTGGTTTTGATCGCCTTCACGCTGGAAAGAGCGGTTGTCTCCCTCCCGCTGGAATCGCGGACGCGGCTGGAAAGAACGGTTGTCGCCTTCACGCTGGAATCGCGGACGAGGAGTTGCTCCTTCTTCGCGCTGGAAACGCGGACGAGGAGTTGTTCCTTCTTCGCGCTGGAAACGCGGGCGGGGTTGGTAGGAACGGTTGTCGCCCTCACGTTGGAAACGCGGACGGGGTGAGTAAGACGGCGTCTGCTCGCCATCACGGCGGAAACGCGGACGGGGGGTACGTTCGCCCTCGTGGCCGAACCCGGCAGGGCGATGATTGTGATTGTCTGAGGAATAATCGTTGTACATGATTGTAACTTGAGTTTTTGTTTGTACCTTAATAACTATGCGGCTTGGTTGATGCCGCTTTTTCCTTTCATTAGTTGACTGTGCGTACATAGGAGGGCCGACTGCCGCTATTCCTTATACTTGCGTGTACGCCTGCGCGATTTTAGTACCGACAAAAACTCCAGAACCTGTTTAGTCCGGAGTTTTTGTGGGGATCTTTCATGCTGATTGCAAAAGCGTTTTTACTTGGTTCTTTAGCCTTATGCCTCAGCTGCCTGCTCAATAGCCAGTTTGCCACGATAGTAGCCACAACTCGGGCATACAGTGTGGTAGATGTGAAGCGCACCGCAGTTCGGGCATGTTGCCAGTGTCGGAGCTTTCACTACGTCATGAGTACGACGTTTGGCTTGGCGGGTGTGTGATTGTCTTCTTTTAGGATGTGCCATTTCGCATTCGGCAATCTCACGCATTGACCGACGACCTCGTCGTCGTTTGGGCGCTCGATGCCTCCGTTCTTCGGTCCGCAAAACGCTGTTTCACGTCCCGGGTAAAGGGAGACGCCTCCTTGCCGTGGGAGGAATAAATATTAATTACTAATTTTCAATTATCGGATATCAATTGTCTTCGGGTTCCGGCTCGTCACACAGGTGGGACTGGAGGAGAAGATCCATTTGCGGGTTGCAACCACCTTCTGGGTGACAGTGGACAAGCGGAATATTGATACTTGCTATTTCATATACGAGCCACTCGAGATCCAGTTTTCCGCTATTAGACATTGCCTCATCCGGGTCCTCGTCTTCCGAAAAAATCTCCTGCTCGTCGTCTATCGCAAGGCTCATCGTATCAAGACAGCGGTCGCAAACAACACGGACAATCCCGTGGACTGCTATCTTGAGCGAATAATCGTCCTCACGGAGATTAAGCGTTGCTGTAGCAGAAACCTCTCCGCCGAGAATTTCCGACTTCTCTATCCTACTAAAGAAATCGTCATTCAGCTGAATATCAAACCGATGCACGCCTATCGGAAGGCGTGAAAGGTCAATGATATTATTGTTCTGCTCGCTCATAAGCGCAAAATCGGCTGCAAAGTTACAACAAAAATCGCACATATGCAAATTTTCCTGCATTTTTTTTAGAAAAAAGCGATTTTTTCTGCTTTTGCGGTTGGTTGTGAGTTGTTGGCTGTTGGTTCGAGATGACGTGATTTCGAGACTACGATATTTCGATATTTCGACAGAACGTGATTAGCCGTTAGTCCATGACCAGCAGTCCTTATGTATAAAAATAAACGAGGGGCAAAAGTCCCTCGCTCCCGTTTTCAAGATAAATATAAAATATGCTGGCTTAGTCAGTTGTGTCGTGTCGGTCACGATATACACGACCGACGAGCAAATAGACCATTTAGGTCGGTTTGCAATTCGAGTGCAAAGGTAGTGATTTTTCGGGAAAAACCACTCGCATTTCGTACAAATCACACTAACAAAACGTACAATTTTGTATTTTTCTGTAAAAATATCAGAATTTCAGCACACACGGTGTCTATCTGCGCAACTCACGCTGCCTGTATTGCAAAGGTGTGGCCCCGGTAGTCTCCTTGAAGACGCGGTAGAAAGTCTGGTCGGTAAGGAAACCGCTCTGCGAGATGGCGTCGGCTATCGCGTCGTGATCGGAGTGGTAGCGGGGATCGGTCAGGATACGCTGGACGTTCGCCACACGGAAGGTGGCAACGTATTGCGAGAAACTCAGCCCGCGGTTGCGGTTGATACAGTTGCTGACGTACGTCCGGTTGCTCCCAACTGCAGAAGCCAGGTCGTGGATCGTCAGAGACGGGTTGCGGTAGAGCCGGCGGTCACACATAAGCTGGTCTATCTTCGTCATCAGCACGTCCTCTTCGTCGGACAATGGAGTCTTAGAGCCTTGTATCTCGCCCTCCTGCGGCTCCTCTGTGTCTTTCTGTTCCAGGTCGCGGGGCAACACTGTGTCAGCCGCCACATAGCCCAGACCGTAAAGCAGGATGGTCATTATAACCGCCGGAATACCCGCAAGCACGCCTTCGGCAAAGAACCCCCTGCCGATAACATTCAGCAGCATAGAAGCCACCGCCGTTACGCCGAACAGCTGCAACAGAATGTTAATCGGGCGAAGCAGATCACTCCGGTAGTCGGAATAGGTGTCGTCCATCTGTTTGCGGGCTTTTTGCAGAAGGCGGGAGCCTTGCACCCACACCCAGACCACTTGTGCCGCAAAGCACACGCGGGCGAAGAGCCCCAGCGCAACTATCCCCCACTCTATGTTCCGCAAAAGCGGATAGGACAAAGCTATGACAAGTGCCGGCATCAGCATCCACACGTAGTCACGTCCCTCGTGCGTGCGCACTAACGCACGCAGGTACATATAAAATAAAGGATAAACAGAGAGATTGACAATCGCGTACGACCACTCGCCGGCAAAAGAAGGATAGCCGGAGAAATACATCCAATGGTCACCGTACAAGACCGTCGTTGCCGCATAGAAGAGCGTTAACATCCTGTTCACCCGGACCTCGCCGTTGTGCATCACACAACGGATCAGGAAGAACACCGCCCAAAACAGGCAGACCAGCAAAGGCAACGATATCAGAAGATGGTAAAACAAGACTTAAGGAAAGATGAAAGATGAAAGATGAAAGATGAAAAGCGGCTTGGTTCTCTATCGGAATCGCATCGAGCCACTATCGCATCCTGTCCCACCCTATATATACTATGTATATATCCCGTTGAATTTGAAAGCTGCTTTTTAGCAGCTCTCAAACTGACGGAGGAAGCGGACGTCGTTCTCGGAGAACAGACGCAGATCCTTGACGCGGTACTTGAGGTTGGTGATACGCTCCACGCCCATACCGAAGGCATAGCCGCTGTACTCCTTGCTGTCTATACCGCAGGACTCCAGCACGTTCGGATCCACCATTCCGCAACCGAGGATCTCCACCCAACCGGTGCCTTTGCAGAACGAGCAGCCCTTGCCGCCGCAGATGTTACAACTGATATCCATCTCTGCGCTCGGCTCCGTGAACGGGAAATACGACGGACGCAGACGAATCTTGGTCTCCGGTCCGAACATCTCCTTGGAGAAATAGAGCAAGGCCTCGCGCAGGTCAGCAAAGCTGACGTTCTTGTCGATATAGAGCCCCTCCACCTGGTGGAAGAAACAGTGTGCACGGGCGGAGATAGCCTCGTTGCGATACACACGCCCCGGACAGAGCACGCGGATCGGCGGTTTCTGGCTGGTCATCACACGGGTCTGAACGGAAGAAGTGTGCGAACGGAGCAGGATGTCCGTCGGCTTCTGTACGCCCATCTCTTTCTCAACAAAGAACGTATCCTGCATATCGCGAGCCGGGTGTTCGGGCGCAAAATTGAGCATGCCATAGACGTGCTTGTCGTCCTCCACCTCCGGTCCCTGCGCAATCGTAAAACCGATACGGGAGAAGATATCTTCTATCTCTTCGCGGACGAGAGACAGCGGGTGACGCGTACCTAACTGAATAGGATCCGGCGTACGGGTCAAGTCATTTACCATTTGGTCATTTGCCATTTGGTCATTTATTCTCTCTCGCATCTCGTTGATACGGGTCTCGGTCTCCTGACGCAGTTGGTTGAGGAGTTGTCCCAATTCGCGTTTCTGTTCGTTAGGAACGGAGCGAAACTCATTGAAAAGCGAGGTGATCTCGCCTTTCTTACTCAGATATTTGATACGAAGCGCCTCCAGCTCCTCTGCGCTGTTAGCCTGCATTTGCTGTACTTGCCCCAGCAAGTCGTTGATACTATCCTTTAATGAACCCATTCTATTGGTAAATTATAAAATCGGGTACAAAATTACTACAAAAAATCGACATATGCAAATGCAAATGGAGAAAAATCTTTTTTTTCTCAAATAGACGGGCATTTTTTTTGATTTTTATCCTTCGTGGCACACTCTCGCACTAACATAATGGACAAAATAGGTTGACTTTTTTCCGGGAACATTCGGGAGCGGGATTATCCCGCGTAACTACCAAGAAAGAATAAAGAACAATCTTAATAATCGTCAAAAATTATCCAAAATTATCCAAAAATTATATATATTGGTCAACAATTAAAAACAATTGCCAACAATTATTAGTTAGTCGGAACAAGGGAGACCGTACTCGTTCTCATCCGGGGCGGAGGGCAGAAGGAGGAAAATGAGCAGGACAATACTGCCAATATAGGGGACCAGATTGATGAGATACCACCACCCGGAACGACCTGTGTCGTGCAAACGGCGGACGGAAACAGCAATCATGGGAATTACCAAAGCGAGAAGCGCCATGACCAACAAAAGCAACAGTAAGACATAGATTAGTCCGCCTTCGCTTTTGTACAGAGCGCCCACTACTCCTGCTCCTCCTGCGGCAAACGTAGCAGCCAGGACATTCACGAGATAGAACCACCAGAACTCCGGGCGTGAAGCACGGCCGGAGAAAGTGAAATACTTGTCAGAGAGACAGGTTTGAACCGATTCGGTAAAAGACATCATAAGAGTAAAGACTTTGAATTAAACAATTGGTATTGTGTTTGTTGCCGAGCAACAAGCGAGTCGTTGGTTATTTCTTTTTGTTGTCCGGTTTCTTTTCCTGAAGGCGGAAGTTAACCGGCATAGTGTATTTGACACGTACGGGTTTTCCTTTTTGCATGCCGGGACGCCATTTAGGCATTGCTTTGACGACGCGAACCGCCTCTTTGTCAAGCGAAGGATCCCCACCCGATTGGGCAACTTGAACATTCGTAATCGAGCCGTCTTTATCCACCACAAACTGCACAATCACCTTGCCCTGGATATTGTTCTCATAGGCGATCTGCGGGTATTTCACGTTCTGCTGCAGAAATGCGAACAACGCCGTTGTTCCCCCAGGGAACTCAGGCATCTGCTCGACTACGATATAGGTGCGACCGTCGTCCTTCTCCTCTTCAGGAGCGGGTTGCTCAGAAGCGGGTTGTTCGGGAGCGGGAGCGGGCGACGGGAGAGGTTGAACCGAGTCTTTGGGAGCAGGTTTGATATTATAGGTAACAGGTAGCGTAAAATAGGCGCGTACGGTTTCGTTTTTGAGGACAGCAGGTTTCCATTTGGGCAGAGTGGCGAGTACGCGTAGCGCTTCGGCATCCAAGGTGGTGTCACCACACGAGCGGAGGACCTCAAAATCAGAGAGATCGCCATTTTTGTTTACCACAAAACGGGTTATGGTTTTTCCGCGGAAACCACGCTCTGCCACCTCGGGTGAGACTTGCAGGTTGGTGGCAATATAGTGGAAGAGTTCCTTGACACCTTGCGGATACTCAGGCGGCGTATCGACCGCCTGGTAGATCTCGCCGGAATGAGCGTAAGCCTCCTCCGTCATCGCCTCCACAAAGGGTTGGAAGGAGCGGTAATACTCGGGTGAGTAGTCTTTCATCCATTCTCCCATTTTGGTTAGGAACTGTGCACCGAGCATCAATGGGTCAGAAGCCATCTCTTTTGCCGCTTCCGTGACGTGATGATAAGCCGGCGAGTCGCAGGCCTCGAGGAGCATTTGCAAGTCGGCGGTTTTGAGCACCCGATGGGTCATTTGCGTGAGGATGACAGGAACCGAAGAAGCCAGATAATCCATCAACCGGGCAGTAACCTGTTCCGCATTTTCAACTCCTTCGCTTTGCAAGCGGGTGGAGAAAGTGGTTGTTAAACCGGCAAAAGTCTGGCGAATGATTTCGTCCATTTGTGAGGCCTTGTAATAACGGCTGAACGCCTCACGGTATTCGTCCGAGACATCCTCCTTCAGAGCAAAAGGTTTGGGCTGTCTGTTTTCCAGAATCTCTGACATAGCCGAATTGATGGAAGCGGTCAGTTGCTGATATTCAGGACTTTGCTCCATATTTTGGAAAGCAGTCAACATCTTGGTTTGTATCTCCCGGAAACGAGGGTTGGTACTGAGATTCGTCAGTTGTTGTAGTTCCTCCTGAGTGACGTGCTTGCGGAAGACGGAGTCCATGACATCCGCGAAATCTTCTATCATTTGGTTATTGGCATAAAGGTCAAGCAGGAGGTGCGCCTCAGCGAAATGGTTGGGGTACGCCTGAGATAAGAATTGAGAGAGCTGATCCTTAACGGGTTGGGTGATGTTGGCATCTCCTGATTCGAGGTAACGCACCAAGGCTTTGTGGTACGAATCGGCATAAGAAGGTATCAGCAAGCAGGCAACGAAAAGGAGTAGAAATAGACGTTTCATAAGCTATCAGATTAGAGGTCGATTAGATGTTGATTAGTCGAATCATTCAAATTTGCCGCAAAGGTACAAAAATTATTCCAATTATGCAAATAAATGGTGTATTTTTTTGCTTTTTTCAGGTTTGTCGAGGCGGTATCCTGCCGGCATCGAGCCGCTAATCACGCTATAATAACGCTATAATCACGCTATAATCACGCTATTTTGAGAAACAGAAAACTGAAAACTGAAAGGCGCTCCGGCATATTATACCGGAGATTATATAAACACTCCGCGTAGGGCAAAGGGAAGTTGAAAGTTGAGATAATCGTTTGAGCAGAGCGAGATAAGAAAATTGAAAATTGAAAGGAACTCACACCGGCTCTCCCATTACGGGAGGGAGACAAAGCGGCATTCTCAATCCGCTATGCGCGGCGGATACATAAGGAGGAATGCCGAATGGATTAGGGAGGAGGGATGGGGGATGGGGGATGGGGGATGGGGGATGAGGGATAGCATCCCTCATATATATAGACAGAGGCCGACCACCCTCCATAAAGGAGGGAACAGGAACGGGGAATGGAAAGCCGGCTCTCAGCCGGCACAATGGACGAATGGAAGGGAATGGGCGGGAATAGACGGGAATGGACGAAAAAAGAGGGTTTGAGGATGAAAAATGAAGAAAAATTTGCGTATGTCAGAAAAAAGTAGTATCTTTGCAGGCTAAATTGCGTATATATGCGCTTACGCGAACGTGTACATATAAGAATCGGAATGGCTATTTGCCTGCTACTATGCTGCTTACCGGCGGCGTGGGGACAATCGAACGTGCCTACAAGCGTGGCAAACGGCGGAACACCCGAAGGCGTGTACCTGGAATACGCAGGCAGACCGGATAGCCTAACCACACAAGCCCCACCCCAGCCCTCCCCCGCAGGGAGGGAGACAAACCCGCAAGAGAAGGAGAACAGGACGTGGGTGAAGACGGATACTATAGCTCCACAAAACCTGCAAACCTCTCCCCAACCCTCCCCACAAGGGAGGGAGAATAGCGCTACGGATAGTATAGCCCCACAAAACCTGCAAACCTCTCCCCAACCCTCCCCACAAGGGAGGGAGAATAGTGCTACGGATAGTGCAGCCGTAATGAGAGGCGACAGCACGGCAATACAAGGCGACAGTACGGCTATGAGAGGAGATGGTGTGAACGGAACGGCAGGAAGAGACAGTTTGAAGAATCCGCTGGCGGAGAGGAGTAGCGGGAAGATTGCGGGGCCTATACACTATCAGTCGAACGACTCACTCGTTATGCTCAAGAACGGAACCGCTTTCCTGCACGGAGAAAGCGAATTGCAATACCAGACGATGGAACTGAAGAGTGAATATATCCGTGTGAACTTAGACAGCAGTCAGATCTATGCACACGGCGTATATGACAGCCTGACATACGACTGGAAAGGCAAGCCTGTGTTCAAAGAAGGCAAAGACAGTTACGAGACCAACGAGATCACGTATAATATCAAGACCCAGAAAGGTTACATCCGCCGAGTGGTGACACAACAAGGCGAAGGCTATGTGATAGCCGACCGAACGAAGAAAATGGATGACGATGTGATGATGATGGGCGGCGGACAATATACGACCTGCGACAATCACGACCATCCGCATTTCTACCTGAAGATGACGAAAGCGAAAGTGAAACCGGGTCATTACATAGCCGCAGGTCCGTCGTATATGGTGGTTGGAGACGTGCCGCTTCCGTTAGCCATTCCCTTCGGATTCTTCCCGTTCACGAACAAATATTCGTCGGGACTGATCATGCCGAACTTCGGCGACGACTACACGCGAGGCTTGTACCTGACCGGCTTGGGATACTATTTCGCCATTAACGACTACATGGACCTGCAGGTGACGGGCGATATATACACCCGTGGAACCTGGGCTGTCCGTGCGCAGAGCAAGTATATATGGCGTTACCATTTCTCGGGAAGCGTGAACATCAGTTACCGAAACGACGTAACGGGCGAGAAAGGTCTGCCGGACTACAGTGCGACGAAGAACTTCCAGGTACAATGGACCCACTCGCAGGACAGCAAGTTCAATCCGTACAACACGTTCTCGGCAAGCGTGAACTTCGCGACAAGCGGTTACAACCGCAGTAACATCAACAGTTATTACAACGCGAACCTGTATTCGGAGAACACGAAGAGCAGTAACATCAGTTACCAGCAACGCTTCCCAGACAGTCCGTGGAGCCTGAGCATGAGTGCGAACCTGACCCAGCGAACGAAAGACTCGACGATCTCGCTTACGTTGCCGGAATTAGCTGTGAGCATGAGTACTATCTATCCGTTCAAGAAAGCGAGAGAAGCGTATTACAAACGCACAGGCAAAGTGCGGACAGGCAAAGAGAAATGGTACGAGAAAATCAGTATCCGCTATACAGGAAACGGTCGAATAGCCGTGAACAGCATCAAAGAGAAAGACTTTCTGACCAGCAATTTCCTCCGGGATTGGCAGACAGGTCTGAGGCATACCGTTCCGATAAACGCCAGTTTTATGCTGTTCAAATACCTGAGCGTAACACCCAGCGTGAACATGACCGACCGCATGTATTTCCAGAGGATCGACCGGAACTGGAATGACGTGGAACAGAAGCTGCAAATGGACACGACATACGGATTTTACAACGTGTTTGATTTCA
Source organism: uncultured Bacteroidales bacterium (assembly GCA_900319645.1). Taxonomy (GTDB): domain Bacteria; phylum Bacteroidota; class Bacteroidia; order Bacteroidales; family Paludibacteraceae; genus Colicola. The sequence continues at coordinate 76,571 of ONPG01000004.1, forward strand.
ACGTGGGTCTGAGTCTGAGCACGAAGATATACGGATTCTACACGCCGTTGAAGAAACTGTTCCCGAACAGCAAAGTGGAGAAATTCCGTCACGTGATCACTCCCCGTCTGAGCGTCAGTTACCACCCTGACTTCGGCAAGGAAGGCTGGGGTTATTACGGCAGTTACGACGAGCAGGTGTTCAGCGGGACCGATACTATAACCGGCAGGAAAATACCGAAACTGGACGAGGCGGGCAATCCGATTTACCAACACCAAGTGTATTCGCGATACCAGAACGGCATCTACGGCAACGCTCCTCGAGGATTGTCTGCGACGCTGAGTTTCGGCGTGGACAACAACCTGGAAGTGAAAGTGGTGAACAAAGAAGACACCACGGGTAAAGTGCCGTACAAAGTGATCAGTTTGATAGATAATCTGGGTATCTCGGGCGGCTACAACTTCGCCGCCGACTCGATGAACTGGAGTTTGTTCTCGGTCAATCTGCGTCTGAAAATCCCGAAGCTGAACAACTACAGTCTCAACCTGAGTACGACCTTGGACCCGTATATGTACGAGTTGAACGCGGCAGGTAATCCTGTGCGCACGAACAAGCAATACTGGCACAACAAGCGTTTCCCGCATTGGAGCGGATTGCGATGGAACTTCAGCTACACCATCAGCAACCAGACGATCAAGAAATGGCGCGACAAGATAGAAGGACGACGCTCAAGCAGCAAAGACAATAACTCGTCTCCGGAAAGCGGTTCGGGAAGTCCGAACATGGAAAACATGAGCCGGAACGAAGACGGCACGATGAACAACGGCAAGCTGAACAGCAACAAAAGCAGTTCGAACGAACAAGTGGATGACGGATACGTGAAAACGGAATTCCCGTGGAGCATCAGTTTCAGTTATTCGCTCGCCTATTCGCCGGGAAGCACGTTCGACTACGAGAAGATGTACTATAAAATGCAGTTCACCAACAACCTTTCGCTCAACGGCAACATCGGATTAGGCAAAGGCTGGAAAGTGAGCGCGAGCATGAGTTACGATTTCACGTACAAGAAAGTGACGAGTTGCACGTTCAACGTGAGCCGCGACCTGCATTGCTGGAACATGAGTGCAAGCATCAACCCGATAGGTCCGTTCAAGAGCTATAACTTCCACATAGGCGTTAACGCGTCCATCTTGAGCGACCTGAAGTACGACAAGAACAGCAACCAGAGTACAAACAGCAGGGTGAACTGGTGGTAGACCTGCGCTTTGCGGGTATTGGATGGCATTGCGGCAGCAGACATGGCATTGCGACAGAAACCCCACGAAGACCGCGCGTCCCCAACGCGCCCTCCCGTCCGCGCTCCAAGCGCGGAAGCCACGGTCTCTTAGGGGTTCTGCCGAATGAAAACCGAATGCTGCCGAATGAGAGCAGAACGAGAGGACGAGAGCCAAATGATTACAGAAAGAGAACCGAATGCTGCCGAATGAGAGCTGAACGAGAGAGAAAGGGAGAGAGAATGGATTTGAAAAAATATAAAATTGAGATATTATGAAAATTGAAAACCAAACAGTAGTGAAAGCCACGTACGAGCTATGGATAGCCGACGAGAATGGCAAAGAAGAAATGTATGAAAAAGCCACGGAGGAAAGTCCGTTAGTATGGTGTCAAGGCGAGGGAATGATGCTTCCCGCTTTTGAGGCCGCGATGGCAGGAAAAGCAGAAGGCGAGACGTTTGATTTCGTGCTTGCCGCCAAAGATGCTTATGGCGAGTATTTAGAAGAAGGACTGATGGAGTTGCCGAAGAAAATGTTCTTCAACGGCGACGGCGAGTTCGACGAAGAACGTGTGTTTGTAGGTGCCATCGTTCCGATGAACACCACGGATGGTCAGGTAGTGAAAGCACAAGTGTGCGAGATAACCGACGAGACCGTAACCATCGACCTCAACCATCCTTATGCCGGCGAAGACCTGCATTTCAAAGGAACGATCTTGGAGTTGCGCGAAGCGAGTCCTGCCGAGTTGGAGGCTATACGCCATCCGAAACACGGTTGTTGCGGAGGCGGTTGCCACAAAGGCAAAGGGAAGAAAGGCGAATGTGGTGACTGCGGAGAAGGCGGTTGCGACGGCTGCGAAGGATGTAGTTAATTGACAATTGATAATTAAAAATTGAAAAAACTATGGCAAATATTGTAGCGATAGTGGGCCGTCCCAATGTCGGGAAATCGACCCTGTTTAACCGCCTGACGGGTACTCGCCGGGCGATAGTGATGAACACAGCCGGTACAACCCGTGACCGCCAATACGGCAAAGCCGAATGGTGTGGACGGGAGTTTTCCGTGATCGATACCGGCGGATGGGTGGTCAACTCAGACGACACTTTTGAGAGCGAGATCAACCGACAAGTGGATCTGGCGATCCGTGAGGCAGACGTAGTGATGCTGGTGGTGGATGTGAACGAAGGAGTGACACAATTTGACATGGAAGTGGCGCACCTGCTTCGTCAAGCCAAGAAACCGACCGTGCTATGCGTCAACAAAGTAGATACGTTTGAGAACCAATACGGAGCGGCAGAGTTCTACAAACTCGGTTTGGGCGAGCCGTTTATCCTGAGTGCGGAGAACGGCTTGGGAACAGGTGATTTGCTGGATGAAGTGGTCAGCCGTTTCCGCAAAGAAGACACAAGCGACGAGGAACTGGAAGAGTTGCCGCGTTTTGCGATAGTGGGTCGTCCGAACGCCGGCAAGTCGAGTATTCTGAATGCGTTTATCGGCGAAGACCGAACGATAGTGACCGACATTCCCGGTACTACGCGAGACAGTATTTATACGCGTTACAACAAGTTCGGCAAGGACTTCTATCTGGTAGATACCGCGGGAATCCGCAAGAAAGCGAAGGTGACGGAAGACATGGAGTATTACTCCGTGGTACGTTCGATCCGTGCGATAGAGAACTCGGATGTGTGCATTCTGATGATTGACGCCACACGCGGCATCGAAGCACAAGACCTGAACATCTATTCGCTCATCCAGAAGAACAAGAAAGGCTTGGTGGTGTGCATCAACAAATGGGATCTGGTGGAAAGCAAGACGAATCAGGACATTAAAGCGTACGAGAGTGCCATTCGCGAGCGCATAGCTCCGTTTACGGATTTCCCGATTATCTTCACCAGCGCTCTGACCAAACAAAGGATCTTCAAAGTGGTGGAGACCGCCATTCATGTGTATGAGAACAAGAACAAGAAAATCCCGACCGCACAACTGAATGACAAGTTCCTGCCGCTGATAGAGAACTATCCCCCACCCGCATGGAAAGGCAAGTATATCAAGATCAAATACTGCACGCAGTTGCCGAACACGCAGATACCGACCTTTGTGTTCTTCGCCAACCTGCCGCAGTACGTGAAAGAGCCGTACAGACGATTCTTAGAGAACAAGTTGCGCGAATGGTGGGACTTTGAGGGCACACCTGTTCAGCTGTTTATCCGAGGCAAATAAGCACCCCGTAATTTGAAGATTCTTTAAGAAAAAGTTTACTTTTTACTTAAATATTTGCATATGTAAAATATTTTTTGTAACTTTGCACGCTCATTTGTTATGAAAATAATCGGGTTTGTATATCGAGAAGGAGAAAAGACCACCGGGAAAGGTGAGAAAGAGGGCAAATGGACGATGGTTTTGAAAGGCGATTCGTGCCTTCTGAACGGTCGCAAGCCCTTGTTCATCCCCGACTGGACGAAGGAATTAGGGATGACTCCGTGTTTGGTATTACGCGTGAGCCGTTTAGGCAAAGAGATCAGCGAACGCTTTGCCGGACGTTATTATGACGCCATCGCCCCGGGAGCGGATTTCGCAGCCTTGGATCTGCTACGAGAAGCGCAGGAGGAAGGCTCGAGTTGGACACCCTCAATCGGATTCGACTACTCGCTTGCCCTCGGAGAATGGATGGATATCCAAAAGGACGATGTACAAAGTACAAAGGAATGGGTGATGACGCCAGAAAAAGCGATAGCCGAAGCCAGCCGCTGGATGACCATCCGTCAAGGCGACCTCATTTATATACAAGCCCAAGAAGCTCCACGGAGGGTGGAGAAAGAAGAAATAATCCGTTTTGCCGTTAACGGCGAAGAAAAACTATATTGCAAAATCAAATAAGATGAAACGATTCGCAACAATCCTCGTATTCGCAGCGATGAGTCTGTCCCTGACGGCAGGCATTCATACGTATGTGGATGAGTCGGTATTAAGTACCGGACACTGGGTGAAAATCCGCGTGAAAGAAACAGGTGTATGCCGCATGACGTTCGACGAGTTGCGCAAAGCCGGTCTGAACCCACAGCAGTTGCGTGTGTACGGCTACGGCGGTGTGATGCTTGCGCAGGACTTCACCAAGAAAAAGATAGACGACCTGCCCCAAGTGCCGGTATATATGGGCGAGGATTATGTGCTGTTCTACGTTCGCGGCAACATAGGATGGAGCTACAACGGCGCACGTTTCGTTCACACCCGCAACACGTATTCCGACTACGGATACTACCTGCTGAGCGACGACACGGGCGAGATGCTGGCTCCCACGGAGGGCGAAGCTATCAGCGGCACTCCGACAGAGGTGAGTTTCTATACGAACTATCAGGTACACGAAGAGGATTTGCTGAACCTGGTGGACCGCACAGGCATCTCGGGCGGCGGACGTGAGTTCTACGGCGAGCAGTTCAACGGCGGTCAGACACAGAGTTTCGTGTTCAAGACCCCGAATGCCCGCGAAGGCGAGCAGACCATCGCCTATGTAACAACCGCCGGCTACTCGAGCACGACCTCCACCTTCCAGATCAACGCGAACGGTCAGATCAGCACAACCCGTATAGAGGCCGTGGTAAACGACCACTACACGATGGCCAAAACAGGCAGCACGTCCATGCGTGTGCCCGCTCAAGCCAACGAGCAGAAAATGGAACTGACTTATCAGAACCACACAAGCGGCGCGTTAGGATGGCTGAACTATATTGAATGGATGGTTCCGTGCGACCTGAAGATGTCCGGCGACTGGATGGGAATACGGACAAACATCAATTATCTGAGCAACACCCCGGTACGTTTCCACTTGTCAGGAGCCGATACGAACACCCAGATTTGGGACGTAACCCACCCTCAGTCGATCGTAAGAATGCCCGCCACCATTGAGGGCGACGAGATGCTATGGACAGGTACGCAGGCAGACGGCATCCATGAGTACATAGCCGTGAACACCCGCGGTCAGAAATGGGTGGATGCCGAAGTGGTGGGCGAAGTAGCCAACCAGAACCTTCACCGGTTGAAGAATATCGATTACGTGATCATCTGCCCGGTGGGATACGAAAGTATCAGCGAGCAGTTAGCACGCGCCCACGAAGAGAAAGAAGGATACACATGGGCGGTAGTGACCGACCAGCAAGTGTATAACGAGTTCTCGTCGGGCACACCGGACGCTACGGCTTACCGCTGGCTAATGAAAATGCTGTATGACCGTGCGGACGAAGTGAATGCCAAGCCAAGATGGCTGCTGCTAATGGGTCACGGTACGTTTGACAACCGCAAGTTGCTGAACTACTCCGGTGTGAGCCTGCTACTAACTTATCAGTCGAAGAACTCGACCAAAGAGGTGGATGCCTATGCGACGGATGATTATTTCGGTTTTTTGGACGATAACGAAGGCGAGTTGGACACCGCCGGAACCATGGATATAGGCGTGGGACGATTGCCATTCGGCAACCAAGACGAAGCGCAAGGTGTGGTGAACAAAATCATCACTTATATGCGTAACGAGAACCCCGGCAAATGGAAGAGCCAATTGGTTTATCTGGCAGACGACGGCGACCACGGCGGACACACGGAGACCTCGGAACAAAGTGCAGAACGCGTGAGATTAAAGAATTTAGATTTCATCGTCCACAAGATTTATCTGGACGCCTATCCGCAGGAAGTGAATGCCAGCGGCGAGAGTTACCCTATCGCCAAAAACAAAGTGCTCAACCTGCTGAAGAACGGAGCTTTGTTCTTCGATTATTCGGGTCACGGCGGCTACAACGCGATTACCAACGAGTCGATTCTGAACCTGCGTGACATAGAAAGCATGAACAATGTGAATCAAGCATTCTGGCTGTTTGTGACCTGTAATTTCGCACAATGCGACGCTGGCAAACGTTCGGCAGCCGAAGCCGCCGTGCTGAACCCCAACGGAGCAGCGATCGGGGTGTTGTCCGCTACGCGTACCGTATATGCGTCGCAGAACACCAACCTCAACCGTAACGTGTGCGACACATTGTTCGGTCACAGGAATCCATTCCACTATGACATCACCATCGGCGAAGCAACTGCTATCGGCAAGAACAAGACAGGAGCCGACTCCAACAAACTGGCATATGTGCTATTAGGCGACCCTGCCTTACGGATCAACTACCCCACCGAATTCCAGGTAGCGACGACCACCGTCATGGACACGCTCAACGCACTGGATGTACAGCAGGTGGAAGGACAGATTATAGATGAGGACTCGACGGTAGTGACGGAGTTCAACGGCGAAGTAGATATCACTGTTTATGACAAACTGCAGGTAATCACCACCCGCGACAACGATGCGAGTGGTAGCGGAACAGACACCGCCAAGTTGCTGTATTACAACGATTACCCGAACGTGCTGTTTACCGGAACCGCTCAAGTGACGGAGGGTAAGTTCAACTATACGTTTATGGTTCCCAAAGACATCCGGTATAATTACGGCAACGGCCGAATCGCTTATTATGCCCATACTACTGACGGCGGCGAGACGATGGAGGCAGTGGGTCATTTCCATGATTTCACGGTGGGCGGTTCGAACAGCAGTCTGCTGGCAGATACCGTTGGACCGGAGATGATTATTTATCTGAACAGCCCCGCCTTCAAAAACGGCGACAAGACATATGCCACTCCGCGTTTCTTTGCCGACCTGTATGACATACACGGCATCAACACCGCCGGAGCAGGCATCGGTCACGATCTGATGCTGATTATCGATAATGATCCGAAGAAGACCTATTCGCTCAACGAGTATTTCTCGGCATCGAACAACAGTTATCAATCGGGCCAGGTAAGTTACCTCATGGATGCCCTCTCCAACGGCTCTCACAGCCTGAGTTTCCGTGCATGGGACATGCTGAACAACAGCACGACGAAGACGCTTAATTTCATCGTGGATGCAGGGCTGGATCCATCCATCTACTCTGTGACGACATACCCCAACCCGGTAGAAGAGAGCGGAGTGCTGAATCTGGTAGTCAACTACGACCAGCCGGACGAGTTGCTCTCAACAGAAGTATATATCTACGACATGAGCGGCCGTATGGTTTGGAGCCACACGCAGGCTAATCCCGACCAGGTACAAGTGCCTTTCGGACAAATCGGCGTGAAGGCAGGTATATATATGTACAGCGTAAAAATCAAATCCGCGACGAGCGGGTATAGTACCTCGTCGGGCAAAATCATTATTACCAAATAATAACTAATCACAAAGAAAGATCGCCTATGAAGCATATCGCTTGAAACATTTGAACCAAACAACAAAGCAATACATTAATTTTACAATAAACAAATGAAAAAAACAATTATTTCTCTGGCAGCAGTGCTGTTTACCCTTCAGGCAGGAGCCCAGGGTACTCCCGATGCCACAATGAACCCTCTTATTACCTCAATGCCGTCTTTGTCGATAGCTCCGGATGCCCGTGCCGCCGGTTTGGGCGACCAAGGTGTGTCCACAGAGGCAGATTTCAACTCGCAGTACTGGAACCCCGCCAAGTACGCATACATGTACACGAAAGGCGGTATAACCGCGAACTACACGCCGTGGTTGCGCAAACTGGTAAGTGATATTGACCTTGCTTATTTGGCAGGTTTCTATAACTTCGGCGACCTGGGAGGCGGTATCGGAGCATCGTTCACCTATTTCTCGATGGGTGATGTAGCCTTGACCGACGGAGACGGAAACACTCTGCAGAACGTACGTCCGAACGAATGGGCATTGGATGTGAGCTATTTCCGTAAGTTACATGAGTATGTGTCGATGTCGGTAGCGGTACGTGTACTCTACTCCGACTTGAACAACGGCTATAACAGTTCTATCGGAGGCGGAACGGAAATGCGTCCGGCAGTAACCGCGGCGGCCGATGTGGCGTTGTACTACCGCCAGCCTATTGACCTGCCTATGGGAACCAGCCATTTCGCATTGGGTTTCACACTGAAGAACTTGGGAGGAAAGATGACGTATGACCGCGTGACGAGCAACTTCATCCCTGCGAGCATGAATATCGGTGCAAGCTATGAGTTGCCGTGCGACAAGTATAACTTCCTGACCTTCTCTCTGGAAGCGAACAAAATGCTTGTACCGAGCCGTAAGTCGCGATTCACCGAAGGCTTTGACCCGAAAGACGAGAGCACATGGCAGATGAGCCAGGACGCTTATTCGGCACTCAACCCGGCTAAGGGATGGTTCCAGTCGTTCGCCGATGCTCCGGGCGGTGCCCGCGAGGAGTTTAACGAGGTTCGCTGGGGAGCAGGTATCGAGTACAGCTACAACAAGCAGTTCTTTGCCCGTGCAGGTTACAGCTATGAGAACTTCTACAAAGGTAACCGTAACTACCTCACTTTCGGAGCCGGTTTCCACCTGTCGATTGTTACTCTGGACGTGAGCTACTGCGTTGGTTTGGCAGCCAGCAACCCGCTTGACCAGACGATGCGCTTCACGCTTGGCTTCGACCTTTACGGCATCAAAGACCTGGTTAACAACCGAAAGAAATAAGTACAAGGTACAAAGGGACAAAGTACAAGGTACAAAGGATATGAGAATTGGATTCGGATATGATGTACATCAGTTCACCCCTGACCGCCCATTGTGGTTGGGGGGAATTGTTGTACCATCGGAGAGAGGGTTGCTCGGCCATTCGGACGCCGATGTAGCCATCCACGCGTTGTGCGACGCACTCTTAGGAGCAGCAGCCATGCGGGATATAGGTTATCATTTTCCTGATACCAAGGGCAATGAGTTTGAGGGTATTGATTCGAAGATTCTGCTTCGCCGTGTGATGGAGATGATTCGTAAGGAGGGTTATGAACTCGGTAACTGCGACATCACTATTTGCGCGCAAGCCCCCAAACTCAATCCTCATATCCCAGCCATGCAAGCCTGTCTGGCAGAAGTTATGGGCGTTGCGCCCTCCCAAATCAATATCAAAGCGACCACAACCGAGCATCTCGGTTTCGTGGGACGCGAAGAAGGAATAGCGGCACAAGCCGTAGCATTGATCAACTAATGCGTAAGATTTTAGTATTCATATTCGTTTCTCTGTCCGTTGTGTATGCACATGCAGAGAGAGATGTGTTTGAGCAGGTATCCAAAGATCTGCTCCGCATGGGCGGAAAGCCCTCCGTAGCGGAGCAGAGCGGGCCGTACACCCTCATTCAACTGACCGACAGCACAACTTTAGAGATCTACGAGGGTGACAAGTACACCGTAGTGATGACCGTTTGCGCGCCACAATGTTCATCATACGCGCGCGTATATAATAAGGAAGGGGTACTTCTCTACCCTATAGAGCCGACCGTCACATCCATCTTTCCTCTTGCCAGTATGGACAAGCAAACGGGGGAGATCACCTGGAAGGACAATGACAACTGGGAATATTAGCATGGAACTTCCAATTTATTTAGTGGGTTATATGGGAGCCGGCAAGACAACCGCCGGGCGCATACTGGCAGACAAACTCGGCTGGTATTTTGTGGATTTGGACGAAGCATTCAAGGAGATACACGGTCTGTCCACCGCCGACTACATCCGCAAGCATGGTCTTGAGGAGTTCAGGAAAAAAGAGAAATACGTAGTAGAGGACATCGCCGACCAAATGCCGTATGAGAAAGTGATTTATGCCACGGGCGGCGGTTATCCGTGCTGGGAAGACAACATGGAATGTCTCCGAGAATTAGGGACCAGTATATATATCCGCTGGTGTCCCGAGCACCTTGCCAAGCGTCTGAGTCTGACCGATTTGAGCGAAAGGCCCGTTTTGCAAGGAAGGACAGAAGAGGAGTTGCTTGCCTTTATTGCCCCACAGCTGGAGGCGCGCGAGCCATACTACCGCCAAGCCCACCATATATTAGACGTAAGCGAGTGCGACGAACACTCGGACGAGCGTATCGCCGAGGAGTTGTACCAATTTATCATCAATAACAGAAGAAAATGAACAAAACCATTAACGAGATACAAGACGAGATCATCGAAGATTTCAGCGATTTGGAATGGTTAGACCGCTACCAGATGATTGTAGATTACGCGAAAGAGTTAGAGCCTTTTGATCCGGCAGACCGTACGGAGCAGAACCTGATAGACGGATGTCAATCCAAAGTGTGGTTTACCGCCAAGATGGAAGAGGGGAATCTCGTTTTCCGCGGCGACTCGGACGCGATATTAGTAAAAGGAATCGTAGCGCTTCTGATTCATGTGTTAAGCGGTCACAGTCCAAAAGAAATCGCCGATGCAGATTTATACTTCATCGACGAAATTCAGTTGCGCGAGCATCTCAGCCCCACGCGAAGTAACGGCGTAGCCGCTATGCTCAAGCAAATGAAACTCTATGCTCTCGCATATGCCAAACTATAGCCTTCCGCTATAGTTTTTTTTTTTATTCCTTAATCATTCCTCCTTCGAACAACCACTTACGACCGGGATAGAGTTCGGGCCACTGAAGGTTGTGGGTTGACATAAGCACGGTGATACCGGCCTGGCTGATGGCATAAAGGAGATCCATGATCTCTTTACCGGTTTCTGCATCGAGGTTTCCTGTCGGTTCGTCGGCAAGGATCATCTCCGGCGAATTGAGCAGGGCACGTGCAATCACGACACGTTGCTGCTCACCACCCGAGAGTTCGTACGGACGTTTGTAGGCTTTGGTTTCCATACCGACTTGACGAAGCATCTCAAGGACGTGGTTGCGCATGAGTGTTTTGTCTTTCCAGCCAGTTGCACGTAGTACAAAGAGAAGGTTTTCCTCGACGGAACGGTCAGTAAGGAGTTTGTAGTCCTGAAAGATGATTCCCATTCTGCGTCGGAGGTAAGGCAGTTGGCGTCGGCGGATATGTTGCATATCATAACCGAGCACCTTCGCCTCTCCATCCACAATCGGCAGAGCGCCATAGAGCGTTTTCATGAACGTCGATTTACCACTACCCACTTTTCCAAGCATGTAGATCATCTCGCCTCCCTGCACTCTCACGTTGATATCGTGGAGCACAATCTGGTCGGCCTGGTGAACCTCAACATTCCGATAAGAGATCAGTTCGCTCATGCGTCTTCCTCCTCAGCAGCTTTGATTTTCTCCTTGACTTCCGCCAATTGTGCCTTCAGCTCGTCGATTTTGCGTTGCATGTTATCCACCAGTTTGTTGGCACCTTTGGACTTGGTGGTGAAGAAGAGGATATTGTTCTCTGCGGTCTTGATCTCCTGCTGGAGATTGTCGCGCATTCTATAGAGTTTCTGCGTGTCGTTGAGGTTTTCGATACGTTTGCTGAATTGTGCTTTCGCGTTGTTTCTGCGCTCTTCGCGTGAGGCACGTTCCGCCTGCTGTGCTTCACGCTTGGCGTTGAAGAACTCGTCGCAGGCAGTAGTGAACTGTTTCCAGAGATCGTCCGAGAACTTGCGTGCGACAGGTCCGACGGTCTTCCACTCCGCCTGAAGTGCTCGTACCTGATCTGCCGATTCGTTCCATTGTACCTCCTCGCCACTCTTGGCTTCTCCAGCCAGGAGTTGTGCTTTCTCAACAAGCGCACGTTTGCGTTTGAGATTGTCGTTGAAGACGTCGCGAACCTCTTTGAAGTGAGCGGTCTTGGCGTGGAAGAAGCGGTCGCACTCAGCGCGGTACTCTTCGTAGATGGATTGATTGTATTTCTTAGGTGCGAAGCCGATAGTACGCCATTCGTTCTGGAGAGCCTGGATTTTCTCGGTCAGTTCATCCCATTTCTTGGCAGAAAGGGGTTCGTTGTTCACCACGGGAGCGTTTATCTCTCGGAGCTGATCAACTATAGCCTGCTTGCGGTTGAGGTTCTCCTGCTCTTTGGCATGGAGTTCGTCGAAATAAGCCTGGTGTTTCTTGTTGATGACGGTAGAAGCCTCTTTGAAGCGGTTCCAAAGTTCCTCACGGAGTTCGCGTGCGACAGGTCCAATCTCCGCCCACTCCTCGTGGAGTTGCTGCAAAGCCCGGTTGGCTTCGACGATATTCTCATTGTTCTGAAGACGCTCAGCAGCTTCGCAGAGAAGTGTTTTCATCTCGAGGTTCTTCTTGAAGTCGAGATCGCGGAGCTCGATATTGATTTTCACCATATCGTAGAACTGCTCCTGATATTGCTGGTACGCCTTGCGAACCTCCTGCACTTTCTCGACAGGAACGGCTCCTATGTTTTTCCACTCCGCCTGTAGTTCACGCATTCTGGGAAGAGCAGACATGACGGCATCGGTCTCGCTTTCAGCGAGCGACTTCATCTCGTCCAACAGTTTCAGTTTACGCTCGTAGTTGGCGTTCTGTTCCGCAGCCATTTTAGCAGCGAGTTCCGCTCTTTTGGCTTTGTACTCCGCGAGAAGGGCTTTGAACTGCTCTTCGAGTTCGTCGGTTTGGTTCCCGGCGACGTTCTCGACGTCCTCCGTTTCCACATCGGCTACTTCATCGGCAGTTTCCGCTCTATAGAACTGCGTTTTGATGTGCTCCACTTGGTCCTTTACGGCCGTTACATCCTGCTCAAGCAATGCCTTGAGTTCTTCTACAAGTTGTTGTCTTTCTGCTGACATAGGTTAATTTTTACACAATTTGGCACAAAGGTACAACATTTTTTTGATATGTGCAAAAAAAATTGTAACTTTGCACGCAATTTTGTAAAATTATGAATACTCATTTCGCTTTAGTGACCGGATCGTCGTCCGGAATCGGCCTTTCTTTGGCAAAAGGCTTAGCCTCGAGGGGCTACGACTTACTCATCGTCAGCAACGAGGAAATGATCCATACCCGTGCTCAAGAACTGCGTGCATCGTATCCCGGATTGCGTGTCGAATCGCTGGTTATGGATCTGAGTTTGCAGAACGCAGCCCGTGACCTATATGAATATACGCACGCGCACGAGATGGAGATAGAAGTGCTGGTGAACAACGCGGGTGTGTATCACGACCGTGACATACTGGATGACAGCGAGGCGTTCACATCGCTTATTCTGAACCTGCACATGTACACTCCTGCCATGCTTTGCTATTTGTTCGGTCAGGACATGCGCAAGCGAGGGAAGGGTTATATACTGAACGTGTGCTCCGTGACGAGCAAGATCGTGGCACAAAGGCTTGGCACTTACGCCTCGACGAAGTCGTTTTTGGCGGCTTTCACCCGTTCGCTCCATATCGAGTTGAAGCCATACGGCGTGTATGTGACGAATGTGAGCCCGGGAGCTGTGGATACAGGATTGTACAATATCAAGCCTATCTATACCAAAATAGGCAAATGCCTGGGAATAATCGCGAGTCCTGAGATGCTGTCAAAGCGTGCTCTCAGGGCTTTGTTCCACGGCCGGAGCAAAGTGACCGTTCCGGCTGTGTTCTGGCATCTGCTGACCTTTATTATACAGCTGATTCCGACTTGTGTGCTACGGCTGATAAGACGTTTGGGTTGGTTCTGAGATGAGAGCGACAGTAGAATACATACAAGCGCGTTTTGACAGCTATAACGAGCAGTTTTTCGGCGGCTCGCTACCTCCTATTCCTATCCGTTTGAGCCATGCGAAAGGATTCTTAGGGAAAGTCACTTTCACAAGGAGGCGGAAAGGGTTGTTTCAGAAGTACAAGAACGAGGATTTTGTACTTCGTATCAACGTGCGAATCGACCTGCCGGAAGAGGTAGTGGAAGACACTATCCTGCATGAGATGATACACTACTATATCGCTGTCAATCAATGGAATGACACATCCGTGCACGGGCAATTATTCCGTCGTGAGATGGAGCGAATCAACCGGGAGGGGAACCGCCATATACGTATCTCGCACAGGCTAAGCGAAAGCGAACAACGGGAGGCGAGCGTGAAGAAAGGCCGGATAGTGGGAATCGTGCATTTCGAGGACGGGCGTACGGGTATCAAGATTGTCCCCAAACAAGTCCGTCATCTGATCACATGGAACAGACGCGCAAAAAGTACTTACCAATTGGGAATCAAGCAGATAGAATGGTATTACACAGACGACGAGTACTTCGCCAAGTACCCGTCGTCTGTTGCTTTACGGATTTATCTAGTAGATAAACCAGAGGAGATTCCTTTGCAGAAGGCACACCAGATCGTGATAGAAGAGAATTGTGTGCGGCTGATTACCCATCCAGGAAGCAGCCTGAGATGGTAAAGTAGTTTATTTCTTCAGTTTGGTTATTCCCACGTACGCCAGGAGGACGAGGTTCATCATAAGCGCGTAGATGATGGCGGGAATAGCGATCACTTCATTATTGAAAACCAGGGGACTACAAGCGATTGTGATTGCCTGTGCGGCATTCTGCATGCCGATTTCTATGACCAAGGTACGTCTTTCTCTTCCGGAGAGGCGTGCGAGCCATGCCAAGCCGGCTCCACAGGCCGTGGAAGCCAGAATGAGAAGGGTCATCATCAGCCCGAGCGAAGCGAAATGGGTGACGATGGTCTGTTTGTGCTGGACAAAGAAAATCGTGACGAGAAGGACCAAAGCCGGCATAGCTATCCGCTTGAGGACGTTGTGGATCTTCTCTGCCGCGGCGGAGCGATAGAGGTTGATCACAAAGCCAATAGAGATAGGAACCACCATCAGTACTATATTCTGTATCAGCAGTTTACCGACAGGTAGATGGATATTAACCGTCTCCCCCACTCCGGCTGTAACCCACGCCATGATAAGCGGCAAGGTGAAGAGTGTGATGATGGAAGAACAGGCTGTGAGTGTGACGGAAAGTGCCACGTCGCCTTTAGCCAGCATGGAGAAGACGTTGCTGGAACTGCCTCCGGGCGAGCAAGCTACCAGCATGATACCAATAAGGAAAAGAGGCGAGAGCTGTGCGGAGAAAGGCGTGAGCGTAATCAATCCCCAAGCGATAAGCGGGAGAAGGATGATCTGTCCGATAAGTCCGATGAGGACGGGTTTCGGTCGTTCTGCAATCAGACGAAAGTCCGCCGGGCGGAGCGTCAGACCCAGATCGAACATCAACAGGGTGAGAATAGGCAGGACAATAAAAATTGCATTCATAGATTAGCGGTTGAAAGATCCAGCCAAGATAGTTATGTCACGTCCGTTGATGGCGTAATGTGCATAGCCGTCACGGGTACATGCGAGCATGGAGAGCGCTACTTCTGTCATGGAGTTTGCCATTCCGAAGAGGCGCATGAGAGGATAGAAAAGGAGATAGATGAACTGCATTTTCTGCATACATTTCTGGCCTTTCGCCCATCTCATGAGTGCCGGACGGTAAGCAAAAGTATGTCGGAAACCGAGCGTCCGGATATAGTTCTCTGTTGCCCCTTTAATGGGCATCCACCATTGTTTGCCATTCGGGTCGGTTCCTGCTCCGGAGAGGTAGATATAGGTCATTTGGTCCTTGTCAGGCATGATATCCGCAAAATGGGCGGGTATGTCGTACGAGATCCGTTTATAGACGTCTTCGGGCGTGCCGATAGAGGTTATTCCCGCAATAAAAAAGACGGCATCGTATCCCCGGAAATGCGGGTCTCCGGGTTGTAACGTCATGAAATCGGGGATGAGATACTCTTCGAGTTTGGCTTTTTCGTCCGCCGTGAGGGTTTGGTAGCGGTTGATTTGTACGGAACGCCGGCTGACGGACAAGACTTTTTCGACTTGGGGCGTTCGCAAGAGTTCGAGTAGCACTCCTTCGCCCACATATCCCGTGGCTCCAGTAAGAATGATTTTCATATGATGTTACTTGATTTCGTTAGAGATGACCGCTCTGAGGAAAGTGTAGAGCGTGTAATAGTGGCGGTATTGGGGCTGCGCGGAATGGGTGTTGTAGTCAGGCGAAGACTTCGGGAGAAGCGAGGCGGCAGGATCCGGTTCGCCGGAGAGTTGCGCCTCGAAACGCGCTTGGTATTCAGCAAGTTGCGAGCGGAGTTGCTCCGCTTTCTTGCGTTTAGCGGCAGGGAGAGAAGCGATCTGCTCGGGCGTGAGTTGGCCCGCTTCGAGAAGCTCCTGTGAGCGTCGGAGCGCCTCCGAGAAACGGTTCATGTTCGCGAGTTCGGCTCCTTTGGGCGGTTTCTTTTTGAAATCGCGCGGGTTGGCGATGTGATAAGCCTCCTGTGCGTACGAATGAAGAACGGCTCCAGAGGCGGAGCGGATTTTTTTCTGGCGGAAGACGGTTCCTTCCTTGGTGTAAGCTCCGTGGAGTTCGGAGATGGTGTCGTTGAGTTGCGCTTTAGACATATGTTTAAGGGTTTTGTGGATCCGCCAAACGTGGCGGATACAGGGTTTAACAATGTGGAAAAAGGTGGTTAATGTGCCGGTATCGAGCCGCTAATCACGCTATAATAACGCTATAATCACGCTATAATCACGCTATTTTAACCAACAATCGGGTGCAAAGGTACAACATTTTTTTGACATACACAAGAGGAGAGGGAAAAAATTCGCAAAAAAGGGTTGTTTTAAGAAAAAAACATAAAAAACATTTTTGCACCTTGAAAAAACGGCGAATTAGGCGAATTAAGCGAATATTTATTGTTCACGAATTAAACGAATTAAACGAAGGTTTATTGTTCACAAATTAAACAAATTAAACGAAGGTTTATTGTTCACGAATTAAACGAATTAAACGAAGGTTTGTCCGGCAAAGAAATACATAAAGGGACATAAAAGGGACATAAAAGGAATGTAAAAGGAATGTAAAAGGAATGTAAAAGGAAAAGAAAAAACAAAAAAGACGAGGGAAATTTGCATATGTCAAAAAAAAGTTGTAACTTTGCACGCTAATTTGCGATAATACGCGCGCACGCACGAATAATAACGAAAGGGGAAACCCCAAAAAGGGGAACCCCACCCTAACCCTCCCCACAAGGGAGGGAAGCGGGATTAAATCCCGCGGAAATAAAGAAAAACAGCAAGACATTGTGCAGAGATAGAGAGGATTTGAAGAGATCGTGCATATAGAGGATTTGAAGAGATTGTGCAGATAGAGGATTTGAACATATTGTTCGGACAACACCCGGAAATTGAATTGATCAGACGGGAACTGGGACGCGGCAAGGACACTCATGTACTTGTCAGCGGACTACATGCCAGCGCAAGAGGACTCGCCTTCGCAAACCTTGCACACAAAGGGATGACACGGGGTGGAAACAAAGGGATGGATGCGCAGGGATTGAGAGGAAACGGAGGGATGGCAGCACAGGGATTGAGAGGAAACAGAGGGATGATGACAGAGGGATTGAGCACTTTCTTTATTGTCATGGACAATGCGGAGGCAGCACAATATTTGTTCGCGGACCTGAAGACACTATCCGGAGAAGAGGTTTATCTGTTTCCTGCTGCACAGAAAAGACGGGCAGTAGATGAAGCCGCACAAATACAACGGACAGAATGTCTGGCTGCCTTGACAAAGACACCAAACCAAGCCTCACAAAGCCCCACCCAGCAAGGGAAAGACAGGAAAAGCGAGAAAGCAAGTGACAAGGCTATTACAACGGAATTGCAAAATTCCATTCTTGTTGTTACTTATCCGGAGGCGATGGCGGAGAGTGTGCCGGCTAAAGAGGAACTGAACAGGTCGAGTTTGCAACTGCAAAAAGGCGAGGAGATACAAGTGACGGAACTCGGAAATATGCTTTCGGAATTAGGTTTCGAGCGCGTGGATTTTGTGTTCCAGCCAGGTCAGTATGCCATCCGCGGAGGAATAGTGGATATATACAGTTACAGCCACGACAACCCTTACCGTCTGGACTTCTTCGGCGACGAGATAGACAGTATCCGCGAGTTCGACATAGAAGACCAGTTGAGCAAAAACCGAATCGAAGAAGCGATTACTCTCACTCCGGGTCTGTCCACAAGAGAAGGCGAGAAAGCCAGTATCGTGGATTACCTGCCGGAAGAGACCGTTTGGGTAAGCAACGACTGGAGTGTGGTGAGATACAAATTAGAGAGCAGCCTTCAAAATCCCTTCCCTGCCGCAAAGGGAGGAGAGTGGCTGGCTGGCAAACGGACCATCGAGATGGCGGAGAAGAGTTATTTCCCCAACTGCTCGAAGATCGCTTTTGACATCGTGCCGCAACCTGTATTCCACAAGCAGTTTGACCTGCTGACGGAAGACATCAAAAAGCACATCGAGGAAGGATACAAAGTGTATATCCTTGCCGACCAAAAGAAACAGCTGGACCGACTGGAAGCGATATTTGATGTCCAAAGGGACGATGTACCAAGTACAAAAGACGAAACGGTTGTCACGTTTACCGGCATCAACACCGCCCTGCACGAAGGATTTATCGACCACGGGCTGAAGATATGCTGCTATACCGACCATCAGATATTCGAGCGCTACCACCGTGTGACGATGGCAAGCGAGAACGCCCGCAGAGGCAAAGCGATCATCACCTTGCGAGAAATCAACCAGTTGCAGGTGGGTGATTATGTCGTTCACTCCGACCACGGCATAGCGAAATTCGGCGGTCTGGTGACCACTCCCGTAAACGGCAAGCCTCAGGAGATGATCAAGCTGATTTACCGGGACAACGCGAACGTGTTTGTGTCGATACACAACCTGCATCGCATCAGCAAATACAAAGGCAAAGAAGGCAGCGAGCCGACGATTTCCCGTCTGGGAAGCGGTCAATGGGAGCGTCTGAAAGAGCGTACGAAGGACAAAGTCAAAGAGATAGCCCGCGACCTGATCAAGCTATACGCGACCCGCAAGCAGCAACAAGGCTTCTCCTATTCGCCGGACGGATACCTCCAACATGAGCTGGAGGCATCGTTCCTCTACGAAGACACTCCGGATCAGGCGAAAGCGACGGCGGAAGTGAAGCACGATATGGAAAGTCCGATGCCGATGGACCGTTTGGTATGCGGCGACGTGGGCTTCGGGAAGACCGAAGTGGCAATGCGTGCCGCCTTCAAAGCCGCGACAGACGGCAAACAAGTGGCTGTGCTCGTTCCTACGACCGTACTGGCACTCCAACACTACAACACGTTCCGCGAACGAATGGCGAACATGCCCGTGCGGATTGAATACCTCAGCCGTCTGAAAAGCGCCAAAGAGACGAAAGAGACACTTGCGGACCTGGCGGAAGGCAAGATAGACATACTAATAGGTACGCACAAATTAGTCGGGAAAAGCGTCAAATGGCATGATTTAGGGCTTCTGATCATCGACGAAGAGCAGAAACTCGGCGTGGCAGTCAAGGAGAAACTGAAATCGCTCAGGACGAATATCGACGTGCTGACGCTGACCGCTACTCCTATTCCGAGGACGTTGCAGTTCAGTTTGTTAGGTGCCCGGGACCTGAGTGTGATGACCACCCCGCCACAGAACCGCTACCCTGTGCAGACCGAGATGATTACGCTGGACGACGAGGATATCATCAAAGAGGCGATAGACTTGGAGATGGGTCGCAACGGACAGATCTTCATCGTCAACAACCGTATCGACATGCTGCCCCGTATCGAACGCCGCATACAGAAACTCTGCCCGGAAGCACGTATCGTGACCGCTCACGGACAGATGCCGGCAGATGAGATGGAAGAGCGGCTGGAGGCGTTTATCAACTATGATTACGACATCCTGATCTCCACCACCATCATCGAGTCGGGCGTGGACATCCCGAACGTGAACACGATGCTGATCTTCTCCGCCGACCGCTACGGATTAGCCGACCTGCATCAGTTGCGCGGCCGCGTGGGCCGATCGAACCGCAAAGCGTATTGCTACCTGATCACTCCCGACCGCGAGTTGCTGACCGCCGACGCAAGACGAAGACTGGAGGCATTGAGCACCTTCGCGGAGTTAGGAGCAGGATTCAACCTCGCCATGCAGGATCTGGACATCCGCGGAGCAGGAAACATGCTCGGGTCGGAACAATCGGGATTCATAGCCGACTTGGGTTACGAGACGTACCAGCGGATATTGAACGAGGCGATAGAAGAGCTGAAAGACGAGGAAGGGCTGGTAGATGTACAAGGGGACAATGTACAAAGCACAAAGGAACGGACATGGTGTTCGGACGCCCAGTTGGAAACCGACCTGCCGATCAGTTTTCCGACCGACTACATCCAGAACATCAGCGAGCGAATCACTCTTTACCGCGAGTTGGACGGTTTGCGAAGCGAAGAGCAGATACTGGATTTCCGCAAAAGGCTGATAGACCGCTTCGGACCACTACCAGAACCCGCAGAGGAGTTGCTGTCCGTAGTGAGACTGAGATGGCTGTGCTGCAGATTGGGAATAGAGAAAATACTCCTGAAACAGGAGCGGATGACCATCTATTTCGTGCAGAACAAAGACGCATACTGGCAATCCAATACGTTCGGGAAAGTAATCCAATACGTGCTTACCCGTCCAGACCGATGCAATATGGTGGAAGAACGCGACAAGAAAGGCGTTAAAACCGGCCGGCGCTACGCTTCGATACTGAATGTGAAGACGATTGCCGGCGCCACCAATTTACTATCAAAAATAGAGAAAGGAGAATTATGAAATTTATAGGAATCATACCCGCGCGCTACGCGTCCACGCGCTTTCCCGGAAAGCCGCTGGCTGACCTGTGCGGCAAGACGGTTATCCGCCACGTCTATGAACAAGCCGTTCAGGCATTGGACACAGTGGTGGTAGCGACCGACGACGAGCGTATCTATGACGCCGTGGAGTCGTTCGGCGGCAAAGTGGTGATGACACGCTCCGACCACCGTTGCGGAACCGACCGCTGCCTGGAGGCATACGAAGCCATCACCACCGCCGCATGGCGCGAGAAAAACAACCGCGACACGGTGGTGATCAATATCCAGGGCGACGAGCCGTTCGCACAACCGGAGCAGATAGAGGCACTCATGGCTTGCTTCGAGACGCCGGAGACACAGATAGCCACCCTCGTGCGACCTTATACGGCAAACGACAGTTGGGCAGACCTGGAGAACCCGAACACACCCAAAGTTGTATGGAGCAAAGAGACAGGCGAAGCGCTGCTATTCTCGCGAAGCATCATCCCTTACCTTCGCGGCGTAGAGAAAAGCGAATGGCTGACGCGCGGCGAACACTACCGCCACATAGGCATGTACGCTTACCGTGCGGACGTGTTGGCGGAGATCACCCAGTTAAGCCCCACTCCGCTGGAACAAGCCGAGAGCCTGGAGCAACTAAGATGGCTTGACCACGGATACCGGATCCGTATCGGCGTGACCGAGACCGCCACCATCGGCATCGACACCCCGGAAGACCTGGAGAAGGCGGTGAGATGGTACAAAGAGAATTGATAATTGATAATTCTTAGCCCTATGGGCACGATTATTTTCGGCAAGCGAAAATTTTGATAATTGAAAATTGAAAATTTTTTATTAACCTTATAAAACACAAAGATTATGGCAAAAGAAAATTGTCCGACTCCGCACAACGGTGCGCAGTACGGAGAGATTGCAAAAACAGTTATTATGGCGGGTGACCCGCTACGTGCAAAACTGATGGCAGAACGCTATCTGGAGAACCCCAGATTAGTCAACCAAGTACGTAATATGTTCGCCTATACGGGCACCTACAAAGGCAAAGAGATTACCGTAATGGGGCACGGAATGGGTATTCCGTCCATCGGAATTTACACGTACGAGTTGTTTAATTTCTACGATGTAGAAACGATCATCCGCGTGGGATCGTGCGGCGCACGCCAGCACTACGTACATGTGGGCGACATCGTGATTGCGCTGGGCAGTTGCACAGAAAGTAATTACGCCGACCAGTTTGACCTGCAAGGCAATTTTGCTCCGATAGCCGATTTCCATCTGGCTCGCAAAGCCGTAGATGCCTGCGAGAAATTCGGTTACCGCTACCATGTGGGCAATGTGTATTCCGCTGACGTATTCTATTCGGAGGATCCTCGCAAAGCCAACTGGACGAAGATGGGCGTTCTTGCCGACGAGATGGAAGCCCCGGCGTTGTACCTGAATGCAGCCCGCGCAGGCAAGAAAGCACTGGTGATTTGCACCGTAAGCGACCATATCCTCACCGGCGAAGCTACTACCGCCGAACAACGTCAGAACTCGTTCACCAATATGATGGACGTTGCATTTGATATTATTTAACAATGAGAAAACAGATTCTATTCATCGCATTGCTCTTTCTGCCTCTGTGCGCCGCATGGGGGCAGGAAGAACAATACAGTTCATCCTCGTACAACGACGAGAACCGCTACGAATCATCGTCGTCCAGGCGGGAAAGCAAGAAATCGTCTTCGCCCGTGTTCACCGGTTTCTCAGGAGGAATGATGATCCACGCGGGTTACATGTTCTCCGATTCTCCGGACAAGTTATTCAGCAACACGGGATTAGGAAGCGAAGACTACCGTAAGAACCTTCCCAAAGACGGAGCAGCCATCGGTTTGGGCGGTGCGCTCCGTATTCATCTGCTTGACCACATCCATTTAGGAGCAGAAGGTCATGTAAGTACAATGCCGTTGATGAAGACAGGTTCGAGTATTCGTACCGCCTGGGGAGGCGCATTGTGCGACTACTATTTCCATGTGGGAAAAATACGTCCGATGTTAGGAATGACGGTCGGAGGCGGTTCCATGCGCCGCTTGTATGTGCCCGATAACGCCGCAGTGGTCGTACCGAGCGGCGGTGACAGCACGTTCTACAACGCCTCGTTCACACGTACGCCGTTTTTCCTAATGGATCCATACGTGGGGATGGAGATCGGTCTTTCCAGCCACGTGGCACTTATTATCCGAATCGATTACATGCTCGCCTTCGGCCGGAGTACAAGCGACCTTGTCAAAGGATTGGCGGAGGACGTCAAATGGAGCAATTTTATGACCCCGAGCGGCCCCAGATTGTATGTGGGACTGATGTTCGGCAAAATGAAGAAATAAAACAAACACTACATATAAATGGATAAAAACACTTGGATTGGCTTTCTATTGATAGCCGCAATTATTGTGGGTTTTTCGATGCTCAACCGTCCTTCGAAAGAAGAGTTGGCCGAGCGTCAACGCCTGCAAGATTCTATTAACGTTGCGCGTATGGCAGAAGCCGAGGCTCAACGTATCTCAGAGGAAATAACCGCCAGTTTGACGAGCACCCGTAACGAACCCTCGCCCACCGAGAGCAGCGAGGCTTTGGAGGCTCGCATACAGGCTGCTTATGGCAATCTGGCTCCCGCCGCACAAGGCGAGGAGAAATGGATCACGTTAGAGAACGAGCATCTGCGTTTGACCCTCACCACTTATGGTGGTATGATCGAGCGTGCAGAACTGAAAGAGTATCACGCTTCGGGCGATACGATCAACCCGCTCTGTCTGTTCCGCGGAGACGAATCGGAACTGGCTTTCACTCTGGTAACCGCCAACAACCGTATCGTGCAGACCAGCAATCTGTATTTCACTCCGGTAGAGAGCGAAGTGCCAGGTCGTGCGATACTGCGTATCCCGACCACATCGGAGGACGCATACATCGATTTTGTGTATGACATGAGTGACAACTACATGGTTCACCTCAGTATCGAGCCTCACAACATGCAGACCGAGTTGGCACAAAACGTCAACTCAATGGATATTCATTGGCGTCAACTGATTCCGCAACAAGAACAAGGACGCAAGTTTGAAGAAAGGTATGCCCAGTTGCAATACATGCTGGTGGGCGGCGACATTGAGAAATTGAGCGAGAGCAAAGATGACACCGAGAAAGAATCTGCTCGCGTACGCTGGATAGGCTACAAAGATCAGTTCTTCTCAACTGTGATGATTGCCGACGATGCCTTCACCGGTTCGGTTTTCCGGTCGATGGTACAAGACAAACATTCCGGCTACATCAAATCATACGCGACACAGACCTCTGTTCCTTTTGACCTGAGCGGCAAGACCCCGACAGGAATGCGTTTCTATCTGGGACCGAACCACTACCACACCCTGAAGGCCTATGACGAAGGGGTTGAGAAAAGCGAGCGTCTGTATCTGAACACCCTTGTACCAT
This sequence comes from uncultured Bacteroidales bacterium, assembly GCA_900319645.1. GTDB lineage: Bacteria > Bacteroidota > Bacteroidia > Bacteroidales > Paludibacteraceae > Colicola. The sequence goes on from ONPG01000004.1 coordinate 100,757, forward strand.
TAGGATGGAAGATTGTCAGCTGGATCAACACCGCGCTGGTCATTCCAATGTTTGACCTGTTTACCAGTTGGGGATTGCACATCGGTATTGTTATCCTGCTGATGACGATTGTGATCAAACTTATCATTCTGCCATTTGTCTTCGTATCGTACAAATCGAGCGCGAAGATGAAAGCTCTGAAGCCGCAGATAGATGCCATCAACGAGAAATACCCGGCAGAGAAAATGCAAGAACGCCAAACAGCCACGATGCAACTCTATCAACAGGCGGGCGTGAATCCGATGAGCGGCTGTCTGCCTATGTTGTTCCAGTTCCCAGTGCTGATGGCCATGTTCTGGTTCCTGCCAACAGCAATCGAATTGCGCGGCAAATCATTGTGGTGGGCAAATGACTTGTCCACATACGACGCCGTTTTCCAATGGGGATTCAACATACCGCTGTTAGGCGACCACCTGTCGTTGTTCTGTCTGCTGATGACCATCTGTAATATCGGCTATACCTATATTACCATGCAGACTCAAGCGACCGACCCGAACATGAAGTTCATGAAATATATGATGTATGCGATGCCGCTGATGTTCCTGTTTATATTCAACGACTACGCAGCAGGTTTGAGTTACTACTACCTCGTATCGCTCTTCTTCACGATCCTGCAGACGATGATTTTCCGCTGGACGCTCAATGATGAGAAGATGTTAGCGGAGATAGAGGCAAACAAAAAGAAAAAAGCCGGCAAAACAAAGTCCGGCTTCATGCAACGCCTCGAGCAAATGCAACGCGAGCAACAGAAATACGCCCGTGAGCAAGCGAAGGCCAATATGCGCAGATGATCAAACGAAGAGATGCTCAGGCTCATGCAGAGATCTCATGAGCCTGACATCTCATCAGTTCCTGGCGGACGAGTGCCTCTCCGGCAGAAGAGAGCGTCATTCCATCCGCCTCAAGCAATTCAGAGTAGTGCGGGTTAGCCAGCATAGGGCTGGTGACATCAATGATGTGAACGCACTGCTGAGCAGCCACCCGGAAGAGAGCCAAGTTGTACAGATCATGCAAGTTACGCAAGCGCTCTACAGAGCCCCCCAGCCAATAGAGAATGTTCTGACGCTCGCGCATGGACATGCCCTTGGTGATATGCGCAAAGAAACGGTTCTCATCGATAATAGGCAAGCTGACTAACACCGGTTCAAAGCCTTTTGCGCGCGTTTGCGCGATATTATTACTATAGAGTGCTTTGTAAGCCACCAGTTCCATTTTAGGATGATGCACGTCACTCGGATTAGCGGCGATCGCATTCCAGTCAAATTGCAGGCCGCTCTCAGGTTGAATAAAAACAGTCTTGTTCATAATATATAAGTATTAATAGATTGATTACAATACAGATTACAGGTTGATAACCAGATAAGCAACGATCAACGGCAGTTGCAGGCAGTACAATGCCACCAGCACATCCATTCCGATTCGTTTGACAGTTTTCATAATTATTGTGATTTGATTTGTTCAACTTAATGTTTTGTTTGTCAATTGACGATGCAAAATTACTGCTTTTTGCAAAGGTGTGCAACTAATTGTGATAGTGTGACGAAAAAAGTGACGAAACACCCATAAAAAGTGACTAAAACGCAAATATAGTGACGAAAAAAGATTAATTATTATTTCGTCACACTAATAGAGGAGATGAAATTATGAAGAAAATACCCGTATCTTTGCTATCCTATATAGGGTTGTTTTTGCATATACTGGCCTTGCCCGTATTCTTTTTGGCTTTCATATTGATATACGAGAGCGAATGGATGGATCGTTTTCTGAACGCAAACGGCGAAATGATGATATTCAACGCGCTGATGCTTACGTGTATATTGATAGGGATCATGTGCGGAAGCCGAATACCACTAACCGTTTACCGTGAACGTCTCAGGTTGTCGTGGTGGCAATACTCTCTATGGTCGCTTGCCGAGTTGCTTGTCTATTCGTGTTTTGCCGCTTTGTATATGGCTTTAATCTATGGTCATATAGGTTATTTTCCGGCACTTGGTCACTGTCTGCAACTGAATTTTGCTATTCTGCCCTATGCCTATGTTATCAATGCGCTACTTATTACGTTGGTACGTCCCGATGCCCCAGCTCCCGCAGAAGAAGATCTGATACGCTTTGCGGACTCAACAGGACGCCTCAAACTGGTCATCGCACACGATGTACTGCTGTTTATTGAAGCGCAAGAAAACTATATCCATATTTATTATCTGGACGGCGAGAAGGTCAAAGAATACGCGCTCAGGCAATCCATGCGTGGAATAGACGAGTTGATGGATCGTCATCATATTATCCGTTGCCAGCGCTCGTTTTTTGTCAACCCGAGGCATGTGAAGGTACTACGGCGTGACAAAGAGGGGATGATACAAGCAGAATTGGACGTAGCGTCTATGCGTCCGGTTCCGGTTTCGCCCAAATACTATGAGCAGTTAAGCAAAATGCTGTAACATTTTGCGTTAAACTGTTAAGTTGTTAAACTGTTAAACCGTTAAACTGTTAAAATGTTAAGTTGTTAAGCTGTTTACAAGCATACCACAAGCGGCGAGGATGTCTTCTCCGCGCGAACGACGAATGGTCGTAGTCAGACCGTTGGATGTCAAGTAGTTCTGGAACCATTCCATTTGTTTTTCATCTGATGCCGGGAAATGGCGGCTCTCCGTATTGGTGGTAGCCACCTGCTCTACTCCTTCGTGGAAACGGATGAGATTGATCCGGCAGTTGAGACCTTTGAGCAAACGTAGCAACTCTTTGGCGTGACGAGGGGTGTCGTTTTTGCCAGCCCAGCATATATATTCAAAGCTCACGCGCCGTTGATGGGTCCAATCGTATTGTTTGAGGAGCTTGACCACATCGGTCAGGTGCATGAGTTTCTCAGCCGGCATAATCTCCGCCCGCTCCACTCCAAATGGGTTGTGCATAGAGACCGCCAAGTGACATTCGCTCTCGTCGAGGAAGCGCTTCATAGCCGGTATTCCCACCGTAGAAACCGTGATTCGCTTAGGCGACCACGCGTAGCCATACGAAGCTGTCATAATTTCCAGAGCACGCAGGACATTTTCCAGATTGTCCATGGGCTCTCCTTCACCCATAAAGACCACATTGGTTAAGGGCAACTGACCGTTTGCCTGCGCCCAGTGGTCGATCTCCATGATTTGGTTGAGTATATCAGCCGCAGAGAGATGCCCGTGAAAGCCGAGGGTTCCGGTCATACAGAAACGGCAACCCATTTTGCAGCCCACCTGGGTGGAGACACACAGCGTAGCACGGTCATCCTCGGGTATATACACCGATTCGATAAACTGTGGTTCGCTGTCAGAGAGTTGAGATTCCGGGTTTGCGATTTGGAACAGGTATTTGCGTGTACCATCCTTGCTGACCGCTTCCCTGACGGGCGAATGACGTCCGATAAAATAGTTGGCCTTGAGCGCTTCACGTCCTTTGAGCGAGATGTTGGTCATCTCGTCAAAGGAACGTACACGACGCACATATATCCACTCCGCAAGCTGTTTGCCTGCGAACTTCTGCAGCCCGACACTAAGGGCGATTTCTTGCAGTTCCGATAGATTTTTGCCTAATAATGGTTTCACTGTGGGTTGTATATTGGTAGCAGAGTTACTAACTATTAATTAACTTATTTCTAACTAACAACTAACACTTAGCAAGGAATTAGGAGTGAATTAGGAGTGAAATAGGTGTGAATTGGTGTGACTTATTCGGATGGATTGAGCATTGTGACATCCATGTGCGGGTAAGCGAAGGTGAATCCTTGCGGCGGGAGTTCGGTATAGAAACGCTCCTGGAGATCAAAGAATACAGGCCAGTAATCATCGCCACGTACCCAGGCTCTCACAACGAATGTGATGTCGTTCTCGTTGAGTGATTTGAGTGCCACGAAAGGAGCCGGTATAGCATCCATTCGGTAGTTGACCGTGGTAAGCTGGTATTTGGTTACCTGCAGTTCGCGGTACAATTTGCTCATATTGGTATTCTCTTTGAGCACACGGCTGTCCGTATTGAGAATAGCCAGAATCGCCTCTTTGCAGGCCTTGGCATCCACTCCGTACGACACGCTCACCTCCCACTCGACCCGGCGTAAGGGACGTCCGCTAAGATTATTGATCTTTTCATTGGAGAGAGCTCCGTTAGGGAGAATCACCACCCGATTGTCGGGCGTAAGGATCTTAGTGGCAGTAATATTAACCTCCACGACCTTTCCCAATGTGCCCTGAGCCTCGATGAAATCGCCGGCCTTGAAAGGCTTGAAAGCCAAGAGCATAATACCTCCGGCGAAATTCTGGACCGTTCCGCTGAGTGCCATACCGATCGCCATACCTCCAGCCGCCAGCAAAGCAGCGAGCGAAGTGGTGTCCACTCCAAGCGTACTCACCGTAATGACGATTAACAAGATCGTCATCGAAATAGAGACGAAAGAAGAAATGAAAGAGGCGAGTGTCGGCTCTACATTGCGTCGGGTGAACATACGTTTCAATCCTTTCTGAATCAGACGGATGATCCATATACCCACGCAATAGATTACCAAAGCCGCCAGCACTTTGAGTCCGAACTGGATCATCGTCTGCAAAACTTCCGTCCAAAATCCTTCCGGATCTTTTTGTGCGTACTCAATCATCATTTGCGCCCCAGCGCGGATTGAATCACGTTGGTGTTGCAACTCTTCCGGAGTAAACTGCTTCTGAAGGAGGATAAAAAGATTCGTCATAGTTTGTGTCTATTAAAGTTATCGAATTCGGTCAGCAGCTCGCACGAGCGCTTCGTCTTTGAGAATCCGGCGCGTAGCCATCACCGTCAAGACGAGACATACCAAAGGAATCGAGGCCCAAGGGAGGATGTGCCAGTCCACTCCAAGAGCCGTTTTGGCAAGCCACACGTAGATAGCCAGCACGCCGTAGTAACCGAGGCACAACATAACCGTGAAGATATTCAACCGTGCTTGCAGGAGGCGTTTGTTGTAGAGAAAAATATCAACGAGCGCCAGCAGAGGAATGAGTATGGTAGTGAGCGTCAATCCCCAGAGTCCCTGGAGCGGGACAGAGGAATAAGCAAAGGCGGACAGTTCCCATATTTGCAGCGTCTCCGCTTCTTCGGGCGTAACAAACTGCAGGACAGGCATGAAACACAAGGTGATGCCTAAAGCAACCACGGCTAATAAATAAAGTGTTTGTATTCTCTGTATCATTTCATTGCTTCTTCTAAAGTTTCACATTTATCTCCATGGGCGTTGACCCAGCCGATTTGTCTGGCTGGATTGCCGACCATGAGAGCATAAGCAGGTACATCCTTGGTAACGACCGAACCGGCTCCAATAAGGCAGTATTCGCCGAGTGTGTGTCCGCAAACGATTGTCGCATTCGCTCCGACAGAAGCTCCGCGTCGGATGATGGTCTGACGGTATTCATCTTTGCGGCTGACAGCAGCACGCGGGTTGATGACGTTGGTGAAGACCATCGAAGGTCCGAGGAAGACATCGTCTTCGCACCTTACTCCGGTATAGACGGAGACGTTGTTCTGGATCTTACAGTTGCGCCCCAATACAACGTCGGGCGAGATAACTACGTTCTGACCGATATTGCAGTCCTCTCCGATAACACAATTACTCATTACATGGCTGAAATGCCAGATTTTAGTTCCTTTGCCGATTTGGCAACCTTCGTCCACGTAGGACGACTCATGTACAAAATAATCCATTATTTGATTTTAATTTTAGTTCTTGTTTTGCTTGCCAGAATTCCGAAGCCGTTCTCTATGTTGCAGTAAACGGGCATCGGCTCTTCCTGTCCGAGCATTTCTGTAAATATCTGCCCGAGGTCAAATTCCCTCTGCTGCGAATCGTTCAAGCCCATATATGCAACCATCGAATTGTAATAGAGGTCGTATGCATCGCTTGTCAGGTCAAAAGTCATATTACAGGAATCCAATGTATAGGTTTGGTAATAGCGATACGGCTCTTCTCCCCACCACTTTTCATAGGAAGTTCCCAGCGTAAAAGTCAGTTCAAACTCCTTGCCGGAAGGGTAATCCGAGGCGAAACTCAATTCAAAAGACAAGTAACCGCGTCTTTCGTGACTGTACTTGTTATACAAGGCAAACATTTCATCAGTAGTGAACATCACATTCGTTTGCCGAGATGACACGATGGTGTCCCAACGGACAAAAACACGGTCCTTGTCAAAAATAGGTCTTATAGTGGTTTTCGTAGAATAAGTAAAACCCCTCATCTTCACGATCTTGTCATCGAGCGGATAGTCCGGCAAACGAAGGCGTATCCGGTAATTATTATCTCGGGCTTCCGTTCCTTTCTCCCAAACAGTCTCCACCACTTGCGGTACATAATCCGGCGGGAGCACTTCCTGAGCCGTAGCCGTTCCAAAGGTAGGATGAGTGACTTGCAAGCGCAGAGTGTCCCCTGCCTCAATGGGTCGTGCGAGACGCAGATGATGCGCTATGCCCGCCACGGAATCACGGATAATCGCGTAGTTACCAGAAGTGCCATTCAAAGTGATAGTCAGGCTATCAAGTACCTCGGGATTGCGTGGTTTGGTATCCAAGAAGAAATAAGAACGCCCAATATAGCAGGTAAGCGAATCTTCACCTGAGTTAACAACGGCGTGGATCACCATTTTGGCATTCTGATACTCACCATTATACGGAATCTCCCTCTCGCACGCGATTAAGCAGAGTGCAAATAGAAATATGTATATTTTGCGACACATGACAATCAGAATTTGAAGGTGTAACTAAGACTCGGCAAAATCGGGAAAAGACTGAGTTTGTACAACTTATTTCCCCGAGGATAGACCAGGAAGGGGTTGAAATTGCAGTAAGCGTTATATACTGCGATATTCAATATGTGTTCCCAGCCGGAGTGTTTCTTATCCGGCAAATGACACGTAGCGCCGAGATCCAGCCTGTGGTAATCCGGCATTTTGTAGTTATTGCGTTCACTCACGAAATAGACGTCACGCGATGTGTTTGTTCTGCCTTTTCCTGTAAGGGTATTAATGAGCGGGTCGTCGTATTTCTGCAACGGAACGGTTCCGCGCGTACCTGTTCCATAGACAAAAGTGGCTGCCACTTCCCATTTCTTGTTGATTTGATATTGGAGAGTGACACTCAGGTCGTGCTCGCGGTCGTATTTTGCGTGAAACGGTTTGCCGTAATTGATGACCTGTCCTTCGCGGTTGAACTGGCGCATCGTCCGTGACCATGTGTATCCGATCCATCCGGTAACGGGTCCGACTTTGCGCTGGGCAAGGAACTGCACTCCGTAACTCCAACCGTCTCCGACACAGACCATTTCCTGCCAATTCTTGCTACTCATATAGGAAGCTCCATCTTTGTATTCCAAGAGGTTGATCATCCGTTTGTAGTACCCCTCGACGGACAATTCAACTTGATTCAAGACATTATAGGTAACTCCCAACGCCGCCTGCATGGAGTGCATGGGCGGGATCTTCGCCGTCACAGGCACCCAGAGGTCGGTTGGCAAAGAGACCGACGAGTTGGAAAGCATATGCACGTATTGGCTCATATATGCGTAACTCATCTTGATCGCCACATCCTTGTGGGGCAGGAAGCGCATTCCCACACGCGGTTCAAGAGAGGGATAAGTGGTCTTATCCGTATGGAAAAGAGCCGCGTGAAGACCAATATTGAGTTTGAACCACGAGCAGGGTGTATAGGTATCTTCGATATATATATTCGCCTCGTGGGCATAGTTGGTTCCACCCAGTGAGACCGTTGAGTCCATTTGCAAGGTAGTGCTATCCGTCACCTCTTTCGCTTCAAATCGCCCGACCTGCGGTCGGAACGTGTGAAACGTATAACTACCGCCAAAATGCACCTCGTGGCGGTTGTTCGGGCGCCATTCGAAATTAGTCTGTGCCATGAGATCCATGATATAGGAGTTGTAATCCATTCCCAGCTCCATGTGCTCCCCGGCGGTTTTGCTATCCACCTCTTGCGTCAGACCGAGTTTGTATTTATAGCGGGTATAGCTGATTTGCGATGTGTTGTACAACCGCCCGTTGAAACGATGTTCGTAATTTGCCGCTGCGAAGAGATTTCCCCAGTTGTAACGCATTCTCATATAGCCTGTTTCCGTGTTGGCGTTGGCGTTGGAAGACTCGTTCTGGCGGAATCGCGCGTACACGACATCGTCTCCCATATAGAAGGATCCGCTGAGTTTGTCGTTTTCGGAGAAAGTGTGCGTCAGTTTGGCATTGAGGTCGTAGAAATAATAGCCCGCCGTTGCGACTTGCTCTCCGTCACTCTCGTTGGAAGTGACGATTGCAGCAATAGGCGCCATAAAAAGGTCGTACAGCGTTCTGCGTGCAGAGATATTGAAAGTGGTTTGCCCTTTGACCGTCTCTTTGTTGCGGTATTTGCGCCATTCGTCTTTGCTCCAATAGACAGGTCCTTCGACACTTACCTTGGTAGAGACAAGTCCGACGGTGAGGTTGCCGTGGTGGCCGTACGCGTCGCCGTCTTTCTGCCTCACATCGATGATGGAAGACAGGCGTCCTCCGTAACGGGCAGGGAAATTGCCTTCGTATAGCGTCACGTTCTTGATTGCATCGGCGTTGAAGACGGAGAAAAATCCCAGCATGTGATTGACCGAATAGAGCGGCACACCATCGAGAAGAATCAGGTTCTCATCGGGTCCTCCACCACGGACATACAGTCCTGCGGAACCTTCCGAACCGGATTGCACCCCGGGCAGGAGTTGGATAGCTTTAAGCACATCCACTTCGCCTCCGATGGCAGGAATACCCTTGATCTGCGAAACAGGCACTTCGACGGCGGACATCTGAACCGACTGGGTGCCGGAAACCGAATGTCCCGCCTCGACCACCACTTCACGGAGCACCGTAGCGGAAACCAGTTCCATTTCCACCAGCGTATCGGTCGTCAGCCAAAAAGCTTCCGACAGCGTGCGGTCGTAGCCCACATATCCCGCCTGGAGTTGCACGGTGTCCGAAGGTATCGTCAGCGAATAAAAGCCATTCACGTTGGTCACTGTTCCGACGCCGGAACGCATGTCCTGCACAGTAGCTCCGATGAGACGCTCGCCTGTCTGCACATCCGTTACATAGCCGCTCACGGTGGGCTGTTTGGCCATCAGCGGGAGCGTCAGGATGAGCATCAGAAAAACAGGAAAGCGTCTCATTGGGCAGGAGAATCAAGATTCGTTTTTTAGAAGAAGAACCGGATAATATCGTTTCCGTTCGCAAAAATCAGCAAAGCCAGCAAGAGCCAGAAGCCCACTTCGTTGGCTTTCTCCAGGAACTTGTCGCTTGGCTTGCGACGAGTGATGATCTCCACCAAGAGGAAGAGAATATATCCACCGTCCAAAGCCGGAATAGGCAGGAAGTTCATGAAGGCAAGAATGATACTCAGCGTAGCCGTAATATACCAGAATCCACGCCAGTTCCAGACATCGGGGAACATGTTTCCTATGGCTCCGAATCCACCGACCGACTGAGCCCCTTCTTTGGTGAAAATCAGCCGGAACTGCTTGACGTACATCACCAGGAAGTCCCAACCGTGTTGTATTCCAGCCGGGATAGCCTGCAGGAGATTGTAATCGGTATGCTCCGTTTCAAACTGCGGCATTCTGACCGTAACTCCCAGCTGGCATTGATCTCCGAGGAACAAACGCGCGGATTGGCGTTCTCCGTTGCGGTAGAAATCAATCGTGACGGAGTCGCAGGGGTGACGTTGCAGTTCCTTGCGAACGTGGATGAAACTCGGGGTCTCCACTCCAGCCACAGCCACCACGCTGTCTCCCGGTTGAATACCGGCAATACCCGCTGTATTGTCCAGGATTACCTGCTCCACAACAAACGGGAACCACTCCGCCATGAGGACGTAACTCTGCTTGTGGTAGTTTTTGTCTGCGCGGGCTTTTTCACGTTCCTTTTTGTCAAAATCGTTGTGTTGGGCGAGGAAACGCTCTCCGAGGTCTTCGCTGAGGGTCAGCCGCACGGTGTCCGTTCCACGGAGGGCAACCACGTCGCGTTTGCCCTCCAGAATAATGGCGTTGATAGCCGCAGGGAGACTTGCAGGTTCTTCTCCGTTGATGGTCAAGATTTTATCCTGCTGTTGGAAGCCTTCCTGCTCCATAATCTCGGAGTAGTAGAGTCCCGTGGTGATATTTTTGAGCGGCAGGGTGTCTGTTCCGTAGTGCCACATGAGCATCACAAAAATCAGCAGTCCCGCTGTGAAATTGACGAGAATACCGCCCAGGATGATCAGGAGTCTCTGCCAAGCGGGTTTACTGCGGAACTCCCAATCCTGTGGTTCGCTGGGGAGATCGTCTGTGGAATGGGTCTCATCCACCATACCGGCAATCGCACAGTAACCGCCGAAAGGCAGCCAGCCAATACCCCACTCTGTGTTATCGGGATATTTCGCCCACTCTTCGTCATCGTTCTTGGCGAAGAACTTCACGTGCCATTTGCCGTTGAATTTCTTGGCGCGCAGAAGACTGATCTGCGGATTGAAAAACATGTAAAACTTCTCTACACGCACATGGAAGAGGCGCGCAAAGAGAAAATGCCCGAACTCGTGTATCAACACGAGAAAACTCAGGGCTAAGATCAATTGTATTGCTTGAATCACAATGGAAATTAAGAATTAAAAATTATAAATTAAAAATTACGATGGGAGGTATTGCAAAGCAATTTGTCTGGCTTGCTTGTCGGTCGCCACATAGTCTTCGTACGTCGGTTTGGCGATGAAAGGCGCTTTTGCCATCGTTTCGGCAATAATATCCGACATCTGCAGGAAAGCACATTTTCCTTCGCGGAACGCCAGATTGACGACCTCGTTCGCGGCATTGAGCACACAAGGGATGTTTCCACCCCGACGCATTGCCTCGTACGCGAGCGACAAGTTCGGGAAGCGCTCCAGATCGGGTTTCTCGAACGTCAGGTCCGCCAGGTCGAAGAGGTTGGCACGCGGGAAATCGCTTTTCAGGCGCTCGGGGAACGAGAGTGCGTATTGAATCGGCAGACGCATGTCCGGAGCACCGAGTTGCGCCTTGATAGCCCCGTCGGTAAACTGCACCGCCGAGTGGACAATCGACTGCGGATGCACAAGCACCTCGATCTTCTCCACCGGCACGCCGAAGAGCCATTTCGCCTCGATGACCTCGAATCCTTTGTTCATCATACTGGCGGAATCGATAGTAATCTTAGCTCCCATGTCCCAATTCGGGTGTTTGAGAGCGTCGGCTGCCGTCACGGTGCGCATTTGCTCCAACGTGAAGCGGCGGAAGGGTCCTCCGCTCGCAGTCAGGAGGATTTTCTCGATCTCGCTGCTGTCTTCTCCGACCAGACTCTGGAAGATAGCACTATGTTCGCTATCCACAGGCAGAATAGGCGTGTGGTATTGTTGCGCCAATTCGCAAATGATCTCGCCCGCCACGACCAGCGTCTCTTTGTTCGCCAGGGCAATCGCCTTGCCAGCTTTGATAGCCTCGATGGTCGGCCGTAATCCCGCGTATCCGACCATCGCCGCGACGACGACGTCGATACTCGGCATGGTCACCATCTCAGCGATGGCCTCAGCGCCCGCCCAGACCTTCACCGGCATGTCCGCGAGCGCCTGAGAGAGCGGCTCGTAGAGCGACTCATCGGCGATACAGACCACCTCCGGGTGGAACTCACGCGCCTGTTTTACCAGCAGATCCACACTACGGTTCGCGCAGATGGCATAGACCTCATATCGCTCCGGATAAGCCCTCACGACATCCAGCGTCTGGGTTCCTATCGACCCCGTGCTGCCTAATATAGCTATTCGTTTTGTATTCACTTTTGCACTTTCCGATTAAAAAGCTATCACCTCTTCGGGATTAAGCGGTTCGCCCGCTCTCCATATTTCATATTCCATTTCGTCAAGCCCGTTCATCATTCCCAGAGCATCGCCTGCCTCGACCGACATTCCCACGCTTTTCAAGACCTTCGACACGTGCCGATAGATACTCATGTACTGCTGATGTTGCACGATGAGCGTATAGGTGTTATCAATCTCCCGCTCGCAGAAGACCACCGTCCCTTTCATGACGGCGAGTATGTTCTCGTTCTTGGGCACACGCAGGTGTACGCTGTATTTCTGATGATCCGGCGCAGCCGCCTGTGTCACGACTCCACGCACGGGCCGAAAGAGACTGAGTGTTGTAAGCGGCGAGCGTGTCTCGAAGAGGAGGAGCTGGTCACGCTCTTTCTGCTCGTACTGACTCAGGAACTGCTCGGTAGCCTGATTGCGGATCTCGAGCAACTGGTTGCGTTGGACAATCTGCATGGAATCAAGGCTTTGGACGCTATCCGACTCAATCGTACCCGCCGTCACGTTCTTGATCATATTCAGATATTGGCGCTGGATCGTCAGGTCGGTCTGGAGCGAATCCACACGCGCGGACTCCAAGATGAGTTGCTGGCGGATACTCTCGCTGTAGCCGGGGAGAATATTTCGTATCGGCGTATAGACAATCAGCAGCGACAGCAACGCTACTACCAGGGCAAAAAGCAGAGTGATCAGACTGAAGGCGTTCAGTCCGCTCAGGCGCACATGGAAAACCTCGCGCAACGTCAGATCGTCCTGCACAGCCAGACGATATTTGCGCCGCACGCGGCTCCACCAACTTTCTTCTCGCATGGTTGCCATCAAACTTTCGATTTTCCGCTTACAGGATCGTACATCCAGCGCACGGTTTCAGTTGTTTGAAGAAGTCATTTCCTTTGTCATCCACCAGGATAAACGCGGGGAAATCCTCCACCTCGATTTTCCAGATAGCCTCCATGCCGAGCTCGGGGTACTCCACGCACTCGATAGATTTGATATTGTTCTGCGCCAAGATAGCCGCCGGTCCGCCAATCGAACCGAGATAGAAGCCTCCGTGCTTCTGGCACGCGTTGGTCACATCTATCGAGCGGTTGCCTTTCGCCAGCATGATCAGACTTCCTCCGTGGTCCTGGAACTCATCCACGTAGGGATCCATTCGTCCGGCAGTGGTCGGTCCCATCGAACCGCACGCCATGCCAGCCGGAGTCTTAGCCGGACCGGCATAGTAAATGGGATGATTCTTCAAATACTCAGGCATAGCCTCACCGGCATCGAGGCGCGCTTTGATCTTGGCATGTGCGATGTCGCGACCGACGATGATCGTACCATTCAGGCTCAGACGGGTGCCTATCGGGTATTGTGTCAGAATAGCGCACACATCCTTCATCGGCTGGTTGAGGTTGATCTTAACGGCATCTCCTTCACCCGCCTGACGCAGTTCCTCCGGAATCAGACTGCCGGGATTGCTGTCCAGTTTCTCGATCCAGATACCGTCTTTGTTGATTTTGCATTTGATGTTACGGTCCGCCGAGCAGCTTACGCCCAGACCTATCGGGCAGCTGGCGCCATGACGCGGCAGACGTACTACGCGCACGTCGTGCGCCATGTATTTGCCGCCGAACTGCGCGCCCAAACCTATCTTGTAAGCCTCCTGAAGCAGCTGTTTCTCCAGCTCCACATCGCGGAAAGCACGACCGGTCTCGTCTCCCGAGGTGGGCAGCGAGTCATAGTAGTGGGTGCTTGCCAGTTTGACGGTAAGCAGGTTTTTCTCCGCACTCGTACCGCCGATGACGATAGCGATGTGGTAAGGCGGGCAAGCAGCTGTTCCGAGAGATTTCATTTTCTCCACGAGGAACGGGATTAATGTACCGGGGTTCTGGATGCGTGCTTTGGTTTCCTGATAGAGGTAGGTCTTGTTTGCGCTTCCGCCGCCTTTGGTGACGCAGAGGAAACGATACTCGTTGCCCTCGGTAGCCTCCAGATCGATCTGCGCCGGCAGGTTGCATTTGGTGTTGACCTCATTGTACATATCCAGCGGAGCGTTCTGGCTGTAACGGAGGTTGCACTCCGTATAGGTATTGAACACGCCGCGGCTCAGCGCCTCTTCGTCCTCAAATCCCGTCCAGACTTGCTGACCTTTCTCGCCGTGGATAATAGCCGTTCCTGTGTCCTGGCAGAGCGGGAGTTGACCTTTGCAAGCCACTTCGGCGTTGCGCAGGAAGGTCAAAGCTACATACTTGTCGTTGGCACTTGCCTCCGGGTCGCGGAGGATTTTAGCCACCTGCTCGTTGTGGGAGCGACGTAGCATGAAACTCACGTCGTGGAAAGCCTGCTGTGCCATCAGCGTCAGCGCTTCCGGCTCCACTTTCAAGATCTCATGTCCTTCGAAATTGCCAACCGACACATGGTCCTTGGTCAGCAGATAATACTCAGTCTCGTCTTTTCCGAGCTGAAACATCGGTGCATACTTAAATTCCATAGTATTTCTATTTTTAATATTTTCGATAATTTGCGGGCGCAAAGTTACTACTTTTTTTTGACATACGCAAGCGCGCGCGAAACTTTTATCTAATTTTTAGGGCTAAATGGGGGCAAATTGTACGTTTATGCTATATTTTTGCACTTTTTTTGAAAAAAAATGAAGAAATATTTGGTCATGTCAAAAAAAAGCAGTACCTTTGCACCCGCTTTTGAAAAAAATCGCACAATTTGCAAAATTTCGGGCACAAGTCTCCCTAGCTCAGTTGGTAGAGCAACTGACTCTTAATCAGTGGGTCGAGAGTTCGAGCCTCTCGGGGGACACAAAAAGACACTTTCAGGTGTCTTTTTTTGTACCCCGTCCTCAAACTCTCGAGAGAGGTCTTATCTCACTACGTTCGAACGATTATTGCCTATTGGCAATTTTCGAGCCTCTCGGGGGACACAAAAAGAGACGCAAAAATGCGTCTCTTCTTCGTTTTATAAGCTCTCCGCAAACCGTTCGGCTTCCTCAATTTGGTCTATCTTGCCCACATCCATCATTCGGTAGTCCGTCGGTAGGTAAGCGCGGAAGACCTCCTTTTCGCACAAGTTCAGGTAGAGGTCTATCAGCGAGAATTTCTCTCCTTTTTCCGCCACCACGGCGTCCATCTTCGAGAAAATCTTCGGACTGAGAATCTGCATCCCGGAGAAAGCCAGTTTGCGTCTTTTCTCCACAGATGCACCGGCTGGTTTCACCTCGCCAGTTTTCACATTCGTCCATCCGCACAGACGACCGTCTTCGTCAAAGAGCAAATAGCGTTGTGTCTCCCGCTCACTCACGACCAGCATGCCCAGCGTATCGCTCTCTGCTTTGCGCCACTCGGCTATGAATGCCTTCAGGTCTATATTGCTCAGGATATCCACATTGCAAACGAGAATGGGTTCTTCCTGTTTTTCGCCTGCGGACGAAGTTAGGAGCAGTTCTCCTGCTTTTCTCAGCCCACCGCCGGTCTCCAGCAGACAATCCCTCTCGTCGCTGACCTGTATTTCACACCCCCACCCTTTGTTCTCGCGGATGGCGTCTATTATCATATCCGGGAAATGATGCACATTGACCACAATCTCCCGAATTCCCGCCTCGCGCAGTTTCTTCACCTGCCACTCTATCAAGCTCTTGCCAGCCAGTGGAACCAACGCTTTCGGCATATTGTCAGTCAGCGGTTTGAGACGTGTACCCAGTCCCGCTGCAAAAATCATCGCTTTCATAGTTCACCAAGTCCTCTCTATTCCGCGTTCGCGGTGAATCAGGCGGATTGTTACCTCATATTTTTCTTTCAGGTGTTTTGCCAGATGTTCGGCGCAATAGACCGACCTGTGCTGTCCTCCGGTACAACCGAAAGCCACCTGCAGATGTTCAAATCCACGCTCGATGAACCGCTCAGCGTGGTGGTCCACCAGTTTATATACACTCTCCAAAAACGTCAGTATCTCGCCGTCTTTCTCCAGAAAATCAATGACGGGCTGATCGAGTCCTGTCAGTTGTTTGTATTCTTCATACTTGCCGGGATTGTGCGTACTGCGGCAGTCGAACACATAGCCGCCTCCGTTGCCGCTTTCGTCGCCGGGGATACCGCGTTTAAACGAGAAGGAGTAAATCGTTACTGATAGCATAAATATAGGGGTATTCGTTTTGCAATTCGTTGTGCTTGGCGAAGAGTTCTTTCAGGTTTCGGATGGCATTGGGAATGGACTCCAAGAAATGGGGTTTGCGTTCGAAATAGCCTCTGTAGCCGTAGGCGCCGAGCACCTGCAAGGTCCTAAACAGCACAAAATGCGGCAGCGCAGCCCGCCATTCTGGTTCAGCCATATATGGCTGAAGCTGATGCAATTCATTGAGATAGGCGTCGATCAGTTCGTCACGCAGAAACTCGGGGATATTCGCCTTCGCCTGCCAAAGAAACGACGCTACATCATACTGCGTCGGGCCTCTTCTTCCTCCCTGGAAATCAATAAAATACGGTTTTCCGTTCTTGATCATCACATTCCGGCTTTGCATGTCGCGATACAGGAAAGCCTCAGCCGGCTGCTCCAGGATTTTCGCCGTCAGGCGGTCAAAATCGTCCTCCAGTTTCGGCTCTGAGAACTCGATCTTCGTGCCCTTCAAAAAGCAGTATTTCCAATAGTTCAGATCCCATCGGACAGCGCGTTCGTCCATACTCGGAACAGGGAAACAGACACTCCAGTCCAAGTTCTCCGCTCCTTTTATTTGTATGTGCGCGAGCGCGCGTATAGTCTTTTCCAGCAGCGCTTTCTCTTCTGGGAGGAAAGTCCCTGTCTCTCTACCGTGTTGGATAGCCTCGAACAGCAAGGTGTTGCCCAAGTCCTCCTGGGTATAACTCATCTCGTCCTCACTCACCCACAACACGTGCGGAACCGGCAGCCCCTTCGCCTCGAAATGACGTGCCAGATAAATAAATGCACGATTCTCTTCGCGGTTGGTTCCCACGACACGGATGATGCTATGCCCTTCGGCGTCCGTCTCCCGCGTATAAACCCGGTTCGATCCCTGTTGTACGATATTTCCCATCTTCCTTTATTGCTTTGTACCTGATACTTTGACCCTTAGTACTTTCTTACACCCTGAATTGCAACGCATTGTGCAGGCACGTCACTTTGCACGGGCCGATAATATTCTCCAGTATGCCGTCCGCCTCAAACAGGATATGTTTGCGGTAACTGATCTCGATCTCTTTGCCCACGAGCGGAT
This sequence comes from uncultured Bacteroidales bacterium, assembly GCA_900319645.1. Classification (GTDB taxonomy): domain Bacteria; phylum Bacteroidota; class Bacteroidia; order Bacteroidales; family Paludibacteraceae; genus Colicola. Next base: position 117,879 of record ONPG01000004.1, read on the forward strand.
AGATAAATGGCAAGTCGGTCAGGTGACCGTTGTACAGTTTCGGCAGGGCTTTGAGGATCTGCTTGAAAGTCGGTTTCTTGACGAACATCGCGTGGAAGATTCCGTCTTGCGGATCCGCCTCGGGGTTCTGGCGTATTCCGCCGCCCGAGAAAGGTCCGTTTCCCACGTTCATCGTGAAAAGCTGGTCGTTCACCGCCTCTTTGCCATCGACCGTCAGAACCATGTGTTGGGGTTTGTGCTCCACAATAGCGGCAATGAGTCCGAACAGATAATTGACGTGGTGGCTGCCGATATAGTATTTCAGCGCCTCCGCTTTCTTGCAGCACAGCGGATCGACGCCGAAGCCGACCGAGTTGATAAAATAACGGTGATGGGCGATACCGTTGCGCCAATAGGTGACACACCCGATGTCTATCGGATGGCCTTCGCCTTCAAAAAACCGCCGCAGACTCTCTTTGAAATCTTTCGTCAGGTTCCAATATCTACCCCAGTCGTTTCCCGTACCGCGGGGCATCAGACCTATCTGGATTCCGGCGCGCTGCTCTGCGCTTATCTCCGCACGCATGATGCCGTTCACAGCCTCGCTCAGCGTGCCATCGCCGCCTAAGACCAGAATCTCGTCGTAGCCTTTCTCCGCCAACTCGCGGGCCAACTCTATTGCGTGGCCTGCATATTTCGTCACACGATACGCAAACGGCTGATGCCTTTTTCTGAGCAAACGCCACAGATAGACGCGCTGTGCGCGGAAGGCTCTTTTGCCGGATTTGGGATTGATAATTATTCCTAACATGGTATTATTAACGATTGGACGATTTACGATTTACAATTCGCGGGTGCAAAATTACACAAAAAAATCGACATACGCAAATGTATGTCGATTTTTTCATCAGTTTCCTTTCAGATTTCAGTTTTTCACCGTCCTCTTATTTGAAGAACTCGTTCACTTTCTCGTTCAGCACGATCTCCTCTTGGAAGATATAAGCACCGGTCTTGGGCGATTTCACCATCTTGATGCACTTGCTGTGTGCGCGACCGGAATTACCTGTTTGCAGGGTTGCAACCGCTTTCTTTGCCATAGTTCTAAGCCTTTCTCAAATTTAGTGGTTAATTACTTAATCTCCTTGTGAATCGTGTACTTCTTCAGATAGGGATTGTACTTCTTGAGTTCCAAACGGTCCGGAGTGTTCTTGCGGTTCTTGGTGGTGATGTAACGACTCATTCCGGGAACTCCGCTGGCTTTCTGTTCTGTGCACTCCAGGATGACCTGAACGCGCGCTTCTTTAGCTTTCTTTGCCATTGCTTTACTCCTTTCGTTTTAGAGATAGCCCTTCTCGGCTGCCTGCTTCAAGGCGTTGTCGAGGCCTATCTTGTTAATTGTTCTCAGACCGGCTGCACTCACGTTCAGCTCGATCCATGCATCCTGTTCTACCCAGTAGAACTTGCGGCGGAAGAGGTTCACGTCGAAGCTCCTCTTGGTATGGCGCTTCGAGTGCGACACATTGCAGCCGCCCATGGCTTTCTTGCCTGTAATTTGACAAATCTTTGACATTGTAGTATATATTTTATATTTTTCCAAATCCCAAGACGAACGATGCGCGTTCGCCTAACCCAGAGCGTTTCCACACACCCTGTTCTCATAACCCACTCATCCTCAACACAATACATATAGACCCGCCCATATACTCAGTCTATTCCACACAAAATTTCGTGCAAAATTACTACAAATTTTTCAAATATGCAAATTTTTTTGCAATTATTTTGATATTTAGTGTCATTTTTCGTTTTTCTGGTACTTTTTCGCAACTACACATGACATTTTTAATAATTTCGCCCGGATATTTGTGTATTTCATTTTTTTTCACTACCTTTGCACCCGTTTTTTTGAAAGGTACAAACAATCACAAACATGCAATTCTCACTTCGCGAAGTTTTCGCACCTAAATTATTTAGCACGCTCGCGCACTACACACGCGCGCAATTTGCCCAAGACGCTCTCGCCGGCATCATCGTCGGTATCGTAGCTATCCCGCTTGCCATCGCCTTCGGTATCTCTTCCGGAGTCGGCCCCACTGAAGGACTTGTCACGGCCATCATCGCCGGATTCATCATCTCTCTTCTTGGCGGCAGCAAAGTGCAGATAGGCGGTCCCACCGGCGCTTTTATTGTCATCATCTACGGCATCATCCAGCAGTATGGTCTTGCCGGACTGACTATCGCCACGATTATGGCAGGTATCATCCTCATTGTTATGGGTTTGTTCCACCTCGGCTCGGTCATCAAGTTCGTCCCCTATCCGGTTATTGTCGGATTCACAGCGGGTATAGCCGTCACGATTTTCTCCACCCAGATGAACGATTTCTTCGGTCTCTGTCTGACCGACGTACCGGCGAACTTCATCGACAAATGGATCTATTACGCCAACCATTTTCACCCCAACTGGTGGGCATTCGGCATAGGCCTTTTCTCGCTTTTGGTATGTATCGGTATGCCGTATATCACCAAGCGTATTCCCGGTTCGCTGGCGGCGATCATCTTCGCCACGGTGGCAGTCTGGTTGCTCAAAATGTATGCACCGGAGTCCTGGGGAATAGCTTCGCTCCAGACTATCAGCGACCTTTACGCGCTGCCGCAAGGTATTCCGGCTCCTCATGTGCCGTCACTTGATCTGGCGGACGGCGAATCGGTCTTCTCGCTGATCCAACGACTCTTCCCTTCGGCATTCACCATCGCTATGCTCGGAGCTATCGAATCGCTGCTCTCCGCGATGGTGGCAGACGGTGTGATCGGCGACAAGCACAACTCCAACACCGAACTGATTGCACAGGGCGTTGCCAACGTCGTTGTGCCTTTCTTCGGAGGTATTCCCGCTACGGGTGCCATCGCGCGAACGATGACCAATATCAACAACGGCGGACGCACCCCTGTCGCCGGCATCATCCACGCCGTGGTTCTGCTGCTCGTTCTCTTGTTCCTCGGCTCGCTCGTCGGCATGATTCCCATGGCTTGCCTCGCAGCGGTATTGATTATGGTCAGCTACGGCATGTCCGGCTGGCGCACGATTGTCGGACTTTGCAAACACCCTTCACGCGACTTGTGGGTATTGCTTATCACGTTCTTCCTGACCGTCATCTTCGACCTGACAGTAGCTATCGAGATCGGCATTCTCCTTGCGCTCGTACTCTTCCTGATGCGAACGAGCGAAGAGACCCATATCCGCACGTTCCACCACGAGATCGACCCCAACGAAGATACCGATGTCCAATCCAACCTCGAGCACCTCACTATTCCTGAGCGCGTGGAGGTCTATGAAATCGACGGTCCGTATTTCTTCGGTATTGCCAACCGTTTTGACGACATTATGGGACGTGTCTCCACCGAGAAATACCCGATTCGTATCATCCGAATGCGTAAGGTGCCTTTTGTGGACTCCACGGCGATGCACAACCTGGAGATGCTTATCCAGCGTTCTCACCGCGAGGGCACGACCATCATCCTCTCCGGTGTCAAGGAGCACGTACACCACCAACTCCTCAAAGGCGGCATTGAGCAGATGATGAATCCGGACAATATCTGCCCGAATATCCACGTGGCTCTCCACCGCGCCGAGCATCTCCTTCAGGAACTCGACGGCAAAAAGTAAAAGGTAAAATTCTCCTCCCTCCTTGTGTTTCTCAATACCACATCGTTACCACTACGCAGGGTCGGAGCACAATTATTCATTTTTTCCTTTCAATTTCCCATTGCCCTACCATAAAGCGGAGCGCCCATTGAGCGCTCCGCTTCCCGATTTTTCAAATTAGATGCAGATTATTAAAACTTGGCTTGGGAATTCCTTTGTACTTTGTTCATTCATCATCTATTTGTACATCACTTCACGGCTTGTCCGGTTAATGTATATACTTTCTCGCCGCGGAGGATGAAGATCTGGCCGTTGCGCAGAACTTTCTGAGCAGAAGTACCTGTCTTGATGTTGCTGATAGCAGTCAGAGTTGTTTTCTCGAAGGTGGCGGTATAGGTTGCATCTTCGGTAGCGATCACGATCTCCGGTGTCCAACCTTTGAAGGAGTAACTAAACTCTTCGTCATTCGGACGAGTAGGCTGTTCGCCTGTATATTCAGGCAGGGTGTTTTCTGCTACCGGCGAAGACTGCAACTCGGTGCCATCCCAGTTAACGAACGTGATTACGTAGGTCGGCGGAGTATAAGTGCCACTGGTTGTAAAGCTTTGCTCGGAGCCGTAGTAGATCTGGTCACCCACTTTTGCATATGCACGGTATTTATAGATGGTTCCTGCGTCAAGATCTGTGAGCGATACGCGCATGTTGATGCCGCTGGCTTTTACAAACACATGCTCGCCCAATGCCGCAGGCTTACGTGCCGGAGCATTTGCTCCGTTGTTAGCCCGGCTTTCCGCCCAGTATTCAAATCCCTGCTCGGTAAAGTCCTCCGATCCGGCCAATGCATAACCGCTGATGATTGCCGATGTCTCCGTGATAGCCGAAGCCGTATAGGTATAGAGCACAGGATCAAACTCCACCGTCACGTCGCCCGTGAAGATATACTGCCAATCGCCGTAGTACATATTGCCTGCCGTGGACTGATAGAACGCGCGGTATTTATAATATACGTCGTCTTTGAGGTTCTTCAGTCGTCCTGCCATCTGTCCCGAAGCAACCGGGCAATAGACTTTCGTACCCGCCATGCTTTCCGGTGCATTCTCGCGTTTCCACTCAAATCCGCAGTTTGTCTCCACATCGGACATATTAGTCTCCGCAAACAGCAACGCCGTCGAACTCGACACCGCCTTCGATTCCTTGGTCGTCAGTTCCAGCGCAGTGGTTTTGAAAGAGCAACTCAGCACATCGCTGTCACCCTCTGCTGTAATAACATAGAAAGGCACATTGGAATAAGTACTATTAGGCTCCAATCCTATATATTCCAATATATTCCCTGCCGTAGATTCTCCTTCTACAATTCCACAGGAAGCAATGTGATTAACCTCATCTCCTGCTCCCAAAGTGATAGTTGCAGATGTTGCCCCTGTCGTGGAAGAAATGTGTGACGGATTGATAACACGCAACTTGTAGTTTTTCCAATAATTATCTGCTTTATATAGACTCAACGAGCCATAAGGCACATAAATAACGGCATTGCTTGTCAAACCGATGTCGTATGCATTTAAAGGAGTCTTTGATTCCAAAGTAACGGTTGTGATGTTATTACAGCCATAAAAAGCGTCATAGCCAATGCCGGTTACTTGATATTCTTCATCACCGTATGTAATTGTTTGTGGAACGGTTATATTGCCCGAGTATTCATTGTTATAATCAATACATGATGTCCCACGATAGGTAAGTGTGGCTGTATGATTTAGGTTATCTAATAAGTAGTACTGATTTTTTATTCTTATCCCAAGCTGGTTAATTGTAATATTTTTAACTACAGAATCATTGCATTCTTCGCTATAGAAAGCCAGTCTATATTCCCCACCTTTTAACCCTGTAGTCGAGCCATTCTTCTTGCCATTTATAGTATAATAGTCATATTTATAGTCCTTGTTTTCTGATACCGTCCATGATATAGAACCAGTATTCGGAGTGTCATAGACATCCTTTACCATAAATTTAAAAGCGTAAAATGGTGCCACTCGTTTCCATAGAACGGAAATTGTTATCGTGCTATCACATCCTTCAACCGTTGTAAATGAGCGTGTCCATGTCTGCCTAGTGTTGGGCGTTTTTTGTATTGTACATTGAACTCCGTCAACGACCAACTCTTCACCATAGCAAAGAGTTGTGTCAGGCAAAACGATATTATATGCTCCTTCTACTGCGTACATGCAATTATCCAATGCATGCGAACCTATTTCTGTTTTGCAATTCTTTAAGGTGATTTCTGCTTTATTCATTCCTGCGCATAAGTACGCAGGAATATATTCTACCTCATCTCCGATCGTAAAAGAAGTTATTTGCGACCTTAGGTCGTAGTTCTGGTATGATGAACTTGATGAATAGTAGTAAAAAGGAGTAGAAGTACTCTTAAAATCATTACAATGTACGGCATTCCATTTAATGGAGGTCAAATCACTGCAACTACAAAAAGCCATCTCACCAATATTCGTAATGCTGTTGGGAATGGTAATGGAAGTTAGATTGTAACACCATGCGAAAGCCTCTCTACCAATGCTTGTAACACCACTAGGAATGGTTACAGTGGTCAGACTCAAGCATCGATAGAAAGCATAATTCCCGATGCTTGTGATGCCATTCGGAATAACTAGATTGGTTATCTCCGTTTCATTCATAAACAAATGTCGTGCACAATTTAATGGGTTGGAAGTATAATCGGCAAACTCTATTTTACACCATGCAGCAATATCTTTAATTACAACACTGACCAAACTATCGCAACCGAAGAAAGCACTACTTCCAATGCTTGTTATGCAGTTGGGTATTACTACTGAAGTTATATCACAATCTTTAAACGCATTATTACTTATAGATGTTACGGCATATGCTTCATCTGCAATGATTATTGAATCCGGGACTATTAATTTATTGCTAACTTGATTATTTTCAGCGACTTGTACCTCATGTAATAAATGATCAATATTATAAAACAAATCTCCGTTTTTAATGCGTTTCCCTATCCTGAGATTAATATTTCTACCTAGTGAATTAGTAGCATTGATTGATATATAGCCCCCTTCATAAACGATCATTTCACCAGAAATAAGAAACCAGACTTTTTCTGCATAGTTTGAAGACAAGTTGATAAAAGCAAAAAATGAAGGTGATAGGTAGTCCGCATATTCACCAGCATAGACTGTTTGTGGAGTTGCGCTATAATTAATAGGGTATGTACCAGGTGCAAGAGATATAATATTATCAGGGATAATTATTTGACAATAAAGTATAGCACCATTTGTATTTGATGCTGAAAGTAATAAAATATGATTATCTATATAATCATTATTAATGCTATAATTTTCAAAAAATTGTTCTATATCAGAATCCTCGTCATATGAATAATCATGGTTACTTATAGAATCATTATCTATTCTATCGGAAGCTCCTTTCTGCAATTTAGTCAATAGCGAAGGAGCATCACTTAACTTTTGTGCTTCTATTGACAAGGCATTAAGCGTAGCCGGAACAACCGCGTGCGCAATTCTTGTGCAAGCCACAATGGCAAGCAAGAGAGTAAAGAGTTTTTTTCTCATAAATACATTCGCCGGTTATATCCCATCGGCACATCGGTTTTAAAGAATGAGGGTTTATTGTTTTTGTTGCCTGTATCTGTTCAATCTTAATTAACGTACACTTTTTGAGCATTGTTCTGTGTCGCTTGTGTCTCGTTTGTGTCCCGTATGTCTCTCGATGGCGGAGGTTACCTAACGGCATGGTGCCAATCTTAATAATCGGACACTTTTGGGAATCTGACAGTAAAGACACATATACATACGAAAAGCGTGCGCTTTCGTTCGCTTCATTTGATTCTTTGAGGTTCTCGACTACCTTAACACTTCAAATAAATGCACGGAAAACTCACGCTGATACGTGAGCGTGCATAAACCGTACTTGAAGTGTAATGATTTTTGAAAGTGTCGAGTTTTCAAAGAATCAAGTTTCTCGGCTTATTACGCTTTGGTTGGCGCAACGCTTTGCGCCTATATGTAATATTGTTATCTTACATTCAATGGTTATTTATCATGATAATGCTCTTCTGCTTGAATAACCAATACTGAAATTGATTCATCGTATATATCATAGATTATCAAAGAAATGTTGCATCTCTTGTGGTGTTTTACATGAAACCGTTTGTCCTTCTGCATACTCCTTGCGTGCATGGTTGATTTTTCTACGAAGAGCAGGAGTAATAATGAGGTCATCGGAATTTGCCTTCTGAGTTTTCGTTTCATCTAAAGAATGAGTATCCGATTTTGAGAAAGACCAGCCAAGGTTCCGTACCATTTGTTCGAACCAACCTACTTGCGCATTCGGAATTTGTACTGTCATTGTGACCATAAATATCCATTCTTTTTATTTCACGCTGCAAAATTACACAAAAAAAATGATACTTGCAAATTTATGTGCCATTTTTAGTAAATTTTGTGTAAAGCATCTCCAAACGGGCTTCGGATTCACTCGGTTTTTATCGTTCCTTCGGGCTCAAAAAAGCCCTTTTCTGCAAATAATTTTGATTTTATTTGCATATTCGGATTTTTTGTTGTACCTTTGCCCTCACAAAACGACAATAATCATGAATACGTCCACTACCTATCTCCGCCGGATACTGTTTTTCCTTTCGGTTTTCAGTTTTCAGTTTTCACTTTTCGCGGCTTCGCCCACCCGGACGCTTCCCATCGTCTATGTGAACACAGATGGCAAGAAAGCGGTATCCGACACCGAGACGCAGATTCCCTGCGGCATCTATATCGACTCCGTTCGGGCGCAATACCACTCGCTCGGCTCGGTCGCTTCGCCTATCCGCGGTACCATCAAAGGCCGTGGCAACTGGACGTGGAACGGTTTTGACAAGAAACCGTACAAGATCAAGTTTGACGTCAAGCAGAAAGTGCTTGGCATGCCCAACAACCGTCACTTGTGTCTGATGGCGTACGCCGACGACTATCTCGGTTTTCTCAAAGGTCCTGCGGGTTTTGCCCTCAGCCGGGCGATAGGTCTTCGCTGGACGCCTCGCCAAGTGCCTGTGGAACTGGTTCTCAACGGCAAGTATATGGGGCTCTATTTCCTTACGGAACACGTGCGTATAGCGTCTAACCGCGTGCACATACACGAGCAAGCGGATCAGGAGACGCATCCGGATTCTATCTCCGGCGGGTGGCTTGTGGAGATAGACAACTACCCTTCGGAGAACAACATCGAGTTCTACGAAGGCAACGGCCAGCACGTCATGATCTCGCTCCGCGAACCGGAGGTGCTCTCTTCCGCCCAGCGTAATTACCTGGAGTCGCAGATAGCCGCCCTCAACGACGCGCTCTATGCCCCAATCACCAATAACCAATCACCTGTCACCAATCTATTGGATATCGACGAAGCGGCGAAATACTACCTGGTTCAGGAAATCATGGAGGATTGCGAATCCTACCATGGCAGTTGTTTTCTCTACAAAGACCGGGACTCGCTCGGCATGGCTGACAAATGGAAATTCGGACCTGTCTGGGACTTCGGAAACGCCTATGACCGACGTCAAGAGACCTGGATATACGAGAACCCGACGTGGCCTCAGTACTGGATTGGACAACTTGCCACTATCCCGGCTTTCCAACAGGCTGTAAGCGAGCAGTGGTACACTTTCTATCACCAATACAAAGACTCAGTCCGCACGTCTATCCGCACGTTTGCAGACGGTATCGAACAGGCAGCCAAGAGAGATGCCGAAGTATGGCGTGACAGCCAGGGCTATCGCGACAACAGCAACTACTCCGACGTACGCGACCGTTTTTTTCGTCGCTACGATTGGCGGATCGAATGGCTCTTCTCGCAATGGGGAGAGGGTCAACAGCCTATTACACAAGGCGTTGAGGAAATTCCGGCGAACCAAGTACATTGCGTCAAAATCCTTCGCGAAGGACGTATTCTCATCCTTCGTGACGGTCGGACCTATACTCTTCAGGGGCAACGGATAGAATAGAATTTAGCCCCGTTCGCTATAGCAGATTCAGGAAAAGCGTGATAATTCCCGCGTTGATCAGGTCGGTGAACATCGCGCCGATAATAGGAACGATGATGAATGGTTTGGCACTATAGTGGTATTTATAGCAGATAGCACTCATGTTTGCCATCGCATTCGGTGTGGCGCCTAATCCGAATCCGCAGATACCGGCACACAACACAGCGGCATCATAGTCGCGGCCTAACATCGGGAATGCCACAAACAACACGAACAGGACCATCAGCAACACCTGCGCGGCCAAAATCACAATCAGCGGAAGAGCCAGACTCTTCAGTTCCCATAGTTGCAAAGTGATCATCGCCATTCCCAAGAACAATGACAGACAGATATTGCTCACGCTGATGATACGCTCCATGTCCAGATATTTCTCAGCACTCACCCACTTTCCCTCCTCTTTAACACGGACCACCCCTATAAGGTTGCGCACGACAGCAGCTAATATCAACGCTCCGAAATAAGGAGGAAACTTGATTCCCGTCTTTTCAAGCAGCCAGCTGATCACCGTACCGCCACCCATCACTAAGATAATCCAATAGCAAGCCTTCGCATACTGCTGAAACTCCTGCTCATTCGTACTGACACGTTCGGCACGTCCCATAGGCGAAGCTTCGTCACTCTCGATACCCGCCATAGCAGGGTCAATTGTCTCATCTTTAGGCTGTTTCTGCTCGTTCGTCAGCCTCTTTCTAATAATCAAATCCGCTAACGGTCCACCTACCATCGACCCCGCAATGAGGCCGAATGTGGCAGCAGCCATACCTATCGAATCCGCGCCTACCAGCCCCATCTCTTCCAGCACGGCGGCAAAACCTCCTGCAGTACCGTGACCGCCTGTCATGGACACACTTCCCGCCGCTATACCTAACAGCGGATCAACTCCCATGAGCCGCGTGATACCTAACGGCATCAGGTTTTGCAGGGTGATGATCATCACCAGCAGAACCAGCATGATTACCAGTGCTTTACCTCCTTTCTTGAGCATTCGCATGTCGCTTTGGAAGCCCACACAGGTGAAGAATGCCAGCATAAAGACATCCATCAGCGTGCTGTCGAACGACACTTCCAGGTCGAACCACCCGTACAAAGCCAAAGTAAGCAAAGAGAAAATGATTCCGCCGGTTACAGGCGATGGCACACAGAGTTTCTGCAGAATAGAAACTTTTCGCGTTAAGACCATGCCGATCACAAGGGCTAAGGCGCCTATGCCGGCGGTTTGAAGCATATCCAATTCAATACTTGTCATACTAAATCCTTTATATGTTTCACATATTCCCTTATAAGATTCGCCGAATACCTTTTATGAAATTCGACGTGCAAAATTACAACAATTTTCTGAATTACGCAAGTTTTAGGAAAAAAATATACGAAAAATGATCTTTTTCTTCTCTCGAAGACCATTGAATAGCAACTTGCTCAATCCGTTTGCTGTTTTATTTACTTAAAATTTTTTTGCACAAGTTCCACCCAAAAAAGACCTTCGGTTTCGATTTCCGAAGGTCTTTTTTGAACGTATCATCAGAGAAGGTGATACGAGGATTTTCAATAGTTCTCTGCAAGCAGTTGGAAATAGGCTTGCGCATGGTGGCAAACAGGGCACTCTTCGGGAGCAGCCTTGCCCACTACGATGTGTCCGCAGTTGGAGCATTGCCAGATACAATCCCCTTCGCGGGAGAAGACCACCTTGTCCTCGATATTCTTCAGCAGCTTGCGGTAACGCTCCTCGTGGTGTTTCTCGATTGCCCCAACCATAGCAAACTTGGCGGCAATCTCAGTGAACCCTTCTTCCTCCGCCTCTTTCGCCATGCGGGCATACATGTCTGTCCACTCGGCATTCTCGCCGGCAGCTGCCTCTGCGAGATTCGTAGCAGTGTCACTGATTTGACCTCCATTCAGGTATTTATACCACAACTCCGCATGTTCTTTCTCGTTGGCTGCTGTCTCCTCAAAAATCTTACTAATCTGCACAAAACCATCTTTTTTCGCCTTCGATGCAAAATACGTGTACTTGTTACGTGCCATCGATTCACCGGCAAAAGCCTCCATGAGGTTCTTTTCGGTCTTTGTTCCTTTTAATTCTTTCTTAGCCGCAGGGGCACGATTAATTTCATTTTTCATAATGGTAAAATTTTAATAGTTTATCTACCAAAACACAACAAGAATTATGCCATTTAAGCAATTATTCATAAAAAAAATTGACATAAACAAATAAATCTTTAGATTTGGAAGAGAATGTACGTGAAACAAATAGTAAGCAACGCGGAAAACAACATAAGATCTCCTGAAAGTGGCGGATACCATAAGGAGTTCTATGTTTGCTCAGCAGTGAGGGCTGCCCGCACTCGCACGGCGCACTTACTCCTTCGAATGTCCCCCGGACATTCTCGGTGCGCCTCAATCGCTTCACCGGCACAACGCGGCAGTACTCATCGGTTCCCTCGGTACTGCACAGCAACGTGGAAGAGTAAGGGAGACGCAAAAAAAGAAGCCCTAAGACGAATCTCAAGGCTTCTGAAAGTGGCGGCTACCTACTCTCCCACAACGCAGTGCAGTACCATCGGCGATGCTGTCTCTCGCTGCTGCCCTCGCCCCTCTGCCTCGCCCCTCTGCCGCCCCATAGCGCCACTCCGCCACCGATGAGGCATACACGGGGAGGCAAACGCAGGTTATTCCTTCCGGGGCAGAAAAGATATGGTCTCTCTCAAAAAAGAAATATAGGTCTTTCCATTTTTATAACCTTTCTAGGCGGAGCGGTCACGGACTTCCTTCCAATTCAATGGAAGGACGCTCCGGGTCTTTCTTTTTTTCGAGCGACCGCAGGGCGTGCGAGAGTATAACGGGTTAGAGGGTTAAGGGTTAGTGAATTAAAGGTCGCACGGGTATGAGGTTAGAGCTTATGACCGGAGGCTAGTTCAAAATGACACTTAACGATACCGAGATCAAGATGGGTGTAGCCTATGAGGGAGAATTTCGTTTGGACTTGTACGCTTTGGTCAGCGTTTAGGATAAAGGCGAACTTCTGTTGATTGACGGCGGTAGGCGCTAAGAGTGCCGCTTCTACTCCTTTGATAAACCATTCCGGAAGCGGTTGGTTTGATTTGTTAATCGTTACGTCCTCGATAGATTTCTTTTGCGGGTGTTGCACGCCTTGCGTTGCTCCGTAGCCTAATGAGATGACTGCTTTCAGTTCTTCGCCGGGTGCGACAGTATAGGCGGTCTTGATATTCTTGAAAGTTAAGCCTACCCAACAGGTGTTTAGTCCAAGCGTTTGCGCCTGGAGCACTACCCTTTCTCCGTAATAGCCAGCGAGTTCGCTACCTTCGTTACCTTTGGGTGCGACGATAGCAATGTAATTACGCACATTCGTAAACTTACCATACATAGGGGCGTTGCTTTTGCTGAAAGCAAGCGGCTCGTCTGTTATTAGTTGCAGGTGTGTACCGCCTTCGCGGTTGCAGAGGTCGATAGTATCACATAGTGATTGCAGTTTGTCGGCTTCTATCGGTTTGTCTATGTACTGCCGCACGGAGTGGCGGGCTTGGATGGCTTCTAAGAGTGTCATTGTGGTGGTGTTTACGTTTGCGAGTGCAAAGGTACAACAATTTTCCGATATACGCAAATAAATGTGAGTGAACGTATTGAGAAAATGCGTTCACGTTCCTCACCGCAGGTAGATGCCCTCGCGTTCGGCAACAAGATCGCAAAGACCAAACCACTCCGCTAGTTGGTAAAGGCGACTTGTGCCTCCGCTCTCCCCATCGCAAACATTACATTGGTTTACGCTGGGGTCCCCAGTGCTACGCACTTATGACAGCCGTGAGGGTTACCGAACACCTTATTGGAAAGACCTATAGACCTTATATATTATACACGTGCGCGTGTGCGCACTCCTTATTTGAGAGAGACCATATCTTTAATGTAGTCGGGAGGAATAGGCAAGTTTTTGGGGGTGATATGTATGCCTCATCGGTGGCGGAGTGGCGCTATGGGGTGCGGTGTGCGCCATGCGGGGTGTGGGCTGTGCGCGCCTGCGGCGCGCGGGCGCGGGAGAGAGCGGAGCGGAGAGGGGCGCGGCAGAGGGGCGAGGCAGAGGGGCGAGGGCAGCAGCGAGAGACAGCATCGCCGATGGTACTGAAGCGAACACCTTATAAAGGGGGAAAGAGAAGACAATATGTCAAAGATCGCTTATGCGCAGAGCGCACACCTTATTAAAGATAGAACTTTTTATAGAACCACCATGCAAGGCGGAGAAGGAGAGCAATGAGGACAAGGATTGCAAAGGCTGTGCAGTACTTGTAGAAGGGCGGGACATAGCGGACAGGGATGGTTTCTGTACGGGTTGTTTCTACTCGGACAGTGTCGGTGCGGATGACCTCTTTCTCACGCCAACGCGTGTGCCACTCATGCACCAGCAGGGTATCTACCCTGCACGGTGTGAAAGTTGGGGCGGCTTTGCCTGTTTGACTAAGTGCAAGCACATTGTTTGATTCTCCAAATTTATACACGACCGCCGTACTATCATGGAGATAGATGCTGTCGCGGTGGAAATGGGCGGAGAGTTGCTGGCTGGTGTCAGTCGAGGTCAAACTGTGCTCCACCGAACAGGCAGGCAAGAGCATGAGCACTGCTGCAATGCTCGGTATAGAAACGGTCCGGAGTAGTAATTTCAATGTAGTGTTCATCTTCGGGGTGTTTTTGAAGTTTAGCAATCAGGTCCTGTTCGGAAGTCCGTGAGTGGAAGAGCGTTGTGCCGGAGAGTTGTCCAACAAGGATGCAACCGGCGGTGTCTTTGACCGTATTGCCGGCATGGATACGGATGCCATCAAAGCCCGGGACATAGTTCACAAGCGGGAGCACGCGACCGAAATGCGGGGATTTGGTCAGCGTCAGTTTGTACCACCCGATAGGGATAGCTCCCTTGGGATGGGCAGCGTTAGGGACTGTGGGTGGTTCAAGGGTGCCGCAAAAAGGCTTGCCACCGATGAGAAGGATGCCCGTTGTTTCGTTGGGCGTGGCGTTGGTTCTAATCAATGATAATAACATGGTGTTGATTATTTTAGAAAAAAACATATAAAACCCTGCTTTACCGTCCGTCGCACTACCGTGCCCACAAGTATTTGCACAGCCGTACTAACTATAAACAAGTTTATAATAGCCCGTCCGCACAAACACTTGCCTCTATTGAGGACGGACGATAAAGCAGACATAAACATAAAAAACATTCTAGTCCTTAGAGCGGCGAATCCTATTCGCCTGAAGGAATCGTTCGAGCAAGGCGAGATAAGAAATAGACATTGCTATTCTTTGTAGCGATAGCGGTAGTCAATACCTACGAGAGAGCCGACGAAGGTGAGGATTTCACCAAAGGCAACGAGGACGGAAGAGTCGATGATGCCGACGGGAGGGAGGGCAAAGGCGGCGGTGAGCAATGTGCAACCGAAGATGCACATTGCGACTGCCCCAAGGAGTTGGAGAAAAGAGTTCCTTTTCATGGTTCATCTCCTTTTATGCGAGAGTATTGAGACGATCGGGCAAAGTTACCTTGTTGGTGCTTTCGTCAAAGCATTTCCACGCCTTGCCGAATAGCCAGCCTTTGTAGGTGGTGTACTTGAATGCCGTGCCTTTGGTCTTGCGCTCCTCGATGAAATCCATCTGGTCGTAAGTCAGGTGCATGAGATCCATCGCACGCAGACGGGCTGCCTCGCGCACAACCTTGAAACGGTTGCGGAGTTCCATCTCCTTTGTGGTTGTCGGTGTGGAGCGGTCGCCGTGAACGGAGGTGTACTTGAGTTTGGAGGCTCGCCGGTAGCAAAACATCGTCCGGTGCTGTTTGGAGATTTTGCCACTGATGTGGTCTATCGGGTCGAGAAAAAATACTTTAGCCATAAATTCATTTACGATTAAGGTTTCCGGAAAATCTGGATTATCCTGACCGCTTCGCTATTCCGGGTAGCGGAGAGGCGGTAACGCGGTCTCGGAAAGACCGCGCACAGGACCGGTGGTGCAGGCTTGCGGAAACAGCCGCAAGGCCTAAACCGATGGTGCTGCTCGCGGTACTACCCGCGAGAGCATGACCGGTGACGAGATTAGAGTTTCGCATATTCTTGCGCAAAAACGTAACCATATAAAGAATAGTATTTCTTCTGCGCTTTGAAGGCGGCTTCCAAAATAGCTTTCTGCTCGGGGTCTGCAAGGGCTGCCTTGGCATTGGTGCGTGCAGTCTTGAACTTGGCTTGCGCGGCGAGTTGGTTTTCTGATGGTTCCTTGGTGGAAGGATTACAGATCTTGCCGGAGAAGACTTTGCCGTTCTTGCGGAAGAAATACATGTCAGAGTGTTCGCATACTTTGCCGGACATGGACTCGATAAGTCCCATAGGTTTGATTTGACTCATAGTTGTTAGAATGTTAAAGAGTTAAATAGTTAAAATGGTCGCTTACGTGACGTTAAACAGTTAGTTGATTTCGGAAATAATCGTTTGAGCTCAGCGAAATTAGAAATCGAGTGCAAAGATACGACAAGGGGGATGGTGATTTCCCAGTGCTTCCCAATTATGCACAATAAATCCCACTCCTTCCCGTTAGCGTTCGTTGGGGACCCCGATAGAGAGGTGGAGCACGAGGGTGATATGATAGTAGAAAGGGCATTAGTCTATATCAATCGTGAAGGTTTCACAGATAAAACGTACAGCCTTTGGTGGAATCACTTTGGCGTTTGGTTGGACGCCTAATTTACGTAATTTATCCTCATACGGATGTAACCATTTATATAACGTGCGACGCGACACACCCGCGCAATCCGCCAATTGGGTATGGGTCATTGCTTTGTATTTTGCCATAAATATTTACGATTTTCTCATTTACTATTTTTTTATTTATACAGAACGGCATGATGGACCATATAATGAACATTTTTTTTAGAAAATGATGGCGGAGCCCTAGCAGAAGCAAGAATACACGCAAAAAGAAGCGGGGCACTATTGAGGTGCTCCGCTTCTTCGGAAAATAGGCGAATACTAAAATTTATTTCTTAGCCCTGACATGCACGATTATTTCTTAGCCAAAGGCACGATTACTTCTATATAGTAAACTGCGGCATATACGGGTTGGCAATAGAACCGAGTTGGGTATCATTGGCAAAAGCGAACGGTTCGGCGATAAAGATATTCTTCAATACCGATGAGTAGTATTTGAGCGTTATGTCCTCCCCTTTAGTCGGTGCACAAATATAGAGGAAGAACAATAACCCCTCTTCCTGCCCCCCGTCCCCCTGAAGGGGGAGGGGTTCTGCAACTCCTACCAATTCGTCGCCGGAGAAGGCAGCAAGCATGTCGTCAGTTGATAGTTGATAGTTGACAGTTGATAGTTGCTCCGCCGTATAGCAGGAAGAAAGATCTACCTTAATGACCGCAGTCATGGATGAGGCTAAGTCGTAGTTGGCAGGAGCAGTCCATGCCGGTTTTTCGGTAGAGCCTTGCAGGGTTTCGGGGGTGTTACCTTTCTTACAGCCAAAGAAGGTACAGAGGAACAGAAAAATGTACAAAGGTACGAAGTACGATGTACGAAGGAGATTCGTTTTCATTGTTTTACTAATTTTTTGTTTTTACCAAGCTTTTATTTGACTTTCTGCGCCTTTAACAGGCATATTATTGCTGCCAACGAGGACGGATGATTGCATTTGTACAGAAATTATTTCCGTACAGGGTTGTACATATTGTCTCATAATTTCTGTCCGTTTATGGAATATTTCTCTCCGTTTCTAATAATGATTATTTGTCCGTCATGAAGGATCTTGGCGCAATGCACATTATCCACATGCTCTGTCTCAATGCCGGTCGGTGTCGATTTGATACGCAGTGCGGCAGGCATGCCACGATAGAGGGGTGATTGGTGATTGGTGATTGGTGATTGGTCACTGGAGATTTGGAAGTATGCGCGGAAGCCCAACATTTTGGCGTCCTCATCATCTCCGTCGGAGGGCCAGTAGAGTTCGTTTCCGCCGGCTAAGAAAAGGTTGCTATGGCTCTCGTTGTCATTGATGTGCGTTTTGCCGTAGAACCCGGCGTAACTCACGTCGCCTGTACCGGCGTGGGAGGCATTATTGTCTTCGTCCCAAGTGATGTCGGTGAATGATATCGAGTTGCAACGCTCCATCCACGACCGCTGCGCCGGCAAACTCATAGACCTCCACGTTATCCCCGTCCAAAGGCGAACCGCTGAGGGACACGCTGAAAGGCAGCGTGAGGGTATTGAAGCAACCTGCCTTCCGCAGCGTACGGAAGATGTCGATGTCGGTTCGGGAGGCTGTCCGGAAGGCAGATATTTTGCCTTCGGTAGTAGTCTGTTCATCGTATTCGTCAAGAAAACAGAGATTTAGTTTTCCTCCATAACTGGTGTCCCAATCTGAATAGTTGTACGCACTGAGCGCGGGTACGCAAATCTGCAAACTTGCGTTGCAACCCGTAAACGCATCTGTGCCCAATGTAGGCGGTGTCTGCGGACGGCAGAGCACGTTATGAAGGGCGGTACAACCATAGAATGCGTGCTCTCCGACTAAAGTAACCGAAGGCGGGATGACTACAGTTAGGAGGCCGGTACAATTCTCAAATGCCTTCGTGTTGATCTCCGTCACATTATCCGGGATAATGACCTCTTGGAAACTCATCTCGGAGTTATAAAACGCCTGCGAATAAATCGTAGCCGCTTGCGTGGGGTCGGGTGAAGTGAGGACAAGCGTAGTGCCGTCCAGTTCGTACTCCAGGTTCGTACCGCAAGGAGTGCCTGCGATAGCACTG
>ONPG01000022.1 GCA_900319645.1 uncultured Bacteroidales bacterium
CCGTTCGGCAATCAACAAAGGACTCTTGGATTGGCTGCAATCCGAGAGTCCTGATGTGTTCTGTATTCAGGAGAGCAAAGCCCAGCCGGAGCAGATAGACGTGATGGCGATGCAGGAGTTGGGATATCATAGTTATATCCACTCGGCGGAGAAAAAAGGCTACTCCGGCGTGTGTATCTTCACCAAACAAGAGCCGGACAGCGTGGTGGTAGGTATGGGCAATCCCAAATACGACCGCGAAGGACGTGTACTGCGAGCCGACTTCGGCGACCTCACCGTCATTGACGCCTATATCCCCAGCGGTACTACAGGCGACGAGAGGCAAACGTTCAAAATGGAGTTTCTGGAGGATTTTCTGGTGTGGATCAACGAGTTGCGCAAAGAACGGCCCAATATCGTCGTTTGCGGAGACTACAACATCTGCCACAAACCCATTGATATCAACCACCCGGAGCGGCAGATAGGTGTCTCGGGCTTCCTGCCTGAAGAACGCGAATGGATGGACCGCTGGGAAGCGAGCGGAATGATCGACTCCTTCCGCGTCTTTGACCAGAGTGCCGAGCGCTATAGTTGGTGGAGCTGGCGGGCAGGTGCCAGAGCACGTAACGTAGGCTGGCGTATTGATTACCACTGGGTGAGCGAACCGCTCCGCACGCGGCTCCGGGACGCCAAGATACTGACCGACGCAGTACACTCCGACCACTGCCCGGTCGAATTGATAATTGACAATTGACAATTGACAATTAATGGACAAACTATTGACAATTAATGGACAAACTGAGAACAGAACATCTGGTGAAGAAATACGGCAAACGAACCGTAGTGAACGATGTGTCGATCGAGTTGGAGCAAGGCGAGATCGTCGGCTTGCTCGGACCTAACGGCGCCGGCAAAACCACCACGTTCTATATGACCACAGGTCTGGTCAGCGCCAACCAGGGAAAGATCTTCCTCAACGACCAGGAGATAACCGGTTTCCCTATGTACCGCCGTGCGCAGATGGGTATCGGCTACCTGCCCCAAGAAGCCAGCGTCTTCCGCAAACTCAGCGTGGAGGACAACCTCCGCGCGGTGCTCGAACTGACGACTTTTGACAAGGAATACCAGAAAGAGAAGCTGGAACAACTGATCAAGGAATTCAACCTCGAGCACGTGCGCCACAACCTCGGTGATCGACTGAGTGGAGGCGAGCGGCGACGCACGGAGATAGCACGGTGTCTTGCCATCGAGCCGAAATTTGTGATGCTCGACGAACCCTTCGCCGGCGTCGATCCAATTGCCGTACAGGAGATTCAGGACGTCGTATGGCGGCTCAAAGACAAGAATATCGGTATCCTGATCACCGACCACAACGTCGATGAGACGCTGATGATTACCGACCGCGCCTACCTGCTCTTTGAGGGAAAGATCCTCTTCCACGGCACACCGGAAGAACTGGCTGCCAATCCGGTCGTTCGGCAGAACTACTTAGGGCGTGATTTTGAGTTAAAAAGAAAGACAAGAGCGATTGAAAACTGAAAATTGAAAACTGAAAATTGAGAATTGAGAAATACATAGTATTTTTGTTGGCAGCGGTGATATGCGCATGTACGAACGTAGAGAAACGTGATGTTTCCGTGCAGGCATGTGCCGTGATGCCAAGCGGCAGGGCGAGTGCTTGCGCATGCGTATGCGATGGTAAAGCATACGTGTTCAGCGGCAGAGACCAAAAGGGCACTTATCTCAATGATTTATGGGAATACGACCCTGTGAATGACAGTTGGAAAGACTTAGGCAAGAGTCCAATGAAAGCGCGCGTGAATGCCATCATGACGGCTTATGACGGTAAGATCTACGCCGGTTTGGGTTATTCGGCTCTCCGTGCATACAATGACAGTGCATACCAGAGAGATTGGTGGGAATATACGCCTCAGACAGGCGTTTGGAAACGTTTGGAGGATTATCCTACGCCGTATACTGATGCCTGCACGTCGATTTGCATGGAAGGTAAGATATATTCATTATACGGATTTTGGCACGCATTTTCTCAAGATCTCTGTTGCTATGATATTTCTTCCGGTCAGTGGTCTGTCATTCCTTATCACCCGCAACGCGCAAAATATACAGCCGGTGGACGCGGGGCTTTGCTGGACGGCATTTTCTATTTCGGAGGAGGATTTAATTCGCATTTCGAGCACAAATGGTATGCCATAGAACTGCCCCAAGACAAATGGACTCAAAAAGCGGATATTCCGGGAAAAGAAAGAGCATTCGGCGCCTGTGCGGCAAGCCGTGAGCATGTGTATTTATTCGGTGGCCGCTGTTTTGGCGGCGATATGACCGGTGGTGAAGTATATGATAGTTTTCTGCGTTTTTCTCCGGACAAGAACTGCTGGGAATGGTGTGGCACTATGCCGATGGGCAGGGCGGAGAACCTCATTGCCTTCAGCATTCAAGGAAAAGTGTATTTCGGTTTGGGAGAAAACGAGCGAGGAGAAATAATTAACAAATTATACTGCATTGAAAATTAGAATAGGATATATTGTTGCGCTGCTGACAATAACCGTTCATGCAAGTGCTTGGAATTGGTGGCCTCTTCCGATGGCTCAGCCGGACACGTGCCGTGATAGTTTGCTCTATGTGGGTGCTGTTCGTGCGGTCAGTTCAAGCGGAGGTCAGGCACCGAGTCTGTTATGGCACAACAGCAACGGCGAGATCTCGCAAATGCCACACAGCGCCACAATCAGCATTGGAATCATCAAACCTGCTACACGACCGAGCCGATGGTTCGACTATGATTTCGGAGTAGTACTGAGCGGTCGTTTCGGCGGCGGTTACGGAATGAAGAATGATATAACGGGGTTCTTCAATGAATTATACGCGCATACGCGCTTATATATTGTAGATATCACCGCCGGAATCAAGCCGCAGTACTGGGGTGCCGGAGATGCTACGTTGAGCAGTGGGAGTTTGCTTTTCTCCAACAACGCGCATCCACTTCCGCGGATCAGTATCGGTTTGGACCGCTGGACACCTATTCCGGGTCTGTTCGGGTATGTGGAAGTGAAAGCCAGTTTGACACATGCATGGGCCGGAGACAAGTCCGAGGTAGTGTCCGGTACGCTCATTCACCATAAACATATCGGCGGACGAATAGGCGGAAAGTTGCCGGTGAATATCAGTTATGAGTTTCATCACGCGGCTCAATGGGGCGGCTATTCGACCGTTTATGGTGATTTAGGAAATGACCTGCATGCTTTCAAGACGACTTTTTTGGCCCGTTCAGGCGGCAGTATGCTCAATGACCAGTTGAATGCGCAAGGTAACCATATATGTTTCCAACAACTGGCTTTGGATGTAAAAAGCGAAGGATGGAAAGTGAGTGCCTATTGGCAGATCATACAGGAGGACGGACCGATCCGGATGCTAGGAATGACTATGAACAAGCCCGATGGTTTATGGGGTATCAGTGCCGTTCAGAGCCGATGGCCGTTCATCGAGGGCATTACGTACGAGTTTCTGAACACTACCGATCAATCCGGTCCCTTCCATGACAAGGACGGTATTGTATATGGCGGTGCTGATAACTATTATAATAATAGTATTTACAAACAAGGATGGACTTATTTCGGACGCATCATCGGTTCTCCTTTGCTGACTTTGATCAATAACCGCGTGCGAGCACACCACGTAGGCATCCGGGGAGATATCTATGGGTTCAAGTACCGTGTGATGGTCAATCATGCAGAGAACTACGGGAAATACAAGGAACCCTTGCGGAGCAGTAATACAGCGATGCTCTTAGAGGTAAAGAGACATGTCAAAGAGGCTTGGGGGCTGGATTTCGGGTTTAGCATAGCCGGTGACTTCGGCACCCAGTACGGCAATGTATTCGGAGCCATGATCAACGTAAGTAAAAGAGGGGTGATTTGTAATTGGTAATTGATAATTGATAATTGAATAAATATGAATTTTGTAGAGAAAAGTAATCAGATCTTTTCGCAGGCGGTAAGGGATTATCACAAGACCGACCATGTGGATGCACCCATTAACAATCCGTTTGAGGCAGGGATTATTGAGCATGATTTGTATCTAAAGAAAGAATTGGATTGACACCGTTCAGTGGCATTTGGAAGATATTATCCGAGACCCGAATATCGACCCTGTGGAAGCGCTGGCTTTGAAACGCCGGATTGACCACAGCAATCAGGACCGTACGGATCTCGTGGAGCGGATTGACAGCTATTTCTGGGAACTATATCACGCTATCGAGCCGCAGCACGACGCACGTATCAATACCGAGAGTCCGGCGTGGGCAATCGACCGGCTCAGTATCCTGCACGTCAAACTATGGCACATGCAGGAGCAAGTTGATCGTACGGACGTCAGCCCGGAGCAGCACGAGAAATGCGTAGCGAAAATGGCGGTGCTCCAAGAGCAATTGGGCGACATGACAACCTCAATCGGACAGTTGCTGGAGGACTACACGGCGGGCAGACGAATCATGAAAGTCTATCGCCAGATGAAAATGTACAATGATCCGACGCTGAATCCTGTGTTGTATAAGAAGTGAAGCGAGTATTGGTCATACGGTTTTCGGCATTAGGGGATGTAGCGATGATAGTTCCCGTAGTGCGGATGGCAGCAGAACAAAATCCGGAAATGGAGTTCACGGTTCTGTCGCAGCAACGTATGGCGGATCTGTTCACCGGAATGCCTCAGAACGTGATCTTTCACGGAGCGGATATAAAGAAAGAGCCGCTTCGCGCGATTGCAGCGAGTTTAGGTTCATACGATTTCGTAGCCGACCTTCATGATGTATGGCGAAGCCGCTATATACGGATAGCAATGCAACTGAAAGGAGCTCGCGTTAGAACAATACGGAAGGGGCGTTTTGAACGCTTTTTGCTTACCCGTCATATACGAACGCAGGCTTTGAAACACACTACTGTTCGTTATGCCGAAGTGCTACAACGTTTAGGACTAACCGTTTCGGACATGAAGGCACCACATCAAACGACAGGAGAAGGCATTGGCATTGCGCCATTTGCAGCGCATAAAGGAAAGATTTACCCCTTGGAGCGAATGGAAAAGGTCGTGCAGCTGTTGAGCAAGAGCGGCGAACGAGTAGTGCTTTTCGGCGGAGGCAAAAAAGAGCAAGAGATATTAGAGATCTGGGCGAAGAAGTATACGGGAGTAGAGTCCGTCGCCGGCAAGTACCGGCTGGCTGAAGAGATGGAAATCATGCGCGGATTGCGGGTTATGGTGAGCATGGACAGCGCGAACATGCATTTGGCTTCGTTAGTGGGTACACGCGTCGTGTCTATTTGGGGAGCTACGCATCCCAAAGCAGGTTTTACGGGCATCGGACAAAAAGAGGAGGACTGTATACAGCGGGATTTAAAATGCCGGCCGTGCTCAATATACGGAAACAAGAAATGTCGGTTCGGCGACTACCGGTGTCTGGACATAGCGCCGGAGGAGGTAATGTTGAGAGTTGAGAGATGAGAGTGAAGAGATGAAAATAGTGGTGAATAGTGCATATGAATCATTGAGCAAATGGATAGAGTCTGTTCCGGCTCTCTTTTCGCGTTCCGGCGAAGTGATTTATGATGCACGAAACCAGATCCGCCTGATGCGCGCGCCGGATGATACGGAAGTATGCGTCAAGCGTTTTCATACACCCCGTTTCTTTAATCGCATCGGCTATACTTTTTTTCGCGAACCCAAAGCCAAACGGGCATACGAGAATGCCATGTATTTGCTATCCCAAGGAATAGCCACACCTATTCCTATCGGATATATCCTATGCGGCGAGGGACTATTGAAAGAGTCTTATCTCATTACGCTCAAAAGTACATTACACCGCAATTTTTATGAATTTGGAGATGGTAATATTACCGGAAAAGAAGATATCCTTCTCTCTTTTGCGCGCTATACCGCAAAAGCACACGAAGCACAAATCTATCATTTGGACTATTCTCCGGGAAACATATTATTTGACCATATAGACGGGAAATGGCAGTTTGAGATGATTGACCTGAATCGTATGGAAACTCATTCACGGGTTGACCTTACAAAAGGTAGTTCAAATTTTGCGCGCCTATGGGGGAAAGAGGAATTACACCGAATCATCGCAACTGAATATGCTCATACGCGCGGCTTCGATCCTGCCCGATGCATCGATATAGCCGTACATGCCCGAGAACATTTCTGGCGTAAACGACCTCACTCGTTTTTCGTATATGAATAAGATTCGCATGAACATTCAGCACAAAGATATTATTATCGTCATTCCTGTTCATAGAGCAGAACTGAGACCGGACGAACAGGTTTCTGTTTTGCAATGCACGCGGGTGTTAGGGCATTATGTTATACGGTTTGTATGTCCTCAATCAGTGAGAGTTATCGCTGGTTTTGAGCATATCAAAATCGAGCATTTTGAGGATAGCTATTTCAGGAGCATAACCGATTATAACCGGCTGATGATGAGTAGTGCGTTCTATGAGCGTTTTGCGCAATACAAGTATATCTTAATCCATCAAACAGATGCCTTTGTATTCCGGGACGAGTTATTGGTTTGGGCTCAAGCCGACTACTCCTATATAGGTGCACCATGGATCCTCAAATCAAAATACCGCACATGGTGGGGAAAAGCGGTTCTTTATCTCCGCGGATTGAAATATAAGCTTCGCGGAGAGCCCTTCCGTCCGCTACTATTAGGAGATAAAGTTGGTAACGGAGGTTTCTCTCTACGTAAGACAGAGGACTTTATACGGGTGTGCCAAGAGGAGCGACAAACCATAGACGCGTACTTGGAGAAGAGCAATAGATGGTCGGAGTACAATGAGGATGCCTTTTGGGCGACTCGCCATACTTTCTGTTATCCTACCACAAGGGAGGCATTAGATTTTGCTTTCGATCTCTACCCCAAAGAATGCTTGAAGCAGACGAGCCACGCTTTGCCATTCGGCTGTCATGGCTGGACAAAAGCAGAGGTTAACGTTTTTTGGCGTCCTATTATAGAACGGATAATAGGAGACAAGCCATTAAGAGTGTATTTTGATTATCAAGCCTTTGTACATCAGACCTTTGGAGGAGTGTCACGCTATTTCGCAGAGATTATCGCCCGACTACCACAATATGGCATTGAGCCGGTTACCGGTGTTCGGTACTCCGCCAACACGCATCTAAAAGCGCTGAATTTAGACGTCCGACCGGCTCCTAACCGCAAGATAGCGAAACGTCTGAACCGCATGTATTGCCGCCAAGAAATTCGCGAGGGGCAGTTTGACCTGATCCATGCAACGTATTTCGATCCCTACGTGCTGCGCGCCAACAAACGCCAGAAACCGTTGATAATCACCATGCATGACATGATTGACGAGGTGATGCACGAGGGGCATTCCGGTCCACGCAAAAAAGCATTATTGGCGGAAAAAGCAACGCACATCATTGCTGTATCGAAACACACAAAAGAAGATATCAAGCGGATTTTAGGGGTACATTCGGACAAAATCAGCGTGGTTTATCATGGTAATAGCGTTGTGCAGGAAACGCCGATATCTATGCCGGTATTGCCCAAGAGATATATTCTGTATGTAGGTGGGCGTCAGCGCAAATACAAGAATTTCGATCTCTTCCTACGTGCTATGCAGCCGATAGTAAAGCAAGAGTCTATCGAAATCGTTTGCGTAGGTTCGCCGTTCTCCAAACCTGAGCAGATACGCATTCAAGAGTTAGGGCTGGAGGGAAAAATCCAGTCACTCTTCGCAGGAGAAGACCAGCTATATACGATTTATCACAAGGCACTCTGTTTCATCTATCCATCCTGCTACGAAGGTTTCGGTCTGCCCATTTTGGAAGCATGGTCAGCCGCATGTCCGCTGATTTTATCCCACAGTTCGTGTTTTCCTGAGATTGCCGGAGAAGCTGCTATCTATTTTGAGGAGAATAATGCCGAAGATTTGACCAAACATACGTTGCAGGTTCTCCGTTCCGAAAATATGAGGGAGGAACTGGTTGACAAAGGAAAGAAACGACTGCAACAATATTCATGGGATAAGGCCGCCGAAGAAACAGCACGGATTTATCACAAAATTTACAGCAGATATGTATAAACCTATACTATCCATAGTAACCGTCTGTCGTAATGCAAGAAACGACTTGCAGCGCACTGTATCCAGCGTAAAGGAACAGACAATAACCGACTACGAGTATCTTATCGTAGATGGCGGTTCCACAGATGGAACTGTACAATGGTTAGCTACGCAGAAGGGGATGCAGTGGATTTCCGAACCGGATAAAGGAATATACGACGCTATGAATAAAGGTGTGCAAATGGCAGCAGGGAATTGGATCATTTTTATGAATGCAGGAGATACATTCTATAGTCCGGAAGTGCTGCAACAAGTCATACCATTTCTCAAGGATCCGTACGGATTAGTCTATGGCGATATAGTTAAAGAACGAAACGGACACGAAATGATCAAACGTGCGGAAAGTCCGCGCAATGCCCATCGTATGATTTGTTGCCATCAAGCTTTGTTCACGCGCACTACGCTACTAAAAGACATGCCTTTTGATACCTCCTATCGGTTATCCGCTGACTTTAAGTTTTTTAAACAGATGTACCTGCGCGCAGTTCCTATGCTTTATATACCGGTTATTATTGCGCGGTTTGACACCCACGGAGCGAGTAACACTCACCGAACGGAGGGCCTGCGAGAAAACATACGCGTGATTAAGGAGACCGATGCCGGCCTATGGGAACGGTTCGGCTTTATCATAAGACTACAATTCACTATTCTATGGAGCAAACTGCGACATATCCTCTAACTATCGCTTATGATGCCAAGCGAGCGTACCTGAACTACCGCGGTTTGGGTAACTACAGCCGTAATTTATTGAAGCAGATGGCACAGTTCTACGGCGAGAACCGATATGTACTCTGTACGCCTGCGGACAAAGGGCTGTACCCATGGCTGGACCTACAACCGTTTGAGCGTGTGACACCAAGCGGTTTATGGTCTCTTACTCCTTCTGTATGGCGGAGATATGGTATTCCCGGAGCGCTAAAAGATAAAAAGATCAACATATATCATGGTTTGAGTCAGGAGTTGCCGGAGGGGATTGAGCGCTTGGGATGCAAGACTGTGGTAACAATGCATGATGCTATTTTTATGCGTTATCCGGAGTTGTATAGCACCACTTACCGCCATTCCTTCATTCGACGCAACGAGTCAGCATGCCGCAGGGCGGATATGATCATCGCCATCTCGGAGCAGACCAAACGCGATTATATGGAATTCTTCGGCGTGGAAGAACGCCGAATCCGGGTAGTGTATCAAGGCTGCAACGAACTCTATTGGCAAGAAGTGAGTGAGGCGGAGAAGCAGCGCGTACATGATCAATTCGGACTTCCGCGCGAATATGCGCTTTGCGTCGGAGCTTTGGAGGAGCGTAAAAATCAAGTGCGTATCATCGAAGCAATAGGCGCTTCTGGAACAGGCCTGCCGTTAGTATTAGTGGGGCGCGGTAACGAGAAATACAAACAACAACTACTGAGCAATGCTAAACACTACGGAGTACAAATAGCGATTATCGAGAATGCAAATCAAGCAGACCTGCCTGCAATCTATACCATGGCTTCATTATTCGTTTATCCTTCACTTTTTGAGGGTTTCGGCATTCCTATTTTAGAAGCAGCGCGGTGCCAGGTTCCAATAATAGCCAGTAGCGGCACCTGTTTTGAGGAAATCGCCGGAGAAGGGGCTTTGTATGTTTCTCCTACGGATAGTGAGGTTTTAGGTGAAGCGATTCGAAATACAATCCAGGATAGTGAACAAACCCGTGAACGCATACAAACGGCATTAAGGAATACCGAGAGATTTCGAGCAGAGAACATCGCACGTGAAATAATGCAAGTATATCAATCATTATGATTATCCCTCCTGAACATACAGCCGCAGTAGTGATCTGGTTCCATCCGACAAACCAACATGTAGCGCATATCCAAGAGTACACCTCTGCCATTAAGCAGGTGTATATAGTGGATAATTCCGAAGAGGATCATTCGTCTTTGGCGGCGGGGATAACGAATGGTGTCTATCTGCCTAATGGTACGAATAAAGGCATTGCTTCTGCATTGAACACAGGATATGAGCACGCTATCAAAGATGGCATGAAATGGATTATCGCCTTTGACCAAGATAGCCGCATTCCTGCTTCGTTACTGACAGATTTTCTGCATCTATGCGAAAGTTGCGACATCCCAAATGTCGGCATCTTTGCCCCCTACCCTTATTATGGCAATGATCTACCAAATAAAAATGTAACCTATGAGAAGCGCGATTTAGTGATCACCTCCGGCACACTTATGTCGGCAGAAACATATTTGCAGGTTGGACGGTTCAGGGATGATCTTTTCATTGATCTGGTGGACGAAGAGTATTGCCTGCGCCTCAAGAGGCATGGCAAAGAGATTGTGATGGTTAATAGTATCGTGATGGAGCATTCATTAGGAAACGGGATGATCACTACTCCTTTCTTGCATCATCGGTTTGTAGAGCATAATGCATTGCGACATTATTATATCGTTAGAAACACACTTGTGATGATGGATGATTATCCGGAAGCGAGAGCGCACTATCGTAAACAATTAATAAAACGCATCAAGCGCCTCTGCCTATACGATTGGCATGACAAATGGCAGAAGATAAAGATGTGCATGCTTGCCTATTCAGATTATAAGCAGAATAATATGGGTTCTTTGGGGTGAGATGCACTCATCCGCTCCCATACAAAGAGCATAACGGCTATAAACTGCGGTAGTAAATGAGACCCGACTGGCTCAGTCATACATTGCATCAATAGGGCTAAAAGGAACAGCCACAGGAACACTCTCCGCTCGCCAACCGGCAGACAGGCGGCTAACACGAACAGAGCCACCAACAGCAGCACTCCGCCGACGCCGAACGCCAGCCAATAGGTCAGAAACGCGTTGTGCGGATGATGGGTCTCCATCGTTTTGCCCTGCACGTTGAAGATCAGCATCTGTTCAATAACCCGCTGTACGAAGCCGTTATACATCACCGAATCATTGTACGCTCCTTCTACGTATTCCACGCTCAGGGTGGACATCCCGTACCCGAAAACGGGTTTCTCTTTCGCCATTCTCACCGAATAGTCCCAGATAGCCAGACGCGGATCCTGCTGCAGGTTGTCCAGCGACATAGCGGGACGTTGCCACACCGCCAGACTGATCCCGACAACTGCCGCCGCAGCTATAAGAATGCCGGCCCGTTTGTTCCAGCGGTAAAGGAGATAGACACTGCCTATCCCGACAATAAGGAGCGATGCGGCTATACCTATTCGTCCTGCGGAGAACAGAACAACCAGCCAGGACACCCCCATCGCCGCTATCAGCAACGCCTGCTGCCACCACGCTCTGCGCTCCATCAAACAGCAAAAACCGAACGCTAATGCCGCATTGATATACAGGTTCATCACCATGTGCGAGTGAATATGTGTGAAACGCAACAAATCGAATCGCAGCGAGGGCGCACAGTAGTCAAACTCATCGGTAAACCAATACAGATACCCGCAATGGAACGCCATCACGACCGAGGTCAGCAACATGACATAGGCGACGTACTGCCATTTCAGTTTGTCCGAAAATCCCAATAATCCTACCACGCCGGTAAAGAGGAACCACTCTTGCCGGTGCTGCAAACGCAGGAAATAATCAGTGGGCGGCGTAGCGTCAAACAGTTGCCGCAGCGGGAACATCAGATAGAGCAGAATCATCAGGACGTA
This sequence comes from uncultured Bacteroidales bacterium, assembly GCA_900319645.1. Taxonomy (GTDB): domain Bacteria; phylum Bacteroidota; class Bacteroidia; order Bacteroidales; family Paludibacteraceae; genus Colicola. The sequence goes on from ONPG01000022.1 coordinate 11,797, forward strand.
TATCCAATGGGTAGGACGCCATTGGAGAGTCGTCCAGCGGCTATTCGCCACGTAGTCGAACACATAGCCGCCTACCAGCACAATGCAACCCACACGCTGGTAAACCGACCACCCGTAGGGAATCGCGCTGATTACCATCAGCAGACCCAAGACAGGAAGGTAGCTCAATATGTGTTTCCACTTTTCCATTGTTTTTACTTGTCAAACAGTCCGCGCAGATAGGGTTGCTGATGTCCTGCCAATTCGTGCAGGAGAGGCTCCAGACGGAAACGGACAGCCATCTGCTGCTGGTGTTGAAGCGAGACGGAGTCGAAATGCAGATTCCAGGAGAAATAGAAATCCACAAAACTGCTGCGATAGAGGTATATAAACAAGTCCGTACGGTTGTACAGCCGCGACTGATAGAACGGATCGCCCAGCGAAGAGTGTACGTTACGTACCCGCAATGGCTGCAGGTTATCGCCGTAATAGAAGGTGTTTTTCACGCCCAGAAACCACCAATTGGCGTACAACTCGACGATTACGCCGTGATTGGTAAACACATCCCCTACGCCCCGGTCACGTTGCCAGCCGAAGATATACCCCACCCGTACCGAGAGCGAATCAAGCGGCACGTAGCGGGTGACATCCGCTCCGGCAAAAGCATGCAGGTGTACATCGTCCATCACCGGCTCGTGCGCCTTCGAAAAGCCTGCTTTGTGATTCATGTGCGCCAGACCGCCCACCTGTAACCACCTATACTGATACTGGCCGTTCACAACCAATCGGAACATCTCACGCCGCTCCGCCGTCTGCGCCCCGCGCCAATCGCACATGAACTCGACGAAACCGCGTTCGTCACGGTATTGCAACAACGCACCTTGGATATTCGGGTGGTAATACGTCAGCGAGTCGTACATCAGCCATTCCGGCATAGGAGCTATCCGCCGCGTATATGGAATAGCACCCATTCCCGCGTCAAAGCCGCGATAATTGAAATGATAATACGCGATCGGATCGAACTGCACGTCCCTCCAGTTACCGCCCAGCCGCTGTGTATAACTGACTCCAGCCACAAGCTCGTGCTTACCGCCTGCGCGGTCCAGGATCCGCACTCCTATCTGCGGAGAGAGGCGGAAATTGAGAATCGTTTGCGGTATCTGGTAAGGTGCGCGGTACTCGCGGTTGTCGAAATACCCTGCAAAATCAACGTCGTACAACAACTGCACCGGCCGTTGCTCTTTGGCTTTCCGGCGTGCTGCAAAAGTGCTGTCCACCGCCACCTTTCGCGGCGAACGGGCGTAGCGGGTCCAGAACCCGGACGCAGCTATACTGTCCGAAGCGAAGACACACAAAGGCATCAGAAGAACAAGGATAAAGATATATAGCGTTTTTGTTCTCATATTCGGGGTTGTTTGGGAGGAAGTATATTAATCCGGTACGCCAATCCTACGCGTACCTGATGGAAGGGGTAGTCTTTGATGCCCCACTGGTATTGCACAAAAGGCTCGAATCCCCGGACGTGTCCGGCTATCCGTGCGCGCAGCAGCATGGGCCTGTCGCCGTACCGTTCCCAGCCAGCGTAGCCGCCCCATGTGGCTTGCACGGAGACGTACTTATGTTTCGCCAGAGCCTGTACACCGTACATCACCGCATCGTTCTGGCGGCCGTTGTCGGTCTGCCAACAGAGGAAACCCACCGAACCCGCCAATCGGAACTCCCAGTCACGATGGTAGAGCGATTGACCGATACTCAGGTCGAAGAAATAACCCGGTGCATCGAAATGCCGGCGTCGCTCAAACTGACCTCCGCTGGCGGACTTGAAACCGGCACGCACTGTTGCCTGGGGGATATATTTCGCTTTGTCGGTGTGAAACCAATCGGGGTGCAGCACTTGCACTTCAGTAGAGACATACGCGTCTCCTGCCCCGCTGCCTTTACCGTCCGACTGGCTGTACCACTCGTAAACCGGCATCCAGACGCTCAGGTTCGCCCAGCGGGTGAACAAAGGCACGTGCGCGCGTAAGAAAAGAGAGGCCGTGCGGTTGTTCTGATAACCAAAATAACCATCTGCCGCCACTTCCAGGCGCAGATGGTCATACGTTCGTCCGTCAGTCATTTCCGGCACGGGAAAAGCGTTCGGTCCGAAAAAAGCAGGGGCGATACCCGTCGGCTGGCTCAGATCCGGCGCCGTCACAGGCACCTCAGCCAGAGAAACCGAAAAATGAAAACTGAAAACGGAAAGGGCTATCCACCCCTTCCACTTCACTGTTCTATGCCACTTTTCAATTCTCAATGGTCAATTATCCAATGTCAATTATCCAAACAGGTTTTGGAAGAAACTCTTCTTGTTGGCGGCACCGGGTGCTATATTCGGGCTGTCCTGCAGTTGCTCAATCAGTTTGCGTTCGTCCTTGCTCAGTTTCTCAGGGATATACACGCCCACGTTGATGAGCAGGTCGCCTGTGCCGTAGTTACGTCCGTACTGGTCGATCCGGGGCAGTCCTTTGCCGCGCATGCGCAACACTTTGCCGGGCTGCGTACCAGGAGTGATCGTGATCTTCACGTCGCCCGTGAGCGTCGGTATCTGCACTTGTCCGCCCAACACCGCCGTCGGCATATCAAGCAGCAGGTTGTAGATCAAGTCGCTGTCCTGCCGGATAAAATCCTTGTGTTCCTCTTCCTCGATGAGCACCAGCAGGTCGCCGTTCACGCCGCCTCGGGGAGCAGCATTACCTTTGCCGGGCACGGTCAGCTGCATACCGCCCGCTACACCGGCCGGGATTGTGATTGTAATGATCTCTTCGTCACGGATGACACCCTGACCTCCGCATTTCGGACATTTGTTCTTGATCACTGTTCCTTCGCCGCCGCAGGTCTCACACTCGGTCTGAACCTGCATCATTCCAAAGATACCGCGTTGCTGACGAATCGTGCGACCGGAGCCTTTGCAGGTCGGACAAGTCTCTGTCCTGCCGTCGGCGGAACCCGTGCCGTTGCAGTCCTTACACTGAACGAGTTTGCGCACTTTGATCTTCTTCTCGCACCCCGTAGCTATCTCCTCGAGCGTCAAGTGGACCTTGACACGCATGTCGCTGCCACGGCGTACACGCGGACCACGGCTTCTGCCTCCGCCTGCGCCGAACAGATCGCCCAAGTCGAAGCCTGCGCCGCTAAAGATATCTCCGAAATGGGTGAAGATATCCTCCATCGACATGCCGCCGCTTTGGAATCCTCCGCCCTGCATGCCGGCGTGACCGAACTGGTCGTAACGCTGTCTTTTTTGCGGGTCGGACAATACCTCATATGCCTCCGCTGCCTCCTTGAATTTCTCCTCGGCTTCTTTGTCACCGGGGTTCTTATCCGGGTGGTATTGGATGGCTTTCTTGCGGTAAGCCTTTTTTATTTCCTCTGCACTGGCGGTCTTGGGCACCTCCAGCACCTCATAGTAATCACGTTTTTCTGCCATAAACTATCAATTTTCAATTCTCTATTACCTTTACTCTCCTACAACGACCTTGGCGAAGCGAATCACTTTCTCGCCGAGTTTGTAGCCTTTCTGGGTGCAGTCGATCACTTTGCCTTTCTTGTCTTCTCCGGCGGCAAAGGTGGTCACCGCCTCGTGCTCGTCGGTATTGAAATCCGCGCCTTCGGTCTCGATGGCGTGCACATCCTGTTTGTCGAGGAAGGAGATAAACTTCTGCTGAATCAGTTTGATACCTTCGCGCACGGCATCGATGTCGTTCGTTTTGTCCATCACGGCTACGGCACGCTCAAAATCGTCCACCAGCGGTAACATCTCTTTGAAGATCCGTTCGCCGGCAGTAGCCATCAGTTCCAGTTTTTCCTTGTTGGTACGACGACGATAGTTGTCAAACTCCGCCATCATTCTGAGGTTCTTGTCTTCCAATTCGGCTATACGCTCCTGCGCTTTGGCCAACTGCTCTTCCACGCCCGGCTCCGTCTCTTCGGCGGCTTCCTGCGTTTCCTGCATTTCCGGACTGGCTTGTGTTTCCTGACTCTCCTGAGTCTCCAACTCTTCGTCTTTTATGTTTTCGTTTTCTTTGCTCATAATTCTCATTTATAATTACCAATTGTCAATTATCAAACCTTATGCCACACGCACTTGGACTGCCAAAATGTCATAGAATTTGCATCACTTCGCGAATATCTGTCACAGTATAGGTCGGTTCTTCCCCTTGTAGCTTGGTACTTTGTCCCTTGTTATTTATCCAGAGGCTGTCTATACCTGCGTTGTGTGCGCCGGCCATATCGCTTGTGAGGCTGTCGCCTATCATCAGCGCTTCGTCCTCCCTCACGCCGTTAAGCGCCAGGGCTTTCTCGAAGATCTCCGGCTGGGGTTTGTTCACGCCCACCTCTTCGCTGATGAGGGTATAGGCAAAACAATCCGCCAAACCCGAATGGGCGAATTTGTAGTACTGCACCTCTTTGAATCCGTTGCTGATAATCGTCAGCGGATACTTGCCGGCAAGATACCGAACCACCTCGGCTGCGTGCGGAAGCACCGAGAAGTACTTGTTGGTCAGTTGCAGAAACTTGTCCCCCATTGCGTCGGCGGCTTCAGGCAAAAAGCTACCATCTTCTCCGAGGGTGTGAAGGAAGCGTTCGCGGTGCAGGTATTCCTTGCTGATCTCGCCTCGTCCGTAGCGTTCCCACAGACGGAGGTTGTAGGGCTGGTAGGCATTGATAAACGCCTCTGCCGAGGGATACAAACGCTCCAAACCGAACCGTTCGTACAGTTCCGTGAGTGCCTTGTGTTCCGCCTGACCCCAGTCGCCGATTGTGTCGTCCCAATCCAAAAATATCGCTTTGTAAGTTTTCATCCTGCAAAAGTACTGCTTTTTTTTGATATACACAAGTTTTTTCGCAATTTAACATTATTTTTGTTTACAATTCTTCTGTCCTTTTCACGCAAAAATGTAGGTTCTTTGACAATTTCTCTTGCAAAACTTGCATATGTCATTTTTTTTTCGTACCTTTGTGCCCGATTTAGAATGGTATAATAGGCACATATGAAAAATATACGTAACTTCTGTATTATTGCGCATATCGATCACGGCAAGTCCACCTTGGCAGATCGCATGCTGGAGCTCACGAAGACCGTAGATGTCCGTCAGATGGAGAACCAGGTGCTGGACGATATGGATCTGGAGAAAGAGCGCGGCATCACTATCAAGAGCCACGCTATTCAGATGGAGCACAAAGGATACACCCTCAACCTGATTGACACTCCGGGGCACGTGGATTTCAGCTACGAAGTAAGCCGTTCGATAGCTGCCTGTGAAGGAGCTGTGCTCGTGGTAGATGCCACACAAGGCGTGCAGGCGCAAACCATTTCCAACCTCTATATGGCGATTGAGCACGACCTGGAGATTATCCCGGTGCTCAACAAATGTGATATGGACAATGCTATGCCGGAGCGTGTGGAGGACGAAATAGTGGATCTCTTGGGCTGCAAACGAGAGGAAATCTTGCGTTGCTCCGCCAAGACAGGCGAAGGCGTGCCGGAGATCTTAGACGCCATCGTTGAGCGTGTACCTGCGCCACAAGGCGATCCGAACGCCCCGCTCCAATGTCTCGTCTTCGACTCCGTGTTCAATTCCTTCCGCGGCATCATCGCGTATTTCAAGGTGGTCAACGGCACGATGCACACCGGCGACCAGGTGCGTTTTGTCAATACCGGCAAGGAGTACGATGCCGACGAAATAGGTATTCTCAAACTCGAAATGTCGCCGCGCAAGGAGATTTCCGCCGGCAACGTGGGGTACATCATCTCCGGTATCAAGACCTCTACGGAAGTGAAAGTGGGCGACACGATCACCCACGTAGCCCGGCCTTGCGACAAGGCTATCGACGGCTTTGAGGAAGCCAAACCGATGGTGTTCGCCGGTGTTTATCCCATTGAGACAGAGGACTACGAAGACCTGCGTGCTTCGCTCGAGAAACTGCAACTCAACGACGCTTCCCTCACTTTCCAGCCGGAGAGCTCGATGGCGCTCGGTTTCGGTTTCCGCTGCGGATTCCTCGGATTGCTGCACATGGAGATCGTACAGGAACGTCTCGACCGCGAGTTTGACATGGACGTGATCACCACCGTTCCCAACGTCAGTTACAACGTCTATACCAAAGACGGCGGCATGGTAGAAGTACACAACCCCGCAGGAATGCCCGACCTCACGGAGATAGATCGAATAGAGGAACCCTATATCCGCGCATCGGTCATCACCACAGCGGATTACATCGGTCCGATTATGACACTCTGTCTCGGCAAACGCGGCGAACTGGTCAAGCAGGAGTATATCTCCGGCAACCGCATGGAGCTCCTCTTCGATATGCCGCTCGGCGAGATCGTGATTGATTTCTACGACAAACTCAAATCCATCTCCAAGGGCTATGCCTCGTTTGATTGGCACATGAACGGCTTCCGTCCGTCCAACCTCGTCAAACTGGATATTCTTCTGAACGGCGAGCAAGTCGATGCGCTCTCTACGCTCACCCACCGCGACAACGCTACGGATTTCGGACGCCGCATGTGCGAGAAACTCAAGGAACTCCTGCCTCGTCAGCAGTTCGATATCGCTATCCAGGCGGCTATCGGCGCGAAGATCATCGCCCGCGAAACGGTTAAACAGGTGCGCAAGGATGTGCTGGCGAAGTGCTACGGAGGCGATGTGAGCCGTAAGCGCAAACTGCTGGAGAAACAGAAACGAGGCAAGAAGCGCATGAAGCAGATCGGCAACGTAGAAGTGCCGCAGAAAGCCTTCCTTGCCGTGCTCAAACTCGATTAAGCAGCATAACAACTTAACAACAAAACACAAACTATATTTATAATCATGATTGAACATTTGATTCCGGCGTGGATGTTAATCCCGTTTGCGGTAATGCTTCTTTGCATTGCCGTGCTGCCGCTGATTCCGCACGTAGGCGAATGGTGGGAGCACAATTTACACAAGTTGTACGTATCGCTGTTGCTCGGTACGCCCGTAGGCGTGTGGCTCTGTCTGCACGGAATGGACCACGAGCTGCTTCACCAGATGATCTACGACTATGTGCCGTTCATTCTGCTGCTGATGGCGCTTTTTGTCACTACCGGCGGTATCTGTATCCGCGGTGACCTCAAGGCCACTCCCGGCACCAACACCATCATTATGGCCATCGGCTGGGTGCTGGCTTCGTTTATGGGAACAACAGGCGCAGCGATGTTGCTGATTCGTCTGTTGCTGGCTACTATCCAACAGCGCAAGTACCGCGTACACACGGTTCTCTTCTTTATCGCTATCGTAGCCAACTGCGGCGGTTTGCTCTCGCCATTAGGTGACCCACCCTTGTTCCTTCTCTTCCAGAAAGGTGCATCGTTCACCTGGTGGATGCAGAATATGATGCCCGAATGGCTGGTTACAGGCGTTTTGCTGCTGACCATCTATTGCTTGGTTGATCTCTATTTCTATTTCAAAGAGCCGACCGCCAACCTCATTGCCGATATCAAAGAAGCCAAATCGCTGCACATGACCGGCTTGATCAATATCTTCTGGCTGCTGTGCGTCATCTGCTCGACGATGTTCATCAACGCGACTTATATCCCGGAGATGGGCGCAGAGAACGCTCCTTGGTATCTCAAGCTGTTGCGCGAATGGGCGTTCATCCTCATCATCCTCGGCTCGTGGGTTACCACAAAGCGGGAGGTGCGCATCAACAACAACTACAGCTGGACGCCGATCATGGAGGTGGCTTGCGTCTTCCTCGGTATCTTCGCCACAATGACGCCTGCACTGATGTTCCTGACACAACACGCAGCATCTATCAAGGAGTACCTGAGCGAGCCGTGGCAGTATGTCTATACCACAGGTCTGCTCTCCGCTTTCCTCGATAATGCTCCTACGGCTATGGTCTTCAACGCGATGGCGGCTCCCGAGGGCTTGCAACTGGCTACCGATCCGTTCCTCAAAGCTATCTCAATGGGTGCTGTCTTCTTCGGCTCACTGACCTATATCGGCAATGGTCCTAACTTCATGGTTAAGTCTATTGCAGAGCAAGAGGGTATCGAGATGCCGTCCTTCTTCGGCTACATGATCAAGTTCAGTCTGATCGTCCTCCTGCCGGTTTATATTATCGTACAATTGTTGTTTATATAAATCGTAAATCGTCAAATCGTAAATCGTCAAATCGTAAATCAATATGAGTTTATTCGATCAAATCAGCGAAGACATCAAAAAAGCGATGCTCGCCAAAGATAAAACCGCGCTGGATGCTTTGCGCGGAATCAAGAAAGAGTTTCTGGAAGCCAAGACCGCCAAAGGAGGAGACGGCGAACTGCACGACGACAAAGCCTTGCAGATCCTGCAGAAGATGGTCAAACAACGCAAGGAATCCGCGCAGATGTTCATCGACGCGAACCGTCCCGAGTTGGCGGATGACGAGTTGGCTCAATGCAAGATTATTGAGCAGTATCTGCCTGCGATGATGAGCGAGGAGGAGTTGACGGCTGCGCTCAAAGAGATCATTGCACAGGTGGGTGCCACAGGTCCGCAGGACATGGGCAAAGTCATGGGCGTTGCTACCAAGCAACTCGCCGGCAAGGCGGAGGGCAAAACGATTAACATCAAAGTGCGTGAGCTCTTAGCCCAATGAAACGGTTTCTTCTGATGATTTGGTTAGTAGCGGGCACTATGTCCGCTACTACCGTTTTTGCCCAAGAGACAGCTGCGGATAGCGTAGCCGTACAACGCTCATGGATTACCGCCGTCACCGACTGGTACAGCGCACATATGAACTACGGCTCTATCACCGCGCTGATGACTATCGAGAGCTCGTTTATCCCCTTCCCCAGCGAAGTCGTTATTCCCCCTGCGGCATACGTGGCGGAGGATCCGAACAGTGCTGTTTATGTGAGCGACAACTATATCGTCAATGTGGCATTGATTGTCCTGTTCGGCACCATCGGAGCCTTGCTCGGAGCTATCATCAACTACCTCCTCTCGATGTGGCTCGGACGTGCTATCATCTATGCCTTTGCCGACAGCCGCTTGGGGCACATGTGTCTCCTGAGCCGTGAGAAAGTGGAGAAAGCCGAAGCCTATTTCAACGACCACGGCAAGGTCAGCACATTCGTCGGACGTTTTATTCCGGGCATACGCCAGCTGATCTCTATCCCCGCGGGATTGAGCAAAATGCACTTCGGGTGGTTCTTGTTCTACACCTTCCTCGGCGCAGGCCTGTGGAACACCGTCCTGGCTGTTCTGGGCTACGTGGCACACGGCCAGGCGGACCTCATCAACAAATACAGCCACGAGTTATCCGTGGCTATACTCATACTGCTCGGGGCAGTGGTTCTCTATTATCTGATACGTTGGATCATCAAAAGCGTGAAGGCTTAGCCCTCACGCTTTTTTTATTTCTTCAGCCATTCGGCAATAGCCTTGCGCTTGTCCACTATTTCGGCGAGTGCGCAACCGCCTATCCATCCCAAGAGGAAGAAGATCACTACCATCTTATTGCGGCCGTTCACGGGTCGGGGATCCGCCACAAAGTGGTTCTCCAGGACAACAGGAGCGGTAGCCAACTGCATGCGGTAGTCGTCGAGTTGCAAGCGCTCACGCTGCTCGTAGATATCGTCCAGGAAGAGGTGTACCCGCCAGTCTCCCGTCCAGATCATATGGGCGTTTATCGAAGATACCGGCTGCTCGCCCAGACGGTTGTGGAAATAATACTGGGAGGTCAGGCTGTCCAGTTTCTGAGCCTGGGAGTGATTGAAATTCACCTCATCACGCAGGTTGGCGGCATACACCTCATACGAACGCCGCATCGCCTCGTTGCGGTTCAGACAGGTCAGCATCGCCTGCTCGATTTCCGGCACCAGATCCAGATCACGCGCTTTGATACGGAATTGCAGGCACAGACGGTCGTGCATCTGCACCTCGACGGTGTCCTTCGGAGAGGACTTGGACTTGAAATCCACGTAATCCGCCTTGCCGTCTTCCAGACAATCGATGACGCGGAAGGTAGTAAAACTATGGGCTTTGTGGGAGTGAATGATCTCGTACAAACGCGCGTCTTCTTTCGGCAGCAGACGTCCCGAGCGCAGCGGAGCGTATGCCTGTTCAAACTGCTGGATGGACGGACCGTTGAGTATCGCGATGGCGTCCATACGGTAGATAGTGTTATCCGCCCGCGTATAATAGAGTGACGCGGCAATACCCAACACCACTATTGTGCACACGATCCAACAATAGCGGTAAGTCAGTTTCATCATCCGGCAACATACGTCCCAGGCTTTCCGGCACAAACGACCGAAGGCACGGCCGATCACCACGCACAGATCCCAGAAATTCATTTCGTGTTGTTCCATAACAATCTATAATAGTTTTAATGTTTGCATAATCTCCGCGAATCACTTGCCTCTTATCCACGAGAAGGGGTTGCGCGAAACGGGTTTGGGTTGCGGTTTCTCTTCTTCCTGCGGCTCGTCCTCGATTCGTATCTCGATGTCATCCGCAGCAGTGGAAGCAGGACGCGGACGCTGCACGGGCATTTCCGGCACATCCACTTTGACTTCGCGGAGCGTGTCGCTCAGGTCGATCATCTGCGTTTTCTCGTCCGCCATATTCGGCTGTGGCTGCTGCTGGGGATAGTTCTCCTCGATAGCCTCGTCAATCGTTTTCTTGCCTTCAACGGCTTCCTCGGTAGGCAGCCCATCGACTTTGTATCCGGTAGCGATGATGGTGACACGCACCTCTTCGCCCAGGCTCTCGTCGATAGACGCACCCCATTGCACCTCGATGTCGTCGCCCACCTCCTGCACGAAGGCGTTGATCTGGTCGATCTCCTGCATCACGATAGCGTGCTCGGTGGAGCAATAGAACTGCAGCAGGATCCGCTCGGCGCCGTGTACGTCGTTGGTGTTCACCAGCGGCGAGTTGAGCGCATCGTTGATCGCATTCGTGATTCGGTTCTCGCCCGACGCACGACCGATATTCATGATCGCTATACCGCCCTTGCGGAGGGTGTTGCGCACGTCGGCAAAATCGGTGTTGATATATCCCGGCACGGTGATGATCTCCGCGATGGCACGGGCCGCATTGGCTACCACGTCGTCCGATTTGCTGAAGGCGTTCAGCAGGTTGAGATCGGGGTATATCTGTTTGAGTTTCTCGTTGTTGATGATCAGCAGCGCATCTACATGTTTCGCCAGACGCGCCACGCCGGTCATCGCTTTGACGATTTTCTTCTTGCCCTCGAAAGCAAACGGCAGCGTAACGATACCTACCGTGAGTATTCCCAGGTCCTGCGCCACTTCGGCTACCACGGCGGAAGCGCCGGTGCCTGTTCCGCCGCCCATTCCCGCGGTGATGAACAGCATCTGCGTGCCGTCGTTCAGCGCCTCACGGATATGTTCGCGGCTTTCGTCCGCGTATTGACGGGCGGCCTCCGGATCGCCGCCGGCGCCCAGACCGGGACCGAGTTGCAGTTTGCTGGGAACAGAGGATTTGAGGAGCACCTGACGGTCGGTGTTGCAAACGAGGAACGACACATCTTTCAATCCCTGGCGGTGCATATAGTTGACGGCATTGCAGCCGCCGCCGCCCACGCCAATGACTTTGATGATGTTGTCTTCTGCCAAGCCTTCCAAAGGCAGAGTGATAAGTTCAGCGTCCATAGAGCTATAGTTGAATTAAAAATTACAAATTATCAATTTAAGTTTCCCAGTTGCTGATTTTAGAAAAAAACATTAAAAACCCCGTAGCCGTTTGTAGCCCTTTGGGCTTATGTGCCTTAGTGCGCTTTGCCGCCCGGTAAACAAGCTTACCGTTCTGCCTATCGCCCTAATCCACACTCCTTGCGGAGTACAAACGCCTGCGGACATAAACCTAAAAAACAATTTTGCATTTCCTCTGATTCTTAATTTTTGACTTACTAAAAAATGTTTTTTTTGTTTATTGCCTTTGAAGGCTTTTACTCGAAGAGTTGCGGAGTTTGGGGATAAAAACTATCTGGGTGCTTGCACACAAGGAGTTTTTAGCTCCAAAGTACGCTAAGCGCGAAGCGCAAAAGCATTCAAAGGGGTTTTTTATGTTTTTTTCTTTTCAAAGATCACGTGGGAAAGTTGAATTTAAATTTACAAATGGTTTATTACTGGTCGATAAAAATATCGAGTGTTCCTTCTTTGATCCGGTCGAAGAAATTGGGCTGGCGCACCAATTGGTTCTTGTGGCTGTCGCGGTAGTCCTGGCCCAACAGGATGGTTCCGACGAGCGAGGTGTAAGCCGGCGAGAGGTATTTCTCTTCGGTGTTGCTGTGCAGGAGCAGGTTATGAGCGCCGTACTGCACGCGGAGCGAAGTCTGCTGTTGCAGGTACTCCGCCATTCCCGTGAGCATCGATCCGCCGCCGGTGATATAGAGCGTCGGCACCCGTTTCTCCACTTTCTTGAGTTCGTCTATCAGCGGTGCCAGTATCTCACGCAGTTTGATGTCGATGGCTTCCGCCAGTTGCTCGGTGGTGGTGACGATCTCGCCTCCCACTTCGGCTGACGCAGGCACTCTCAGACGCACGTTCTTCTCCACCTGAGCCGGCGAAGCGCAGCCGAAACGGCATTTGAGCACTTCGGCGGTCTGAAACGCCACGCCCTGCTGCTCCAACATCCGGGTGATGTGGTAGCCGCCTTTCGCCACTACTTTGTTCACCAGATACTGCCCGCCCTTATAGACCGTGAGGGTGGTCGTCTGCGCACCGAAATCGAGCACGGCGCAGCCGTTGGACAGCACATAATTGCCGTCGCAGGTAGCGAACGCCGAGAGGAGCGTCTCGGGTCGCACGAACGCGTGCTCGATGCTTCGGCCAGCCTGGGAGAACGCTTTCTGCAACTGCGTGTCGATAGCTTTGCGGCCGTAGAAAGCAATATAATTGGCTTCTACCACAGCAGCACGTTGTTCCGGCCGGGGCAACTCGTCCTGCTCCACTCCGTCGAGCGTGAAGAAACTCGGCACGAGTCCCAAGACCGCCACTTCGGGGTTACGGTTTTCTATTTTCTGCTTGCACTCGGCTTCCATCTCGTCGAGCAACGCCTGTGTCACTTCCCGGCGGCGCGCCTGGTCGCGTTTGCTGTGCACCGGCACTATCTGCATCGACTGGCCGCCCAGCGACAGGAACGCCGTGGGCAGTTCCTTTATACCGATGCGGTTAGCCAGCAGTTTGAGCACCTCGGCTATCGCGAAACCTGCGCTGGAGGACTGGGTGATGATGCCCTGCTCCACGCACATCGCTCCCGCTTTCTGGGGACGCTCTTCCACGCCCAGCACCTCAAACAGATCGGGTGCCAGACGCCGGGCCGCCATCGCGCGGATACTGCCGCTGCCGAGGTCCAATGCCACTAACGGTAGCGAGTCTGCTGTTGTATTTTGTTTTCTTGCCATTTTATCTTCTCTGATTACTCGGATTACTCAGATTACTCGGATTACTCGGATTACTCGGCCAAGGCCGGCTTCGCCACCGCCACCGCCATCGCCGGCATCGCAGCCAACGCCAATGCCAATGCCATCGCCATCGTCGGAGCTGCGCACGCTCTTATCGTCCTATCACTTGCCCGCGGAAGCGGATATCCAGTTCGCGGTAGTGTTTGCCCTGCATAGCCTCCTCGCTGTTGTCGAAGAAAGTACGCAGTTTGCGCAGCTTGCGTTTGTAGTCGTTCATGCTGCCCATCACCACCTGCGGTTGTCCTTCGCCGCGGAGCACTAACACGGCGTTCTGCGGCGTGCGCATGTGCACACTCGCTATCCGTTCGCGCCAGTACTCCTCGTCTTGCAGCCACTCGGCAAAACGCACGAGGGTCGTCGTGGCGGCTTGCGGTCCCACTGCACCCGTCACTACCAGCACATCGTCTCTGACCTCCTCGCGCCAAGGCATCACCGTGTGTCTGGTGTCGATGAAATAGCGCTCGATGGGGGTCCTCACTTCCATCAGCGGCACGCGTTGACGGATATCCACCCGCACTTCGTACTTCGGCGTGGTGTAGCACTCCGCACGATCTACCATCGGGTGCGAACGGACGATCTCCTCGATGTGATAGACTGCCAGCAAGTCGATGTGTTTCCCCACAGGATAAGCCTCCGCCTTGCGCAGCAAACTGTCCAGTTCGCTCTCCGAGAGGTAACGCCGGCTGCTGTCTTCCCATCGGTACGTCAAGCCCGGGCACACCTCTTTCGACGGGCGCATCGCATAGCCCCACGCTACTGCGCCGCCCAACAAACCGAGGGCTGTCACAATACCTATTACTTGCCATATGATGTTCGCTGTTCTGCTCATAGGAGTTCGACTTTCGACTTTCGACTTTCGTCCCTTGTCTTTCGACTTTCGACTTTCGACCCTTGTCTTTCGACTTTCGACTTTCGACTTTCGACTTTTGACTAAGGGTTATTTCAATGCTTCCGTCATCGGTTCCACGAGGCGGTCGATGTCTCCGGCGCCGATGGTCATCACCACGACTGGCGTGTCGGCGGAGGAAAGACGGTCTTTGATAGTAGCGACCAAGTCGGCTTTCTCCACTACGGACACCTTGGTTTGCGGCTGGATTCTCTCGGCCAACATCCCGCTCGTCACGCCGGCTATCGGCAGTTCGCGTGCCGGATAGATCGGCAACAGGATACACTCGTCCAAAGTAGCCAATACACGTGCGAATCCTTCCGCAAAATCGCGTGTACGGGTATAGAGATGCGGCTGAAAAACACCTATCAGCCGGTGGTCGGGATAGAGTTTGCGCACGGAGTGGATAGAGGTGGCTATCTCGTCGGGGTGGTGCGCGTAATCGTCGATATACACCACTTTCTCGTTCTGCACATGGATATTAAACCGTCTCAGCACGCCCCGGAAAGAGCCCATTGCCTGACGCAGCTGTGCCGCCGTTTCCTCGCTCGTTAGCCGTAGTTCGTAACGCTTGATAAGGTAAGCCACCGCCATCGCCGCCACGGCGTTCTCGATATTCACCCACACCGGCACACCCAAACGGATATCCGTGATCACCTCTTCCGGCGTGTGAAAATCAAAGACAATCGTCCCCTGCCCCACGCGGATACGCTCCGCATAGAAATCCGGTTCTTCGTCCTTCGTCCCTTGTCTTTCGACTTTCGACTTTCGACTTTCTACTTTCGTCCCTTGTCTTTCGACTTTCGACTTTCGACTTTCGACTACACCGTAGGTGTACATCCTTACTCCGTCTTTCAGACGCGGCGTGATTGGCAGCCCGTGTTTGATCACCAAAGCACCGGTGATGAGTTCTGTGTATTGCTCAAAGGCTTCGCGATAGGCTTCGGGAGTGCCGTAGATATCCAGATGGTCGGGATCCACCGCCGTGATGATGGACATATAGGGTGTCAGCCTGTGGAACGAACGGTCGTATTCGTCGGCCTCGACGACGACATAATCACTCTCTTTGTCAATCAGCACATTCGTGCCGTAGTTCATACTTATTCCGCCCAAAAAAGCATTCACACCATCGCCAAAGCCAACGCCAACGCCAGCCATCAGGTGCGCCAGCATAGTCGAGGTGGTTGTCTTGCCGTGCGTACCGGCTACGCAGAGGGCTTTCTTGGTGCGGGTCACCAAGCCTAACACTTCCGAGCGTTTGCGGATGTCAAATCCCTGCTCGCGCAGCCAGGTATAGAGCACGCTGTCCTCCGGCACGGCAGGAGTACGGACCACGAGCGTGTTCCGGGCGGACCATCCTATGCTTTGCAGCATATCCGGAGCATCTGCGTAGGTGATCTGAATCCCCTCTTCCTCCAGTTGCCGTGTCAGCGCAGAAGGTGTCCGGTCGTAACCGCACACCCGGACAGGATGAACGTCCGTTATCCCTTGCGCGTGGAAATAACGTGCGAGAGCACTCATTCCGATGCCGCCGATGCCTAAGAAAAAGATGTTTTCTATCTGATGTTTTTCCAACATTGCCTATTGTTCCAAACTAAAACGGCTGCAAAGATACAAAAAAAAATTGATATACGCAAGTCCCTGTGCATTTTTCTGTTAATTTTAGATGATAGACAATGGACAATGGACGATGGACAAAAATGCCTTGGCGATGGCATTGGCGTTGGCCGTTGGCTTGATATTTCAAGATCACGAGGTTACGATATCAAAAAAAAATGCCGTTTGCTCTTGTGTAATTCAAAAAAAAGCAGTACCTTTGCAGGCGGCAAAGTGTTTTGCCGCACTGAGGAAATGGAAAAGTCCAAAGAAAATATATGTAATTCGCTGATTGTGTGCAATCTGCGAATGCGAATGGGGGGGGTAAAAATGAACCTCTTCGCATGCTTGTCGCCGCGGTAGCGGCAGTGATCCTCTGCGCTTGCGCACCTAAACCCGATTCTCCGTCTTCTTTTTTGAGTGAATACGACTCTGTTTTTCAGAGCCGTGATAGTTTATTATGGTACGCGTCGCGTGCGTATATGTGCGACGATGCCAAGGGTCAGTTTGTGACCGGAGCGGCGCCTTATCTCCAGCGTGAGGGGAAGGTGCCCGACTGGATATATACCTTGCCTCTTGATCAGGCAGACACGATGCTGATGATGTCGGCGCAGCAGGGCTTTGAGCCGGCTGTGGCGTTTATCGGCGTGCTCGTGGAGGAAGGGAAATGGGAACACGAGTGGTGACGGGGAAACTGAAAGGTGAAAATTGAAAATTGAAAAGTAATATGAAATACGAATCTACCTTTAATGCCATTGATGGTATTCTCCGCAACGAGGCGGGCTGTAGTAACGAACTGGATTATATCGAGCAAACTTCGTGGTTGCTCTTCCTTAAATATTTAGATGATTTGGAGAGTTCGCGTGAGTTGGAAGCACAGTTAAACGGCAAGGAGTACAAACGTCTGATTACGGGCTTCTATCGTTGGTCGGCTTGGGCTGCTCCCAAGACGAAAGACGGAGAGCCGGATGTTATCAATGCGATGACCGGCGACGATCTGGTGGATTTTGTCAATGCTAAACTTTTCCCTACACTCAAGCAATTCAAGAATAGTGCTCCTTCGGCAGATACGCTTGAGTACAAGATTGGCGAGATTTTCTCCGAGCTTCGCAACAAGATCAACAGCGGCTACAATCTGCGCGAGATTATCAACAAGATAGACACGCTGCATTTCCAGTCTGCAGACGACCAACACGAAATGACGGTATTGTACGAGGACAAAATCCGCCGAATGGGCAATGCCGGTCGTAATGGTGGCGAGTACTACACCCCTCGTCCGCTTATCCGCTCAATCGTGCAAGTGATCAATCCGCGTATCGGCGAGAGTGTTTATGACCCTGCGTGCGGTTCGGCAGGTTTTCTGTGTGAAGCGTTTAACTATATGTCGGAGCAAGTGAAATCGGTAGCGGATAGCGATACGTTGCAGAAAAGCACGTTTTATGGCAAAGAGAAGAAAGGTTTGCCGTATATCATTGCTACGATGAATATGATTTTCCATGGCGTGGCAGCGCCCAATATCGTGAGGGGCAACACCTTGACAGAGAACCTGAGCGGTATAATGGAGAAAGACCGCAAGAACGTTATTCTTGCCAATCCGCCTTTTGGCGGGAGCGAGCGTGCGGAGGTACAGCAGAACTTCGACATCAAGACCTCCGAAACGGCTTATATGTTTATGCAGCATTTCATCAAGATGCTTAAGGTGAATGGTCGTGCGGGTATTGTCATCAAGAACACTTTCCTCAGTAACGGCGACGCGGCAGCGGTTCGTCGCAAACTCTTGGAGGAGTGCAACGTACACACGATTTTGGATTTGCCTTCGGGCGTGTTCACGGGTGCGGGCGTTAAGACCGTAGTACTCTTCTTTACTAAAGGGACACCGACGCAGAAGATTTGGTACTACCAACTCAACCTCCCGCGCACACTCGGAAAGACCAACCCGCTCTCCGATGCCGATTTGGAAGAGTTCGTACGCCTGCAAAAGACCCAAGCCATCTCCGAAAACTCTTGGCTGCTTGATGTCGCTTCTCTCGGAGAGGACTGCGACCTCTCCGTCAAGAACCCCAACAAACCCGAAATCATCGACGAGCGCACTCCGGCACAAATCCTCGATACCATTGCTTCTCTTAACGCCGACTCCGCTACCCTCATCAACCAAATCCGCGAACTGCTATGAGAAACGATTGGAAAATAAAAGGGTTTGAAGACTGCCTACAAAAGGTAAAAAAACAAAAGGCTGTAAAATCTAAATGTTATTTAGATAATGGCTTGTATCCTATTGTATCCCAGGAGAGCGATTTAATATCAGGTTATACAAATGAAGAGAAAATTCTCTACAAGCATGAGAAACCTGTAATTATATTTGGTGACCACACAAAGAATATCAAATATGTAGATTTTGATTTTGTGGTTGGGGCTGATGGAGTACATATATTATACGTAAACGATGATATTTTACCTAAGTTTTTTTATTATGAGCTATGCTCTATTCAATTAAGAAATTTAGGATACGCACGGCACTATAAGTTGCTAAAGGAAAAAGAGATAGGTTATCCGAATTTATCCGAGCAAGAGCGCATAGTATCTCTTTTAGACACACAATTTGCGAAGATTGATGCCCTGAAAGCCAATGCCGCTTACCAGCTCCAAGCCGCCAAAGACCTCTTCCAAGCCGCCCTCAAACAACTCCTCACACCTAAAGAGGGATGGGATGAAAAAACATTAGGTAGTATTTGTATTTCTATAAAGGATGGAGATTGGATAGAGAAAAAGGATCAATCTCCTACTGGAATAAGACTACTACAAACCGGTAATATAGGTGTTGGAATATATAAAGACAAATCGGATAGCCCGCATTATATTAGTTTGGATACATTTAATCGATTACATTGCGAAGAGGTTTTCGCTGGTGATATTCTATTATCAAGGCTCCCTGAGCCTGTCGGGCGAGCATGTTTAGTTCCTAAAATGGAAGGGAGATTTATTACAGCTGTTGACTGCTCTATTATAAAAGTACACACAGAAAAGGTTACTCCTGAATATTTAATCTACTATACACAAACGAACGCATATTTCAAAAGTATATCATCTTTGTGCACAGGTACGACAAGGCAACGAATATCACGAAAGAAACTTGAAGAAGTTTCCATCTCCTTCCCCTCTCTCCCTGAGCAAGAGCGCATCGCAGCGCGCCTTGACGAGATTTCTGAAAAGGTGAAAGCCTTGCAAAGCAACTACGACCAGACAATAACCCTTTGCAATGACCTCAAACAGGCATTGCTCAAATCAATATTCGGATAATGGACGAGAGTACAACACGGCGAAAGAAAATCGACCCTGCATTATACGCAGTAGGTTGGGAAAGTGTGCCGGGCAGCGAGATTCTGAACGAACAGCGCGCGTATCTCATTGCTCCCGGTCGCGTAGAACGTATCAAGGAGAACCGCCACCCCAAGAAAGTGGATTATATACTGGAGTACAAAGGCAACAAACTGGCGGTAATAGAAGCCAAATCGGACGAATTGGATGTGGCTATCGGTATAGACCAAGCGAAGTTATACGCCCAAATGCTCCAGATACGTTACGCGTATTCCACTAACGGCGACGAGATCTATTTCATTGATATGGGTGTACAAGACGCGTACGGCAATTATATTATTCCGTCCAAGGAGCACCCTGTGGATCATTTCCCGTCTCCGCAGGAGTTGTGGCAAATGACCTATCCCGAGACAGACGAGTGGCGTGACCGGTTCAATCTGGAGCCTTTCAACCGAGGAGGCGGCAGGGAGCCGCGTTATTATCAGGTAAACGCAGTAAAGAACGTGCTGACAGCTGTAGCCAAAGAGCAGAAACGTATTCTGCTGACAATGGCAACGGGTACGGGCAAGACCTACGTGGCG
Organism: uncultured Bacteroidales bacterium; assembly: GCA_900319645.1. Lineage (GTDB taxonomy): Bacteria > Bacteroidota > Bacteroidia > Bacteroidales > Paludibacteraceae > Colicola. The sequence continues at coordinate 31,642 of ONPG01000022.1, forward strand.
TTCCAAATATGCTGGAAACTGTTTCAGACCAATTGGAACAAACGCAAAGACGGCAAGAAGCCTCGTATTTTGTTTATTGCAGACAGGAACGTGTTGGCTAATCAGGCATCGAACGACTTTGAGCAGTTTGACGAGGACGCAATGGTGCGTATCACTCCCGAATGGCTACACAAGCATCACAACGAAGTGCCCACGGCGCGCCACTTGTATTTTACCATCTTCCAAACTTTTATGGGCGAAGGTGCGAACGGACAACCCTATTACAAGCAGTACCCGTCGGATTTCTTCGATTTCATTATTATCGACGAGTGCCACCGCGGCGGAGCGAACGACGAGAGCCAATGGAGGGAGTTGATGGAGTATTTCACAGATGCTTACCAGTTAGGAATGACCGCAACACCCAAGCGACAGGAGAACGCCAACACGTACCGCTATTTTGGAGAGCCGGTCTATTCCTATTCGCTCAAACAAGGAATAGATGACGGTTATCTGACGCCGTTCCGTGTCTGTATCTCGGAAAGCAATATTGACGAATATCGCTACGATCCTAACGACGATGTGGAGGGCGATATCGATCCCGACAAGACCTATACGGAAGCCGATTTCTACAACGGCAATATCGAGATCCGCAAACGCGATGAGCACCGCGTGATAGAGTTGCTAAAGCAGATCAACCCCAACGACAAGACGATTATCTTCTGCGCCACACAAGCCCACGCGGCTATTATCTGTAGTCTGGTCAATCAGCACAAGTCCAATCCCGCATCAAACTATTGCATGCGTGTGACCGCGGCTGACGGCAAAGAGGGAGACGACACGCTTCGGTTATTCCAGAACAACGAGCGTTTGCTACCTACTATCTTGACCACCTCGCAGAAACTCTCAACCGGTGTGGACGCGCGCAATGTGCGAAATATCGTGTTGATGCGTCCTATTAACAATATGGTGGAGTTCAAGCAGATTATTGGCAGGGGTACGCGCCTGTTTGACGACAAATACTATTTTACTATCTACGATTTCGTAGGAGCAAACAAGAATTTCAAGGACGCAGAGTGGGACGGCGATCCGTATTGCCCTGTTTGCGGCAATTATCCGTGTACATGCCACAAACACGAACCATGCCCCGAATGTGGCAAATATCCTTGCGAGTGCGACAAGGGGCCTACGCCTCCTCCAGAGCCGTGTCCCGTTTGCGGACACCTGCCGTGTACGTGTGAACACCCGCAGAAAAAGAAAATCCGTGTCCGCTTGTCTCCGCAACGCGAGTTGATGCTACAAACCGACTGGACGGAGAAATTCTATTACGGCGACAAACTGATTACGTTAGATGAGTTTGTCAAATTGCTGTTCGGCAAACTGCCCTTGTTCTTCAACAGTCCGGACAATCTGCGCAAACAATGGGAGCACCCGGATACACGCCAATCGCTTTTGGAGCACCTTGACCACGAGGGATTCCCCGAGGAGAAGTTGCTAATGATCCGCCGCGTAATGGGGCGCGAGAACTGCGATTTGTTCGATATTTTGGAGTTTCTTGCCTACAACACCACACCAATAGAACGAGCCAAACGCGTGGAGTTTGTGAAGAACGAGTATTATCTGGTGCAAACCACGGCACAAAAGGTGTTCCTCGATTTCCTAATGAAGCAGTATATCGAGAACGGCTACAAGGAGTTTACGATGGACAACCTGTCCAAACTGGTAAATATGAAATACGGTACGTTGCAAGACGCCTTGAGCGCATTAAGTATGACCATTCCGCAGATTCGCGAGAGCTATCTGGAGTTTCAACACCAACTCTATAGACCTTTAGGTCAACAGGGCGGCGTGACGCTTAATATTATTGGCGGAAACGTGACGTATAACGACAATAGTCAGACAATAAATGTAAAAAATTAACAAAATATTTGCATATATCGGAGAAAAGCAGTAATTTTGCACCCGTAATCGTCAGCTCTTAGACGTTAAACTGGAGTTTCAAGGCATATTCCTTTACAGACAAATCGGCAAATTTAATCGTAAAGAAGAGAAATATGTCCCTTGTATCTGTGCCTGGCGCAGTTAAGAGGGATCTCTTTACGGGTTTTGCCGAACCAGTCTGTAGTCTCTCTTATCTGCGCCTTTTATTTTTCTATGAGCAGACCTACTTTTATTCATTCAACTGTAGTCTATCACGACCACAGCAAAGAGTTTCATATTGATGCCAATGGACGCGATTTGGCATCTATCATTCGTACGTGCCAAAGTGAAGATATCACAGAGGTACAAGCAGAGGAGAACGAACCTAAAACCGACTCGATGATCTTCACCCGCAAAGCCAAGCAAGAGAGCAAAGTGAATGTGATCCTGCAAGCGTTGCAAAAGTCCGTAGTAGGACGCAAAGACAAGACGCGCGCCTTTGTGCAGGAACTGCACGTTTGGCAGAAAGATGAATATATCGATGCCCATTTCAATGCCCGCGTTATGTACGACGAGTTGGGGAATATGTTGCCTCTTCCGTTTGGCTACGAAGTGTTCAAAAAGCATTATAACAACACGCGGTTCTAATTTTTTCTATCCTTTTTTAGTACCGTTTTAGTACCGAAAGTACCGAAACAATACCGTCAGTACCGAAGGAGTCCCGTTTTTCGCGGGGCTCTTTTTTTTTGTCTAATTTTGCACCGCTTTTCCGGAAGAAGCGGCTCGATGGGGTGCGTGGTGCACCTGCGGGAAGACGTTTCGTAAGACGGGAAGCTTCATACAAACTATGTTACCGGAACAACTTGTTCACCAACTGCGGCTGACGGACGGGACAATCGTACGGCTGTGCCCGACGACCAGACCGATCTACTGCTCCCGCGACGGGAGATTTTTCTCGCCCGTCAGGGCGGTACTGACGGACGACGGATGGGAGATGCGAGAACTCAAAGTGTATTGCCCCGGCGAGGGAACTCGCTATGAGAGATCACACTCCGATTATGCGAAGCTTAGCGGTAAAGCTGGCGTTACCTCTATAGCACATCACTTGATGTGGGAGACGTGGGTGGGTCCGAGGAAGAAAACCGACGCCAACGGCGTCAAATGGGAGATCGACCATATCAACGGCGACACCCGGAACTGGAGCTTGGACAACCTCGAGGAGATCACAGCCGCGGAAAATTACCGTCGGAGAAAGATTCTCCACCGCCTGCGCAAGGAAGGCAAAGACCCCACGCAGATGCCCATCGCCGAACTCAAACGCATTTTCAATTTATCAACAAACAAACAACTTTAATCATTATGAAAGCTTTAGAATTGACTACGGCGTTTGTGAACGCCAATGCAGCCGTATTAAACAACGCGAACGCGTTAGTACAAACCCACGCCTTGCGCATGCTCATCGCAGCCTGCGAGGATCGCATCACCGAACTGAGCGACGAAGCAATTGTGCAAGCATCCGCTATTCTGACGAAACAAGGTCGCTCACAAGGCTCTTTTGAGCTGGAGACCCTTGCCTATGGCGAACATCAGGTGCTTAAGTTCCAGCTCCAGATAACGGAGAAATACGACCTCAGCAAGTCGAATAAATACACGGAGGAGGACTGTCAGAACTGGCGCGGATTGAAACGCGAGCAGGACAACCTCAAACGGATGTCAGCAGCTATCACAAAACAGCTGACCGGTATCGTGGAAGGCTACGTAGCACGTCATCCGGGTACTAAGCCCGACGAAATCAAAGCCGTTATCAAAGCCATCAAGGATTCGGAATAGTGAAAAGAAGACGGCTTTGGCTTTGGCGTTGGCTTTGGCGGCGCTTATTAAACTGAAAACTGAAAACTGAAAACTGAAAGTAAAAAGTGAAACTCCTGTTGGAAGATAAGATTGCCAAGGAGCATCAACTGAATGCGAACGAGGCCTGTATATACGCGTGCATTGCAAAATGTACGCGTGCAGGTCGCGGTTGGTACGGCAACTACGCTGCTCTTGCCGACGCTATGCCTTTTGAGATCAATAGGATGACAGCGAGCAGAGCGGTACAGAAACTACTAACCTTGGGGCTTATAGAACGGAGAGAAGATAACCACCTTTTTTCTGCACAAATTGTTCACGACGATGCACAAAATGTTCACGATGATGCACAAAATGTGCACGGCGATGCACAAAATGTGCACGATGATGCACAAAATGTGCAAAAAGATGCACAAATTGTTCTCCCCCCTATAACCCCCCTAAATAAAAGAGTTATGAACGAAAAAAAGAAAGAAGAAGAGGGAATGACGCACGTGCCTGCGCACGATGCGCACGAGAACCCCGCACCCCAATTTAAGGAATTTATGGAATTGTTCAGAAACACCAACAACGGCTTCTATCCGGACACGGAGAACACCGCGTATTTCCTTTGGCAGCGGAGCAACCCGATCAAACAATCGGCGATGATAGCCGCCCTGCGTGACCCGAAAGGCTTCCGCAAGCCCCGTCCGGATTGGTTCATCAGCGACTTCCCCGACCCTCAGCCGCAGTTCCTCGACGGCATCGCGCAAGACAACGCCCGGGCGGAGGGGCTCGAGTTGGTGCAAGTGAGTTACAACAACCGCTTCCTCATCTGCACGCGGACCGAAGCCGACCGCTTCCAACTGAAGGTGATACGGAAATGGTAGGGAAAAGACGATGGACAATGGACAATGGACGATGGACAAAAATGCTTTGGCGATGGCGTTGGCCGTTGGCTTTATCAGCGGCGAGGAGTGTCTATATAATCTCCGGCATGGTATGTCGGAGCCCCCCCTCGGCTTAACAAGCGCCAACGCCAAAGCCAATGCCAATGCCGAGCCTTTATCGAGCCAATATCGAGCCAATATCGGGATAGGGGTCTATTCGCAGTCTCTTCCACTCCGCATGGAGCCAATAGCCAATGCCAACGCCAAAGCCATAAAAATCAACAAAATTATGCAAATCGTTTTAACTACACAATGTATGCACATCGCCGGGTCGTTAGGAAAGGGCTTCGGCTACTCGATTCAGTTTCAAAACGGACAGTTTGTCAGCAAACGCAACTCCCGCGGATATGTACCGAACTACGGACACTACCGGTTTATCCTCGCCTGCGCGGAGCTTGCGATGCTCCAACTGCACATCAAGGATATCTCTGTCAGCCGGGAGGAACTGATGGAAGCCGCACGGGAAGCTTCGAGCGAGCTTAGAGATAATCCCTACACGCTCATCTATTACCACATCCGGCAGGACACCGGCAGAGAGTTCTACCACGCACGGGATATCTTTTTCCTGCACAAACTCTATGAAAACTAAAACCTCAAAACTCAAAACGCAATGGGAAGAAGTCAAATGCAAGAAAGGTACACGCACATACAACTGGCGGCGGCTCTAACCAAAGCCGTGCGGGAGAAAGAAGGCGCGGATGC
>ONPG01000005.1 GCA_900319645.1 uncultured Bacteroidales bacterium
TCCAAGAAGATCTGTTTCTGACGCTCAATCTCGTTGCGCAGTTGCTCTTCAGTGGGCAAGAAAGTCAAGTACTTAGCTGCATAGAGTTGCTTGCTGTCGTGCAGGATGGAATAGTGCGCAATATCCTTGCTCGTTTCTGCACAGAGTAGCAAACCTATCGTTGGATTGTCACCTTCCGTCCGGCGCAATTCATCAAACATGCGGATGTACATATCCATCTGTCCAACGTCTTGATGACTAATCGTGGTTGTCTTTAAGTCTACCAAGAAATAGCATTTGAGAATCACATTATAGAAGACAAGGTCGATATAATAATCACCCGTATCGGTAGCAATGTGGTATTGTTCGTTCATGAAAGCGAATCCTTTTCCCATCTCCAGTAGGAACTCTTTAAGGTGCTTGATAATCGCTTTCTCCAAATCGGATTCCGTAAAACTGGTGTTTGCCGATAGTTGTAGGAACTCAGCCACCAGCGGGTTCTTCATAAACTCCAACTTGTCAGGTTGCTTGATCTCTGTCAACTGAAGCATTTCTTCTATTACAGCATCTTTTTTAGGTGCTTGAAGTAATCGATAGTAGTACTGCGAACCAATATTTCTGTCTAACGTGCGCGTACTCCACATTTCTTTCGAAGCTTCCTGTAAATACCAATAACGAGCATCCTCATCTGCAACTCGTAACAAACTACGGAAATGGGTCCATTTCAAATTTGGTACGCGCGCGTGCCAAATCTCTAAATCGCTGAAATACAAATAGAATTGACGATAATTACGCAAATCACGTGCTGTAAAACCGGACGCATATTCTATTGACAAATCTTCGGCCAAACATTCCATCATCTGCGTTCCATATTCAGCACGTTTTTCTCCGTGTTGCTCCTCCTCAACAATACGTCTGCCAATTTGCCAATAGGTATTAACCATCACCATATCAACACCTTGATATGCTTCTTGTAACCCCTTCTCTATAATATGACGTACGTCATCCAATAACGTTTTAAAAGATTCGGTACGCACGCGTGCCAAATCTTGAGAATGATGTGATATCTCTATATCTGCCATATTTTTTTTATTTGCTTGTTTGTTGCCTGCACCCAATTCGGGTGCAAAGGTAATAAAAATTTTTGACATATGCAAGTAAATCGCTTGATTTGTATTCTGAAAGATGATTTTGAAAGGGATTTTTGTGTAAGATTACACAAAAGTTTTGTTTTTAAGGCAAATAAAACTTGCATAATTCAAAAAATTACAAATGAGCAATTCGAATGCTACTATCGTAAGAACGGCATCGACTATGACTACGACGGCAGTTGGCAGAATCAATTCTATCATCACTTTGAAGTTTTACAAAGGTATATAAAGTTCTACAAAGTTTTTTTGATTTATGTGCCAAAAATGTGCGGAAATTTACAAAGTTCGTCACAAAAATGTGTGTGACTTCACAAAAATTCGTCACAAAAATGTGTAAAACATTTGCATAAGTCAAAAAATTATTGTACCTTTGCAGCCGCTTTCAGCGAAAGCGACTGTCCCGGACTCCGTGACACTAAACCGGAGAACATATTGAATTAGCGTTAATAGCGCAACTCGGCATATTCTTACAAGATAAATTCGGCAAAAATTTTTACAACAAGGATAATATGCCCTATCTATCCATGTCTTGGCATGGGCGATGGGGTCTTGTTGTGGGTTTTGCCGAACCCTTCTTGTGCCCCATCGTCTGTGTCTTTTGGACGCACTAACAATATACCAGAAATGGCACAGCGATACCAGACACAATTTGATTCGTTCGAGGGTTTAGAGACCGTCGTACAAGCGATTGAGGGCTTCTCTCAGGAGCGCTTTCTGGCATCGTTGCATCTGAACAACAGGCGCACGGCGATAGACATAGCTGCCCTTGACACAAAGCTGCTTGGAGCGATAGCGAACTTGCAAGAGCAGCACGCGCAGTTGTTGGATTTCTCGCTGACTTTCAACAGTCAGTTTGTAACGCGGAACAACCATTATTTCAACTCGGCTCATCAGTTACTGCGCAAGATACATTCCGGCGTGACGCAAATGAAGGACATATACAAGCGGTTCACACCAAACAGCAGTACCACCGTACCCGCTTCTATTCAAGATTACACACCACCGTCCATTTTTGAGCGTTCGTCATTGGGTATCGCACCTTATACGCGCCCCATGTACGGACTGGATGCTTATTCTCCGGAAGTACAACGGCTTTGCATGGATATGAAGCGGTTCTTTGATATGTTGCGCGAGTCATTGCTTGTCTGTTTAGAGGTAATCCGGCAAGAGCAATACATCCGCAGAGACCCCAACCAATGCACGGAGTTATACCATGATTTCAAAGAGGAAAACTATCTCCGCATAAGAAAACACATCAATAGTATCCGGCTTAACACGAGCGAGTTCAGCCCGGACAACAATCCGGCGATTGATCTAAGGCAAGCGAGTGAGAGCGAGGAAGAATTCTCGCAAAAGGGTTTTCACAATCTCGAATTCGATGATGTGTGTTCGTTGGCGACCAAGGAATTAGTGGAAGAGGAACAGCGCGGTATTTATACAGCAGAAGAATTGCAGTTGTTTGCGGAAGACCGCGAGAAGATCTCTTCGGTGCGGTATATCATCACGCATTTTGACGAGTATCTGCCCGCCAATCCAAGGCGCAAGACCGTGCCTGCGGATTATGTGGCGTGCCTAATGGGATGGTGCGAAATACCGATTAAGAAAAACTTGGCTTTCGTGAACTATTTTGCAGCGACTTACAAGAAGGCGAACGGGCAATACAAGCCACCTTCCAACTCAGCTGTCAATGTGAAGAAAAGAACCTCATGGAAGGGTCTTTCTGAGTTTGAACAAGTCATCTCACAATGGGAAAGCGTAGAAATTAGTTGATTCTGCGCTTTTTTTTGTGCCCAAATTTACCGATTCTAAAACGATTTACTCACATCGTTTTCATTTTCCGTTTCAAAATCTGCATCGTTTGTTTTAAAATTTGTTTTTTATTAAAACGAAAAGCGGGTTTGTTTTATTTTTTGAATTTTGCGTTTTAAGTCCGTTTTAGCACGGACTGTTTTTGTTTTAGAAAGTACTGAAACACAGCTATTTACAATCAATTTCAAAACTTGTTCATGTCAAAAATAAGCAGTAATTTTGCAGCGTCTTTCACAAAGGAAGGACGCAAAGAACTATTTATTAACCGCGAAAGTTTGTGTGTCTGCACGTGCATTGAGTGGCCACTCGCATACAGATCACGCACAAAACTTTTACAACTATGTCAAACAACATCAAACCAGTTCAAACAACTTCCAACTACCCGGTCATCGACCAATTTTTCGCAGCACAGATCGCTGCCAACGAGAGTAATGCCACCATGGACAGCCTGCGCGAGGACGTGAAGCAGGCAGTAGAAGCTATCATCGCCGAGGAAGGCTTGGGTAAGAACTTCACCGGCACGATCGAGTACCACGGTATCAAGATCGTCGTCAGCCGGCCTAAGTCCTTCACCTGGGAGAAGAACACCAACCCTGCCATCACCTCCGACCCCAACCACGCCATCTACCTCCAGCAGCTCGCCCTCCAGGAGCAGATAGCCGCCCAACTCAAGGACATGCGTGCCGACGTCAAGCGCACCGCCGAGAAACTGGCTGCCGCCCATCCCGATTCCGACTCCATCAAGCGAGGCTTCCGCTTGGCGTTTAACGGATAAGTCCGCGAACCCTTTATCCATCCGGTTAGCTTGTTCCTTTTGGTGCACAAAAAGGAACAAGCATATACCCGGGTAAAAAGAAAGGGCATAAAAGAAAAGAAGCAAAAGAATATAAAGAAAAATCTCCCCCTCCTCTACACTGCATAGAGTATATAGGGGGAGGGAGAGAAAATTAAAGAGAAAATTAAAGAGAAAATTATGGAGAATAAAACTGCTCCGGTTCTAAACCGGTCTTTTGAAGTTATTTGGGCTTTTCTGGCACCTGACGAGCAGCAGTTTGGCAACCGGAAAGAGGCTTGCAAGCGGCTCTGGAGCACATTGCCGGTTCCCAAGCAGCGGCAGATCTATGCGACCTTGTTTTGGCAGAGGGAGCAGAAGATTGAGATTGACGCAAATCCTTATTTTGCCATCAGTCATTGCCAGCCCAAGCCGTTCAACTACAACGGCGCGAATGTGCCACTGCCGAACGATACGAAACTGTTTATTGCCAAGTACGGAGAGCACTACGGGGTATATTCCAAGTTGGATACAGAGGCTTTTGAGATGGTGGATAAAAAACCTTTTAATTAAATTTACAACTATGGATTATCCTTTATACGATGTACCTTATTTGGTGCGGGATCCAAATGACTTCCGGATGTCGGAAAAACGGCATCAGATAGAAGTGCAAAACCAAGCCGTGGTGGATGATTATTTTGTGGCACAGGACAAGGGTGCTTCGGCGCATGAGGCACGCGAGGCTGTGGCTATGAAGCATGGAATAACGCCCGAAAGAGTTTACACCACCGTCAAATGGTTCTTTAATCAAGCCCGAAAAAGGAAAAAATACGATTTTTTGATAAAATTCGCACTTTTGGAGGAACACTAAAGTTACTTTGATAGTATCTTTGCACTGTTTTTCGGAAAACATCATTGTTTAACACGGTATCCCGTCGGTATCTCGTCGGTGTACCACAATCTAAATCCTAACTATGGCACGTTACAAACCCATTGACATGGTGAAGCACTATCAGGGCAAGATCTGCATGCATTCTGATACGTACTTCCAGAAGCGAAAGCGCACCCTTTGTACCGGCAAGATCTGCAACCCCCGTGACCTCGCCCAAAACCCCTACAAACCTGCGGAAATAGCCACGCACAACAAGTTCCGTCAGGCGATCCAAGCCGTCGCAGCCCTCACCGAGGAGCAGATTGCCGCGTACAAAGCCGCTTTCGAGAAGCAGCTCCAATCCCCCAAACCCAAGTACTCCTATCTCCGCAACTACATGATTGCCCAGGAGTACAACAAGCTCGGCAACTAAGCCGGCATCTGTTTTTATAATTGCCGGCATGTTATGCCGGCGCAGTATCAACCCCGCCCGCATGGTCTTTGTATCCGCCAAGTTTGGCGGATCCCCGTATCGACCATATATGGGCGATTAAAACCAAAAACCTTAACAACTATGGGACAAGTAGTATTCCAAGACCCGGTACATCACATCTCGGGCAAAATCAGTAAAAAGTATCGCACGACCTACAACTACCGCAAGGCGAGCGAACGCACCACGCCTATCACACCGGCAGAACAGATCATCCAGGGTAAGTTCTCCACCGTACGGGCCACCGCTCTGGTACGTAGCCGCGACCTGGCGCACCTGACCGCCGACCAGGCTCGCTGGGCACTCGCCCGCAAAGCCGGAGACCCGCACACCACCTTCAACGGCTGGCTCTTCGCCAAAGGCTGGGAGAACTACGACGAGGAAAGCGGAACGGTTATATGGCCCGATTTGCTCTAAGCGCAGCGGTCGGGATAGACCGAGTGAATGCACTTAGACAAAGGACAATGGACAAAGGACAATGGACAAATATGAAGAAGATCATCTTGGCAGGCATGGTGGCGATAGTCGCCACCGCCTGCAACGTCACGCGGACCGTGACCACACGAAGCGAAGCATGGCAGAAAGGCGACACCAGCGTAGTCATTCAAACAAAGACCATCGAGACCTACGACGCCACCAAGAAGCTGTAGGGGATCCGCCAAGATTGGCGGATAGATGAAAAGAGCGGATAGATGAACACACGCGGATAGACACAAAAGAGGAGCGGACAAACCGCTCCTCTTTGTGGAGTATAGCGGACTCGAACCGCTCACCTCAACACTGCCAGTGTTGCGCTCTAGCCAGATGAGCTAATACCCCTTATGCCATGCAGGCAACATACTGAATCAAAAATCCGGTGCAAAGGTAGTACTTTTTTTTGACATACACAAATGTATTTGCATTTTTTTGAAAAAATATTTGCATATATGGGATTTTTTTTGTAATTTTGCAGCGGATTTGAGAAAGGATACTCGTCCTGACCCATCCAAGTCTAAAGAATCCCATATTTATTTTTATGCAATACGATTTACAAAAGCTCGAGCGTATGTCGCTCGATGAAGTGCGTGAGATAGCTGTGAGCATGGGCTTGAGTCCCCGCCGCAGTCAGTCGATCCGAGAAATTAGTTATGCCATTCTGGATGCGCAGGCCGACAACCGTGCCGCCAATGTGCAAGCCAAAGAAGATGCGCGTATAGCCGCAGGTCTTCCGAGCAAGCGTGAGCGTGCGCGCGGCGTACGCCGCCCTGCCGCCAAGAAAGTGAACACCTCCAACCTCAAAAGCGAGCAGGTGGTAGCCACCGTAGGCAGCGAGACCGAGCAGATGGCAGAGATACAAGAACAGATGAAAGCCAACAACCACAAGCCCAACAAGACCGTTCAGGCGCTGGAGTCCCGCAAGCCGCTGGCTCAGATAGACGAAGCATTGGGCGAACCCGTTGCTACGCCTTCCGTACAAGGGGAGTTGTTCGCGGCAGAGGAACCCACCCCGGCTCACGAGGATGCTATACCAACGGCTGAGATTCAGGAAGAAGCCCCGAAGAAACGTACACGCAAGACCAAAGCCGAGAAAGAGGCGGAAGCCAAAGCCAAAGCCGAGGAGAAAGCCAGAGCTCAGGCCAATGCGGAGCTGGTGACCAGCGTTACTCCTGATCCTCCCGTAGCACCGGAACCGGAGGAAGAGACAGTGGCTGAGGAGCCGAAGAACGAATACAAACTGCCGAACTTAGGCGAGAACGTCATTGCCATGGGCACCTTGGAGTGTGCACCGGACGGCTACGGGTTCCTGCGCTCGGCCGACTACAACTACCTGCCCAGCCCGGATGATGTGTATGTGAGCAAAGACCAGGTTCGCCAATACGGATTGAAGCCCGGCGACACCGTGGAGTGTTCGATACGCGTCAACCCCCAGCCGGACAAGTTCTTCCCGATGGATAGAGTGATCCGTATCAACGGTCTGGCTCCCGAAATGGCTAAACAGCGTATCGCTTTCGAGAACCTCACCCCACTCTTCCCCGACAAGAAATTCCGTCTGTGCACGGGCAAGAACGACCCGTTGAGCGTGCGTATTATAGATCTGTTCGCGCCTATCGGTAAAGGTCAGCGCGGACTGATTGTGGCTCAGCCGAAGACAGGTAAGACCGTGTTGCTCAAAGAGTTGGCAAACGCTATTATCAAGAACAACCCCGAGGTGTATATGATCGTGCTTCTGATAGACGAACGTCCGGAGGAAGTGACGGACATGGCTCGCAGCGTGAATGCGGAGGTCATTGCTTCGACCTTCGACGAACCGGCGGAGAACCATGTGAAAGTAGCCAATATCGTACACGAGAAAGCCAAACGTCTGGTGGAAAGCGGTCACGACGTAGTCATTCTGCTGGATTCGATCACCCGTCTGGCTCGCGCCTACAACACGGTGGCTCCGTCGAGCGGAAAAGTGCTGTCCGGCGGTGTGGAAGCCCAAGCTTTGCACAAACCCAAACGCTTCTTCGGCGCAGCACGTAACATCGAGAACGGCGGAAGTCTGACCATCATTGCCACCGCTCTGACCGAGACAGGCAGCAAGATGGATGACCTGATCTTCGAGGAGTTCAAGGGAACCGGTAACATGGAGTTGCAGCTGGACCGCAAACTGGCGAACCGCCGTATCTTCCCCGCCGTGGACATTCCTGCCTCAAGCACCCGTCGCGACGACCTGCTTCTGCCACAAGACGTTCTGACACGCATGTGGCAGATCCGCAAACAACTGAGCGACATGAACGGACAGGAAGCGATGGAGAAACTGAAAGCGTATATGGAACGCACAGAGGACAACGACGAATTCCTGCTTGCCGTCAACGGAGCAAGGTAATTGATAATTGATAATTGACAATTGACAATTGATAATTGACAGTTGATAATTGATTCATGAAAAAAATCGCAATTATCAATGGGCCCAACCTCAACCGATTGGGACTTAGGAAGCCGGAGATATACGGCACGAAAACGATGGCACAGATTTTGCTTGCAATCCAACAAGCATATCCCGACGTGCACTTGATCTACCACCAATCGAACCACGAGGGCGACTTGATCGACTGGATACAGGAGATGAATGAGGAGGCTCACAGAGCTGACGGCATCGTCCTGAATGCCGGAGGATACAGCCACACCAGTGTAGCCTTGCGGGATGCCATAGAAGAAAGCGAAGTGCCGGTAGTAGAGGTACATATTAGCGACATTAGTCAGCGGGAAGCATTCAGGCGCGTGAGTCTGCTCACGCCCGTGTGCGCGCATAGTATTATAGGAAAAGGTACAAACGGCTACCGGATGGCCGTAGAATTTTTACTCACATGAAAAAGATTGTAAATCTGATTTTGTTCCTGTCTCTCGCCGTGACGGCATGGGCAGGAAACAGCGTAACCGGTCGCGTGTATGACAACACGACACGCCAGCCGATGGATTTTGTCAACGTAAGCGTTGAGAAAAACCAGGAGAACAAGGAAACAGTAGGCGGAACGATCACCGACGCCACCGGCAGTTTCACCATCGAACTGAAAGAGGGCAAATATGTGCTGGTCATCAGTTTTATGGGTTACAGCGAAGTCCGCCGGGAGATAACCATCGCCGGAGCGGATCTCAACATCGGACGCATTTTCCTCAAAGAAGACACCCAGACCCTGAACGAAGTGGAAGTGGTGGGACAAAACAGCTCCATGCGATTTGAACTGGACAAGAAAGTGTTTACCGTGGATCAGAACATCGCTTCCGCAGGTGCGAGCGTGACGGATGTGCTGGAGAACATCCCTTCCGTGGATGTCGATCAGGAAGGCAACATCAGTCTGCGCAACTCGGAGGATGTGGAGATATGGATCAACGGCAAGCCGGCAGGACTGAACAGCGAGAACCGCGCACAAGTGCTCCAACAGATGCCTGCGGGAACGATTGAGAAAATCGAATTGATCACCAATCCCTCCGCGAAATTCTCGCCCGAAGGCACCTCCGGCATTATCAATCTGGTGATGAAAAAAGACCGTGCAGCAGGCTTCTACGGCTCCGTGCAAGCCGGTATCAACTATGCTCTGGCAAAGCCCTGGACCACCCCTCCGGGAGGTAACGTGGGCTTTAATATCAATTTCAACGCAGGGCCCGTGGACGGATATTTCAACGCAGGTTACCGCTACCACATCAGTAACGGCGGAAGTATCACCGACCGCTACACCTTAGACGGAATGGGCACGGAGAAACTGGATTCGTCGCTGATAGTGAACCGTTTGCAGCAAGAAGGTGTACAGACTCATCGCGGCGGAGGTATATTCGCCCGTGCAGGTCTGAACTTCCACGTAGCGGAACACTCGACCATAGGCGTTTCGGGCTTCGGCATGGTCAGCGAACCGAATGTGTTCAACAACCGCAACACCAATGACCGAACCTATATCCTGAGTAACCCCTTGGGAGAAACACTGCGTGAATACAAACGTCTGCAAAACGGCACAGGCAGCCACCCCGGCGGCAACGCCACGCTCGACTACACCCTGGAGCTGGACGAGCACAAACTGATTGTAAGCGGAACCTACAATAACTTCGGCTGGAACCAGCTAACCAATTACACCCAGATAGAAAACGACACGACCTATCAGGACCAAGACAATCTGAACAAAAACCAAGGTATAGAGATCAAAGCGGATTACGAGTGGAAGCCCACTCCCAAGAGCCGTCTGGAAGCCGGTTACGACTACACCCGCAACTGGAGTAACAGTTCGTCCTCCGCACACAACATCGCCAAAGACGGCACAAAAACAGAGCTATTCCCGTACTACTCGAAAGTCGATGGTCTGACGCAAAACCATGCGCTTTATATCACCTACGGTAACCGTTTCTGGGACCGACTGTCGATCCAGGTAGGTTTGCGCGGCGAGTATTACATGCGCCATCTGGAGTCGGTTTACAAAGACAACACAGGCGCAGAGACCGATGCCTATGCCGCCTATCCGAACAAAAAAGACACGGCGTATTTCCAACTCTTCCCGAGCGCGTACATCAGTTATGATTTCGGCGGAGGAAACGAGTTGCAACTCAACTACACCCGGCGTGTCAACCGTCCGTGGGGACACCAGATCAACCCCCGAATGGATCTCAGCGACAGTACAAACATCAGTTACGGAAACGTGGACCTGCTTCCCGCCTACTCCAACAACTTGGAGCTGAACTACCTGAAGACCTGGGAACGGCACACACTGAGCGCAGGTATCTTCTGGAGATACCGGGAAGGCGCCGTGCAGAACATCAAATATATGGACGCCGACGGAAAGACGATGAAGAACACCTATCTCAACATCTCCACCCGTCAGGATCTGGGCGTCGAGGTGGTGGCGAAAAACCGTCTTTTCGGCGAGCTGCTCCAACTGACGACCAGCGCGAATTTCTATTGGAACAACGTGTCCGCCGTGCATGACACCATTCTCCACCAGGGAATCAAGATTCCAGTGAATCTGGACAAGCAGAATATCTTCGCCGGCTCGGTACGGTTGAACGCCCAGTTTATGTTCACCAAGAATTTCTCGGGCCAGATCACGGGTAACTACCGCAGTCCGCGCGTGGTGGCGCAAGGTACGACGAGCCACAGTTATTCGCTCGACATAGGTCTTCGCCACACTTTCCTCAACAAACAACTGGCTTTAGCGCTGAACGTACGCGACATCTTGGACAGCCGTGCAAGACGCAATACCACTTGGGGAGACAAGTTCTGGCAGTTCAGCGAGAACCGCTGGCACAGCCGTACGATCAGTTTCACGATCACCTATAACTTCGGCAACAACAAACAACGCCGTTGGAACCGCGACGAAATGGGCGGCGGAGTTGACGACATGGGCGATGACAGCGGCAACAACACAACAAGCAACGACTTTTGAGTATTGAAGATTTGAAAATACAACGATTATTCATAGTTTTCGCGCTAAGTATTATCACCTGTAGTACTTCGGCACAAGGAGGAATGAACAGGCCGTATGTGGACGACAAACTCTTCCACTTCGGATTCCAGTTAGGCATGAACTTCGCCACATTCATGATACACGACAGTGAGCAACAGTTGATGATGGCCGGTGCTCCGGATACGATCCACTCGCGCGTCAGTTCGGTGATGCCGGGTTTCAACGTCGGCTTTGTGAGCGACCTGCGTCTGTGCAAGTTCCTGAACCTGCGTTTCTGCCCGGGTTTGCAGTTCACCAGCCGTACGATCACTTTCAAATCGGCATCGGACAGGCCTGTCAAAGGTTCGCCTCCATTGGGAGACCGCATAGATGTACTGGCTATTCCCGTCAATCTGCCGTTGTACCTGAAGTTCTCAGCCGAACGGATGGGCAATTTCCGGCCATACGTGATAGGTGGTGGCGGCGTCAGTTTCAACACCAGCCGTGACCGCGAGAAACCGATTGTGCTCAACCTGACGGATTATTTCTGCGAAGTCGGCTTTGGCGTGGATCTGTATTTCCAATGGTTCAAGTTCTGTCCGGAAATAACATACCGTATCGGTTTTGCCAACCAGTTGGCACCGTGGAGTGCCGTTGGCAGCCTGACCGAGGCGGACGGTTTCTACTCTGCTTCTATCAAAAACATGACCAGTCATTGTATTTGTCTGACATTCAATTTCGAGTAAATGCGTAAGATTCTATTCGTTTTTATATGCGCGTGCGCTTTGGTGTCCTGCCGTGAGTACCAGCCGAGCGACGATCCCTCCCTGCGGTTACGTTTCTCGTGCGACACCCTTTCGTTCGACACGGTTCTGACCGAACAAGGGAGTGCCACCTTGCAACTAATGGTGTACAACCCCAACAAGAACGCACTCGTCATCGACCGCGTGTGGATGGATGACGGCGAGGCTTTCAAGGTCAATATGGACGGCGAGCAGGACCTGAGCCGGCTGACCGAATTGCCTGTTTACGGAGGCGACAGTTTGTTCGTTTTCGTGCGGATAGCTGATTTCGGAGCGTTGGCGGAGAACGGCGTCGTGCGGATAGAAGACCATTTGCATTTCCATTTGAAAACGGATGTTACACAATCGGTGACGCTGGAAGCCTACGGCCAGAACGTGACACGTCTCGGTCTTCGCGGAGGACGCCTGCAATACGACACGTATCATTTCACCGCCGAAAGGCCTTACCTGCTCTTTGACACGGTGATTGTGGTCGGAGATATGACCATCGATGCCGGTGCTACCCTATATATGCACAAGGGCGCATCGATATACGCGTTAGGCAATGTGACGGCAAAAGGCACTCGTGAGCAGCCTGTTTCCATCCGTGGCGACAGGCTGGACCGGTTGTTCGACAGTGTGCCTTACCTGTATGCCTCGGGCGGCTGGAACGGCATCTATCTGCAAGCAGACCAACCGAGGAACTATCAACTGGAGTACGTAGATATCCTCTCCGGAAACGTGGGACTGTATGCCTACAGTTCTTGCACCGACTCGCTGCCACAACTACGGATGAACGGTTGTCGTATTCACAACCATGCGTTGTACGGCTTGGTTCTGGTGAACACAGACGCACAGGTGGTGAACACGGAGATCAGTAACTGCGCTTCCTATTGCGTCTATTGCTCCGGCGGAGAGCACGATTTTATCCATTCTACCATCGCATCGTATTTCGGCTACACGACCATACGCATTCAGTCGGTGGCCAAAGAGAATGCCGCGGCGGTGTTCATCGACAATCTGCAGAAGACAGGTCCGAAAACCGTCACGTCGTTCTACAACTGTATTATCACCGGTTATCTGACCGACCAGCTGGTAGTCGCCACGCCGTTTGACCAGTATTATCCCGGCACTTTCCTCGGCAACTATCTCAAGACGGACACGCTCCGTGTGCCTCATGCCTTAGCCAACACCTATTGGCAGGACCCCAAGCAAGTGCCGGAGAGTGCAGACACTGTGCCGGTGTTCCGCAACCATTTCTATGAATACAAGAAATACGTTTACTATGATTTCCATCTGGACAGCCTGAGTCCGGCCATAGGTATAGGAGACAGCCTTACTGCCCTACCATGGCCTATGGACCGTGACGGTTTGTCCCGGACGAACTGTCCGCCGGATGCCGGATGCTACCAGCACGAATGATTCATGCCAACCGGCTCACGTCCTCCTGAATCTGCTGTTTCAGTTCGTCCAGACTATTGAATTTCTTCTCTTCGCGGATAAAACGCTCGAAGCGGATAGTGAGCCGCTCGCCGTATAAATCACCGTGGAAACCGGGAATGTGCAATTCTATCGTACGTTCGCTATTCCCGACGGTCGGGTTCGTACCTATGTTTAGTATCCCGTTTGTGAATCCTAGACAATACGTTGGTATCGAGACTGCATAAACACCGTTTTTCGGCACTATTTTCTCCGGGCTTTCCGGCTGGATGTTGGCCGTCGGGAAACCTATTCCCCGACCGATGCCGTTTCCGTGCACAACGATACCGCTCATTTCGTAGGGATGGCCGAGCAGTTCGTTCGTCATAGCGATATTGCCGCTCTCGAGCGCTTGGCGGATTTCCGTAGAAGAGACATGCCACTCGCCGTCAATAAACTCACCCAAAGAAACGACCTCCACTCCGTTCTCTTCGCCCGCCTTGCGGTAATCCTGCGGATGACGCAGACGGTCGGAACCGAACTGATGGTCGTAACCCATGAGCAGCACTTCGACTCCGTGTTCTGCATGCAAGTGCTGCAAAAAACCGGATGCGGTCAGTTGGTGGATCTGCTCAAATGGCAAAACAAGCACCTCGTCCGCCTCTTGGCTCAGCATCGCCTCACGCTCCGGGAGTGTGGTCAGCAAACGAGGTACGTAGTCGGTCTGCAAAACCGAACGAGGGTGACGGTCAAAAGTGACAATAACAGACTTCAGACCGCGGCGTACCGCTTCCTGACGCAGATGCTCAAAAAGGTACTTATGACCCCGATGAACACCATCAAAAAAACCAATTGTTGCAATCTTTCCCATTTTCGAGTGCAAAATTACAAAAATATTTTGATATGTGCAAAAAAAGTTGTATCTTTGCACCCTAATTGGAATTTTTATTAAACACATGGCACAAATAAAGACTACTGAAGCGGCTTTCGATGATCAGAATTGGACCACCGTCATTAAGCCGAAAGACAAATTACTCGCCGTAGATTTAGGCGAGATTTGGCGTTACCGCGATCTGCTAACGCTTTTTGTAAAACGAAACATTATTACCCAGTACAAGCAGACAGTACTCGGTCCGTTGTGGTTCTTCATCCAGCCAATTATGACGGTTGTGATGTATATGGTGGTGTTCAACGGTATCGCCGGCATCGGAACCGACAACCGTCCGCAAGCGTTGTTCTACCTTGGAGGTATTTGTTGTTGGCAGTATTTTTCGGATTGCTTGACCAAATCCAGCAACACGTTTGTCAGCAACGCCAATATCTTCGGCAAAGTGTATTTCCCGCGTCTGATAAGCCCGCTGAGTGACGTCATCAGCAACCTGGTACGATTCTCCATTCAGTTCGGCTTGTTCCTGATCGTGTATATCTATTACCTGATTTTTCCGGGTGATTTCACGATTGAGCCCAACTGGACGCTTTGCCTTGTTCCGTTACTGATTGTTATGTTAGCCGGTTTGGCGCTTGGCTTTGGTATTCTGTTCTCCAGTATGACAACCAAATACCGCGATTTGCAGGTGCTCTTGGGATTCTTCGTCAGCCTGTGGATGTATGCTACGCCGGTTATTTATCCTCTGTCCACCATCACAAACGAGAAGATTCGTCTGGCCATGATGCTCAACCCGGTTACGGGAATCGTTGAGTTCTTCAAATACGGATTCCTCGGAGCAAGCAATCCGCCGGAGTGGTGGATGCTCGGTTACAGTTTCCTGTTCATGGCTCTTCTGCTGGCCTTCGGTATTGTCGTGTTCAACAAAGTGCAGAAATCGTTCATGGATACGGTTTAATCTATGATTTTATATCCAAATTGCAAAATAAATTTAGGCCTGCGTGTCATACGCAAACGCGAAGATGGTTACCACGATTTGGAAACCATCTTCGTGCCTGTTTATAGCCTGCATGACGAGTTGGAAGTGGCACCAATCAGCAATCAGCAATCACCTATCTCCTTCGTTCAAGAAGGTATTGCCGTAGATTGCAATCCCGAGGATAACTTGATCATCCAATGCTACAGACGCATGGCAGCCAAGTATCCGCAAATAGGCACCGTACGTATCCGTTTCCGCAAGAATATACCTTTTGGAGCCGGATTAGGCGGCGGAAGCAGCGATGCCGCGCACATGGCGATCGCCTTGAATGAGATTTTCTCGCTGGGTTTGTGCCGTGAGCAGTTGGCGGCAGAAGTAAGGCCGTTAGGAGCCGATTGTCCGTTCTTTGTCTATAACACGCCGTGCTATGCAGCGGGTATCGGTGATCTGCTTACTCCTGTTGACATCGACCTGCGCGGAATAAGAATCATTCTTGTCAAACCCGAAGAAGGAGTGTCCACGCGTGAAGCTTATGCCGGTATTACAAAGCATCCCGAAGCGGAAGGACAAATCCAGTCTCTGCTGTTCGGGCAAACCGGTTCCGGCTCTTTCTGTGACGCTATCAGGCAGCACGGAGACCTGCTTGTCAACGATTTCGAGCAAACGGTTTTCCCGCTTCATCCGACTATCGCGCAAATAAAAGAGCGCCTACTGGAAGCAGGCGCTCTCTATGCAAGCATGAGTGGAAGCGGTTCAACCGTTTTCGGGCTTTTTGAGGACAATACGGAAAGTCGATCCAACACCAAGCTCCGATTGTTTAAGCAGGAGTTTGCCTCCATGATATTGGTCGATAATACGCTTGGCGAGTGGAAGTCCTAAGCCCCATCCTCTGTCTTTTGTAGTAAAACCAGCCTCGAAGATGCGACGTTGCGTACGGATGTCCATTCCTTTGCCTGTGTCGCTGATGTCCAACATCAGTTCGTGTTCGTTCTCATGCAGCTGGAATTGGATAGTTCCTTCGCCCGACATAGCGTCCACGGCATTCTTGAGCATATTCTCAATAACCCATTGTAATAACGGCGCATTGACCGCTACCTTACGGCTGATGCCTTGCAACGCTGTGTCGTCAATGGTCACCTTATTACTTATGCGCGTGCGCATGTAAACAACCGTTTCTTCAATAACCGGTATTACGTCCACCTGTTTCAGTTCGGGCTCGCTGCCTATTTTCTGGAAGCGGTTGGCAATCATCTGCAGACGGTCGATATCTTTGCGCATTTGCGGCACATAGGGATCGTCCGGATATTGCTCTGCGAGTAGTTGTTGCCATCCGTTGAGCGAGGAGATAGGCGTACCCAACTGGTGTGCCGTTTCTTTGCTCAAACCGACCCACAGACGGTTTTGCTCGCTGCGTTGGGCTGTCAGCATAGTGAATACCGCCACTGAGATAAAAATGAAGATAAGCGCAAACTGGGCATAAGGCACTTGGCGAAGGCTGGTAAGCAAACGGCTGTCATCCCAGTAGATATACTGCGTGACGCCATCAGCCACCTGCACTTCTATCGGTCCGTGTTTGCCTATTCGTTGGCTGTCTTTCTTCACATTACGGCTTGCCAGCACGTTACCTTCCTGGTCGCAGATATATACCGGAATCGTAGTGTTTCCCTCAATGATAGTAGTGACGAAGTCGATATCCGCATCGCCTTCCGCCAACACAAGTTGGCGGGTAGCTTCCGCCCAGATAGCCATATTACGGCGTTCTTCCTGTTGAAGTTGCCGGGCAAGATTGTTGGTGAACAATACTGAAATAGCCACGATAAACATGGCTATTATCAGTACTATTGTTCCTATCTGTCGGTTGGACATTCTAATTGACAATTGATAGTTGATAATTGGCAATTACCCCAACATGGTCAGAAGGACACCAGCGGCAACGGCAGAACCAATTACGCCGGCTACGTTCGGACCCATCGCGTGCATAAGCAGGAAGTTCGAGGGGTTCTCCTCCTGTCCTACCATCTGGCTCACACGTGCGGCCATAGGCACAGCCGATACACCTGCGGAACCGATAAGCGGGTTGATTTTCTCTTTGAGGAAGAGGTTCATGAACTTAGCCAGCAACACGCCACCTGCACTACCCATTCCAAAGGCAACGATACCCATTCCGAGAATCATCAGCGTCTGGAGGTTAATGAAGCTGTCAGCCGTGGCGGTGGCACCCACCGAGAGACCGAGGAAGACCACTACGATGTTCATCAGGTCGTTCTGTGCCGTTTTGGACAGACGCTCTACTACTCCACTCTCCTTCATCAGGTTACCGAGCATCAGACAGCCGATCAGCGGAGCTGCGTCCGGCAGGATAAGAGCCACGATGGCTGTAATAATAATCGGGAAGACGATTTTCTCGGTTGTGCTGACCGGACGAAGCTGACCCATTTTGATAGCACGCTCTTTCTTGGTAGTGAGCGCGCGCATGATAGGCGGCTGAATCACCGGCACAAGCGCCATGTAGCTATACGCTGCAATGGCGATAGGGCCTAACAAATGCGGAGCGAGTTTGCTGGTCAGGAAGATACTTGTCGGGCCGTCTGCTCCACCGATGATACCGATAGAACCAGCCTCTGCTGGCGTAAAGCCCAGCGCGTTCGCACAGAGGAAAGTAATAAAGATACCTATCTGTGCAGCGGCGCCGAGGATAAGCGATTTCGGGTTGGCAATCAGCGGTCCGAAATCGGTCATAGCGCCTACTCCGACAAAGATCAGACAGGGATACAAACCGGCTTTGACACCGATATACAGTACGTCCAACAGACCACCCTCTTTGAGGATAGCGCCATAAGAGTGGTACATCGGGCTGCTCGGATCGATAAACGCAGACCACAGTTCACTATGGAACAGACCTGCGCCGGGCAGGTTGGTCAGCAACATACCGAAAGCGATAGGCAGCAACAAAAGCGGCTCGTATTTTTTATGAATGGCGAGATAGAGCAAGAAGAAGCTGACAAGAAGCATTACTACTTCTTTCCAGCAGATATGCATGAATCCCATACCACCGAAAAATTCCAAAATATCCATTTGATTTGTTGTTGATTAATGGTAACTGGTAATTTATCCAAGCACTACGAGGAGGTCGTCCTGCATTACGTTCTGACCAGGGGTTACAGCAATCTGTTTAACCGTTCCATCCTGCTCTGCCATAATAGCGTTCTCCATTTTCATGGATTCGAGCGTGAGGAGTGTGTCTCCGCGTTTCACAGCCTGGCCTTCGGATACGAGCACTTTGATTACACTACCGGGCAGCGGGCTCTTCACCTGAACACCTGCGGCCGGAGCAGAAGCAGCTTTCGGAGCTGCGGGAGCAGCGGCAGGAGCCGGAGCAGCCGGTTTCGGAGCCGGAGCTACAACGGGTTTAGCCGCCGGTTTCTCCGGTTTCGGAGTTTCTACTTGATAGGTTTTGCCGTTGACGGTTACGTTGGTCAGACCGGCTTCTATTTCCTCCACAGCGCACTTGTATTCTGCGCCGTTAATTTTGAATGTGAATTCCTTCATAATGATTTGATTTTCTTGCGGGCCGTGTCAAAGCATCAGAACCCTTTGTTGTTTAATCCAATTTCTTTTGCGTTCCATGCGGTGTTACGAGCCTGCGGCGCGATAGGAGCCGTAGGAAGATCGTGTTTTCCTCCGCTAAACAAATAGAGCGCCATGGCGATCGCGGCTTTTTCCACATCGCCAGCCTCAGACACAGATGCGACCGCCGGTTTCGGAGCCGGAGCCGGTGTGGCAGGTTTGGTTTCCTCCTTCACGGTTTTGGGAGCCTTGGGAGCCAACATCTTCTGCATGCACCATCCTAAAAACTGGATGATGAACACCAAGCAGAAGAGCAATGCCAGCACGATTCCGAAACCAAGTCCGGTGACAATCCACGTCTCTGCGGTTACTGCGAGTAATACCATAGTAATTTACGATTTAACGATTTACGATTTAGTGATTTAGATTTACAATGGTATATTCGAGTGCTTTTTGAGCGGGTTGGTAAGACGCTTGGTCTGCAACATCTCGAATGCGCGAATGATACGTGCGCGAGTGTAGCGAGGCTCAATCACGTCGTCGATATATCCGCGGTTGGCAGCCTGGTAAGGCGATGCAAACAAGTCTTTGTATTCCGCTTCTTTCTCAGCGATAAAGGCTTTCTTCTCTGCGGGATCTTCGATGGCTTTGATAGCCTTAGCCTGCAGTACTCCTACCGCTCCGCTTGCGCCCATTACGGCAATCTCAGCGTTCGGCCAAGCGTAGCACATGTCGCCGCGAAGTTGCTTACAGCTCATCACGATATGCGAACCGCCATAAGACTTACGAACAGTGATAGTAACTTTCGGAACGGTCGCTTCGCCGTAAGCGAACATCAGTTTTGCTCCGTGATCGATGATACCTGCGTATTCCTGTCCGGTTCCGCACAGGAAGCCCGGAACGTCAACGAGGGTTAGGATCTGGATGTTGAAAGCGTCGCAGAAGCGCACGAAACGTGCTGCCTTGCGGCTGGCATCGCAGTCAAGCACACCTGCCAGCCAAGACGGCTGGTTGGCGATGATACCTGTGGAGCGTCCGTTGAAACGGGCGAAACCGCAGATCACGTTCTTGGCGAAGTCCTTGTGAACCTCCATAAAATCCCCATTGTCCACGATGGTATTGATGATCTCGTGCATATCATAGGGTTTGTTCGGGTCTGCCGGAACAATCTCGTTCAGATTGTCATCCACGCGGGTGATGTCGTCTGTGCAAGTGATTACAGGAGCCTCTTCCATATTATTCTGCGGAATAAAGCTTACCAGACGGCGCACCTCGGCGAGAGCCTCTTCCTCTGTAGCAGCGACGAAATGGGTTACACCCGATTTGGTAGCGTGGATCTTTGCGCCACCGAGTTGCTCTACGGTCACGTCCTCTCCGGTAACGGATTTCACTACTTTCGGTCCGGTAATAAACATATAGGAGTTCTGCTCTGTCATCATAATGAAGTCGGTCAGCGCAGGGCTATATACGGCTCCACCGGCACACGGGCCGAAGATGACGCTGATCTGCGGCACAACGCCGGAAGCCAGGATGTTACGCTCGAAGATCTCAGCGTAGCCGGCCAGTGCGCAAGCACCTTCCTGAATACGTGCTCCACCGGAGTCGTTCAGACCGATAATCGGTGCTCCAAGTTTCATAGCCTGATCCATTACGTTGCAGATCTTGAGAGCCATCGTCTCGCTCAGCGAACCACCGATTACAGTGGCGTCCTGTGCAAAAACAAATACCAGACGGCCGTCAATAGTACCCGAACCAACGGCTACGCCGTCACCCAGGAACACTTTTTTCTCCATTCCGAAATCGTGGCAACGGTGGGTGAGGAACATATTCACTTCCTCGAACGATCCTTCGTCAAGGAGCATATTGATACGCTCACGGCAGGTATAACTGCCCTTAGCGTGGTGTTTTTCTATAGCTGCTTCACCGCCTCCGGCCATCGCTTTCTCGCGGTTAGCAACCAGTTTATCCAATTTAGCTTGATCCATAAAGACATTTATAATTTTGTCATTTACCATTTGTTCATTTATGCCGGTTGTTGGCAGAGCTCGGTCAGAACGCCCTTGGTGC
This sequence comes from uncultured Bacteroidales bacterium, assembly GCA_900319645.1. Taxonomy (GTDB): domain Bacteria; phylum Bacteroidota; class Bacteroidia; order Bacteroidales; family Paludibacteraceae; genus Colicola. The sequence goes on from ONPG01000005.1 coordinate 20,661, forward strand.
TTTTCGGGTGAAGGAAAGCAATCATCAGGTTCTCAGCACCTTTGCGCGGAGCTTTATCGATGAGTTGGATACCTGCCGCTTCACACTCTGCGAGGCAATCAGCTACATTATCCACGTTGAAAGCCACGTGGTGAACGCCGCCACGACCGCCGTTTTTCTCGATGAACTTAGCGATGGTCGATTCGGGGCTTGTCGGCTCCAGAAGCTCGATTTTCACTTCTCCCACTTTGAAGAAAGCGGTTCTTACTTTCTGGTCCTCAACGACCTCAATACTGTAACACTTGTTCCCGGTAAGGAACTCAAAAAAAGGAGCAGCCTCTTCAATCGAAGTAACTGCGATTCCCAAATGCTCAATGTGAGTTGGTTTCATAATGAAAAATATGTTTATTAGTTGTTATTTTAGTTGATTTGTGTTCTTTGTCCAAGCGCGTATGGTACGCGTATGTTGCGCGTTTGTTAAAAGGTACGCACAAAAACGGGACAAAGGTACAAAAAAAAATGCACTTGTGCAAATAAAAGTGCAATTTTTTTGAGAAAAGTAGAGTTTTACTCTACGTTACGTAGGATTTCGCAGGTAGCAGTCGGATCAATGCGGTAAGGAATCTGTACTCCTTCTCCAAAAAATCCGTCTTCTATGGTGACGTGTGCTTCCTTGCGCACGTCCACAACAGGATACGAAGTATGGCAGAGCCATTTGCAACGAACGAGACGCACAACGCCGAAACGAACCATAGGCATTCGCTGGCGGCAACCCTCCAGCCACGTACAATCGGAATAGGTCACGTGCAGTTTGCCGCGGTCCTCCACAAAACGGTCTCCTGCTCCTATCAGGTTCGAGTTCATGTGATCGTAGCTCAAGGCGGTATAGCCGAATGTGCAGTTGGTAACCGTCACACTATCAGACTGAAAGACAATATCCATATTTCCGTCCAAACCGTCGCGAAGATCGCAACTGTCGATATGAATACGGGTTGAATGGTCGATGCCGATCAGGTCGTTTCCGCCCACATCGACCGAACCGGGACCTTGCAGCATCAATCCGCGAACCGTAATATCCGCGCAATAAGACAACTGCAATCCGCCCGCCGAACGGAAAGTCTCCTGCCGGTCGTCAAAAAGGTCAATCAGGTATTGCCGTGTGCGCCATTCACGTTCCTCACGCACCTTAACGCCATTCGACAAAACGCCTCCTTCACCGGCGGTACTCATGCCCCGGATTCCGAGGCTGTCCAAGGCTGAAGCGATCGTTTCCGTCATTCGGAATTTCGTCCGCAACTGTGCTTTATTTATTCCTAATATCGTTTTGTTTTTCAGATTCTTACACACAACGGTATGACCCAATACAAACTCACCTTGCGAACCATCCAAAACAACCGTATCAACGCTTTGGACAGCACGCAACAGACGGTCGGAAAAGTCGCTCCCATCCGACACTATTCTGACACTCCGGGCGGAACAAACGACCGCCCATCCGAGGGCAAGTAGCAGTAATTGTATTTTGAGCATTTTGGTCTTCATTGGAACTTACTTGCGTTTCCCAGATTCTCAATCCGCCGCAAAGGTACAACAAAATTCCGACATACGCAAATTCTCCATGCACAAAATATATTTTTTTACGAGAATCAGAAAGAAAGAAAGAAAAGATACGTTGGAGGAGAAAGATGAGAAGAGATGCTTGAGAGATGCTTGAGAGATGCTCCATGTTATGTTGTTAACCAACAAAAAAAACAGCAAACAAAAGCAAAAAAAAATGCAAATAAGCATAAAAAATGCGTACGCGCTTGCGTATGTGAGATTTTTTTTGTACCTTTGCACGATTTTTTAATTTGGATAAAAATGCGCCGTCAAAGCGCACTAATAACATAGCAAATATGGCAGACGACAAAAAAGTTATCTTTTCGATGGTAGGACTGAGCAAGAACTTCGGTCCTCAAAAACGAGTGTTGAACAATATATACCTAAGTTTTTTCTATGGCGCCAAGATAGGTATTATCGGTTTGAACGGCGCCGGAAAATCCACGCTTCTCAAGATAATTGCAGGTATAGAGAAAGAATATCAAGGCGAGGTGGTTTGGAGCCCCGGCTATTCGGTCGGCTATCTGGAGCAAGACCCGAAGCTGGATCCGACAAAGACCGTTCGCGAGGTGGTTCAGGAAGGCGTGCAGCCTATAATGGACATGCTGAAGGAATACGACGAGATCAACATGGCTTTTGCCGAGCCGGACGCTGATTTTGACAAGTTGCTGGCTCGTCAGGCAGAGTTGCAGGACAAACTGGATGCAGCTGACGCCTGGAACATCGACCAGAAACTGGACCGCGCGATGGATGCCCTCCGTTGCCCGCCGGATGACGCTAAGGTCACTACCCTCTCCGGAGGCGAGAGAAGACGCGTGGCACTTTGCCGATTGCTGCTTCAACAGCCGGATGTGCTGCTACTCGACGAGCCGACGAACCATTTGGATGCGGAGTCTATCGATTGGCTGGAGCAACACTTGCAGCAATATGCAGGCACCGTGATATGTATCACGCACGACCGCTATTTCCTTGATAATGTGGCAGGTTGGATTCTTGAACTGGATCGCGGCGAAGGTATTCCCTGGAAAGGCAATTACTCATCGTGGCTGGAACAGAAGACCAACCGAATGGCGCAAGAAGAGAAACAGGCGAGCAAGCGTAGAAAGACCTTAGAGCGCGAGTTGGAGTGGATTCGCATGGCGCCGAAAGCCCGTCACGCCAAACAGAAAGCCCGTTTGGAGTCGTACGACAGGATGTTGAACGAGGAGCAGAAAGAGCGCGAGGAGAAATTAGAGATCTTTATTCCGAACGGTCCACGTCTGGGTAACAAAGTTATTAACGCCGAAGGCGTGGCGAAATCGTTTGGCGACAGACTGCTGTTTGAGGACCTCAATTTTATGCTTCCGCCCAACGGTATTGTAGGAGTAATCGGTCCGAACGGAGCCGGCAAGACGACTTTGTTCCGAATGATTATCGGAAGCGAGAAAGCAGACAAAGGTACGTTCTCCGTCGGGGAGACCGTGAAAATCGGTTACGTCGATCAGCAACACGCAGATATAGACCCGAACAAGTCTGTTTTTGAGACCATCAGCGGCGGCACAGAGTTTATCCGCGTGGGCGGCAAGGAGATCAACGCGAGAGCGTATCTGAGCCGATTCAATTTCACAGGCGCAGACCAGGAGAAGAAATGCGGCGTGCTGAGTGGCGGCGAGCGCAACAGACTGCACTTGGCGCTGACCCTGAAGAGCGAAGCAAACGTACTGCTGCTCGACGAGCCGACCAACGATATCGACGTGAACACATTGCGTGCGCTGGAGGAAGGCTTGGAGAACTTCGCCGGTTGTGCAGTAGTGATCAGCCACGACCGTTGGTTCCTGAACCGTATCTGCACGCATATTCTGGCGTACGAAGGCGACGGAAAAGTGTTCTGGTTCGAGGGAAGCTATTCGGAATACGAGGAGAACAAGAAAATGCGGTTGGGCGAAGAAGCCTGCGAGCCGAAGCGAGTTCGTTACCGCGGACTGATGGACAATTGATAATTCTTAGCCCTGACGGGCACGATTATTTTCGACAAGCGAAAATTTTGATAATTGAGAAATGTATAAAGCGCAAGACAAGATGTGCGACCTGATGGCGCACGAGGAAGAAGCCATCCAGATCATCAGCCGTTTCGGACTGAATATGGGCGTAGGCGAGCAGACAATTGAACAAGTGTGCTCGGTTCATCAGGTACATACGCCGACTTTTCTGGCCATCGTCAATTACAAGGTCTTCCGCCAGCGTGCGCTGCCTTCGGAAATAGACTTGAACACGCTGAACCGCTACCTGAGACACGCCCACGCTTATTTCCTTGATTTCCGTCTGCCGCGGTTGCGCAGGAGTCTCATAGAGGCGGTCAATCCGTGCGACACCAGCAGCCAGATTCCCATGCTGATCCTACGTTGCTACGACGAGTTCGTGAACGAGATCCGCACACATATCGAGCACGAGAACGAAGGTCTGTACGAGGAGCACGAACACGACGACCAGCGTATTACCGACAAACTGACTGAAATCAAGAACCTGATTATCAAATACTATCCAGCCGACCTGCTGCAGCCGGGCAAAGACGAGAGCCAGCACTTGCACATCAGCTATCCGTTGGTGAGCGTAATGAGCGACTTGTGGCACACAGAACACGATTTTGCGGACCATTGTGCCATCGAGGACGATATTCTTCGTCCGGCTTTAGCCCAGATGAGAAGCGGAAGCAGGAAAAACAAAGCCGTCAGCCAGCCGGAGACGGAAGAACTGAGCGACCGCGAGAGAGAAGTGTTGGTTCAAGTAGTGAAAGGGCTGAGCAACAAGGAGATAGCGGATGTGCTGTTTATTTCTACCCACACCGTGATCTCTCACCGAAAGAATATAGCCCGCAAACTGAATATCCACTCTACCGCTGGTTTGACCATCTACGCCATCGTGAACAAACTGGTGGATATCAACCATTTGAAGATCTAAGTAGAAAAGATGTTACGGCGTGTGAGTACCTATATCCGCCAGCGGGGGTTGTTGGAGAAAAGCCACCCCGTGCTGGTGGGCGTGAGCGGCGGAGCGGACAGCGTTGCGCTGTTAGATGTCCTCACGCGTGCAGGTTATAAATGCGTGTGCGCACATTGCAATTTCCATCTCCGCGGCGAGGAAAGCAACCGCGACGAGAGGTTTGTCAGAGAGCTGTGTACGTGGATGGGCGTGGAGATAGAGGTGGCGGATTTTGACACATTATTATACGCGCGCGAAAACGCCTTGAGTATTGAAATGGCGGCACGGGATTTGCGATACAAATGGTTTGACGAAATGGCGCAGAAGCACGGCTGTCAAGCCATCGCTGTGGCTCACCACCAGAACGACCAAGCAGAGACCTTGCTTCTGAACCTGAGACGTGGAACAGGTCTGAGAGGCTTGGCGGGGATGCGTCCTTTGAGTCCCAACCCATTAGTTCCCGAGAGCGTGCCGATAGTACGGCCGTTGCTGTGCACGACACGCGATTATATCGAGCACTATCTGCGTGACAAACGGGGTTTGAGTTGGGTGACCGACAGCACAAACAGCGACACCTCTATCACCCGAAACGCCATCCGCGCACAGCTACGGACCTACACTAAAGCCGAGATAGAACATATGGCACAAACCGCCGAATATGTGCAAGGCTACGTAGATCTGATAGAGGGCAAAAAGACACGCGAATCGGAGTTGGCGAAACTTTACGAAAGCCTTCGCACGTACAACTTCGCAGAAATTGATAAAATATACGACGCCCTGCAACGGGGCGAAGGAGGAAAAACATTCACCTCCAAAACACATAAAGCAATCATTAAAAACAGAAAACTATGCGTCACTACGGTATAATTGGTTACCCACTACACCACTCTTTCTCGGCCAAGTTTTTCAACGAGAAATTCGAGCGCGAACAGATAGAAGCGGAGTACAGTTTGTATCCGACTCCGGCGGAAAGTTTGCCAGAGAAGTTTGAACACCTGCTTTCAACACTGGACGGGATGAACGTGACTTTGCCCTACAAACAGGCGGTTATTCCGTATCTGGACCAACTGGACGAGACCGCCGAAGCAATCGGAGCCGTGAACGTGGTCTATAAACGTGTGGGTTACAACACCGACTGTTTGGGATTTATGGAATCGATTCGTCCGCTTCTGCGTGCTACGGACCGTAAAGCGCTGGTGTTGGGCACAGGAGGCGCTTCCAAAGCGGCGTGCTACGGCCTAAGAAAACTGGGCATAGAACCTACGCTCGTGAGCCGCCATCCGCAACCCGGAATGCTGGGCTACAACGATTTGGACGAGCAGATTATGTCGGAATATACGGTTATCGTCAACTGCACGCCTTTAGGGATGTATCCGGACGTAGATGCGTGTCCGGAGATTCCTTATCAGCTGATTTCGGCACGACATTTGCTTTTCGATTGTATCTATAACCCCGAAGAGACCCTTTTTCTCAAACGGGGCAAAGCGCAGGGCGCCACTATCCGCAACGGGTTGGAAATGCTGTTGGGACAAGCCAAAGCGGCGTGGAAAATCTGGGGAGGGGGTGCGAAGAGACCCCTATCCCGATAATGGCTCGACAATGGCTCGATAAAGGCTCGAAAGTAGAACATTGAAAATTGAAAATTGAAAGGAAATGAAAAAGACATTTTGGCTGCTGGTAGCAGCGATGACAATCACGATCTGCGTAAATGCACAGACCATTCAAGAGGGCGAGATGGCGATCGTCTATTATAGCCCGAAGACCAACGTAGTACTCGATTTCAGCTACGAGGAAGAGATTCAAACCAAGGGCATTTACGCCGATTGGGCATCCAAGTTGTTGGGAATCAACGAGGTAGTAAAAGAGAACAAGACTACCTATACCCTCCAAGGCGTGCAGATCCGAACCCGCACGGAAACCGACACGAGCCGTCCGCACAAAGTGGTAGCGGAAGCCAACGTACCTATTCAGTTGCTAACGCTGAACGAGAAGAATATTCTTGTGGGTTACAACCTTCCCTCCACCGGTTTCCCGAAGCCTCGCGAGACGCACAAGAGTAGCACGAGAGATGCTGTATTGTCTAGGGTAACCCAACAGGACCCCGCTCCGTACACGGAAGAAGTGCTGGAAGCAAAGTCCATCTCCGCAGCGGCACAAGCAGTCGCCAAGCAGATTCTGCGTATCCGCGAAAGCCGGATGTATCTTCTGAGCGGAGAAGTGGAACACGCTCCGGCGGACGGAACAGCGATGAAAATAGTGTTGGACGAACTTGCCAAGCAGGAGAAACAACTGACGGAACTGTTCACCGGCAGAAAAGAGTGCCTGCGCAAACACCATATAGTAAGCTATCAGCCGATGGCAGAAAACGGCAAGACTTTTCACAAGAAACTCTATTTCTCAACGGAGAACGGATTTACAGAAGCCGAGAACGCCGAGGCGGAGGATATAGGTATCACTATCCAGCACACACGTCCTCAGAAGAAAGCAGCAGGCAGCGACACCAAAGGCAAGAAGAAAGGCGGCGAACCGTCGCAGTTGGTATATAACCTGCCAGGCGAAGGTCAAGTCTCGGTTCGTTACCGCGGTGAGACGATGGCAGAACGCACCTTGCCGTTGGCACAATTCGGCATAGATGTGCCGCTTGCCAGAGAGCTGTTCACCGGCAAAACACTGCCAGTTATCCGCTTTAACGAGAAAACAGGAAACATTATATCTATCAGCAAATGAGAAGATTAGCATTCATATTGTGGAGTTGTTTGATAGCAGCAGGCTGTTGGGCGCAAGAGCTCAACTGCACTGTTTCGATCAACTCGGACCAGATCGAGGGCTCGAACAAGCAGATTTTTGAAACGCTCAAGAACTCGATTACGGAATACATGAACCAAAGCCGATGGACGAACATGGTTTTTGCAGAGCAGGAGAAGATAGAGTGCAGTATGCTGATCGTGGTCAAGAAAGTAGAAGGCAACATGTTCACGTGCGAAATGACGCTCCAAAGCCGTCGTCCCGTATATGGCACGACGTACACCACTCCGCTGATGAATTTCAAGGACAATTACTTCAATTTCACCTACCAGGAGTACGACCGTCTGGACTACCAGCAGAACCAGTTCACGACCAACCTCACGGCGATGTTAGCCTATTACTGCTATCTGGTAATCGGTCACGATCAGGACAGTTTCCAACGAATGGGCGGCACGCCGTATTTCAACCTGTGCGAGGACATCGTGAACGCTTGCCAATCAGCCAGTATGGAGAGCGTGGAGCAACGCGGCTGGCTGGCTTTTGACAGTAACCGCAACCGCTACGCGCTGATCAACAATCTATTGGACGAGGCCTTCCGCAAGTATAGGAACTACTATTACGAATACCACCGTCTCGGTTTGGACGAAATGGCGTCGAACGTCACCAACGGTCGGGCACGAATAGCCGAAGGTCTCCCTACCCTGCGCGAGGCGTATCGGGCAAGACCAGCCACCTACGTGGTTAACACGTTCCTCGACGCCAAAGCCGAAGAGTTAGTGGATATCTTCAGCAAAGGAACCGACAAGGAGAAAAAAGAAGTTTACGAGATTCTGACAGACATCGATCCGACCAGGATCAACACCTACGAGAAAATCAATAAATGATTGGGGGATTGGGGATTGGTAATTGGTGATTTATTATGTTAACACATCTTCACATACAAAACTACGCGTTGATAACCCGGTTGGATATTAATTTCAGCGAGGGTTTCTCTGTGCTGACAGGTGAGACGGGTGCCGGCAAGAGTATAATACTCGGAGCACTGGCACTGGTATTGGGTGCGCGTGCCGACAGCAAAGCGATCACCGACGGCGAAGACAAATGTATCATCGAAGCCACGTTTAAGGGACTAAGGGACAATGGACAAGGGACTCAGGAGATTATTATCCGCCGTGAGTTGTACACCAACGGGAAGAGCCGTTCGTTTGTGGACGACAGCGTGGTGACGCTGCAGGAACTCAAAGTGCTTGCCAACCGCCTTATAGATATCCACTCGCAGCACGCCAACCTGCTGATAGAGAACGTGGATTTCCAGTTGGGAATCGTCGATGCGATGGCTTCCAACGCGCCACTGATGGCGGATTACACAGAGAAATACGAGGCATATTTGGCGGCACAAGAGCAGCTGAACCGTCTTCAGTCATTAGCTCGCAAAAGCCGTCAGGACGCGGATTATATCCAGTTCCGGTTCAAGCAGCTGGACGAGGCGAACCTGCAAGCGGGCGAGTTGGAGGAGTTGGAGCAGGAGCAATACGCCCTGAGTCACGCCGAGGAGATCCGCACGGCCCTCGAGACAGCAGTGGAAGCTCTGACGAACGAGAACGTCGGAGCGTTGGAAGTGCTACGCAGCTGTCGGCTTGAGCAAGTGGCGCCCGAGTTGCAAGAAAGGATTGAGAGCGCACGGATCGAATTGCAGGACATCGCCGAGGAAGCCGAACGCAAGCTCAATCGCGTGGAGATGGATCCGGAACGGCTGCAGTGGGTGGAAGAACGAATAGACACGCTCAACACCCTACTCCACAAGTTCAGTCTGGAGACGATAGACGACCTGATCAAGGAACGCGACCAACTCGCCGAACAGGTGCAACGGCTGGATAGTTTTGATTTTGATATTGAGCAAGCAGAGAAAGAGTTGGCATCGCGCCGCCAAGTGCTCACCCAAGCCGCCGGACGGCTGACCAAGAGCCGCCAAGCCGTAGTGCCGTCTATATCCGGGAAACTGACAGAAGGACTGACACAGTTAGGCGTGCCGCATGCCAAGATCGAGATTCCCGTAACCGCCACGCCGGATTTTACCCCGACGGGTTGCGACGAAGTGCAGATCTTGTTTGCCGCCAACCTTAACCAGACGCTCCGCCCTGTGAGCGAAGTGGCTTCGGGCGGAGAGATCAGTCGTTTGATGCTGTGTATCAAGGCATTGATAGCGTCCACGAAGGGACTTCCGACCATCATCTTTGACGAGATAGACACAGGCGTGAGCGGAAATATCGCCACTCGTATGGCAATGATTATGCGCGAAATGGCAGCCTCACGTCAGATCATCGCTATCACACACCTGCCGCAGATAGCAGCGCTGGGAGATCACCAGTATAAAGTCTATAAGGCGGATAACTCCACCCGCACGGAGACCCACATCCGTCTGCTCAATGACGAAGAACGCGTAGCCGAGATCGCCACTATGCTGAGCGGAAACCAAGCTACCGAAGCGGCTCTCACAACCGCCAAACAGTTATTGGGATATAAGTAAATTGTAAAATCGTAAATTGTTAAATTGTAAATCAATTTATGTTGCCGTTAGCAGAACGAATGCGTCCGAAGACGCTCAATGAGTATATAGGCCAGAAACATCTTGTGGGCGAAGGAGCAATCCTGCGCCAGATGATTGAGAGCGGTAACATCGCGAGTTTTATCCTTTGGGGTCCTCCGGGTGTCGGCAAAACGACGTTGGCGAGGATAATCGCTCACCAGTTGCAGCGTCCGTTCTATACGCTCAGCGCAGTGACCAGCGGCGTAAAAGAGGTGCGTGACGTGATCGACAAAGCCAAACGCACCACGGCGATGAACAGCGGTTTGTTCACGCCGGTTGACGGGCGGTCGCCTATCCTTTTTATCGACGAGATCCACCGGTTCAGCAAGAGCCAGCAGGACAGTTTGCTCGGAGCCGTGGAGGAAGGGACAATCACGCTGATAGGAGCCACAACCGAGAACCCGAGTTTTGAGGTGATCACACCGCTCCTGAGCCGGTGCCAGGTCTATGTACTCAAATCCTTAGAGAAAGCCGATCTGCTCGAATTGCTCCACCGCGCCCTAACGGAAGACGAATATATCCGTTCGCTCGGACTGGAGATAGAGGAGACCGAATCAATCCTCCGTTACAGCGGAGGCGACGCCCGCAAGCTACTGAATATCATAGAGTTGGTTAGCAATAGTGGCGTCAAGGTTATTAACAATGAGACGGTTACCAAACAGCTGCAGCAGAACCCTGTGGCGTACGACAAAGACGGCGAAATGCACTACGATATTATCTCCGCCTATATCAAATCGATTCGGGGAAGCGACCCTGACGCGGCTATCTATTGGCTGGCGCGAATGATCGAGGGCGGCGAGGATCCGAAATTTATCGCCCGTCGGCTGGTTATCTCCGCCAGCGAAGATATTGGTTTGGCGAACCCGAACGCGATGCTTATAGCCAATGCCTGCTTTGACGTGCTCACCAAAATAGGATGGCCCGAGGGGCGTATTCCCTTGGCGGAAGCGACGATCTACCTCGCCACAAGCCCCAAGAGCAATTCGGGTATATTGGCGATCGACGAAGCGTTGCGCACAGTGCGCGAAACAGGCAATCTGCCGGTGCCTTTGCACCTAAGAAACGCCCCTACCCAACTTATGAAGGAACTGGGCTACTCCGGCGGATACAAATACGCACACGATTACCCGAACCACTTCGTCAAACAGCAGTTTATGCCGGACGAATTGCAAGGGACCACCTTCTGGCAAGCGCAGGGCAGCCCGCAGGAACAGAAACTCGCCGAGTGGATGAGGAAACTTTGGGGAAATTGAAAAGATGGCAGGATTGTATATACATATTCCGTTTTGCAGGAAAAGATGCCTGTATTGCGACTTTTTCTCCACGACGCAGCTCCACCGCCGGACAGCGTACGTGGACGCGTTGCTGCAGGAGATTATCCGTCGCAAGGACGAGACAGGCGAACCCATCCGCACCGTGTATATCGGCGGCGGTACTCCGAGCCAATTGGACACCATTGATATCTTCCGTATTCTCCGGACGGTAGGTTTGGAGTACGCCGAAGAGGTAACGATGGAGGTCAATCCTGCGGACGTCACTCCCAAATACCTGCAGGAAGTACGCCAGTGCGGCGTCAATCGGCTGTCTATCGGTGTGCAGTCGTTCAAAGACACGCTGCTGCAAACGATTGGCCGCCGCCACAACGGTATCCAAGCACTCAATGCCGTCCACATAGCGCAGGACGCAGGGTTTGACAATATATCTATCGACCTGATGTACGCGCTGCCCGGGCAGACGAAAATACTATGGGCCTCCGATGTGGAATTGGCCTTGCGGCTTGGCGTCCAACATATTTCCTCCTACGGCTTGATGTACGAGGAAGGCACCCAACTGACCCAGATGCGTGACAAAGGCAGTATAACGCCTGTTGATGAGGACACCGAGAACGAGATGTACGATATGCTTTGCAAACGGCTCAAGGAGTCCGGCTTTGTCCACTATGAGGTCAGCAATTTCGCCCTGCCGGGCTACGAAGCCAAACACAACAGCAGCTACTGGAACCACACTCCTTATATAGGTATAGGCGCAGGCGCGCACAGTCTCGAGGGAAACGTACGCAGCTGGAATCCAGACAATCTGGAGAAATATATCCGCGGAGTCTATAAACACACGCTCCGGCGCAAAAGCGAGACGCTTAGCGAGACGGATCTCTACAACGAGCGGATCATGCTCGGTTTGCGCACCAACCGAGGCATCGCGGAATCGGAAATTACCCACGGTCACGCGGAGCTCGCGCAGTTGGAGCAGGACCAACTCATCACACGCACGGACGGACGCGTCACCGCTACGCAGCAAGGACTGCACGTGCTCAACCGTATAATAGAAAAACTAATGAAAGATGATGAATAAAACAACACACAATATGGACACAACGATTGTCAAACCCTGGTACAAAACCTTTTTAATTTGGTTTTGGGGATTGTTCTTTGCCGGAATAATCACCGCTACATTATCTATCTGGCTGATATCCGAAGGAGCGTTGGGCTATCTGCCTCCACTGGAGGAGTTGCAAAACCCGAAGAATACGTTTGCGAGCGAGGTTATTTCGGCTGACCTGCAGTCGTTAGGACGCTATTACCGCTACGAGAACCGCGTCGGCGTCCAATACAACGATCTCTCGCCGCAGCTTATCAACGCGCTGATTGCCACAGAGGATGCCCGTTTCTACCGCCACACCGGCGTGGATTTCAAATCGATGTTCCGGGCAATCCTCAAACTCGGTCGTGCCGGAGGTGGCAGTACGCTCACTCAGCAGTTGGCGAAACAACTGTGGTCGCCGCGGGCAAACAATATCTTCGAGCGTGCACTGCAAAAACCGATTGAATGGGTGATCGCCACTAAGTTAGAGCGGCTCTATTCCAAGGACGAGATCCTGCTGATGTACCTCAATCAGTTTGATTTTCTCTACAACGCAGTGGGTATCAACACCGCCTCGCAGGTCTATTTCTCCACTACCCCCGCCAATCTCAAACTGGAGCAGGCTGCGATGCTGGTCGGAATGTGTAAGAACCCCTCGCTCTACAACCCCATCCGCCATCCTCAACGCGCCACCTACCGCCGCAACACCGTGCTGAGCCAGATGGAGAAATACGGCTATATCGACCAGGCTACCCGCGACTCCGTTGCGGCACTGCCTCTGGAGTTGCACTACCGTTCGGTGGATCACAAACAGGGTCCCGCACCCTATTTCCGTGAGTTCCTCAGAGGACTGCTCACCGCCAAAGAGCCCAAAGAGAGCGACTACTCCGAGTGGAACCAGCAGCAATACAAAATCGACCTCAAGCAGTGGGAGACCAACCCGTTGTACGGTTTTATCGAGAAAAACCGCAAGCCGGACGGCTCCAAATACGACCTCTATCAGGACGGTCTCAGAATCTATACCACCCTCGATTCGCGCATGCAGCGCTACGCCGAAGAGGCTGTCAGCGAGCATATGCGTGAGCAGCAGAAAAGTTTCTTCAAGGAACTCAAACGCAAGAAGACGGCACCTTTCTCGATCGACTTGACCGAAGAGGAGGTCAAAGGCATAATGAACCGCTCCATCCGCCAAACTGACCGCTATCGCGCGATGAAACGGGCAGGAGTCAGCCACGACTCGATTATGATGGCTTTCCATCAACCCGTGGAGATGCAGGTCTTCAGTTACGATGGCACCGGACTCATCGACACCGTGATGTCGCCTTACGACTCGATACGCTGGCTCAAGAGCTACCTCCGGTGCGGGTTTATGTCAATGGATCCGCACACCGGTCACGTCAAGGCGTACGTAGGCGGACCTAACTTCGCACATTTCCAATACGACATGTGTACCAAAGGTCGCCGTCAGGTGGGTTCAACGGTCAAGCCCTATCTCTACACCCTGGCTATGGACGAAGGAATGTGGCCCTGTGAGAAGACTATAAACCAGCCTATTACCCTCATCGACGGCAACGGCGAGGAGTGGACGCCGCGTGACACACACGACAAGAACCAGGGCGACACTGTCACACTTGCCTGGGGACTGCAATACTCCTCCAACTGGATCTCCGCGTATCTCATGTCGATGTTCACGCCGGAGCAACTGGTCAAAATGATGCGCTCATTCGGTATCCAGGGTCAACTCGATCCTGTTATCTCGCTCTGCCTCGGTCCGTGCGAAGTGAGCGTCGAGGAGATGGTAGATGCCTACACCACTTTCGCCAACAAGGGTATTCGTACAGAACCTCTCTACGTCACGCGTATCGAGGACAACAACGGCAACGTGATAGCCACCTTCGCACCGCGCACTCACGAAATCATCAGCGAGACCACCGCCTACAAAATGATCTATATGCTCCGCGCTGTAATGGATCACGGAACGGGCGTACGCGTGCGGTTCAAATACGGCATCAAATCGCCGATGGGCGGCAAAACCGGCACTACCAACAACAACTCCGACGGTTGGTTTATGTGCTTCACTCCTTCGCTCGTCAATGGTGCGTGGGTTGGCGGAGAGGACCGTGCTATCCATTTTGATAACCTCGCCGAGGGTCAGGGTGCCTCGATGGCACTGCCTATCAGTGCGCTCTATCTCAAGAAGATTTACGCAGATCCCGATCTGGGCTATTCGCCGGACGAGGAGTTTGATGTGCCATCCTGGTTCGACCCGGAGGAAGGATGTAGGTAAGGGACAATGGACAATGGTGAAAAACAAGATTCTACATATTAAGTTCAGAAAAGGATGGTTGGTGCTAAGCCTGCTCCTTTCCGTTTTCAGTTTTCGGTGTTCCGATTGCCGGGCGCAAATGAACACCGACCGTATTACGGCTATCGGGCGCAACGCGTTGTATTTCGAGGACTACGTGTTGTCGATCCAGTATTTCAATCAGGTAATCCGGCTTAAGCCCTACCTGAGCGAACCCTACCTCTACCGCGCAATAGCCAAGATCCAGTTGGAGGATTTTCAGGGTGCGCTACGCGACTGCAATGCCGCAATCGAGCGTAATCCGTTTGCGCCGAGCGAGTACTACACGCGTGCTTACGTCTATCGCCGGCTGAATCAGCCTGAGTTGGCGGAGCAGGACTACACCGAGGCGTTGCGTTTCTCGCCGGAGAATCGCACCTATATATTATTACGTGCAGACGCACGCGCGGAGCTCAAGCGTTACGACGAGGCGCTGACCGACCTGGATATGCTGCTGAGCCGCGAGCCGCAGTCGTCCTCGGTGTGGGGAGAACGCGGGCACATCTGTATCCTCAGCCGCGACACCCTCGCAGCACTCGATGCGTTTGAGAAAGCGGCGCAGTACGACAAATACAACCCTGCCACTTGGTCCGCCCTCGGCGTGACCAACCTGATGCTCGACCGCGAGGACGAGGCGTACGTCCAACTCACCAAAGCTATCAGCCTCGGGTCCAAATGGGCGGGCGACTATCTCAACCGCGCACTGATCCACTACCACCGTCACAACTACCGAGGCGCACTCGCCGACTACGAGAAAGCCGTCACTATCGCGCCTAACGATGCGCAGTGCTACTACAACCGCGGCATCATGCGTCAGGAGGTGGGCGACTACAACCGCGCACTCGAGGACCTCAATCACGCTATCCGGCTCGAACCGGAAAAAACCGAGATGCGCTACCAGTTGGCGCTCGTGCAGATGCAGCTCAGGCAGTGGAACGAAGTGGTCTCGAACATGGACACGATGATCGCACGCTATCCCTATTTCCTGCCCGCCTACTACCTCGCGGCACAAGCCAAGACCTCGCTCGGCGACACCAAAGGCGCTTACCGTTACCGCCACAAAGCCAAAGAGTTAGAGGACCGGAAAGAGGAGATCATGGCGCAGCAGGCGCAACCCGACACCGACATGCAGATCGCCGAGGCACAACCGCGCAAGAAAGACAACCGCAAGGAGTTCTCCGCTTCGGCGGCGCAGAACCAGCCCGAGCCTACGCCAGAGGAAGAGAAATACAACTCCGAGGTACGCGGAGCGGTGCAAAAACGCTATCAGGATGTGGTTAACGAGCCCAATATCGTCCTCAGCTACTACACTCAGGACCAGCGTCTGCGCCGTACCAATTACTACCACGCGCTCGTGGATCAGCTCAACCGGAGCGAAGTGCTGCCTGCTGCCCTACGTTTCACCTCGCAGGAGGTCGCGCTGACGGCGGAAATGGTAGATTTTCACTTCACCGAGATTGCCCGCCTCTCCCGGCAGATCGACCTGATGCCTACCGCCGAACTCTATTTCGCCAGAGCCATCGAGTTTGCTATCGTGCAGGACTACAACGGGGCTATCGACGACTGCACCAGAGCAGCAAACATGGCGGGCAAGGACCTCGAGCCGATTATTTATTTCTGCCGTGCCAACTGGCGCTACAGGTGGCTCGAATACCAGCAATCCACCGGCAACCGCGAATCGGCTACCAAACCAATGGATTTTGACATTATGCTCCGCGATTACGACCAGGTGCTCAAGCTCCAACCCGATTTCGCCTTCGCCCTCTACAACAAGGCGAATATCCTCTGCGCGCAGCGCGAGTGGAAAGACGCTATAGCCTACTACACGCGGGCTATTGCCTGCGACGGTGATTTCGCAGAAGCCTATTTCAACCGCGGACTCACCTATATCTATATCGGTGAGAACGAGAAAGGACTGGACGACCTCAGCAAAGCCGGAGAACTCGGTGTATATCAGTCGTATAACATGATCAGCCGGTTTAAATAATTGATAATTGATACATGATGGCTTCTAAGAAATATTGGATAATCGTTCTGCTCTTTTCCGTTTTCAGTTTTCCGCTTTCCGTTAGCCGGGCGCAGCTTCTCTATGAGATCAGCGGCAACAGCAGCAAGCAAAAATCCTATCTCCTGGCTACCAACCGTCTCGTGGATATGCAGTTCCTCGACACGATCCCCAACGTGTTCAAGTGTTTCAGCCGGTGCAAAACCGTTCTCACGGAGTTTGCGATGCAGGACTACGAGGCTATTGCGGCGTTGCGGCAGGCGGCGTTGCTGCCCGACTCCGTCAAACTGTCGGATTTCTACACCGAGGAGCAATACCGTTTTATCGACAACTGCCTCAGGGTGCAAGTGGGGATGGGGCTCGACAAACTCTGCCGGATGAAGCCATCCTACCTCACCGAAATGCTGCGGGCGGAGCTTTTCAAGCAGTGGCTCGGATACGACGAACAACGCTCGATGGAGACGTTCTTTGAGGCAGTGGCGGCCGAGAGGGATATACCGGTCCTCGGACTCGACGATATCGGCGAAACGATGTACATGCTCTTCGACCGCGAGCCTTTTGAGTGGCAGTGCAAAGAGCTGTTGAAAGCCGCCGAATATCCCGAGAACGAAGTCAAGCAGGAGCGGACTATCAAAGCGATGTATCTCGACGGAAGGCTCGCCGACATCGCTTTTCAGGTCGAGGGACCCGACAACACCACTACCCTCTCCTACTCCGACTATCAGGTCTATTGCGCACGGAACCAGCAATGGGTCAAACGGCTTAGACCACACCTGGCGGATGGGGCGTGTTTTATCACCCTTAATGCTATCTTTCTCGGCGGAGAGAAAGGGCTGATCCAGCAACTCAAAGCAGCCGGCTACCGCGTTCGGCCCGTCAACCGAGGAATCACTATTAAACTAAAAAAATAAATTATGCTTTCTACCAAATTCCGGATAATAGTTCTTCTCCTTACCTTTTTCAGTTTTCCGTTTTCCGTGTGCCGTGCTTCTATCGGCGTACAGGAGTTGGCAGACTCTCTCACGATGCTCACGGGTTTCTCCCGTGCGTGGTGTCCGGCGGTCAAGATCAAGAGTCTACGCGTCAACGGCAACAACATCACGCTCCACACCAACAACGTCCTCAGCGGCGTCAGGTGGACCAAGGAGGAGGTCAACCGCTTCAATCTCAATGTCAGCCGGTGGGTGCTGGGCAACGACAAAGGTAAAGTGACTATCTACACCAACCGCCAACCCGTCCACGAACTGATCACCGACTGCGCCAAGGGTGTCCACACCGGCGCCAAGGGCAAAGACCTCAGCAATCGCAATATAGCTCTCTGGCCGTCACACGGACTCTATTTCAACCGCAACCGCCAACAGTGGATCTGGCAGCGGGCTACACTCTGGACGACGGTAGAAGACCTTTATAGTCAGGAATATATGCGGCTCCTGCGTCCGATGTTGGAGAACGCGGGTGCCACCACATTTATGCCTCGTCCGGGGCTGGAGCAGAACCAGCCGGGTCCATCCGGTATGCCGCGGTGGACTGAGGGCGCACGCTATTGGATCCAGGATCAGGGAGCCGACAGTACCATCTGGTATCTGTACGACGGTGACGAGTATAAAGACGACATGAAAAGCCGTTGCCTGTGGGTCAACGCGCTCGACGAGCCTATCGACCTCTGTCTGGCGCTCCACACCGACGGAGCCGACAGCGGAGACGACTCCACTATCGTCGGCACCCTCTGTATCTACACGCCTTTTGACGACGAGGGAAACCGCAACCTGCGTGATGGTCGCAACCGCCAACGCATCAACCGCAACCTCGCTGACTGGATCCAGACACAACTCACCGCCGACCTCAGACGCGTCGCACCCGAGTGGACCAGACGACAGCTTATGGAGGCGAACTACTGCGAGAGCCGGGTGCCCGTCGTGCCCAGCGTGCTCGTCGAACTGGTCAGCCACAAGAACATGGCGGATATGCGCTACGGACTCGATCCCGCTTTCCGGTTCACGGCGGCACGGTCGATCTACAAAGGTATTCTCCGCTATCTCAACGGACCCTCGGCGGTCGTTCAGCCGCTGCCCGTCAAAGACATGATGATCGACGCCGATTTCACCCTGCGGTGGCTTCCCGTCAACGATCCTGCCGAACCCACCGCCAAACCGACCTATTATCTGGTCTATACGCGTCAGAACGATGGTGAGTGGGAAGTGCAGCAGGTCACCAAGACTTCTCTTCCTCTCCGTCCGCAACCGGGCGTACGCTACGACTGCTATGTAGTGGCGGGCAACGAGGGCGGACTGAGTATGCCCGGTCCTATCCTGAGTGCCTACAAGAGCGACGAAGCACCCAACGACTCCGTGGTGCTTATCGTTGATGCGTTCGACGATGTCTATGGTCCCGAGTGGTTTGCCGATTCCGTCCACGCAGGTATAGTACCGGGTTCCTACGCTTGCGAGGACCATTTCTCCTGCGCCTATATAGGCGAGCAGTGGGATTTCACACGCGCCAGCCAGTGGGTCAATGACGACAACTGCGGCTGGGGGGCCTGCTATCGCGATCACGCCGGCGAACTGACGGTGGGCAACACACGCGACTACACGATGCTCCACGGTATCGCTTTGCGCAAGATGCGGCTCTCATATATATCCTGTACCGCCGGATTCCTGGCGAACAGCACTGCCGGGCGCAAAAAAACACCGTGGGTGTTGATCGATTATATCGCCGGCCGTCAGCGCCAGCCTATCGACTCGGCGATGCAGGTTTTTCTGGAAGATCACCTCTCCCGTGGCGGACGACTGCTGCTCAGTAGCGACCATCTGAGTCAAGTGTCTGAGCAATGGCTCAAGGATCAGCTCCACTTGCGCTATTACGCTGCGCGTTCATCGCGTTCCGGACGTGTGCTCAGTTCCTTGCGACGTGTCTCCCTTCTCCAGTTGCAGCCCAATGAAGAGCAACTCTTCACGCCCGCACCGGAAGCACTGATGCCCGTGGGAGAGAACGCCTTCACGATGGCTACCTACGAAGACATGCGATGCCCGGCTGCCGTGGGCTACACCCACACCGGAGATACCGCCAATGATCCTCAATCTTCAATCTTCAATTTTCAATTTCCCAAGACTCTCATCTTTGGCTTTCCCCTGGAGGCGGCAATCGACTTCGACCCGCTCTACCGCCGCTCCGTTGCCTGGCTCCTGTCGGAATAGACGGTGTCGGCGTTGGCGGGGACGGCGTTGGCATTGGCTCGATATGTCGAGATGTCGAGATCTCAATCCCCCTGTGTGATTCGTGTGAAAGTAAAAAAGGAAGCGACCTCAATTTGGATCACTTCCTTTTTCCTTGTATCCGCCTATACATGGCGGATATTAGAGTTTCTTCGTGGCGTCATACGTCTCCACGGTCTTGGTCTGGATGACGACGCTGGTGTCGCCTTTCTGCCATGCCTCGCTTCGTGTCGTCACGGTCCGCGTGACGTTGCAGGCGGTGGCGACTATCGCCACCATGCCTGCTAAGATCACTTTCTTCATAATTGTCCTTTGTCCATTGTCCATTGTCCATTGTCCATTAGAGTACGTCTGGCCAGATGACCGTTCCGCTTTCCTCGTCGTAGTTCTCCCAGCCTTTGGAGAACAACCATCCGTTGAAGGTGGTGTGCGGATCACCGGCTTTGCGTGCGGCTGCCCAGCGTGCCTGGTCGGCGGTCAGGTGCGACAGGTCGCGGCTTCTCACGAGTGCTGCAGCCCGTACGGTGGAAAACTTACCCTGGATGATCTGTTCTGCCGGCGTGATCGGCGTGGTGCGCTCGCCGCGGATGGAGGTGTACTTACGTTCGCTCGCCTTGCGGTAGTTGTAGGTCGTGCGATACTTTTTACTGATTTTGCCCGATATGTGATGCACCGGGTCTTGGAATACTACTTGTCCCATAATTGTTAAGGTTTTTGGTTTAATGGTTAATAACTTGCCCCGCATGGTCTCTACTATTGTATCGACCATACATGGGCGATTTTTGTCCGATTTTGGAATTTTTCCGGAGCAATTTTTCCGGAGCAGATTAGGTTTTTCTTGTAAGGGAGTTATGGGGTCCATAATGACCGAACAGAAAAGCCTAAGGTGCCCGGAAAAAACCTAAATCAAAGCTTCTCGTACTCTTTCGCGATAACAAACCCGCGCAAGGTCTTGTACTTGTTCTGCGCTTTGAACGCAGTCTCATACGCAGCCTTCTGCGTGCTGTCTGCCAATGCCGCGTTTGCGTTGGTCAGAGCGGTTTTGAACTTGGTTTGACGAGCCACCTCAGCTTCCGAGAACGGCTTAGTTCGCGGGTTGCAAATCTGCGAGGTGTACTGGGTGTCTCCGCGTTGGGCGAAGATGATTTTCGAGTGCTTACAAATCTTGCCTCGAAATGCCTGGAACGGCGCTTCTAACTTAATGTTACTCATAGTTAAAATTTGGTTTTGTATCCGCCTATGCATGGCGGATGGGTTAATAATGTATGTTTATTTTCCGGCATTATATGCCGTTGTTTCCTTCGTTTATTAGCCCGGAATTTTATTCCGGTTTTGCTCCCTGCAAAACACGAGCGGCTTACGAGAGAGATACGAGACGATAGCAAGAGCTAAATCTGACCTCTTTCCGAAAACCGATGCAAAGATACGTCAAACATTTTACCTTTTCCAAATTTTTTCGCAAAAAAAATTCAAAAAAATGCATTTTTCTTATTTTGTAGGGGTACAATGTCACAAATCCACATTTCCACGCATCCGAGAATGTTCATAAAATCTCCATAATAATATAATAATATAATATTATTTATATTTATTATGAGCAAAGTCAGAACACAAAATTATGTGTGGAAATGTGGAAAAGTGGATTTTCCGCGTTTTCCACTAATCGTGCCCTTGTGGCTAAGAACGATGCTTTTGTGCAATACGTTATGCAAGAGAAAAAAAATAAATTGCAAAAAATTATAAAAATTACAAAATTTTCAATTTTTACAAAAATTCCAATTATTCCAAATAAAATAACAAAAAATCATTTTCTTTGCAAAAAATTTGCTCATATAAAATAAATGTATTATCTTTGCAGCGAAAATTAAGGTTCTACGAACCGCAAAAAAGTTATCAACAAGTTATCAACAATAAAATAGTAAGAAAAATGATCGCTAAACGATTTAATGCCAAAGAGTTCACGGTAAATTTGAAAGCAACGATTCAAAAAACCGGAAAATTAGGCTTTACTCAAGAGACAATGGAGAAACTGCAACTGACTACCGATTGTAGTATTTTCATTGCTCCTGATGAAGAAAACAAGAAAGTGATGTACATGGGCGTGCTTCGCTACGAGCATGAAGAAGCATTCCGTGTGCTGGGTTCGGGCAAGTATGTGTACCTAAACACTATCAATCTGTTCAAGTCGCTCAAACTCGACTTCGAACGCAAGGTCTACATCTTCGATCTGACGAGATATGAAGAAGGCGATGAAGTGATGGAAGCGGAATGTTATAAAATGGATATGCGCATCCGCGAGCGCACGAGCGAAGATAAAGAATAAATAATTGACACCGGATCTTGACACATTGATTCAACAAACAGCCCAATCCATTGAACATGACAAAGGGTTAGCGGCCATGTTTGCTACCTCTGCTGAAGAAAAGCAGAGGTTGTTGTCTGCGCTTGTCTTGGCACAAAAGCAGATAGACGAGACGAATCGCATGTATCAAGAAGAACATGATGCCCGCGAGCGTGCAGAAGCCGCATTGGCAATAGAACGCGAACGACCATTGAACTATAATACGTACAATGTGACCTTACCCAGTTCCGAAGAGGCGGAGAACATCTATCCTCGTAAGGGCAAATACACGGAAGTAGTAAGTTGGTTAACCGACCAACAGAAGAAAGGCGTGGATTTCTATAAGGCGGCAGGTATGAACCGTAGTAAGATGTGCCGGCAGTTAAGCGAGATCTTCAAATGGGAAGTGAACGAAAACAGTTTGCGTAAGGCACAAGAAGAATTTCAAAAAAAATAAAGATTTTGTAAAATTGGGAAAAATTTCCTAATTCTTTCCTGAAAAATAGCAGTACTTTTGCACCGGATTTCCGAAAACAACGGAAGTCCGGTGTACTTTATTTATTAACACGCGAAAAGTTTGGCGGGCTTGGGTACCCACGAATGCATTCACCATCAGGCTTCAGCACAAAATTTTCGCTACAATGAAGAAGAATTTGCATTTGTGCGTGGACTTAATCACGCTGATGAAGCAAGGTGACTTGCAAGTGATGGACAGCCGTAAAGGAACACTCTTCCGCAACGAGGAAGACAAGTACACCTTTACAGAGAAAGGCGCACGACCGCACGAGGTGCGTATGGAGAAGCACTGGCAGGTGTTGGATCGTTGCCGCTATGGCAAAGTGAGTGCCAACAATGCGCATGTCAAACTCGAACTCTACATCCCGCACGGAGACTACTCCGATGGACGAGAACTGGCGGACATCCTTGCCTCGCAGGTAGAGCAGATGGGCGACAACCTCTCTGAGATGGACATGCCGAAAATCATCGAATCCATCCGTGCATTAAAAATTGTAAATGGTAAATCGTCAAATGGTAAATGATCTCATGTTAATCGTAGCATTACGTAAGGGCGGCGCGAAGTGTAGTAGCGCCTGCCCATTCTACGAGGAGAATGGAGTTGTGCCGGGCATCAATGGACCGCTCAAGACCCATTGCCGGGCAACGATGGAAACCGTTTGTGTCGATTGTGATGTATGGAATCCGCACAACATCGAGAAACTCGAAGTCTCGGAAGCCCAATGGCAAACCATGCAGCACTCCATCCACAAACGTGCCAAGAAAGTCCGCAAGGAATATCCGTCCGACCATGCTGAAATCCATCCCGTTGGTTACAACTGGAAAACCGATCCCAAAGGCAAATGGAACTCGCTCAAGTCAAGTAACATTAAACATTAAACATTAATCATTAAACATTAGAATATTATGTTCTGTTACCAAAACAAAGTAAACGCCGGTGTACCGCAAGTATGTACACCCGAAATCTGGGACAGCCTCATCGACAGTCCCGAAGTTAAGAACATTTGTGACCGTATCGCCGCACTCGATCCCAATGCGGCCGACTACGCTGACCGCAAGCAAGCACTCAAGAAGCGTCTGCCTATCATCATCCCGCACGCAGCGTCGTTCAAGAACGGGCGGAGAGTCTCCGCAGACGGAATACCATCCGGTCTTGCAATGCTTGATGTGGATCATGTGGAGAATCCGAAAGAGTGGTTTGATTCCATTGACAAGCAACTCCTTTCCGACAACAAGATTTATCTTGTGGCGATAACAGCCAGCGGTAAAGGTCTCCGCATCATCGGCGAGCGTCAGTCTTTGTCGGGTGCTCCGGGCGTCAGCGCGGAGAAAACAACGTCCATTGGGTCGGATAGTATCCGACAACTTGAGTCCATCGAAGCCGCCCAGCTCCGTATTGCCACCGCGCTTGGCATCCCCGAGTATGATTCCGTCACCAAGGATCTCGCTCGTGCCTCCTATGTCGTTACCCGCGATTATATCCTTTGGATTTATGCCGATGGTCTCTTTTCTTCGTCTATTGCGTCCGGATTGAATCCGGACAACGGCTCCCAAGAGCCGCCTGCTTCGTCCATTTTGCCGGATAACATCCGGCTTGCCCTCCCGCCTCACGTTGATCCTTCGTCTGTTAGCCCCGAAATAATCGTACCCCTTGCGGGTAAAGAATCTAATTCGGAAACCTCCGCCGATGATCTCGACTACAAAGGTATCCCTTACAAGAGCATCATCGACCAGCTCATGCTCTCCATAGGAGCCGCTGGCGGAGCCGAAGTAGGCGAGCGCAACACGGTCTATTTCTCGCTCTCCACGTACATGCGGTACATCACCGATTTCAATGCCGAACTCCTGCTTCGTATCCTGCCCGATTTCGGTCTATCCGAACAAGAACGCCGCCAAGCCATCGCTTCTTCCCTCGGTCGTCCGCGTAAGTCAGAAATGCCGATGGTACTCCAATCTGCCATCGCCCTGTGCGAGCGCGAAATGGCAAATGACAAATCTCCAATGTCCAATCTCAAATCGACGGACTTACCGCTGCCGGAGTTGCCCAAACTACTGCGCGTCCTCTGCAAGCGGCTTCCTGCGGAATATCGTCCGGCGATGGTCATCGCTTCGCTGCCGGTACTGGGCACACTCGCCACAGGCATCCGGTTTCACTACTTGGATATGCAAGAACAATCGCTCTCGTTCTTCTCCTGTATCACCGCACCGGCTGCAAGTGGAAAATCCTTCATCCGCAAACCGCTTGATCTGCTCCTCACTCCCATCAACGAGCAGGATGCCATCGAGCGCGAGAAAGAGCAAGCGTACAAGGAAAAACTCCGTGCCAGCAAGAACAGCAAGAACCAACCCGAAGACCCGCACGCTTGTCCGCGCAATAACGGTATCTCCATCTCGATTGCCAAGTTGCTGCAACTGCTGACATACGCAGAAGGCAAGCACCTCATCGGCATCGGTGAAGAAATGGATACGCTCGTCAAATCCGAGAAAGCCGGACCATGGAGTCAGAAATCGGACATCTACCGTCTTGCTTTCGACAATGCCGAGTATGGTCAAGCGTATATGTCCGAAACATCGTTTAATGCGCACATCCATGTCTATTACAACCTATTGCTGACCGGCACACCTAACTCGCTCAAACGATTCTTCAAGGATCTGGAGAACGGTCTTGCGACACGCGTCTGTTTTGCCCAACTGCCCGACACCTCTTTTGCTGAGTTACCTGTTTTTCAGCCGTACTCCGAATCCGAGCGCGCCGAGATCATCCGCTGGGCTCGCGAGTTAGATGCCATCGGAAAGTCTTCGTCCATTTCGTCCGAATTGAATTCGGACACCAAAGGTCTCGTCCACATCAGTTGTCCGCAACTGAATGAGACGATAGCAAAGTGGTTAGAAGCCAAACGCCAACAAGCCATCGATGCCGATTCTCATGCCATGGATACGTTCCGCAGACGTGCCGGTGTAATCGGATTCCGTGCAGGAATGTTGTGCTATCTCCTCGAAAACCGCAAGTTCAACTCTCGCGTAGGTCAGTTCGCGGAATGGGTGGCGGAGTATGTCTTCCGCAATCAGATGGAACTCTGGGGCGATGAGATGGAAGCGTTGGCAACCGGTGCCATAGACGCACAGACGGACAAAGGTGCTGCCTCCTCGCTCCTCGCGCTCCTTCCGCAGGAGTTCACCACCGGCGATCTCATCAAACTCCGTGCACGCAAGAACCAATCCGTCAAACGTGCCGCCATCAGCATGGTCTTGAATCGCTGGAAAGCCACGCACCGCATCGAGCCTTGCGGCAACAAGACCTTCCGTAAGCTTTGATCATTGGGAAGTGGAAAGGGATTTAGTCCTTTTCCACTTTTCCACATTTTCACACATTTTTTTGTGTTTTTTCATCTTATCTAACGCCTATTTCAGCCTAAAAATCCTCAATTCCTACAAATAAATTTGCATAATCCAGATTTTTTTCGTATCTTTGCACGCAATTGTGTGCAAGGTAAAACGCAATCGCTAAACAATATCAATATGGCTGATATACTGCAAACCATAGAACGCTACCGAGCCTTAGGCATCGACCAGCAGATAGACTACAAGAAATTCTACTTGTATTCTATCATCACGCACTCGACCGCTCTGTCGCTTGATGATAAAGGAAAGCAGTATGAGAATTATTTAGTTGGTCCTTACGAGGAAATAAAACCTGCAATCCGAGATTGATGCTTTCGTAGCAAGTCAAGAGATAGATACAAAAACTATAGGAAAGCCTGTAGGAAAAACTATAGGAAAGCCTGTAGGAAAAACTGCAGGAAAGATCGTTGACCTGATGCGCAACAACCCGCAGATTACTATTCCGGAGATTGCTGTTGTCGTACAAACATCCGAATCCAACGTGCTGCAACATACTAGCAAACTGCAAAAGCAAGGCATCATCCGCCGTGTTGATGGCCGTAAAGAAGGCTACTGGAAAGTACTGATATAATTTTCCAAACACTGTCTGAAAAATTGAAAATGTGTGACACCTCGCACAAATTGAATGACTAAATACTAATACCAAGATATGGAAGGAGAAGTAGGTAAAACCCGCTTGGCTGAATACAAAGCCATCCGCAAGAAGGTGGATGCGAAAGCGGAGCGATTGACCAGAAAAGAACTGAACATGCCAAAAGGCGAGTGGTGGTTTGGTTCATGCCATACGTTCTGGAAACACAAGTAGAAAATCTTGCGTAAGGAATACCACATGATCTGGCGCAGTCCGCAAGACATTAACCCCGAATGTTGTTTTGATTAAATAGCCATTAAATAACAAATTATTATTTATCATCTATGAAAGTCCTTATCTTTGATACCGAGACTACAGGTTTAAATGCTGGATATAATGTAATATTACAATTGAGTTACCAAATTGTAGAGACAGCAGATTGGCATATCATTAAAGAAGTTTGCCATTATTTTCCATGGCCAGAAAACGAATGGCGTGTGTCAGAAGAAGCCATTGCGGTTAACGGATTAACAAAGGATTTTCTATCTACGAAACAACTATCAGATCGACATGACGCATTGTCTGAGTTCGTAAAAGATAAAGACAACGTGGATTTGATTGTCGCACACAACCTTGAATTTGACAAAAAATTTATCATTGCAGATTGTAAAGAGGCTAATGTAAAATATGCTGCAAGTGGATGGGAATTCTGTTACGACACCATGAAGCGCACTACATCGTATTGCGCAATTCCCAAACCATTCGGTAATGGCTATAAGTGGCCAAAACTTTCTGAATTGGCTGATTGTTTAGGAATAGATTATTATGATTTAACACTACATGATAGTACTGCGGATGTGGAACTAACCAAACGCTGTTTCCAAAAGTTAGTCAAACGAGGTATTTATCACCTTCCTAAAGTGGAAGATTCCGAGTTTACTCTCAAGTTGGAGGTTGAAGCAGTTGATGATATCCGCTTTACTTTTTTTCGCTATGGAGAGCCGTTGAGTGATATGCTTGTCAAGTCTATGCTCTCAGCAAAAAATATTAAAGCAGGACAACAAGAAGCAATTAAAATGTGGTCTTTAAAGAACGAGGAAGAAATATCCGAATTAGTTAATTCGTATAGAAATGTACCTAGAATCAAAAATAGTGAAGACTATCAAAATGAATATGCAAATATAAAACGAGAAGAATATTCTCCATCCATATTTTCCGAGGAAGTACCAACGAAAACAGATGCCCAAAAGCATTTGGACAAAGAGGCAAAAAAAGTCATTCGATCTATTCTTTTCTGGACCAATCGCAGTAAACGTAAGCAATACGTTGACGAACGGCTTGAATCCTATTACGATCAACTTCTGCGCGAATTTAATAAACGCAAAGAGGAGTTTGAATTAGAAGAGAAACACAAACAAGAAGTATTTGAATTAAAAGCAGAAGCAGAATATAATGAGAGGAAACGAAAAGCAAAAGGCTTAATAGATGGTAATATAGATGTAATAGAAAATGCACTTGTTGAAATTAGCAAAGAACTCTCCATGCCGCTTCCTATAAGAGTTGAACATTCAATTGAACCAAGTACCATTAATTTGAATATTCGAATATTTTTGCCATCTATTAGCGACATGCCTCATATAGTTGGTGTAAGATTAGCTAGCGGAAATTATAAGATAACCGAAATGCCTTCCAAAGATTTGCGAGAGAAATACGCCGAATATGTAATAGGTATGGCTTATTATATAGCCGCTTATTATTTTAACGCTTCACCAAAAATTTCTTCAATAACTATTACCGCTAATGCTACACTCGAACAAGGTGACGATAGTGTAAACGGCAGCATCTTCAATGTGCAATTTAGCAGAAATGCATTGTCAAATATTGATTTCCAAAGCTTTAATCCAATAATCTCAATAGCAGATTTTCCGTCTAAGATTAAGCTAAGCAAAACGTATATCTTTAAGCCAATTGCATAAATTATCAATGACCACTGAGGAATTCATACTTAAAGCGCAAGCCGTTCATGGGGATAAGTACGATTATTCCAAGGTGGAGTATGTGAACTACCGAACTAAGATTCTCATCAGTTGCCCTAAACATGGAGAATTCTTACAAAGGCCAGATATACATTTACAGGGGAAAGGCTGTACTAAATGTGGAAGGGAAAGAATTGGAATAGCAAGCAGTAAATCAAAAGAACAATTTCTTCAGGAAGCACGGAGAGTTCATGGGGATAAATACGATTATTCCAAGGTAGAATATGTGAATTGGCAAACAAAAGTTACAATTGTTTGCCCCATCCATGGCAAGTTTACTCAAACGCCAACAGGTCACTTACGGGGTAACGGCTGTCCAATGTGTGCCAATGACCGAACCTCTATGCGAATGACCACCGAAGAATTTATACAGAAAGCAAAGGCGATTCATGGTAATAAGTATGATTATTCCAAGGTGGAGTATACGCATAATAACGTAGAAGTATGCATTATTTGTCGAGAGCACGGAGAATTTTGGCAAAAGCCCAAAAATCATCTGAGCGGATATGGGTGTCCTATTTGCTCCGGTCGTAAGAAAATGCGGACAATTGACTTTATAAAGCGTGCTAAGCAAATTCATGGTGATAAGTATGACTATTCAAAAGCAGAATACAAAGGAAATGCTGAAGAAGTTTGTATTATTTGTCCCGAACACGGAGAATTTTGGCAAAGAGCAGGACTTCATTTAAAAGGAGCAGGATGCTCTAAGTGCGGATTTATCACAGGTAGCGCAAAACAAAGAATATGGACTAAGGAAGCGTGTTATGAATTAGCAAAGCGATATGATGATTTAACTACCTTCAGCACCGAATGCAAAACGGCATACTCAATTGCATGTAGAAATAATTGGATTCAAGATTATACTTGGCTAAAAAGAAAGCAACTTCCAAACGGATATTGGACTAAAGAACTTGTATTGGAGGAAGCACACAAATATATAAGTACTCATGAATTTAAGGCTGGTAGTCCTAAAGCATATGGCGCAGCACATCGGAATGGGTGGATAAGTGAATGCACGTGGTTTATCAAACCTAAAAATGCAAAAAAGTGGAATTACGATACTTGTTTTGAAGAAGCGCAAAAATATGGTTCCACTACCGATTTTCGGGCAAATTCTATAACCGCATATTGTATTGCAAGAGATAGAGGTTGGTTGGAAGAATATTCTTGGCTCACAAAAAATACCAATCCTTACAATCATGATCTATGTTTAGCAGAAGCGAAGAAATACCAATATTTCAATGATTTTCGAGCCAATTCTCACCAATTCTATATGGCCGCTCGAAGCCGTGGTTGGTTAAAAGAATATACATGGTTAATAAGAGAGCCTATTGAACCATATAACAAAAAATGGAAATACGACACATGCTACGCAGAGGCAAAAAAATATAATACCAGAAGTGCCTTCAACAAAGGATGTAGCAGCGCATATGATGTCGCCAGAAGAAATGGTTGGTTGGCTGATTACACATGGATGCCGGATATGTCTGCCTACGATGCAAAAGTTGATAGTGTGTATTGCTATTTGTTTGAAGAGCAAAAAGCAGCATATGTTGGTCGAACCTTGATGTATCGTCAGCATATAAGAGATGTTGAACACAACTATTACGATTTTGACGCAGTTTACAAGTTTGCTCACAAGAAAAATTGTCCCATACCACCAATGCAGATTATTGAAGAGAATTTAACGGTTCAGCAGGGACGAATTCGTGAAGATTATTGGCGCAAGTATTACGAAGCCAATGGTTACTTTATGCTCAACAAGGCTGCTACTGGAGCGAAGAGCGGTTCTATAGGGGCTTTAGCAACTGGAAAATGGACTTTCGAAAAAGCTTATAGAATTGCGCAAGCATTTCAATCTGCTAAAGAAATGAATGATGAGTATGGATATCTTTATAAACTTGCAAAGGCGAGAGGTTGGTTGGAAAAGTTTGAGTGGTTCAGGGGTAAAGAGATAAAGATAGAAAAACAAACAAAATGGACTGAGGATGTTTGTAGAGAAGAAGCTCTTAAGTATACATCCAGGAAAGATTTTCGTAAATATTCAAGAGGTGCATATGATAAAGCCAATGAATGTGGTTGGTTAGATAGTTACACATGGCTTTTCCATCATAAGTCGTATTCGGATTGGGATTATCAAAGTTGCAAAGCCGAGGCTTCGAAATACCCAAATAGAAATGAGTTCGGCAAACATTCCTACGGAGCATATACCATATCACGAAAGAATGGATGGTTAGATGATTTTTATCCTGTTCCATTACGTCGTGTGCTTGATTATGATACCTGCAAATCTCTTGCTGCACAATATAAATCACTAAGTGAACTTATAGCTGACGATAAGAGTTTATATGGCACTCTCCGTAAAAAGGGTTGGATTAACGAATTCTTTCCTCATATATCATGAAGAATAACATCGTCGATAGTATGGAATCTGCTAAAAAAGAAACAACCATTTTCTTTGGTAACGGTGTGAATCTTCTAAGCAAGGAAGGTAAATCATGGGACGATATTTTAAATCAAATATCCTATCGAAAAGTTTTATCCTCTATCCCGAACACCTTAAAATACGAATCCATTGTTTTGCCTCAGAAAGCATATACTGATGGATATGAAGGTGTTGAGTTTAAAATAAATGGTGTACCTGATATTTTTTTAGTGGATACAGAATTATTCATTAAAGAGAAGTTGGCAAACAAACTCACCCAAAGCAGGGCTTCTGACTTTTACAAAAAACTTGCCAGTATAAAAGCTGATAATTATATTACGACAAATTATGAACACTTTATTTGTGATACATTATTAAAACAAGGCTGCGAAAAAGGAGGTGGTTATAATGAGCCAAAACGTCGGCTGAGGCCTCATTTCACTCTTGAAAGAGATGGACAACCTGTGCGGATATGGAATATACATGGATCAATTGAGGATGAGGAATCTATTATGTTAGGTCTTTATGAATACAGCAAGTATGTGACCGATATTGAAGAGGTATTGAAACCAATGGAGCAAGAAAGCCTTAATATTGACAAATCATCATGGCCTTATGTTATGCTACATTCGGATGTTCATATGTTAGGGTTTCGCTTGGGATATGAAGAAATAGATATTTGGTATATCCTGACTTTTAGGAAACGACTCGTACGCAAAGGCATATTACCAAGAAACAACTTCTTTTATTATTCAATAATGGATAAAAACTACGATGCGGACAAAATGGAGTTATTAAAGACTTTAGATGTTGATGTGATACCGATTACCTTAGACAAGGGTGAGAATGCTTATGAAAAAGCGTACAATGAAATCTATAAAACAATCCGAGAGCAAGTAAAACGTAGTTAACGGTTAACATCGAATCTCAATCCTAATAAGCAAATAAACTGCCATGAACGAACTAATATACGAGTCAATACCATTAAATCTGCTCATTCAGAAATATGAGCCTCTTCAATTTGAATATGGTGGTTACACTTTTTCTGACAAATATATTCCTCCCAAAGAAAAGCAAAAGTACGGTTCGTATATTTTGAAAATTGCAACTGGGGAAATGACTGAGTCGAGACAACTGAATGGAAGTTCTGTAAAACTTAGTCAAATGTCGGAACTAGTGACTATGCTATTTAAGTATATTACAGGAGCAAGTATCTTTTTTGATCAAGACGGTATAGATTTGCGTAGGTCTCGGGTGTTATTGGCAGGAGAATGCCCTGCTGGATGGTCATCAAATTTTGAGGAGTTAAGTGCATCATTGAGTACTAGTCCAATCTTCTTTGGTGTGCCCCGTTTGCTATTAAAACCAAATATTCAAATACCATTATCTCCACTATATGAATTGCGTATCATGCTATTGCAATATTGGAAATTGGATTCGACTACTCAATATTTGATGCGCCTAAATTATGAAGCGGATTTGGCCTCTAATATAATCAGGGGCATGGCTTATGGTAAAGTTTTGGAGATAATAGATGCTATACATCCCTTGCCCAAAGGTAGAGGTAAAAATGATACACGTATAGAAGAGTATTACGGTGGAATACAGGAATTATTCAAAGGCAAGACAATTAAAAATTTAATGGACTTGGCAAATAATCGTGCGGACACACGACATTATGTGGCACAAAAAGACGATGTTAAACCACATCCTTTCATGAATTATGATGAGTTAGGAGAATATGGACCACTAATTGATATGTTGGCGATTAATGAGGTTCGTATGAAATTTGGACTGCCAATGATGATATCGCAAAAAGAATGATCTGTTTATGAGAGCCATCTTTCTTTCATTACAGGGCAATCTAATTGCCCGCTCCCGTCGGGATACCGCGATACCATGATTCCTTGATACCGAGCCGCCCACACCAGTCGATGGTAGTTGTCCTTTGTCCATTAGCCCCAAATCTCATTTGGGTCACATCGTCCATTGACTTGGATGTTATGTCTTTTTCTGCATTCCCGCCTTAGCATGTGTCTTTTTTTTGTCCAAAGCCCACCAATTCACTTCAAAAAAACACAAGCTTTACAAACGTTTGTCCCTTACTCCGGATTTCATCCGGTTTTCTCTTTGTTAAGTGCGCAAGTCGTCAGGCTCGCGTTTCTTTTCTTCTTCGTCCATTAGTCCCGAATCTCATTCGGGGGTAAACATCTGCCCTTTGTCCCGAATAGCATCCTCTATCACCTTCCATTCGGTGTTTCCGCTTTTGCATCCGCCATGTATGGAGGACAGGAAACACCGTGGTTCCTTCTTTCGTCCATTGTCCGGCATAGTATGCCGATGTCTCTTCGTCTGTAAATCCGGCAACTGTCTATATCGGTTAGCGGGATGCTATCCCACTTGGTGTCCTGTGTCCGGCACCTCCGTTGCCGGAGTTTTCGCCCCGCGGTGTCCTGTGCCCGTGAGTTTCGCGAGTGGGAGGATTACGTCCTCGACAAAGAGCATAAGCTCCGCTTGCTTCGTCCATTTCGTCAGATAGTATCTGACACCTTCGTAATCACCTAATCACGATAGCACGTGATAACGATTTCCCCTTTCTTTCTTTCATTCGGTGTTTCCTCTTTTGCATCCGCCATATATGGAGGATAGGAAACACCGCGTTTCTCTTTCTTCCATTGTAAGGCAATCTAATTGCCCGCTCATCTATTGCATCATTGCAGAATTGCATTTCCAAATGCCTTCTTTCCGTTACTCTTTCCGCTACTTTTCCCGTTACTTTGGGGATGGTTTAGGGTGGAATTTCCGATTTTCTGGGTGGTTTCTGGGTGGAAATCAACTCTCTGGGTGTTTTCTGGGTGGAATTCTTGTGTATGTCAGATTTTTTTTGTACCTTTGCACGCAAAATCGTGCAAGAAAGGAACAATCCCCATGCCCTGTCCACATAATCACATAGATTGCCCCTGTACAAAAGAGGGATGTCCGCGTCACGGTCTCTGCTGTGCCTGCGTTGCTCACCACAAAGCACACGGAACCAAACTCCCCGCCTGCTTGCGAGGGATTGAATGGCAGAAATAAGAAAAGCGTGCAAACCCTTGTATAGACAAAAACGGAATAAGTGGTGTGTTTTTACCATAAAAAATAAGAATAAGTGGAGTAATTTTGCGCAAAAAACACGGAATAAGTGGTAAAATGCTTGCGTATATCAATTATTTTTTGTAATTTTGCAGCCTAAATCGATATACTACTATGTTAAAGCGAAAGTTTACATCTGTTCTGGAGCAGTATTTGACGGAAAATACCAATAAAATACTATTGGTGAATGGCGCTCGTCAGATAGGCAAGTCCTATTTGATCCGCTATGTGGGCAAAAAACTCTATCCTCACTTTGTGGAGATTAACTTGCAGAAAGATAAGGAAGGACCGGCTATTTTCTCCCATGTGCATACCACGCAAGAGCTGTATATGCAGGTCAGCACTATTGCCAACGAGATATTAGGAAACAAGTCGGATACGCTGATTTTCTTGGATGAGATACAAGCTTATCCTCACTTGCTGACCATGCTCAAGTTCCTGCGTGAGGATGGTCGTTACCATTTTATCGCCTCCGGCTCACAATTAGGTATCGCTTTGGCTGAGACCACTTCTGTTCCGATGGGCAGCGTGGCGATAGAGACGATGTACCAACTGGATTTTGAGGAGTTCTTGTGGGCTAACGGAGCAGGACAAGAGGCGATAGATGGGATGCGGAATCTGTTTGAGAAACGACAACCGCTACCGGAAGGATTGCATCGGTATATCTTGCAGCAATTCCAATATTATCTGCTGGTGGGAGGTCTGCCTGATGCAGTTAATCATTTTGTGGAATCCCATAACATGCGTGAGGTGCGTGATATCCATCGTGATATTCATGAGTTATATCGCACTGACACGTCGCAATACGATGAGGAACGCAAACTGATGATACGTCGCATCTACGACATGGTGCCAAGCCAGTTGGAGAACCGAAAGAAAAGGATTGTATATCAGAATATCGAAGACAAGAAAGGCAAGCATTTCGCAGACTATCAGGACGAGTTTGAATATCTGATTGAGTCAGGTATTACATTGGAAGTCAAGGCAGTTAGCCGACCTAAATACCCATTAGCCGAGTCGTCATCAAAGAACCTGCTGAAGCTCTATCTGAACGATGTCGGTCTGCTTACCTATCTGCTATACGGGCTGAATATCAACGCTGTGCTGCAGGACGAGCGCAGTATCAATTTAGGAACCGTCTATGAGTCCGTCGTAGCGCAGGAACTGCGTGCGCATGGATTCAAGTTGTATTACTATGATAACAAGAAAAAGGGCGAAGTGGATTTCCTGATTAATGATTATTCCACAACGCAGGTATTACCGTTAGAGATCAAGTCCGGCAAGGATTACAAGGAGCATAGCGCGCTATCGAAGTTCTTGGACGAAAAGGAATATAACATCCACCAGGCTATCGTCTTCTCCAACGAACCTCGTGTTTGGCAAGACAAAGGGATTTGGTATATGCCGATATACTATATCATGTTCCTGCAAAAATCACAAGCAGAACAGATCATCTTGCCGAGGTTGGAAATGCCAACTTTAGCCTAATGCAATAGCCAAACTCCCCGCTTGCCTCCGTGGCATAGAATGGCAGAAATAAAGCAAAAAAATAACCCTATCACAATTATCATCAGTTTTTTATACAACCCTTTCCCACAATTCCTTTTTTTTATACAACCCTTCCATTTAGTTCTTTCTTTTATACAAGCCTCGTATTTGTACTTGCTTGTATAAATTTCGCCCCATCCACACACTAACCTTGTATAAATTCCAATCGCTCTTATCTTGGCTTGTATAAATTTGCAAAACCTAAAATGTTTGACGTATCTTTGCATCGGATTTCGGAAGATACCGGAGACGTACTTCTGATGAGCAAGCGCGCAGCATATCTCAAGCATCTCTCAAGCATCTTCATCAAAACTATTTATTAACCATTAAACCAAAACCTTACCCCCTCAAGGCGTAGGGATCCGAGCAGCCAAAAGCCAAAGCCAAGGCTGTTCGGCAAAACGCCGAACCACTATGGGACAAGTAGTATTCCAAGACCCGGTACATCACATCTCGTGCAAAGCATGGCGCACGATCAGCACGACTGCGACCTATACGCAGGCGACTGACAGCACAAAGACCACGACTACGATTACCTCGAAGACAGTAGAGGAATATCAGGGAGTGAAGAAACGATGAGAAAAGGAGCGAGAAATCGCTCCTCTTCTCGTAAACATGCACATCTGATCATCACCGAAGGTAAATGCACCGATAGGTAAACAGACCGCAGGAGAAGCTATTGTCTCGTTATCTTGGCTGTCAGAGACTGTCCCGGGCTGGTGAGACGGAGGATAAACAATCCCTGCAGGGTGTTCAGATCAAGCGGTAAGTAGTAGTCCACTCCGGAGGTGAGACGCGGCAGTCCGCTGCGGTGCACGATGTTGCCACGTATATCCCAGACCGTCAGATCGGCGTCACCGTCCTGGGGAACTGAGAAACGGATGATACGCTCTCCGTCGTGATTGCCGGGCATCACCGTGAGCGCTCCCCGGCTCTCGGGCGACACGATCTGCTGCAGAGCCGTTGCGGTGTCATTGAGACAGAGTTCGTAAGGCCCGAGGTCACGCGCCTTGCCGCAGACAGGCGATTTGAGCGAAGGATAATCCGCCTCGAGCTGCATCAGGTTAGGCGTCACCGACTGAGGCACGTCGCACCCGGCGTCCACTAACGCAGAACCCGGCATCAGCCGTGCAAAACGCGCCGGCATCGATCCGTCGCCACGACGAGGAGCCATAGCGTCCTCCTCCGACAGCGACTGGTAGTCCGAACGGGAGAAAGAAGTGGTCAGGTGATTGGTCCAGGCAAGCTTGGAGTGCGAGGTTCCCAGAGCGTTGTAGTCGTCCGTACCCACCGAGATCTCCTGACGACCGAAGCAGACGTTGTTGTAGTAATACGTATTGGCGTCCGAACCGCCGGACTCGAACATGTAGTCGTAGGAGTTGTCAAAAGCCAGACATCCGACGAGGACGTGTCCGCCCTTGTGGCTGTTGCAGTCGAAACCCTTGACGGAACTGGATATATCGCAGCCGAACGCCACGCAGCGGTAGGCGTAATGGATACCCTGGCTGCTGCCTCCGGTGCCGTTACCGCCGAGTTTGATGCCGTTGCCGTTGCCGGAGAAAGAGGCGGAGCCGTTGAAATAGTCCTTGACCCAGAGGTGGTCGGACGCATTGCCGGACTCCCACG
Organism: uncultured Bacteroidales bacterium; assembly: GCA_900319645.1. Taxonomy (GTDB): domain Bacteria; phylum Bacteroidota; class Bacteroidia; order Bacteroidales; family Paludibacteraceae; genus Colicola. Next base: position 58,042 of record ONPG01000005.1, read on the forward strand.
CCCAGCACTCCGCCAGAATCACGTCGAAGTCGGTCTCAAACAGATCCCAGGCGTCGTCGGAATTGCGCCATGCACGGCAGCGGATAAAACGGTTGCCCTTGCCGTTGTGCATCTTGCAGGCAAAGCCGTCGGCGTCGGAGCCGTAGTTGGCATCGAAATCGCAGTTGTGATGCGAGTCGCAATCAACGATGTCGTTGTAGGCACAATAAGAGCCGTCGTTCTTGCTCAAACCGGGGAAAGAATCCGAGAACTTGTGCCCGAAACCGAGCTGGATACCGGTATCGAGGTTGTAGGAGAACTCACAGCGCTCAATGCGGTTGTGCGAGCCCTCGAGCTTGATAGCGTTGTCCGCCGCGTGGGTGATGTGGAGTCCGAACAGGATCCAGTAGTTGCCGGTGATGAGCAATCCGCGGTCACCTACCTTGCCTTTGTCGCGGTTGCAATCGAGGAGCTGCTGCTCAAAATCGAAGACCGGCGCTTCGTTCTCGTAGGCGGAGATAACGATCGGCGCCTCGGCGGTACCGGACTGCGATAGACGGAGCGTCAGTTTGCCGTCCGTGCCGCGCCACGACATGAGGTAGCGTCCGCCACGGCAAAAGATGACGTCACCCGCCTGCGCTACGGTAAGCGCCTTGCCGAGGTTGAACCACGGCTTCTCCAGCGTGCCTTCGCCCGTGTTGTCGTTGCCGTCCGGAGCAATAAAATAGGTGGCGTGCGAAGCGGTATAGGTCGGACGCGTGAAGTCGGGATCGGGTTCGCCGGGCACCACTGTGCCTCCGCCTCCCTGACCCTGCTTAGGCTGACGGAGCACGACGTCGTCGATAAACACATTGCTGGTCAAGCCTGTCAGACGCACGCGGACCGAACGATCCGAACCCGTAGGAAGCGGCTTGGAATACGAAGAGAAAGCGGAGGACGACGAACTAATCAGCAGCGTGTCCGCCACCTGCCATTCGCCGGCACCAACCTGGTAAGCCACCTCCACCTTTTTGTTGCTGCCACCCGACCGGAACCGGAACTCCACGGTCTCCAAACTGTCCACAGGAGGCGTAATCAGATAGGCATTGTTGGTGTTGAACTTGATCGACACCACGTTGCTCGTTTTGTTGTACTGCGCCCCACCTCCGAAACGCCACGTGCCGGACGGCAGTTGTACCTCGGTCTCCGTGGACCACGAGCCGGAGGTAAGCGAGTTGAAGTCCTCCGACAAATCAGCCTTTGCCACACCTGCACAAAGACAGGCGGCTACAAAAATGTAAAATTTTCTCATAGTACACTACCGAATAAAAATGTGTTTGCAAAAGTACTGCTTTTTATGCAAACACCTGTGTACTATTTACCGAAAAGTGTAGAATTTTTGGTTTTATAGTTTTTTCTTCCAGAAAACGGACGTGATATCCTGCCACTCGTCCCCCACTCTTTTGTAGAAGCGCTGGTTAGTGCGTTCGGATTTGAGTCCGCCGAGCGCCTCGACGTACGGACCGAGTTTGACGTAATCGAGAGTGCCGTTCGACGGCATTTTCATTCTGCCGGAATACCACGCTGTTTTGAGCATAGGGTGTGTCTCCTTGACGTACTGAGCCAGGCGTAAGACCTCGTCGGGTGCCTGGTCTCCGCCCATAAACGCCACGCAGGTAACCAGCCCTTCGTAACGGGCGATGAGGTCGTCCAGCAAACCGCTGGTCAGCGGTTCGCCGGTATCTTCCCACAGGTGCGGACTGTGACAGCCCGGACAATGACAAGGGCACCCGGAGATATTGAGCGCAAGCGTCACTTCTCCGGGCACCTCTTGGAAAACGATATCGTAAGATGCTGCTTTAATCATTGACTTTCACTTCCGAGCGCATCCGGGCGTAGAAACGCTTGGACGCCTCTTTCTGACGCGCTTCGGAGAAATTGCTGACACGTTTCATGTAGCCGATCACGCGGGTCAGATAATCCACGTTCTTCGAGTGGCAGCACGGGCACTCCTTGAGGTAACGCTTGTCAATATGTCCGCAGTCGTTGCAAACGGTATTGGGGATATTGAAGGTGAAATAGTTGCAGCCCTCGACCGCAGCTACTCGCAGCAACTGGCGGTACTGCTCCTCCGAGAGGTGCTCCTCGAGGTTGCAGTGGAGCGCCGAGCCACCGGTGAGGTGCTCGATATACTTGCGACCGTGCAGACGGAAACGGTCCAGCACGTTGTTAGTGGTGTCCTCCACGATGTAGAAATAGCTGTTGTAGCAGTCACGCGGCACGACATAGCCATCCTCGCGGTCCCATTTGGCGTGTTTGACACCCACATTCTCCGCCGGGATCATCTCGCAGTTGAACATCACGTCTTTGGTGCGGTACTGCTTGTTCAGTTTCTCGATGATACCGAGCACTTCCTGCACGAAATGAGCGTACTCGGGTGTGTCCTTGATCTCCAGTCCGAGGAACTCCGCTGCCTCGACCAATCCGTTCACACCGATGGTGAGGTACTGACGACCGATATTGATATAGCCGGCGTCGAAGAGCGGCAACATACCGCGCTCCTGCAGGTTCTTGAGGTTCTCGTTGTAAGCCAGTTGCACTTTGTGCATCAGATCCACGACGTCCTCGATATATGCCTGGTACGGGATATTGTTGCGTACTGCGTACTGAATAGCGCGGTTGAGGTTGATAGTGAGCACGGATTTCGAGCCGGTCGATACACCACCCGCTCCCAAGGTATAGCTGAAGCCGTTGTCGGTGATCTCGTTACGCAGACGGCAGCAGCTGGAGAGCGAGTCGGCGTTGTCGGAGATATAGGTGAAGAACGAGTGACCCGCAGCGTACATCTGTGCTGTAAAATCACCGTACTCTTTGTCCTTCACGTCTCCGTTCTCCGCCAAGAGCGCCATCGTCTCCACCGGGAAAGTGAGGACGGAACGCGTACGCTCCTCGTTGAACCAACGCATAAAACGACGCTGTAACCAGTCGAGGCTGTCCCAATGCGGCGCCTCGCCGTTCGGGAAACGGAAATTGCCGAACAGGGAATTGAAATAATAGCGGTCGTAGTAGCTGATATTCCAGAACACCGACTGATAGTTGCGTGCGCCGGAAGGCTGATTGAGGCTATAGACCACCTGCTGGAAGAAATCGCAGATGATCTGGTCGATTGTGCGGTGCTTGAGACCAAGATCCACCACTTCGTCCGCACGTTTGTAGTAATCGTCACCGTACTCCTGCTCAATGAAATAGTTCATATACATAAGGAACTCGGGCGTAGCGCACGCGCCTGAAAGCATCGATGACACCATAAACACCATATTGATGAACCCGCCACAGAACGACTTGAGATTGCGCGGAGGAGTGGCGTTGCCGCCAATCGATTTCGTACCGCCAATCAGCCACGGATACATTGTGATCGAAGCGCAGTAGTTGGCGAGGTTGGTCTCGTCGTTCTTGTAGATGAAATGTTGGTGCAAAAGGCTCAGATAGCGGTCCGCCAACTCCTTGCCGTACATCTGCTTGATACGCTCAGTCAGCAGACGACGGTTCAGACGGATAAAGCCTTGCTTCGGCAACTCGCCGATGAGCGTGGCGATGTTCTTGTGCTCCACGTTGGCGTTCGCGTCAAACTTCGAGCCCTCGGCTGCGTTGGACGCTTGCACATAGTTCATCATAAAGTCCAGACGTTGCTGTGTCTCACGATCCTCGCTGTGTCCCTGACGATAAAGGATAAAAGCTTTAGCTACCTGGAAATATCCCTCCGCCATCAACGCTACCTCCACCTGGTTCTGAATCTCCTCTACCGTAATTCCGTTGTGTACGCGCAGACGGGAGAGAATAGCGTTCAGCGTCTCCTCGCTGGCAAATGCGCCTACCGCCAAGAACGCCTTGGCAATCGCATTTTTAATCTTGTCGATGGTAAACAATTCTTTCTTGCCATCACGTTTGATAATGTATGTTTCCATAATAAAGGGTATATATATAAATATTATTGGCTTTGGTTTTGGCTTTTTTAACGCGCTGAAAAGCACCACCCGACGTAAAACTACTAAGAGTATTTGCGGCGGGAAAAGCGGTTAAATAATTGGAGCCGAAATCGAGTGCAAAGGTACAACATTTTTTTGATATGTGCAAATTTTTTGGCAAGAAAATTTATTAACAATTTTCAAAAGTTATCCAAAACAAAAACACTAATAGCTCATATTCAGCGTATTACGATTTTCAAAAAGTCAAAAAGTTTCCCAAAATAAAAAGTTTTCAACATACGTCTGTTTTCCGTTCCGGTTAATTTCCGAACATAAATTATGAAAGTTTCTCCAACACAAAAAGCGGCTCGCATTGCTGCGAACCGCCTTTCTGTTTTCAACTTTCAGTTTTCAGTTTTCACTTTACAACTGCTCCCTGAGCGTTGTACTCAACGCCGTTCTTCAGGATAACGAGTTGGCCGTCACGGAGAAGTTTGGTAGTTTGTGCCTTGTCTCCTTGAACGTTCTCAACACCTTCCGGATACTCGCCCAGACGAACGTTCACCGCTTGGCCCTTGGAGTTAAACGCTTTCAACTCAATCACGCCGCTCTCGGTGACAACAGCCTTGCCGGAAACAAGGAACCAGGCGTTGTTGACCTGACGCAGGTTCTCGTCAACAATGGCAGCGTAGGAATAGCGGAGCTGACCGTTCGGCGCCATTCCCGGCGAAGCCAAGATCGTTCCTTCCGCCATCGAGTCGTTGATCTCGTACGTGCCGGCTGCCAGCGTGGTCGTGCCTTCTGCCACGTTGAATTTCAGACCCAGCATATATCCGTTAGCCAATGCATCCACGTACAACTCGCCGGACTCCGCATAGTCGGTATCCAGGACGAAAGTCGGGAAATGGTAGTTGAACGCTGCATTAGCCTCGTCATACACGTACGGGTTCGGGATATAGGCTCTAAGCGCAATCGTGAACTCCGGCACATCAGTAGCGTCTTCCGTATTGATACAGAGGAGAGTTCCGGTAATGAGAGCTGCGCTATCTGCAGCTTGATAGTTCACAGTGAGATTAGCCTCCAGCACATTAAAACGCTTGTAGCTCTGAGCCGTGATATCGGTTACCACATAGCTGTAGTCCGCTACCAACTCTTTCTCGGTGTAAGTGCCGCTTGTCTCACCGTAATCAGCAGGAACACCAGCGAGCGAGATATATGCGGTTTGGTCTTCGTTATAGCCAAGAGCCTGCCAACTGTTGTCGGAGAAGACTGCCAGATCGAGTCTGGGGAAAATAAGAGTCTGCTCACGGGTCTTCTCGGGCTTGATATAACTGAGATTGAGCGTGTACTCCGTATTGTCGAGACAAAGGATAGAGCCGGTGATAAGGATACTACCCTTGTCATATTTCAATTCGAGAGAGCCGCTGAAAGCGTTGCTCTCCACATCGTCCATCGGATCTACGGTGCGAACTGTTGCACGTGTTCCTCCCAAACCGATCGTATAAGTGCCAGCCATTGCTTCTGCCAAGCCATCCGGATAGATAACCAGCTCCACCTCGTTGACATCGTCCGAAGCGAGGAACTTGACATCGTTGGTGTATTCGTACCAGTAATCATCAATGCTGAGATTGTTAGCAGTGATAGTTACTTGCTTCTCAGCTTTAGGCTTGCGCACTATGAGATCCAAACGGAACACTTTGCCAACGTTTTCAAGGACTCCGAAAACATTACCTTTCACAAGGAAAGCGGAATCGGTGTCCAGCACTGTGAAATCACCATCTTTGAGGATGTAGAAATTGACATCGGAGTCTTCGCTCTCACCTTTAATAAATTCAGCGACAAGAGAAGTAGCCGGGTCGATATCTTCGCCTTTGAAAGTACCTGCGCAAGAGGTCTGGTTGTCGCTATAATAGCTGAGTTGTACGCTGTAGCCAAATTGCTCGCCACCAGCGCGGAACAACCATGTGCCGTCGGAGATGTACTCAAGATTCGGGATATTGTCCGTGAATGCGATATCAATCGTGTCACCGGAGATTATAACAGGCTTTTCATCGTACTTGAGAACAAATGAATGGCCGGCTGTGTCGGTTACGGTAGCCAAAACATGGATGTCATAGCCCGCTCCACACGTTTTGGAGAACGTAGCAGATGCGTAAGGGTGCTCGTTCCATTCTTCGTCTTCCCAGTGATTTGGATAGGAGTCCTCTTCGCCTTCCTCCATATCAGCGAGGGTATAGGTGCGACCGAGTTCCACGTCGCGCTTGCCTTCTTCTACCAAAATGGAGAAATAGAACGTCTTCGACCAATCCTCCGTGTAAAGGCCGTACCAGACAGCGCCGTCCTCCGGATAGAATGTACTATTGCAAAAAGCGATAAGCACTGTGTCCGGAGCCTCTTCGGCGAACTTAGCCTGTAAGCGCGCAGGCTGGGCTGTTTTGCTCTCAGTCGGATGAATAAAATGCGAAGCCGATTGGGCTTTTTTGTGACGGAGGAACTGAACCAACTGTGTTTTGTCCATTTGTTTCAGTACCTCGGATTGACGCTTTCCGCCGAACTGCGGAACAGCACTTGCGCTCACTGCTATCAGCAGAGCGCATAGTAAAGAAGTCAATTTTTGCATAGTTGTAATAACATTAGTTAATAAAATCTTAAAATAACATCAAACATTGTGTGTTCGAGATAAATTTTGTGCAAAGTTACGAAAAAAAAATGACACTTGCAAGTGCAAATGTCATTTTTTTCAGTTTCAGTTTTCAGTTTTCACTTTACAACTGCTCCCTGAGCGTTGTACTCAACGCCGTTCTTCAGGATAACCAGCTGACCGTCACGGAGAACTTTTGTGATTTGTACTTTGTCACCTTGTACGTTCTCAACACCTTCCGGATACTCGCCCAGACGAGCCTCTACGCGATAGCCCTGCGTGTTCTTTGCAATCAACTCGATTACACCACTCTCGGTAACAACTGCCTTACCGGACGCAATGAACCAAAGCTCGGAAATACCTTGTGAACCAAGGATTCCTGCGAACGAACCATAGATCTTTCCTGTGCTCAGATCCAATTCTGTTGCGGTGATAGTGGAAGGAACTTGCTCACTGACGCTTACCTCGTAAACACCCGGTACCAGTTCCGTTGCGCCTGTCGGCAGCCACATTTCCAGAGAAACGTATTGGTTCTTCTCGTTCTGAGCGGATACAAACAGTACGCCATACTCTGCCAGATATTTGTCATTAATGTCATAGCTCGAGTAGTGAACATCGGTGAAATCATGTTTAGCATCGTACGGACTCGGTTCCGGAGCCGGTTTGGTATAGATTTTAACCTTAGCGGTGATATCCAGCGTGAACTCAGGAATATCGGTATCGTCCAGATAGCCTTGACCGCGATAAGTACCCTTGATAGTAGCAATACTGTCTTTCTCGTCGAAGGTAACCTCGATATTCAGCAACAGCGGGTTGAACTGCTCGGACATCAGCAGCGAGTCGTTACGCTCGAACACATTAGCAATATAGGTGTAGTTTGCGTCCATATCCTCCTCGGTGAAGGTTCCTGCAATAGCTTCGCTTACAATGTCAATAGCCACATAGCGGCTCTGATCGGCATTTAATCCAACTACCTGCCAATCACCATCCTCCGGATAGATCGTCAACACACCATTGGCTACCTTGATAGCCTCGTCACGAGTCTTGTCGGGCACTACATAAGTCAGGTTCAGGGTGTACTCGATATCGTTGTAGCAAAGTACTTTACCGCTTAGAGTCAGAGTACCCTCTTTCTTCTCTATCTTGATAGAACCGCTGTATATTTCAACATCGGTACTGTCTTGCTTGAAAAGAACGATAGAGCCGGTATTTTCACCACCAATCGTGTACTCGGCGAGGAAATCTTCGGTCTCCGGATAGAGCAGGAACGAAACACCATAATCGTCGTTGCTTGCGAGAGCAAAGACTGCACCAAACCAGCCGAAGAAACTATCGTCCAGCACCAGGTTGGTAGCTTCAATAGTAGCCTCACCCTGCTTGCTCGGAGCTACATAGAACGTTGCAAACGAATAAACTACACCGTTCTCAGCCAAAATATCAGCAAGAATAATCGTGGTGTCGTTCTCCACAAAGATGCTTGCCTTGGCGTCCTTAGCGAAATAAAGATTGCTGCTGTCTTTTGCGGTAAATACCTCAACCTGGGTATAGGTCAAGTCAAAGTCCTCCTTCGTATAGTTTCCTACTGCGGAATCACCGTTCTCGCTTAAGATATCCAGTTTGAACGCGTACTCGCTGTCCTCAGCAGAGATAACCCATTCTTTATAGGACTCACTGTAAGACATTTTGGCTTTCTCCATAAAGATGTGCATAATGGTGTCGCCAGTCGGAACAAACTCTTCCTCGTCATAGTGGAAGGTAAATGCAGCGTCGAGAGAGTCCACGCAGGAACCTGAGAAGTGAACCAAGCCCTTCTCGTCAATCGTTTTAGTAATTTCTGCAGATACAAGATTATGCCAATCTCCATCGTGGAACACTCCTGAATACTCTGCATCCATCTCGGCAAGAGTATATTTTTTGCCAAGTTCAAGATCTTCATTGCCTTCGCCATAGATAACATCAAAAACGAAAGCTACAGTGTTGTCTTCAGCATAGAGATAAACTTGAACGTCAGTTCCCCAGTCTTCGAAGTCCCAGGAACCGCATTTTACATCAATTGCCTCTGTTGCAAGAGCTTTCGGAGCACGGAATACAGGAGCACCTGCATTCAGTTTCACGTCTGCTGCTACGCGGCCTGCTTTAGTTGCTGATGCACGGTCGTTAACGGCAATAGCATTTTTCTCTACTTTCTTCGTACGCAATTGTTCTACTGCTGCACGTTGGAACTTAGCTGCCCGTGCTTTCTTAACGGGAGCTGCGCTTGCGCTCATCACAATGGCAAGAGCGCAAAAAAGGGATAGAAATTTCTTCATACCTTAATTTGTTTAAGTTAATAATTAGTTGATTAAATGATTTATAGTTGCATTTTGATGCTCATATTCACAAGGCCTTAACTTGCATTTTATCGCTCTAATTTGCAATACCTTTACTTGCATTTTAACGCATTTTGTCACAAAATCGCTGCAAAGTTACAAAAAAAATAGCAATCTCACAACAAAACGCCACGCCAAAATGTTAAAAATTTACTTTTTGTAATATCAACTTTACAATTTTTCTATTCACAAGCTCTCTGCCTATAAATTGAAATAGCGAAATGTCGGCGGATAACAGGACGTAAATTAGCAGATTAGCGTTTTCTCTTGCGCTTGTCTCTCGATAGTGTTCCGAGAATCACCCCCTGATCACCCGGAAATCACCCCCTTATCACCCCCTTATCACCCCCTTTTGGGAAACTGAAAACTGAAAACTGAAAGGACAAATGGACAATGGACAATGGACAATGGACAATGGACAATGGACAAAAACGGCTAATTACGCTAATTAAACGAATTTCTTTATTAGTCAAAAATATAGAATTTTAAGTGGATAGTAGTGGCGGAAGCATTTAAAATTTTAAGTTTAATATACAAAGTATATTATCTTGTGCGGAGGTGTTTTTTTATTTGTATATGTGAAAAAAAATCAGTAATTTTGCATCGGATTTCGAGAAATCACACAAAAAAAAATACAAATCATGAAAAAATCACTCTTTTCTTTCCTTATTATCGCGTTCGCGTGCACTTGTGCGCACGCGCAGGAGCCAAGTGTTCACCAGCGTTTCGTGGGCGGAGACATCTCAATGCTTCCGATGTACGAGCAACACAACTCCTACTACAAAGACGTCAACGGCGCAAAGATCAACGATCTGCTGACGTGGTTGGTTCAAGAATGTGGCTGGAACACGTTCCGTGTCCGCCTTTTCTACAATCCTACTGAGGGCAACGGCGTAGTGCAAGACCTACCCTACGTGACCTCGCTGGGCAAACGTATCAAAGATGCCGGAGGGTATTTTATGCTCGATTTCCACTACTCTGACACCTGGGTCGATGCCACACATATACAGGCACCTGCGGCGTGGAAAGGATTGTCAGACGCGGTGATGGCAGACAGCGTAGATGCTTATACCCGCCGTGTGCTCAACACGCTCATCGCGGCCGGTGCCAAGCCCGACCTTGTGCAAGTGGGCAACGAGATTATGTACGGGCTCTGCGGAATACAGGTTCACCCGTACGACAAAGCAGGAGACAACTGGGACGGCTACCTCAACCTTCTCAAAGCGGGTTGCAACGCCGTGCGCGAACTCTGTCCGGAAGCACAGATCATTATTCACACAGACCGTCCTACCAACAGCGGATACAATTCGTTTTACTACAACAAACTCATCAACAACAACGTGGATTTTGATGTGATCGGTCTCAGTTACTATCCCTTCTGGCACGGCTATCTGACCCCCGAACAGGTTAAAGACAAGAGCGACAAGAACAATCTGGTGAACGCTCTCAACAACCTTGCTACGTGGTTCCCCGACAAACGCGTGCAGATCGTTGAGTGCGCCTACAATTTCCAATACTGGCCTAAACAAGGTGTCAACACCGACACCCAAGACGCTTGGCCGTGCTCCAAAGCCGGACAATACCAGTTCGTACGTGATTTGGTGGACGCCCTGAAACCGCTGAAGAACGTCGATGGTATCAACTACTGGTTCCCCGAGGAAGCCGGCAACGGAGACGACACCAACTGGAACACCTCCAAAGGAACAGTTATCACTACGTGGCTCAACCGGGGATTCTGGGACGAAGGTATTTCCAAATCCGGCCACGCTATTAACCGCACGGGAGCACCTACCGGAGACCAGACTGCAGAAGATGTCTGTGCTCCCTATTATATGAAGAATTTCCTCGACAACCCGTCCGAAGACATCGAAAACACCGCCACACCCGCTCTTCGCTGCGAGAAACGTCTCCAAAACGGTCAGATCGTTCTGCTCGTCAACGGCAAGCCTTACAATATCCTCGGTGCACAAATGGAGAAGTGAGAGGTTAGAGGTTAGAAGTTAGAGGTTAGAGGTTAGAGGTTAGAGGTTAGAGGTTAGAAGTTAGAGGTTGGAAGTTAGAAGTTAGAGGTTAGAGGTTAGGGACCTCATGACAAAAGAACAAGCGGCTGCATTTCACAAGCCGCTTGTTGTTTTGATTCCGTTCAATAGAAGCCGGACAATTTATTTCACCCGTTGACCGGTCACGGTATAAACGCCTTCTCCTACCATAATGAGGATCTCGCCGTTGACCAATATCTTCTTAGCTGCACGATCAGGCTCTACCTCCTCTACCAACTCGGTAGTCGTCTGGCACGAAGTGATAAACCGGCTGCGCACCTCGCTGGCACCTGTGGCGTTAATCGTGATCGACTGGACTCCTATTCCACAATCGGTTTTGCCGTTGCCGCAAGAGAACGTCAGCGCCGACACACCCGTCGGTTGAGTCGTGCAGGTCCAACTGTATTCGGTCATCGTTTTGCCGCTTTTAGCAGTTATCGTTGTCAGCTTTCCGGACGCCGTGTGCACATCGAACTGGTCGTACTGGGTTCCGCCGTAGGTGCGCATTTTCACGACAATAGACTCCAATCCTGCCAAGTCCATTTCAGGCGAGACAATCGACTTGTCTTGATCCAGCAGCCAATAGGAGGTTTTCCAGGTCGCATTGTTGGTCCAACCCTCTGTGTTGTCCTTGTCATAGATATACGTGGCAGGAGCCGAAGAACCGCTCTGAACCACTTGGGCAAACACGGCATAGTAGGTCACATCCTCCGTTACGGCAGGAACTTCTGCGGCGGACATATAAAGCACAGCCGGCTCATCGTCCGTATAACCGTTGATAGCCAAATCGGTCCAGCCTGCGAACACATTGCTTGTGGCGGAGCAACTCGTCGGTTCAGCGGGCAATGCAGCCACGCTCTTGTTCTCCTCCACCGAATCCGTACGCAGTTCTTCGCCGTTGACCGACCACGTTACGCCGTATTTCACCACAGGCACCTCCGGCTTCGGATCAATTGGCGGAACCTCACCACCCTCACAAGTCGGCGTCATTGATGCCAACTCGATGGTCTGACCAACTTTGGTTCCCCATATATATTCCACTAACTCAGGGTAGTCGATAAAGGGATTGCGGTTCCCCTGAATACCATAGACAGCCTGGTTGCGGTCAATCTCTTTCTGCGACACAGGATCTTGCCGGTGCCATTTCAGGAAGAGGTTCTTCGCATAATTCGTCAGATTCGTCTTGTTGGACGTGAATACGACACTACCACCGGAAGCCGTAAGCGCCTTGTCCCGGTAACGAGCTACCATATAGAAATACGTGCGTGCGAAATCGCCTTTGTACTCATCCGCAGGCTCAAACACAGTGCCGGTGTAGCCCGAGAAAGTGTTCGAGCCTTTCTTACCCAACCCGTGGTTCTTGTAGTTATCTGGGAACCCGGCTCCGTTAGCGCCAGCCACCTCGCCGTAAGGCAGATTGCTTCGGAAGTTATTGACACGCGCATCGGTCGGATAGACGTGAAAGAGGTCGGATTTCATCGGCGAAGCTTCGTTGAACCAGGACTGCGGAATCGAGTGCTCTTTGTTCCAGGCGTCACACACTGCCTTCTGTCCGCCATTCGCGTCCGACATCGTAAACCGGCAAGTAGAATACATATCCCAAACCGTATCGCCATAGAAATCGGTTTGCTCATAATAGGGCTCCAGATTCTTGTAATTGATCACAGTGTGACCTTTGATTTGATCAAAAAGCGCATCCAAAATGGCCTCAGAGGAGGATAAATGATCTACTCCGTTGTAGTACCTGTCCGGAATAGCGGCTTGCCCGGTAACAACGTTCGCCCACCCTGCTTGCGTCCACACAAACAGCGCAAAGAAAAGAATAAAATGTTTTCTCATGGTTGTGAATTATAATTATTGAATTGGTTGTCCCATTAGTGTATATTTCTTTCCGTCAACGAGGATAATCAGTTGTCCGTTGACAAGCATTTTCTTAGCCGCCATTCGCTCTCCGCCGATAGACTCTATACCATCTGGCAGCGGTTGTTCGTTGGCGTACGGCGAATCCAAAGCCGTTAACGTGATTGTCAGTTCCTGCTTGTCGCCCCATATATATTCCACCAGCTCCGGATAGTCGATAAACGGATTGCGGTTGCCTTGTTTCTTGGAGCTTTTGTTGTACTGCGGATTACCGTAAATGACTTCGTTGCGGATCAGTTCCTTCTCCGACACAGGATCCAGACGGTGCCATTTGAGCATCAGCTCGGCGGTATAAACGCCTAATCCGTTGCGGGCAGTACTGAACGCCCCACCCGACCACGTCGCACATTTGTCCGCGTAACGGGTTGCCATATAGAAATAACTACGCGCCAGATCGCCTTTGTATTCGTCTGCCGGCTCATAGACCCTGCCCGACCACGTAGCCGTAGGCGTATAGGTTTGATTCTCATAAGTATAGGAAGCAATACTATTGGAGTTTCCTGTACTGAGTTTGCCGGTTTCCTTGCACTTGCCGGACGAATTGGACGTACCATTGCCCGAGAACTCGCCGTACAGGTACGCTGAACGGTTGTTATTCGCCTTGCAATCAGAAGGATATACATGGAAAGCGTCAGATTTCATCGGTTCGTCTTCGTCAAACCAACTCTGCGGAACAGTGTGCTCGCGGTTCATCGCGCCACCCACCGAGGCGGCATTGCCCCACGTAATCGGACCGCTCGTGGTGTACGTACAATCGGAATAGATATCAATCACGTTCTGACCGTCCGCGTTCTCGGTGTCCGACCATTGCATGATCGTTCCCAACTGCTTGTATCCGATACTGGTGTGCCCCTTGATCACGTCAAACAAAGCCATCCGTAGCTCATTGCCGCCTTTGTCGTTTGCCGTGGCATAATATTCCGTCAGGGAAACCGAAGAGTTGACGTCGTCCGCCCACCCTGTTTGCACTACAAAAAACAGCGCAAGAATTGTCATTAAGTGTTTTTGCATGGTTCAGAAATTAGATTGGCTGCAAAGATACTGCTTTTTTTTGATATGTGCAAATAAATCACAATATTTCGTGCAAAATCTCGCTAACCGTAGGATGTGGGAACACCACTTGCTTCATTTCCGGCAGCGTGTAGCCGTTTCTGACGGCAAACGAAGCCGCGGCAATAAACTCCGAACACGGGTTGCCGATACAGTGTACACCGACCACCGTCTGGCTGCGACGGTCGATAATCACCTTGCACAAACCTGTCTCACCTTCATTCTCCGCCATAAAACGTCCGGAGAAAGTCATCGGCAGTTTCCTTACCTCCACCGGGAGAGACATCTCCTCCGTCTGCTTTTCGGTCAATCCCACGGACGCAATCTCGGGATTGGTATATACCACCGATGGAATAGCGTGATAAACAATGCGTTGCAAAGGTATCTCCTTGAGCATCCTGCCCACCGCCACTTCCGCCTGACGACTTGCCACGTGCGCTAACATCACTTTGCCCGTGACGTCGCCGCAGGCATAGACATTCGGCAGGTTGGTCTTGCAGAACTCGTCCACTTTGACGGCTCCGCGCTCCAACTCTATTTCCTTCAATTCCTCCAGCCCCTGCAGGTTCGCGCGTCTGCCTACACTCACCAGCACTCTTTCCGCCTCATAGACCTCGCCGTTAGCCGTTACTTTACCGCCGTCCAGCGACTCCACTTTGGTAGAGGTCAAGATCTTGATACCTGCTTTCTTGTATTTCTCCAGCAACACGGTCACCACCTCTTGGTCCAGATTAGGCAGGATAGTCGGCATCGCCTCGATGACCGTCACCTCCACCCCTAACTCGTGGTACAAAGTAGCGAACTCCAGTCCGATGACGCCGCCGCCGACAATAATGACGGACTTCGGCAACTCCGTCGCCGCTAAAGCGTCTGTGCTGTCCCACACATTCGGGTTGTCCTTGATACCCGGTATAGGCGGCACGAAATTGGTCGAACCGGTGCAAATCATCAGATTCTCAGCCTCGTAACACTCGCCGTTCGCTTCCACCGAGTAACAGCACTCCTCTCCTTGCGGAGAGACCGGACAAACTTTCGCAGCCCCGTTCACCACTGTGCAGTGCTCGTTATTGAGCCGCTGCTTGATACCGGCTACCAGTTTGCGAACCACAATGGTCTTGCGCTTCTGCATCGCCCCGAAATCAAAAGCCACGCCTTCTGCCGTCACGCCGTATTTCTGGGCGTGCGTTGCGTTGTAATACTGCTTGGCGCCGTAGAGCAGCGATTTGGTAGGAATACACCCCACATTCAAACACGTGCCGCCCAGTGCGTTCTGCTCAAAAAGAACCACATCTTTGCCCGCCTTCGAGGCCTTTTCGGCTGCGGTGTAACCGGCTGGACCGCCACCGATAATTGCTAAGAAATATTTCATATTAATCGTGTAATTTATACTTGTTGTAATAGTTTCTCACGTACGTAAAATAGAACAGCACTCCTCCTGCATACAACAACACGCCCGTCCAGAACGCAGGGAAATAGCCGAAATGTTCTGCAATCGCACCTCCGGCAAACATTCCCAATCCCATTCCTAAATCCCAAGCTGTGAGCAAGGTGGAGTTGGCTGTTCCGCGTTGCGAATGAGGCGCCATATTGATAAAAATCATCTGGAACGCTGGCCAGACGTGTCCGTTGCCCAAACCGATTACGAACGGAGCCAAGTAGTACGCCCAGATAGTCGGACTCGCAGCAAAGAGCACAAAACCGCTGATGGAGACAATCAGACCCAGCGACGCGTTGCGAATAATCAAACCTTTCGCCAGCGAACGGCTTCCCGTCAAGCGGCTCAATATCAGTCCAATAGCAAACAGCGTAAAGAACATTCCCGTGCCGGTTGTGATTCCTAATCGCTCTTGACCGTAGATAGCCACGTACGTAGAGACCACGCTATACGCCGTCGCCATCGTCAGGATGGTGATAAACGGAGCCCAGCCGCGTACCATCAGAAAACGGTCCAGCGAAACAGGTTGTTTGTTCAGTTCCAGTTCGCGTACGCGCGGGTAAATCGTATAGGAAATCAGCACTCCGAGCAAAGCGGTTGCAAATGCCAGCCAGAAAAGCATCGGATAGCTGTGGAATCGTCCGAACAGGAACATTGCCACGCCCGGCGAGATCGCCGTAGCGATATTGTTGCTCAGCCCGTAATACCCTATTCCCTCTGCGCGACGGGAAGACGGCAGCACATCTATCGCTACCGTGGACAGCGACACACCCGTCGCCCCGAAAGGTGCGCCGTGCAACATACGCACGATAGCAAAAAGCGTCAGACTTCCTGCGGCGAGATAGCCTCCGAAAAACAAGGCAGTCAGACCATAGAAAATCAGCAACATCATCTTTCTCGGAAAAGAATCTACGAAATAGCCGCTGAAAGGACGAATACACAAAGCCGCCACGGCATAGCCCGACAGAACCAGACCTATCATCTGCTTGTCTGCTCCGAAAGTGTCGCGCAGATAGAGCGGCAGCAGCGGCGTAAGCAGCATAAACGCAAAATACATCAGAAAGTTGGCAATCCACACTTTGATGTAGTTACTGTTCCATAATTTCTCCTGCACTTCGTTCACTCTTTCACTCCTTCAATCCCTTTAAGGAAAATTCTCACGGCTTCGCCCACCATTTCCGAGCAGGGACGTTTCTCGTAATACTCCTCCGTACGCTCGGCAGGCTGCGCCTCTAACATTCCCGCAGGCAGATAAGCCATCATCGTGCCCCTCGGCGCCAAGCCGAGCAGTTCGGCACAAATCAGGCTTCCGTATTTGTTTTTGAACGTGCCAGCCAACTCTTGGACGAGTGCATAGTTCGCCATCTTGCCTTGGTTGTCGTGCGGCGTTGCCGAACCGTTGTGCAAGCCCGCCAACAGGAACATTCCGTTGGCTGCTCCACAGGTCATTCTCATTCTTCCAGTGCCTCCGCCGAAAGAAGAAGCCAGGCGTAACGCCAGCGCTTCGTCCGTTATTCCGTACAAATCCGCGCACGCGGCAAAAACAGCCTGCGAGCAGTTGAAGCCTTGTTTGAACAAGTCCTGTGCGCGCTGCGCACGAGCCTCTATTTGTTGCGCGTCAAGCGCCAAGCGATGTGTCTGTTCTGTTGTCATTATACCAATCCTCCAGTTTTTGGTTAAAAGCGCGTTTGTCCAGTGTCTGTGCCCACTGCCTCACATCCTCCGTGTGATCCTCGAAATGCAGGGTCACCGTCCGCCTCCATTTCCACTCTTTGGGTTTCAGTTTCGACCACAGGCTGGTTTCCAGCCCGCGCATTCGGCACAAGATAACCCGCACTCCTTCAGGCAGTTCACGGCACACCTCGTAAGCCATTCGCCGGTTGCCGATGACCTCTTTGTCGATCAGTTTGACGTGTCCGCTGGGATAGAAGCAGAGCTGCTTGCCCGCTGCCAGACTATCTATCGCCACCCTGCTCAATTGGCTGGCAGCCGCCACTCCTTCTTCGCGACTCATCGCACTTTTGTTCAGATCCGGCACTTCTATCGCGTCCGCCAGTTGGAGCACCCGCCCGTAGAACCAGTGACGCATAAACAACTCGTCTGTCATCGGACTAAGAGGCAACCACCATTCTTCGCTGAACAAAATCAGCGGATCCACATATGCCGTGTGGTTTGGCATCACCAGATGCACACTCTTGTCACGCAACAATTCCTCTCCCGTTACCCGCACATCGTAGTGCCAGTGAAAGAAGAACTTCACTATCTTTCCCAGTGTATATCTATTCATTACTTCTTTGTCGGGTCGCAGGTCAGGTCGATTCCTAATTTCGCAAACGTTCTCAGATCCACATCGCGGAGCATAACAGTCGAGTGAACCTGGCATCCTTTCAGCAGAGGCAGCGTAGCCAGCGCTCTGCGGCATTTCTCGTCGCTTTGCGCCAAGACGCTCAATGCCACCAGCACTTCGTCGGTGTGCAGCCGAGGGTTGTGACCATGCAGATATTCGATTTTGGTCTTCTGGATAGGTTCGATCATATATTGCGGAATCAGTTTGACCGAGTGGTCTATTCCTGCCAACTCTTTCATCACATTGATCAGCAACGCCGCAGACGAGCCTAACAGGTCGCTTGCCCCTGCGGTAATAATTCTTCCATCCTCCAGTTCTATCGCGGCGGCGTGTACAAACGGCTGGTTACCACCTGATTGTTCTTTCCGCTCACGCGCTGCCACCACGGTCTTGCGATAAGCAGTATTGATACCCACTTGCTTTTGCAACAACGCTAATTTCTGAATCTCCGCGTCGTTGACTGCTCCGTCCGCCATCCTGCAAAGTGCGTGAAAATACCTTCGGATAATCTCCTGCTTGCTGGCTTCGCAGCACACTTCATCGTCGCTGATACAGAACCCGACCATATTCACGCCCATATCAGTCGGCGACTTGTACGGATTAACGCCGTAGATAGAAGTGAACAGCGCATCCAGAACCGGATAAATCTCAATATCACGGTTGTAGTTGACCGCCGTTTTGCCATACGCCTCCAGATGGAAGGGGTCGATCATATTGACGTCCTGTATATCCGCCGTAGCCGCCTCATATGCCACATTTACAGGGTGTTTCAGCGGCAAGCTCCACACGGGGAAGGTCTCGAACTTGGCGTAACCCGCCTCTTTTCCGCGTGTATGTTCGTTATAGAGTTGACTCAGGCACACCGCCATCTTGCCGCTGCCAGGACCGGGAGCCGTTACCACCACCAGCGGACGCGTCGTCTCGACATAATCGTTTCTGCCGAAACCATCCTCCGAAGCAATCAGCTCCACGTTGTGCGGATAGCCCTCGATAGTATAATGATAATACACTCTGATACCCTGCCGTTCGAGCCGCTGCCGATACGCGTCTGCCGAACGCTGGCCCGTATAGTGCGTTACCACCACCGAGGAAACGACAAAACCGCGTCCCATAAACTCTTCGCGGAGGCGGAGCACATCCTCGTCATATGTAATACCTAAATCCTGACGCACTTTGTTGCGCTCGATATCCATCGCGGAAATAACGATCACTATCTCCAGCGAGTCGCGCAACTGCGTCAACATACGCAGTTTGCTGTCCGGCATAAATCCGGGCAACACACGGCTGGCGTGCATATCGTCAAACAATTTGCCACCTAACTCCAGATACAATTTGTTGCCAAACTGCGCAATCCGCTCACGGATGTGTTCCGACTGAATACGGATATATTTGTTATTGTCAAAAGCCAGTTTCATATTCGTTTCTTAATCCAGAGTGCAAAGTTACAACTTTTTTTGCAAATATGCAAGTCTCATTTGCATATTTCAGGAAAATGTTGTAATTTTGTGCCATGAATTTGGATAAACCTCTTTTGGCACACCAAGCGGCGCAAGCTTTAACTAATAAGGTACACGCGTACATGCGCGCGAACCCGGATAGCGAATTGCATCGGCAGGGGAAGATGTTCGGAATACTTGTTTGCACGGACTCCGACAATAGGATTGTGAATTTGCAGGCTTTCTCCGCAATGTTGGACGGTTCGTATCACCACGACGGTTTCGTACCGCCTGTCTTCGAAATGACACAGCCGCCTATAGGTTCCAACCGCGAAGAATCCCAACGTCTTCAACGGCTTCTGTTTGCCAACTACCGTTTCTCCAACGCGTACGGCGAGACACGCAACCTGCTGGAAATCTTTGCCAACGAATCCCCTATCCTCCCGCCCGAAGAATGGTTCCGGGAAAAGGCAACCCATCACACATCACCCATCTCAAACAAGCCCTCTTCTCTCCCACCCTCCGGAGCAGGAGAATGTTGCGCACCCAAACTGTTGCAATATGCCTTGACACACGGTCTTCAGCCGCAAGCCCTTGCCGAGTTCTGGGTCGGAGCTCCGCCACGTACGGAGTTGCGTCAGGAAGGAGTGTTCTACCCGCCTTGTTCGGGCAAATGTGTCCCGATATTGAAGCATATGCTGAAAGGCACAGAGCTGTTCATTCTCCGCTCCGACACGCCATACACGCAAACAGCCATCCGCTCGGTGGAGGTTTTATACGAGGACGAATGGCTGATGGTGGTCAACAAGCCCGCAGGTGTGCTCTCTGTCCCCGGCAAAACCCTTGAGCCTTCGCTCACACAATACCTCTCCGCCATGCACAACTATCCGTTCCTGCAACCTGTCCATCGTTTGGATCAGGACACCAGCGGTATTCTCGTGCTTGCCAAAACGCCGGAGATATACAAAACGCTGCAATCCTATTTCCAACGCCGCGACGTCCTCAAACGGTACGAAGCCGTGGTTGTGCCCAAATCACCAATAACCAATTACCAATCACCTATCACTATTTCCCTTCCGCTGCTGCCCAACCCGTATGACCGTCCTCGCCAGATGGTCCACAAGGAGCACGGCAAACCGGCCTTTACAACCTGTCGTATTCGGAAGATGCTGCCGGATGGCACTCTCTTCGTCGATTTCTATCCACAGACAGGTCGCACCCATCAGCTCCGTGTTCATGCTGCTCATCCGGACGGACTGAATGCGCCTATTCTTGGCGACCGCTTGTACGGTTCTACGGAAATGCCATCCGGCAAAACGGCTGACCGTCTCTACCTGCATGCAGTCGAGATCACCTTTCTTCACCCCGTAACAAAAGAAGAGATACATTTCTGTATCCCTTCTCCGTGGTTCTGTTAATCTTTCTTGTCTTTCGACTCCTCGTCGTCTTCGTCGTGGTGGTAGTAGTAGTAAGCCTGACGTGCTTTCTCGTCCGAAGCAAACTTACCGTAGAGACGCCCGTACAGCTTACTACGGTGTTTGCCGTTGGAACCGTAGCCATAGCCGCCGTAACCGCCGTAACCGTAATGGCCGTAGCCGTAGCCACCGTAACCGCCGTAGCCGTAACCATAACCGGATCCGTATGAGTGACGTCCTTCTGTAGGAATATCAGAAAGGATGATCTGAATCTTATCCGGTGTGTCAACCACGTCACGCATCTGCTCCAAGGTCTGCTTGCAGAAGGATTTATTGGTCTCCATACAACGGATGACGTAGAGACACATGTCTGATTGCTCAATCAAGGCATATGCGTCAGGCACAATTCCGATAGGCGAGGTGTCGATCACGATGAATTCATACTCCTCACGCAACTGCTTGAGCAGATCGCTCAACTTGTCGGAGTGAATCAACTCGCCCGGGTTGGGAGGAATAGTACCGGCGCGCATGAAATCGAAGTTGAACGGACTTTCTGTTACCAACGCCTCACTCAGTTCGCAATCGCCGACCAAGTAGTTGGACATTCCCTTGCCGTTCTCCAAACCTAATTTGGTGTGCAGGTTCGGTTTGCGAAGGTCCATATCAATCAGCAGTGTCTTC
The DNA here is from genome assembly GCA_900319645.1 of uncultured Bacteroidales bacterium. Taxonomy (GTDB): domain Bacteria; phylum Bacteroidota; class Bacteroidia; order Bacteroidales; family Paludibacteraceae; genus Colicola. The sequence goes on from ONPG01000005.1 coordinate 79,298, forward strand.
TTGCCCGTCATTCCATATAGGGTCGCCAGGTTGGAGGAAAGGAAAGTCTTACCGTCACCCGACTCCGTTGAAGTGACGCAAATCATCATTTGTGTTTTGCGTTTCAGCAAGAACTCCATTCGCGTACGGATAGCACGTAACATCTCCGCATAGGACGAACGCGGCGAAGATTGAACCATCGTCGGGTTTTGGCTGCGAACGTGACGCAAGGTGCCTATCATGCGGAATGCACTCAACTTCACCACATCCTTCGGCGAGCGGATCTTGTTGTTCAGCAATTCGCTCAGAATAATCAACACAAGCGGAATCAGGAATCCGATGAACAGATAAGTCATCGTCGTCTTCGACTTGGCTTTTGCGTTCATCACATTCGTCGTACGTGCCCTGTCCAAAACGCTGTTATCCGGGGTGTTGGAAGCCTTTTGAATCTCTGCCTCTGCACGTCTTTGCAGGAAGAATGTGTAATAGTTGTCATCGATACGGTAGTTACGCTCGATAGCCACCATCTGCAATTCTTTCTCCGGCAGACCTTGAATCTCCTCTTCCACTTCTTTGTATCGTCTGTCCAAATCGGCTTTCTCGATATTGAGCGAAGCCCTCATAGAGCCCACCACCTCTTCGATTGCCGTCTTGACGTTCTCGATATCTTTGGTGTATTTGGCGTAATAGACGTTTTTCTCGGTCAACTCGCCACGCTTGATACGCAAATCGTTCAGTTGTTGTACCAACGAGGTCAGCATCGGCTCGCTGATTCCCATCGAACTCGGAGCAATAACGGCATCATCTGCAATATTCTTGTGGATATAGTTGATCAAGTAGTCGAAATAGGTCTCCTTGAGACGCAAAGCCATCTTTTGCTGGTCGTAGCCGGTAATACGTCCCATCAACTGACCTGCATACGAATTGACGTCCACGAACTTGTTCTCCTGACGGAAATCGGTCATTGCCCCTTCGCTCACTTGCAATGAAGCCTGCAGATTAACCAACTGCTCGTCAATAAAACGGATAGAGTTCTCCGCCACTTCATTCTTGTGCTCCAGGTTCTGCAAGAGATAGATATCCGAGAGTTTGTCGATAAACTCGCAATCTCGCTCAGGCGTTTCGCTCACTAAAGACAGAGCCAGAACGGTCGATCCCTCCGCCACGAAACGCAATTCCAAGCGTCCCATAAACTCGTCCACCAGGGACTCGCGGCTACGGAAGCGGATGTAGATTTTGCCCGAAGCAATCATTCGCTCGGTCGGCCAGATAGTAAGGTCAAACCATTCGCACGAAATGGGCTCTCCATAACGGGCGGAGATAGAGAACGGTCTGTCTTCGCTTGTAGAAGAGATCACCAGTTCATCATTATTCATGATATCCACCTGCCACAGCGGTCCGTATGCAGCGGGAGCCACAAAGGTCGGTTCCACCACAATAGGTGAATTGCGATAGAGGTTACGTGTTTTGAAACGTCCCTGAGTGATATACTCGACGTTCATAAACGGAAGCGAGTCCACCACGCGGCACATAAGGTCATACGAAGCCAACATCACGATCTGGTTGTTCACGTTCTTGTAACCTGCTTCAACGCCGAAACCTTGCATCAGCGAAGAAGCTGTTCCGCCGTACGTACCACCTTCTTTGATTACCAGTGTTCCCTGGGAATAATAGGATGGAATCCACTTGCGGTTACTCAACATAGCTAGTCCCAATGCGATGGCGATAGCGATCACAAACAGATACCAGTAGTGCAGACAAAGGAGTACCCACTCCAGGATATTGAAGTTGCTCTCTTCTTCTCCGTCTCCATCCTGTACGACATCGTTTCTGTAATACTGCTGGTTGCCGTATTGGTAATTCTGGTTGCCGTATTGGTAGTTTTGGTTGCCACCTTGATAGGCACTATTGCCTCCGGCGTAATATTGATTATTGTTGTCCATAGTCTTTATTTATACAGATATGCTACGTAATTAAGCACAGTAGTCAAGAGTGCCACACTACTCGTTATTAAGCCCAGGAATCCGGTATAAGTCGGAACTTTCACGAAGCTGTCTTTGGTTCGAGCCACATAAATCACATCGTTCGGATATACATAATAGTATTTGGAATCGATGATGGAGTTGGTTCGCATATCGAACTCCAGCACTTCGGGTTCCTCTCCGTCGCCTTGCGGACGTACGATGCGGATGTGGCGTCTGTCACCACTGTTCATAACATCGCCGGTTAGCGCTAAAGCCTGGAAGATATTCATTCGGTCTTTATATATAAAGTACCTGCCCGCTTGCGCGTCACCTATAACGGAGAAATACTTGTTGTACAAAGCCAACTTGACATCTGCGTCCGGGATTATCTCCCGGAACGCGGCTCGCAAGGTATCCTGCGCTTCGCGTACGGTCATTCCCAGAATATACACAGGGTGCAAATACGGCAGTTCAACAGTTCCGTCTGTGTGAACACGATAGGAATAAGCGTATTGGATGTTATGCGAGGGGTTATTGATTCCGGCATTGAATGCTTTGGAAATCGTCTCGTCCATCGTAATGAGACGGAAGATGACCTCGTCATTCACATGGATGCGGTATTTCTCATAGGGAACCGAATCATAAATCGGCAGTTTGTTGCTTTTCGTCGGCTCTTGGAGGTAGCCTATTTGGCGATGGCTATAACAACTCGTCATCATAACAGCAGTCAACAAGAGCAAGAATAAATAATGTATCTTTTTCATTTTAATTTCCTCCTGTTGTTGATGTGTTAGACTTCGTTCCGTAATGTTTCTTCACGTGGTTGATACCCGTTTGAACAATCGAATAGATCAGCACGCCAAAAGAGATGGTTGTGGCTGTAATTCCCACGGCTGTTCCGGCTGAGTTGATGCCGAAACTGTATCCGGGGATTTTGCGGATGTAGATAATATCATTCGGCTCGATATAATAGAACTCCGAGTTGATAATATCTTTCGAGCGCGCATCAAAGGTTTTGATAGTTGTCACTCCCTCTTTCTCGCGAACGAGCTTGATCTCCTTATGGCTGTTAAAATCACCAATATCTCCGGCTAACGCAATTGCTTCGAAGATGGTCATTTTCTCTTTGGTAATAGGGAAACGTCCGTTTTGCGCACCCACTACCGAGAAGGAGCGATCGACGATATTGACTTCCACCGATACGGTCGAGAAACCCGGGATCTCTTTGAGCAGTTTGCCCAACTCATCCTCAAGTTTTTTCTTTACCTCGCGTGTCGTAAGTCCGCGTACAGGTATCTTGCCAATCGTCGGAAAATCTATCGTACCATCATCTTCTACCAAATAGGTGTACAGGTCATACGAACCGGTGGTTGAGTTACTAAGGTTTCCGTTCGACAACATATAACGCATATAATTGCCGTTACCGCCACCATTGTACATCTTGGTAACGCTCTCGTCGAGCGAATAGACGCGCACGAACAGACGGTCGTATGTCCGAAGCTGGTATTCCTCGTAGCTCAGCGTATCCGCGTAACTAGGAATGTGTTTGTCGGGTTCCTGCATATAGTTCACTTTTCGCGCCGTGACGCACGACGTGAGAAATGCCAGCAGGAAACCGAAGAATAATATTTTAACTTTGCCTTTCATCAAATAGCCGATTTCGTTATTGTCTTTTTATCTCTTCTCGTCCCATCCGAAAGGATGCGGGCTGAGCGGCAGTTTGGCGAGCGGATGGTAATCTCCTACCAGACCTATCGGCTCCGAGTGGCGGATCTGGCTTACCGTTTCGATACACGGACGTGCCTCTGCGATACGGAATCCGTTGCCTGCAAGAATCTGTCTGTAGCTCTCGGTATGCAGCTCCGTGAATCCCTGCGAGAACTCAAACTCCTCGCCATCGATACTCAGCGTGCGATACGTACGTTTCTCGCCTTGCACGGCGTTGGCAGGAAGACAATCGGCGTTGATACTCAGGAAATAACGCACGCGCGCTTTCTCCAGCTCAAGATAACCGGCCACGCGGTCGAATGACATCACATGCACGATGTTTTTCTGCACAGGTCCAAACACCCATTGGAGCATGTCATAGAAGTGTACGCCGATGTTCGTAGCAATACCGCCCGACTTGTGCACGTCGCCTTTCCAACTGCTATAGTACCATTTGCCACGGCTGGTGATATACGTCAGATCGACATCGTATTTCTTGTCTTTCGGACCATTCTCCACTTTCTCTTTGAGTGCACGGATTTTCTCGTGCAAACGGAGTTGCAGAATAGTGTATGCCTTGTGTCCGGTCTCGCCTTCCAACTCCACGAGGTTGTCGATGTTATACGGATTCAGCACAAGCGGTTTCTCGCAGATCACATCACATCCCAGACGCAAACCGTAGCGGATAAAAGCATCGTGCGTGTAGTTAGGCGTGCAGATAGACATCCATTGCAAGGGATTCGAAGTCCTCATCTGCTTGGAGCAGAAACGGTCAAACTGCTCGTTTTCCGTAAAGAAGGAACAATCAGGGAAACTGCTGTCCAAACGTCCCACGCTGTCAAACTTGTCATAGGCAACTATGAGTTTGTTGCCCGTATCCGCAATCGCTTTGATGTGTCTCGGCGCAATATAACCTGCCGCTCCGATTAATCCAAAATTTAATGGTTTGTTCATATGTTTCAGTTTTTATCTTTTTTGTTTTTGATCAGTATTCGTTTCACGATGTTTTTGGTGTTCTGCATCACCAACTCTTTCCACCAGGCGAGTCTCTTGTTTGTCCACCTTTGCGGGTGTGTGGTCATCATCAGTTGATCCGGCAGTTGATCCTTTTCGATGGCTTGAATCAGCTGTGCGGTCGTGTGCCAACTCCACCCTTTCTTGGTCCATTCGTCCTGATATTGAGGAATCTTGTCACGAACGGAGACTTTGTAACCGTCCCAACATCTTCCCGTATCGGTCAGATAGAGCACCTTGCTGAAATCCGTGTCGAAATAGGGTTCGCCGATGATTCCAAGCGCTTTGTAGTCGTATTTCTTCCACAGATTGCGTCCGTCGTATTGGTTGGTGGGTGCGCCGTGCATGCAAACTGTTTCCACTGGATAGAAGCGACGGAAATAATCCAACCATGTCACAAAATGGTCATATGCCTTATCTACATTTCCGTTACAAAGCGCCATGTCTTCGTAGTGGTAGCCTATCTCATGTCCCAGCCGCTCAATACTGCGGATGGCATCAGGAAGCGGCAGGGAACAACCCTTGTAACAGCCGCTCTCCGGCACTCGGAAATAATAACTTGCCTTCGCTCCGATAGAATGTTCTATCTGCGCAGTTTGCAAACTGTTTTCAGGCTTTTTATCCACGTCATGACGCAAAACAACAAACTTCTCCGAAGACTTTTGACGTTCATTCTCCGAAGCCTTTTGACATTCATTCTCCGAAGCCTTTTGACGTTCGTTCTTCGAAGCCTTTTGACGTTCATTCTTCAGGTAATCACTATAGGAAATGAGCGCATAGCCATGCGCCTGTAAACACTCGAGCAACTCCCGATAAATATCCAAAGTAAATTCTCTCTTCATAAAAGCGTGCAAAGTTACAAAATTTTTTTTACATACGCAAGCGCGCACGTATTTTTTTCGCAAAAAACCGTCTTTTCGCATCATTTTTAGTATTTTTCTTCTCTTTTCAAACACTAACCCGCTCTCATCTCAAACACAAACCCGCTCTCATCTCAAACACGTCTCTGCTCTCAGTCTCAAAAAGTACATCGCTTTCTCAGTCCCTTTTGTTGGTAAAAATAGCGTGATTATAGCGTTATTATAGCGTTATTATAGCGTGATTCGTGGGACGATACCGTGACGATAACACCAGACGAGTGGACCGGAAAACGAAAAAAAACGGAATCCGAAGACCCCGTTTTATGAATAAGAATGAACTTTGGGGGAAGCGTATAAAAGCTTATGGAACAAGAATCAAGACTTTTTGATTTTGTCGAAACCGGATCCGAACACGCCTGATACATTTGCTTTGCTGACCAAAGCGTTCGGGTCTATCTCATGCACAAGATTCAATACCAACGAACTCTCCGGCTTGCGAACAAGCACAGAAATAACTTTCACAGGTTGCTGTGAATACCATCCTGTTCCATCTAAAATTGTTACTCCGCGGTTGACGTTTGTGTTGATTGCCGTAGCTATTTCCGCGTACTTGGAGGAATAAATAAGGAAATGAACCGATTGATGGATCTTGCCCATGAGCCAATCGACCGCAGCAGTATAAGAAACCGTCATACACAAACCGCACAAAACACGTTTGATCTGTATGTACAACACATTCGTCCCTTCCTCCATCATTCGTTCGGGAACCGGCAGGAAGAACGCAGACAGAATGATGATGAAGTCGCAAGCCAACATGATATTCCCGACCGAAATATCGCGGTAGTGGTTGACAATCATAGCCACAATATCCGTTCCTCCAGACGAGCCGTCGCATGCAATCACGGTTCCCAGACTTAAGCCGAACACAAATCCTCCGACTATCGCTCCCAACCACGGATCCTCGATAATAGGTTCCGGCAAAATAGGAATGACGCGATACCAGAAACTGATAGCCGCCACGCCCACCATCGTTCGGATACAAAAACGCCAACCGACCAGAAACCCGGCTATTATCAGCAAAATAGCATTAAAAACAAACGTGGTCAACCAAACAGGAATAGCGCCTCCGAATTCCGGAAAAAGCGTCGGAAACATTCCGTTGGTCAGATAGTAGATAATCGAGCAGATACCCGTTAATCCGCCGCCCACAAAAGCATGTGGCAGCAACACCCAGTTCACCATCAGAGCCATAGGAAATATGCCTATGATGATCATCAGATATTTGAATACCGTCTGGAATGTAAAACTACTCTCCGCTTTGTGCGGATTAACGAGTGAACTATAACGAGGAAGAACACCCATAACAATTTCATTTATAACCCGTTACGTATTATCCTTTATCGAATCAAATCCTTGCCCGAAAACACCACGAACCTGACTTTGGCTCACAAAAGCATTCGGATCTATCGCCCGCACAAGACGGAAGATAGTAGCCGATTCATAAGAGCGGGCAACTGTCGTTACCACCTTCATCTGCTGCTTGCGATAACCGCCTTGTGCTTCCAGAAGCGTGCAACCACGATGAGCCTGCGTGATAATCGCTTCGGCTATCTCGTCACCTTTGTTGGAGAAAATCATAAACTGAACCGATTGACGCATTCTGTTCATCACCCAATCTACTGCCGTCGAACTCATGAACGTATAAGTCAAACCGAAAAGAATCTTCTCGATAGCGCCTTGAAAACCAGCTGCTTGGATGGCAGGCAGGAAGAAAGCACTCGATATAATAACCAGATCCGAGAACAGCAACACGCGCCCCATAGGCAAATGGTGGTACTTGTTGACAATCATGGCAATAATATCCGTTCCGCCCGTAGAGCCGTTATTGAGGAAACATATTCCAAGGAAACAGCCGGTAAACAAGCCTCCGATAATTACCGCCATGAACGAATCCGTCAGCAAAGGAACAGGCGCAATAGGTATCACTTTGAGCCAAACGGTCAGCCATAACACACCCCATATAGTACGTGCGGCATAACGCCAACCCACTGTAATCGTGGCGATTATCAGCAGGATGACGTTAATCGACGCACTACTGAACCAGATTGGCACATATGTGTTCGTAGCAAAATAGATGATCTCACACAGACCCGTTACTCCGCCGCCGACGATGGCGTGGGGAACGAGCAACTGGTTTACCGTAATGGCATAAGGAATTGTACAGAGCATAATCATAAACAACTCCTTGATAGCAATCAGCGGTTTCATCCGTTGGTATTGCTGCAGATGTGCTTTTAAGCGTTCGCTTGGCCTCATTATGTTTGATAAATTAGAATTTTGCAATCAGATTGCGGTCGCCCCATCCATTGTCAACACGTCCTACCGGACACCAGAACTTGGTCTGTGCAACCCATTCAGTCGGATAGGCTGCCTGCTGACGCGAATAGGGATGCGTCCACTCATCAGCCACCACTTCGTATTCCGGGTGAGGAGCGTTAAGCAGCACATTATCAGCCTTATCCGCCTTACCGCTCTCGATGTCCGCAATCTCCTGACGGATTTGCAGCAAAACGTCGCAGAAACGGTCAATCTCCACCAACGATTCGCTCTCGGTCGGCTCTATCATGAGCGTTCCGTGAACAGGGAAAGAGAGGGTTGGCGCATGATAGCCGTAGTCCATCAGACGCTTGGCGATATCCGCCTCGGTAACGCCTATACTGTGGAACTGACGGCAATCCAAAATGAGTTCGTGCCCCACTCTGCCGTTCTTGCCCGTATAGACAATACCATAAGCATCCTTGAGACGCATAGCCATGTAGTTTGCCGAAAGGATTGCCGCCGCCGTAGCATGGCGCAAACCTTCCTCGCCCATCATAGCAATATATCCCCAAGAGATAAGCGCCATGTTGGCGTTTCCGTAGAGCGCCGAGCTGACACGATTCTTATCCTCAGAAGGCAGGCACTCCGTCAATGTCTCCGTGCAGCATACAGCTCCGACACCCGGTCCGCCGCCACCATGAGGCGAAGCAAACGATTTGTGAAGATTCAGGTGGCACACATCCGCTCCGATAAACGCAGGGTTGGTCCATCCTATTTGCGCATTCATGTTCGCGCCGTCCATATAGACGTAGCCTCCGTTCGCATGAATGGTATCGACCATCTCACGAATGGCTTGCTCGAAGATGCCGTGCGTAGAAGGATATGTGATCATGCAACCTGCCAGAACCTCTTTGTTTTCCTCGGCTTTCTGTTTCCAGTCGGCAAGGTCGGTATTGCCTTGCTCGTCGCATTTCACGACACAGGGAACGAAACCGGCCTGAACACACGAAGCAGGATTGGTACCATGAGCCGAAGCAGGGATAAGCAGCACATTACGTGCGGATTGTCCTTGGCGCTTGAGGTATTCGCGAATTACAACGAGTCCGGTATATTCACCAGCTGCTCCCGAAGTGGGTTGCAAGGTACACGCGTCAAAACCGGTTATCGCGCAGAGTTGTTCTTTCAGTTCCTCCATAATGGTTTGGTAGCCGATAACCTGATCCTGCGGCTGCAAAGGATGCACATCCAAAGCAGCAGGGTGTGTCACAGGAATCATAGCCGCTGCAGGGTTGAGTTTCATCGTACACGAACCAAGCGGAATCATGCTCGTAGCCAGGCTGATATCCTTGCGGTCCAGACGTTTGAGGTAACGCATCATTTCTGTTTCGGAATGATAGCGTTTGAAAACATCTGCCTGCATATAATCGACCTCACGCACACGGCTCTCGTCAATCGCCCAGAGACCTTCAAAAGCGTCTTCGCTTTCCTCCGGGCAAGGCATGTTGCCGCTTGCCTCCGCAAAAATGGCAATCAGGTCGTTCATATCCTCGAAAGTGATATCCTCTCCAACCGACAAACCAACCCACCCTTCCGGGTCATAATACAGGTTAGTATTGTCTAGGATTGACCGCTCGCGAACTGCTGCGACCCAAGAAGGATCTCCGTCGCGTGTGATCTTCAATGTATCGAAGAACTCTGCGTTCTCCTGGTTGTAGCCATAAGCCTGCAACATTTCGCTCAGATAGACTGCGCGGCTGTGGATTCCTTCGGCAATCTGACGGATTCCTTCGGCGCCATGATAGACACCGTACATACCCGCCATCATTGCGGAGAGTGCTTCCGCCGTACAGATATTGGAAGTTGCGCGTTCGCGCTTGATATGTTGTTCGCGCGTCTGTAGCGCGAGACGATAAGCCGGGCGATCGTGGCTGTCTTTGCTCAGGCCGATAATACGTCCTGGCATGTCACGTTTGTATTCGTCGCGGGTTGCCATATATCCGGCAGTGGGTCCGCCAAATCCCATTGGAAGGCCAAAACGTTGTGCCGTTCCGCACATGATATCGGCGTTGAGCGGTTTGAGCAAAGCAAGCGCCATCAGATCCGCCACTACGGTCACTTTCATACCTGCGGCGTGACAATCGTCGATAAAGCCCTCGTAGTCCTCAATAGAACCATCTGAGTTCGGCCATTGAACAATCGCTCCGAAAAACTCTGAAGAGGGAACAAAATCCGCGTAGTTGCCAACCACCAGTTCGATGCCTTGTCCGGCTGCACGCGTCTGCATGACGCTAAGCGTATTGGGCCACATTTTTCTGTCCACGAACACTTTGCAGACTCCGGCTTTGACCTGCTCACGCGAACGGAGGTTGCGCATCATCGTGACAGCCTCAGCCGCCGAGGTGGCTTCGTCCAGCAAAGAACAGTTGGCGAGAGGAAGTCCGGTCAGGTCGCTAACCATCGTCTGGAAAACGAAGAGCGCTTCAAGACGTCCCTGGCTCACCTCTGCCTGGTATGGCGTGTAACTGGTGTACCAAACGGGATTCTCCAACATATTGCGTCGGATAACCGCCGGCATCACGGTTCCATACCAACCGCGACCGATATAGTTCGTCACTTCGCTGTTCTGCGAAAGGAGTGCGTCTGCAATCTTCAGATGCATCGGTTCGCTAACCGCTTCTTCCAATTCAATGGGCTTGTCCAGCAGAATATCCGCCGGCATCGTCTCGTGCATCAGCTGCTCGATAGACTCGGCGCCTATGGCGCCTAACATGTGTTTTTCTTCTTGCTCCGTGAGGCCGATATGCCTCTGCTCAAGGTTGTTGACTTTCATTATTGTAAATAGGATTTGGGTTAACACACAAATAACGCACAAAATTACAACTTATTTTGCACATATGCAAGATAATCTTCAATTATTCGTCAATTAGTGGGATTTTTCGCAAAAAAATTCTATTTTTATTTGCATATATGGGAAAAATTTACTATCTTTGCAAAAAATTTGACACTACATTTCATGGAACAAAGCGAAGACTGCGCGCCATTGTGGGAGTTGAACCCGATATGGGACACTCTCACGGAACAACAAAAAGCGACCCTTAACAACCAGATAGAGGTTGTACATTACAACAAAAACGATGTCATCCATTACGATGGCGATTCCTCGTTGTACATGTGGACGCTAATAAGTGGCAAAGTGCGCATTTATAAAGAAGGTATTGGTCAGCGTCAGCAGATAATTCGTCTGCTGAAGCCTTATGACATCTTCGGTTATCGTGCTGTGATAGCCGGCGAGCCTTACAACTCCAGCGCAAGTGCGTTTGAGCCGTGCGTGGCATATCGCCTGAATGCGGACTATTTCAACCAACTGATCCGTGAGAACGGCAATTTCTGCTATGCGATTATGCTGATGATGGCAAAAGACCTTGCCATCTCGGAGATTAGAACGGTCAATCTGACCCAGAAACACATCCGCGGCCGTTTGGCGGAAGCGCTCATCAGCCTGATAGACAAATACGGTTTGGAGACAGACGGAAAGACGTTAGCCATGCTTCTGCCACGCGAGGATCTTGCCAACATGAGCAATATGACTACCAGCAACGCGATCCGGACGCTGAGCCAGTTTGCCGACGAAGAACTGATAGAAGTGGACGGCCGGCACATCCGGATCCTCAACCGCGAGGAACTGGAACATATTTCCCGGATGGGATAAACAATTCAGAAACAATACTCCACCCTTTTAGTCCAGCATGTTTCCCATGTTGCTGGAGAGTTGTACCATCTCGTCGTACTCCTCGGGAGTCAAGTCGTAGAAATAGAAATTACGCGGATCGATGGCTTTTCCGTTGAAATGCACCTCGTAGTGCAAGTGCGGACCTGTCGATTTTCCGGTGTTGCCCACCTTCGCAATCACGTCTCCACGCTTCACTTTCTGCCCTCTGCGTGCCACCAGTTTGCTGCAGTGGGCATAGCGGGTCGTATAACCGAAACCGTGATCCACTTCGACCGTCTCGCCATAGCCTTGACGCCAACCTGTGAACGTCACCACGCCGTTACCCGTTGCAAAAATATCGGTTCCGACAGGCGCTGAGAAATCCATTCCGCTGTGGAAACGGCGAATATGATAAACAGGATCAATACGCCATCCGTAGCCGGACGCCATTCGTTTGAGATCCTTATTGAGCACAGGCTGGATAGCCGGGATATTCTCCATTTTCACTTCCTGAGTCTTCACCAGTTGGAGTATTTCGTCGTAAGACTTCGCCTGCACATACAATTCCTTCTCCAACACATCCACTTTGTGCTGGACATCAGCGATCAACTGGTTATTGCTCATGCGCGCGAGCGAATCATAATAGGAGATCTGCCGTGTAGCCCCGAGGCGCACATTCAAGGGAATTGGCTCTGCGCCGAGAATAGCTCGGTAGAGATTGTCGTCCCGCTGCGAGATATCGCTCATAACCACCTGCATCTGATCCACCTGGTGTTCCATCAGTTGGAGCTGGGCATTGAGGTTCTTGTTCTGCTGGATAAGCGAAGCCTCACGAGGTGAAGGGAAGAAATAGAAGAATACCAGGAAGAAAACTATTCCCAGACAGATTCCGCCGAACAGGTAGCGTCCCGTTTGGCGCATCCAATACATCAAATCGTATTCCACTCGCTCCAATTCCAACGTTTCGGGATTGATGCGATACCTTTTTTTATTGGTTGTCTTTGTCATTTTTTCCACCAGAAGAAATATTGGTTTTGTTGTTTTTTCTCTTGTGCGCTCCGCGCTACAAACACTTTCTGACCAGTATATGGGTTTATTCCGGTACAAAACATCGTCGTTGATAGCGTCATAGGCGTCGGCGTGAAATCCTGAACCTGCTCAGGCCGGTAGTGCATTTTCTTGGTCTCGTCCGCCAACATCCGCATGTCCGCGTTGGTACAACCGGGATGGGAAGAGATGAAATACGGAATCAATTGCTGATGCATATCCGCCTCGCGGTTGATACGCAGAAACAGATCGCGGAAACGCAAGTAGTGCTCCCAAGAAGGTTTGCGCATCAGTTTCAGCACGCTGTCCGAGCAATGTTCTGGCGCCACTTTCAACCGTCCGGACACATGGCGCGTAATCAGTTGGCGGGCGTACTCGTCGCTCATAAGATCGTAACGTATTCCCGAACCCACAAAAGCATGTTTGACGTACGGCAGTTTGTCCACCGTGCGATAGATATCCAGCACGGGCGCAAAATCCTGATTCAGGTTTTTGCAGATATTCGGTTGCAGGCAACTGGCTCGTGCGCATTTCTCACAGAGGCTGAGGTCCTTGCCGTGCATCCCGTACATATTCGCCGATGGACCTCCCAGGTCGCTTATCACGCCATGCCACTCCGGCAGATCCTTCAGTTTGGCTATCTGTTTTAGTATCGATTCCTTGCTTCGGCTAACAATCTGCTTGCCCTGGTGAGCCGAGATCGTGCAGAACGAGCAACCGCCGAAACAGCCGCGATGCATACAAACCGACCAACGGATCATCTCGTAGGCGGGAATCCGCTTGTCCTTGTATTTGGGATGCGGCATGTATTGGTATGGCAGGTCGAAAACAGCATCCAGTTCTTTGGTCGTCATCGGCGGGAAAGAGGGATTGACCACCACAAACCTGTTACCGGTTGGTTGCACGAGCGTCGTTTGGTGAATCTTGTTCGACTCCAGCTCTATCAATCGGAAATTCTCCGCGTGTTTTCTTTTGTCCCGTATAGCCTCCTCGTAGGAAGCCAGACGGATAGCATCAGCGGGAATCTCTTGCTCGTCCTGGGTCACAAAAGCAATCTGCTGGATCGTTTGCCGTTCGGTATTCAGTCGGCCGTTTTGCGCTCTGGAGGCTATCTCCACCATCGCTTTCTCCCCCATCCCGTAAACGAGCAGATCAGCTCCGCTGTCTATAAGGACAGACGGCAGTATTTTGTCCTGCCAGTAATCATAGTGCGCCAGCCGCCTCATGGATGCTTCTATACCTCCTATGACCACCGGCACGTCGGGGAAATGCTGTTTGAGAATACGCGAATAGGTAATCGTGCAATAATCAGGTCTCGCTCCTGCCCTGCCCTCCGGCGTATAGGCATCGTCCGAGCGTCTGCGGCGTGCGGCCGTATAATGATTCACCATCGAATCCATTGACCCGGCAGTAATACAAAAGAACAGACGCGGTCTGCCCAGTTTGGTAAAATCGCGGTGATCACCACGCCAATCGGGTTGCGGCACTATCGCCACGCGGTAACCGGCGGCTTCGAGTGTCCTGCCTATGACGGAGGCGCCGAAAGAAGGATGGTCGATATACGCATCGCCGGAGAAGAGGATAATATCCACTTCGTCCCATCCGCGCAACTCCAGTTCTTTCTTGGTTGTGGGCAAATATAGCTTTAGATCAATCAATCTGCAGTTCCAGTTTGTCTTTTAACACCTGCAAAGCAGGGTTTTGTTCTACCATCAGTTTGTATTTCTCTTCTGCCGTAAACGCCATTTGCTCCTCGTCATATTCAGCAAGCGAAAGGCGTATTTGCAGCAGGTTGTTTCCTAACGTTTGGTGTAGTTGTTTCAACAGTTGCGGCAGCGCTTTCTGCATCTGCGCCAACTGCCACGGATTCGGCATTTGTATCTCAGCCTGGTTCTCCGCCACCATCTTCGGCGAATAATCCTCAATAAGCTGAACCAGACGCGGTTCCTCAGCATGAGTGCGGCTCAGACCAATCCACGCGTCTCTCAGTTGGTCAGCCGTAAAAGGGCGGTTCTGCGGTGTTTGTGCAACCGTTTCGGCTGTTGCCTGCGACTCAGCAGAGGCAGGTTTCTTAAACCCTAAGCCCAAGCCTGCTGAAGGGATCTTGGGAATACCCGGAGTGCTCGAAGATGCCTGCGGTGTCGGAGGCGTCGGCGCACTTTGGGGTTGAGGAGTCGGTTGCGGTTGTGCCGGCACTTGCTGTATAGGAGCTTGTTGTACCGGCACTTGTTGAGCAGCTGCTTGCTGTACAGGTGCTTTTTGAGGAGGTGCTTGCTGTACAGGAACTTGCTGAGGAACACCCAATTGACATAGTTTAACTATCGCCAGTTCGACCGTCAGACGTTTGTTACGCGCCGTGCGGTAGTTGATGTCACAGGTATTCATAATATCCAAAGCCTGGAACAGCCATATAGGACTGCACAACTGCGCCTGGGCTACATATCGTTTGCGAAACGCGTCGCTGGTCTCGAGCAGCACTGCCGTCTGCGGATCTTTGCTCACCAGCACATCGCGCAGATGTTGGGCAAAACCCGTAACAAAATGACCGGCATCGAAGCCGTGTATCAACACATCGTTCAGCAACAGCAAAGCCCGGCTCACATCGTGCCGCAGAGCGTGCTCCACCAATTGGAAATAGTAATCCGTGTCAAGCACATTGAGCACCTCGATAGTCCGTTCGTACGTGATCTCATTGCCGCAGAACGCCACCAGTTGGTCGAATATCGACAGCGCGTCACGCATTCCCCCGTCGGCTTTCTGCGCTACGACGTTCAAGGCCTCCTCGCTCACAGCGATACCCTCCTGTTGCGCCACTTTTTGCAGGTGGGTTATCGTGTCCTGAATAGTTATACGGCTGAAATCGTACACCTGACACCGGCTCAGAATAGTCGGAAGCACTTTGTGCTTTTCTGTGGTAGCGAGGATAAAGATGGCGTACGAAGGCGGTTCTTCGAGCGTTTTGAGCAACGCGTTGAAAGCCCCGGCACTCAACATGTGCACCTCGTCAATAATATACACCGAATACTTGCCTATCTGCGGCGGGATACGCACCTGGTCGATCAGCGAGCGGATGTCATCCACCGAGTTGTTGCTGGCGGCATCCAGTTCGTGGATATTGAACGACCGTTGTTCGTTGAACGCACGGCACGACTCGCACTCGTTGCAGGCATCGTAGCCGTTCTGCGGATTCAGACAGTTGATAGTCTTAGCGAAGATACGCGCGCAGGTGGTCTTACCCACTCCGCGCGGACCGCAGAACAGGTACGCATGAGCCAGATGATTCTGGCGAATAGCGTTCTGGAGAGTCTGGGTCAGAGCCTGCTGTCCCACGACGGTCTCAAAAGTCTGCGGCCTGTATTTTCGCGCCGATACAATGTAGTTTTCCATATTAATTGGTTGTTGCTATGCTGTATATATAATTTTCTTTCTCCACGCTGGTTAGCTTGCCGTCGAAAGAGGTCAGGGCTTGTTGCAACGCCTCAAAGCCCTCAATGCCCGTTCCGAGACATTTCAGCACGGCTTCTTTCTGTGTCCACAACCGGGTGAATACTCTGTCCAGCTCGTCGGCGGCACGGATAATCGCCTGCTCCGCCTCGTTCATCGTACGCTCTATGAGAGCGTCATCTGCGTGCCTGATTCCTTCTATATCGATCCCTATCGGCTGATCGTCCGCGGCAACGGCTATTCCTTCCTTGCAATGACTGAGGCTGAAGCAGGGTGCGCCCGGCACAAAGGGTTTGCCGTATTCGTTGTATTCCCATTCGCCTTGGATGCCACCGGTTTCGTACACCATCATCCAACTCTTCAGGCAGCAGAACTGTCCGAAGAGGTGTTTGTACCGGAGTGCCTGTTCGCGCCTCTGCGCAGTCACCAACGGCAACATACGTGCCACCTCCTGCTCCGTAACTCGGCTCATATCGTCAAAAACAAGCACTTTCATCTGCCAATACCTTTTTCGGTGCAAAAGTACAAAAAATTTTTGACATACACAAATAAATTTTTATTCTGAGTTCCGAAGGTGACAATTCCGTTTACTATACTTGCAAGTTTATTGATCCGAGAGGTCTTTGTATCGGCGGAGGTGGACACGATAGGCTATCTCGGCATCCGTGAGGTCCGATTCGGCTTGCGTAAGCGCCATCTGCGCCTGAAGCCATTCGGCGACAATAACCCTACCCGCTTCGTAGTTAGCCTGCATATGCTCATACGCCTCACGTGCATGCTGGCAGGTTCTCCGTCTTAGTTGTAGCATCGCGTCGGCATCCATAAGTTGGTCGTAAGCCTGCTGGGTGCGCAGCCGGAGTTGTGAGCCGAGGTGTTCCTGATCGATCTTAGCCTGTTCGATGGCGTATTGTTTCTCACGGATCTTATGGGCGGTCTCCCACCAACCGGTAAGCGGAACGGTCATCGTGACGAAAAGAGCCCCGTTGCCGTTCTTGGAATTGAGACCGTTGCGGAGGATATTGGTTTGCAAATGAGTATAGCCGTAGTTAGCGCCGATGGCTATCTGAGGCAGGGCATCGGCGAGCGCCATTCGTTTCTCCAACTCAGCCGCACGCACTTGCAGGGAGAGGAGTCGGGATTCAGGTGTTACCTCCTCATAAGGGGACGAGGATAACTCCAGCCTTTCCCTTTCCGCAAGGGAGGGAGATAAGAGTTGGGAATCTTCAGCCAAAGAAAGCGAATCGCCGGAGGGAAGACCGATAGCGAGTGCAAGGGCACGTTTGGCAAGACGTGTGCCGCTCGACAACTGGAGTTGGCGTCGAGCCACTTCGTCGCGTTGTATCTCCACCTGGGCCAGGTCGTAGGGCAAAGCCAGCCCCGACTCGACGGCTGCGTAGACCGTCTGATAGAGCGTATCCAACAGGGCATTGGCATCATCAATAATCAACTGTTTCTGCTGCAGTCCATAGACGAGCCAGTAGGTCTCTTCCACCTCCTGAAGACGGTCGCGTGTACTGACCTCTGCTTGTAGTTTGGCAGCCTCAACGCCCACTTTCGCCAACTGGTTACCGGCTACGATCTTGCCGCCCACAAAAACCGGCTGGATGGCCATCACTCCGGCTCCATAGCCGTGCTGGAAAAGATTAATGGTATTATCCAGCCCCAGAGCAGCTCCATAATTGCCATAAAGCGTAGTAAGCAAGTCGCGAACGGTGGCGTTGCCAATATCGTCGATCCCCACATCAATAAGCGGATTCAGAGCATAATAGCCAAATGCCATTCCTTTGACTTGTGGGAAATACTTGGTTAGAGCCTGCGACTTGACTTGCTCCGCCCTTCGCACGGACAGTTCCGCCTTGCGCAATTCGGGGTTATTGCGTTTAGCCATCGCCAGACACGAATCCAGCGTAAGCGTTTCAGCGGAAAGGGAAAACGGAAAGCTGAAAACAGAAAGGACGAATAGGATGCCCCAATATAATATGTTTCTATAATTATTTGTCATGACTTTCATATACTTTCCAATATACCACCGGCAAAATAGTGACCGTAAGCGGGAGGGTGAAGATAGTACCAAAACAAATAACTACTCCCATTGGCATCCAAAGGCTGGTGTGAGCAATAATCATCGGCAAGACCCCCAGCGCCGTAGTGGCCGAAGTGAGAAACACCGGACGCATTCTTCGCAGGCCGGCATAGAAAGCCGCCTGACGGTAGTTGAAGAGTTTGTATTTGCGGCAATCCTCAGCGTATTCGTACATCATAATAGCGTTGCGGACGATAATACCGATTAGACTCACTATACCCAATACCGCCGTGATAGAAATATCCAATTGGAAGATCCACAAGCCGAGCATGGCACCAAAAAGACATAGCAACGAACTGGACAAAGCCAGCAACGCCAGCCCGAGTTTTCCGAAATGATAGATCAGCAATACCAGCATTACAGCCAATGCTGCAACCACAGACCAGAGTATCTGCGGCACTATCATTTGGTTGAGGAAAGTGAGGCCTCCATCCTGAATCTCGACGCCCTCCGGCAGTTGGGTGATATTCTCCCGAAGCCATTTCTTGAGTTTCTTGTCCGCACTGACCTGGCTGATATTTCCGCGCAGGTCAGCTCCGATAGTGATAGCGCGAACGGAGTTGCGGTGTTCGTAGAAAGCGTGGTGCCAATGAGGCACAATATCCGCCACCTGACTCAGGGGCACCCAGATTCCTGGCACCGCCGTGGGGACTCGCAAGTTGCCCAGTTGGTCTGGCGGAAGAGACTCCATCCCCGCCGTGTAGAGAACTACGGGCACAGAATAGCAGCCCTCGTAGAGAGTGGTTAGCGTAGCGCCCTTGGTTGCCTGACGGAGATAGAGCGAGAGCTTCGTCTCTGTAACTCCGAGTCGTGTAGCCTCGTCAGCTTTGAGAACGATTCGCGTTGAGGGTGTTTGGATATTATAATCGCTGTGCGCCCACTGCAACTCGGGCATCTGCGCCATAAAACGGAGAATACTGTCGGCATAAATATCCATGAGTTCGTAGTCCTCACCCAAAACGCGAATTTCCAGCGGGTTGGTCGCAGATTGGTAATCGAGTTGCTTGAAACGTGCGTAGGCATTGGGAAAATAGTTCTCATAGAGAGGACTATACGTCCGGATAACTTGCTCGGTAGCCTTGCCGGAAGTGGTATTGACTATGAGCTGGGCGTAATTAGGTCTCGGCGTCTGAGGCGTGTAAGCCGCGTGGAAACGCGGCGAGGACTGGCCTATAAACGCCGTGACGCTGGTCACAAGGGGATCCGCACGGAGAATACGTGCAAGCGAGTCAGCCACCACGGCACTCTCCTCCACCGTAGCACCTTCGCGCAGATGGATCTCCACGGCGAAGAACTCACGCTCTGCTTTGGGCAGCAGTTGCAGGTTCAGGCGAGTCATCAGCAAACCGCCGATACACGTAGTAACCAGCAGTAGCGTCCAAACAACCCAAGTGTGGTCGAAACAATACTGCAACGCTTTTTTATAAGCGTTCTGCAACCATGCAAAGAAGCGGTTTTGCGTTCGCTCGATAGCATTGAGCTGGTTCTCCGACCGCAGTTTGATAAACCGGAAAGAAAGGAAAGGTGTGACCCACGTCGCGTAGAAAATACTTGCTCCCAAGGCGAAGAGGACCGCCCAAGGGAAAAGTTGTACAAACTCACCCAGAGGTCCCTCAATGATGCGCGTCATCGGGAAGAACATTCCGCTGATGGCGCACGTGGCGAGCGACATCGGCACAAAGAGCATCGTGGTGCTCACTACCGCCGAGTACCACCGCGAGTGACGGCGTTCCAACAAGTTTGTATATCCGTCGATGACAATAACCGAGTCGTCCACAATCATACCAAGCACAAAAATCAGTGCCGCCAGCGTGACGGTATTCAGTTCAATACCCGTGAGGTACATCAACCCGATACAAATAGCGGTGCACACCGGCACACCCGTAGAAGCCACCAAAGCTGTGCGCAGCGGAAAAAGGAAAAGCATAACAGCTATTACGACGATGATAGAGATGAGTATATCTCTGAGGAAAGAGAGCACCGAGTCGTGTACTACTTTAGGTTGATCGGTTATCCTGTGGAAACGGATATCTGGTGGCAGAAGGCTGGTGGCCTCGTCCAGTTTTTTATCCACCTCCTCGCCAAACGCCACGATATTATTGCCGGGCACCATCTCCATATTCAGAATCAGGCACGCCGCGCCGTCGTACTCCACATATTGTTCAGGCCGTTGATAGCGTCGCTCAATGGTAGCAATATCTTTCATTCGGATAATGGCTCCCGTGAGCGGATCCGCCCAAACGATTTGCTCCTGGAGTTCGTATTCGGTTCTGTAAGGAATCACCACCTGTAGTGCCGTGCCGTCGTTTTCTCCGCCTACAGTACGTAGTCCCTGCAACGCCAGCTGAGCTTGCAAGACGGAGGGGTTGATCCCGTACATAGACAACCGCTCGGGGTCGATGGTGACAGCTATCTCCTCGGACTGCTGCCCCATAATGCGCAGTTTGCCCATCTCAGGTATCGTGCGCAGATGCGAGCACACCTGCTTGGCATATAACTCCAGTTCACGCGGACTGCGCTGGTCGCTTTCGATAGCAATAAGAAGCGAAGAGGTATTGCCGAAATCGTCAATCACCAGCGTCTGTACCACACCTGCCGGCAACGAGGTTTTCTCCAGCAAAGGCAGTCCGGCGCGGATCTTTGTCCAGGCACCGGCATTATCCTCCACACTATTGCGGATCATTACATAAACATACGCTATGCCGTCTTCTGTGATGCTGAATGTCAAAGCTTTATCCACCTCCACAAACGAGTTGATATAGTCTTCCAACGGCATCGTCACCTGCTCCTCCACTTCCTGAGCCGTAGCGCCGGGATAAACCGCTGCCACAATACCCTGACGGATCGTGAACTGGGGAAACTCATCCTTGTTCAGTTGCGGCAACGACCATATACCGAAGCCCATTAGCAGCATAAACAACGCCATCACAATGCTGTGATGTTTCATTGCGGACTCGATATGTTTGCTCGTTTTCATTGCAGGGAAACGGCACAGCCGTTATAGAGTTTCTGATAACCGTCAATTATAAGTGTGTCGCCGACCCTCAGACCGTCGGTGACCGCGATGCCCTCTGCTTGGTAACGGTCGATCACGATTGTCCTGCGCTGCGCCACTCCGTTCTCTGCCACCCAGACCGTGGCTCCGTGCTTGGTCAGCAAGACGCATCGCGCGGGAATAACCATTTCTCCAGACTGCGACGCTTTGTCTTCCACGCTATGGAGCTGGCATTTGGCTACCATCCCGGGCATCAACTGACGGGTGGAATCCTCTCCCACCCTCGCGGTAACCGTATAAGTATGCGCCACGGGATTGGCTTTCATACTTTTCTCCGTCACTTGAATCGGGAAAGAGGCACCTACCGCAGCACACTCCATCGTGCCGGACTGACCGATAGCGATGGTGCTGATCTCCGTCTCAGGCACCGTAAAGTGCACGTTGTACGCGGAGATATCCAGGATCGAACCCAAGCGGACTGCTGGAACTACCGACTGCCCCGGCTGGATATCCAAGCCGGAAAGGACGCCGTCCTGCGGAGCACGAAGTGTACATTCGCTGAGTTGCTGACAAGCCGCGTCGTAGAGCGAGCGTGCCTGAGTATATTGGCTCTCTATCTCGACCATCTTCTGGTCTGTCACAGCGCCTTTGCTATAGACCTGTTTGGCACGTTCGTAGCCGTCTTTCGCCTGCCGGTAAGTTGCTTTGGCGGATCGCACGGCATTGACAGCCTGCGTGCTGTCCACTGTGAGAAGCACCTGCCCTTTCTTGACACGTTCGCCATCCTTGACATCTACTGAGAGCACTCGTCCTGCCATCTGCGAACTTAACGGAATCTCGCGGACGGCCTCAACAGTCCCCACATAACGCGAGAAGGGAGACGGCGCACCGGCTGTCACCACCTGCACGTGTATCGGCACCGGCGGAACCGCTGCGGACTGCTCGCCTTTGTTTACACACGAGAAAAACAGCAACAGACAAAATGCAATCACACCTGTCTGTGCGAAAGGACGGGTCAGTTCTTTTTGCATAGCAGTACCAAACTATCCGCTTTGAGCGTTGAGCCGTTGTAGCGGAGATTGATTAAAATGGATTTGTCATAAACGGTCCCGGAACCTGTCACCTTGACCTTATAATTGACACCAGCCTGAGAGACATAGCGTTCAAAAGAATTGATTTCTATCTGCTTGCCTGTGATGGTTGCCGTTGTGTAATATGCCGGACCACCCATAGCGTTAAACGTGAGCATCGCGGATTGGGAGTTTTGGGACAGTATTTCCATCACTCCCATTTCATCAGAAAGGGATTGCTCTACCCCCAACACCGAGGCACGGCCGCTTATCTTGTAGGAATAGGTACCTGCGACCTGTTCAACCTGATTTTGGCAAGACAGGCACACCAACATTAGCGTCAATAGTGTTGTGATTTTTTTCATTGTTTAGATAGTTTGAATAGTTGTTAATCCCGCTTTTTGGCAATCGTGAGAATTGGGTCAAGGCGCTTATTGCTGCAAGTATTTCTGACCGTTTCGGATCACAATGCCTTTGTATCCTTCGCCCACACGCTGACCTAAGATATTGTATCGGGTATTGGTGGTCGGTGATTGATGATTCGTGATTTGTTCTATGCTTTCAGGCTCCTGATAGCCGTCCTCCATTTGCGGACGATGAGTCATCGCGTAATCCAGATACATCTCTAACATCGTGTATCCGCTTGCGTGGCGGACGTTGTTGTCTGCCGCCTCGGGGTTGCAGCCGTTCGCACACTCCCACTCGTCCGGCATTCCGTCCAGATCGGTATCCGTCAGAGCGGTGACTGCCGGATAAGCATAGAATCCCTCGGCATCGTCCTCGGTATCGATGATACCTTTTTTGCCGGTTTTACTGCCCGTATAGGTATATGTACCCTCGCGTGTGTTTTGTATAAGACGTATCTCCACGTGGTCTCTCGGCCAGCAGCCTGCGGTGTCCATAATGGTAGAGAAAGCCTCTTCTGCCGTCTCGTATCCGCCTGCTGCATAGGCATATTGGTCGAAATCGTAACGGCCATAGATACTATCCTCCGTCCACCGCCACCAGGGCGTAGCCGGACGAATCAGGGTGTCCACACGCAAGGTATCCGTGTTGTTGTACGGCGCTTTGCCGGTCACGCCTTTCCAGTTGTCTGAAGTCACCTCGTCGGCACCGTCAAAAATATTACCATCCACAAACCACTGGCTCGGTCCCCAAGACGGCGATTCCTTGGCATTGCGCGTTACTTCAACCGAGAAGAAATACTTCTTGTTGGTGGTGTTCGGACCTGCTTTGTAGTAGTTGTTGACGAAGTTGCACTCGTGGGCAGCATTCAGACCGTTGAACGAATCAATCTTAGCGGTATTCTCGCCGCCGTAACAACCGTTACTGCCACCCTCAAAGTTATAATTCACGTTGTTGATATAATCCAGATAGGCCACATAGTCGTTGCTCTGCGCACCGTTGAAACGGCAGGAGCGCTTGTTGTTGTTTACCAGCAGATTGTGGTGGTACGTAGCAGGCGAACCACCCCACTGACAACCGTAGCCGCGTGCTCCTTTCGGGTGACCGGAACTGTTCAGTCCCTCGTGCACAATACAGTACTGCACCGTAATAAAATGGCTGTCGTAGGTGTTCATGTTTTCCTCTGTGGACCAGCCGAAATCGCAGTGGTCAATAATGAAGTTCTCGCAGTTCTCTGCGCCAAAAGCGTTCTGGGTAATAATATTTCCGTTCGCGTCGTTGCGACCGATACGGAAACGAATATTACGCATAATAAAGTTCTTCGATCCGCCGAAATTGACTTTGTTGTGCGTAATCACAACACCCATTCCGGGAGCTGTCTGACCAGCTATAGTGAAATTCTGCCGATTGACACGCAAGTCTTTCACCAGACGGATCTCTCCACTTACGGCAAAACAAACGGTCAGCGGTTCGTCGGGGTACTGTTTGACCGCCCAGCGCAGCGTTCCTTCCTTGCCCTCGACGTCGTCTTCCAACGAGGTCACGTACACCACTCTTCCTCCTCGGCCGCCCGAGCAGTATTTGCCGAAACCTTCTGCGCCGGGAAAAGCGACAATCGTGTCAGGCAGTACTGCTGCTGACAAACAGCAAAACGATAAACTACAAATTACAAGGGATAAAAGTTTTTTCATTGTATGATAGATGTTAGTTTTTGCCACAATGCCTCGTCGGGCACAGGGGCGGTAATACATATCTGTTCCTTGCTCACGGGGTGAACAAACGCTATTTTCCGTGCGTGCAAACTGATGCCGCCGTCCGGATTACTGCGTTTGGCGCCGTACTTGAGGTCCCCTTTCACAGGACAACCTATTGCTGCCAACTGGCAGCGAATCTGATGATGCCTGCCTGTCTCCAGATTGATCTCCAACAGGGTGTAACGGTCTCCGCGAACCAGTGTCTTATAGGTCAATACCGCCTGTTTGGCATCGATTCCTTTCTTTTGCTGCGTAGGTTTGGGAGGACTGACTATATAACTCTTGTTCTGCGCCTCGTTTCTCACCAGCCAGTTCTCGAGCCTTCCTTCCGCCATCTTAGGCGCTCCCTGCACGATAGCCCAATAGGTCTTGGTGATCGGAGAACGCCCCTCGTTGAGTTGCGATTTCTCCTGAAACATGGCATTGAGTCGTGCGAGCGCTTTGCTTGTTCTTGCGAAAAGCACTACGCCGCTTGTCGGGCGGTCCAGACGGTGGGTTACACCCAAGAACACCTCGCCCGGCTTGTTGTATTTGGCTTTGATATACGCCTTTACCGTCTCACTCAGCGGAGTGTCGCCTGTCTTGTCGCCTTGCACGATCTCGTTGCAAGTCTTGTTCACGGCTATAATGTGATTATCTTCGTATAGTACGGTCATTTATAAATGGACAAATCCTATTCTGGCAATTTCGGCTACAAAATTACTACAAAAAATCGAAATACGCAAGTGCGCGCGCGATTTTGTACGTTTTTTTTATATTTTAACGCATAATTGTTGCATATTTACACAAAAAGCAGTAACTTTGCACTCAAAATCAATATAAACCAATTAGTATGTCTCACCACCATCATCACACACCGCAGGTTTCCGACCGAAAAACCAAAAATATTCTCATACTGAGTATCGTAGCAAATCTGCTTTTTGTTGCAACAGAAGCTGTTGTAGGTATTTGGAAAGACAGTCTTTCGCTTTTGAGCGATGCAGGACACAACCTGAGTGATGTATTCTCGTTGGTATTGGTGTTGGTGGGTGTTTATCTTGCCCGTCGTGCCGCCAACAGCCGTTATACGTACGGCTACAAGAAATCCACGATACTCATCTCGCTCATCAACGCCTTGCTGCTTTTGGTTGCGGTGGGGGTTATTCTTACGGAAAGTATTCACAAGCTGCAAAACCCTGTTGCTATAGACGGCGCAGCTATCTCGTGGACGGCCGGCGTCGGTATTCTTATTAACGGTCTTACCACCCTTTTGCTCATTCGCGGTCAACAGAACGACCTCAACATGCGCGGCGCGTTCCTGCATATGGCGGCTGACACGCTCGTCAGCGTCGGTGTGGTCATCAGCGGTATTGTAATTACCTATACGGATTGGTTCGTCATCGACCCCGTCATCAGTATTGTTATCGCACTCGTTATTCTTGCCAGCACTTGGAGTCTGCTGCACGACAGTGTTCGTCTGGCGTTGGACGGAGTGCCGGGGAACGTAGATATGGACCAACTGCAAAAAATAATACTGGACACGCCGCACGTTCTCGGTGTCCATCATATACACGTTTGGGCGATGAGCACAACCGAAAATGCTCTCACGGCACACATTGTGTTGGACGACTTGGCGCAAGCACACGAAGCCGTTCACACAATCAAACATCTGCTGGCTGAATCGGGTATTGTCCACGCTACCCTCGAGACCGAACTTCCTTCTGACGACTGCGATGAAAAAGAGTGCGATTAATATTCCGGAGGGGTGCGCCAAAGTCCTGCTGCACGCTTGCTGTGCACCTTGTTCGTCTGCTATCGTGGAGTGGTTGCTGGCGCATCAAATCACACCCGTGATTTATTACTACAACCCGAATATCTACCCGCAGGAGGAATACGAGATTCGTAAGAACGAGAGTAAACGTCACGCCGGGAGTCTGGGAATTCAATGGATTGATGATGACGGATTCCAAACGACGGAATACAATCTTCGGCACAACGAATGGCGGCAAACCGTTTGCGGGCTGGAAAACGAACCCGAACGCGGCAAACGGTGCGAGATGTGTTTCTTTTACCGTTTGTTAGCTACTGCGAAGAAGTCCAAAGAACTGGATATTCCTTTCTTCGCCACCACACTTGCATCCTCACGATGGAAAAATCTCGACCAAGTAAATGCCGCAGGTTTGCGTGCTGCCGAGATAATTAATAGTACTTCGTCCTCTACCCTGCCTGACCAACAGGCAGAAAAACCTCTCGTCTTTTGGGCTCAGAATTGGCGCAAGGACGGATTGCAAGATCGGCGGAACGCTTTGCTCAAAGAATATAATTTCTACAACCAGCTCTATTGCGGGTGTGAGTTCAGCCTGCGCTCTACAACCTGCACTCCCAGCCCACAGAGCTAAACCCTTTTCTTATAGTTTCAATCTCAGTCCGACAAAATACGTACGCGGTTGCGTAGGACCGTAGATGTAATCCGCATCGCGGTTCTCGCCTTTGTCCAGGTCACGCTGGTACATATCCAGTACATTCTTCACGCCGCCGCTGACCTCCAGACAATAATGTTTGTACAGGTGAATATCGTACGCCAGACGGATTCCCATATCCCAGAACACCGGAGTCTTGACCTCTTCGTCCTTGTCAATGTAGCCTGCCAAGTGCGGTACGAGCATCGAGCCGGTCAACTTGCCGTTCACAGAGATTGTAAAGTTCTTGACGGGTTCCACATCCAGCAACAGGTAGGCGTAGTTATCAGGTGTACGGAGCATCTTCTTTTGCGCAGCCACGTCCGGACTCCATTGTTGAGGTTGGACGTAACGGCTCTGCTGGTAGGTATAGCCTATCTGCGCGGAGACGTACGTGCTGTATGCTAATTTCGCCTCCAGGTTCACTCCCCCGACCCAAGCTCCGCTCACATTCGTACGGGTGAAAAGAAGGTTTCCGGCTTCGTCACGACCTTCTTCACGAAGGAAGAACACATCCTGTAGATACGTATAGAATCCCTCAGCGGTCAGGTTGAGTTCCCATTTTCCAAAGTCACGATAGAAATCCGCACTCATCGTTGCGCTGTGCGAGTACTCCGGCCGCAGGTTCGGGTCGAGCGTGATAAGCGACACCACACCGCCTACAGCGGCTACGTGTAGGTCCTCGTCGTACGCTTGCGGAGCACGGTAACCGCTGCTGTATCCGGCACGCAGCACCAGACCCTTAACCGGCGTATAACGGAACGTGACACGTGGATTGGCGACCACGTTCCTGAGCATATTGTGTTTCTCCACACGCGCACCAACCAGCACGCTCCACTGCTCTTGTTTCCACTCGTTCTGCGCATACGCTCCCACTACGTGTACCCGCTGGTTCATATCCCGGTTGTAACCCGCCATCTTGTCTTGCAAACCGTTGAAGGTATATTCGGCTCCTACAGTCAGATCGCCTTTCGCACGACCGCAGGGATATGAGAAACGGTATTGCAAACCGGTGTTCGATGTCAGGTCCTTGCTTCGGCCGTATGCATTAGGATCCTTGCCTGCCCCGAAATAGCTCTCGCGTCCTATATGCTGCAAAGCCGAATAGGCGGAGACAAAATGCTTGTTGTCCTCAGAGAACCAGTCGAATGCCACCGATCCGGCGTCGATGTTATGTCTTAACTGCTCGGCTATATCCGCCTCGTGCGGCTCCAGTTCAAAATGGTTACCGCCACGGCGGAAATCCGTGGTGTGGTGATACTCAGCAGTTATTTTGCTATACGCGCTGGTCTTGAAAAAGACGCGTGTTCCCGCGGTAGTGGAACGCAGACGCGGCACGTCGCTGAATCCGTCGTTGTCGCGGTCGTAATTGCTGCGGGTGCGATGGGATGCGAACAAGTACGCACCTATCTTGCGGTTCTCGCTCATCACCGAAGCGTTCAGATCAGTATTGATATCGTATCCGACTTTCTCGTTCACGCTGCTCGTATTGCTCAGGTTCACAAAATTGCGTACCGGCTCCTTGGTAATCACGTTCACCACGCCGGCTATGGCGTTTGCGCCGTACATTGCCGATCCGCCGCCGCGTATCACCTCGATACGGTCTATCATTGCAGAAGGTACCTGCTCTAGACCATATACCGAAGCCAGCGAACTGAACACAGGACGCGAGTCCATCAGTATCTGGGTATATTGACCTTGCAGACCGTTGATTCGCAGGTCCGTCTTGCCGCAGTTGGCGCATGTGTTCTCCACCCGCAGACCCGGCTGGAAATTCAGCGCGTCAGCTACGCAGGTCACCGCCGTTGTTTCAAACAGTTTGGGCGACAGCACATTCACGATAGTGGCTGCCTCCTGCGTCTTGGTGGCATAACGATTGGCTGTCACTACCACGTTCGATAGCATCTGCGACTGCTCGTGGATAACGGCTTTCAACTCCACCGTTTTGTTCTCAACGATAGTCACCGGCAGTTCCTCCGTTTCGTATCCCACAAAACTGAATACAATAGTCTGCTTGCCAAGCGGCAGGTCTTTCAGTAAATAGTGACCGCTTTCGTCGGTCACTGTTCCGATATTCGTCCCTTTCAGTTGCACATTCACGAAAGCCAGGTGTTCGCCTGTCTTTTCGTCTATCACGTGACCCGTCAGGTGAGCATCGTGTTGGGCTGCCAGCGACACTGCTATCACCAGCAGGACCGCAGTCAATAAGTGTTTGATTGTCATTTCGTCCGTTTAGTATATTTTAGGTTGTGTTTAGTCTTTGTCGGGTTTCTCCAGGTCGTATCGGAAACCGAGATACACTTTCCACCCCGTTATCGGTGCACAGACCATCGAGGCGTCAAAATCCGGTCCGTAAGGTTGGAAACTGCCTACAATGGGGCTTGCTTGCCGGAAATTGGTCATATTCTCCGCACCAAGATAGAGGCTGCACGTGCGGAAATACTTGGTCACCTGCGCCATCAGTTGCGGATACCAGCTGAGCGGCTTGGGGTTGGCGTAGCCGCCGTTCAGGTCACCCATCGCCACAAATCCGTCGGGCATTCGGCTGATGCCGTTGAACTGCGCAGTCACGTCAAACTGCCATTTTTTCAGAGGTGTCTGATAGCTGGTAGTGATCACGCCCTTGAACCGGCTTGTCAGCGGTTTGATTCTCAGTCGGGCGTCACCTTGCGCGTCGATTGTCGTCTGCTCGATATCCGTCCAACGGAAAGCTGCCGTCCACGTCCAGCCGCGCAGCACCTCCATCGACGCCTCCACCTGTGCGCTGTGCGCAAAAGAGCGACCGTTGATATCACGCTGGTTATAGATATGTACGGCGTGCGGGTCCTGATCCAGATCCACTATCACCGAATTGATAAAATGCGTATAGTAGTACTCCGCTGACAGTTGCAGCTCGCGGCGACCTATAGGGATATAGAATGTAGTGCTCACACCCGTGTTCATCGCCTGTTCCTGCGCAATAGAGCTCAGCGTGAGCTGACGCGAGGACGGCAGGATAAACGCGTTGTCTGCTATCGCGTTCGGGCTGCGGTAGCCTAATCCCACACTACCGCGGATGGTCCACCACTGCCAAGGCGTATAGCGGATATTCATTCGCGGAGTGGCAAAAAAACCGTACTTGCTCGACCAGTCCGCACGCACACCTGCTACCAGCGACAACATCTCCGCGTAGTTGTAACTGTATTCCGCAAAGATTCCCGGAGTCACCTCCTGACGGCCGAGATCCAAAGTCTGGAGATTGCCGGATTCGCCTATTCGAAGCGTCTCGCCGTACTTGTCGTAGTTGACCGAGAGACCGGTGGTCAGCCGGTGATCGTTGTCGATAAGCCCCCCACCCTCGAAATTGAGTTGGCAGAGCGCATTCAGATACGCGTTCAACTGGTTGGCGTTCCATTGACGCACACCATAACGATTGTTCAGGTCGTGATAACTGACTGCCGCTATCACTGCCACCGAACTGCCGCTTTCGTCGTCGAACACATAGCCGTTCTTCATAAATCCTTCCACACGCCAGGTGTTCAGATCAATCTTGTACGGATTCACGATACTGTCCGCCAACTGGCCGCCTCGACGACGGTCGTACAAACCGCGAACAAAAGCCTGGAACGTATAATCGCCATCCTTGTAAAACCAACGGTTGGCAAGATTGGCGTTCTGACCCTTGGGCATATCGGCAAACGAGTCTTTGTTGTCGTCCATCGTCATAAATCCGTGGCCGTAGTGCGCTAAGATACCCGTGTAGAGCGACTTGTGATGGCAGTGTTCATCGTGCTCGTGCTCCTCTTCTCCTTTGAGAGGAATCTGCCATCCACCCATAATGTTCGCCTCAGCCATCAGTTCGCTGTTAACCATCAGGTTGACCGACAAGGGGTTCTGCGTCTGCGGTTTGAGCAATTCCACATTGATCTGACCGGAGGTAGCCTCATAGCCGTTGATAACCGACGACGTTCCTTTGCTCACCTGAATACTGCTCATCCACGGCCCTGGTATATACTCCAGTCCGAAGTTCTGCGCCAAGCCCCGTACTGCCGGGGTGTTCTCTTGGATCAACTGGACGTACGTGCCGCTCAGACCGAGCAAACGGATCTGTTTGGCACCCGTAGCGGCATCTGCGTAAGCCACATCCACGGACGCGTTGGTCTCAAACGCCTCGCTGAGGTTGCAGCACGCGGCACGGCACAACTCCTCGGTGCCGATCGACTGCGTGTCGAACGCCGAAGTACGACTTTTCAGTACGCCTTGTTTGCGCTCGGTGATGGTCACTTCGTCCAAAACCGCCTCTTCCACCATCACGATAGTAAGCGGTTTGCGATCTTTCACCACGATCGTGTCGTTGTGATACCCCACAAACGATACCACCAGCACGTTTGTCCAACCGCCTTTGTCCTTCGCTCCTTGGTTCTTGTCTTTCACCGGCATCAACGTGAACTCGCCGTCCAATCCTGTTGCCACACCTATTCCTGTGCCGGACCAATACACATTCGCACCTATCATCGGCGAACCGCTGTCGTCCAGCACCACACCAGTCACTTGCGCACGCAATACCACTACGTACGCAAACAGACTGAATATTATTGCACCTAATTTCTTCATTTTCTCAAATCGGGTGCAAAATTACTGCTTTTTCGTGATATACGCAATACCTAAAAATAGGTAATTGTCAATTATCAATTGTCAATTGTCAATTATTATACGCTTCCAGCGCCTTGCGCAGCACGATCATCGCTTTGCCCAAATCCTCTTTGTTGAGCACGTAGGCCATTCTCACCTGGTGACGTCCGTCTTCGGGATTGGTGTAGAATCCTGTTCCCGGAGCCATCATTATCGTCGCTCCCTCATAAGTAAAATCCGTCAGGCACCACTTGCAGAATTTCTCCACGTCGTCCACCGGCAACTGCACCATCACATAGAATGCCCCCGTCGGAGCCGGAGCAAACACACCTGGGATCTGGTTCAGCTGGTCAATCAAGAAATTACGCCGCCTCAAATATTCGTCGTAAACCTCCAACATATAATCCTCCGGGGTGGAGAGCGAAGCTTCGGCTATCACCTGACCCAACAAAGGAGGACTCAGACGAGCCTGACAGAATTTCATCACAGCCTCGCGAACGGCTTTGTTCTTCGTGATCAGCGCACCGATACGGATACCGCACTCGCTGTAGCGTTTCGACACACTGTCCACCAGCACCACGTTTTCCTCTATTCCCTCCAGGTGGCAGGCAGAGATATAAGGCGATTTAGTGTAGATAAACTCACGATAGACCTCGTCCGAAATCAGGTAAAGGTTGTATTTCTTCACCAGATCACGTATCTGTCTCATCTCCTGTTTGGTATAGAGATACCCCGTAGGGTTGTTGGGATTGCATATCAAGATAGCACGCGTGCGAGGGGTGATCTGTTTCTCAAACTCCTCCACCGGCGGCAACTTGAATCCGTTCTCGATGTGCGTTTTCACCGATTTGACGACAGCTCCGGCGGAGATAGCAAAAGCCATATAGTTGGCATAGCTCGGGTCCGTCACGATGATCTCATCACCTGGGTTCAGACAACTCATATATGCGAACATGATCGCCTCCGAACCGCCTGCTGTGATAATGATCTCGTCCGGCGATAGGTCGATGCCATAGTCCGCATAATAACTCACCATCTTTGTCCGCAAGGACTTCAATCCCTGCGAAGGCGAGTATTCCAAGATCTCCTGCTTGAAATCCTTTACCGCCTCCATTGCCTGAGGAGGGGTCTTGATATCCGGCTGACCGATATTCAGATGATAAACGTGAACACCTGCCAACTTGGCTTCGTCAGCATACTTGGCGAGTTTCCGGATCGGGCTTTCCGGCATCGATTGGGCACGTAATGAAATTTCCATAATCTTACAATTTGGCTACAAAATTACAACAAAAATTGCACATATGCAAGTAAACGGGCATTTTTTTTGAGAAAAACGCGATTTTATCGCGTGTTGGTGTGTGCTGAGTGGTTATTGGGAGCTTGCTCACGGATAACCACTCAGCACACACCAACAAGGACGTCAGTCCGGTTTCTCAAAAAATATGTCCGTTTACTTGCATATGCACCGCAGGATGCGAATGTTCTTTCGGTGGGCCCCTGCAACGCAGGGAGGACCGAAATTACTACAAAATTGCATATGCACAGCAGGATGCGAACGTAAGTTCGGTGGGTCCCTGCAGCGCAGGGAGGACCGAAATTACAAAGAAAAAATCGCCCCGAAGAGCGATTTCTTCTTTGATCCGTTAATACACGAATATATCTTTGAGGCTGAGCACTTTCACCGGACCGAGGGTCTTGAGGAACTTCATATCTAGTTCTTTCGGGTCACCGAGTACCATATATCGGTAGTTTCGGTTGGCTACGTGCTCCTGCTGGAACTTCACCACATCGGCAAGGGTGAGTTTCTTCACTTCCTCGTACACCTCTTGGAAAATATCGTGATCCCAACCAAGGTCATTAAAATCAATATAGCTCCAAATAGGCTGATCGCGTACAAACCGACGTTGCTCTATCTGCTTGATAACGGCCTCTTTGGCATTGTCGAACGCAGTTTGTGAAATCGGCATCACGTTGCATATACTATCCAGCGTAAGGATACAGATCTCCATCTTGTCGTTCTGCGACAATACACCTTTGGTGATATAGTTGCACTCGCCTTTGTAGTTGGCATTTGCATATACAGCCCAAGAGCCGTAGCACAAAGCTTTCGACTCGCGCATCTCTTGGAACACGATACCTCCCATCGAACCGTCAAAATATTCGTTGAACAGTTTGATGATTGCGCGCTCTTTCGGATTATAGACCTCACCCCAGTTGGCATATGCTGCGATATACGCATTGTTTGCCTTGAAGGGTGCCACCAATACCTCGCTTTTCTGCACCTGCTGCATTTGAATGCGTTGAGGAGCCACGCGTTTGGAGGCATCAGCCTGCGCCAGCAGTTTGCTCGAAGCCAGCATATTCTTCACTTCGCTCTCCTGTAACGGACCGTAATACACTACCCTTCCTATCGCCGGCACTGCGGTTCGCAGGTCTGCCAGCAGAGCAGCAGATTTCATCTTCTGCATAGTTTTCGGAGTGAGCGTACGGTGTTTCTGTACGTCCGCGCCATAGTAACCGTACTCCCTGAGAGATGAATAGCAAGCCATCTGGTCTTTTTTCTCGTCGTTATGCGATTTGATCCGGTCGTTCACCAACTCCCTCAGTACAGCCTCGTCCGGTTTGGCTGTCAGCACGTGATCTTCCATCAAAGCCAATGCTTTCGGTAATGATTCCTTCAAGCCGTACAGATAGAACTGCGTCTCGTTTCTACTGCTGTTTACCCACGCTTCCGCGGCTTCGGCGTAGAGGGCTTTCTTGTATTGTTCGGTGGTGAGGTCGGCTGTGCCAAGATAGCCTAACAAGTCCGTTGCGATATCCAGTTGCGGAGCTTGGTCGATGCCTTTGGGGGCGATAAATACAAGGTCACTCAGGTCGTTCTCTGTGTTCTGACGGTAAAGCAACTCCACTCCGTTCGGCAGTGTACTGCGACTCAGATCCTTTTCAAAATCAAGGAACTGCGGTTGGCAGCGTTCGGCGGGCATCACCATCAGACGGTCGTAGAACTCCGACGTCGCCTCACGGTTCATCTCGATGGGGGTGATACCCGGCTTCTCCATCTTCGGAGGATTGGAATTCTCATTGTGCTCCTTGAATACACACACATAGTTGTCTCTGAAATACGTGTTGGCTACGCGGACGATATCCTCTTTCGTCACCTTCTCTTTGCGTGCCATTTCGTGAACAATATCCTCATATGGAATCTGATAGATGTGGGCATTGATGAACGGTTGCACGCGTGCTACATTGTATTGCAGTTCCAGCAGTTGGCTGCGTTTCTTGTTGCGGATGATGGCTGGTATCAGATCCGCATCAAAATCGCCTTTTTTCAGTTTCTCTATCTCTGCCAGCAGAATCTGGCGCACTTCTTCCAGTTTCTGTTTTTCCTTCGGTTGAGCGCTCACGAAATAAGTGGAGTAATCTCCTGCTGTCCAGAACATCGAGCGGACGGAAAGCAACTGTTGTTTCTGGATAATATCTACGTCCATCAGTCCGCATCTGCCGTTTTGGAGTACATAATCCATCACCTCTATTGCATCAATATCTGCGTGTTTGATATCCGGCATCTTCCATGCAAGATATATTTCCGGTGCTTCTTTTCCAAACACCACGGTGTCCTTGTGAACGTTCAGGTCGGCTTGCTGATACCGGATAGGTGCCGGACTCTTTCTCGGTTCCCATTTGCCGAAATACGCATCTATCACTTTGATCGCGTTGTCGTACTCAAAATCTCCCGACAGACAGATTGCCACATTATTCGGACGGTAATACGTATCGTAGAACTTGCGGATATTCTTGATACTCGGGTTCTTCAGGTCTTCCTGTGTACCGAGAACGGTGTGCTGACGGTAAGGGATATTGGGATACAGAACCTGATTGATTGCCAGATCCACCTTGTCGAAATCATATGTTGAATACATATTAAACTCCTCATATACGGTCTCCAGTTCCGTGTGGAACCCACGGATAACCAGGTTGCGGAAACGGTCGGACTCAATCATCGCCCATCGTGTCAACTCGCCCGAAGGGATAACCTCGTGATAACAAGTCTGATCCGTACTCGTATAGGCATTCACAGCCGTGGCACCTATTCCTGACATCAGCTTGTCAAACTCATTGGCTATGGCTATCTTTGAGTTCTCGTACGAGAACGAGTCTATCAGATGATAGATCGCCTTGCGTTTGTCTGGGTCGGTGGTCTTGCCGTACTCCTCATACAACTTGTCGATAGCGTTCAAGTTCGGCAATTCCTTTTGGTAGTTGGTCGTACCATAGGATTTAGTACCCTTGAACATAATGTGTTCCTGGTAGTGCGCCAGACCGGTGGACTCCAGCGGGTCGTTCTGGCTGCCCGCACGCACGACAATAAAGGTTTGAATCTCCGGTTCGGCACGGTTCTGAGTGAGATAGACCGTCAGACCATTGTCAAGCCTGTAGATTCGAGCCTTCAGAGGATCACCTTCTACGGTTTGATACGTGTACTCTTTTGCCAGCATACTCATTGATGCCATGGCAAGAAACAATAAAACGACTTTTCTCATAGTGAGTATTTGTTAATGAGTTAATAATTAAATATCGTTGGTAGAACAATCTACCTTCGTTAGTCCTTCTCTTTCGTTCGTTGCCCAGTCTTGGAGACAGGTTCTACGTCCCTTCGCGCTTTCACCTTTCACTTTTCACCTTTCACTTTTCACTTTTCAGTTTTCAGTTTAATATCGGTCCATTATCGGTCCAATATCGAGCCAATATCGGGATAGGCCCCCTTTTTTTCACACTTTTCCCCCTACTTCGCAGCAAAAAAAATGTCTGTTTATCCGGCATACTATGCCGGTTTTTCCGCTGACAGGTCTTGGTAGCTCCCGTGAACTTCGCCACCTGGCTACTCTTTTCACCACAGTTCGGTTGGGGAGTCGATAATCCGTTCGCAGCCGGCCTCCACAAGTTTCTCTCGCGGCACAAATCCCCACGAGCAGGCAACAAACGGCACTCCGGCGTTCGCTGCGGTGTCACGGTCCACCAGACTGTCACCGACGTAGGTAATGGATAATTCCTCTTCTTCCCTTTGTACCTTCTCCAAGATGTCCCGTACAATTTGAGGATTGGGCTTGCGCTCCACCCCAACCCGTTCGCCCAGAACAACATTAAACATCCCGGGGAAGAAATGCGCGACGATCTTCTCCGTCGCTTCTTGGTACTTGTTGCTCGCCACTGCCATCCGGCAGCCTCGTGCTTTCAGAGCCGCCAACAGTTCGGGTATTCCCTCGTAAGGCTTGGTATAATCGCAGTTGTGTGTGTTGTAATAAGGCACAAAATACTCCCGCAGCCGCTTTACAGTCTGCTCGTCCTTGTGCCCTTCCGGCAGAGCACGCTCAATCAGTTTGTTCACTCCGTTGCCCACCAAACGCGGATATTCGCTGATGGAGTGCGTGGGATAGCCACAAGCCTCCAGCGCGTGGTTGCAGGCATAACCCAGATCGTCTATCGTGTTGAGCAACGTGCCGTCCAGGTCAAAGATAACAAGAGATATCAGCTTATTGTTCATGTTTGTCTTTCTCCGAGCGGAGATGTTTAAAGAAGATGTTTACTATCATAATCGCCATCGTTCCTACTATCGCCTCCACAAACATTCCTGCTCCGCAGAGGCAGCCGATAGCTGCAGCACACCACACTGTGGCAGCTGTGGTAAGACCTTTGACAGAATCGCCGTCCTTGAAGATGATACCTGCGCCCAGAAAGCCGATACCCGACACCACCTGGGCGATAATACGCGAGTTGTCCCCGCCGATAATACTCGGCGACATCAGCACATACAACGCACTGCCGATAGCAATGAGCGAGATTGTGCGTGTACCGACCACCTTGCCGTGCAACTCACGCTCCATCCCGATCAGATAGCCCAAAGCTGTGGCAAGCACTAACTTGGTCAGCAACTGGATCAAATTTGTATTCAAGAAATTCTCCATTTGATTTACGTTTGATGATTTATGATTGTTTTTTCGATTTGTTTTCGGAACTGTTCCATCTCGCCGAGATCGCTGATCTCCCGCAGGTTGCGCACGCGCTGTCTGACCGACTGAACCGCGTGTTTCTCCAGTTTCTGCGCAGAAGGAGTGATAGCCTGTTGGAGCGCATCTATATCGACGTCGTAGAGCATACAGGCGTGTACCACAGTGCCTGTAAGCGTGGTGTAGCAGGCTGTGCCCGCTACCTTGCGTCCGCCCACAAGCACGTCGTTGTGCGCCGTAGTTACCGCCTCATAGCCAAGCTTTTGCAGTCCGCTTGCCAGAATCCGGAGGAACTCGCTGAACACCTCCTGCGAACGGGTGGAAGGCGAGATATACGACACCATCAGGTTGCCGCCATCAGCATAAACACATCCTCCTCCGCTCTGCCGTTGCACGACGCGGACATTGTGCGCCGAACAATAGGCATCGTTGACCTCCTGTTCGCGGATCTGATGGCGACCGTAGATAACCGTCGGTGCAACGATCCAGGTGAAAAGCGTCAGCTCTGTCACACTCTTCACCATCTCCGCCTCCATCGCCAGATACTCCTCCAGCAGCAGACCTTCCTTAGGATGAATCAGTTTTACCATTACAGCTCTCGTTATTACGTTATTACGTTTCCCCGCCTCTCTTCGATTGTCCAGATTTTCGCTTGTCGAAAATCATCTTCCGAACGAAGCGAGATCATTTTCAATTTTCAATTTTCAACTTTCAATTTTCTTTGATTCTCGGCTGTGCGATCTCCTTGCCCTGGCAGAACCGGTGGGTCAGTTGGCGGTCGTCGCCAAGATAGATATACCGCTCCAGCCGGTGTTGCAAGGAATAGTTGTCGAAATTCAAATCCGAGTCGTCCACTACCAGTGCATCAAAGGCGTAGCCGGGCTCGAAACTGCCGACCTTGCCGAAGAACGAACCTCCGGACTTCGTGGCCAGCCAGAACGCTTCGCTCAGGCTGAGGAACATCTCGCGATGACCGCCGTGTACCCATTTCATCTTCGACATCTGGAGCGTGTAATGGATAGCACGGAAAATAGAGAATCCGCTTCCTGCCGACACATCCGAACCCAAAGCGACAGGGATACCGGCGTTCATAAACCGGCGGATAGGCGCAATGCCCGAACCAAGGTTGCAGTTGGAGGTCGGACAATGGACGGCAAACACATGGTTAGCCCGCATCAACTCAAACTCCTCGCCTGCGGTGTAGCAGCAATGTGCCATCAGCGTCGGCGTCTGGCCGAACAGACCATAACGACGGTAAGCGTCGCCGTAACACGTCGATTCGGGTTCCAACTCCTTAACCCACTCGATCTCCGATTGGTTCTCGCTGAGGTGGGATTGCACCGGCAGATGATACTCGTTCGCCAGTTGTCCGAGCGCAGTGAGCATCTCTGGCGTACAGCTGGGCACGAAACGTGGAGTGACGATAGCCGACACCAGCGGCATCGTTGCCGTGCGCGCCATCACACGACGGGTACCCTCGATCACTTCTTCCGTCGTGTTACGGAGCGTTTCCGGACAGTTGCGATCCATTCCGACCAAACCGATCATTCCGCCCATTCCTGCTTCGTGCAGCAGATCCGCCAACAAACACGACGCCTCCGGGTGGATCGTCGCGAAGATAGCGGCACGCATCGTACCGAGTTTCCACAGGTCACGCACAAAACGGCGGTACATCCGCTCGGCGTACTGCAAATCCCGGTATTTGGTCTCCTCGGGGAACGTATAGGTATTAAGCCACGGAAGGAGCTCCTGATCCATGGCAATGCCTAAGTTGCGGTATTGCGGTGCGTGTACGTGCAGGTCGTTCATCGCCGGCATCAACAACTGGTCGCCGAAATCGGTAACCGGCACATCTTTGTATTGCTCCGGTAATTCCGCAAAAGTGCCGACCACACAACCGTCATCGCCCACTACCACATAGCCGTGCTCCAGCATCTCAAATCGCTCGGGCTCCGGCGTAAACAAGATATTCGCTTTATATGCTTTCATGTTTTTGTTTGGATAAATTTACCACTACTCTATTGCGCGAGCCCTCTCTGGCGAACAGCCTCATAGATAAACACGCCCGCTGCCACCGACACATTGAGCGACTCGATGACACCTGTCATTGGAAGACGAACCTGATCGGTACAAAGTTTGAGGTTCTCCTCATAAATACCTTTTTCCTCCGAACCCATCACAATACAGGTCGGAACAGTCATATCAACCTCGGTGTAGTTGCGCTCAGTGTGCTCGGTAGCAGCCACGATACGCAAACCGCTCTCCTGCAAGTAACGAAGCGCATTCTGCAGGTTCTCCACTTTGCAAATCGGCAACGTGTGCAACGCTCCGGCAGAAGCCTTGACGGCATCGCCGTTGATAGCCGCACTTCCGCGCGTACCTATAATAAGCGCGTGTACACCCGCGCACACACACGTACGGGCGATAGCTCCGAAATTGCGCACATCGGTCACTCCGTCCAGCATCATCAAAAGCGGCGTCTTGCCTTCGTCGTACAAACTCTGCACTAAACTATCCAGCGGCGTGAACTCTATCGGACTGAGAAATGCAATCACGCCCTGGTGATTTTTGTCCGTAAACTGATTCAGTTTCTCCAGCGGTACTCGCTGAACCTGCGTGCCGGTTCCTTCTAACTTAATCAGCAACTCTCGTCCTATTGCCGAACTCATATCGCGGCGTACCAGCACTTTGTCAAGCACCTTGCCTGCGTCAATCGCTTCCATCACAGCGCGCACGCCGAAAATCATCTCTTTCTCCGGCGGACGTTTGGTTTCATATTGTTTCTTCTGTATCATAATAAATTTTATTTCTTTATGCTACCAAAAATAGCATTTACATTCTTTTGCATTTTTCTTCAGCGGATTATACGGAGCTATTCGGTAGGATACTTTGATTCCGACATCGTAGATATTTCTCGCTGAGACCAAACGCTCGCCTTGTCTGTTAGCAGTCTCGACGGTTGCCAGCACGCGATGCAGAGGAAGCCCCTCCTGCATATTTGACAACATCAATAAGGATATTCGATCAGAGGCCAAGGCGGTCTCATTAGCGAACGAATAGTCTGCATAAAGACCGAGTGATATGTATGATTTATAATGTTGTGCAACATAAACCTGAATATCATAGCATAATTCCGCTGCAAGCCACCATTGTATCTGCTTTACGTTATTTTTCCCGCTTTGTATTTCTTTAAAAGAACGCGAAGCTGCTAATGGGAAAGACTCGTAAACACGGTTGTCCCGGTTGGGATAATAAACCGATAATGCCGCATCATCTACATTCTCCGCCCAAACGCCATGGAGAGGAAATACTATTTTAGGACCAATATAAAATGCGACTTGTTTTCCTGTTAGCGCCAACTGGAGAGGTATGCCAACAGACCAAGTAGTGTACATTTCTCTTAACCGCCCGATTGTATAATCAATCTGTATCGGTTCTTTCTCAATATCTATCGTCTTATACGTATCGGTATAACCGTTTTTTCCAAATCCGGCTTGGTGTCTGTCAATAATTGCTCCTGCTCGCATACCAACTACCCGAGATGAATGATAGCTGTAGGTTAACTGCACTCCCGCGTGGAGACTTGGTACCGGTGATACATAGGTGCATTGCGCACGATAATCTGCCATGCCGACCCGTAATCCCGCTTCAAACAGGTGCTCAGCGTGTGCCATGAGCGGAAGCGACAGCAAAACCCATATAATTCGTTTCGTTCTCATGGTACCATTCGTTTCTCTGTCCACACCTTTTCTCCTTGTTCATATCGGAAAAGGTAGATGCCATGTGTTACTCTCTTCTCGGGAATGAGAACTCCCTGACTGTTATACACTTGCAGATGCAAAGGCTGCTGGTCCTGCGTATCAAGGATCGAGATTATATTAGACCGGATAGTCTGTCCGTTATCCAGCGTTACACGTAACTGAAACACACCGTGCAGTTCGTTCTGCTCGGCATAGTCATCATCCGTCGCGCCATCAATCGGCTGTTCGTTTTTGTACCATTGGAATGCGGTCGGAGTTCGCTCCGGGAGTAATTGCCGTAGCACTACATTATCGCAGAGCAACTGCCAGTTATATTTGTTTATTATAATCGGCCATAGTTTCTCGCAATGGAAGGTACTCAGCGTATAAATGTGCTCTATACTGTCACATTCCTGCGAACTTTTCTCCATAATACGTTTTTCGCCGGATTCAGAAAACACCACTCCTCGCCATGTATAGGGCAACAGGGTGTCACAAACGGTCGTGTCATAGGTCATCGTGACAAGTTCCCGACAGCATTTTTCGGTATGCAGAGAAAGTAGCAAACAAATACTATCCCCGCCGAGAACCGATGACAGGGTATCACGGATAACACCTTCCTCAAACCACTCGTGCTCGCGCCATGTGAACGGTAACAAGGTGTCACAGACGGTCGTATCCATTTTGACGGTGGGTACATAGTTCTTAGGAATATCCATTACAGGGCGTACGGATTTTCCACCACGCCTATCATTCGGAGTAATCTGAGTGGGAGGATAGTTTACATCGCTATAGAATTCAAGATTATATGCTCTACTCTGTTTGTTTTCGTTACAAGCAGAAACTGACCAATAATATCCATGAATATTGGGAAAATTATTGTTACCTCCATAAATTACTCCCGCAGCGGGTAAAAATACGGCACCTTTATTTTCTAATTGTTCCCACTGACTTTCCGTATATTTGTTCGTACTACAAAATCGATCATTCCCCGGAATAAATTGAGGCAATGAAAGATCCGCAAAAGGATAATCATCCGGAAGAAAGATCAAGCCACATACATTATTGATAGTTGCTTTTCCGCATAAGATAGAAGCATTTGTACGTCCGTTAAGTATGAATTCCCATTCCTCAGCCGAAAGCGTTCTCCAAGAGTTTGGAGAATATTCACCTATAGAGTTATATACCGCCCAATCTGCATTTTCGTAGTCACCCGTCATACTGAGAGATGCATCACCATTGATATAATAACAGTTAGGAAAACCTGTTGTCCATGACCATGGTTGGTATTTTTCCACTCCGTTACTCCAACCGCTTGTTCCCCATGCGTACAAGTCGATCCATCCATTATACGTGGATGATGCAGACGCGTGACTGCCTATATAATCCCATTGGTTTTCGGCGAAACGCCATGTACCTTGCTGCATCGTCCCGTCAGCACATAGATGCGTCCCCATGGCAGCATTATACTGCAGATTACCCGGCGCAAAGAACACTTTACGGTCGTCACTGACGCTGAATCCGTGCTGCCGGAGTTTTTCTTCCTGCGCCACTACCGGCAACGTAAGAAAAAGCAATAATATGTATAATAATCTTCTCACTAGTATTTTAACCAATTAATAAACTCCATCGGGTCGGTGGTAAACGCCATCGGATCGGCTACCTGATTGCCCTTTGCATCGAGTTGCACAAAGAACGGCTGGGCATTCGATCCGAACTGCTCACGCTGCAAACGGCTGTTCTCGGTGCCTTCGCTCTCGCCGTCGCTGTCTGTATCCAGACGATCGTCCACAAAGAGCTCGATAAACACATAGTTCTGCAACCGTGCTTTCACACTGTCGTGATCCAGCACAAACGCTTCCATCTTGCGGCAGTTGACACATCCGTAACCCGTGAAATCAAGGATCACCGGCTTGTTAACCTGACGTGCGTAAGCTATTCCTTCTTCGTAATCGTTAAAGACGACGCGACCCTCTATCTCCATCGGAGGTGCAAAAGCACTGATGGCCTTCACCGGTGCGCCCCACAAACCAGGAACCAAGTAACCGGCAAACGCCAGCGAAGGAAGAATCACTATCGTGCGGATAATCTTGCGCGTGGTGGATACATTTTTGATATTCCAAAGGAGATAGATTCCAATTCCCGCAAAGCATACAATCCAGATAGCGATAAACAGCCAGCGTGGCAGGATACCCCACCCGTACGCCATGTCAGCCACCGAGAGGAACTTGAGCGAAAGAGCCAGTTCAAGGAAAGCCAATACCACTTTCAGGCTCGTCATCCAGTCGCCGGATTTAGGTGCCTGTTTGAGCCACTGCGGGAACATCGCAAACAGCGAGAAGGGCAAAGCCAACGCAATCGCAAAGCCTAACATACCTATCGCCGGAGCCAAAAGGCTACGTCCTGCTGCCTCCACAAGCAAAGTGCCGATAATAGGTCCCGTACACGAGAAACTGACGATCACCAGCGTGAACGCCATCAGCAGAATACTTACGAATCCTCCTGTACTGCGTGCTTTGTTGTCCAAAGCCGTGGACCAACTGTCCGGCAAAGTGATCTCAAACAATCCAAAGAACGAGAGTGCAAAAACCACCAGTACAAGGAAGAAAATGATATTCATTACAGCGTTGGTACTCAGCTCATTAAGGGCTGACGCCCCAAATAGAATCGTTACCAACAGACCTAATCCCACATACAAAATTATGATGCTCAACCCATAAAGAACAGCATCCTTCAATCCGCCGCCTTTCTTGAGGAAAAAACTCACCGTCATCGGAATAATCGGCCACACGCAGGGCGTGAAGATGGCCAGCAATCCGCCCAACAATCCTAACAGGAAAATCAACCACAACGAACGGTCATTTGCCGTGCTTGGCAATTCCTTTGTACTTTGTACTTTGTCCCTTTGTACATTCTTCCACTCCCACACCTCGGGAGCCGTACACATCTGGTCGTTGCAGGCATTGTAGCGAATAGGTGCCAGATCGGTCTTGGACACCGTCATCACAAAGGAATCCTTGTATTCCTGAGTGAACATGAACTCGCCCATTTCCAAAATACTCATATGCCACCCCGGTTCCACTGTCGC
Organism: uncultured Bacteroidales bacterium; assembly: GCA_900319645.1. GTDB lineage: Bacteria > Bacteroidota > Bacteroidia > Bacteroidales > Paludibacteraceae > Colicola. The sequence continues at coordinate 123,530 of ONPG01000005.1, forward strand.
CTTCAACCGCACACTATCGCCGATTTCTTCGCCTGTCCACTTCACAGGCTGTACCATTTGCGCCGCCACCATCAGCGGCATACATATCATTACTATTGTCAGTATTCTTTTCATTTCTTATTTTCTATATGTCGGTCATCTCTCGGTTGTCTCTCGGTCATCGGTCGGTTAATCCTCACGGCGAATGCAAGCACCGAGGGCGTTGAGACGAGACTCGATGTCTTCATAACCACGGTCAATCTGGTCAATATGGTCAATGCGGGAAGTGCCTTCTGCACTCATGGCGGCAATCAGCATGGCTATACCAGCACGGATGTCGGGCGAAGTCATGTTATTGCGTTTGAGTTGGCGGGTGTGGTCGTGACCAACAACTACTGCGCGGTGAGGATCACAAAGGATGATCTGCGCGCCCATATCTATCAGTTTATCCACGAAGAAAAGACGGCTTTCAAACATCTTCTGGTGAATGAGCACAGAACCTTTTGCCTGTGTGGCTACGACAAGCAACACAGACAGCAAATCCGGCGTCAAACCCGGCCACGGAGCATCTGCCACCGTAAGGATTGAGCCATCGAGGAAGGATTCGATCTGATAGTGTTCTTGCGCCGGAATAACGAGATCGTCTCCTTCTTCCTCAATACGGATTCCCAGACGACGGAAAGCATCGGGAATGATACCAAGATCTTTTATTCCCGCCTCTTTGATACGCAGTTCCGAGCCGGTGATAGCTGCCATGCCGATAAACGAACCCACTTCAATCATATCCGGCAGGAGTTTATGTTGCGCACCATGAAGCGATTTCACGCCTTCTATGGTCAACAAGTTTGAGCCAACTCCGCTGATTTTGGCGCCCATCTTATTCAAAAGCCGGCAAAGTTGCTGCACGTACGGTTCGCAGGCTGCATTGTAAATAGTGGTCGTACCTTTCGCCATCACCGCAGCCATAATGATGTTCGCCGTTCCTGTGACGGACGCTTCGTCAAGGAGCATATACGCGCCTTTGAGATGCTTGCCGTCAAAACGGTACGCTAACAGTTCCTGGTCGAACTCAAACGTAGCACCGAGGTTCACCATTCCTTGGAAATGCGTGTCCAGACGCCGACGACCGATTTTGTCTCCGCCGGGTTTGGCGTACGTCACTTCGCCCAAACGCGCCAAAAGCGGACCGATTAACATTACCGAGCCACGCAGTTTGTTGCATTTCTTAAGGAAATCCGCACTCCGCAGGTACGCCGTGTCGATATTAGCCGCCGTAAAAGCAAACTTACCTTTGGATAGTTTCTCCACCGTCACGCCGATAGATGCGAGCAAATCAATCAGATTGTTCACATCCAATATATTCGGAAGATTGTCAATCACCACGGTTTCTTTGGTCAACAAAACCGCACAGAGCACTTGTAGTGCTTCGTTTTTCGCGCCTTGCGGAGTAATAGATCCGTGCAATTTATGTCCGCCTTCAATTACAAATGTAGCCATATATTCATTTACAATTTAATCATTTACCATTTGGTCATTTATATATAATTCACTTCGGGTGAGATTTCGATGCCGAATTTGTCTTTTACGTCCCAGCAAATAGCAGCAGCCAAATCCATTATGTCTTTCGGCGTAGCGGAACCTGTGTTAACAAGCACGAGCGGTTGCTTCTCATAGCACTGTGCGCCGCCGACTTTTTTACCTTTCCACCCGCACTGCTCAATGAGCCAGGCTGCCGGTATCTTCACTCCGCCTTCCTGGTCGTAATGAGGAACTCTATCGTCCCGTATCTGTCTCGTAAGTGTCTCGTAAGTGTCTCGTGAGACAATCGGATTCTTGAAGAACGAACCGGCGGACCCAATTTCAGACACTTCGGGCAGTTTTTGTTTACGGATACCTATAACTGCATTGCGAACAGTCGTTGGTGTCGGATTATCTCCCGCTTCGCTACGCAGATTGCCGTAATCCAACTTCGCTTCGAAGTGTTTATTAAGACGAAAAACTACGTGGGTGATAACATATTTGCCCTGCAGCTCGTTCTTGAAAACACTGTCCCGGTAACCATAACGGCACTCGGCGTTGGTAAACACACGTTCAGTGCCATCTTCTTTAGCGATTGCACGCACCGTCTCAATCACATCTTTTGCCTCCACGCCGTACGCTCCGACATTTTGCACCGCCGAAGCGCCCACTTCGCCGGGAATATAACTGAGGTTCTCCAGTCCGGAGATACCCATATCGCAAAGCTGATCTATCAGCTCGTCCATCACCAGACCATTATCCGCCTCAATCCACACATGGTCGTTATCCTCGGAAACACAACGCGCACGGCACATCGCCGAGTGAAGGATAACACCATCGAAATCCTTGGTAAACAACAGATTGCTGCCTGCCCCAATATGCAGAATCTTCTCTCCGCGGTAGCGCTCCAGCAACGCGCGCAACTCCTCCACAGAACTATATTCTGCGAAAACACGCGCCTTCACGTCCATACGAAACGTGTTGTGCGGCAGAAGGGATATATTTTCCTGAATTTTCATCTTTCACCTTTCATTTTAGATACAGCACGCATCGCTCGGCATTCTCCAGTCGCCGCGTGGCGAAAGCGAAACTGCCACAACCTTCGGACCATCCGGCATACAACTGCGTTTGAACTGCTGCGTGCAGAAACGCCGCATAAACACGCTGAGCCATTTGTCAATAGTAGCCTCGTCGTACTTGTCCTCAAATGCCTGAATAGCCATATAACGTATTTTCTCGCGTGTAAATCCGTAGCGGAGGAAATAGTAAATAAAGAAATCGTGTAACTCGTACGGTCCCACTTTGTCCTCTGTTTTCTGCGCAATCTCACCCTGCTCGTCGGTGGGCAGCAACTCCGGCGAAACAGGCGTTTCCACTACATCCAAAAGCACCTCGCGCAACTCCTCGCCGAAGAGGTTTTCTGCGGCATACTTGACCAGATACCTAACCAAGGTCTTGGGAATACCGGCATTGATGCCGTACATCGACATCTGGTCACCGGAATAAGTACACCATCCGAGTGCCAATTCACTCAGATCGCCTGTCCCGACCACAATGCCGTTCAGTTGGTTCGCCAGATCCATTAAGTTTAACGTGCGTACGCGCGCTTGCGCGTTTTCATATGTAATGTCATGTACATCCAAATCGTGCCCGATATCCTGCAGGTGTTGCATCGCCATATCGCGAATAGGAATCTCCCGATGGGTTATTCCGAGCATCTGCATCATATCGAGTGCGTTCTGGTACGTGCGGTCCGAAGTACCGAAACCGGGCATCGTCACGCCCACCACTCGGCTGCGGTCAAAGCCCATCTGGTCAGCCGCCATTACCGAGACCAGCAACGCTAACGTGCTGTCCAAGCCGCCGGAAACGCCGATAACCAGTGTCTCTGAATGGGTGTGCTCCCAACGGCGCATCAGCGCACTCGTCTGGATAGAGAACACATCCATACAATAACTGTCCTCCTCGCCTTTCTTGGGCAGGAAAGGAGAGGTAGAGAAGCAACGGTGAATCGGCTCCGTAAACTCCTCGTCGCGCTCTATCGGCGCTACGTTGATGTGACGGTAATGTCCTGTCTTGTCCTTGGTGAAATTGGTATTGCGCTGACGGTCTGTCCTCAGACGCTCGATGTCAATCTCCTGAACGATCATCGTGCTGGCGCGTTGGAAACGCTCACCTTCCTCCAGCATCGTACCGTTTTCGGCTATATACGTACTGCCGGAGAAAACCACATCCGTGGTCGATTCGCCCACGCCGGACGAGGTATATATATACCCGCAGTGGACGCGTGCCGACTGCTGGGTGATCATCTGACGACGGAAAGCGTGCTTGCCGACAAGACAGTTGCTGCTGGAGAGGTTGAACACCAACTCCGCTCCCTGAATCGACAACTGAGTAGATGGAGGAAGAGGCGACCAGAGGTCTTCGCATATCTCGATACCAAAGGTATAGTTGCGCGTCGAGAACAGCAGGTCGGTTCCGAATGGCACTTCCCCACTCCATATTTCTATTTTAGGAATACGCGGTGCGATACCTCCTGGCGCGTACTCGCGCGCAGCACGACCCGACGTGAACCACCGTTTCTCGTAGAACTCGCCGGTGTTCGGCAGATTCACTTTCGGCACCACGCCCATCACTTCGCCGTCTGTCATCACAAAAGCGCAGTTGAAAAGATCGTTGTCCACCTGAAGCGGTGCACCCACCAGCACAATGATGGCTTTGCCGCGGGTGTAATCACATAGCGCCTCCAACTCACGCATACAACTTTGTTGCAACTGCTGGGTGAAGAACAGATCCGCACAAGTATAACCTGTCAGAGTGAGCTCAGGAAAACAGATGACCTCCACACCCTCGGTGATAGCCTCGTCTATCTGGCGTTTTACCTGCTCGGCGTTGTATTTACAATCCGCCACGCGCATCGTCGGCACTGCGGCCGCTACACGCACAAATCCAAAATTAGTAATCATATACGCATTTTTGCTTATTTTGTGTGCAAAGATACAAAAAAATATGCATATACGCAAAAAAATGAAGAAAAATATCATTTTTTTTGTAAAAAATTTGGTCATATCAAAAAAATGTAGTACCTTTGCACTCGCTTTTCGGAAATGACCGCATTTAACGCGCTATTTCACTATCGAAGAGCCAAGTATTCCGGGTGCTATCGTCTAGTGGCCTAGGACAACGGCCTCTCACGCCGTAAACCCCGGTTCGAGTCCGGGTAGCACTACTGAAAAGAACGCAAACGCGTTCTTTTTTTTTGTGTAAATATTCTCTTCATAAATGCTTTCAAGCGCGATATTTTTCATCGTATTGCAAAATGAATAGTACGATTTTGATTATTTTTGTTTTTTTTTGCAAAAAAATGGTAGAATATTTGCTCATGTCGAAAATTATTTGTAATTTTGCACGTCATTTGTGATTACAATAATGAAAAAGTTCAACTACATAAGTCTTGCATTGATAGGAGCAATGCTTTTGCTCTTCTCAGAATCGGCTATAGCTCAGCGTTATTACCACCAGACATATCGTCCTCGTACGCGTTCGCACGTTAGAGACAGAGATGGTTTTAATACTGAGGGATTCAGTTTCGGTGCAAACGTTTTGTATTATTTCGGTGACGCCGACGGTGGTAAGATTCCTTTGGTCCAGGGTTTCGACGCACAAGATATTAGTGCGGACGGATTTTTTATGTACCACAGACCGTTCAACGAATGGGTGGGTTTGCGCTGCGGTGCCAATCTTGGTGTGCTGAAAGGAGACAACTCCAAGTATTGGGCTAAAGATGGCAAGCACGACGGGCAATATCGTAAGTTTACAAGTATCTTCCTGCAGCCATGTGCCGGTATTCAGATCTATCCTATTGAGGAAATCGGTTTTAATTTCTACGTCGGCGTTGGATTTACGGGAAGCTACTTCCTCAAAAGCGATTTCTCAAATGTTGCTCCCAATGCTATTCCTAAATTCAGTTTTATGCCGATGGGTCAGGTGAGTATCGGTTACGACTGGAACCTCAACAGCGATTGGCGAATGGGTTTGAACGCAGGCTTCCAGATGGGATTCTTTGATATCAGAGGTTGGAACTTGGACGGTTGGCCCTACAAGACGACCGTTACCAACGATTGGCCGGACGGTATGTTCTCCCTCGGTTTGACCTTCTTCCACAAATCGCCGAACAGCTACGGAGGACCACGACGCCGTTCTCACTACAGAAGACGCTAATCCCCTACTCTTCACAATAAAGCCGGTAATTTTTACCGGCTTATTTTTTTCTACGCACTACGAAAGGCTTGTCTATTTCTTGATTGGCTTAACACTTACAGTGCCCGTTTCGGCGTGTTCAACCAAGTTTTCAAGTATCTTCACGAAACGCCATTCGATGGCGTTTTGCCATATTTTGTCGGACACAAAGACCGCCAGCACTTTGCCGAAAGTAAGGCCGAACTCATAATGAACACGCGTGTGCGTGTCGTCTATAGGCTCCAGAACAAAGATCACATCTCCGCCTTCCAGCACAGAGCCGCTATAAGTGGCAGACATATGTGCTGTAAGAGGATAGTTGCCGTCCTTGGCACGTGTGAGACGGTAGATCGTTCCAAGGTGTTGGTCTTTCCACCAGCGTACGCCGAGCACGTACATGTCTATCGCCACGTCGCCTGTGTGGTACACCGGATCATAAACGCGGTCTTTATACGAGAGTTGGATAGCATTCCGGCTCTCCTTGGTCGGCTTTTCCGGTTGTTCCTCTTTAGGTTCGTCGAAATTCAGGTACACCCAGTCGAAAAGCGAATCCGGACAAGCCTGAAACTGGTAGTAAAACAGTTCTACCGTCTCCAGCATCGTCTCAACAGGCGCGTTGACGATGGTATCCTTGACCACTTCGCGGCGTTGCGGGCGTGCAAAAACACTTGCCGAGAAGACAATAAAGCAAGTTGTGAGCAGCAGCTTTTTCATTGAAGAACGCGCATTGGGATAGTTAGAACTCATAATCGAGGCAGGTGCGCAGTTCGGTGTTCGGACGCACTACGCCATCAGCCACTGCTACGTGAGCCGGGTGTACGGCATAGCCGCGAAGCGCTTCCTGCGACTCGAGTGTGCTGTCGAGCATAATATCAGCGTTGCTGCTTTCTAACACGCCGTCTATCAGAACGTGTATCTCTTTCAATCCGGGAACCTGCCCCAGCAATCCTTCCAGTCCTTGCTTGATAGCGAGAGCTTTTTCGCGTTTCTCGCTTGCGCTCAACTCCGAACGCAAACGCCAAAGAATAATGTGCTTAACCATGTTTGTATGCTGTATAAATAGTTGCTATTCCGAATGTGAGCGGCGTGAAATGTTCCCGCTCAAAACCAATATCGTGCAGATGATGCACAAACTTTTCGCCCCAGATAAAACCCTTCACACTGCGGTTGAGATAGGTGTACGCCGTTTGGTCGCGGCTCACTATGCGCCCTACAAAAGGCAGGATATACGTAAAATATATATTGTATAGCGCGCGCACGAGGCGGTTGGTCGGATACGAAAACTCAAGGATCACCAGTTGTCCTCCTGGTTTGAGAACCCTGTACATCTCACGCAGTCCGTCATCCAAGTTGCTGAAATTGCGGCAACCGAACGCACAAGTGACAGCGTCGAAAGAACTATCCGCAAAAGGCATCTCCTGAGCGTTGCCATATACGAAACGCACTTCCGCACTCTGGCTCAACTGCCCTTTCTCTTTCAGTTGCTTGATTTTCGCTTCACCGATAGCCATCATCTGCTGGGACAGATCAAGACCCGTTACCTGCATCGCTTTATGCTGGCGGAACATCTCCACGGTGAGATCTGCGGTGCCGATTGCCACGTCAAGTACCTGACGCACCGATTGCATTTTGGCTACCGTCTTACGGCGCCAAAGACGGTCGATATTGAGCGATAAACCGTGGTTCAAACCGTCGTATGTGGAGGCGATACGGTCAAAAAGGCTTCCTATATTCTGTTTCTCGTCCATAATTCCGTGCAAAGGTAGTAAAATTTTTGCATATACGCAAAAAAAGTTGTAACTTTGCAGCAAAATTTCAAAAAAATGAATATTCCTAACAATCCGGACATACTCGTCAGCTTCGTCAATATGAAACTGCGCGATGAATATGAATCGTTGGAGCAACTGTGTGAAGACCTCGGTTTGACCCCCGAAGAACTGTGCCAGAACCTGCGAAATGCTGGCTACGAATACAGCCCCGAAGCCAAACGATTCTGGTAAACGAAATGTGACACAGGGCGAACGAAAGTGCGAAAAGGTACGATCAAAAGTGCGGAACTGCCATTTTGGCAGAAAAACTTCGTTTGGCACAAGGTTTGTAAATTCTTTTTCGGGAGTTTGTGCAGCTCTTATCGAGAGTGTATCGCATCCTGTCACACCCTATAATATACATAGTATATTATCCCGTTGAATTTGAAATGTCGAACTAAATATTCTAAATCACACATATTATGAGCAAAATTCAACCATTAGCAGACCGCGTGCTGATCAAGCCCGCTGCTGCAGAAGAAAAAACTGTCGGAGGAATCATTATTCCTGACAGTGCCAAAGAGAAACCGCTTCGCGGCGAAGTACTCGCCGTTGGTAACGGGACAAAAGACGAAGAGATGGTTCTCAAAGCCGGAGACCAGGTCCTTTACGGCAAATACGCCGGAACCGAACTCGAACTCGACGGCGAGAAATACCTGATTATGCGTCAGAGCGATGTACTCGCTATTGTAAAATAATTCGTAATTTAAAATTTATTCGTAATTATTATGGCAAAAGATATTACCTATAACGTAGAAGCCCGTGAGGCTTTGAAGCGTGGCGTTGACCAACTGGCTGACGCTGTCAAAGTGACACTTGGTCCGAAAGGCCGCAATGTCATCATCGACAAGAAATACGGAGCTCCGCATATCACCAAAGACGGTGTAACGGTAGCCAAAGAGATTGAACTGAAAGACGCAGCCGAAAACCTCGGTGCACAGCTCGTCAAGGAAGTGGCTTCCAAGACAGGCGATCAGGCGGGTGATGGTACCACTACCGCAACCGTTCTGGCACAGGCTATCGTTGGCGTGGGTCTGAAGAACGTAACTGCAGGCGCCAACCCGCTCGACCTCAAACGCGGTATTGACAAAGCCGTGGCTGCCGTCGTAGCTGAGATTAAGAAGAACGCCGTAGTAGTTGGCAACGACTTCGACAAGATTGAGCAAGTAGCTACCGTTTCGGCTAACAACGATGCCGAGATCGGCAAACTCATTGCCGACGCGATGCGCAAAGTGTCGAAAGACGGCGTCATCACCATCGGCGAAGCCAAAGGTATGGACACCACGATTGACGTGGTACAAGGTATGCAGTTCGACCGCGGCTACATCAGCCCGTATTTCGTCACCAACACCGAGACGATGCAGGTCGAGATGGATAAACCGTATATCCTCATCTACGACAAGAAAATCTCCAACCTCAAAGAGCTGCTGCCGGTTCTTGAACCCGCCGTACAGAGCGGACGTCCGTTGCTCATCATCGCGGAAGACGTGGACAGCGAAGCGCTGACAGCACTGGTTGTCAACCGTCTGCGTGCGCAACTCAAGATCTGTGCAGTCAAAGCTCCGGGCTTCGGCGACCGCCGCAAAGAGATGTTGGAGGACATCGCTATCCTCACCGGCGGAACGGTTATCAGCGAAGAGAAAGGTATCAAACTCGAGCAGGCTACACTGGATATGCTCGGAACAGCCGAGACGATCACAGTCAATAAAGACAACACAACCATCGTCAATGGAGCTGGCAACAAAGAGGCTATCGCTAACCGCGTGGCTCAAATCAAAGCACAGATTGCAGCTACCAAATCGACTTACGACAAAGAGAAACTGCAGGAGCGTCTTGCCAAACTGGCAGGCGGCGTAGCGCAACTCAACGTCGGAGCTGCCAGCGAAGTGGAGATGAAAGAGAAGAAAGACCGCGTGGACGACGCACTCTCTGCTACCCGTGCAGCTATCGAGGAAGGTATTGTTCCCGGCGGCGGTGTGATGTACATCCGCGCACAAGTAGCACTCGAGGGTCTCAAAGGCGAGAACGAAGACGAGCAGACAGGTATCGAGATCGTACGCCGTGCTATCGAAGAGCCGCTGCGTCAGATCGTAGCAAACGCTGGCAAAGAAGGCGCAGTAGTTGTGGACAAAGTGCGTGCAGGCAAGGCTGACTTCGGCTACAATGCCCGCAAGGATCAGTACGAAAACCTCTTTGAGGCAGGCGTAGTCGATCCCGCTAAGGTTACCCGCGTAGCGCTGGAGAACGCCGCTTCCGTAGCAGGTATGTTCCTCACCACCGAGTGCGTCATCGTCGATCATCCCGAAGAGCATCCGGCTCCCGCAATGCCCGCAGGCGGAATGGGCGGAATGATGTAATCCGGAATTTCAGATTTCCAGATCTCCAGATCTCCAGATCTCCAGAACACAAAAATGACACTCTTTCACGAGTGTCATTTTTGTATCAGTCGGCTTATCAGCGCATATACTTCGGCTTTCTCATCCGGCGAGAAAGCCGAGTTGGGAACCGACTCCTTCAGCACTTCCATATGATGAGCCATCACATTCTTGTCATCCCGCTTCGCGGGGCCTGTCTGCGCCTCTTTGGGTGTGAGCGAATGTACTTTTAGAGCCGTTTGGTCTATCAGCGGCAACAGAGCCTGAAAAGGAATCTGCGTGTCGGACAAAATGTCCGCAGCCATTCTATACATCAGATTGCTGAAGTTATTGGCAAACACACCCGCTACATGCAGCCGCTCGCGATCATGCTGATTCGCCTCGTAAATACGGCTCGTCAGCATCTGCGCCAGCGAATAGATGGCAGCAATGTCGTCGATATTCCGCCCCGAGATGAAACAGGGAATACCGCTCCAGTCGTCTATCAGCACTTCCCGGCTGAAGGACTGAAAGAAATACAGCACTCCGCAATGCGGTTTATCCTCGCCGAACACATCCATCGGCATCGTGCCGGAGGTAAGCAAGTGCACCGCCTTGGGTGCATAAACGGTCTCCACTACAGCGCGAAGTGCATGATCCGCGATGGCATAGATATAGACATCCGCCTGCGGCAGCTGTTCAATCGCTTCGCGTGAAGTCTTTTCGTCCGTCAGCGGCCGTCCGTGAACCAGCTCCGTTCTGACACCTTTCAACGCAAAGGCGTGGTGTAAATTCGTCCCCACACTCCCCGCTCCGATAATTGCAATTTTCATGCGACGATGAACTTAGTGGTTAGCGGCATATTCTTTATAAAACTCACTGATGGCAACAATACCTTTCTCCCACACCTCGAGATCCATGGATTCATTGGGCGAATGGATTGCGTTTTGCTCTAACCCAAAGCCCATAAGGATCGTTTTGCAGCCGAGTATCTGCTCAAAAGCGGCAATGATAGGAATACTGCCACCGCGGCGTGCAGCCAACGGTCGTTTGCCGAACGCAATCTCAAAGCCTTTCTCAGCAGCCTTGTAGGCTGGAATATCTATCGGGCAGACATAGCCTTGCCCTCCGTGCATAGGCGTCACTTTCACGCGCACGCCTGCTGGCGCTAACGCGCGCATATATTCAATGAACGCGCGGGAGATCTGCTCGTGATCCTGATTTGCCACCAAGCGGCAGGAGACCTTGGCAAACGCTTTGCTTGGCAGCACGGTCTTACTACCCTCGCCCGTGTAACCGCCCCATATACCGCACACGTCAAACGACGGACGGCAACTGTTACGCTCCAGCGTGCTATACCCTTTCTCGCCGAACACATCATCCACATCGATGGCTGCATTGTATTTCTCTTGCGAGAAAGGAATCTGCGCAATCATCTTCCGTTCTTCCTCAGGTATCGGCAGCACATCGTCGTAGAAACCGGGAATAGTGATTCGTCCGTCCTTGTCCACCACCTGTGCCAGCATCTCGCATAGCGCGTTCACCGGATTCTTGACCGCTCCGCCGAAATGGCCGGAGTGCAGGTCTCTGTTGGGACCATCCACTTCGATCTCCCAATACGCCAAACCGCGCAACCCCGTGGTGATAGAGGGTGTGTCTTTGCCGATCATCGAGGTGTCGCTTACCAGAATAATATCGCTCTTCAGCAAGTCCTTGTGCTCGCTGATAAATGCTTCCAGCGAAGGCGAGCCAATCTCCTCTTCGCCCTCGAAGATAAACTTGACATTGCATTGCAACAATCCCTCGCGAACCATGTATTCAAAGGCTTTCGCCTGGATCATTGCCTGTCCTTTGTCATCGTCAGCTCCGCGTGCGTAGAGCCTTCCGTCGCGGACGGAAGGCTCCCAAGGATCGGATTTCCACTGCTCCAACGGCTCTACGGGCATCACATCATAATGGGCATAGACCAACACCGTAGGTATTGGTGATGGATGATTAGCGAGTGGTGATTGATACTCGCCATATACAAACGGATTACCTTGCGAAGGGAGTATCTCTGCTTTCTGGCACCCAGCCTCTATCAGCAATTCCTTCCAACGCTCGGCACAACGGAGCATATCGGCTTTGTGCTCGGCTTGGCAACTCACGCTCGGAATACGGATGAGCGATGCCCATTCTTCGTAAAACCGCTCGCGATGAGTGGAAATATATTCAGTTACAGTCATAATGGTATTTACTTAATCTCGCGGGCTTTGATACCGTCACGCTCCAGAAGCGCATTGATGGTCGGTTCGCCACCGCGGAAACGCACATACAGATCCATTGCTTTTTCGGTTCCACCCTTCTCAAGGATGTTCTCACGAAAACACTTGGCTGCCTTCTTGTCAAAGATAGAGCCGTTTTTCTGTTGTGCCTCTTTGAAGACGGAGAAAGCGTCAGCATCCAGAAGCTCTGACCATTTGTAGCTGTAATAGCCTGCGGCGTAACCGCCTGAGAAAATATGGGTGAAAGCCGTTGCCATCTGTGTTCCCGGCACGGTCGGCAGCACTTGTACCTGCGCCATCGCCTCATCGCTGAAACGACAAACAGACTCCACGGTTCCGATAGTTTCGTTAACCTCAAACGGCTTCTCCAGTGTGTGCCACTTCATATCAAGATAGCCGAAACTGAGCTGGCGTACACAAGCGTAAGCAGCGTGATAGGTCTGCGAAGCGTGCATCTTGTCGAGCAACTCCTGCGGCAGAGCCTCGCCTGTCTTATAGTGTTTGGCAAACGTATCGAGGAACTCTTTCTCGTCGATGAAGTTCTCGTTAAACTGCGAAGGCAGCTCCACAAAGTCGCGCGGTACGTTGGTTCCGCTCTGAGCCGAATACTGGCAGCGGGTCAACATTCCGTGCAAGCCGTGACCGAACTCGTGGAGGAAAGTGCGCACCTCGTCGTAAGAGAACAGAGCAGGTTTGTCGGCGGTAGGACGGGTGAAGTTCATCACATTCACGATGTGCGGACGATGGTCTTTCTTGCCCTCGAAATACTGCGGCTGGAAATCGTTCATCCACGCTCCTCCGCGTTTACCGTCCCGCGGGTGGAAGTCCGCATAATAAACGGCTAAGAACTTGCCTTTCTCGTCAAAGACCTCATAAGCGGTCACCTCCGGGTTATAGACCTGGATATTCTTGTTCTCTTTGAATTTCAAGCCATACAGACGCTCAGCCAGGCCAAACACACCTTTCTTGACGTTCTCCAACTCGAAATACGGACGGAGGTCATCGTCAGAGATAGCATATTTCTCCTGTTTGAGTTTCTTGGAATAATAGCTGAAATCCCAGGGCTGGATATGTGCGGCATAGAAACCGTGCGCGTGGGCGTAGTCCTCCAGTTCTTTTACCTCCTCGCGTGCTGCCGGCATATATGCGTCACGCAACTGATCGAGCAAACTATATACGCGCTCCGGCGTCTCTGCCATCGTCTTGTAGAGCGATTTCTCGGCATAAGTTTTCTTGCCGAAGAGGTTTGCCAAAGCCAGACGGGTATTGACAATCTCCACGATAAGACCCGTGTTGTCAAACTCGCCGCCCACACATTTGCCTGCATTTGCCATATAGAGCTCACGACGAATGTCACGATTATCCAAATCCTGCATCACAGGAATCGTAGTAGTGGGTTTCAGGTTGAGCAACCAGCCCTCAAGACCTTTCTTCTCCGCGTTAGCGCGAAGCATGGCCTTGGTGTCGTCGTTAAGGCCGGCGAGCAATGCCTCGTCGCTAATGAGCATCGTCCAGGCGTTGGTAGCCTTAAGCACGTTCTGACCATATTGGAGCGTCAGTTTGCTCAGTTTGGCGGAAAGCTCGCGGTAGATCTGTTTGTCTTCCGGCGAGAGGTTGGCTCCGTTGTTCGCAAACGACTCGTAGATATCCTCCAGCAGTTTGCGTTGTGCCTTGTTGAGTTTGAGTTTGTCACGCTGCTCATAAACGGCTTTGATACGTTTGAAAAGACCTTCATTCAGACGGATAGTGGATGCGTATTCCGACATCTTCGGGCTCAACTCCATCTCTATCTTCTGGAGCGTGTCGTTGGTCTCAGCCGAAGTGAGGTTGTAGAAACAGCCGGCTACGATGCTAAGCATTTCTCCGGATTTCTCGTACGCCTCAATCGTGTTGGCAAACGTCGGAGCGGCAGGGTTATTGACAATATCGTCAATTTCCTTCAGACCCTGTTTCATCGCCTCCTCGAATGCAGGCATATAGTGCTCTGCGTAAATCTCGTTGAAGGGATACGTGCCGTGAGGCGTTTTCCAGTTCTTGTAATCAAAGAACGGGTTGGTAGCAGCAGAAGCTGCCATTACAGTTGTGGCGAAAGCCATAAGCATAAATTTTCTCATTTTTCTATATAATTGTTTCTGTGATTAACGAAGTAGATTAATGTCTCCTGAAAGTTGGTAAACTCCTATTACCGATTCATCTGCATTCGCTTTTTTCTTCTTATAGGAAGCTTTTGCGCTGTATTTGGCATTCTTGGCGGCATCGGTTCCGAGCGCACGGATGACGTAGAAATACGCGCCTTCTGCAGCGGGTCTGCCTCCGGAAATAGTGCCATCCCACCCTTTCGCGGGATCGGTCCATTCAAAGACCAGATGTCCCCAGCGGTTATAGACCCAGCAATGGAACTCTCTGATCGAGCGGTAAGCCACGCGGAACTCGTCGTTCTGTCCGTCGCCGTTAGGCGTGAACACATTCGGAACTGCCAGATACGATTCGCTGATATTAACCGTCACTTCCATCGAATCGGCTGCGCAATACGGACTGTTGACCGCACAAACCACGCGGTAACTTCCCGGTTCGGAGAACGAGTAACGGATATCCTGATCCGAACGCGTAACTATCAGATCAGCACCGTGATAGATAGCCCATCTATAGTATTTTACTTCAGGTGTCGGATTGCTGTAGAACGCCACCTCTAACGGTCCGCTGTACTCCGAACCTTGTATCAGGTCCTGGCTGGTAGGACGGTTGCGTTCGTTGGATTTCTCGCCTTCCGTTCCACGCGAAGTGACCAGAGAGGTCAATTGGAAATTCACAGCCATCACATCCTCTACAAACAGAGTTGCTTCCACACAAGCAGAATCCAGCCCGAACTTGGAGCGAATCTCTTGGTCGTAGCACAAGTGGATTGTTGTGCCGGCATACAAAGCAGGCAGAATATAATTGCCCGTTCGCAAGGTAGCCGTCATTTGGGCGGCCGAGTCTCCCCATTGTTCGCCGTTCCACGCCAGCGCATTATATTCTATAGTACACGCACGCGCGTACGTACCCGTAGTAGCGTCCGGACGCGTATAGACAAAAGGTTTCGCGTCGCCCGTCAGCATGAGCGTTGTGGCATTACAATCGGGCACTATCGTAAGCGATAAGTCCGTTGGCTCGTAGTACTTATAAACATAACATGGAGCCGACGTCGAGCCTTCGCGGACGATATAGTAGCCTCCTTCGTCCGGATAAATCTCATCCGTTGCGCTGGCTTCCAGAGTACCATCGGTCCTATACCAATCCACCTCGCCGATAGTGGAGCGAAGATGGATCTCTTCCTTAAAAATAAACAGCGTGTCTTTGCCGTTCACCACCTGCGTGGCTGTTCCTACGCACTCTATATCAGAGGCATAGGAAACAGCTGCAAGCAGGAGCAATAATAATGTTACTATTTTCTTTGTCATTTCGTTATGACCTCGTGTCGTCACGACGACTTATTTGTTCACTTGGAAACGGGTGTTGCCGTTCTCAATAAAATCAACGATTTGCTTGGCGGCGGCGATGCCGGCATTGATGTTCGCTTCGGCGGTCTGCGCGCCCATTTTCTTAGGCGTAGCGAAATAACGGCCTTCGAACAGCGTGCGGAACTTCATATCAGCGGCCGGCATAATATCCGTCATATATTTGAGATCCGTACGCTCCTGCATCAGCGAGATCAATCCTTCTTCGTCAATTACCTCTTTGCGGGCGGTATTGACCAGCACTCCACCCTTCGGCAGAAGGTTGACGAGATCACGGTTGATGCTTCCTTTGGTTTCCGGCGTTGCAGGAATATGCAGGCTCACGATGTCGCAGGCAGAATACAATTCCTCCGCCGAATGAACCGGCTTCACATTTGCCTGTATCATCGCCTCGTCCGGGCAATACGCGTCGTACGCATATACCTCCATTCCGAAGCCTTGCGCGATACGTGCCACGTTGCGTCCGACATTTCCGAAGGCGTGAATACCGAGTTTCTTACCTTTGAGTTCGGTTCCGCTTGTGCCGTTATAGAGGTTGCGCACAGCATAGACCATCAGCCCAAGAGCCAACTCTGCCACAGCGTTGCTGTTCTGACCCGGTGTGTTCATCGCTACCACCTTGTGTGCCGTAGCGGCTTCGAGGTCGATATTGTCGTAACCTGCTCCGGCACGAACCACGATCTTCAGTTGCTTGGCGGCGTCAAGTACGGCGGCGTCCACCACATCCGAACGGATGATGAGTGCGTCGGCATCAGCCACGGCATCCAGCAACTGCTGTTTGTCGGTATATTTCTCCAGGAGCGCGAGCTCGTATCCTGCGCCCTCTACCACTTCGCGGATACCGTCAACGGCCACTTTCGCAAAGGGTTTCTCTGTTGCTACTAATACTTTCATGATTCTTCGTTTTTGCGAGATACCGATATTTCGAGATTTCGACATATCGATATTTCGAGATTCCTATTAATGCAATTTTTCGTACTCTTTGATGCAATCCACGAGTGCCTGCACGCCCTCCAGATCCATCGCGTTGTAGCAGGAAGCACGGAATCCGCCTACCAGACGGTGACCTTTGATGCCGACCATGCCTTTTGCCGTAGCGAACTTGAAGAAATCGTCCTGCAAGTCTTCGTAACCCGGTTTGAGCACAAAGCAGATGTTCATGCGGCTGCGGTCTTCTTTGTCAAGAATCGTCGGCGTAAACAGTTTGGATTCATCCAGACATTTGTAGAGCAGATCAGCCTTGGCTTTGTTGCGTGCCTCTATCCATTTCACGCCGCCGTTTGTTTTGAGCCAGCGGAGCGTCAGCAGAGCGGTATAAACAGGCAGAACCGGAGGTGTATTGAACATCGAACCGCCGTCAATATGCGTCTGATAGTTCAGCATCGTCGGAATATAACGGCTCACTTTGCCGAGGCAGGATTCTTTGATGATGACGAAAGTTACACCAGCCGGCGCAAGGTTCTTCTGTGCTCCGCCGTAGATGATGTCGTACTGGCTGACGTCTATCGGACGGCTGAGAATATCCGAACTCATGTCGGCTACCAAAGGCACATTGCCTTTTTTCTTGTAGATTTCCGCCAGTTTCTCGTCGTTGATCTCCGTTCCGAAGATGGTGTTGTTGGTCGTAATATGGAAATAATCAGCGTCCTGCGGGATCTCGTAGTCCGTCGGGATATTGGTTGTGCTGGCGGCTACCTCCACTGCCTCGCCGAAGCCTTTTGCCTCTTTGAGTGCTTTCTTCGACCACACGCCGGTATTCAGGTAAGCGGCTTTCTTCTCCAACATATTGAACGGAACCATACAGAACTGGAGCGAAGCGCCTCCTCCGAGGAAGAGCACGCGGTAACCCTCCGGTACATTCAGCAGTTCTTTCATCAGCGCTTCCGCCTCGTCCATTACGGGTTGGAAATACTTGGCACGATGAGAAATCTCCAGAATAGACAGACCTTCACCCTGAAAATCCATTACGGCTTCAGCCGTTTGCTTGATTACTTCTTGCGGCAGGATACTCGGTCCTGCATTGAAATTGTATTTTTTCATATTGTATTAAAGGTTAAAACGTTTCCATTGTGTGTGACGGACCTCGGGCAGCGTGGCGGCGGCAGGGTTCGGTCCCGGTTTCCGGGATTTGTAAAGCGCCATGGCGATGGCAGCTTTCTCGTCCTCGCTGGCGGTTGCAGCCGGAGCGGGAGCAGGAGCGGCTTGTTGCGGCAAGTACTGCTGCAAGTTCTCAGGAACAGGTTTGCCGGCTTTCTGCATTCGCTCGGCAAGGTCTTTGTTGAACTGCTCTTTCGCCTGACCGGATTTGTATTCGCGGTATTGTTTGTCGTGCATAGCGAACTCGAAGAGCTCTTCGTCGTCCTGGCCACGGTCCCAGCCCAGTTCCTCCATCTCCTTGATATACTGCGGCAGTACATCCGGATAGAGAGCCTGCGGGTCGCCGGTATAGAACTCCATGTTTTTCTCCTTTGCCAGTTCGATGATCTCCGGCGCAAGTGTACCGGGTAGTTTACCGGACTTGCCGAGGATCATTCCCCACATAGCCGGATCCATGCGTGTGAACGGTTTCTCGCCCATCGAGCGGCTGAAGAGGTTCATCAGCGCGGCGTTCTTCACATATTGCGAGAACGGCGTTACGAGACACGGCGTGCCGAGCATCGGCCATACACGCTGTACTTCCTGGAAGAGTTCGACGAGCAGTTCGTCTTCGTTGAGTGTTTTCTCGCCGCGTTTCTTGAGGTTGGCGTTGATAGCCGCGTGCATTCCTTTGAGATCCGCCATCAGCGAGCCCATCATTCCACCCGGCAGACCACAGCCGACGAGCAGCGAAGTCATCTTGCTGTTACGCGGGTCGATCCAGTAACCCAGGAAATCATCGATGAACTCCTGTGTCAGATTGCGCGCCTCCATATAGGCTTTCATGTTGATATCTTTCACCAGGAATCCTGCCTCGCGGAGCATCGCCTGAATAGTAATCACATCCGGATGAACCATTCCCCAGCTCAGCGGCTCGATAGCCACGTCGAGCACATCGCCGCCGGCTTTCGCTACCTCCAGCATCGAAGCCACCGAGAATCCGGGACCTGTGTGACCGTGGTATTGAATAATGATGTCCGGGTGTTTCTCTTTGATAGCCGCTACGATCTTGCCTAACATCGTCGGACGACCGATACCTGCCATGTCCTTCAAACAGATCTCCTGTGCGCCGCCTTCGATCAGTTGCTCAGCCAGATTGACGTAATACTCCACGGTGTGAACCGGAGAATAGGTGATACACATCGTAGCCTGCGCGGTCATACCTGCTGCTTTCGCCCATTTGATAGACGGAATAATATTACGCGGGTCGTTCAGACCGCAGAAGATACGGGTGATGTCGGTTCCCTGCGCGTGCTTCACTTTGTACATCAACTGGCGCACGTCAGCCGGAACAGGATTCATACGGAGCGCATTCAGACCGCGGTCGAGCATATGGGTTTTGATACCTGCTTCGTTAAACGGTTTGGTAAATGTACGCACGGCTTGGTTGGGATTCTCGCCGTAGAGAAGGTTGACTTGCTCGCTTGCGCCTCCGTTGGTCTCCACGCGGTCGAAGCAGCCCATGTCAATAATCACAGGTGCTACGCGCGCCAACTGGTCTTTGCGAGGAACATACTTGCCGCTCGATTGCCACATATCGCGGTACACGAGCGAGAATTGGATTTCTTTTTTCATTATATTAGTTGTTTATTCGTATTCTTTTTCGTTATTGGAATTCTTCTGAGCCTCCTCAAACTTCGCCTTCATAGTGGGATTGTTATAGGTAAGGCGTTTGATGGTCACCTCCTGCAGTTTCTTGTCTGCGGCATTCAGATTATCGCCGGACTTGACAAGGTTCTCACGCACTTTGGTCAGATGGGCGATGGTCTTGTCGATCTCGTCTATGGCATCTGAGAAACGGTCGTTAGCCAGACGAACGTTGCGCGCGAATCCCTCCTTGAACTGCGAGAGTTTCTCCTCGAAATTGGTGACATCCACCTGCTGGGATTTGACGAGTGCCAGTTCTCGCTTGGCATCGAGACTTTTGCGGCTGGTTTGGCAGAGAAGTGTGATCATAGGCAGGAAGAACTGCGGCCGGATGACGTACATCTTGTCGTATTTATGGCACATGTCCACAATACCTCCGTTGTAGAGTTCACTATCCGGCTCCAGCAATGAGACCAAAACCGCGTACTCGCAGTTTTTCTTGCGGCGGTCTTCGTCCAGTTTCTTGAGGAAATCTTCGTTCTTGTGCTTGGTGGCGGTCTCGTCGTTCTCGTTTTTCATCTCAAACATGATAGAGATATACTCCACTCCGTCCTCGGACTTGTCGCGGAAGACGAAATCGCCTTTTGTGCCATCCACCACTTCGTTGTCCTTGTCAAAATCAGAGTACGGGAACAACGAACGTACACGCATAAACTCATTATAACAATGTTGCTCCAGCGTCTCGCCGACCATTTTGGTAGAGAGGCGGAGTTTCATATCTTTGTAATAGGCGATCTGCTCCTGTGCGGCTTTGAGTTGCTCCGCCATTTGGGTTCGCAAGGTAGCTAACTCCTGATCTTTTTTCAGGTACTCTTCCGTGGCCTTCTGACGCACTTGTGCGACGGCTAACTGTTTCTGCTGCTCAGCTTGCTGCAGTTGTGCCTGAGCTGTTTGCAACAACTGTTGCTGTTGCGCCATCTGCTGTGCGAACTGCTGCTCACGCCGTGCTGTTTCGGCTTGCTGACGAGCCAAAGCAGCCTGCTGCTCCGCCTGCAAACGTGCCGCTTGAGCCTGCTCCATTTCACGGATACGGCGAGCCAGTTCGGTCTCGAACTCAGCATTTTTCACTTGACTAAGCAGCAAAGCGTAGTCCGCCTCATCGACGGTAAACGTGCTTCCACATTTCGGGCATTTCAGTTCTTTCATCGCTATTTTACCAATTTGGCTGCAAAGTTACTAAAAAAAATTGACATACACAAATGTGTATGCCATTTTTATTGAAATAACTTCGTCCAGACCCTCGCATCGGCCTCCAAAGTCCATGCAGGAAGGGGGGAAGAAGGTGTAAATCCTGCTTTTTGATAGAGGTGCGAGCAGGGCTCGTTGGATGTAGCAATAACCGCATAGATCATCCTTAAGTTGAGTTGTACGGACGCGTATTCCTCCAGCAGTTGAACCGCCTGCAGCCCTATTCCTTTTCCGCGGAAATCGGGCGCGACGTACATCCCGACCGCCGCCTTGCGGTTGCGGATGTCCAAATCGAAGAGATCTATACACCCGACCGCCGCTCCGTTGCACTCGATGACGAGCCTTAACTGACGATCCGCATAGATATCGCCTGTGGTGGAAGCGATATAATCCCGCAAATCCTGACGCGAAAGCGGGTTGTGTATGGACGAATCCGGCCACGCCGAAGCGTCGTTCTCCCATTGATAGAGAAACGGGAGGTCGGAAGGCTCTAATTTACGCAGTTTCACCATGGTTCGGTCACGTTATTGGTCTTATTCGTTTTCGACTCGTTTTCGACTCGTTTTCGTCTCGTTTTCGTGTTTAACCGCTACTTACCAAACAAACGGGCGAAGAAACCCTGCTTCTTCGGCTGGATATTTTGCAGATTATCCAGCGGAGCAGGCTCGTAAGGATGGCCGGAATGGATCATCTGGTAGATCACTCCCCAGTCCGGCAGGCCGCCGAGATTACGGTCGTCAATCCAGAGATCCGCCACGAGTTTGCGTGCCGTTTCGTGCTCGGGCTGCTCCTCGGGATAATTGGAGTTGACGGCATAGAACTCCAGCCCTTTGGATTTGCAGTAATCCAAGGCTTCCTCTAACAAAGCTCCTTCGCGAACGGTCCAAAGGATAATCTGGTGATGATCCTCTTCCTGGAGTTTTTTGAGCGTCTGGATGGCAAAAGGAATCGGTTTGCCTATTTTCGGATATTCGTGGGTGACGATAGTTCCATCAAAATCACAAGCAATAATCATATTCGTGTTCGGCAATCTCGCGCATTTCCCGACGAGTTCGTCGTCCAGAAATGCTCCCCCTTGCCGGAGAGGTTTTATGGTTCGTAATTGGTTTTAGTAGTTCTCCTGATTCGGGTCTTTGGGCGTGAGTTCCTTCTGCATTTTGCCGATCGTGGGCTTGGTGAAATACCATCCTATAGCGGCAATCGCAGCCACCCAAAGCATTGATTTATAGCATCCAAAGAGATAATAAAAGATTATACCCAGCGGCATCGAACAGCTGACCAGCAAGATACGGAAAGCAGCCATTTTCTTGTACAACTCCAGTTTATCCGGCGTCAGGTCCTCGGGCGACTTGAGGGTAGAAACAATCTTCTTGTCGCAAAGGTATTTAAAGCCGTACAATCCGCCCGGAATAGTGATCAGGGCAAGGAAAATAACCACGTATTGCATCACCATTCCGAGTGTTGAGAAACGATCCCACGGTTCGAACATCGCGTGCGTGTACGCGTAATAATAATAGGTGAGCACGCCGAGTGTGAAGACCATCACTCCGTAGTAATACTTGTTGAGTTCTTTAACAATCTTTTCCATATTATCCATTAAAATCAGTTCTGTTAACAATAGATCGTCCGAGCGTAATCTCGTCGGTATATTCGAGTTCGTTTCCGATAGCCACTCCCCGGGCGAGTTGAGAGACCTTAGGCGGGTTAGGCAATTCAAGATTCTGCAAGCGGCGATATATATAGAAATTGGTGGTGTCGCCTTCCATCGTGGTGGGCAAAGCGAGGATGATTTCCTCCACGTTGCCACGCTTCACCCGCTCGAGAAGCGAGTCTATCTCGATATCCTTCGGTCCAACACCGTCCATGGGCGAGATAATTCCGCCAAGCACATGATACACGCCGCTATACTGGCCTGTGTTCTCGATAGACATCACATCCTGAACGTTTTCCACCACACAGATGGTAGCGTGATCGCGTCGGGTGGAACCGCAGATGGGGCAAAGCTCGGAATCCGAGATGTTATGGCACTCGCGGCAATAGACGACTTCGTTTTTGAGTCGTGTGAATGCGCCGGAGAAAGCCTGCACTTCCTGCTCCGGCTGACGAAGCAGATGCAAGACAAGACGCAAGGCCGTTTTGCGTCCTATGCCGGGCAGCGAAGCCATCTGGTTAACGGCCTGCTCCAATAATATGCTGGGATATTCGGACAATTGAAAATTAAAATTGAAAATTAGGATTTTTTGGCCCAGCGGGCAGGTAACATTCTATAGGGATAGCGCTCCCGGATGTTGGCGGCATTGGGGCAATCACAACGGTGGATACGGATACCCTTGGTGACCGAAACGAAGGCGAAGATAGGATCTCCGGGCTGCGGATTGCAACACTTGGAGAGGTTAAAATCCACGTTGCTGACATTCATATCAACCTCGATAGCCAAGCCTTGGAGCTCGTTCTTGGGCACATACTCATGCTCCTCGTGGTGAATAACGGGCACTTCGTCTGTCGCCAGGAAAGCCTCGCGCAAACGCTGAATGTCCTCTTTGCCGGTGGCCACCGACTGGTACATATCCGAGACTTCCTTGTAGCCCAGTTTGAGCGCCATGCGTGTGATGTCGGCTTCCGTATATTCGAGTTTCCAGTTTTTGAACTTGCGTTCGATGATCTCTTTTCCTTCGCTTGCCTGCTTATATTCCAGTTCTTTGAGCGATTGTCGAATCTTGCTTTTGGCTTTGGAGGACGCCACAAAATTGAGCCAGTCGGCATTGGGATGCTGGTTAGGCGAAGTCAAGACAAAGACCTGATCACCATTCTCGAGTTTTTGCCGGATGGAGACGTTTTGGTTGCGAATAGTACCGCCGACGCAATGCGAGCCGACTTCGCTATGGATAGAATAGGCAAAATCAAGTACTGTTGCTCCCTCGGGCAAGCGTCTGAGGTCGCCCGTCGGCGTGAAGACATAGACGTCTCCCGAACGCTGGATAATAGAGCCTTTGACACCTTTGTAGGACCAGTGAGCCGCCACTCCCTGCTCAGCTATTTCGTCCATTCGTCGCGTACGGATTTGCACTTCGACCCAGCGTTTGTCAGGTCCGAGCACCGTAGTGTGGAGGGATTCGTATCCGTTCTCCTTCGGGACAGAGAGCCAATCGCGCAAACGCTTGGGGTTAGGCGTGAAGATGTCCGTAATGAGCGAATAAACCTGCCAGCAATCGGATTTCTCCCGCTCGAGAGGTGAGTCAAGGATAATTCGGATAGCGAAAAGGTCGTAGATACGATCCACATCACAGCGTTGTGCCTGCATTTTGTTGTAGATCGAGTGAATGGATTTGGGACGACCTTTGATGGTAAAGGAAAATCCCTCTTCTTTGAGTTTCTGCTCAAGAGGCGCAATAAAGCGCGCAATGTAATCCTCCCGCTCGGCTTTTTTGGCGTTCAGCGCGTGCGCAATATATTTATAGGTGTCGTAATCGAGAAACTTGAGCGCAAGATCCTCCATTTCGGTTTTGATCTGGTACAAACCGAGTCTGTGCGCCATAGGCGCGTGGAGTGTCTGCGTCTCTTTGGCGATGTGGCGACGGCGTTCACTATCACCCTCTGCGTCAAGCGTTCTAAGAAGCTCCAAACGCTCGTTCAATATTGAAAAAAGTACCTTATTACTATCTTCCATATGTCAATAATATAAAAATCGGGCACAAAGTTACGATTTTTTTTGCACATATCAAAATATTTTTGTAACTTTGCAGCGTTATTTGTGAAAACATATAAAATTTAACCTATAATGAAAGCATCCAAAGTACTTACAATCTGTGTGCTCTTCGTCGCAGCGTGCTTAATGGCATACTTCTGCGTAATGAGCGTAGTGACCCCCATTCAGTTTGAAGAAACACGCGCCGAGCGTGAAGTGAGTGTCATCAAAAATCTGGTAGATCTGCGAACAGCAGAGTTGGAATTCCACCACCAGAACGGCCGTTTCACGGCAAGTTATGACACACTGATTACTTTCCTGAAGACAGCTCCGAAGAAAGAGTTGATGAAGGAGGGAAGTCTGACCGACAAACAGTTGGAGGGCGGTTTGACGGAGAACAAAGCCGTTAAGATCATCAATGAAGCCAAAAAGAAAGCATTGAAGAACAAAAAACTCCAGTTTGCTAACAGCGATGAGCTCTACGCTTACATCTGGGAGAACGACGCTGAGGTCAAGAAAAACGGTCTTCAGGGTTTCCGCCGTGATACGATTGAGCTGAATATGCTGCAATCGCTGTACAAAGGCGCTTATACACCGGAGAACATCGACCAGATCACTTATATTCCGTTCAGCAACGGCAAGCGTTATGAGATCGAAGTCAACAATGACTACAAGACCAGCCAGGGAATCCGTGTTCCTCTGTTCGAGGCTCGCGCTCCGTTTGAGAGTTATTTGGGCGACCTGAATGAGCAGGAGTTGGTTAACCTCGTTGACCGCGAGACCAAGTTGGACCACTATGCAGGCCTGAAAGTGGGCGATACGTACGCTCCGAACAACTTTGCAGGCAACTGGGAGTAATGATAATTGACAATTGATAATTGACAATTGATATTAAGCCTGAGTGGCACGATTATTTTTAACAATCAAGAATCTTGAGAATTATTAGTGGCACATACGGGGGGCGGCGATTGTCGCCCCCTAAAAATATCACCGCAAGGCCGACCACCGACTTTGCCAAGGAGAGTTTGTTTAACCTGCTCAATAACCGAATGGATTTTGAGGGGATAGACATGCTTGATTTGTTTGCAGGAACTGGTGGCATCGGGATCGAGTGCGTCAGCCGCGGAGCAAGAGAAGTAACGGCTGTGGAATTGGCCCATGTGCAACAGAACTGGATCATCAGTTGCTGCAAGCAACTCGGAATCCGAAACCTAAGCGTGATACGCGGGGATGTGTTCAAGTTTCTGAATGCGTGCCGAACCAAATATGATCTGATTTTTGCGGATCCGCCTTACGCCTTGGAGCAACTCCCCACCCTTGCCGATACAATCTTGGAGCACGACATTCTCAAAGAAGAAGGCTGGCTGGTTATCGAGCACGGCAAGGACACCGATTTCAGCCAACACCCCAGACATAAAGAAACACGTCAGTACGGCAGTGTACACTTCAGTTTCTTCCAATAAAAACAAGAGAGGCCCGAGGGTCTCTCTTGTTTTTATTAAGAAGTTCCGGAGCTCTGGGATTTCAGAGTTCGACATAGACTTCCAGGAGTTGGCATTCTCCGTCAGGCGCGAGTTGGATATCATTGAGGGATGCAGGTACAAGCACCGCTTCTCCCTGTCGTATCTGAACGGATTTGTCCGGGCTCTCGCAATCGAGCGCTGTAAGCTCCGCTTCTCCGCTCAGGCACATAAATGCGACAAAGGAATCCAAGGGCGCGTAATCACGCTGTACGGTTTGGGTGAGTTGCAGCCGGTTGACCGTGAAATACGGCGATTTGGCAATATTCGCGATACCATTCTTGTCCGCCTCGGGATGCGAGGGTTTGCGATCCTCACGAAACGAGAAATTCATTACATCGAGCGCTTTATCCAGATGAAGCGGTCGCATTTTGCCATCATTTCCCACGCGGTTGTAGTCATACAGGCGATAAGTGATGTCGGAGTTCTCCTGTATCTCCGCCACAATGGTGTTGCGGCACATGGCGTGAACCGTTCCGGCGTGGATATGTACCACGTCTCCTTCGCTGACCTTGAAACCCTGCAGGTATTTCGCGAGCGATCCATCCGTAATCGCGGCGTGGATGAGCGAAGGATTCATGTCCTGGTTCCATCCTAAATAGATCGCCGCTTCGGGCGAAGAGGGCAAGACGTACCACATTTCGGTTTTGCCGAGCGAGTTCTCGTTCTCAAGAGCGTACTCATCGTCCGGGTGTACCTGAATAGAGAGATCGTCGGTGCAATCAATGAATTTAAGCAGCAGCGGGAAGTGATTACCAAAGGCATCATAGACCTTCCCGCCGACCAGTTCGTCCATATAAACCTCCAACAAATCCTGCAGCGTGTCACCAGTTAGCGAACCGTTGCAGACTTCTGTCGGGTATTTCTCAATATCCGATACCACCCACGCTTCGCCCACATTCTCGTAGTCGGCAGGTACGTGATCGTACCAACCGGCGATGGTGTGACCTCCCCAGATTTTATGGAAGAGCCGCGCTTTGAATTTGAGAGGATATAGTGCCATATTACTTTATGTTACGAATGTGTTTCTCCCATTTCCAAGCACTGGCGAGCACTTCGCGAATCGGCGTGTCCGCTTTCCAGCCCAGAACGGTGTTTGCTTTTTTCGGTTCTGCCCAGACCTGCTCGATATCGCCTTCGCGACGGCCGACGATGCTATAAGGAATCTTAACGCCCGTAGCCGCTTCGAACTCGTTGATCAAGGTCAGCACGCTCAGACCGTTACCCGTTCCGAGGTTGAAGATCTCGACCTGCTCGCGTTCGTTGCAATTCAACATCCGCTCCACGGCTTTGACATGCGCCTTCGCCAAATCCACCACATAGATGTAATCGCGGATACACGAGCCATCGGGTGTGTTGTAGTCATTACCAAAGACTTTGAGTTCCTGGCGCAAGCCGGCAGCTGTCTGGGTAATAAACGGCAGCAAGTTCTGCGGCACACCGTTAGGAAGTTCGCCAATTAAAGCCGAGGGATGCGCTCCAATCGGGTTGAAATAGCGAAGGATAGTG
Organism: uncultured Bacteroidales bacterium; assembly: GCA_900319645.1. Classification (GTDB taxonomy): domain Bacteria; phylum Bacteroidota; class Bacteroidia; order Bacteroidales; family Paludibacteraceae; genus Colicola. Next base: position 150,874 of record ONPG01000005.1, read on the forward strand.
GCGTGCAAGCTTTTGTTGGCGTGTGCCTGATCGCAGATGATTTCCTCGTTGATCTGCTTGGTATTGCCGTAAGGCGAGAGTGCTTTCTGGATAGGAGCCGTTTCGTCCACAGGCAGATGGTTAGCGTCCGGCTGACCATAGACCGTACAACTGGATGAGAAGACAATATTGCTTACGTCGTGCTCCGCCATGACCTCGAGAAGCGTCACAAGGCTTCCGATATTATTGCGGTAGTAGAGCAACGGTTTCTCTACGGACTCACCCACCGCCTTACTGGCAGCAAAATGGATTACACCCACGATGTCGGGATAGGTTTTGAACACATTATCGAGATCCACGAAATTACCGCAATCGATATTTGCGAATTCGGGACGACGTCCCACTATAGCCGCAATGCCGTCAATCACATCAATGGAAGAGTTGCTGAGATTATCCACGATGGTCACATCGTAGCCCTGCTGCATCAACTCAACCGTAGTATGCGAACCAATATAACCGGTTCCACCGGTAACAAGAATACGTGCCATATCAGAACAATTTAGCCGGGTAAACGCCCTCTTTAACGAGTTGATTTATTTTCATTACAACCTGCGGACGGTCTTCACTATAGGTAACACCAAACCATTTGCTCGGCGTGTCGAGTACTTTGCAGGTAGCTTTTCCTGCGAGAATAAGGTCATTGACCAAAGTCGGGATATAGAACTCCGATTTGAGTTCCTGGCCTTTCTCCGCCAAGAAAGCACGGAATCCAGCCTCGGAATACTCGAAATACTCCGGCGTGAATCCCCACATATTCATCGAGACAGGTGTGTTGGGCTCCAACTGAGTGTCCACACCGTCCTCTGTGAAGACGATCTTGCCACCCTTCTCTTCGATCTTGGTACGCTCCACCACGTCGGTGAGGAATCCGTTCTCGTCCGCAACGCAAACGCCACGGCTAACCGAACCGTTCTCGCTGAGGGTGTTGCAAACACGATAACCGACCATGCAGTATTGTCCTTTGGTTTCCTCTACCGAGCAAAGATAATCCGCCAGAACCTGGAAAGACTCGCGGCCGTAGAAATCATCAGCATTGATAACTCCGAAGGGTTCGTGGATAAGGTCTTTTCCCATGAGCACAGCGTGGTTGGTTCCCCAGGGTTTGGTACGCTCAGGATTGTAGGAGCAACCTTCGGGCACTTTGTCCACCGACTGGAAGCAGATCTCACATTGTACTTTGCCTTCGTATTTGCTCAGGACAACACGACGGAAGTCCTCTTCGAAATCCTTACGGATAACAAAAACGATTTTACCGAAGCCAGCGCGGAGTGCATCGTAAACGCTGTAATCGAGAATTGCTTCTCCGTTCGGTCCGAGGCCGTCCATCTGCTTCAGACCTCCGTAGCGGCTACCCATTCCGGCAGCCAAGATAAATAATGTTGGTTTCATATTTTAGATATTTTGTATGTTGATTTGATTTTATTGTTTTTTCTTCTAAGCAAACTGCCTCTATCGTCCCGTTACCGTCTCGAAAGTGTCTCGAGTATTGTCTATGATTACAAAACAATTAGCAAACGATTAACAAACGATCGACTAACAATCAACTAACGATTAGCAAATGATTAGCAAATGATCAGCAAATGATCAGCAAACAGTTATTTATTCATCGTCAGAGACGATTTCGATTTTTCCGTTTTTCTTGCGATGGCGTATCCATAGACCATAGACTTCGGAGCAGTTGCCTGCTGTGATGAAGGCGTGGATGCTATTCGAGCGGATAAACGCCATCACTGCGGCGAACTCATCTTGTGTCAGGAGGGTTTGGATCTCGATGTGTTCCTCGCCACTATATCCACCCTGCACTTTATATAAGGAGCACCCGCGCACGAGCGTGTCCACGATATACGCGCGCAAGCGCTCGGGTTCGTCGGTAACGATACAGACACGTTTGCGTTTGTTGAGTGCAGCGGTAAAGAAATCGATGACCAGACCGTTGATCCAGGTTCCGATAAGTCCTATCATGACCATTCGGAAATCGTTGATCAGGAAAGCCGAGCAGCAGATGACAGCCCCTGCCACAGCAACCGACGTGCCGATATCCATGTGGAGGTATTTATTGAGTATCTTACCAAGGATGTCCAAGCCGCCCGTAGAGGCATTGATACGGAACATCACCGCCTGGCAAGCACTGAGCAGAAGGACAAAACAAACGAGGTCGAACCACACATCGCCCATTCCGAGTCCACCGCTCATGACGGTATCTCGTACTTGCTCCATGACTTCGCCGGAACGGCTTAGAAGATATGGGTTTCCGTTGGGATCCAAGACCGTTTCGCCCGCTTGGAGTTGCGCCAAGACATCGGGTGCATCAATCACTTTGTGGGTCAAGAGCGTATAAGGATAAATACGATCCCAGAGCTGAATAAGCGGACCAAGGATCATCGCTGTATAGACCGTTTTCGCGCCGAACTCATTTCCAATAAGGATAAAAGCGAGCACAAGCAGGAACGCGTTGATACCCATTACCCAATAGGAGAGTGTATCGGCATCGCCTCCCAAGGCTGTATTGAAGACAATCGAGAGACCGGAGATAGAGCCGACCACCAAGTGGCTCGGCATCAGAAAAAAATACACCGCCGCGGCTCCGAGCATCATTCCGACGGTCATCATCAGTAGTTCCCGCCAGAATTTGATGGTACACATTGCGTGCAGCAATGAGCGCCCCAAGCCCTGCCAATAGGCAAGCGTAAGATGTTGTTGTAAAGTTGTGTTCATTTGTATGGTATTACTGGTTGTGTTCTTCTTTCACCACGAGGCGTGCGGTACGACGCGTGGTTTGGCAGAGCAGGATGGTACGTCCCGCCTTGGCTCGCTCGAGTATTTCAGGCGTTGTGCCGCGAATAGTGAGGAGCGAGAGATGGTCGTTGTACGTCACCTTGAAATGTTCGTTCAAAGCCTCAATCGCGTCGGGCACAAAGCGTGTGTTATCGACACAGACAGAGATAGTTACCGCCGAGGACTGGATCAGGGATACCTTGAGGCGATTGCGATGAATAATATCGAAAATCTCGCTTAGGCTCTCCTCCAAGACAAAGGCGAAGTCTTTTGCCCTCATCGTAATAAGAATCTGGTTTTTGCGCCAGATATACACCGGGACATCAATGGGTCCAACTGCTTCCGCGGAGATACATGATCCTGGCGCCGAAGGATCGCCGAAAGGCTTGACAAGCAGCGGGATGTGCTTGTTCTCCAAGGGTCGGATTGTTTTCGGGTGAATAATCTGCGCGCCGGAATAGCTCAGTTCGACGGCGTCGCTGTAACGCAAAGAAGGGATAAGCACCGTGTCCGGCTCCAGACGCGGATCCGCGTTGAGAATACCGGGCACATCTTTCCAAATCGTGACACTCTCGGCATCGATATAGTTTCCGAGGAGCGCAGCGGTGTAGTCGGATCCTTCGCGTCCGAGCGTAGTTCGTCTGCCGTCGGATGTACCGCCGATAAAACCTTGCGCCACGACGATTTTTGGTCTTTGCGGTCTGTCCCACCCCGCTCTGATTACCGAACGGCTTGCGGCATCGTCCACAACGGCTTCGCGCCATGTGTCGTCAGTACGCAACAGTTTAGGCATATTCCACCACTCTACCGACAGGCCTTGCTTCAAGAGATAGACCGCAATAATCTGGGTGGACATAATCTCGCCGAGCGAGATGAGTTGGTCGTAGTTCTCGTCAAAAGGACGGGTCGGGTCAAAGGGTATCTCTCCCTGCAAGCGCACATCAACACCAGGCTGCAAGCCGAGCGCTTTCATAATTGCCACATGGTAATCGATGATATCAACCCACTGGCTGAGCGCTTTCTCTTCCCGTCCGGCCGCCAAATCGTCCAAGACCCGTTCCAAGGCGTTGGTAGTCTTCCCCATCGCCGACACAACGACCATCAGGTCGTCGTCAGCAGCGCGGACAATCCGCTCGAGGTTGCGCACGCCATCCGCGTCACGCACCGAAGCCCCGCCGAATTTGTACACTTTTGCCATGATAGAGACAGGTGATTTACGATTTGACGATTTACGATTTAACGATTTACGATTTTGGAATCAGAGGTTCGCCATTCTGATGGCGGTATAGGCGCCTTCGATACCTTTGTTGCCCAGTTTGCCTCCGCAACGATCCAAAGCCTGCTGTTTGTTGAGCGTAGTGAGGACGGAGAAGATAACCGGCACTTTCGCCTGAACGTTCAGAGCGGTCACACCTTGGGTCACAGAACTGCAGACGTAGTCGAAATGCGGTGTCTCGCCCTGGATCACACATCCGATGACAATCACCGCACTCAGGCGTGGTTCCTCGTGAATCATGTGTGCCGCCGCGAAGGTCAGCTCGACCGTTCCAGGAACATGGCAGATGTCGATATTATCTTCGGGCACTCCATGCTTCACCAATGTCTCCACGGCTCCTTGCGCCATAGGATAAGTGATTTCACTATTCCAGTCGGCAACTACAATCGCATAGCGCTGACGTCCGAGGACATCAGCGCTAGGCAGTTGGTTGGCGTCATATTTTGACAAATCGGTCGTCATGATTATTGAGCGATAGCGATGTATTTGTCAATATCCTGCGCTTCGTTGGAGGCGGGATAATCTGCTTTGATGGTTTCGAAAGCGTGCTTAGCCTGGCTTTTCTTACCCTCATGGAGATAAACCAAACCTGCTTTCTTGAGGCTCATCGGAGCGATGAGGTCGTTACCGGACTTAGCCGCAGCCTCGAAAGCCTTAGCCGCCTTGCCGTACTCCTGAAGCTCGACATAGGCATCTCCGAGCAGCTGGCAAGCAGCGGGATCGATATTCAGATCGTCCGCGGAGAAACGCTTGAGGTAGTTAGCCGCCTCCTCATATTCGCCTTTCTCAAAATAGCAGATACCGGCATACAAAGCAGCCAGCTCGCCCTGCTGATGATGCTTGTACTCGTTAGCGACAGCCTCGAAACCGATACACTCGGCGTCGTCCCCTTTGAGGGCTTTGTCGAAGTCACCAGCCATGAAATAAACCACAGCCTTAGCGTTTTCGTTGCTTGCCTCCTGTGCGTGCGGTTTGATCACTTTCTGATTAATCAAGTAGATACCGAGAACCACAACGGCGATAGCGGCAACCACGCAACTAATCAGCGTAGCATGGTCCTCAATCCATTTACCTGCGCCGGTGAGGGTTTCGTTCACTTCCTCCAGACGCTCGTCTTCTTTTGCAAAATCTTGTTGTTTCTTTGCCATAATATCATTTATTTATTGTTTACAGGTGATTTTTTACCTCGCCGAAAAGAGCCAATTTGGTCATTAGAGCGAAATCGGCTGCAAAGTTACAACTTTTTTTGCACATACGCAAGAGTACGCGACTTTTTTTTAGAAAGTTTATCGTTAAAACGGCTTAATTGCGGTTTTTAAGGCAGAAATATTTCCAAAGAGGAGCCGCATGGAGCGCCTGGATGATCTCTCCGTCGTGCAACATCTCGAGCACCTGCTCCGGCTCCATGATATCGACGTGGATATCCTCGGTGGGTTCCTGGTGTTGCTCGCGTTTCTTCTCGACGCCGGTAGCGAGGAAAGTAAAAGAGAGGTTATTGTGGTTCGTGGGATTCGGCGAGAGTGTCATAAAAAGGCTCCACTCCCCACCCTCGTAGCCTGTTTCTTCGCTCAGTTCGCGTTGCGCTGCCTGGAGAGGCGTCTCACCCGGGTCGATTACTCCCGCCACCAGTTCGTAATGGGTCTCGCCCAACGCGTGGCGGTATTGGTCCTCCATAACCATCTTGCCGTCCTTGGTGATGGCAATGACGTTGACCCAATTCGGGAACTCCAGAATGAACCACGTGGGTACTTGTGCGCCAGACGGCAACTCGACGGTCTCCTGACGCACAGAAAGCCAGGGACCCAGATGCAAGATATTCTCGCTTGTAACAACCCGCCAGGGTCTATTGTCCAATTTCGGATACATATACTTTTTTCCAATTGATTGTCAGATAAATCACTCTTGCCGCCAAGTGGGCGAAATAGGCGATATAAAGCGCCTGCGGTCCGACCCACTGGTCGGAAGCCAAAAAGGCAGCGAGAAAAGCAACCGCCGCCCAGATCATGGCGTTGCGAATCTCCCTCCCCGCCGTAGCGCCGGTATAGACACCGTCCCACATGAACGCGAGCGTGCTGACCAGCGGCATCGCAATCAGCCAGCCGAGGTATTTATTGCACGCCTCAAGAACCGCTTGGTCGGATGTCAGCAGAGCCAGGCAGTTGTCGCCCCAGATGCCATACAAGAGCGTGAAGAACAAGCCCACTCCGACACTCCAGTAGAACAGAAGTCGTACGACAGAAGGTATGTCCGTGGCGGGAAGGTCCGAGTTGCGCTCTTCCGCCTTCATTTCCCCAAAAGCCTTGCCCACCAACGCCTCGCCGGCATAAGCGAACCCGTCCACGAAGAAAGAGAAGAACATAAACAGTTTCATGATAATACTGCTTACCGCCAGCTCGGTATCGCCGAAACTGCCGGCAAGAGAAGTGAATCCCACGTACACCACCATGAAGCACAAAGAGCGGACAAAGAGATTGCCGTTGAAACGGAAATAATCACGCCAATTGGCTTCGCGGCGGTTGCGGGATTTGGTCATTTCCTTTAGTCCTTCGCGCAAGCGGTAGCGAGTAAGGATGATCACTCCCGCCAGCAACAAACCGCTGTATTGGGCGATGAGAGTGCCCCAAGCAACACCCGCCACACCCATTTCCGCCGTGACCGCGAGCAGAAAACTGACCGTCATATTCATGACGTTGACCAATATATCGACCGCCATCGGGCTACGTGTGTCCTGCATGCCGATAAACCAACCCTTCAGCGCCATCAGCGTCAGCGTAGCAGGAGCCGCCCATATACGGATATAGAAATAGGTTCGAGCCACTTCCGCCACCTCATGTGAGCAAGGCACAAGCGCCAACACAGCCGTCACGAACACCCACTGAATCAGCCAGATAGCCACCGCAGCCACGAGCGCGATAAAGACGCTTTGGAATAAGAGGCGATAGCACTCATGGCGGTCGCCTCTACCATATGCCTGGGCGGTCAATCCGCTTGTGCCGATACGCAGGAATCCGAAGTTCCAGTAGAGCAGGTCGAAAAGCATCGTTCCGATGGCTATACCTCCGATAGCGAAGGCGGAACTGATGTGCCCCACGATAGCGGTATCCACGATGCCCACCAAGGGTATCGTGATATTCGCCAGAATACTCGGTATCGCCAGCCGTAATATTTCCTTGTTTGTACTCAATTCGTTTCAGACAAGTGCTGCCACATTTTCTTCCACCGAACCGGGCAGGAGATCCACGGGAGCCAGTTCGATCATTGTCTTGGCACCAAATTGTCCGCGTTGCTTCATTCGGAAAGCAGCCCGTGCACAACTGACCATCACCTGGCCAGTAAGAGCAGGGTTGTTGATCTCCATGTTGAACTCAAAACGCTGATTATGTGTGTCTCCGCTGACGCCCGAGCGAACGAGATTGACGCCGTGTGCGACGTTGTTGAGTGCATCGACTGAGTCCACAGCTATGACGTGGGTCTCGTCGTGTGCAAAATAATCGTCCTTGAGCAAAGCCGCTTCCACGGTCTTGAAGTCAGATCCTTCTTCCAACTCTATATACACCATCCGGCGGTGAATACCGGTTCCAAGCGGAATGGTCATCGAGAGTGCATTCTTGACGCCCGGAATGGCTTTCGCGGCAACGGTGTGTCCCATTGATCGGCCGGGACCGAAATTGGTGTAAGTCAATCCTTTAGGCGCCATCGCCATTAGCAATGCACGAATGACACTATCTGTTCCGGGATCCCAACCGGCGGAGATAATACTTACCGTCTTATTGGCGTGGCAGACCGGATCCAGCTGGCTGCGGAAAGAAGGAATTTGACCGTGGATATCAAAACTATCGACCGTGCAGATGCCACGTGCAGCCATCGTGGCCGCGAACTTAGGCACTTCGCGCGTCGGTGTGCAAAGCAAGACTACGTCTGCATCCATGCAATCCAGACAATCGTTGTGGTGGAATATACCTGCCAGCTCCATATCGGGAGCGGCTTTGACAGCTTGTTCGGCGGCATGACCTATATTGCCGAAACCAAGAATTGCGACTTTCATAAACTCTGAATTATATAAATTACAAATTATTCTACTGTTACTGATTTGGCGAGGTTGCGCGGCTGATCGACATCGCAGCCTTTCTCCACAGCGATGTGGTACGCCAGCAACTGCAAAGGAATGACGGTCAGCAGCGGCGAGAGACACTCTTCGGTCTCAGGCACTTCGATGGTGTGGTCGGCAATACGGCTGACGAGTTTGTCTCCCTCTGTCACAACAGCTATCACCCTGCCCTTTCGGGCTTTGATTTCCTGGATATTCGACACCACTTTCTCGTATGTGCCGCAACGCGGAGCTACGACGACCACCGGCATCTCCTGCGAGATCAGGGCAATTGGACCGTGCTTCATCTCTGCGGCAGGATAGCCCTCCGCATGGATGTATGAGATCTCTTTCAGTTTGAGTGCGCCCTCCATCGCCACTGGGAAATTATATCCTCGGCCGAGATAGATGAAGTTCTGGGCGTACGTGAAGATCTTAGCGAACTGAGCTATTTGTTTGTCCTGCTCGAGAACGCGTTCAATCTTCATCGGGATCTGCCCAAGTTCGCGCACGATAGAGAGGTATTGCTCTTCGGAGATCGTTCCTTTCTCGCGTCCGATACAAAGCGCCAGCATGGTTAAGGCCGTCACTTGCGCCGTGAAGGCTTTTGTGCTTGCGACACCTATCTCGGGTCCGACGTGTGTATAACAACCGCTGTCCGAGACGCGCGGAATAGACGCTCCGATGACATTGCAGATAGAGAAGATGAAGGCTCCTTTGGATTTCGCCAGTTGGATAGCCGCCAGCGTGTCAGCCGTTTCGCCGGACTGGGAGATAGCGATGACCACGTCATCCTTGTTGATTACGGGTTTGCGGTATCGGAACTCGGAGGAGTACTCCACTTCGACAGGTATCTGCGCGAACTCCTCGATGGCGTACATAGCAATCAGGCCGGCATGCCAGGACGTGCCGCAGGCTGTGATGATGATACGTTTGGCGTTGAGAAAGCGCTCTTTGTTGTCGATGAATCCGGAGAGCGCGATATTGTCCTGGCGCACGTTGACCCGTCCGCGCATAGAATCGGTGAGCGTACGCGGCTGTTCGAAGATCTCCTTGAGCATAAAATGCGGGTAGCCGCCTTTCTCCAGTTGGGAAAGCGAGAGCTCGAGACGTTTGATCTCAGGCGTTTTATCCACACCGTTGATAGTTGACAGTTGATAATTGACAATTGACAATTCATCATTAACTGTCAACATGACGACTTCTTCGTCTTCGATATAGATGACCTGGTCGGTATATTCGACGATAGGCGTAGCGTCGGAGGCGAGGAAATACTCGTCCTTGCCGATACCCACGACGAGCGGCGAGCCTTTTCTGGCAGCAATAAGCGTGTCAGGATGGTCTTTGTCGAGTACCGCGATAGCATAAGCGCCCACCACCTGCTGCAAAGCCAGTTGGACGGCAGTCTTCAGGTCCACCTGGCGGTTGACCTGCGTGTATTCGATGAGCTGAATGAGCACTTCGGTATCTGTGTCGGATTTGAAGGTATAACCTTCTGCCTGCAAACCTTGTTTGAGGACCGCGTAGTTCTCGATGATACCGTTGTGGATGATAGCCAGACGCTCTGACTCAGAGTAATGAGGGTGCGCGTTGACGGTATTCGGTTCGCCGTGGGTTGCCCAACGCGTGTGCGCGATACCGATCGTGCCATCCGTATCTTTGTCTGCGCAGAAGGCTTCCAGTTCCGCCACTTTGCCTTTCGCTTTATAGACATTCAGTTGTCCCTGAGCGTTGATAAGCGCCACTCCGGCACTATCGTAGCCGCGGTACTCCAAACGATGAAGACCTTTTATAAGAATAGGATAAGCGTTTCGTTTTCCTATATAACCAACTATTCCACACATAAAGCTATTTATGATTTGACGATTTACGAATTGATTAGTGAACCGTGAGCATTTCTCTGTATTTGACTAGTGTCCACATCTCGTCATCGACGATCATCTCCAGTTCGTCTGCGTGCGAACGGATGTCCGCCATGAGAGGCAGAACAGTATCGTGATATGCGATGGCTTTGCTTCGTTCGTCAGGCTGACGGTTGGCTTTGTGGCGTGCTTCGGTCATCTTCTCCACTCCGGCAATAATCGCCGCGGCGTGGTTCTCAATCTGACGGATGATGCTGTAGTCCTGCTCGTTCAGGCTTCGCACTTCCTCTTCGGAGAAGACCTGTTTGACGGCAAGGACGTTCTGGAGCAACATCGTCTGGTAGCGTTTGGCGGCAGGGAGCACATGGTTGATGACCAGATCGCCCATGACGCGGCTCTCGATCTGCACTTTCTTGCAATACGTTTCCCATTTGACTTCGCAGCGGCTATGCAGTTCCGCTTCGTTCAGGACACCTGTCGTGGCAAACATCTTCACCACTTCGGGCGAGAGGTAGTTGTCAATCATGAGCGGCGCACTCGTCTCGCAATCCAGTCCTCTGCGTGCAGCCTCCTCTTTCCATTCGTCGCTATAACCGTTGCCGTCAAAGCGGATGGCTTTGCACTCCACGATGTAGCGTTTGATGACGTCGAAAAGTACGCGTTCTTTGGCTTCTCCGGCTTCCACACGCCTGTCCACCTCGCTCTTGAACTGCATCAGTTGCTCGGCTACGGCGGAGTTCAACGCCAGCATAGCCGCTCCGCAGTTGGCACTTGATCCGACCGCACGGAACTCGAAACGGTTGCCTGTGAAGGCAAAAGGAGACGTGCGGTTGCGGTCGGTATTGTCCAGAAGGATCTCCGGGATATTGGCGATACCGAGTTTCATCTCTTTCTTGGCGTTGATGATGATACCCTCTTCGGCCGTTGCGTTCTCCAGTTTGTCGAGCACTTCGCTAATCTGCTTGCCGAGGAAGACAGAGATGATAGCCGGCGGCGCTTCGTTCGCGCCCAGACGATGTTCGTTCGTAGCCGAAGCGATAGAGGCTTTCAAGAGGCCGTTGTATTTATAGACCGCCATGAGTACGTTCACCAGGAAAGTGACAAACTGGAGGTTCTGATACGGGTTCTTGCCGGGCGAAAGGAGGTTGGTTCCTGTGTTGGTTTGCAGGCTCCAGTTGCAATGTTTGCCGCTTCCGTTCACGCCAGCATAAGGTTTCTCGTGCAGCAGGACACGGAAATGATGACGTTCCGCCACACGTTCCATAATACTCATAACCAAAAGGTTATGGTCATTAGAAAGGTTCACATCTTCGTACACAGGCGCCATCTCGAACTGGTTAGGCGCCACCTCATTATGACGCGTACGCACGGGTATGCCTGCACGCAAAGCCTCATATTCCAATTCGCGCATGAACGCGAGCACACGCGCAGGGATAGCTCCGAAATAATGGTCCTCCAACTGCTGGTTCTTCGCGCTGGCATGTCCCATGAGCGTACGTCCGGTCATCACCAGGTCGGGCCGTGCGTTGAAGAGCGCTTCATCCACGAGGAAATATTCCTGCTCCCAGCCTAAGTTGGTATGCACATGTTTGACCGTCTTGTCGAAATACTGGCAGACCTCTCTTGCCGCATGGCAGAGCGCGGCTGTGGAGCGGATGAGAGGCGTTTTGTAGTCCAAAGCCTCACCCGTATAAGCCACAAAGACCGTCGGGATACAAAGGGTGTCTCCGATGAGGAAGACCGGGCTGGAAGGATCCCACGCCGAATAGCCTCGTGCCTCGAAGGTGTTGCGGATACCGCCGCTTGGGAAAGAGGAAGCATCCGGCTCCTGCTGGTAGAGCGCGTCTCCGCTGAACTCCTCGATGAGCATTCCGTCTTTGAGGGTGAAGAAAGCATCGTGTTTCTCAGCCGTTCCGCCCGTGAGGGGTTGGAACCAGTGTGTGAAATGGGTAGCTCCGTGGTCGGTAGCCCATTTGCGCATACCTATCGCCACGCTGCCTGCTATCTCTCGATGGATAGTACGTCCATTGTCCACGTCGTCGAAGAGTTGCTGCAACACTTCCTCGGCGATATACTCCTTCATTCGCTCACGCGTAAAGACATCGCAAGCGAAATAATCCTTCACTTGGCCTTTCACTTCATACGCCGTGCTCTGTTCTCTCGCACATTGTTTGATGGCCTCAAATCGAATGTTACTCATAATTTATTGCGGTTAGTTTTGATATTTTGCATCGTTTTGACGCTGATTTTTATTTTCAATCGGATCGAAACTAAAATTCAACCTCTTTTTGAAATCGGGTGCAAAAGTACAACAATTATTTCATATATGCAAATATTTGTGCGTTTTTTTGCATTTTTTGGGTGTTGGAGGACGGAAAAGGAGAGGTATCGAGTCGCTAATCACGCTATAATCACGCTATAATCACGCTATAATCACGCTATTTTTACAAACAAAAACTCTCCACAGCCGTTACAACAAGGGAGGAAAAGAACGGGAAAAATAAAAGAAAAACAAGAAAAGTAGCATACACATTTGTGTATGTCGATTTTTTTTAGTAACTTTGCAGCCGAATTTGCGGAAATTGTTATCAAACGGCGAATTAAACGAATTAAACGAATTTTATTTGTTCACAAAGAACACAAAGGGAACACAAAAAAAGGAAACACAAGTGGAACACAAAGGGAACACAAGTGGAACACGAATAAGGTTGAATACGAATAAAAATAAAACAAGATATGAATATTTCTTACAATTGGCTGAAACGGTACATCCAAGTGACAGATGATGCCGAAACAGTAGCAAAAATCCTGACTTCCATAGGACTGGAAGTGGGAACCGTAGAAACGGTAGAGACCATCCGAGGAGGATTAAAAGGTCTGGTGGTGGGAGAAGTGCTGACTTGCGTACCCCACCCTAATTCCGACCACATGCACATCACTACCGTCAACGTCGGAGAAGTGGAAGCACAAGGCTCCACTATTGACGAACAAGGCCGGCACATCCTGCAAGTAGTGTGCGGCGCACCCAACGTGGCAGCAGGTCAGAAAGTGATCGTGGCTACCATCGGAACCGTGCTCTATGACGGAGAGGAGAGCTTCACCATCAAGAAAGGCAAGCTTCGCGGCGAGGACTCGATGGGAATGATTTGCGCAGAAGACGAGATAGGCGTGGGAACCGACCATGCAGGCATCATCGTATTGCCGGCAGAGACTCCTGTGGGTATGCAGGCTCGCGACTACTACCACATCGAGGACGACACGATCATCGAAGTGGATATCACTCCGAACCGCTCGGACGCTTGCAGCCACTACGGCGTAGCAAGGGACCTGTATGCGTACTATGCTGCTCATGGCCAGAAGCACGAATTGCTGAAACCGAGTGTGGAGGCGTTCAAGGTGGATAATCAGGAACTGCCTATTACGGTTCATGTAGATGCACCCGATGCCTGTCCGCGTTATACGGGCGTGAGCATCCAAGGCGTGGAGATCAAGGAATCGCCCGAATGGCTGAAAAACAGCCTGTTGGCCATCGGTCTAAGGCCGATTAACAACGTGGTGGATGTGACGAACTTCGTGTTGCACGAGTGCGGACAAGCCTTGCACGCATTCGATGCCGACAAGATCAAAGGCAACGAGATACATGTTCGCTATGCGCATCCGGGCGAGAAATTCGTGACCCTGGACGGCGTGGAGCGTGAGATGAACGAACGTGATCTGATGATTGCCAACTGCGAAGAGGCGATGTGTATTGCCGGCGTGTTCGGAGGTCTGGAAAGCGGCGTGACGGAGAAGACGAAGAACGTGTTCCTGGAGAGCGCTTATTTCGACCCTGTGACCATCCGCAAGACCAGCCGTCGCCATCAGTTGCAGACCGACGCTTCGTTCCGCTACGAACGCGGTTGCGACCCGAATAACACACTCTATGTGCTGAAACGTGCGGCTTTGCTTATTCAGGAAGTGGCAGGAGGTCAGGTTGCTATGGAGATTACGGACCAGCGAAGCTCCGGAGCCGAAATGCCGTGCGGAGAGACTGTTTTTGCGCCGTGGGACGTGACCATCGATATCGAGCGTGTTTATAGCCTCATCGGCAAACGTATCGGCGAAGAGACCATCGAGACCATTCTCCGCGCATTGGAGATAGAGATCGTCGAGAAAAAAGGCAACTGCTGGCAGCTGGCCGTTCCTCGTTACCGCGTGGATGTACAACGCGAGTGCGACGTAGTGGAGGATATCCTGCGTATCTACGGCTACGACAACATCGAGTTCCCGGAGAAACTGAACACGAGTCTGGCTTACGGCGTGAAGCCCAATCCGGAGCAGCTACGCCGCCGCATAGCCGAGCAACTGACCGCACAGGGCTTCTATGAGATCCTGAACAACTCGCTCACAAAAGTGGCATACTACGAACCTCTGACCCAACTGACATTGGACAGTTGTGTGAAGATCATGAACCCACTGAGTCAGGACTTGGGTGTGATGCGCCAGACACTTCTGTTCGGCGGGCTCGAATCGATCGCACGCAACGCCAACCGCAAGAACAGCGACCTGCGTCTGTACGAGTTCGGCAACTGTTACCACTATGACAAGACGAAAATTGAGAGTTTAAAGCAGAAAGGAATCGACGCAGAACCGTTAGCCGCTTATAGCGAGGAACCGCATCTGGGTCTGTGGCTGACCGGAAACAAGACGCCGCAGAGCTGGGTTCGCCGCGAAGAGAAGACTTCGTTCTATCAGCTTCACGCGTACGTGAACAATATCTTTACGCGTCTGGGTGTGGATATGCAGAAGACCACTATCGAGCGTCTGGAAGACGAGCTCTACTCCGACGGGCTGGTCATCAAAGCCGCCAACGGCAAAGCACTCGGCTTCATCGGCATCGTTGCCCGCCGCGTGCTCAAACAGATGGATATCGACCAGGAGGTTTACTATGCCGACCTCGACTGGAACCAGCTCATCAAACAGAACAAACAATACAAAGCCGTCATCAACGACCTGCCGAAATATCCGGAGGTGAAACGCGACTTCGCCCTGCTGGTGGACCACTCGGTTGAGTTTGCCGACCTCGCACGTGCCGCGTTCTCCACGGAGAAGAAACTGCTGAAAAACGTCTATCTGTTTGACGTGTATGAGGGCAAGAACCTCGAGCCGGGCAAGAAAAGCTATGCGCTCTCGTTCATCCTGCAGGACGCCGACAACACGCTCAAAGATACGCAGATAGAGAATATCATGAACCGCCTGAAGGCAACATTCGAGAAACAGTTTAACGCCAGCTTGCGTTAAACATCTGATTGTCAAACCGCTAAATTGTTAAGATGTTAAGTTCAAGCGATCAAAACGAGATACTCAAACGGCGTACGTTCGCCATCATCTCCCACCCGGATGCCGGAAAGACCACTCTGACCGAGAAACTGCTGCTATACGGCGGTGCTATCCACGTAGCCGGAGCTGTCAAATCGAACAAAATCCGCAAGACAGCCACCTCGGACTGGATGGAGATAGAGAAACAACGTGGCATCTCCGTGGCAACGTCCGTCATGGGCTTCGACTACCGCGACTACCATATCAATATCCTCGACACACCGGGTCACCAGGACTTTGCGGAAGACACGTTCCGCACGTTGACAGCCGTTGACTCGGCGATCGTGGTTATCGACTCCGCCAAAGGCGTGGAGGCTCAGACCCGACGCCTCATGGAAGTGTGCCGAATGAGGAAAACGCCTGTGATGGTTTTCATGAACAAGATGGACCGCGAAGGCAAAGATCCGTTCGATTTGATGGACGAAGTGGAACGCGAGTTGCAGATTCATGTGACGCCCGTGTCGTGGGCGAACGGACAGGGTTTGAAGTTCGAGTCGGTCTTCGCACTCGAAAACCGCCCTGCTGACTTAAGCGGCAAAATAGCGGAAGATCTGGAGATGATAGACGGCGTATATCCGGAGTTTGACAAAGAGGCATACCTTCGCGGAGAACTGGCTCCTGTCTTTTTCGGATCCGCCTACAAGACCATCGGCGTACAGGAACTGCTGGATTTCCTGGTTACAAACGCGCCTTCTCCCCGTCCTGTGACGGCCGAGGAGCGTACCGTGGAGCCGATGGAAGACAAGTTCACCGCTTTCTGCTTCAAGATCCACGCGAACATGGATCCGAACCACCGCTCGTGTATTGCGTTCTTCAAGATATGCTCGGGTAAGTTCCTGCGTAACACCTATTATTATCACGTGCGCAAAGACCAACAGATGCGTTTTGCGGCTCCAACCTGCTTCATGGCGCAAAAGAAAGAGACCGTGGACGAGGCCTTCGCAGGTGATGTAGTGGGTCTGCCCGACACCGGCAACTTCAAGATAGGCGACACGCTCACCAGCGGAGAGAAACTGCATTTCAAAGGTCTGCCGTCGTTCTCGCCGGAGATGTTCAAATATATCGAGAACGCCGACCCGATGAAGCAGAAACAACTCGACAAAGGTATTGCCCAACTCATGGACGAAGGTGTTGCACAGCTGTTTATCAGCCAGTTGAACGGCCGTAAGATCATCGGAACCGTGGGGCAACTGCAATTCGAGGTGATCCAATATCGTCTGGAGCATGAGTACCAAGCCAAATGTCGCTGGCAACCGCTGCAGATGTACAAAGCCTGCTGGATAGAGAGCGAAGACGATGCCGAACTCGACACTTTCAAGAAACGCAAAGCGCAGTATATGGCGTCGGACAAAGACGGTCGTGACGTGTTCATGGCTGACAGCGCGTACGTGCTGAGCTTGGCACAACAGGACTACAAACATATAAAATTCCACTTCACCTCGGAATTTTAACCTCGAGATCACGAGATGACGAGATCACGAAAAAACTAAAACAAATATTATTATGAAAAACAAATCTCTTCAAATCCGCCTCATCGTCATGAACTTCCTGGAGTTCGCGGTATGGGGCGCGTACTTAACCTCGATGGGCACGTATCTCGCTACCCACGGCATGGCAAGCCACATCGGCTGGTTCTACTCCATTCAGGGTATCGTCAGCCTGTTTATGCCTGCGTTAATGGGCATTGTGGCGGACCGTTGGCTTCCGGCACAAAAAGCATTGAGCCTTTGCCACGCGCTGGCAGGTATCTTCATGTGCGCAGCGGGATTGTACGCCTACAACACGCCGGACGTGCAGTTCGCCACCCTTTTCTCGCTCTACACCATCTCTGTGGCATTCTTCATGCCGACGATTGCGCTCACCAACTCGGTGGCATTCAATGCGTTGGTGAAAGCCGGAATGGACACCGTCAAGGATTTCCCGCCGATTCGTGTGTTCGGAACCGTGGGATTTATCGCAACGATGTGGTGTGTGGATCTGCTGGGTTTCCAGGCTACTCCATGGCAATTCGTCGTTTCCGGAGGTCTGAGTATCCTGCTGGCGCTTTATTCGCTCAGCCTGCCTGCGTGCGAGATCAAGAAAACAGAAGGCAATGTGGATCTCGTGGAAGCTTTGGGTTTGAAGGCATTCACCCTCTTCCGCCAGAAGAAAATGGCTTTGTTCTTCATCTTCTCGATGATGTTAGGCATGTGTCTGCAGGTGACCAACTCGTACGCCAACCCGTTCATCACTTCGTTTGGAGCGATTGAAGAGTTTGCCAATACGTTCGGCGTTCAGCATGCCAATATCCTCATCTCTATCAGCCAGATATGCGAGGCGCTCTGTATCCTGGCTATTCCGTTTTTCCTGAAGAAATTCGGTATCAAGAATGTCATGCTGATGGCGATGTTCGCGTGGGTGTTCCGTTTCGGTTTCTTCGGGGCCGGTAATCCCGGAATGCCCGGAGTAATACTTTTCGTGCTCAGCTGCATCGTCTATGGTTTTGCATTCGATTTCTTCAATATCTCCGGCGCGTTGTATGTGGATCAGGAGACCGAGCCTTCGCAACGCTCGTCGGCACAAGGTCTGTTTATGATGATGACCAACGGCTTAGGTGCTACCATCGGTACGCTCTCCGCCCAAGCGATTGTCAACCGTCTGGTGTACGCTGAGAGCGTGACCAGCCAAGGTGCGATGGCTATCTGGGATGGATGGAAAGAAGCATGGTACATCTTCGCCGGATTCGCATTGTTTGTAGCCATCGCTTTCTGGATCTTCTTCCCCAAAACGCCGGTGAACAAAAACCTGGAAGTGAAACACTAAATCATAAATCATAAATCATAAATTATAAATCACATATGTTCCGCAAGGAACTCACATATTATTTCTCCACACCGATTGCCTATATTGTTATAGGCCTTTATCTGCTGGCGATAAGTCTTTTCCTCTGGGTGATCCCGGGTCAATGGAACATCATTGATTCGGGATACGCTCAGGTGGATGGGCTGTTCCAACTGAGTCCGTGGCTGTTCATGTTGCTTTGCCCGGCATTGACGATGCGGTTGTTGTCCGAGGAACGACAATCGGGCATGTGGGACCTGATACGCACGAAGCCTGTTTCGCTCACACGGATCATGCTCAGCAAGTATTTCGCGGCATGGACACTGGTGTTAATCGGATTGTTGCCATGTCTCGTACACTATTTCGTAGTGGCTTACATGGCGGAACCGATGGGCAATCTGGATAGTGGAGCGTTCATCGGGTCGTTTATCGGGCTGATTCTTTTGAGCGGTACGTTTATGGCAATAGGTCTGTTCTGCGCGACGTTCAGCAAGAGCCAGATTGTCTGTTTCATCAGCGGCGCGCTGAGTTGTTTTGTGCTCTATTGGGTATTGTTTCAAGACCACTACTCTTCCCTCTCGCGCGGAGTGATTGACCTCAGAGACTTGACATTCTTCCTCACCGTCATCGTCCTTGCGCTGGCAGCGGCAATCTTCACGATCGACCATATCACAAGGAAATAATCTTCCGCTTTTGACCCCTTTTAATTTTGTATTTCTATGACACGGATAGGACTTCTTAGCGACACCCACGGTCTGTTAGACCGCCGGATTTTTGAACATTTCAAAGACGTGGACGAGATCTGGCATGCCGGTGACATCGGCTCTATCGAAGTGTTGCAGGGGCTGCGTGAGTTCAAGCCCACACGGGCTGTCTTCGGCAATATGGACAGTGGCGATGTACGCTACTCGCTCAGCGAGTTCTACCGTTTCCGCGTAGAGGAAGTGAATGTGCTGCTGACGCATATCGGCGGCTATCCCGGCAAATACAATCCATGGCTGATCCCTTGGTTCCGCAAGAGCCTGGAAGAGAAACTGCAAATGGAAAAGGCTCAGACCACCAACGCCCCATTACCCATTAGCAATAACTCCATCGACCTCTTTGTCTGCGGACACAGCCATATTCTCAAAGTGCAATATGACAAGTTCTACCGCTTCCTCACCATGAACCCGGGAGCGGCGGGCAAACAAGGATGGCAACCTTGCCAGACACTCTTGCGCTTTACGATTGATGGGTCAAAAATAGATAATTTAGAAGTTATCGAACTGGAAAGGCTCTAAATTCGATACTTTTTTGCAGAAAAATGCAAAAAACATCGTATATTTTAAAATTTATGTTTTATAACATAGAAAAATATTTTGCCACATCAAAAAAAAGCAGTATCTTTGCACCGGATTTAAGAAATGACAACTACAGTTGGCAAAATTAAGTCCAACAAAAATCAGACCAATCTTTTTTGTACCTTAAAAATAAACAGACTAATACCAAGAAACACAGTCGTCGAGATGACGGCTGTTTTCATTTATAGACCTCTTTTATATTAGACCATTTTTATTATAGACCTTATTTATACGCGTTCGCACGCGCACGCGTAACGAGTATTCAAACGGCATCTAAAAGAGGGTGATAAGGGGGTGATTACGGGGTGATAAGGGCGTGATAAGGGCGTGATAAGGTGGCTATTCAGCCGACGTCGCCGGGAGGCTGACGGAACAAAAGTCCAAGCTCAGCCCCCGGAAACATGCAAATACTTGCTAAAGTGTCTTTTCCTGCCTTTAACAGCAGATTAACGAATCCATTTTATAGGATATTTACGCCGGTTTTACCCGTTTTTCTCTCTGGGAAAGAATATAGAATTTACTCAAATTTGTAGATTTTCGATTGATTTATTACAAAATGCTTGCATATATCGAAAAAAAGCAGTACCTTTGCAGCCGGAAGTTGCAAAGCTTATGAGTAAAACGCTAAAAGACCGCTTGGATTATCTGATTGCTTTAGTATCAGAATTTGCTGCGACACATCACTTGTCGTTGCAGC